>NZ_MLQR01000001.1 GCF_001866005.1 Anaerobacillus alkalilacustris
TTCGCGGACCTTTCCAGATCGCTTCGTCTACTTCGTTTCTTTGTAACTCCGTATAGAGTGTCCTACAACCCCAAGGGGCAAGCCCCTTGGTTTGGGCTGTTACCGTTTCGCTCGCCGCTACTCAGGTAATCGAATATTTCTTTCTCTTCCTCTGGGTACTTAGATGTTTCAGTTCCCCAGGTCTGCCTTCTCATACCCTATGTATTCAGATATGGATACCATCCCATTACGGATAGTGGGTTCCCCCATTCGGAAATCCCCGGATCAAAGTTTACTTACAACTCCCCGAGGCATATCGCTGTTCGTCGCGTCCTTCGTCGGCTCCTAGTGCCAAGGCATTCACCGTGCGCCCTTTCTAACTTAACCTATTTTTTTTGCGATAAGCTTCGCATTTCTTCGTCAGCTCCCTTCGGTAATCATCCTCATGTGCCTTTAAGCACACTCCGGTGATTTTCTCAGTTGCTTCCTCGAACTACTCGCTTCTCTCAAAAAAATACCTGTTTTTTCAAAAGGATTTTTCGTCGAATTGAATTCTTGACTACTCAAGATTTACTCAAAGTCATAATGACTTCCGGTAAAACTTAAATGTATTAGTTGTTATCTAGTTTTCAAAGAACAATTTCGCACTAAAAAAGGCGACTTGATAAATATAACACCATTTAATCAATGATGTCAATGACTTTTTTGGTGGAGCCTAGCGGGATCGAACCGCTGACCTCCTGCGTGCAAGGCAGGCGCTCTCCCAGCTGAGCTAAGGCCCCAATCTCTTACAAATCTGGTGGGCCTAAGTGGACTCGAACCACCGACCTCACGCTTATCAGGCGTGCGCTCTAACCAGCTGAGCTATAGGCCCACAAAAATGCACATAAAAAGAAGGATCACTGTCTCATCCTTAATAACATTTATAAATTTAATTATTGAAAGATCATTCTTTCAAAACTGAAACACAGCGTCAGCGTACTTTTCTCTAAAGAAAAGCATCGACTAGAGTTTTAACTCCATAGAAAGGAGGTGATCCAGCCGCACCTTCCGATACGGCTACCTTGTTACGACTTCACCCCAATCATCTGTCCCACCTTAGGCGGCTGGCTCCAAAAGGTTACCCCACCGACTTCGGGTGTTACAAACTCTCGTGGTGTGACGGGCGGTGTGTACAAGGCCCGGGAACGTATTCACCGCGGCATGCTGATCCGCGATTACTAGCAATTCCGGCTTCCGGCTTTTCGCTCGCCGCTACTCAGGTAATCGAATATTTCTTTCTCTTCCTCTGGGTACTTAGATGTTTCAGTTCCCCAGGTCTGCCTTCTCATACCCTATGTATTCAGATATGGATACCATCCCATTACGGATGGTGGGTTCCCCCATTCGGAAATCCCCGGATCAAAGTTTACTTACAACTCCCCGAGGCATATCGCTGTTCGTCGCGTCCTTCGTCGGCTCCTAGTGCCAAGGCATTCACCGTGCGCCCTTCATAACTTAACCTGTCGGCGAATGATAAGCTTCAAATCTCTTCGTCAGTTTTGTGCCTGCGGTACTCACGTATCGTTGAACATACGTTCCGTTCCTCGGCCCTTCACTTCCTCGATCTTCTCGCTTCTAATTCGCCTCTACATCTTTACATAGTGTAAAAAATATAGAAGTTCGTCGAATTGAATTCTTGACTACTCAAGATTTACTCAAAGTCATAATGACTTCCGGTAAAACTTAAATGTATTAGTTGTTATCTAGTTTTCAAAGAACGAGTCGGCAAATGATAAACTTCGTATTTACCTTTTGGCAATTGATAAGCGTCGAATTTCTTCGTCAGTTCCTTCGTTAATCATCCTCATGTGCCCCTAAGCACACTCCGGTGATTTCCTCAGTCACTTCCTCGAACTTCTTGCTTCTAAATTGTCTTAATTACTTATTAAGAGAGATTATTCTCTCAAAAAAGCTACTGACCTCAATTACATCATGAGATGCAACTGTGAATTAGCTTCATGCTGCTTTGCGTCGAGGAAGTTCACTTCGAAGCGACACTTGTAGACGCAGACGCACGGTCTGAATTCAAATCAGCAAACTATATAATTTGGAAGATCATTCTTCCAAAACTGAACACAAATGCACAAGCGGTACTTTTCCCTAAGAAAAGCATCGACTAGAGTTTTAACTCCATAGAAAGGAGGTGATCCAGCCGCACCTTCCGATACGGCTACCTTGTTACGACTTCACCCCAATCATCTGTCCCACCTTAGGCGGCTGGCTCCAAAAGGTTACCCCACCGACTTCGGGTGTTACAAACTCTCGTGGTGTGACGGGCGGTGTGTACAAGGCCCGGGAACGTATTCACCGCGGCATGCTGATCCGCGATTACTAGCAATAAGTTATCCCAGTCTACAGGGCAGGTTGCCCACGTGTTACTCACCCGTCCGCCGCTAATTTCAGGGAGCAAGCTCCCATCCATTCGCTCGACTTGCATGTATTAGGCACGCCGCCAGCGTTCGTCCTGAGCCAGGATCAAACTCTCCATAAAAGTGTTTGATAAAGCTCAAAAATAAAAATTCATTGACGAGATATTTACTATCTCTTTAATTCGCTTGGCTGTGTGTTCAGTTTTCAAAGAACAATTTCTGATGTGTTGTTCAACCTCGCCTTGAGACAAGATCTTAACTTTACCATCAACAGAACGTTTTGTCAACAACTTTTCATTTCGTGTTAATTTATCAAGAAGCGACTTTAATAATATATCACTAACAATCAACTTAGTCAACATTTTCTTATTTAAAATTTATTATTTGTTTGTTTGTTCGGTTGGACATAAAGAATACTTTATCACAGTATAAATTGTAATGCAATATCTTTTTGTTCGAATCTAAAATAATAATAATCAAGGATCGAAATCATTTATCATACAATTACTTCTTCGAGGTACAAATCACTCCTGTTCGCTAGTTTAATAATTTCACCTGTGTCTTCAACTTTAACCATAGGGCGAGTTGGAGCATGTGGTTCAATAAAAATAACTTCAGCTATATCATTGTTATTTAATCTTACCTTATCTCCAATGATAAAATTTGCTATTAAATTACATAATACCCTTACAACATTAAGGTCATACTTTCCGAAGTTATCTTTAATAATTAATTCGATAACTCGGTATGGTGATTGTTTTGCTTTATAAGGCCTCTCTGAAGTCATCGCATGGAAAATATCTATAACAGCAATTATTCTACTAAATCTATGAAGTTTGGTAGATGGTAGTTTCATAGGATAACCTGTACTATCTTCGCGTTCATGATGTTGAAGAATGCCAAGTAAGACAGCTTCAGTTATACCAGGTACATCTTTAATCATCTGGTAACTATACAATGGATGTTTTTTTATTTCATCATATTCTAATGCAGTCAAGGGACCTTTCTTCTCTAATATGCGGTATGGTATTTTAGCCATACCACTATCAGACATCATGCCAGCAATACCTAGTTGTATTTGCTCTGCCTTTGAATAATTTAATTTTTTTCCTAGATACGAGGAAAGTAACCCTAGAGTAACTGCATGATGAAAAATATATGCTTCTTTCGCTGCGTAGTGGTGTATTGATATTAACTCGTTCGGTTGTTCTCCTAATTTATCTAGTAGAGGTAGAAGAATCTGACGAATACCTAAAATATCGACTTTACTTCCAGCTTGCCAACTCTTAAACATATCTGTATAGGTTGAAACAGCTTCTAAATAGAGATCGATAAATGATTTATTACCACTTTTCTCGGTGTCTTCAATTTCAGGCTCGATAACTTCTTTAGGTGTAAAAGGTTGACCGTTAACAAGTGTAGCTTCAACTTCTACCGCATCGACTAAAAATGCCTTTAAAACATGAATATAATCTTCTGTTAATACTGTTTTTTTACGCATTAGTACTCGATCCGATATAGTAAATACATCTTTGGATAGTATGCAACCTAACTCCAACTGATTTGGTTTGACCTTCATTTACACTTCCTCCAGAAACTGATAAATTTTTCCTGTATTTTTTATATTATAACGAATTATAAATAGTTTCACTACTACTCTATTAAGAAAAACTTTTTTACCACTTGTAAGTGTTATTTATAAAGCGCAAGTACTCTCGCTGATCAGCGTAAAAGTTAATTGTACCTCTGCGGATACTAATAAAGCTATGAAGCAGATATACAACAACGTACAAATTACAAAGAAAACACTTGAGTTATAGTACATGATTATTTCAAGCCTAGAGATTAACTGATTTGAGTTCAGAGGCCCTAAAGTATTAGATTAGTTTCCATACCGAAAATTATAAGCATATCTGAATAAATTTCATAATGATCAATACTGAACTGCATAAATCTATATCCCGTTCAAAACAGTTCAGTGTAGCTATATATAATATTTTTAGAGCCAAAATGACGAATTATATTATTCAATATTCTTCAAGAAAAGCGCAAGCGCCTTGGTCACGAGCGAAAGGCACTGGAAGGCCTTTGACAGAAGCCGTTCTTTGGCTTCCTACGTGCTTCTGCGTCTTCTAGCATAGCTTTGAAGTAGGCTTCCTCGAAGCAAAGTAGCATGAAGCATATTCAAGAAGTAATCCAAGAAGACATTGAAGTCAGTAACTTGACTGAAGTGACCGAGCTCGTAGGCGCTGAAGCTAGACAGTTTCCAAGTTAGAAACTTATAAATTCTGATACTTTAAAAAAAGACTTACCTCACAATTCGTGTAGGTAAGTCTTTAAAGTATATGGTTATAGCTTAATCTTCACTATTTTCTACTTCTGTATTTTCTACTTCTGTATTTTCCTCTTCTAGCATTTCGGTTTCCATAGATTCTTCATCGATATCAACTTTAGCAACGGTTGCTACACCTTCACCTTCGCCAACTCGAATCAATCGAACACCTTGCGTATTTCTACCTGTTCTTGAAATATCTTCAACATGGAGACGAATGATAACCCCACTTACAGTAATGATCATTAAATCATTATCATCAGCTACGACACGCAATGAAACTACATTACCATTTTTTTCAGTAATATTACAAGTTCTAATTCCTTTACCACCACGGTTCTGGATACGGTAGTCCTCTTCTGGTGTTTTCTTGCCATACCCTTTTTCGGTAACAGTCAATACGTCATAACCTTTTTCAATTATATCCATCCCTACTACTTGGTCATCCTCCGGTAAAGAAATCCCTTTAACACCACCAGCAGTTCTACCCATTAATCGGACATCTTCTTCGTGGAAACGTATTGACATTCCTTTTTTAGTTCCGATAATAATCTCCTTATTACCATCAGTTAAGCGAACACCGTGTAATTCATCATCATCACGTAAGTTAATCGCAAAAAGTCCACCTTTACGTATGTTAGCAAATGAAGCTAGCTCCGTACGCTTTGTTATACCATGTTTAGTCATGAAGAATAAGTAATTCTCGTTAAATTCTTCAATTGGTATAACCGTACTAATGTACTCACCTTGTTCAATTTGTAATAAGTTAATAATCGGAATACCCTTAGCAGTTCTACCTAACTCTGGTATTTCATAACCTTTTAGTCGGTACACTTTACCTTTATTCGTGAAAAATAATATCGTGTGGTGTGTATTAGTTGTAAATAAGTGTTCTACAAAATCATCATCATTTGTTCCCATCCCCTGGATACCACGACCACCACGCTTTTGACTACGGTATGTCGTAATCGGTAATCTCTTAATGTACCCATTGTGAGTAAGAGTAATAACGATATTTGATCTTGGAATTAAATCCTCATCTTCAAAACTATCTTCATCAATAGAAATGATCGTTTTTCTCTCGTCATTAAACCTATCTTTGATTTCATTCAGTTCTTCACGAATGATTTCTAGTACTTTTTCTTCATCCGCTAAAATTGCTTTTAATTCAGCAATCCTCTTAACTAATTCTGCATATTCGTTTTCAATTTTATCTCTCTCTAAACCAGTAAGACGTTGCAGACGCATGTCTAAAATCGCTTGTGCTTGCTCATAACTTAAAGAAAACTGTTCCATTAAGCCAACTCTTGCAATATCAGTTGTTTGAGAGCTACGGATTAACGCAATCACTTCATCAAGATGATCAAGGGCAATCCGTAAGCCTTCGAGAATATGAGCTCTTGCTTCCGCTTTCCTCAATTCAAAGGCTGTACGACGTTTAATAACAACCTTTTGATGTTCTAAATAATGTTCTAAACATTCTTTTAAGTTTAAAACTTTTGGTTGTCCGTCTACAAGTGCAAGTAAATTAATACCGAAGCTTGTCTGCATAGCAGTTTGCTTATACAAGTTATTTAGAAGAACATTGGCATTGACATCTCGACGTAACTCAATAACAATTCGCATACCATTACGGTCACTTTCGTCGCGTAAATCAGTAATACCGTCAATTTTCTTTTCACGAACTAACTCTGCAATTTTTTCAATAAGTTTTGCTTTGTTTACTTGGTAGGGTATCTCGGAGACAATAATTCTTTGTTTGCCGCCACTCATCTCTTCGATAGAAGCTTTTGCTCTCAATACGATTGAACCTCTACCAGTTTGATAAGCACGTCGAATACCAGAAATACCAACAATTTCGGCACCAGTTGGGAAATCCGGACCAGGAATAACTTCCATTAATTCTGGTAATGTTATTTCTGGATTGCGACTAACAGCAAGCACCCCATCAATGACTTCACCTAACTGATGCGGCGGAATATTTGTTGCCATTCCGACTGCGATCCCTGATGCACCATTAACTAAAAGGTTAGGGAAGCGTGCAGGTAATACGATTGGTTCACGTTCTGAGCCGTCGTAATTATCTTGAAAATCAATCGTGTCTTTATTAATGTCACGTACCATTTCCATTGAAATCTTTGACATTCTCGCTTCTGTGTAACGCATTGCAGCCGCTGCATCACCATCAATCGATCCAAAGTTACCATGTCCATCAATCAACATATAGCGGTAACTAAAGTCTTGTGCCATCCTAACCATCGTTTCATAAACTGCAGAGTCACCATGCGGATGATACTTACCAATTACTTCACCAACGATACGAGCTGATTTTTTATACGCTTTATCGGATGTCATACCTAAATCGTTCATGGCATATAAAATCCTTCTGTGTACCGGTTTTAAACCATCTCTTACATCAGGTAAAGCACGGCTTACGATTACACTCATTGCATAATCCATGAACGACGTTTTCATTTCCTGACTAATATTTATTTCTTTTACTCTAGGTTGATCTGACATCGAGTCTTACCTCCAATTCCCTTTATCCAACGAAGTACCACATTACATTTATATGGTTGTTAAAATATAATCATAAATAACAAAGATAGTGTCTCATTGGATGGAATAAAACAATCTTTGAAAACATAAAAGTAGTTGTCCATTTTATACATTAGAAAAGCGCAAGCGCCTTGGTCACGAGCGAAAGGCACTGGAAGGCCAGCAAGTTGCGGTCTGCTCTTTGACCGCAATCTATGTGCTTCTGCGTCTGACAGCAATGAAGCTATTCAGAGACGTTATTCAAGTAGTTATTGAAGTCAGTAGCTTGACTGAAGTGACCGAGCTCGTAGCCTGCTTGCGCTAGACAGTTTCTAAGTTAGAAATTGTATACTTTCTTACCTTGAAAAAAATCAAACAAAAACTCTTACATTCTAATTAGTATTAGATATCTAAATTCTTTACATAAATAGCATTTTCTTGAATGAAATCACGACGAGGTTCAACCTTATCCCCCATAAGCGTTTCAAACGTTTCATCTGCTTTTATTGCATCTTCAAGCGTAACTTGAAGGACTGTTCTTACACTAGGATCCATTGTCGTTTCCCATAACTGAGTTGGATTCATTTCTCCCAAACCTTTGTACCGTTGCACACCAGGTTTTGGTGTTTCTGATAGTTCACCCATAATAATATTTAATTCTTTTTCATTATAGGCATACTCAATACGTTTCCCTTGTTGGATTTTATATAATGGTGGTTGAGCAATATATATATATCCACTTTCAATTAATGGTTTCATATAGCGATAAAAGAATGTGAGAAGAAGCGTTCGTATATGCGCTCCGTCAACGTCTGCATCGGTCATAATAAAAACTTTGTGGTAACGAGCTTTTGAAATATCAAAATCTTCACCTATTCCAGTTCCTAAAGCAGTAATAATCGCTCTTATTTCATTATTCGATAAGATTTTATCCAAACGGGCTTTTTCGACATTAATAATCTTACCACGTAAAGGTAAAATTGCTTGGAAATGACGATCACGCCCCTGCTTGGCAGAACCACCGGCTGAGTCACCCTCAACGATATAAATTTCACTAATTGTCGCATCCTTTGATGAACAATCTGCTAGCTTACCTGGTAGAGAACTTACTTCTAAAGCACTTTTTCTTCTCGTTAATTCTCTAGCTTTCTTCGCTGCTTCTCTAGCTCTAGCTGCCATCGTACCTTTTTCAACTATTTTCTTAGCTACTGAAGGATTTTCAGCTAAAAACTTAGCAAAACATTCACTAAAAACAGAGTCTGTAATAGTTCTAGCTTCACTATTTCCTAACTTTGTTTTTGTTTGACCTTCGAATTGCGGTTCTGATATTTTCACAGAAATAATTGCCGTTAAACCTTCACGGACGTCATCTCCAGTTAAATTCGCATCATTATCCTTAAATAAATTATGTTTTCTTGCGTAATCATTAATGACACGGGTTAACCCTGTTTTAAACCCTGATTCATGAGTTCCACCCTCGTGTGTATTAATGTTATTAGCAAAAGAATATATATTACTTGTATAGCTATCGTTATATTGAATGGCAATTTCAACAGCAATCCCATCTTTTTCAGCTTCGAGAAAAATCGGTGGTTCGTGTAAAACTTCACGAGTTCTATTCAAATGCTCAACAAACGAAGCAATACCACCTTCATAGTGGTATTCTTTTTGTTTACCACCTTCCCTTTTATCTTCAATAATGATTTTTAAGCCTCGATTTAAAAAGGCTAATTCTCTTAAACGAGTGGCTAATATATCAAATTCATATACAGTTGTTTCTGTAAAAATTTCAGTATCTGGGACAAAATGTATTTTCGTTCCGCGCTTTTCTGTATTCCCGACTTGGGCAAGGTCAGCATCTGGAACACCTCGCTGATACTTCTGGTAGTATACGTTACCGTCCCTGTGAACTTCTACTTCCAAAATACTAGACAATGCATTTACAACCGATGCACCTACACCATGAAGTCCACCAGATACTTTATAACCACCACCGCCGAATTTTCCACCTGCGTGAAGAACGGTCATAATAACTTCAACTGCAGGACGGCCCATTTTTTCATGAATACCAACTGGAATTCCTCGCCCATTATCGACAACAGTAATGCTGTTATCTTCTTCAATCGTGACTGAGATTGTATCACAATGACCAGCCAAAGCTTCGTCTATACTATTGTCTACAATTTCCCAGACTAAATGATGAAGGCCACGACTACTCGTAGATCCAATGTACATTCCCGGACGCTTTCGTACTGCTTCTAATCCTTCTAATACTTGAATTTGACTTTCATCATAGCTTTGCGATTGTTGTTCAATTGTCAATTTCTTCACCTACTTCTAAATTTGAATGTAGAATAAAACAAATAAATTAATCGAGAGAAAAAAACTCCCTAGAACTCTAATTCTTTTACATTCTACATTTTTAAACTTCTTCAATATCTGAAACAAAAAGCGCTCTTCGTTTTAAGGTCGTAGAAGAAATAGGGGAAAGAAAGATTTTATCAGTTGTAATTACAATAGACTTGGTCATATCCTTTAATATTTCTTCCACTTTCTCGGCCTCAATACAATTACTTAAAAATTCTTCAGTAGTTTCTGATGTTTCTTTAACTTGACGATCTAAAATTGCAATAACATCCTTAGAGCGAATAACAGTTTCTCCACCTAAGTGAATAAACACCTAACCACCTCATTTCATCTTTTCGATGTTTCCATTTTGAACTACATATGTGGATGCTTCTTTTAATGTTTGATGGTCAATCCCATCGACACTAGTTGTTGTAACAAATGTTTGTACCTTACCTTGAATAGTGTTCAATAAGTGCGATTGACGATAATCGTCTAATTCTGAAAGTACATCGTCTAGTAACAAAATTGGATATTCATCAATTTTTTCATAGATTAATTCTAATTCTGCCATTTTTACAGAAAGAGCCGTTGTACGCTGTTGTCCTTGCGAACCATATGTTTGAACATCTCTATCATTAACAAAAAATGCAATATCGTCTCGATGTGGTCCGATTAACGAAATGCCTCGTTCAATTTCTTTATCTTTCACCTTGGCAAATTGTTCTTCCAATACCTCTTCTATTTTCGACAATTCTGCCGTTTCTGATACCTTTATTGACGGTTTATATTGAATAACTAGGTTTTCTAAATTTCTGCTTATATCTTGATGAATAGGTTTGGCCCACTTTTCTAGCATGCCAAGAAATTCAAAGCGCTTTTTAACAACTTTAGACGCACTTTGAATTAGTTGCTCAGTTAAAATATCTAGTAATCCATTATCTGATTTTTTCCTTTGTAATTCTTTTAACAAATGATTTCTTTGTTGGAGTATTTTCAGATATAAACCTAAATTATATAAATATACAGGGTTTATTTGACCTATTTCCATATCTATAAAACGACGCCGCACCTGAGGACTTCCTTTTACGAGATTTAAATCCTCAGGTGCAAACATAACAATATTAAGTGAACCAATATATTCACTTAACTTTCGTTGTTCTAAACTATTTAACTTTACTTTTTTCCCTTTATTGGAAATAATAACTTCTAAAGATAAAGGGCCAGTACGTTTGACTATTCTACCTTCTATTTTAGCATATTCTGAGTCCCAATAGATAAGTTCTTTATCTCGTGAAGTGCGATGCGACTTCGCTAAACCAAGAACGTAAATAGATTCCATAACATTTGTTTTACCTTGAGCATTTTCACCGAGTATTACATTTACATTATTTTCAAAATTAATTTGCTCTTTTTGATAATTTCGGTAATTAGTTAACGTTAATTCATTTATATGCAAAGAATTTCCCTCGCTTTAGGATGAAACAATTCGAAAAGTACCGTGAGCTGGAATCGTAATGATGTCATCATTGTAAAGTTTTTTTCCTCTTCTGTTTTCAAGCTCGTTATTTAAAAATACTTCATGCTCACTTAAAAACCACTTAGCCATGCCACCAGTATCAATAATACCTGTTTCTTTCAACATTTGTCCTAATGTGATAAATTCTGACGATATATAAACGTTTGTTTCCAAACAAACCACCCTCTTTCCATTTATAGGAAAAACACTAATGCTTTTTCTTAAATTTAGTATCTTTGGAAATAACGAAAATTATAAAAAATGAAATTGGAAAAGTAATGAAGTTATAGTCCAAAAACTTACCTTTTACCAATTTGAAAATTTATACCCTAACTTATATTGTACTAAACTCACCGCGTGAAAACAATTCAAACTAGTGTAAAAAAGACAACCGTAAAAAAATGCTACCCTGTTGATGTTAAAACAATGGGTAGCATTTTTTCTAATAAGTTCGTACTGGTGAAAATAGATGTAAGGAATTTTCATTATCAACTGGTTTTACTAAAAACGGACTCATTGCTCCGGTAAAAGATATTTTAATTTCACTACTATCCACAATTTTTAACGCATCGATAATATTTTTGCCATTAAACGATATTCTTAGTTCCTCGCCACTTAATTGTTTAGTATTTACTTTTTCAGTAACTCTTCCAATTTCAGGGGTTACCGAAGTAATTTCAATCTGTTCATCTTCTAACGTTTTAAAATTCACAACATTATTCTTCCCATCTCTTGATAATAGAAGGGCTCTTTCGATTGCTTGTTGAAAACCTTTCGTCTCTAAAATGATCTCAGTTTTAGACTGTTGAGGGATCATATTCTTGGTAGCTGGATAATTTCCATCTAACAATCTTGAGAAAAACAACAAATTTTTAAATTTAAACAAAATTTGGTTTTCCGTAACAATAATCGTTAAGAGGTCATTATTATCTTCAATGATTTTACTTAGCTCGTTCAAACTTTTACCAGGTATAACTACATTTTGAAAGTTTAATTCATTTGAAGCCGGTTCAATTATCGCCTTCCTCATAGCTAAGCGATGACTATCTGTTGCAGTACAGATTAAATGATTTTCTTCGACTTGCCAGTTTACACCTGTCAAGATTGGTCGAGTTTCTGCAGACGACACAGCAAAGACAGTTTGTCTAATTAGATTTTTTAATAAGTCATTTTGTATTTGAAAAATATTTTCCTCTTCAATCTGTGGTAGACGTGGGTACTCTTCTGGATCAAGTCCATTTAAATTAAAAACCGATGAGCCAGATCGTAAAGTAGTAGAAAATTGATCCTGTACGACTAATTCAATTTTATCATTTGGGAGCTTTTTTACAATTTCAGTGAATACTTTTGCTTGAAGAACAATGCTTCCCTCTTGAATAATTTGAACTAATTGTTTTTCTTCCTCTTCAATTGGTATAAAACATTCAATTGATATATCCGAATCACTTCCTGTTATTGTTACCCCTTCATGATCTGCAACAATTTTTATCCCTGTTAAGATTGGAATTGTTGTTCTTGACGAGATTGCTTTTGAAACATGCTGAACGCTATGAACAAAATAATCTCGGTTAATGACGAAATGCATTATACACCCTCCTGAATGTCACCCTTTTAATGTGTGCTGTTTTCTTTTCTTAGATTAAAACGAAGTCATTTTATATAGACATATATATTATTTTTATTTAATAAAAAAATAGTAGTAATAGTAATAGGGCCTGTTAATATGTGGATAACCTTGAAATTTGTCGAATTTTAGACGTTTTACACATGTTGATAACTTGTGTAAAACCCTGAGCTAGTTATCAACAATATCCCCTAAGCTTTTTCGTATTAAATTTTTAATTGTTCCTTAATTTCTTCAAGTTGTTTTTGTAATTCATGATCAGTGCCCAACATCTTTGAGATTTTTTCATGTGCATGAATTACGGTTGTATGATCTCGTCCGCCAAATTCACTTCCGATTTTAGGTAGTGAGAACTCTGTCATCTCTCGAGATAAATACATAGCGATCTGCCTTGGAAATGCTACATTTTTCGTTCTTTTTTTCGCTTTGAAATCATCTAACTTAATATTATAATGCTCTCCGACTACACGCTGGATATCACTAATTGTTATTACTTTTGGTTTTGAATTAGGGACGATGTCTTTAAGTGCTACAGCAGCTAAATCGGCATTCATATCTTGATTAATTAAGGAAGAATAAGCAACGACTCGTATAAGTGCTCCTTCTAACTCTCTAATATTTGTGTCGATTTGATTTGCAATATATAACATCACTTCGTTAGGAATATCTAGGTTTTCAGCTTTTGCTTTTTTTCGTAAAATAGCAATTCTAGTTTCTAAATCTGGTGGAGTAATATCAGTAATTAAGCCCCATTCAAACCGAGACCGTAAGCGATCCTCTAATGTCGGAATTTCTTTTGGTGGTCGGTCACTAGAGATAACAATTTGCTTACTGTCATCATGCAAAGCATTAAAAGTATGGAAAAATTCTTCTTGTGTTTGTTCTTTTCCGGCAAGAAATTGAATATCATCTATTAAAAGAACGTCGACATTTCGATATTTATTTCGAAAATTGACTGCACGATTGTCACGTATTGAATTAATAAACTCATTTGTAAATTTTTCTGAAGATAAATAGACAACTTTAGCATTTGGGTTGTGCTCAATTACATAATGCCCAATTGCATGCATAAGATGTGTTTTTCCTAAACCAACGCCACCGTAAATAAATAGAGGATTGTAAGCTTTAGCCGGGGCTTCAGCAACAGCTAAAGATGCTGCATGAGCAAAACGATTTCCCGCACCAATAACGAAAGTATTAAATGTATACTTCGGATTTAACATATTTTTTGGTATTTCTTCATTATTGGATATGATACTATCTGGAACTTTTGCTACACTTTCAACTATTTCATCATCATTTTCAATATTTTTGGGTATGACAATTTTAACTTTTAATTCAGCTCCAGTAAGATCATGTAATGTTTCAGATATAAAATTAATATAACGGTTTTCTAACCAATCTCTGGCAAATTCATTAGGAGCGGTAATTGTTATTGTATCGTTTTGAATTATTTCGGCTTTTGTTGCTTTTAACCAAGTATCGAAGCTAGGTTTACTTACTTTCTCTTCCATAGCTTCTAAAGCTTTCTTCCATAAGTCGTTAATATTTTGCAACAGGCTCCCTCCTTACCTAAAAAAATTATTGAAACAAATTTAAAATTAAGTAAACTCGGCTTGTATAACAAATGTACAACCCGAGTGAATGCGAATGAATAATTATTTAATTAACATTGATTGTGGAAATTTATATATTATAGTAGAAAAGTGTAGAATTCAAGTATATAAACAACTCTGTGGACAAGTAATTAACAACTAAAGAGAAGTGTCCACAACTTTATACACAGGCTGTGGAAAACTTTGCGATGATTTTTTTTATCCACGAGTGAAAACATAACTATAATATCAAAAAAAACCTTAGTAAGCAATGGTTTTTAAACACTTATCCACAATACTCAACCCCTTGTGTTTAAAAGTTTTCCACAACACAAGATGCTGTGTGAATTATGTCGATAAGTGGAGAAGAAGAGGAGAAAATGTCATAAAAGATATCCACAGACTGAAAAGTGGAAATGTAATTATAAATTAATGTTTTTTGAATGAGTGATAGTTTATGTCGAATATTATATAGGTGATATGTTTTGTTGGATCGATTAGAAGTATTAGAACCAATTTAGGAAATAGAAAAATTTACATTGTAGTGTTATATCTTAAGGGGACTTGACAATTAGGGGGTATAGTCCTTATAATTTACAAGACTGTCTTATACTGAGTAATTCCTCGAGGGAGGTGTAATAAATGGGAAAACCAACTTTCCAACCAAATAACCGTAAGCGTAAAAAAGTACACGGTTTCCGTGCGCGAATGAGTACTGCGAATGGCCGTAAAGTTTTAGCTCGTCGTCGTCGCAAAGGAAGAAAAGTATTGTCTGCATAGGCCACTGGTTGTCAGTGGTCTTTTTTCACTTTTTACATTAAAATTAAATATAAATGTGGAAAATAACGCGGCATATATTGAGAAAGGCTTGGTGTTTAGTTAATACTTGACTAAAGGCCGAGTTTTTCTCAATAATACTTTAATTTCTTATAAATTGTTTAGAATTCCCTGTATTAGAAATGATGAAACTATAGATGTTCTAATAATTCTTTACTTAATTAAAGAAGGGAATTGAAAATTTGGATGGGGTATAATGGATGAAAAAAGAGTATCGTGTTAAAAAAAATGAAGAAATTTCTCTAATTTTTAAAGAAGGAAAATCTGTTGCCAATAGACAATTTGTTTTATATATACTTGAAAAAAAGGACCAAGCTCATTTAAGGTTAGGAGTGTCTGTTAGCAAAAAGTTAGGTAATGCAGTAACAAGAAATCGAATTAAACGATTAATGAGGGAAAGTGTTTTCCAACTTTCAAATGACCTCAAACAGTCATGTGATTACTTGCTAATTGCTAGAAAGCCTTGTGTTGAAATGGATTTTCATGAAATGAAGAAGAGTATATCGCATGTCTTTTTCCGGGGCTATGCATTTAAAAAGAAGGGTGAGTAAATTTTTGAAGTTGATCAAAGGTATGTTAATAGGGATGATATTATTTTACCAAAGATACATATCAAGATTCACTCAGCCGACGTGTCGGTTTTATCCAACATGTTCTCACTATGGATTAGAAGCTATCAAACGTTTTGGTCCATTCAAAGGCTGTTGGCTAACTATAAAGCGTATTAGTAAATGTCATCCTTTTCATCCAGGTGGAATTGATCCAGTACCTGATAAAAAAGATAAATAATTGAAATGGGTCAAAGTAACAATAAATAGGCTTGTTTCATTGGTAGATTTTAGGTATCTTTAACTTATGAAACTTTTTGGTGAAGCACGCTATATTTACTTTGGCTGTTTTATATAAATATATTTAATTTGTTGGAGTTCAGGGAGGAAATTGTAGTGAAGAAAAAATTCGGTTTAGCCGCATTACTACTAGGTTTTGTTCTATTAGCTGTTGGATGTGGAAATTTAGAGGTGCCGATTACAGCGGAGAATAAAACTGGGATCTGGGAAAGTTATTTTGTTTATCCATTATCATGGTTAATTAAAGAGGTAGCAGTATTCTTTAATGACTATGGATTATCGATTATTATCGTAACAATACTGCTTCGTATATTAATTTTACCATTAATGATTAAACAAACGAAGAGTTCAAAAGCAATGCAAGCATTGCAGCCGCATATGAAAGAATTAAGAGAAAAATATAGTGCGAAAGATCAAAAAACACAACAAAAGCTACAACAAGAAACAATGAAATTATTCCAAGAACACAATGTAAATCCACTAGCTGGATGTTTACCTATTTTTGTTCAAATGCCAATTTTATTTGCTTTTTATCATGCAATTATTCGTACAGGTGAGATTGCAGAGCATAGTTTTCTTTGGTTTAGCCTAGGTGCACCAGATCCATTTTATATTTTACCGTTAGTTGCCGGTGCGACAACGTTTATCCAACAAAAGATGATGATGATCGAAAATAACCCACAGATGAAAGCGTTACTATATATAATGCCGATTATGATTATTGCATTTGCCGCATTTTTCCCATCAGCGCTTGCGCTTTACTGGGTAGTTGGTAACATCTTTATGATTGTTCAAACGTACTTTATTACTGGTCCTAATGTAGGGAAAGTTGCTGGGGCTAAAACAGGGGGAGCGAAGAAAAAGTGAAGAAAATAACTGTTTCCGGTAAAACTGTTGATGAAGCTGTCAAATCTGCAATTGCGCAATTAAAAACAACGAGAGAAAGAGTCTCTATACAAGTTCTAGAAGAACCTCAAAAAGGTTTTCTAGGTTTAATTGGTACAAAGCCAGCAGTCGTTGAAGTGGAAATTAAACCTGATGCAGCAGAGGAAGCGATTAAATTTCTTCAAGATGTAACAGCTAATATGGGCGTGACAATTGAAGTAGAACAACGTGAAACAAAAGATGGAATTTTGTTTGACTTAAAAGGGGCGGGACTTGGTGTGTTAATTGGAAAGAGAGGTCAAACTCTTGATTCATTACAATACTTAGTAAATCTCGTAGCTAATCGATACTCAGAACAATATCTCCGAATTGTGTTAGATGCTGAAAATTATCGTGACCGTAGAAAAGAATCACTTGAGCAGTTAGCGAAACGCTTAGGAAATAAAGCAGTTAGAACAAGAAAAGAAGTTATATTAGAACCGATGAATGCATTGGAGAGAAAAATAATCCATACAGCTCTTCAAGATATAAAAGGTGTGAAGACTTATTCTGAGGGAGTAGAGCCGAACCGTAGAATTGTTGTCGCTCCAGCTAAAATGTAGTAGAAAAGAGTGTAAAAAGCCCATACTAGTGGATATCCACTAGTATGGGCTTTTTTACGTTTGAATTTCGAGGTAGTGTGTTTTTTCCTACCGTGTAGGTGAAGGTGTTATTGTAAAACTTTGTCGAAATGTCTTAATTTGTAGTTTCAATAGCAATGATGTTTAGAATAAACCAAAAAGTAATCCACATCATGAAAAATTAATGATGAGGTGAATGAAAAATAGTTATTCACATGTGGAAAAGATGATTATTTGGTAAAATGGTAGAAGGGAATTCTTAGTTGTGGATATGTTTTATGGTTGATCAGTGCAAAAAACGGGGACAATAGTTGAAGTTAGATAAAATGGAAAACTTTTTATTGAAGAAATACTGTGGTATTCTATTTAGTTAGAGACGTAAAATACATAAACTATAATAGTTTCAATGTATTACTAAGAGGTGACAAAGATGGAGTTTGATACAATTGCTGCTATATCAACAGCAATGGGTGAAGGAGCAATAGCTATTGTTCGAATAAGTGGTGAAGATGCGATAAAAGTCGTTGATAAAATATATAAAGGTAGAAAATCTTTAGGTGAGGTAGAAAGTCATACGATTCATTATGGTCACATTATTGATCAAAACACTGGTCAAGTCATTGATGAAGTAATGGTAACCGTATTAAAAGCACCTCGAACGTTTACGAGAGAAAATATTGTCGAAATTAATTGTCATGGTGGCTTAGTTTCAGTTAATCGGGTACTTCAACAAGTTTTACGGAGTGGATCTCGTCTAGCTGAACCAGGTGAGTTCACGAAGCGAGCCTTTTTAAATGGGAGAATTGACCTTTCCCAAGCCGAAGGGGTTATTGATTTAATCAGGGCGAAAACAGATAAAGCAATGAACGTCGCTATCGGACAAGTTGAAGGACGTCTTTCGGCAAAAATCCAAAAGTTAAGGAATGCCTTATTAGAAACAGTTGCGCACGTTGAGGTAAATATTGATTACCCTGAGTATGATGCTGAAGAAATGACAAATCAACTTCTCAAAGAAAAAGCTCGATACGTAAGTAGTGAAATAGATAAAATATTAGGTACTGCTGAGCAAGGGAAGATATTAAGAGAAGGGTTGTCCACAGTTATTATTGGTCGACCTAATGTAGGTAAATCTTCATTACTTAACAGTCTTGTACATGAAACAAAGGCAATTGTGACAGATATTCCAGGAACAACAAGAGATGTTATAGAGGAATATGTAAACGTAAGGGGTGTTCCGTTACGTTTGCTAGATACAGCTGGTATTAGAGAAACTGAAGATATCGTTGAAAAAATTGGTGTTGAACGTTCAAGGCAAGTAGTGAAGCAAGCTGAGTTAGTGTTACTTGTTTTAAATTTTGGGGAACCGTTATCTAATGAAGATGAAAATTTGTTTCAAATAGTTGAAGGGATGGATTCGATTATTATTGTTAACAAGACAGATATTCCTCAGAAAATTGATATGGCTAAAGTTGAAGAGTTAGCGAGTGGAAGACCTATTGTTACTACCTCGTTAGTAGAAGACCAAGGAATTGATGAATTAGAAGATGCAATTTCAAAGTTATTCTTTCAAGGGAACATTGAAGGTGGAGATTTAACGTACGTTTCTAATTCAAGACATATTGCACTTTTACATCAAGCGAAGCGAACGATTGAAGATGCAATTTTTGCACTTGAATCTGATGTGCCGGTTGATATGGTTCAAATTGATATTACAAGAACGTGGGAAATATTAGGAGAGATTATTGGCGATACAGTTTCTGAAAGTCTAATTGACCAGCTATTTGCACAGTTTTGCTTGGGGAAATAATTGTTGTTGGCTGTAAGGTGGTTTACAGCTCCTTCGATATAAATAAAAGCTGCACGCAAAGTACTACATTTTATAAGTGAAATTAGGAGGAAAAAACATGCAATATCAAGCGGGAGAGTTTGATGTCATAGTCGTTGGTGCAGGCCATGCAGGCGTTGAAGCAGGACTTGCAGCGGCTAGAATGGGGGCTAATACGTTAATATTAACGTTAAATTTAGATGCAGTTGCCTATATGCCATGTAATCCATCTGTTGGTGGTCCGGCAAAAGGGATAGTTGTAAGAGAAATAGACGCCCTTGGTGGTGAAATGGGAAGAAATATTGATAAAACCCATATTCAAATGAGAATGTTAAATACAGGGAAAGGTCCAGCTGTACGTGCGCTGCGCGCTCAAGCGGATAAGTTTCTGTATCAACATGAAATGAAAAAAACGATCGAAGAACAAGAAAACTTACTACTTCGTCAAGGTATGGTTGAAAAACTAATTGTTGAGGATGGAGTATGTAGGGGAGTAGTTACGAATACAGGCGCAATTTATAAAGCGAAAGCAGTCATAATTACAACAGGAACGTATTTACGTGGGAAAATCATTCTTGGTGATTTAGCTTATGAAAGTGGACCGAATAACCAACAACCATCTGTAAACTTAGCCTATGATTTGAAAGAGCATGGGTTTAATTTAGTAAGATTCAAAACAGGGACACCACCTCGAGTACAAGGAGATACGATCGACTATAGTGTAACTGAGATTCAACCTGGAGATGACGTTCCACGTGCTTTTTCATATGAAACAAAGGAATTTCATTTAGACCAACTGCCATGTTGGCTAACTTATACGACTGACAAAACTCATGAAATCATTAACCAAAATTTACATCGTTCACCGATGTACTCTGGAGTTATCGAAGGAACGGGTCCGAGATACTGTCCATCTATTGAAGATAAAATTGTGCGTTTCAGTGATAAACCGAGACATCAGATTTTTCTTGAGCCTGAAGGAAGAAATACTTCGGAAGTATACGTTCAAGGTTTTTCAACAAGTTTACCAGAAGAAGTACAATTAGATATGTTGAAAACATTAAAAGGTTTAGAAAATGTAAAAATGATGCGTCCTGGCTATGCAATTGAGTATGATGCCGTTGTACCTACTCAACTTTGGCCAACGCTAGAAACAAAGATAGTAGAAAACCTATTTACTGCAGGACAAATAAATGGGACATCAGGCTACGAGGAAGCTGCAGGTCAAGGCTTGTTTGCAGGAATGAATGCTGCACTAAAATCCTCTGGAAGAGAACCGATTATTTTAGATCGATCGGAAGCTTATATTGGTGTTTTAGTAGATGACCTAGTTACAAAAGGAACAAATGAACCTTATCGACTTCTTACTTCAAGAGCAGAGCATCGTTTAGTTTTACGTCACGATAATGCAGACTTAAGGCTCACAGAAATTGGATATAAAGCAGGGCTTATACCTGAAGAAAGATACCAGCGTTTTATTGAGAAAAAAGCACAAATTAAATCGGAAATTGAAAGGCTTGATCAAATTACGGTTAAACCAACGAAGGAAGTGCAAGATGCATTAACTGAAATAGGTTCTTCGCCGCTGCAAGATGGCTTTAAAGCGTCTGTTTTATTGAAGCGACCTGAAATTACTTATGCATTTATTGAAAACCTCTTCCCAAGTGAACATGAGGTTTCCCCTGAAGTGGCGGAACAAGTTGAAATTCAAATAAAATATGCTGGATATATTGAAAAACAAGTACAGCAAATTGAACGAATGAAAAAAATGGATGATAAGAAAATACCGGAAAACCTCGATTATAATGTTATTTCAGGTCTTGCAACAGAAGCTCGCCAAAAACTAAGTGAAGTAAGACCTTTATCAGTAGGACAAGCTTCAAGGGTATCGGGTGTTAATCCGGCCGATATTTCTATTTTATTAATTTATTTAGAACAAGGGAAATTACAAAGAACGAAAGAAAGTGGTGCCCATGAATAAAGTACAATTTCATTCCATGCTTGAGGAAAAGGGAATTTCTCTTAATGATACACAAATGGAGCAATTTAATACTTATTTTCAAGAGTTAGTTGAATGGAATAATAAAATGAATTTAACAGCAATTACTGACGAAGATGGGGTTTATTTAAAACATTTTTATGATTCGATTAGTGCAGCGTTTTATCAAGATTTTTCAAAACCCTTTCATTTAGTAGATGTAGGTGCAGGAGCTGGATTTCCAAGTATTCCGATAAAGATTTGTTTTCCGCATTTGAAGGTAACAATTGTTGACTCTTTAAATAAACGGATTTCATTTTTACAGCATTTAGTTAATTCTTTAGGTCTATCAGATGTTTCGCTTTTCCATGATCGCGCTGAAACATTTGCTAAAAAGAAAGAGCATCGTGAAAAGTATGATTTAGTTATCGCCAGAGCAGTGGCAAGAATGCCAGTATTAGCAGAGCTTTGTCTTCCGTTAGCTAAAGTTGGTGGTTCCTTTTTGGCGATGAAAGGACCCGAAGTAGTTAATGAAATTACAGATGCAAAGAAAGCAATTGCGACACTTGGTGGTGAAGTTGTCGCAAATGAAAGTTTATTATTACCTTTTGAAGAAAGTACTAGACACTTTGTTTTTATAGAAAAAAGGAAGACAACACCAAAGCATTATCCAAGGAAACCAGGAACGCCAAACAAGCAACCTTTACAATAAGTAGAAGTTCAATTAGTTTTTTCATAATCGTCCTTAATAAGTTTTTGAGAGGAGATAACCTATCTGGTAGTAGGATAAATTATAATAAGAATGTTTCACGTGAAACATTCTTATTTCAAGGTAAGAAAGAATAAAATTTCTGAAGGTGTAAATCTGTCTAGCGCAAGCAGTCTACGAGATCGGTCACTTCAGTCAAGTTTCTGACTTCAATGCCTTCTTGGATTACTGCTTGAAGATGCTCCATGCTACGTTGCTTATGAGTGAACGGAGTGGACAGGAGCAGTTGCTCGTGACCAAGGCGCTTGCCCTTTTCTTATCACACATGAAAGAGTGAAACTTATTCATTTGATAAAATGATAAATCTATTTTTTATAACACAACTTTTAATTTTATATTTTAATAGAACTATGATGATTAATGTCTAACTACGCTACTAAATTGTTATTTATCATGGTAATATAGAAGGAAAAGAAGGAATTCCTATCTCTAATCTAGAATATGCATAGATAGGTAGCTTTCAAGAGGTGGTGTCGAGATGAAGCCGTTTTCGCGCCTGTTCGGTTTTAATGAAAAGAGCGAAGAAATGATTGAACAAGTAGAGAAGATAGAAAAAATTGAAGAGATTAGTGAGAATGAAGAGGTTAAACAAATTCTAGTTAAGGATATCGTACCGAATCGTTTCCAACCACGTACTGTTTTTATTGATGAACGTATTGATGAATTGGCGCAAACAATAAGAACTCATGGTGTTATTCAGCCGATTGTTGTTCGTCAGAGAGATGGTAAATTCGAGATTATAGCTGGCGAGCGTCGTTGGAGAGCAGTTACCAAATTAGGATGGGAACATATTCCCGCTATTGTGAAAGAATTTAACGATTCACAAACTGCCTCTGTTGCCTTAATAGAAAACTTACAGCGTGAAGGATTAACTGCAATTGAAGAAGCGGTTGCGTACGCTAAATTACTAGAATTACATGGTTTGACACAAGAAAGCTTAGCACAACGACTTGGAAAAGGTCAGTCAACGATTGCTAATAAACTTCGATTATTACAACTGCCTGAAAAAGTTCAAGAAGCGATTTTAACTCGTTCAATTACAGAACGACATGCTAGAGCACTTATCTCATTAAAGGTTATAGAAGTTCAAGAAAAGGTATTACAGGAAGTAATTGATAAAAATTTAAATGTTAAGCAAACAGAGGAACTTGTCAAAAAAGTATTAGAAGGTCCTGTAAAAAAGAAGAAACCTACACGAAAAGCATTTTCGCGAGATATGCGATTGGCAATGAATACGATTCGTCAATCTGTTGATATGGTAGTGAAAAGTGGTTTATCTATCGATACAGATGAAGAAGAACATGAAGAGTTTTATCAATTTACAATTAGAATACCTAAAAAGTAATAAAAGGTGACTCAACTGAAGTAGAGCTTCATTTTAAAGTTATTTACTTGATCCTAAAAACTGTTAAGGATATGTTTTTTATCATTAAATAGCTGAGAAAGAAGGTTTGTTTTCTTTTGGGTCATTTTTTTGTGGGCGTGTGTTTATTAAAATATTTATTGTACTTTCGCAAACTTGAAGATATTTAGAAAAACTAAGCATAGAAAAAATAGTATTTTGTTCATATTTATTTTTTTTTGTCTAAAAAAATAACTTACTTTTAGATTTTCATGATAAAATAAAACAGTGCAATTTCATTTGTGATTTTTTAGGTTTATCCTACTCTTAAGGACTAGCAAACCACTGTGAAAATAAAGAGAAATTAAATTATTATTTAGGGTGTAATCCTTACTGGTCGGATAAGTTTAACTTTCAATCAGGAAGAAAATATCCTACTGATTAAAGTTAAGCTTTGTTTTTTCGGTATAAAAGAAAGCATAGGCTTACGCCTAGTGCTAAGCGATTGTGCTGAAAAGAGATAATGAAGAAAAGTCTTCTCTATTCTTCTGCTTAAAAAAATCTCAAATTAAGCTTCCCTTAAGATGTTTCTTCATATTTAAAGATAAAGGGCGATTATCGGGTTTAGGTCTTGATGAAAAGCCGAACTTTTCTGATTAACATTAATAGTTGAATGTTTGTAGGTATTAAGATATGTGAGGTAGGTGTAAAGATGGGGAAAGTAATAGCTATTGCAAATCAAAAAGGTGGAGTTGGTAAAACAACCACTGCTGTTAATTTAAGTGCTTGCCTTGCTTCTTTAGGAAAAAGAGTACTTCTAATTGACGTTGATCCCCAAGGAAATACAACAAGTGGTATTGGCATTGATAAGGGTGATGTTGAACATTGTATTTATAACATCTTAGTCGAAGATATAAATCCAAAGGATGCGGTCATTAAAACAATAGTAGAAGGACTACATATTATTCCATCAACTATTCAGTTAGCTGGCGCTGAAATCGAACTAGTTCCAACTATATCAAGGGAAGTACGTTTGAGAAGAGCGCTAGAGTCCGTTGAACAAGATTATGATTTTATTATCATTGATTGTCCACCATCTTTAGGGTTACTTACGATAAATTCTTTAACAGCTGCAAGTTCTGTATTAATTCCAGTTCAATGTGAGTACTATGCACTTGAAGGGTTAAGTCAATTATTAAACACGGTTAGGTTAGTTCAAAAACATTTAAATACCAACTTGGAAATTGAAGGTGTATTATTAACAATGCTTGATGCTAGAACGAATTTAGGTATTCAAGTTATTGATGAAGTAAAGAAGTACTTCAGGGAAAAGGTGTTTCAAACAATTATTCCAAGAAATGTACGTTTAAGTGAAGCGCCAAGTCATGGACAACCAATTATCACTTATGATCCGAAATCTAGAGGTGCAGAAGTATATATAGATTTGGCAAAGGAAGTGATGGTAAATGGCTAAAGGTGGTTTAGGAAAAGGAATCCAAGCCTTTTTTCCAGAAGCAGGAGATGAAAGAAAAGAAGAAGTAAAAGAAATCCCCTTAAACGATTTGAGAGCGAATCCATATCAACCTCGTAAGTTTTTTTCTGAAGAGTCAATTGCGGAGTTGAAGGATTCTATTATTAACCACGGCATACTGCAACCTTTATTAGTGAGAAAAAGTATTAAAGGGTATGAAATAGTCGTTGGTGAACGTCGATATCGTGCAGCTGTAGAAGCTGGTTTAGAAAAAATTCCAGTAATTATCAAAGAATTAACTGAAGATAAAATGATGGAATTTGCATTAATCGAAAACCTTCAAAGGGAAGATTTAAACCCAATAGAAGAAGCGGTTGCTTACGATAAATTAATGAAACATTTAAATGTAACTCAAGAACAACTAGCAACTAGAGTTGGGAAAAGTCGTCCCCATGTTGCTAATCATCTTCGCTTATTGCAGTTACCTGTAGAGATTCAAAATTTAGTAGAAGAAGGGCAGCTTTCGATGGGGCACGGACGAGCTCTATTAGGTTTAAAAAATAAAGAAAAATTACCCTTGTTATTAAAGAAAGTATTGGATGAAGGCCTAAATGTTCGACAACTTGAACAACTGATTCAAAACTTAAATGAAAATGTTTCACGTGAAACAAATCGAAAAAAAGACGAGCCTTCATTTTTTATAAAAGAAAAAGAAGAATTTTTAAGAGAGCGTTTCGGTACATCTGTTACTATTAAGAAAAACAAGAAAAAAGGCAAGATCGAAATTCAATTTTTTTCCGAAGATGATTTGGAAAGGATTTTATCATTAATTGAAGGTCACGAATAATACGCATTTTTAATAGACGTAGGAATACAGTTTTTATTGCTATCTTAAAGTTTTATTTCACAAAACTATTTTAGAGGTATGACCGATTAGGTCTACCTCTTTATTTTAAAGGAAAGTTAAAATTTTTGAAGTTGAAACGGTACTTAGGTACAAAGCCTACGTTTTACAATATGAAAAAGGAGGGGTAAAGGTGACAATCATTTACTTTGATCAGGCAGCTTCTTCATTTCCAAAACCGCCTTCAGTAGCTCTTGCTGTTGCAAAAGCAATAAATGAGTATGGTGCTAATCCAGGAAGAGGAGGGCACCAGTTGGCGAATAAAGCAGCTTCAATCATTTATGAAACAAGAGTGAAAGTTGCAAATCTATTTGGTGAAAGGGATCCGAATAACGTAATTTTTTGTCAAAATACTACTCATGCATTAAATCAAGCTATTAAAGGTTTAGGTTTGAAAAAAGGTGATCACGTAATTTCGACAACGTATGAGCATAATTCAGTAAGACGTCCTTTAGAGTTTTTAAAAAGGGAAGTTGGTATTACGATCACTTATTTAGAAAGTGACCATAACGGAGGTATTGATAAAGAGCAATTACTAAAAGAGATTACTCCTGAAACAAGGTTAGTCGTTTCGAGTCACGGCTCTAATTTAACTGGAGCTATTTTCCCCGTTGAAATGATTGGCTTAGTTTGTTTTGAAAAGGGGATAACATTTTTGGTTGATGCAGCTCAAACTGCCGGGGTTATTCCGATAGATATGGAAAAAATGCATATTGATATGCTAGCCTTCCCAGGCCATAAAGGTTTACTAGGACCACAAGGGACGGGGGGGTTAATTGTAAAAAAAGGTATAGAATTAGTACCACTTATTCATGGTGGTACTGGTAGTCAATCTGAAAGTGAAGATCAACCTAACGAAACTCCATATCGGTATGAAAGTGGTACACTGAATACCCCGGCAATCGCAGGTTTATCAGCGGGAATCGATGAAGTTAATAAAGTAGGACTTGAAAACATCTATAAGCATGAGTCGCGTTTAACGAAATATGCTTTAGATAAATTAGAAACGTTAGAAGGGGTAACGGTGTTCGGTCCGGATAGTCATAAAGAGAGGCTTGCTGTTATACCATTTGTCATAGATGGAACCGATGTTCAAGAGATAGCGATGATTTTTGATCAACACTATCAAGTAGCATTAAGAGCAGGACTACATTGTACACCTTTAGCACATCAGACGTTAGGTACGTTAGCTGGGGGGACATTACGAGCAAGTTTTGGTCTTTACAATACAGTTGAAGAAATCGATAGTTGGATAGAAATGATTAAAGAGATAAAAGAGGGTTTAGTCGGATAGGAGAAAGAAGATGGCTTTATTAGGAACGGTTGTTAATGGTTTGGTTATTATTATTGGTTCTTTAATTGGAACACAACTTAGAAATATTCCTGAGCGTGTAAAAGTAACGGTAATGCAAGCAATAGCTTTAGCTGTCATCATAATTGGAGTTGGAATGGGTTTGAAGAGTGAAAACTTTTTAATTGTGATAGGGAGTTTAGCGATTGGTGCGATTCTAGGAGAACGGTGGGACCTTGAGGATAAATTAAATCGCTTAGGAAAATGGTTGGAAATGAAAACTGGAGCAAAAGAAGAAGGTTCATTTGCGAAAGGTTTTGTTACAGCAACTTTAATTTATGTGGTTGGTGCTATGGCGATTGTAGGTGCACTAGACAGTGGGTTAAGAAATGATCATGCTGTTTTATATACGAAATCGATGCTCGATGGTTTTTCTGCCATATTATTTACGAGTACACTCGGTATCGGAGTGTTGTTTTCAGCGATTCCAGTTATGGTTTATCAAGGGACAATTGCCGTTTTAGCAACTCAAATTGTGCACATGGTTTCACAAGATTTAATGGACATGTTTATTGTAGAAATGACTGCAACTGGTGGGGTAATGATCTTAGCGATAGGGTTAAATATTCTAGGAATAACTAAAATACGAGTTGCAAATCTATTGCCGGCAATTATTGTTGTAGCAATTATTGTAACAATCTTAAACTTTTTTTGAAAATAGATAGTTTTACTTCGATAGTACGTTGTTTGATAACTATGAATTCAGAGAACTCGTTCTAGCTTAGAGGTGGGGGCTATGATCCATAAGTACAAATCAGTTTGATTAATAAATATTAAGTAACCTAATAGGTTACTAGATACTATAACTACTGGTAGATATTTCAGTTTCTAAAACGAATATAAGATAGTAAGAATAAAAAAAGACAACCACTACATATACATGTAGTGAGTTGTCCTTTTTTTATCGCAAGGTAAGAAAGTATAAAATTTTTGAAGTTGAAGGATGTCTAGTTCCAGCTTGTGACCAAGGCGCTTGCGCTTTTCTTGCAGTATCAGAATTTATAAATTTCTAACTTGGAAACTGTCTAGCTTCAGCGCCTACGAGCTCGGTCACTTCAGTCCTTTTCGGAAGCCAAAGAGCGGCTTCTGTCAAAGGCCTTCCAGTGCCTTTCGCTTGTGACCAAGGCGCTTGCGCTTTTCTTGTTTTATTTAATGAAAGAATAACTGTAGAGGTGAATCGTAGTTTACTAATTGTTAGTAAACAAAGATGATTTCCCTTTATCTAAGAATGAACGCTGTCTTTCTTTATTTAATCGTTGGTCGGCAATGACAATACTCTCAGCAATTTTGTTAGCTAATTTAATAACAAAATGTAGGCGTGTGTTTTGAAGAACCATATATTCCATAAATCCTGCAACATTAACAATACCGGTTATGTGAATATCTCCAATTGGTGGTAGTTTTTTATTAACTGCAGCTCCAGGTTTTACTGGACCTTCATCAATTGACATAATTCCAACACTGCTCGAACGTCCTAGGCAAGCATCGATACCGATCACAAATGGGTTATCATGCTTTTCGAAAATTTGAGCAACTTTTTCTTCTAGATTAACTGCGTGAACAGGGTCGTCTAATGTACCGTAAATATAAAAGGAGGTTGTTTTATTTTCTATAAGCTTTGAACCTATTAAAGGGCCTAGTGAATCGCCAGTTGATCTATCAGTCCCAATACATACGATTACAAGATCTCTGTTTGATAGTTTTGGTAGTAAGTTTAGAATTTGATTAGCAAAGTCATGGGCTGCATTTTTTTCATCGATATGAACTCGAAAAGGTAATTGCTTCTTTTTAAAGAAGTTACGTGTAATCATCCTATGCTCTCCCATCTTATTATAGTAGTATACATTATACGAATTTTTTCTCCTTTCTATACATGACTTATAAAATAAACCGCTGAAAGGATGCGTTTTAATGATTAAGGCTGGACTAAAATGGATGTTTTTAATAATAGGAACAATGATTGGCGCAGGATATGCCTCCGGAAGAGAACTGTGGGAGTTTTTTGGCAACGAGAGTGGAGTGGCTATCATTCTATTTACAATTTTATTTAGTATATGCTGTGCTGTAATAATGAGTATATGCTATAGCCAAAAGACGATACATTATATACCTGTATTACAATTGCTCATGGGGAAGAAGTTAACTAGTTTGTATGATTACATGATTATTTTATATTTATTTTCTACCACGGTAATCATGCTTGCTGGAGGAGGGGCAACACTAGAAGTATTAAACTTTCCATATTGGGTTGGAATTATTATTATTGCTGGTTTGTTAGTACTTTTATTTGTTTGGGATACAAAGGGAATTACATCGATGAACTCATTTATCATACCGGTCTTAATTACATTTTTAATTGTTATCTTATTTTCGTTTCAAATGCTAGATGGTTTCTCAATTAATTTTAATATATATGAACAAAGAAATTGGCCAGCCGCCTTTACATTTACTGCATTGAATATATTACCTTTAGTCGCAGTTTTGGCAGGGGTAGGAAAGGAAATAAAAACAAAGGGGGAAGTTTGGATTGCAAGTATAGGTAGTGGAGTGGTACTAGGGGGAATTTCTTTTTTATATAATGAATCACTATTAAAAGTAGCGCACGATATTATGTTTTATGAAATTCCTTTATTTGCAATTTTGAAACACTACCCATATTATATGGTATTAGTTATGTCTTTTCTGTTATGGGTAGCTATCTATACAACAGCGGCATCTGGGGTTTTCGGGTTAACAACAAGGTTTAGAAAATATGTTTCAGTTCCACTATGGACCCTTGCATTTTTGATCCTATTAACAATGATTCCTTTAACAACGATTGGTTTTTCTACGTTAATAGCAGTGTTATATCCACTTTATGGAATATTAAATTTATATATATTAGCAGCGATTCTTCTTTACCCAATTGTAAAAAAATATTCCAATGTTACCTAATTATAGGAGAACACGTAGTGTGTTCTCCTATTTGCCTTTACTAAATAGTAATGTAGAAATATAAATAGTATTGTATAATGACGAATAGATTATAATGCTTAAAGGATAGATTTTGTTAAGAATGGAGTGAGGGTGTTAAATGGAGAATCAAAAACAATTTGGGCTTAATGATGTTGTTGAGATGAAGAAGCCTCATCCTTGTGGAGAAAATCGATGGAAAATTATTCGATTAGGGATGGATATTCGAATAAAGTGTTTAGGCTGTGATCACAGTGTATTAATACCAAGAAAAGAGTTTACAAGGAAGTTAAAAAAGATTTTAGAAAAGCATTCTGAATAATAGTATTTTAAGAAATAATTTAGTTGGGAGAGGTTACATTGAAGGAGACACACATATCGGCCTGTCCCCTTAATTGTTGGGATGCATGTAGTTTTCGTGTTACGGTAGAAAATAACCTTGTTGTTAAAGTCGATGGAAATAAAGACCATCCAATTACAAAAGGGAAAATTTGTAGTAGAGGAAGGATGTTAGAAGCACGAACGAACTCTCCTTTGCGACTAACAAAACCGTTGAAAAAAGAGTTGGGTAAGTTTAAAGAAATTTCTTGGCAACAAGCCTTGGATGAAATAGCAGGAAAATTATACTCCATCAAAGAAACTTATGGGCCAACAGCTGTCCTTCATAGTCACGATTACTCAAACAATGGGCTACTAAAAAATTTAGATCAACGATTTTTTACTTGTTTTGGTGGTTTAACCGAAGTAGTCGGTAGTTTATGCTGGGGAGCTGGGATCGAGGCGCAAACTTGGGATTTTGGCAATTGCGAAAGTCATGCTCCAGAAGATTTATTTAATAGTAAACATGTGATTATTTGGGGAAGAAATGCAGCAAGTACAAATATTCACCTGTTTGCTCATTTGTTAGAAGCAAAAAAAAGAGGAATTCATATAACGGTTATTGATCCGTTATTCCATAAAACAGCTCAAATTGCTAATACGTATATTTCGGTACGTCCAGGCATGGATGGATTATTAGCAATTGGAATTATAAAAGAGTTACAAAGGTTAAATGTTCTAAATAGGAGCTTTATAGAAAATTATTCATATGGGTTTAACGACCTTATGAAAACACTAGACGAATATTCTTTAGATGAAATTGTTGAAGAAACATCAGTGAAGAAGGATATGATTACGTTACTAGCTAAACAATACTCTAAAGGCCCTACATCAACATATTTAGGTTTAGGCTTACAAAGATATGCAAATGGTGGACATACAGTTAGATTAATAGATGCATTAGTAGCAGTAAGTGGAAACATTGGGATTTCTGGTGGTGGTGCTAATTATGCAAACCTTAGTGTCGGGCAATCCTTTTCATTGGATGCTTTAACTTTAGCTGACAAAAAAATAGAAAAACGAACGTTTACAAGAATGAATCAAGCCGAGAAAATCTTGTCTAATGAAGGTGTACCAATTCGTATGGCTTTTGTTACAAGAGGAAATCCGGTGACACAATTACCGGACACCAATCGAGTAGAGAAAGCTTTTTTATCCATTGATACAATTGTGGTCATTGATCAGTATATGACAGATACAGCGGAGTTTGCTGATTATGTTTTACCGTGTACAACTGTCTTTGAAGAAGAGGATATTTATTATGCATCGATGTATCATAGCTATGTCAATTATGGACCGAAGCTCGTTTCACCAAAAGGAGAATCAAAGTCTGATCGTTGGATTTGGACAGAGTTAGCTAATCGGTTAGGTTTCGGTAAAGATTTTGCTTATAGTAATGATGAGTTTTTATCTACCGGTTTAAAATCTCTCGTTAAAGAAGGGATTACTTTAGAGCGAATAAAAAAAGAAGGATTTATAAAGCTACCAATTCCGAACGTGCCATGGAAGGATTTTCGCTTTAAAACACCAAGTGGAAAATATGAGTTTACCTCTAATACGGGTACTAGGGAAGGTTATGACGGTAGGTTAACTTTCCAATATCCATTAGAAGTTGAAAAAGAAAAGCACCCTTACCATTTAGTATCAAAACATCCCTCGAGATCGAATCATTCTCAACATTTTCATCTTCTTAATGACGAGAAAGTAGTCGTTGAAATATCTGAAGTGATCGCTAATGAACATGTGTTAAAAGATGGAGAAAAGGTTATCGTATTTAATGACAGGGGACAAATTGAAGGGTTTGTAAAAATAACACCAAATTCTCATAGAGATACAATTAATATTGATGAAGGAAGATGGAAGTCATTAGGTGGTACGGTTAATATTCTGACAAATTCAGGTCAATCACAAATTGGACTAGGCGGTATTCAATATGACTGTTTGGTAAGTTTGAGAAAAGTTGATTCGATAACTTAATTGATAAAATTTTTCTTGATTTTATCATAATCTAGAAAACAATGACGACTATGGGAAAACAAGCTTAACAAAGCTTGTTTTTTCCCTTTGTAATCAATATAATTGTGAGGTTGAGAAAATTCTTTTTATTTTAGGAAAAAGTGAAAATTAAGAAGTATTCGATGAGGTAATAATAAATTGTCAATTTTGCAGCACAGTTTTTATTAATTTTATAAAGGAAGTGTACTAGAAGATGGCTTTAACAACTGGAATTGTTGGTTTACCTAATGTAGGTAAATCTACATTATTTAATGCAATAACTCAAGCGGGTATTGAATCGGCAAACTATCCATTTTGTACAATTGATCCAAACGTTGGAATTGTTGAGGTACCAGATCATCGATTAACAAAGTTAACAGAACTTGTTCAACCGAAGAAAGTGGTGCCGACAGCATTTGAATTTACGGATATAGCAGGGATTGTAGAAGGAGCAAGTAAGGGAGAAGGACTCGGAAATAAATTTTTATCACACATTCGTCAAGTAGATGCAATCTCTCATGTTGTTCGTTGTTTTGAAGATGAAAATATTACTCATGTGTCAGGAAGTGTTGATCCAATTCGTGACATTGAAGTTATTAATCTTGAATTAATTCTGGCTGATTTAGAATCAGTGGATAAGCGTATTAGTCGCGTTGAAAAGTTAATGAAGCAAAAAGATAAAGATGCAATGGCAGAGTACGATATTTTAATATTATTGAAAGAAGCATTTGAAAATGAAAAGCCAGCTCGAAGTGTTGATTTAACTGATGAACAGAAAAAAATTGTACAAGGCATGCACTTGTTAACAATGAAGCCTGTATTGTATGTAGCTAATGTAAACGAAGACGGTTTGTTAGATGCAGACGATAATCCATTAGTTCAAAAAGTTAGAGATTTTGCAGCTGGTGAAAATGCTGAGGTAATCGTAGTTTGTGCAAAAATTGAAGAAGAAATTTCTGAACTAGATGCTGATGAAAAAGCCATGTTCCTTGAAGAGTTGGGGATTAAGGAATCTGGTTTAGATCAGTTAATAAAAGCTGCGTATCACTTATTAGGTTTATCAACCTATTTTACAGCTGGTGTTCAAGAAGTTCGTGCATGGACAATCCGTCAAGGAACGAAAGCGCCACAAGCTGCTGGAGTTATTCATTCTGACTTTGAACGTGGATTTATTCGAGCTGAAGTGGTAGCCTATGATGATTTAGTTGAAGCGGGTTCGCATGCAGTTGCTAAGGAAAAAGGAAAAGTTAGACTTGAAGGTAAAGAATATGTCGTAGCTGATGGTGATGTCATTCACTTTAGATTTAACGTTTAAGTTCGAATAGAGTTTAGATGGTGAAAAAAAGTTATTAAAATTTTTCTTCTTAATAAACAGAGGGGAAATCTAATACAATAATATGCTATTTTGTTTAATGGAGAAGAGGCTTGTTTTGTAGTGGGGTTTCTGCTATAATCGATAAATGCGAGTAAATGACTTTATGAAATGTTATTACTTGCCCCTTGCTCCTCGGAAATATGAGGGGCCGTTAGACCAAAAGGAGGTGACGTACAAATGCGTAAATATGAAATCATGTACATTATTCGTCCAAACTTGGAAGAGTCTGCAATGAAAGAAGTTATCGAACGTTTCAACAACGTTTTAACTGATAATGGTGCTACTCTTGATAAGGTGGAAGAAATGGGTAAGCGTCGTTTAGCATATGAGATTGAAGACTTCCGTGAAGGCTTCTATGTATTACTAAACGTAACTGCTGAGCCAACAGCAATCGCAGAATTCGATCGTTTAACAAAAATTAACGAAGATGTAATTCGCGTACTTATTACAAAAGACGAAGAATAATAGAACTAGTGGAAATGGGGAGGGGTTCTGATGCTTAATCGTGTCGTTCTAGTAGGCCGTCTAACAAGAGATCCGGAACTCAGATATACGCCAAACGGAATCGCGGTAGCAAGTATTACACTTGCTGTTAATCGACCGTTTTCAAACCAACAAGGCAATCGAGAGGCTGACTTTATTAACGTAGTAATTTGGCGCAAACAAGCAGAAAATGTTGCTAACTATTTACGTAAGGGAAGTTTAGCTGGAATTGACGGTCGACTGCAAACTCGTAATTATGAAAACAACGAAGGTAAGAAAGTTTTCATTATGGAAGTTGTCGCAGACACTGTTCAATTTTTAGAATCAAAAGGTTCTGGTGGTGCGAGTGGTTCTTCTGGATCTGGTGGAAACCAAGGTGGTGGAGACTATTATGGTGCTCCGAATCAAGGTGGATATCCGAATAATAACCAGAATCAAAATCAAGGGCGTAGTCAGTCATTTTCTGATGATCCATTTGCTAGTGATGGCAAGCCAATTGACATCTCAGATGATGATTTACCATTTTAGATCATTGGCTTTCTAAATAAACTATTTAGGGATAACCCTTTGAGCGAATATAAAATTTCTAAGTAAAGGAGGTTTTTTGAATGGCAATGGGAGGACGTCGTGGTGGCCGTGGTGCGAAACGCCGTAAAGTATGTTACTTTACTGTAAATAAAATCACGAAAATCGACTATAAAAACGTAGAATTACTTAAGCGTTTCGTTTCTGAGCGTGGTAAAATCTTACCTCGTCGTGTAACGGGAACTTCAGCTAAGTACCAACGTCAATTAACAACTGCAATTAAGCGTGCACGTCAAATCGCTTTATTACCGTATGTTAGTGGTGAATAATATATGATGAAAAGGCACAGTAGAATGAACTCTACTGTGCCTTTTTTATATTTAAAGGAGCAAAAGGGAATAATTCTAAAGAGGGGGAGAAAGTCCATGTTAATGATTTTTGAACTAATGAAGGTTGTTGTGAAAATTAGAAAGGTAACACTACTATTAGTGACGATTATTTTTTTAGTATTTAGTTCTTTTTTTATTTGGTGGCTAGAACCTGAAACATTTCCAACCCCTTTTATTGCATTTTGGTATGTAATGACAACAGTAACTACGACAGGTTATGGAGATTTTGTACCTCAAACTACACAAGGAAGACTTTTTGGATTATTCTTATACTTTTTTGGCATTGGGTTAATTGGCATTGTAATTAGTAAGATTGCTGAAGGATTTAGTGTATATCGGAAGTTGAAGGAGGAAGGTAAATTGACCTTTAAGGGGAAAGGACATTATGTAATTATCGGTTGGTCAAATAAAGCTAACCATGCCATAAAAGAAATTAAACAAATTGATGAAAAGGCAACCTTTGTTTTAATTGATTATGCAAAAAAATCTCCTTTTGATGATGAGAGTGTATTCTTTGTTCAAGGAGATGCAACAGAAAAGCAAACGTTAGAAAAAGCTAATATTCGCGATGCAAAATCTGTATTAATCTTTTCTAGAGCAAATGAACTAGATCCAATCGCGGCCGATGGAAAGTCTTTAATAATTGTATCTTCAATTGAGAGTTACGCAGCTGAAATTAACAAAGAAATTTATACAATAGTAGAAATTTTAAAAGAAAAGCATATCCAAAATTTTGAGCATGCCAATGTTGATGAGTTTATTTTAGCTGATGAAGCACTTTCAGATCTTATGGCTAAATCGGCTGTTCATAAAGGGTCTGGAAAGCTCATCATGAAGCTTTTAAGTAGTAAAACCGGTATAGATTTGTGGAAAATAAATAAACGGCCTTATTGGAAGACGTATAATGATGCTTATGAGGATTTAAAGAAAGAAGGTGCAAATTTACTTGCAGACCGTAATGATTTTAGTATATTAACGAAGCTAGAAGAAATGATACCAGCCGATGCTGAGTTTTTTATTATTTGTAGTAAAGATACATATCAAAAGGTTATTCAATAATTAATGAGGGCTGGGCGAAATTGAAAACTGTTTTAGATTACTATTACTAAAAAATGTATTGACAAAAAGTAAGGTGAGGAGTAAATTTACATATCATAAACCTATAAGTCGCTGAATCAAATTTTGAGCGGGGGAACCATTTAACAGTCAGTTCATGACTTTTTGGGGTGAATCTTACCTTGTAAGAAGGGATACTTCTTAGTCCCTAATCCGGCAGCTAACCTCGTAAGCGTTTGAAGAAGAAGGGTCAAATAGATTCACTATTGATCATTCTTTGTAATGGTCTTTTTTGTTTTATGAAAATTGAATAAAGGAGTTTTACTATGAAAAAGCAATTTGCAGTGATTGGCCTAGGTCGTTTTGGTGGGAGTGTGTGTAAAGAATTATATACAATGGGCCATGAAGTTCTTGCTATTGATGTAAATGAAGAAAGAGTTAATAATTATGCACATACGTCAACACATGCGGTTGTTGCAAATGGTACCGATGAAAATGCTTTAACTTCATTAGGTATTAGAAATTTTGAACATGTCATTGTAGCAATCGGCGATAATATTCAAGCGAGTATTTTATGTACGTTACTTTTAAAAGAACTAAAAGTTAAGCAAGTTTGGGTAAAGGCTCAAAACCAATATCATCATAAAGTCGTTGAGAAAATTGGTGCTGACCGTATTATTCACCCAGAACATGACATGGGTGTTAGAGTAGCTCATTATTTAGTTTCTGAAAAGATTATTGACTATATTGAACTGTCACCTGAATACAGCATCGTTGAATTGATGGCAACTGAAAAGGTTTCAAAACGAACAATTGCCCAACTTAATATTCGAGCAAAATTTGGCTGTACCATATTAGGTTTAAAAAGAGGGGAGGAGGTTATCGTTTCGCCTACTCCTGATCAAATGATCATTGAAAAAGATATTATTATTATAGTAGGGGAAAATAATGATTTAAAACGTTTTGAAGAAGACGGTCTATAAAATGTTTACTCATAAAAAGGGATTAAACATACGACTTACTTCTGTACAGATGATTGTTTTGTTTTACCTCGGGGCTGTTTTCACCGCTACAATCTTATTTAGTTTACCTATTGTTCAAAAAAAAGGGGTAGAGTTAAGTCTTCTGGATACGATATTTACTGCTGTTAGTGCAGTTAGTGTGACTGGTTTAACCGTTGTTTCAACAGTAGAAACGTTTAGTGTTCCTGGAACGTTCATTTTGGCGTTTGTTCTCCAATTTGGTGGCATTGGTATTATGACTCTTGGAACATTTATTTGGCTCATTCTGGGGAAAAGGATTGGGTTAAGGGAACGTCACTTAATTATGACCGACCAAAATAGGGCAACATTTTAGGGTTAGTAATATTAATGAAAGAAATTTTAAAACTAATTTTATTCATTGAATTAATTGGTACAACTATATTAGGGTTATATTACCTCACTTATTTTTCAACTTGGCAAGAAGCTTTTCTCCAAGGTTTTTTTGCATCAGTGAGTGCTACAACAAATGCTGGGTTTGACATTACTGGGGAATCTTTAATTCCATTCGCTAACGATTATTTTGTTCAAACCGTCAATATTGTTCTACTCATTCTTGGTGCTATTGGTTTTCCAGTATTAGTTGAAGTAAAGGGTTTATTAAGGTAAAAAGAAATAAAGAAAAGTTTCGTTTTTCATTATTCACTAAAATAACGACGATTACTTTTTTTAGTTTAATATTTTTCGGTATGTTTTTTATATTAATTTTTGATTGGTCAAATTTTTTATTAGATAAATCATGGCATGAAAAGTTTTTTTATTCTCTTTTTCAATCTGTTACGACTAGAAATGGTGGATTAGTGACTATGGATATTAATGAATATTCCGTTGCGACACAGCTTATGTTAAGTTTCCTCATGTTTGTAGGAGCTTCTCCAAGTAGTGTAGGTGGTGGAATTCGTACAACGACTTTTGCTATTATATTGTTAGCTATATTTTCTTTCGCTCGTGGAAAACAATCCGTAAAAGTATTTCATAGAGAACTAGATCAAGAGGACATCTTAAAATCGTTTGTAGTCATTTGTGTTGCTACTTTAATTTGTGGGCTATCAATAATTATTTTAGCTGCATATGAACCGTTTCCGTTAATGCACATTATTTTTGAAGTTACTTCAGCGTTTGGAACAACAGGGTTATCAATGGGAATTAATCCTGAACTAAGTGTTCTTGGAAAACAAGTCATTATTATACTGATGTTTATTGGTAGAATTGGTATTTTCTCATTTTTATTTATCATGAGAGGAGCAGAAACTACTGAGCATTATCATTACCCTAAGGAAAAAGTAATTATTGGGTAAAAACATTTAGATTTTTTATAAAACGTAATTATGTTTAAAATAAGAGAGACAATAAAAAGTATGGATTGGATTGATCTAAGTGAAAAAACAGTTTGCAGTGATTGGTTTAGGGAGATTCGGAGGAAGTGTATGTAAAGAGCTTTATTCGATGGGGCACGAAGTACTAGCTATTGATACAAATGAAGACAAAGTTAACGAATTTGCTAATTATTCAACACATGCTGTTATAGCTAATGTGACGGATGAGAATACATTACTATCTCTGGGAATTAGAAACTTTGAACATGTTATAGTAGCTATTGGTGATAATATTCAAGCTAGTATTCTTTGCACACTACTTCTTAAAGAGTTAAATGTAAGTCAAGTATGGGTAAAAGCACAAAACAACTACCACCATAAAGTTCTTGAAAAAATAGGTGCAGACCGAATTATCCATCCCGAACACGATATGGGTGTAAGAATAGCTCATTATTTAGTATCGGAGAAAATTATAGATTATATTGAGCTCTCCCCTGACTACAGTATAATGGAGCTAATAGCATCAAATAAAGTAGCAAATCGTACCATATTTGAATTAGATATTCGTGCTAAATATGGGTGTACAATATTAGGGATTAAGCGTGGGGAAGAAGTTATTATCACTCCTTTTCCTGATGAGCTCATTTTAGATAAAGATATTTTAATACTAATAGGCCATAACAATGATTTAAAACGTTTTGAAGATGAGAGTTTATAATCGTATGTTACAATCAATTTATACTATTTTTTACTTTTTACAGGCTAAGTTAGTGAAAATCATTGAGGGTTGTTTATATTATAAGGTGATAGGGGAAGATGCTAGTAACATACCTTAGTTATACCAAAAATTTCATTAACAAGTCACACATTAATGTAGTTCGTTACTATATAATATTTTTCATATCTTTAACAAATAGAAAGACTTCAAGGTTAAGGGAAATATTTGAGGTTAAAGAAAATTGATTTTAGATAAATAATTTAGTATTAGAGAAAAGAGGGAAATAAGATTGAAAAATACTAAGGTAATGACTGAAGGAGCGATATTTGCAGCAATATTTGCATTAATAGCTTTTACGACAGTCATTTTGCCAATACTGGGTTCTATTTTAATTTGGATACTACCACTACCATTTATTATTTATACCTTACGAAATGGATGGAAACCTGGCTTACTGTTATTTTTTGTAGCTTCATTTGTTTCATTTATTATCGGAGGACCATTATTAATTTTTAGTGCTATCTTTTTTGGAAGTGGTGGGCTAGTAGTTGGGGAATTATTTAGAAGAAAAAAGTCTGCCTTTACTGTCTTATTAGGAGGTAGTTTAGCGTATATCGTTAATCTGCTTTTTTATTTCATTTTAAGTATCCTTATATTTGATATTCATCCAGTGAGAGCAACTCAAGAGTTAATGATTGAATCAATCAATGCTGCCGAAGCAATGTTACTTGCATTGGGACAAGATCCAAGTGCACAGCTTGCTCATCTTGTCGACTTTACTAATCAGCTTATCGTTTTAGCGCCATCTATTATTATTTCAACTGGGGCTTTTTACGCTTTATTTATCCAACTTATTTCATATGCAGTATTAAAAAGAATCGGTATGAAAGTACCTAAGTTTAAACCATTTAGAGAATGGTCATTTCCGAAGTCATTTTTATGGTATTATCTAGTTGCTTCTATTTTAATGATTATTGGCTTACAAGAAGGGACCGCTCTTCATATTGTCATGTGGAATCTATTTCCCTTACTAGAAATTGTCATGACAATTCAAGGGTTAGCAGTCGTATTTTACTACTGTTATGCCAAGCGGTTAAATAAATCAATTCCTATCATAATTATAATTATTACGATTATAGCCCCATTTCTTCTTTATATATATAGAATTTTAGGTATAATTGATTTAGGATTCGAACTTCGAAAAAGAATGAAAAACTCGAAATGAGTAGGAGTTGAAATTATGCCAGAGTTCTTATTTAAACGGTGGCATGGATATCATGTCATCGCCTTGTTTGCTGTGGCAGCCATTTTTATTGGAATATTAACGTTATATCAATGGATTTTTGGCCTAGTCGGCTTTTTATGTCTAGGGGTCGTACTTATTTATACTATTCAAGCGAAAAATTCTTTTGTTAAGGATTTAGATAAATATATTTCTACACTGTCGTATCGAGTTAATAAGGCAGGAGAGGAAGCGGTTACAAAGATGCCGGTCGGTATGCTTCTCTACAATGAAGACAAAATAATCCAATGGGTAAATCCTATGGTTACTTCATTTATAGAAGAGGAATGCATTGGTCAACCAATCACTAAAATTGATGAAGATTTATATAATGTTCTTGACAGTGACGAAAAAGAGACTTCCATTCAAATTGGCGAAAATGTTTTTAGAGCCCTCATAAAGAGAGATGAACGGCTGATCTACTTTTTTGATATAACAGAAGAAACTTATGTGAAAAAGCTGTACGAAAAGGAACAAACTGTTATTGCTATTATTTACTTAGACAATTATGATGAAGTAACACAAGGTATGGAAGACCAAATTCGAAGTAAGTTAATGAGTCAAGTTACATCTACTTTAAATAATTGGTCAAAGGAACACGGTGTCTTTCTAAGAAGGACGTCTTCGGATCGTTTTTTAGCTATATTCCGCCAAGAAGTTCTCGAAAAACTTGAAGAAACAAGATTTGATTTACTTGATGAGGTAAGAGAAGCTACTTCTAGCGAGAAAATACCTATTACACTAAGTATTGGAGTAGGTAGTGGGCAAGGAACATTCCAAGAGCTTGGATTACTTGCTCAATCAAGTTTAGATTTGGCACTAGGACGTGGTGGTGACCAAGTAGCTATTAAACAAAAAAACGGTAAGGTTCGTTTTTATGGTGGAAAGTCAAATGCTGTAGAGAAACGAACTAGGGTTAGAGCACGTGTTATTTCCCACGCAATTCGTGACTTCATTTTAGAAAGTGACCGTGTCATGATTATGGGGCATAAAAATCCTGATATGGATGCGGTAGGTTCAGCTATAGGTGTACTAAAATTAGCGCAACTAAATGGTAAAGAAGGATATATTATTTTAGATCCTGACAATATTAGTAGGGACGTAAGGAAGTTAATGGAGGAAGTAGAGAGACATGATCGCTTATGGGCGCATTTTATTACTCCTACAGAAGCTTTAGAAGAGGTAACGAATGATACTCTTTTAGTTATAGTTGATACACATAAGCCTTCGTTAGTGATTGAGCCGAAAGTCTTGGAAAAAATTGATCGTGTAATTGTGATAGATCATCACCGCCGTGGTGAAGAATTTATTGAAGATTCGGTATTAGTCTATATGGAGCCTTATGCGTCATCAACAGCTGAGTTAGTGACAGAACTTCTTGAATACCAGCCTAAACAAACAAAACTCGATTTGTTAGAAGCAACTTCGTTATTAGCAGGAATTATTGTTGATACGAAAAGTTTCGCAGTTAGAACAGGGTCTAGAACATTTGATGCAGCGTCCTATTTAAGATCACAAGGAGCAGACACTGCTTTAGTTCAAAACCTTCTTAAACAAGACTTAGATCAGTATATTACACGATCTCGTCTTATTGAAAATGCGCATATTTACCGTAATGGTGTTGCGATAGCTAAAGGAAGTCCGGATAAAGTATGTAGTCAAGTACTAATTGCACAAGCTGCAGATACGCTACTTTCAATGAATGGTATCGTGGCTTCGTTTGTTATTTCAAAACGAAAAGATGATGCGATCGGTATTAGTGCTAGATCATTAGGCGCCGTTAATGTGCAATTAATTATGGAAATGCTAGATGGTGGCGGTCATTTATCAAACGCTGCAACACAACTTGAAGGCATTTCAGTAGATGAAGCGGAAGAATTATTAAAAGAAAAAATAGATCAATACTTTGAAGGGGGAAAAGAATCATGAAAGTAATTTTTCTTCAAGATGTAAAAGGTAAAGGAAAAAAAGGTGAAATCAAAAATGTTTCGGAAGGATATGCAAGAAACTATTTACTTCCCAATAAACTAGCTTCTGAAGCAACTTCAGGAAACTTAAAAACGTTAGAAGTGAAAAAGCAAGGCGAGGAAAAGCGTGCAGAAGAAAAGTTAAATGAAGCAAAAGCCTATAAAGATGAATTAGAGAAACTTACGGTAGAAATTAAAGCAAAATCTGGTGAAGGTGGCCGTCTTTTCGGAGCTGTCACAAGTAAACAAATTGCTGATACACTTGGTAAAATGAAAAAGAAAGTAGATAAACGTAAAATCGAATTAGATGAACCAATTCGTGCACTAGGTTATACCAATGTTCCGGTTAAATTACACCCAGAAGTAACAGCAACAATTAAAGTACATGTAATTGAAGGATAATGTAATAAAGTAACGGTATCACTTTTCAATCATTCTAGATCTTACATTAAAAAGGGTAGGTGGAACCATCATGAGTGAATTATTTGCTGACCGCACTCCGCCGCAAAACGTTGAAGCAGAACAAGCTGTTCTAGGAGCAATATTTTTAGAACCGGAGGCACTAGTCACAGCATCAGAGCGATTAACATCAGAAGACTTTTACCGTGCAGCACATCAGCGAATTTACAGTGTGATGATAAACTTAGCTGAAAGAGGAGAGCCTGTTGATCTTGTCACTGTTACAGCAGAACTTCAAGATAGAAAGTGGCTAGAAGAAATTGGTGGAGTATCTTATTTAAGTGATCTAGCAGGTAGTGTACCTACAGCTGCAAATGTTGAGTACTATAGTAAAATTGTCGAAGAAAAGTCTATATTAAGACGTTTAATTCGTGTTGCCACTACAATTGCAGCTGAAGGTTATGCTGAAGAAGAAGAAGTTGATGCAATATTAAATGAAGCAGAGAAAACAATTTTAGAAGTTTCACATAAAAAGAATACGAGTGCGTTTATTTCAATTAAGGACGTGCTCGTTGAAGCGTATGATAATATTGAGCAACTTCAGCATCGAACAGGTGATATCACAGGGATCCCAACAGGATTTTCTGAACTTGATAGAATGACAGCTGGTTTTCAACGAAATGACTTAATCATTGTTGCAGCGAGACCTTCTGTAGGTAAGACTGCCTTTGCTTTAAACATAGCACAAAATGTAGCGACAAAAACCGATGAAAATGTAGCTATTTTTAGTTTAGAGATGGGAGCATCTCAGCTTGTTATGAGGATGATTTGTGCAGAGGGAAATATCGACGCACAGCGACTACGTACAGGATCTCTTCTAGAAGAAGACTGGACTAAGTTGACAATGGCAATGGGAAGTCTTTCTAAAGCAGGTATTTATATTGATGACACTCCTGGTGTTAAAGTAAACGATATCCGTGCAAAGTGCCGAAGATTAAAACAGGAAAAAGGTTTAGGGATGATTTTGATCGACTACCTACAACTTATTCGAGGAGATGGTAGAAGTGGTGAAAATCGTCAACAGGAAGTTTCTGAGATTTCCAGAACGTTAAAAGCAATTGCGAGGGAATTAGAAGTTCCTGTTATTGCTCTTTCGCAGCTTTCCCGTGGAGTTGAATCACGTCAAGATAAGCGTCCGATGATGTCAGATATTCGTGAATCGGGAAGTATTGAGCAGGATGCCGACATCGTAGCATTCCTTTATCGTGATGATTACTATGATAAAGAATCGGAGAACAAGGATATTATTGAAATTATTATTGCCAAGCAAAGGAATGGTCCAGTAGGCACGGTCGAACTAGCTTTTGTGAAAGAGTATAATAAATTCGTTAACTTAGAACGGCGTTTCGATGACAATAACATCCCAGCAGGAGCCTAGCCACTGACTTCAATCACATCGTGGACGGCTCTATAGAAAAGTGTAAGTGCCTTGTTCATGGACGTAAATAGCTAGACTGAGTCGAGTGAGATAAAGGAGAGTCGAAAGACGTTAGGCTTTCGTTCTCGACTTATCGTAGACGAGGTGAGGGAAGCTCTCTAGTCGATAGGCACTGAAGCTAGACAGCATAGAAAAGCTTCGTGTAGCTATGTGACGACGAAGTTTGATACAGCGTTATACGAGTAGGTTAAATAGCATATTTTGCAGTCCCCTCCAGTATATTCTAGAGGGGACATCTTGTGTTTATACGAGGGAGTATGTAAAATAGTGAGGGGCATTTTCTAAGAAGAGTCTTATAGAAGATATATTTTTAAAAGAAATTATAAAATTTTGAAGCTAGAAAGTTGTCTAGCTCCAGGCGCCATCGGCTCGATCACTTCAGTCAAGGTTCTGACTTCACTGACTTCCTGGATTACTTCTTTGATGATGCTTCATGCTACTTTGCTTCGAGGAAGCCTACTTCGAAGCATTGCTGTCAGACGCAGAAGCACATAGATTGCGGTCAAAGGAGCAGACCGCTATTTGCCGACCTTCCAGTGTTTGGCGCCTTGCGCTTTTCTTGTAAAATTCGAGAGTTCGCGATCTCCTCTCGTTAAAAAAAACTAAGGAGTGTTTAAATATGAAAAAAGCATTGGTGGTGTTCAGTGGTGGACAAGATTCAACTACTTGTCTATTTTGGGCATTGAAAAACTTTGATGTAGTCGAAACGGTAACGTTTGATTATAACCAAAGGCATAATAAAGAAATTGATGTTGCAAAGGCAATTGCTAGTGATCTAGGTGTAGAAAATACGGTTATAGATATGAGTCTTTTAAATCAACTCACTTCAAATGCATTAACTAGAAGTGACATAGAGATAAAAGAAGGTGGAGAAGGAGAATTACCTTCAACATTTGTAGATGGAAGGAATCATCTCTTCTTATCGTTTGCAGCTATTATGGCAAAAGCCAAAGGAATAAAAAATATTATTACAGGTGTATGTGAAACAGATTTTTCAGGATACCCAGATTGCCGTGACGTGTTTGTAAAATCTTTAAATGTCACGTTAAATTTATCGATGGACTATCAGTTTGTCATTCATACACCATTAATGTGGATTGATAAAAAAGAAACATGGGCTCTTGCTGATGAACTAGGTGCCTTTGAGTATGTAAGAGAAAAAACGTTAACTTGTTACAACGGTATTATTGGTGACGGGTGCGGTGAGTGCCCAGCTTGTAAGCTCCGTAAAGAAGGATTACGTATGTATTTAGAGGAGCAAAAAGGAGGAGCAGCCGATGTGTAACAGTCATAACTTATTTGGTTTTCGTATTGTCGATAAGCTTCAAAAGTTTGGTGAAGATATTCAAAAAGAACAGCTAAGATATCATAATAAACGAGTCCTAGTAAGTAAAGAGTTCACATTTGATGCGGCTCATCATCTTCATCATTATGAAGGCAAATGTAAGAACCTACACGGCCATACGTATAAAGTCGTTTTTGGAATTAGTTCGCTAACAGATGAAATTGGTATTGCTATTGACTTTGGTGATATTAAGAAAATTTGGAAAGAACAAATTGAAATATATTTAGATCATAGATATTTAAATGAGACATTACCGCCTATGAATACAACAGCAGAAAATTTGGTTGTTTGGATTTATGAAAAAATGGCTGATTATTTAAAGAAAAGTCAATTTAAAGAGTTACAACCGAGAGTGGAGTTTGTTCGTTTATTTGAAACACCAACGAGTTATGCGGAAGCTAGAAGAGAGTGGATGGAATGAAAATACCAGTAATTGAAATTTTCGGCCCAACCATTCAAGGCGAAGGTGCAGTTATTGGTAAAAAAACTGTTTTTATTAGAACAGCAGGTTGTGATTACCAGTGCTCTTGGTGTGATTCTGCTTTTACTTGGGATGGCAGTGGCAAAGAAGACATTGCGATGATGAATGCTGAAGAGATCTTTGGAGAATTAGAGAAAATAGGGCTTGATAACTTTGAACATGTGACGATTTCAGGGGGAAATCCGGCTCTTATTAAATCATTGGGCACTCTTATTCGATTACTAAAGGAAAAAAAAATCAAGGTTGGTCTAGAAACACAGGGTAGTGTTTGGCAAGATTGGATGCTTGAGATTGACGACTTAACGGTTTCACCTAAGCCTCCTAGCAGTGGTATGGAGACAGATTTTAATAGGTTAGAAGATATAGTACAACTTTTAACTAAAAGAATAGATAATGGGCACGTTAGTATAAAAGTAGTTATTTTTAATGATAATGATTTACAATATGCAAAAGACGTTCATAAAAAATTTCCTACAGTACCTTTTTATTTACAGGTAGGGAACGAAGATTTATCTGATGAGAGTAACGAACGACTTGCTTTAATTTTAATTCAAAAATTAGAATGGCTTATTAGTAAAGTTGTCGTTGATCCAGAGTTGAATAATGTAAGAGTATTACCACAACTTCATACGTTACTTTGGGGTAATAAAAAAGGAGTGTAAACATTGAGAAAAGATCATGAATTAGAAGGTGTATCTTTGTTAGGTAACCAAAATGTTGAATATAAATTCGAATATGATAAATCAATTTTAGAGACTTTTGAGAATAAGCATCTAGACAATGATTATTGGGTAAAATTTAATTGTCCGGAATTTACAAGCCTTTGCCCAAAAACAGGCCAACCTGATTTCGCAACGATCTATATTTCATATATACCTAGTGAAAAAATGGTTGAAAGTAAATCGTTAAAACTCTATCTTTTTAGTTTTCGTAACCAAGGGGACTTCCATGAAGATTGTATCAACATTATTATGAAGGATCTAATTGAGTTGATGGACCCGAAATATATTGAAGTATGGGGTAAATTCACGCCACGAGGTGGTATCTCAATTGATCCATATGCAAACTACGGAAAAAAAGGAACAATGTTTGAAGAGATGGCAAAACAACGCATGTTTAACCATGACATGTATCCAGAAAAAATCGATAATAGGTAATCAAGCTGCTTGAGTATAGCAAGTAGTTAAAAGGCTTAGGGATTAAAGGGATCCCTAAGCCTTAATTTTGAATTGGAATTAAGGAATATAGCTAATCATGTATGCAAAGTAGAAAATAGTGCTTTAGGGTACGCGAATAGAGCATAATCAAGTATGAAAAATGGAAAATAGTGCTTTAGGGTGCGCGAATAGAGCATAATCAAGTATGCAAAGTAGAAAATAGTGCTTTAGGGTACACGAATAGAGCATAATCAAGTATGAAAAATGGAAAATAGTGCTTTAGGGTGCGCGAATAGAGCATAATCAAGTATGAAAAATGGAAAATAGTGTATTAGGGTACACGAATAGAGCATAATCAAGTATGCAAAATGAAAAATAGTGCTTTAGGGTACACGAATAGAACATAATCAAGTATGCAAAAATGGAAAATAGTGCTTTAGGGTACGCGAATAGAGCATGACTATACCGATATGGGAACTTAACCCAAATGCAATAAGAGAAAAATAATTATGGAGACTTTTATAATGATGATTTAGTTGAAACATCATTTTTTAATATACTTTTCCACAAAAAGTTTTCACGAACGAATCGTTAAATTAGTAATAAATCGTTCGGATTTTATTGACTTTACTTTAGTAAATTGTTACACTTACTATGGTTTTGAATGGATAAAATATTACAAGGAAAAAATATATATATTCTTTTAATTATTTGCGGAGGTGTACATTAATGGCATCAGTTGTTGTCGTTGGAACACAGTGGGGAGACGAAGGAAAAGGAAAAATTACAGACTACTTGTCTGAAAAAGCTGAAGTTGTAGCAAGATATCAAGGCGGAAACAATGCTGGTCACACGATTGTTTTTGATGGAAAAAAGTACAAGTTACACTTAATTCCTTCAGGTATTTTTTATAAAGATAAAATTTGCGTAATTGGTAATGGGATGGTTATTGATCCGAAAGCGTTAGTACAAGAATTACAATATTTACATGACAAAGGTGTAGATACAAGCAACTTACGAATTAGTAATCGTGCTCATGTCATACTTCCTTACCACATTAAGTTAGACATTGTGGAAGAAGAGAGTAAGGGTGACAACAAAATTGGAACAACGAAAAAAGGTATTGGTCCAGCTTACATGGATAAAGCAGCACGTGTAGGTATTAGAATTGCCGACTTACTTGATCGTGAAGAATTCGAAATGAAGCTTGAGCGTAACCTAAAAGAAAAAAATCGTATGTTTGAAAAGTATTATGAAGTTGAAGGCTTTACAAAAGAAGAAATTTTAGACGAATATTTCGAGTATGGTCAACAAATTGCACAATATGTAGATGATACATCTGTTGTATTAAATGATGCACTAGACGATGGAAGACGCGTTCTGTTTGAAGGTGCCCAAGGGGTAATGTTAGACATTGACCAAGGAACATATCCTTTCGTTACGTCTTCAAATCCAATTGCAGGTGGAGTAACAATTGGATCAGGTGTTGGACCTTCTAAAATTAATCATGTAGTTGGAGTATCTAAAGCATATACAACACGTGTTGGTGATGGGCCATTTCCAACAGAATTAGAAAATGAAGTTGGTGACCGTATTCGTGAAGTAGGGAATGAATATGGTACAACTACAGGTCGTCCACGCCGTGTCGGATGGTTTGATAGTGTCGTTGTTCGTCATGCGAGACGTGTAAGTGGTATTACAGATTTATCGTTAAATTCAATTGACGTACTTACTGGTATTGAAAAACTGAAAATTTGTGTAGCTTACAAATACCGCGGCGAAGTTATGAAAGAATTCCCAGCAAGCTTAAAAGTATTATCAGAGTGTGAGCCTGTATTTGAAGAGTTACCAGGTTGGACGGAAGATATTACAGGAGTAAAATCTCTTGATGAATTACCAGAAAATGCACGACATTATGTCGAGCGTATTTCTCAACTAACTGGAATTCCTTTAACAATCTTCTCTGTTGGACCTGATCGTAGCCAAACAAATCTTGTAAGAGGCGTGTTTGCATAAGATCTCAAGTTCAATAATGATTAAATTGGAGTACGAGTTTATTAATAACTCGTGCTCTATTTTATTAGCGTTGCTCTTGCGATTATTCGTTGCAAAAATAATTATTACGTCTAGAGCCGTGGGGCTTTCCCTTTCTTACGGAATAAGTAAAAAGGAAAAATATTTAAAGATAAAATAAGGAAATTTATGGGGAGCTAATTAATATGCAAAGAGGTATATAATTAGATAAGTTAACTGATTATAATGATAATGAAATATTTTTAGCAATAAATAACGCATTAAGACAACAAATTTCCAACGTATTTCTCATTTCTTTAGTTAGTAGTAAGGGACTTTAATGAACTCTTAATAGAGGATTCAGAAATTTTATAAAAAAAAACTTGATTTTTATTTAGTAATTGTATATTCTAGTAAAAGTGTTGCAAAAACAAGTTACATTATTTTCGAAAAAAGTTTTTTTAGAAAAAGTGTTGCATTTGTTTTTAAGATATGATATTATAAATATTGTCGTTAAGAGATGAGCCATTAGCTCAGTTGGTAGAGCATCTGACTTTTAATCAGAGGGTCGAAGGTTCGAATCCTTCATGGCTCACCATTTTCATCTTTGGCCCGTTGGTCAAGCGGTTAAGACACCGCCCTTTCACGGCGGTAACACGGGTTCGAATCCCGTACGGGTCACCAATTTTAAAATTGGTGTTGTAAAACAAGACGAAAGTGGTTATAATAGTTATTGTCGGCACGTTAATATCAAAGTAACAATTTGAAGTGTAACTGTAGGAAGAAAAAGTCAACACATCAAAAACAAGCACAAAACATTATACTTTTTATTATCGCGGGATGGAGCAGTCTGGTAGCTCGTCGGGCTCATAACCCGAAGGTCGGAGGTTCAAATCCTTCTCCCGCAACCAAATGGACCCGTGGTGTAGCGGTTAACATGCCTGCCTGTCACGCAGGAGATCGCCGGTTCGATCCCGGTCGGGTCCGCCATTTTTTGTTTTTTATTGATTGTGACTAATGTAACGGCTCGGTAGCTCAGTCGGTAGAGCAGAGGACTGAAAATCCTCGTGTCGGCGGTTCGATTCCGTCCCGAGCCACCACTAAATAAATTAATAGTATGCCGGCCTAGCTCAATTGGTAGAGCAACTGACTTGTAATCAGTAGGTTGGGGGTTCAAGTCCTCTGGCCGGCACTCTATTTTACATAAAAGTCTATCATTCATTTGGTAGGCTTTTATTTTTTGGGTACGGGAACAGAAGGTATCTGTTAAATAATAACAATAATTATACAGTTATATTACGATTATAAATTTATCAAACCGTTTTAAGCTAGATGTGTTACAATACAATAGGTTGTATGAAATTTATGATTAAAACATTAATATTACTAATATAAAAAATTGAACAAAGTAGCGTAGGAGGAGAACCATGAAACACTATAAGCACTGGTTAGATCGTCTACCAAAAGGCTTAATAGGTAAGACAAAAACAAACCTTAATTTATTGAAAACATTCACTAATAAATATAAAAAAGTCATTGGATCAGGACTATGTACAGCACTACTAGCAACAAACTTACATACTGGTTTTGTTAACGCTCAAGAAGAGGTCGAAAATAATGGTTTACAATCGATCTATCACATTTATATTGATGGTAATAGAGTAGGTTCAGTAAATGATAGTTCTTTAGTTACAAAATTAAAGAATGATATTTTACAAGAATTTAGTGGTAGTTATGAAGACCTTACATTGGTTATTGGGCAAGATATTGACATGATTCCTGAACTTGTTTTTACTTCTAGGACTAATACTGATGATACATTAGAAGAATTAGAACATAGGTTAAGTGTGAAGGCTGAATCTATATCCTTGAAGGTCGAGGATGAAGAAATTGGGTATGTAAGTAGTGAAGATGAATACCTAGAGGTAATTGAAAAGTTAATGCTTCAATATGTTTCAAAAGAGGAATTAAAAGATTTTCAGGAAGTAAAAGAAATTGACGAGCTTGATAGAAAACCTTCTGTTGGAGAGAAGATTATATTAGATATTAAGTTATCAAAGGAAATAGAACCTGGTGAAGCTGTTGTAAATCCAAAGGAGATATTATCTGTAGAGGATGCAGTAAAACAAATTAATTTAGGTACATTAGAAGATGAGGTTTATGTTGTTGAACCAGGTGATGTGCTTGGAACAATTGCTGAAGATAACAATCTTTCAATCGATGAAATCCTTGCTTTAAATCCAAAAGTTACACAAGATACATTGTTACAAATTGGTGATGAATTAAATGTTACTGTATATAAACCGATCGTAAAAGTAATTATTGAAGAAGCTTCAAAAGTTAAGGAAGAAATACCATTTCAGACAGAAACAAAAGACGATGCTAATATGTGGCGTGGTGACACGAAAGTCCAACAAGAAGGACAAAAAGGTGAACGAGTAGTTAGTTATAGTATTACCCGGGAAAACGGTAGAACGATTGAAAGAAAAATTGTTAGTGAAAATGTAACAAAAGAACCAGTAAATCGAGTAGTATTACGTGGAACAAAAGTAACCCCATCTAGAGGAACTGGACAATTAGCATGGCCTGCAGTAGGTGGATATATTTCTAGTTATCAAGGAATGCGTTGGGGGAGATTTCATAGAGGAATCGATATTGCAAGACCATCCAATTATAATATTTTAGCAGCCGATAATGGTACCGTTACTTTTGCTGGGTGGGATGGTGGCTATGGCAATAAAATTATTATTAATCATAATAATGGTATGAGAACGTTATATGCTCATTTGGCTTCAATGGATGTCAAAGTAGGGCAAACTGTTGCTCGAGGACAAAAGATTGGTGTGATGGGTACAACTGGTAATTCAACTGGTATCCATTTACATTTTGAGGTTTATCAAAATGGAGAATTAAAAAATCCAATGGATTTTTTAAATAGATAATTTGTATAGTGGCTTTTAGCCTTTAAATTAATTAAAAGAATATATATTCGAGGTCTGGTAACTTCAACTTGTGTAGACGTGATAAAAACAAATGTTTTGTCGTGTTACGTCGATAGTTGTAGTTGCCAGACTTTTTATATGGTACCCAGATTGTAGTGGACAAAAAAGCTTTCATAATATGATAGAATATAGTTGAAACTTAAATCAGTAATATATTTGAAACAGTAAAATCAGACACTTTCTATAAAAATCGGGAGTTGAAAATAAAATGGTGAAGAAAATCTTAGTAGTTGATGATGAGCAGCCGATTGCAGATATTTTAAAGTTTAGTCTAGAAAAAGAAGGCTTTTTTGTTGAGTGTGCTTATGATGGGGAAGAAGCGGTAAAAAAAGTTGCTAGTTTAGTTCCAGATTTAATTTTACTAGATATTATGTTACCACTTAAAGACGGTATGGAAGTATGTCGGGAAGTCAGAAAAAAATATGATATGCCAATTATTATGCTCACAGCTAAAGATTCTGAGATAGATAAAGTACTAGGTCTTGAACTTGGAGCAGATGACTATGTAACAAAGCCATTTAGCACTAGGGAGTTGTTAGCTAGGGTTAAAGCTAATATAAGACGTCACCAACAGCAACCAGAAGAAGTAGTACCTGAAAAAAAAGAGTTGAATATAGGTTCGCTGATCATTCACCCTGATGCGTATCAAGTTACAAAACGTGGGGAAGCTATCGAATTAACTCACCGAGAATTTGAATTAATCTATTATTTAGCAAAACATATGGGACAAGTTATGACTCGTGAGCATTTATTGCAAGCAGTGTGGGGATATGATTACTTTGGTGATGTTCGCACTGTCGATGTAACTGTAAGGCGACTAAGGGAAAAGGTAGAGGACAATCCTAGTCATCCTAATTGGATTATTACACGTAGGGGAGTAGGATATTATTTAAAGAACCATGAGGAGAATTAATTATGCATAAAGTCGGTTTTTTTAAATCGATACAAGTAAAAATAGTTATTATATACGTATTACTGATTTTAATAGCGATGCAAGTGATTGGCGTTTATTTTACAAAACAGTTAGAAGAGCAACTTGTAGAAAACCATTTTGAAATGTTAGAAGAACGGGCAAATTTATTGGCTTATAATATCGAACAAGAAATGAAAAAAACTAGAGATGAAACGACGTCTAGTTTAAATGATGATATCGATGTATTATTGCGAGAGTTCTTTTCGATTGAAAATGCAGAAGTACAGGTTATTGATAAACACAAAGTAGTTTTAAGTGTTTCTAATTTTCAAAAGCGCCACGTTGTTGGGCAGAGAACGACAGAAGTACGTGTGAAAAGAGCTTTACTTGGAGCAAAAGATAGAGATATTCTCCGTGATCAAACAACAGGACACAGAATGCGGGTTTTAGCTATACCTGTTATTTCAAATAATGAAACGATTGGAGCAGTTTATATTGAGGCTTCAATAGAAGAAATATATGAGCAAATGCAACAAATTAATCAAATATTAATGACGGGTACGTTGATTGCTTTAGTCATTACTGGTGGTTTAGGAATACTTTTAGCTCAAACCATTACAAGGCCAATATTAGATATGCGAAAACAAGCGCAAGTATTGGGAATAGGGGACTTTTCAAGAAAAGTTCATGTATATGGTAAAGATGAAATAGGTCAGTTGGCGATTACGTTTAATGAACTAACTACCAAGTTAAAAGAAGCAAACGCTACTACAGAAGCGGAAAAGAGGAAGCTAAGTTCAGTTCTTTCCCATATGACAGATGGGGTTATTGCTTCGGACAAAGAAGGTAGTATTATATTAATGAATAAACAGGCTGAGAATTTATTGAATGTTTCTCAAGAGGAAGTTCTAGGTAAGTCAATCGTTAAATTGCTACGAGTATTTAATGATAGAACGATAGATGATTTGTATCGAAACCCTGGTTCTTTGTTGTTGGATTTTAGTGAGAAAGAAAAAGAGTATATATTAGAAGCAAATTTCTCTGTTATTCAAAAAGAAGATGGTAGTTATAACGGAATTATTACTGTTATACATGATGTTACTGAGCAAGAAAAAATTGAACAGGAACGTCGAGAGTTTGTAGCAAATGTATCCCATGAATTAAGAACCCCTTTAACTTCAATGAAAAGTTATCTTGAGGCTCTTGAGGATGGCGCATTACATGATCCAACTATTGCTCCTAAATTTTTAAATGTAGCTCAAACTGAAACAGAACGGATGATTCGTTTAGTAAACGATTTACTCCAACTTTCAAAGATGGATAGTAAAGATTACCGACTATATTTAGATACCATTGATATGACAAAGTTATTAAATAGTGTCATTGATCGATATGAGCTAGTTTCTGATAATGATAAGATTTATTTTCATAGGGATATACCTAGTCATACGACTTTTGCTACCGTTGATAGGGATAAAGTTATTCAAGTTCTCGATAACATCTTATCAAATGCTATTAAGTATTCTCCAGAAGGCGGGGAAATTTCAATATCTTTAAAAGAAAACGAAAAAGATTTTAGTATTAGTGTTAATGATGAAGGGGTAGGAATACCAGCCGAAAACTTGCCACAAGTTTTTGATCGTTTTTATCGTGTTGATAAGGCTCGTTCGCGAAAATTAGGTGGAACAGGGCTTGGGTTAGCAATAGCAAAACAAATTGTCTCGGCTCATGGTGGGAGCATTTGGGTAAGTAGTGAATGGAATATTGGTACAAGGATTACATTAACTTTACCTTATTCGGCAGAAAAAGGTGGTGAGTAGTAATGATTGAACATGTGAAAACCGTCATTCTATGGCTCCTAATTTTACTCAGTGTGTTCTTAACGTATCAAATTTGGATTTTTCAGCCGAATTATAGAGTATTACAGAGTACAGAATATATTGATCGTACTCAAATTGGCGATGAAAAAGGCTTAGATCAGGTAATTAGGCCAAAGCAGATTGTTCTTTATAATGATGGATTATCATTTTCACCCATTGGAAGCTTAGAGTACATTCAAAAATATTATGATGAGTATCATGGGGTATCAGTAGAACAAATAACTGTTACTACTAATTTTATAGATATAGAGATTGATGAGGAATTCAAAGGGATAGAATTTATTTTTCCATCGAGTATTCCATTTGAAGCGTTAAATGAGTTTTTTCATTTCAACAATAATAAAAGTAGTTTTATTAGAAATATAGATAGGATTGTTTTTTTTATTGAATCTAGTGATGGTAAAGAACAAGTTCATGCACGGTTAATTTCTAATAATGAGCAAGTCGTAGCCAATGCCATAACAAATATTTCTGCAGAGAGCTTTAGAGAAGATATAACGGTTGATGATAAAAACGGAAGTTACTATGAAGTATTCCCATATAATATCGTTAATTATGGTAGTGGCTTTATGGGAACCGTGTTTTTACCTGAAGATGATTTAATGATAAATAGTGGCACATATTTAGCAAAAACGATATCTGCTGAACATTTTAAACAATCACTATTCAGTGATCCCAGCTTTGTAAAAAACTATTTGCAGTCAAATGGCGAAGAATCCTTCACAGATGGAAATAGAATGATGAATGTATTAAATAACGGTAATGTTTTGCAGTATATTAATCCTGTTTTTGGTGATGGGATTGACCGAAATGATAAACATATTTTATTTACTGGACTGGATTTCTTGAATGGTCACGGTGGCTTTACTAATTCGTATTACTATGATTCTGTAAAATCAGTAGGTGACAAGGATGAGATTAATTTTCGACTCTTTGTTGACGGAATTCCGGTATATCGTGCCAACTTTTTTGAGATAAATAACTTATATGAAATCACACTACAGCGAGGGAGTGGAAACCGTATAGAACAATATAAGCGGCCACTGTTTTTCGTTGACGAAGAACCTATTAATCTTGGCGAGTCTACGATATTACCCTCTGGTTATGAAGTTATAAAAGCAATAAATAATAAAGAGGATTTTAATCCATATTTATTAACAGATATTAGTGTAGGGTATATGATGGTTAAACGACAGTCATTTGTTATTTTAGAGCCGAGATGGTTTATTTACTACAATAATAGTTGGGAAGTCGTAAATGTTGTTAATGGTATGGAAGATAGTGAGGTGATAACCGATGGATTGGAGTAGAGCAAAAACAATTTTCATTATTACTTTCTTATTGCTTAATATTTTCCTAGGTTATCAACTAAATGAAAAAAAAGATGCTAGTAATATTAATTTTCTATTAGAAGCTACGATACAAGAACGACTTTCGGAAATGAATATTGTTATTGAGGCAGAGTTGCTCGATGAACAGCTTACCGGAACTTATATAAGTGGTGCAGTTGAAGTGCCTTTGGATAAAGAAGTCGAGAGGAAAAAAAATTCTCAAAAAGTTGTGGAAGTCAATGATGATGGAATAGTAGTTAGTTTAAATAATCCGCATTCTTTCAGGCAAAAAGATGGACCTATTCAAGAGCAAGCAAAAGAGTTTGTTCTACAACATATCAATTTTGGTCAACATTATCGTTTTAGTCATTATGATTCTAAGTTAAAGCAAGTGTTTTTTTATCAAACGTATCAAGGCAAAAAAGTTGATAATTATGAAAGTGGACGATTACCACTTCTTTTACAACTAAACAATGATTTTGAAGTTGTTATGTATGAACAAAATTATTTGACGATTCAACCAATCCACCCCCCAGGCAAGGAACAAGAGCTGCTTTCAAGTATGAGAGCAATAGAGAAACTATTTAACCAACAGCTTATTCCGCCAGATAGTGTAATCACAAAGATTGAGTTGAGTTATTATAGTTTTTTTAAGCCACCTCAAGGGGAGGTTCAGGTTTTTGCGCCAATGTGGAATATTGGTGTAAATGAACAGATTTATTATGTAAATGCGATCGATGGCGCCATTCAAAATATACAATAATGAGGAGAAGCATAGATGAGTTTAACATTCAGTGTATTAGCAAGTGGCAGCTCAGGAAATGCCATTTATGTTGCTACCGAAAAAAAGCGAGTTTTAGTTGATGCAGGTTTAAGTGGCAAGGCGATGGATCAATTATTCAAAAAGATTGACTGTTGTCCAAGTGAGTTGGATGCAATATTAGTTACGCATGAACATAGCGATCATATAAAAGGGGTTGGTATACTAGCAAGAAAATATCAAATTCCGATATATGCCAATGAAAAAACTTGGAAAGCAATGGAGCCTGCTTTAGGAAACATTTCAACTGATCAAAAGTTTATTTTTCATATGGAAGAAACAAAAAGTTTTGAAGACTTAGATATTGAGTCTTTTGGTGTTTCACATGACGCAGCAGAGCCGATGTTTTATGTATTTCATCATGAAGGAAAAAAGCTTTCAGTTATTACTGATACTGGATATGTCAGTGAACGAATGAAGGGAACAATTAAAGATTCAGATGTCTATATTTTTGAATCGAACCATGATATGAATATGTTACGAATGGGGAAATACCCTTGGAGTGTAAAAAGGCGCATTTTAAGTGATGTTGGGCATGTTTCCAATGAAGATGCAGCGATTGCTATGTCAGAGGTTATTGGAACAAAACCAACTCGTGTGTATTTAGCACATTTAAGTCAAGACAATAATATGAAGGATTTGGCTCACTTGACTGTAAAACAGACGTTAGCTGAACAAGGGTTAGAAGTAGGAAAATCTCTAAAGTTATTTGATACAGATCCAGCTAAGCCCACTGAGTTAGTTGAGGTTTAAAACTTCAATTTTCGGGAATACAGGAAAAATAAAAAAATCTTAAATGAAATACTGGATTTTTTCATGAATTTTGGTAAATTATATTTTGGATAAAATAATAAGGAGGGTACCAGGTGGGATATTACGATGAGCATTATCAAACAGAAACAAGAAGTAAACGAAAAAATGTAAAAAGTATAGGAGTTACAGCTTTCTTTAGTTCAGTAGTTGGAGCTTTGCTTGTCATCTTTTCTGTTCCATTTCTCTCCAGCTACGGGTTGCTACCTTATGAAGTAGTTCCAAAAGGCCAAAGCGCTGAAACTACTTCACTAGAACCGATACCAGCTTCCTCACAGGTAGATAGTACATTAAACATAACCGTTAATTCAGATATAACAGAAGCGGTAGAACGTGTTTCAGATGCAGTTGTAGGTGTTATTAACTTAAAACAATCAAGTTTTTGGTCAACCTCCCAAGGAGAAGGAACAGGCTCAGGTGTTATTTATAAGAAAAATAATGGTCATGCATATGTAGTGACAAATCAGCATGTTATAGATGGAGCACAACAAATAGAAGTGAGTTTAAGTAATGGTTCAAGAGTTCCAGCAGAACTACTTGGAGCAGATATTATAACCGATTTAGCCGTACTAAGGATTTCAGCAGACGATGTTGAAACAGTAGCAGAATTCGGTAATTCCGAGCTATTGAGAGTAGGAGAACCTGCGATTGCTATTGGTAACCCATTAGGATTACAGTTTTCTCGTACGGTTACACAAGGAATTATTAGCGCGACTGAAAGAAGTGTTCCAGTTGATTTAAATAAAGATGGACGTGTTGACTGGGAAGCAGAGGTATTACAAACAGATGCAGCTATTAACCCAGGTAATAGTGGTGGAGCTCTGATAAACATCCAAGGACAAGTAATTGGGATTAATTCTATGAAAATTGCCGGGTCTGTTGAAGGAATTGGTTTTTCTATTCCTAGTGCTATTGCTGTTCCTGTTATTGAAGATCTTGAGCAGTACGGTGAAGTTCAACGTCCGCAAATGGGAATTGTCATTCGTTCTCTTTCAGAAGTACCAAGTTACCATTGGAAAGAAACATTTAAGTTACCTGATGATGTGAAAGCGGGTGTTATATTAGAAAGAGTCGAACCAATGAGTCCAGCAGATCGTGCAGGTCTAGATCAGTATGATGTAATTGTAGAGCTAGATGGACAAAAAGTTCAAGATACACATGATTTACGTAAACATTTGTATACGAAAAAGAATATTGGTGACGACCTCGAAGTAACTTTTTATCGAGATGGTAAGAAGCACACCGTGACCTTCACGTTAACAAAGCAAACATTATAGTTAATAGTAGAAAGCCTACCAGTTTATTTTGCTGATAGGCTTTCTTTTGTGTTGAATACCTATTTCATTATTATTTGCCTGTTGATTGTGGAAAACTAAAATGTGGAGTAATAGTTGTGTATAAACAGAAATAGCAATAATTTTTATGAAATTTAATCATCTGTGGATAATGCTGTGGAAAACAGTTAAAATGAGGTAATGATTGCGAATTTGAATATTTATCGTCGAAGGAGAGAAGAACGTGTATTATTGTTGTGAAAATCATGTCGAACTAGCAATGGATATTGTTGTTGATGAACAAGAAGTTGCTCCGGTATTAGAAAAAATAGAAGCGAAAAACGAGTTATCCACAACGTGTCATTTTTGTACAGACAAGGCTATTTACAAAATAAGTGGATAAAAAAATACGATTTATGTGGATATGTGGATAAACTATGTGGATAACATTTCTAGGTGGGGAAAAAAACTGTGAATATCTCAATTGTAACGGTAGGTAAGTTAAAAGAGAAATACTTGAAAAATGGAATTAATGAATATATAAAGCGTTTAAGTTCTTATGCGAAGGTAGAAATCGTGGAAGTTCCAGATGAAAAAGCTCCTGAACAATTAAGTGAAGCGGAAATGCTTCAAGTAAAAGAAAAAGAAGGAGAGCGTATTTTAACTAAAGTGTCTCAAGATGCATACGTCATTGCGTTAGCGATCGAAGGAGAAATGTGGGGTTCAGAAAAGCTAGCTAAGGAACTAGACAAGCTTGCGACTTACGGACGCAGTAAAGTAACCTTTATTATTGGAGGTTCTCTTGGATTAAGCGCAGCAGTTATGCAGCGCGCTGATGCAGCGTTGTCATTTTCTAAGATGACATTTCCGCATCAGTTAATGAGATTGTTCTTGGTGGAGCAAGTGTACCGGGCGTTTCGGATTAATCGGGGAGAACCGTACCATAAGTAAATGAGGTTCTATTTCGATCCCAGAAGTAGACCAATGAGGCCAAATTTCAAACTAGAACCAAGAGGAAAGGCCTTCATAGTGTATCTGAAGGCCAAATTTGCAAAAAAGAATAAGAGTGATGTCCTTCATAGTAGGAATGAAGGACAAATTTGGAAAAAAGAATAAGGGTAATGTCCTTCATAGTAGAGATGAAGGCCAAATTTGGAAAAAAGAATAAGGGTAATGTCCTTCATAGTAGGGATGAAGGACAAATTTCAAACTAGAACCAAGAGGAAAGGCCTTCATAGTGTATCTGAAGGCCAAATTTGCAAAAAAGAATAAGGGTAATGTCCTTCATAGTAGGGATGAAGGCCAAATTTGCAAAAAAGAATAAGAGTAATGTCCTTCATAGTAGGGATGAAGGACAAATTTCAAACTAGAACCAAGAGGAAAGGCCTTCATAGTAGAGATGAAGGACAAATGTGCAAAAAAGAATAAGGGTAATGTCCTTCATAGTAGGGATGAAGGACAAATTTCAAACTAGAACCAAGAGGAAAGGCCTTCATAGTAGAGATGAAGGCCAAATTTGCAAAAAAGAACAAGAGTGATGTCCATCATAGTAGGAATGAAGGCCAAATTTGCAAAAAAGAATAAGAGTGATGTCCTTCATAGTAGGGATGAAGGACAAATTTCAAACTAGAACCAAGAGGAAAGGCCTTCATAGTAGGAATGAAGGCCAAATTTGCAAAAAAGAATAAGAGCGATGTCCTTCATAGTAGAGATGAAGGCCAAATTTGCAAAAAAGAATAAGAGTAATGTCCTTCATAGTAGGGATGAAGGACAAATTTGGAAAAAAGAATAAGGGTAATGTCCTTCATAGTAGAGATGAAGGCCAAATTTGCAAAAAAGAATAAGGGTAATGTCCTTCATAGTAGGGATGAAGGACAAATTTCAAACTAGAACCAAGAGGAAAGGCCTTCATAGTAGAGATGAAGGACAAATGTGCAAAAAAGAATAAGGGTAATGTCCTTCATAGTAGAGATGAAGGACAAATTTCAAACTAGAACCAAGAGGAAAGGCCTTCATAGTGTATCTGAAGGCAAAATTTGCAAAAAAGGGCTAGGATATAGTCTTTCAAAAAGGGACCTTATAAATAAATGATAATTTTAAAATCGATTTTATTCATAATAAGACCATTGATGTACCCCGACTATAGTAAAATTTTTTTCTAAAACTCTTCTTATCCTCTTTTTAGAATTCACCACTTTACACCAGTCATGAATGATATTTGTAGTAATTTTTTGATTAGGGAAAAGAAGCTTAAATTCATTCACATTTCGCAGTACAGAAGTTGCAACCACTTCTTCGTGTCCACATTTTTTACAAACACATTTCCTTCCCTCAATAGTAATTGAAAATGAGGAGCACGTGGCACAAGAGATTCCTTTTTGCAGATGGTCATAATCATAAGAGGGTAATAGTTTAAAGGGAGAGTCATTTATATGCAATGAAATTAATTGATCAGCTAGAACCTTGTGTTTTTCATTTAACTTTGAAGATATTTTATTTAATTTTTCTAAATATCTATTAATCTGAGTCGGAAAAATAAACGGTTTGTTTAGGGGTGTTTGGTATAGTGTGAATTCGGGGTTGATAAAAATGACATAAGCATAAATCGGTAAACTAAATCCAAGATTTTGGAGTAACTGACGTAACAGAGATTCACTTCTACTCAATTGGATTAGTGGATTATTAATTTCAAAATTGGGGGCCTTGTATAATCTCTCTGATTCGTAATAATAATCACCTTCATAATTTTTCACTTCGAAAATGTAGATGGATTCTTGAAAAATTATTAGTGAGTCGATTTGAAATATGGTGTTATTTTGTTTGAGTAGCAAATCATTTAATATTAAGCATTCACACTGAATTTTTTCTGTCAATGCATCAAATATCTTCTCGCCATCATACCCCTTTTTAAGATTGAAAAAGTGTTGCTTCTCTTTTTCGGACAAACTCATTCGAGTATTTAAGTATTCCAGAATAAGTAGTTCAGCAGATTTATTACGGGATTTATATGGGCATAGTCATCATCCTTTCCTTTTTAATACTTCGAATCTATTATACATAATATACTGAATAATTAATAAAAAATTATTAACCAGAGGCCCAAAAAATACAGAGTAACCGATAAATTTTTGAAAGGATTTTGGTTATTTAAAAAGTTCGGATTAGATAACAAAGGATGTCGGAGAGCTATATCAAATAAAATTGTTATATCAGAGGGGGAATGGTGATCGGTACTACCAATAGTAGAAAAGCAGAGAATAGAATTGATTATCAATAAAGTGCTATTAGAATAACTAGCCTGACTAATAAATCAAAAAAAGGAAGCCTTTATGCGAGTGTACTTGAAGTTACTAGACGAATGATAAAACTAAATACAAAGACGACTTATATCCCAGTTAAAGGAGAAAAAGTCGTCTTACTTTTATTTTAAAATCTTTTTGACTGTTAAAAATAAAAGTGTTTAATAGCTTAGTTTTACATTAGTCTTACAATAAACGCTGTAGCAATACCGAAGTATATGAGTAACGATAAAATATCGTTTATCGTTGTGATAAGAGGTCCTGATGCCACGGCAGGGTCAACTTTTAACTTATATAGGATTAGGGGAATGATCGTCCCTGCTAATGTACCAATAATTAATGTAATTAGTAATGAACTGCCTACCACGAGGCCAAGTGTGAAATTTCCACGCCAAACAAACGCAATAATGGAAATTAAGATACCACAAGTGATCCCAATGATGATGCCTACCCATAATTCACGAAATACTAATTTAACAACTTGCTTTATATTTAAATCTTCCGAAACTAATCCTCTAACCACGACAGCTAGTGATTGAGTACCAGTATTTCCTGTCATACCTGCTATTAGGGGCATAAAGAATGCTAAGGCTACTACTGCTTCTAATGTTTCTTCAAAGCTACTTATTATACCACCTGATATAAGACCAATAAATAATAATAAAATGAGCCAAGGGAGACGTCGATATGCAGCGACTAATGGTTTTGTGTTAAAATCAATCGCTTTACCAGATGCAGATAATTTTTCTATGTCCTCATTTGCCTCTTGAATAACAACATCGATTATGTCATCGACTGTGATAACCCCAACTAACCTATTATCTTCTTCCACAACTGGTAAGGATACAAAGTCATAACGAGTAATTAATTTCGCAACTTCTTCCTGATCTGTATAAACATCTGCCATCACAACTCTACTATACATAATTTCTTCAATTTTATCTTGTAGGTCTGCTAGTAGAAGGTCCCTATAAGAGACAACCCCTACTAACTTTTTCTGCTCATCTATAACATAAAGGTAGTTTAAGTATTCTGCAAGTTCAGCGAAATGCTTCAATTTGTCAACGGCCTCACGAATTGTAAAATGTTTCGGAATCCAGACATATCGATTGTTCATAATTCTACCGGCTGTTTCAGGTGGATAATTCATTAGATTTTGAACAATTTCAGATTCCTCTTTTTTCATTTCTGAAAGTAGTTCTTCTATCTTCTCTGGTTCTAGTTCGGAAAGTAAGGATGCCAAATCATCGTTTTCCATAAGGTCTAGAACTTTTGTTGTTTTTTCAATTCCTAATTTTTGAAGAACTTCTAGTTGGTCGTCTTTAACTAATTGTTGCATTAAATCAGTAAGTTGCTCAATGGATAAATATAGCAGAAACTTATTTCGGTGTTTATTTGGAATGTTAAGATATTGCTGTGCCATATCGTAAGGCTGCAATTCATCTATTATTTCTTGGAATTTCGTTTTCTTTCCTTCTTTTAAGGATTGAATAAGTGCTAGTAAAATTTCATTTTCAGTCATGGCTAAAGACATAACAATCCCTCCGTTCTATAAAAATTAAGATGATAAGTGTAGTTAAAAAACATACCGAAAAGTGTATAAATTTCTTTTTTGTTTTATTAGAATTCCACCTAAAGTCACAGGTATGTAAAGTAAGAAAGAAAAGCGTAAAGCAGTATTTTGCATAATCAGAATTTATAAATTTCTAACTTGGAAACTGTCTAGCTTCAGCGCCCTATCGACTAGAAAGCTTCCTTCGTCTCGTCTACGATAAGTCGAGAACGAAAGTCTAACGACTTTCGACTCTCCTATATCTCACTCGACTCAGTCCAGCTTATTACGTCTAGAGCTGCGGCGCTTGCGCTTTTCTTGTTTCATACAAACTATAATGGTTGCCTCCGAAAGACTAACCGGGAATAAGTGTAACTACTGTAACAATCATATTGACCTCACTATAAATAGTTTTCCATAAAATTAAAACATTACACGAGAAATTCGCCAGGGCTACCATTAGAAAGTTTATCATAATTATTCTTCAACTTTAAGATTTGTTGAAGAATAATTATTAATCCTAAAATATGTACTTATAAACTAGTGTTACTTTATCGGTGTTATTAGGTATTGTTAAGTAATGCCGTTTTGAAGGTTCAATAATATTTAATCATTAATGTCCTTTTAATTGAGTGAATTTCATTATTACTAAAATCGAGCTCTACTAAGCTATATATCGCCTTTGACCATACATTGAGTGGGCTTAAGTCTCATGTTTTAATCCCTATATCTTTTGGTGAATCGATCGTCCCACAAGTAAGGCTTTATTTTTTTCAAGGGACTTGTGGGTGCACTTCTCACTTATTTCCAGCTATTAAATAGATTATAAGTATTAAATAATAGTAAATAAATATTTTAATATTCTAACAATACTGATACAATATAATAAGGTTATAATTGATCGAGAGTAAAGTTGTGTGACCAGTAAGTAGGAGCGCCTACTCTAAATATAGGGGATAAGGAAGGTAAAAATGAGCAACAGAGAAACTAAAACAGACGTTATCTTAATTGGAGCCGGAATTATGAGTGCGACTTTGGGGATACTTCTGAAAGAATTAGTACCGAACTGGAAAATTACCGTATTTGAGAAGCTCGTAAACGCAGGAGAGGAAAGCTCGAACGAATGGAATAATGCCGGAACGGGGCATGCCGCATTGTGTGAGCTGAACTACACGGATGAAAAACCAGATGGATCTGTAGATATTACTAAAGCTATAAAAATTAATGAACAGTTTCAGGTTTCAATGCAATTTTGGTCTTATCTTGTAAACAGTAAGCTGATAGATAATCCAGAGGACTTTATTATGCCATTGCCTCATATGAGTTTAGTGCAAGGAAAACAAAATGTAACGTTTTTAAAGAAGCGTTTTGAAGCACTGACAAGAAATCCTCTTTTCAAAGGGATGGAATTTTCCGATGATCCGGAAAAACTGATGGAATGGTTTCCTCTTATTATGCAAGACCGCGCATCGAATGAACCTATAGCGGCGACCAAAATCGACTGCGGAACGGATGTCAATTTTGGTTCTTTAACGCGTATGTTGTTTGACTACTTAGATAGTAAAAATGTTGATGTAAACTACCAACATAGTGTTAGTGATATTAAACGTACTAGCGATGGCTTGTGGGAAGTGAAAGTGCGGAATTCGGGTAGCGGTATTGTTGAACGGCATACCGCAAAATTCGTCTTTATCGGAGGCGGTGGAGGAAGCCTACATTTACTGCAAAAATCCGGTATTCCTGAAGGAAAACACATTGGGGGATTTCCAGTAAGTGGAATATTTATGGTGTGTAATAATCCGGATGTTGTAGCGCAGCATCATGCAAAAGTCTACGGCAGAGCTAAAGTTGGTGCTCCGCCAATGTCTGTTCCGCATCTTGATACACGGTTTATCGACAATAAAAAATCGTTGTTATTTGGACCATTTGCTGGCTTCTCACCAAAATTCTTAAAATCTAGTTCAATGTTCGATTTAGTCACTTCTATAAAACCGGACAATCTCTTAACGATGTTGTCGGCAGGCGCAAAAGAGATGTCATTGACAAAATACTTGATTCAGCAAGTTATGTTATCGAAAGAACAGCGTATGGAAGAGTTACGTGAGTTTATCCCGAACGCCAAAAGCGAAGAGTGGGATTTTTTGGTAGCAGGCCAACGTGTGCAAGTTATCAAAGATACTGATGATGGCGGCAAAGGAACACTTCAATTTGGTACAGAAGTGATTAATGCTGCTGATGGCTCAATCGCAGCATTGCTTGGTGCTTCTCCAGGTGCATCTACTGCCGTTCACGTCATGCTTGAGGTTTTAGAAAAATGCTTCCCTGAACATATGCAAGAGTGGGAACCAAAAATAAAAGAAATGATTCCTTCTTATGGCATATCGCTAATGGAAAACCCAGATCTTCTGCAGGAAATTCATACTTCAACAGCAGAGACACTAGGATTGGTGAGTAAAGAACGAACAAATTCGAAAAAGAATCGTATATTAGTTGAAGTATAAATTCATGCCTATATAAAAAGAGGCTGGGACAAAACCCACCTCTGAAATGAAAAAGCCGGTGAAATTTTACGACGAGTAAAATTTCACCGGCTTTGATTATTTTTGTAATAAAATAAGGACAACTTCTGATAAAATTAAGTTACCAAGCCAAATCTAATCAGAAGGAAGTGTCCTTATGTTTAAAAATTATAACATGAATCAATTAGTTTTGCCTTTAGATTTAGAAGTGAAATTACAAAATAACGATATTGCCTTTCATATAAGGTGCGGCTGGATCACCTCCTTTCTATGGAGTTAAAACTCTAGTCGATGCTTTTCTTTAGAGGAAAGTACGCTGACGCTGTGTTTCAGTTTTGAGAGAATAATCTCTCTTAATAAGTAATTGAGACAATTTAGAAGCAAGAAGTTCGAGGAAGTGACTGAGGAAATCACCGGAGTGTGCTTAGAGGCACATGAGGATGATTAACGAAGGAACTGACGAAGAAATTCGCTGCTTATCAATTGTTGACTTGTTCTTTGAAAACTAGATAACAATAATACATTTAAGTTTTACCGGAAGTCATTATGACTTTGAGTAAATCTTGAGTAGTCAAGAATTCAATTCGACGAAAAATCCTTTTGAAAAAACAGGTATTTTTTCGNAAGAAGCAAGGAGATCGAGGCGGCGAGCTTTCGAGCAGCGGAGTGTATGTTTAAGGATACATGAGCAGCGCAGAAAAGCGAAGCCAACGAAGAGATCCGCAGCTTATTACGGAAAAATTAGGTTAAGTTAGAAAGGGCGCACGGTGAATGCCTTGGCACTAGGAGCCGACGAAGGACGCGACGAACAGCGATATGCCTCGGGGAGTTGTAAGTAAACTTTGATCCGGGGATTTCCGAATGGGGGAACCCACCATCCGTAATGGGNTGGTATCCATATCTGAATACATAGGGTATGAGAAGGCAGACCTGGGGAACTGAAACATCTAAGTACCCAGAGGAAGAGAAAGAAATATTCGATTACCTGAGTAGCGGCGAGCGAAACGGTAACAGCCCAAACCAAGGGGCTTGCCCCTTGGGGTTGTAGGACACTCTATACGGAGTTACAAAGAAACGAAGTAGACGAAGCGATCTGGAAAGGTCCGCGAAACAAGGTAACAGCCCTGTAATCGAAACTTCGTTTCCTCCAGAGTGTATCCTGAGTACGGCGGGACACGTGAAACCCCGTCGGAATCCGGGAGGACCATCTCCCAAGGCTAAATACTTCCTAGTGACCGATAGTGAACCAGTACCGTGAGGGAAAGGTGAAAAGCACCCCGGGAGGGGAGTGAAAGAGATCCTGAAACCGTGTGCCTACAAGTAGTCAGAGCCCATTNACGGGTGATGGCGTGCCTTTTGTAGAATGAACCGGCGAGTTACGATTACGTGCAAGGTTAAGCTGATGAGGCGGAGCCGCAGCGAAAGCGAGTCTGAATAGGGCGAATGAGTACGTGGTCGTAGACCCGAAACCGTGTGATCTACCCATGTCCAGGGTGAAGTTCAGGTAACACTGAATGGAGGCCCGAACCCACGCACGTTGAAAAGTGCGGGGATGAGGTGTGGGTAGGGGTGAAATGCCAATCGAACTCGGAGATAGCTGGTTCTCCCCGAAATAGCTTTAGGGCTAGCCTCGAGGGAAGAGTATTGGAGGTAGAGCACTGATTGGACTAGGGGTCCCCACAGGATTACCGAATTCAGTCAAACTCCGAATGCCAAATACTTATCCTCGGGAGTCAGACTGCGAGTGCTAAGATCCGTAGTCAAGAGGGAAACAGCCCAGACCATCAGCTAAGGTCCCAAAGTATACGTTAAGTGGAGAAGGATGTGGAGTTGCCCAGACAACCAGGATGTTGGCTTAGAAGCAGCCACCATTTAAAGAGTGCGTAATAGCTCACTGGTCGAGTGACTCTGCGCCGAAAATGTACCGGGGCTAAACGTATCACCGAAGCTATGGATTGNATGCCAAATACTTATCCTCGGGAGTCAGACTGCGAGTGCTAAGATCCGTAGTCAAGAGGGAAACAGCCCAGACCATCAGCTAAGGTCCCAAAGTATACGTTAAGTGGAGAAGGATGTGGAGTTGCCCAGACAACCAGGATGTTGGCTTAGAAGCAGCCACCATTTAAAGAGTGCGTAATAGCTCACTGGTCGAGTGACTCTGCGCCGAAAATGTACCGGGGCTAAACGTATCACCGAAGCTATGGATTGACACCTNAGGTGTCAGTGGTAGGGGAGCGTTCTAAGTGCTGTGAAGTCAGACCGGAAGGACTGGTGGAGCGCTTAGAAGTGAGAATGCCGGTATGAGTAGCGAAAAGAGGGGTGAGAATCCCCTCCGTCGAAAGCCCAAGGTTTCCTGAGGAAGGCTCGTCCGCTCAGGGTAAGTCGGGACCTAAGCCGAGGCTGAAAAGCGTAGGCGATGGACAACAGGTTGAAATTCCTGTACCACCTCCTCACCGTTTGAGCAATGGGGGGACGCAGAAAGGTAGGGTAAGCGCACTGATGGATATGTGCGTCCAAGCAGTTAGGCTGAGAAGTAGGCAAATCCGCTTCTCGTTAAGGCTGAGCTGTGATGGCGAGCGAAATTTAAGTAGCGAAGTTCCTGATCCTACACTGCCAAGAAAAGCCTCTAGCGAGGTGAGAGGTGCCCGTACCGCAAACCGACACAGGTAGGCGAGAAGAGAATTCTAAGACGCTCGGGAGAACTCTCGTTAAGGAACTCGGCAAAATGACCCCGTAACTTCGGGAGAAGGGGTGCTCTGATAGGGTGTTAAAGCCCGAGAGAGCCGCAGTGAATAGATCCAAGCGACTGTTTAGCAAAAACACAGGTCTCTGCGAAGCCGCAAGGCGAAGTATAGGGGCTGACACCTGCCCGGTGCTGGAAGGTTAAGAGGAGGGGTTATCCNTNNGGAGAAGCTCTGAATTGAAGCCCCAGTAAACGGCGGCCGTAACTATAACGGTCCTAAGGTAGCGAAATTCCTTGTCGGGTAAGTTCCGACCCGCACGAATGGTGTAACGATTTGGATACTGTCTCAACGAGAGACCCGGTGAAATTATATTACCTGTGAAGATGCAGGTTACCCGCGACAGGACGGAAAGACCCCATGGAGCTTTACTGTAGCTTGATATTGGATTTTGGTACAATTTGTACAGGATAGGTAGGAGCCTGAGAACCCGGAGCNCNAGCTTCGGTGGAGGNGTCGGTGGGATACTACCCTGATTGTATTGAAATTCTAACCTAGGACCGTGATCCGGTTCGGGGACAGTGTCAGGTGGGCAGTTTGACTGGGGCGGTCGCCTCCTAAACAGTAACGGAGGCGCCCAAAGGTTCCCTCAGAATGGTTGGAAATCATTCGTAGAGTGCAAAGGCAAAAGGGAGCTTGACTGCGAGACCTACAAGTCGAGCAGGGACGAAAGTCGGGCTTAGTGATCCGGTGGTTCCGCATGGAAGGGCCATCGCTCAACGGATAAAAGCTACCCTGGGGATAACAGGCTTATCTCCCCCAAGAGTCCACATCGACGGGGAGGTTTGGCACCTCGATGTCGGCTCATCGCATCCTGGGGCTGAAGTAGGTCCCAAGGGTTGGGCTGTTCGCCCATTAAAGCGGTACGCGAGCTGGGTTCAGAACGTCGTGAGACAGTTCGGTCCCTATCCGTCGCGGGCGTAGGAAATTTGAGAGGAGCTGTCCTTAGTACGAGAGGACCGGGATGGACATACCGCTGGTGTACCAGTTGTTCCGCCAGGAGCATAGCTGGGTAGCTACGTATGGAAGGGATAAGTGCTGAAAGCATCTAAGCATGAAGCCCCCCTNGGTGACGTGTGGAGCTGAGAGATACTAATCGGTCGAGGACTTATCCTAAAATAAGAATTGAATTCACACTCAAGAAACTTAAATGTATGTTATCTAGTTTTGAAAGAATGATTTCTTTCAACTAAATATATTATCTAGTGGCGATAGCGAAGAGGTCACACTCGTTCCCATGCCGAACACGATCGTTAAGCTCTTTTGCGCCGATGGTAGTTAGGGGCTTCCCCTTGTGAGAGTAGGACGTTGCTAGGTTATATATTATTCCACAGTAGCTCAGTGGTAGAGCAATCGGCTGTTAACCGATCGGTCGTAGGTTCGAGTCCTACCTGTGGAGCCATATGGAGAGCTGTCCGAGTTGGCCGAAGGAGCACGATTGGAAATCGTGTAGGCGGTGTAAAACCGTCTCGAGGGTTCAAATCCCTCGCTCTCCGCCACTCGTTTTATATGGCCCGTTGGTCAAGCGGTTAAGACACCGCCCTTTCACGGCGGTAACACGGGTTCGAATCCCGTACGGGTCACCAAAATTACTTATAAACATGTATTACCTCGGAGGATTAGCTCAGCTGGGAGAGCACCTGCCTTACAAGCAGGGGGTCGGCGGTTCGATCCCGTCATCCTCCACCATACTATTATCGCGGGATGGAGCACATTGAGTTAGCTTCGAAGGATAAGCCCCGCAGCTCGACGCAACAGCTACAGAGCATTGCTAGTAGAGGAAGAGCGAGTCGTTACATCAAAAGCAAGCACAAAACATTATATCTTTATTATCGCGGGATGGAGCAGTCTGGTAGCTCGTCGGGCTCATAACCCGAAGGTCGGAGGTTCAAATCCTTCTCCCGCAACCAAATTATCTTGGACCCGTGGTGTAGCGGTTAACATGCCTGCCTGTCACGCAGGAGATCGCCGGTTCGATCCCGGTCGGGTCCGCCATTTAAAACAAATAAAAAACTATGGCTCGGTAGCTCAGTCGGTAGAGACGAGCAGAGCACCTTTGAAATTGCTGCGAGTTGCTTCGACACAGCTTGCTACGAAGCTTAGCTTGTAGAGGAAGAAGCACAGGAATATTAAACGCAGCGGGGAAATAACTTAATTAAACGGCTCGGTAGCTCAGTCGGTAGAGCAGAGGACTGAAAATCCTCGTGTCGGCGGTTCGATTCCGTCCCGAGCCACCAGTGTTTTTTTGCGTAACTAAAGTGGAGCAAAAATAACTTACCTATATATGCCGGCCTAGCTCAATTGGTAGAGCAACTGACTTGTAATCAGTAGGTTGGGGGTTCGAGTCCTCTGGCCGGCACCAGGTGTATTGTAATATTGAATTATATTCTTCGTATATCTTGACGTATTTCTTAATGATATGTATATTTATATAATATGGAGGGGTAGCGAAGTGGCTAAACGCGGCGGACTGTAAATCCGCTCCTTAGGGTTCGGCGGTTCGAATCCGTCCCCCTCCACCATTTAGATTTTATAGGGGCATAGTTTAACGGTAGAACAGAGGTCTCCAAAACCTCCAGTGTGGGTTCGATTCCTACTGCCCCTGCCATTCAAAGTTAATATGGCGGTCGTGGCGAAGTGGTTAACGCACCGGATTGTGGCTCCGGCATTCGTGGGTTCGATTCCCATCGATCGCCCCATTTTATTAATTAATGGGCTATAGCCAAGTGGTAAGGCAACGGACTTTGACTCCGTCATTCTCTGGTTCGAATCCAGATAGCCCAGCCATTTTGCGGGAGTAGTTCAGTGGTAGAACACCACCTTGCCAAGGTGGGGGTCGCGAGTTCGAATCTCGTCTTCCGCTCCAATTTAATACTGAGGCGGCATAGCCAAGTGGTAAGGCACGGGTCTGCAAAACCTTCACCCCCGGTTCGAATCCGGGTGCCGCCTCCAAGTTCTATTGTAAGTCTATTTAGTTTTGCCGGGGTGGTGGAATTGGCAGACACACAGGACTTAAAATCCTGCGGTAGGTGACTATCGTGCCGGTTCAAGTCCGGCCCTCGGTACCATACATAAAAATTTCCTTAACCAATTTTGGTTAAGGTTTTTTTGTAGTATCAGAATTAATAGTTTCTAACTCGGAAACTGTCTAGCGCAAGCAGCCTACGAGCTCGGTCACTTCAGTCCTTTCGCTCGTGAACAAGGCGCTTGCGCTTTTCTTGTTTATTAGTAAATTAGCAATATTAGGTAACACTAAGAGGACTTTTTTTGGCTGTCTCGCTTCATACTAACAGATAGGTAAAAGATTTTTGTAGTAATTCAATAATTTTTTTAATTTTACTTATTGAATATTAATAGTAAAACGATTACAATTACGTTAGTTAATTAATTTAATTAACGAAGTTACGGATGAAAACTTAATTAATATTATCTTAGTATTCGATTGTCGTACAACTAAGTATTAATCATTCTGAATTACTATTAAACAGATAAAGATTGAACAAAGTACATGAATTTACCAATAAATAAAGGAGTGTTATGGATGAAAGAAAAATTAATTAGTCAATTTGAAAAGGTTTTCGGGGCAGGTGGTGAGTTGGAAGCTTTCTTTGCTCCAGGGAGGGTAAATTTAATTGGTGAACATACAGATTATAATGGTGGACATGTTTTTCCATGTGCACTAAGTGTAGGATCATATATAATTGCTAGAAAACGAGCAGATAAAAATGTGCAAATGTACTCTTTAAACTTTGATGAGGTTGGTACCGTTATTTTTAACGTTGATGAGTTAGTATATGTAGAAGAACATGATTGGGCAAATTATCCAAAAGGTGTTATTAAGATGTTCAAGGAATTTGGACTAAATATTTATTCTGGGTTTGATGTTCTATTGTTCGGAAATATACCGAACGGTGCAGGTTTATCTTCTTCAGCATCGGTTGAACTTGTAACATCAGTGATGTTAAAGGAACTTTTTGATCTTGATATAAATATGGTGGACATGGTGAAATTAAGTCAAAAAGCTGAGAATGAATTTATTGGTGTGAGCTGCGGTATTATGGACCAATTTGCCATCGGTATGGGGAAAACAGATCATGCAGTTCTTTTAGACTGTCAGACGTTAGAATATACGTACAGCCCAATTAAATTAGATGGTGCGTCGTTAGTAATCGCCAATACAAATAAACGAAGAGGTTTAGTAGATTCAAAATATAATGAGCGACGATCAGAATGTGAACGTGCTCTTAATCAATTGAAGGAAGTTGTCGTTATTGACTCTTTAGGGGATTTAACTGTAGAGAAATTTGAACAACTTAAAGTTGCAATTACAAATGAGATTGATAGAAAAAGAGCCAAACACGCAGTATATGAAAATGCACGTACAATTGAGGCGGTTGAGCGCTTGAAAAATGGTGATATTAAAGGTTTTGGTGATTTAATGAATCAATCGCACACTTCTTTAAGAGACGATTATGAAGTGACTGGCTTTGAGTTAGATACCCTTGTTGAAGCTGCATGGTCTCAATCGGGAGTCATCGGTTCTCGTATGACAGGTGCTGGTTTTGGTGGATGTACAATTAGCATTGTTGAAGACGAAAAAGTAGATGAGTTTATTGAAAATGTCGGTAAAATTTATAAGGAAAAAACTAATCTAACTGCTGATTTTTATGTTGTTCAAATTGGTGATGGAGCAAGGAAGATATAAGATTAGTTGATTAAGGAGGAGAATAAAATGGCAATTTTAGTTTGTGGTGGTGCAGGTTATATAGGGAGTCACACAGTTTCAGAATTACTCGATCGTGGTGAAGATGTAGTCGTTGTTGATAATTTGCAAAATGGTCATAGAGATGCTGTATTAGAAAAAGCAACATTATGCGTTGGTGATTTACGAGATGAAAAATTTCTTGATACGGTTTTTAATGAATTTAAAATTGATGCAGTCATTCATTTTGCAGCTGATTCACTAGTTGGTGAAAGTGTAACAGCTCCATTAAAGTATTATGATAACAATGTTTATGGGACGCTGTGTCTGTTGAAAGTAATGGAAAAGCACGGTGTGAAGAAAATCGTCTTTTCATCGACAGCAGCAACATACGGCGAGCCAAAGAACATCCCAATTTTAGAAACAGATCCAACAATTCCTACAAATCCTTATGGGGAAACGAAATTGGCTGTAGAAAAAATGCTAAAGTGGGCAGATGAGGCTCATGGGATTAAACATGTCATTTTACGCTATTTTAATGTGGCAGGAGCTCATATGAAGGGGATTTTAGGGGAGGATCATTCTCCTGAGACACATTTGATTCCGATTATTTTGCAAGTAGCTCTTGGAAAACGTGAGGAAATTTCAATATTCGGTGACGACTATGATACGGAAGATGGAACGTGTATTAGAGATTACATCCATGTAACGGATTTAGCAGACGCCCATATTTTAGCGTTAAATAAATTGAATGAAGAAGAAACAAGTGCTATTTATAATTTAGGAAATGGAAATGGATTTAGTGTTAAAGAAGTTATTGAAGCGGTGAGAAAAGTGACTAATCATCCTATTCCTGCGATTGTTTCTCCTAGAAGAGCTGGTGACCCTGCGAAATTAGTAGCATCATCAGAAAAAGCGATGAAAGAGCTAGGGTGGAGTCCCAAATATGCAAATTTAGAAACAATCATTTTAAGTGCTTGGGAATGGTTTAAGAAAAATCCTAATGGTTATCCAAAACAGTCAAACTAACTTTGGAAAGGACTGAGTAGTCATGTCAGTAAATATTCACTTACAGATCGAAAGGTTAATTCAATTTGCGATTGAAAATAATTTAGTAAGTCAGTGGGATAAAGATTATACCCGAAATTCGGTATTAGATATATTAGGCCTTGAAGAAGTAGTAGATGTTGAGATTGAAAGTGAGAATCTGGAATCTCCTATAGAAATTTTAGAAGAAATTCTTGATTGGGCTGCTGTTAATGGTTGTTTACAAGAAAATACCGTCACATATCGTGATTTATTGGATACGAAAATTATGGGGTGTTTTGTTCCTAGACCTTCCGAGGTCATTAGAACCTTTGAAGATAAATATCGAAATAGTCCTGAAGAGTCAACGGAATATTTTTATCAATTATCAAAACAAAGTCATTATATTCGAACTGACCGAATTGCAAAAAATGAGCATTGGTATAGTCCAACTGAATATGGTGATATCGAAATAACAATTAACCTATCAAAGCCAGAAAAAGATCCAAAAGCAATTGCAGCAGCAAAACACCTAAAACAAAGTTCTTACCCAAAATGTTTACTATGTAAAGAGAATGTTGGGTATGTGGGTCGTGTAAATCATCCTGCAAGACAAAACTTGCGTACAATACCGGTAACACTTATGAATGAGCTTTGGTATTTACAATACTCTCCATATGTATACTATCATGAACATTCTATTTTATTTTCAGAAAATCATGTACCAATGAAGATATCAAAAAAGACCTTTTCGAGATTGCTTGAATTTGTTGAACAATATCCACACTATTTCTTAGGTTCGAATGCGGATTTACCGATTGTCGGTGGATCGATATTAAGCCATGATCATTTCCAGGGTGGTTACCACGAATTCCCGATGGCTAAAGCAGAGATGCAAGAAACATTTAGTTTTTCAAAGTTTCCTAATGTTACTGCTGGTATTGTTAAATGGCCGATGTCAGTAATTAGACTTCAAAGTGAGGATAAGGATAGTGTTGTACAGTTAGCAGACCATATTCTTTCATTTTGGAAGCAATATTCCGATGAAGATGTTGATATTTATGCCTTTTCTGAGGATACGCCTCATAATACAATTACACCAATTGCTAGAAGAAGGGGAGAACTATTTGAACTAGATTTAGTCTTAAGGAATAATCGTACGAACGATGAACATCCAATGGGGATTTTCCATCCACATACAGAGGTTCATCATATAAAGAAAGAAAATATTGGATTAATTGAGGTTATGGGTTTAGCAGTTTTACCAGGCAGACTAAAAGAAGAGCTTCAATTGCTTGCTAAGGCTTTATTGAATGAGGACTACGTGAATGAGATAAGGGGCCATGAAGATATTAGTAAGCATCTAGATTGGGCAAACCAAATTAAAGCAAAGTATAGTAATCTTAATGAAAATAATGTTCAGCAAATAGTAAAGGATGAGGTAGGTAAAATTTTCTCAACTATTCTTGAACATGCAGGTGTATTTAAGAGAGATGAAGCGGGTAATGAAGCCTTTGTAAAATTTATTAAGAAAGCGTCTGAAGTGTAAGTATTGTCGCACCATATGGAAGTTTATATTACAGCTATAACGTTACTAAAATTATGCTTTCGTTGAGTTATACTGTCATCCTAGTAGGTAGAGTGTGATGTGGTTTTAGAAAATCACGTAGTTAATCTAAAAAACTTTTGCTGGCATTTGTTTGTATTAAGGTATGCCCTCTTATAAAATATTTATTAATATATTTTATAAGAGGGTTTATACTTTAAAGATAAGAAAAATTCTGAAGTTGGAAAGTTTTTTAGCTTTAGCGCTTACCCGCTCGAGGGCACTTTGCCCCTTTATATGAAGCCAAAGGGTACGCTTTATGTAAAAGGGCATCATTAGCTTTCGCAGGTGGCCGAGGCGCTTGAACTTTTCTTATATTATAGAGAAAGGGGGGGAACGATGTGTCGAGTTCACAGCTTACAGGTAGTTTTAAATTAATGAAATCAATGAATCGTTCGGTAATATTGCATTTAATCCGTAAGCATAAACAAATTTCTCGAGCAGAAATAGCGAAGAAGGCTCATTTAACACCACCAACAGTTACAAATATTGTGAATGAGCTATTGGAAGTCGGGCTTGTAAAAGAAAGCAAAGTAGGTGAATCGAAAGGTGGAAGAAAACCTATTTTGCTATCAATGAATTCGAAAAGTTTTTATGTCGTTGGTTTAGATATTGGTGGTCAAAAAATTAGAGGAGTATTAACGGATTTAAATGCGGAAGTTGAAGAAAGTGTTAGCATTAATTTTCAAAAAGGTTTGAGTAAGGAAGATCTACTAAGTAATATAAAAAATGTGATTACGTCATTAATTGCAAATTCAAAAGTAGAAAAAACAAAGTTATTAGGAATTGGAATTGGAATGCATGGAATGGTTGATCATCATCAAGGAGTAGCATTATTTGCTCCAAATTTACAACTAACAAATATTCCGTTAAAAAAAGAATTGGAAGAAGAGTTTGATTTACCTGTTTATGTAGAAAATGATGCGAGAGCATTTGCCCTAGGTGAAGCCTGGTTTGGAAATGGCTACGGATTTGAAAACCTCGTCTGCATTAATGTTGGAATTGGTATAGGTGCTGGTATTGTTATGAACGGGCAACTGTACCATGGGAAAAATAATATTGCCGGAGAAATAGGGCATACGATTGTTGATATTAATGGAACGAAATGTACGTGTGGAAACTACGGTTGTTTGGAAACCGTTGCAAGTGGCCGAGCGTTAGTTGAAAAAGCAAAGGAAGAACTTTCGAATGGCAAGTCTTCTTTACTTCAAGATGTAGTTAATAAAGATGAAATTACTGGTGAACTGATTTTTCAATATGCACAAAAAGGTGACATAGTAGCTAAAGATATCTTAGTTCAAACAGGTAAATCATTAGGTGTGGGGATATTGAATTTAGTTAACTTTATTAATCCTGAACGAGTGATCATAGGTGGTGGGGTCTCTAAAGCAGGATCTTATATTTTAGATCCTATCCAAAGCCTTATCGCTTCAAGAGCACTAACAGAAGATGCAAGAAAAACAGAAATTGTTCCTTCTAAATTAGGGAACTACGCCACTTCTATTGGAGCAGTTACATTAGTTCTGTTTGACTTATTTAGTGCAGATCCGGTAGGAAAAGGTCAACTTACTATAGAATTTTAGTGATGCAATAGTTAGAAGGGAGAGGTAAGATATGAAAATAACAAAAGATTTATTTGCTAAATTAAAGGGCAAATCAATTTATGCTTATACCCTAAAAAATAGCCATGGAATGGAAGTAACGTGTATTGACTATGGATGCATCATCACCAAGATCTTGATTCCTGATGTAAATGGAAACACTGAAAATGTCGTATTAGGATTCGATACGTTAGAAGATTATCAAAATTATTCACCATACTTCGGTGCCGTATGCGGTCGTGTGGCAGGAAGAATATCTAGAGGGCAGTTCGAGTTAAACGGGAAGACGTATCAATTAGCAACTAATAATGATAATAACCATTTGCACGGTGGTATAGAAGGCTTTGATAAGGTTGTTTGGAGTTCAAGGGTCATTGAAAATGAACATGAAGGATCGGTTATATTTACTTACTTAAGTAAGGATAGTGAAGAGGGCTATCCAGGAAACCTAGAAGTAAAAGTTACGTATACATTATCAGAGGATAACGCTTTCACCATTACATATGAAGGTGAAACAGATAAGACAACGATCGTTAATCTAACAAACCATACGTATTTTAACTTAAGTGGAAATGCGAAACGCGATATATTAAATCATCAATTACAACTAAAGAGTGATCAATTTATTGAGTTAAATGATGAATTACTACCTACCGGTGAACATTTACCTGTTGAAGGAACACCATTTGATTTCCGAGAAGGAAGAAAGATTGTTGATGGTTCTTATTCTTCACATCCACAAAATCAACTAGCAGGGGAAGGGTATGATCACCCATTTCTATTAAATGAAAATAATAAGGAAGAAATTATTTTAATAGATGAAGAAAGTGGACGTCGTCTAGTCATTGAAACAGATCAACCGTGTGTTGTGCTGTACACTGGTACTCAACTACAAGATCATTTCAAAATCGGTCAAACCGAGTCTAGAAAATATTTAGGGTTATGCTTAGAAACTCAAGGAGTACCAGACGCCATTAACCACCCCCATTTTCCATCTATTGTGCTTGAAAAAGGCGAGAAGTATTTCTCTCAAACTAAGTATTCATTTGGATTTTCCAACTAAAGTATAATCTTTCAAAGAAAAAAGTAAGGCTTTCTACAAAATTGTAGGAAGCCTTACTTTTGCGTTAATTTACTTCCAATTTTTCTTGAGAGGCTGTTTGTTGATGAATAGGTGAGTTAATCGCTGTTAACTTGTAAATTCTTGATGAGAAGTCCCCAGATTGAGACTTACTAACTTCGGATAACGATGCACCAGAATATTCATTTTCGAGTTGAAGTCCAACATTCATTAACTCATCTCCAAGCATAGAAACAGGAAGATCATTTAATTTATATTCAAAAGCTTCATTTAAACCTTTTAGCAGCAGTCGTTTATAGCCAGGGTTAGGTTTTGCTAGTACTCGGTAATATCCAACGATGGCTTCCGTTTGGTCTTCTGAAACAACCATCCAACTTGTTTCATTTCCGTCATTTTCAAATGGACTTAAAAGTCGATAGAAGGTTCCACGTTGGAATAAAGAACGGTTTTCTTTATAAAAGGCAATTTGTTCTTTAACCAACTCTTTTTCCTCGTCTGACATTTTTGCTAGATCAAGTTCATAACCAAACACTCCAAAGAAGGCAACATTTCCTCTCATGTTCAGACTCGTAAATCGGTGTACTTGATGATTTGGTACGGCAGATACGTGTGCTCCCATCGCGCTAAGTGGGTAGACAAAGGATGTTCCATATTGAATTTTTAGGCGCTCAACTGCATCGGTATCGTCACTCGTCCATGTTTGTGGAGCGTAGTATAACATACCTGGATCGAAGCGACAACCACCACTAGCGCATGATTCAAATAGGACTTCTGGAAATTCGCTTGTCAATCTTTCATAAAGGTCATAAACCCCTAAAATAAATCGGTGTGAGACCTCCCTTTGTCTTTGTGCAGCTAAAGCTGGTGAGCCGATTTCAGTCATATAACGATTCATATCCCATTTTACATACGTGATCGGAGCTTCACGTAATATTTCTGCCATCATTTCATAAATGTAATCAACCGCTTCTTTTCTTGAAAAATCTAAGACGTGTTGGTTGCGTGCATGCGTATTTGCTCGACCTGGAACATGAATGAGCCAATCCGGATGCTCTTTAAAGAGTTGACTTTTTTTCGAAACCATTTCAGGTTCAAACCAAAGACCAAATTCCATATTAAGAGCCGTAATTTTTTCAGCCAAACCTTTAATTCCATTTGGTAACTTTTCTTCATCGACATACCAGTCCCCGAGTGAAGTAGTGTCATCATCACGTTTTCCAAACCAGCCATCATCTAAAACAAATAATTCAACACCTAATTCTTTAGAAGCTGTCGCAATTTCAACGATTTTCTCTTCATTAAAATCGAAATATGTTGCTTCCCAATTGTTAATAAGTACAGGACGGTTTTTATCACGCCATCTCCCTTTAGCAAGTCTTGAGCGATATAACTCATGGTAAACTTGGCTCATAGCATTTAAACCTTGATCAGAATAAACCATAACGACTTCAGGTGTTTGAAAACTTTCTGTTGGGTCTAGTAACCAACTAAAATCAAATGGATTAATTCCTAGTGAAACTCGAGCTACATCGTAATGATCAACTTCTACTTGAGCTAGGAAGTTTCCGCTATATACAAGGCTAAATCCGTATACTTCCCCTTGGAATTCTGTTGTTGATGTTCGTTTTAAGGCAATAAACGGGTTTTGTTGTCCGCTACTAGCTGATCCACGTGTACTTGTAATGCTTTGGATCCCAGGCTGTAACTTTCTCGTTTTTACATGGCGTTCTCTTGCCCATGATCCAGATAACTGGATCATTTCATAATCGGAATCGAAAAAGTCAACATTCATACTTAAAGCACGATTTAATTGAAGTTGTTGATTACTGTTATTAATAAACTTTGCACTTCTTGTTACGACATTATATTTTTCGAAAACAGTGTAAAGTAAATGAATTTCAGCATCAATGAGCTCATCATATAATAATACTTGTAATGTTGTTGCTTCGTGGTCATCTTCTACGTAAGTAGCTGGAAGCCCATCTAATTTGGGCTTTCCAGAAAAGATAGAGTGGCTTTTATATTCAAAATTAGTAATGCGACTACCATTTTCTTGTACGATTTGAAAAGCAGGCTCACGATAATCAGATGTGCCGTAACATGGAAATTCTTGTTTAATACTATCTAATGAAAATTCTAAATCACCTTCAAAGACACAAGAAGCGCCAGCGCGTGGTTGTGTTTTAAAGAGGTGAGAAAAGCTAGGACGGTGTTGGATTTTCTTTCCGTAATATAAATGCCCTAAGTGATTGTTTTTTAATACCGTAAAAATATAACTAACATCTTTAGCTTGTAAATGAAACTCTTTTGTATTTTCATTAAAATAAATCGGCATGTCAAAAATCCCCCTGAGTCATAGATTAGTAATGATTAACCTTTTACAGAACCGGATGCTAAACCAGCGATAAAGTACTTTTGTAGAAGTAAGAATAAGATAGTCATTGGTAACATTGCCATAGATGCCGCTGCGGCAACTAGTCCTAAATTATTTTGATTTTGTCCAAAGAAGCTTGCGAGTGCAACTGTAAGTGTGTGAACCTCTTTATTTTGTAAGAAGAAAATAGCAAATTGATAATCGTTCCAAATAAATACACATGAAATGATTAACACAGATGCAGTAACTGGTTTTAATAAAGGAAAGACGATCTGAAAGAATATTCCTAAAGTACTACAACCGTCTATTTTTTCCGCTTCCTCTAATTCTTTAGGTATCGTTGATTTGATAAATCCGGCATATAAAAAGATCGTTAATGGAATAAAAGCTGCAAAGTTATTTAAAATTGCAATGGTTCGAGTATTTAACATACCGATATTAACAACCATTTGGTATAAAGGTACTAATGCTGCTAAAGGTGGTATAACCATGATAGATACAAATAGTAGTAATACTACTTTGTTTAATTTTGTATTGCGACGAGCGAGTGGATAGGCAGCCATTGAACCAAAGAAGATTAATAGAATGGCTGCTCCACTTGTAATTAAAACGCTGTTCATTAAAGCAGTTCCTAAATTTGCCCTTTCCCAGGCTGAAACAAAGTTTTCAAAGGTTAAGTAATCAGGGAGACTCCACTTTGAACTGAAATCACCGCGCGTTTTGAAAGCCGTTGTAAGTAAAATATAGAAAGGAATTAAATGGAATAAAGTGATAAATAATGCAATCGATGTTAATATGGTTTTCTTTTTTCTACCAAGGCGATCCATTAGGCTTCAACCTCCTTACGTTTTAAGTAAATAAGAGCACCTATACTGATAATAAGTATGATAAAGGCCATGAATACACCTTGGGTTGCAGCGTAGCCAGCATCTTGTCGTTTAAAATAAAGGTCATACATAAACGTTGACATCGATTGAGATGCATTACCTGGGCCACCGCCAGTCAAAGCGACGATAACATCAAACAATTTCAAACCACCAATAACATTTAATACGATATTAATTGTGATAGAAGGCGCTAGTAGTGGTAGTGTAATATTTTTGAATTGCTTCCACGCTGAAGCACCATCAATTTGTGCAGCTTCATAATAATCTTTAGAAATGCTTTGTAAACCAGCTAAATAAATAATCATTGCAATTCCAACAAACTGAAACGTATTAACGAAAACGATGATCCAAGGATTTAAGTCAGGGTTTCCTAATGCATTGACTGAGTTAAAACCAAAGAAATTAAAAGCATCATTTAGGGCTCCACCTTGGTAAGCAAAGAAGAAATACCATATATAACCCATAATGAGTGGGCTAATAATAACAGGGAGATAAACGATTGTACGTGTTAACGTCTTCATTTTGATGCTTTGATTTAAGAGCAAAGCGTATCCTAACCCAATGACATTTTGAAGGATTGTACTTCCAATACCGTATAGTAGAGTATTTTTAACTACAAGCCATGTAGTTGGATCTGAAAACATTCTTCGATATTGATCTAAACCAACCCAATCGTAGTTTTGAGAAAAACCGTTCCAATTTGTAAAAGTGATCTTTATACCACTTAAAAAAGGATAGATAATAAATGCAGTAACTGCTAGAATAGCGGGTAGGTACATCCACCAAAGTGAGGATTCTTTATTCTTGTTTAGTTTTTGTTTTGGTTGAACTGTCGTAGGAACAGATAACTTTTCTTTTTGAACCAATTCATTCATCTTGTCAACTCCTTACAAAGATTGATAGAAAGCTAGTTAAATGGTGTGAGGCAGGAAAATTATTCCTGCCTCTTTAGGCATAAGTTAACTAGATATTTCCCAGATTATTGATTTCTTAATCGGTTATATTCATCTTCCATCACTTTAGTTACTTGTTCAGGTGTCATTGTTCCAGCAAGTAGCTCAGCTGAAGTGGTTGCCATGACATCCCACATTCCACTTGGTAAGAAGACACGATCAAAGTATGGTTGGATTTCAATGTCACTAAATGTATCAAAGTATTCGTTAAAATAGTTGTCAGTAGAAACGTTTGTTAAAGCAGCTGGTAATGAAGTTGCTTCAGCTAGTGCTTTCGCATGTTCTGGTTGTGAGATAAAATCAATAAATAGTTTTGCTTCTTCAAGTTTCTCTGAAGCTTTCCATGCTGCTAGTGTAAAGCGCTCTCCACCAATCCAACTTGGTGTGTCACCAGTGTGTACGGCAGGTGTAGGTGCAATACCTACTTTTAAATCAGGGTTGAAACTAACTGCATCCATACCGATAGCAGCTCCTGTGAATAAAAATCCGACCTTACCTTGTGCTAGTAATTCAGCTGCTTGAGAATGTCTAGCTGTTAATACATCGGTGTTTAATAAACCTTCATCGTGAATTTCTTTAAATTTTTCTGCTAGATACGTAAAGTTAGACCAGTCAAAAGATCCGTCTAATAGTTGGTCACCAAAAGCATTGTCAGGATGTGTAATTAATAGTGGAGTTAACATCTGGTCGACGAATTGTGCCAACGTCCAACTCTCACCACCGCCAAAAAATAAAGGTGTGACTTCGCCATTGCTCTTCTCCTTAATTGTCTTTAGAGCTTCAATAAAGTCATCAAAAGTAGTAGGTGCTTCAATTCCGTACTCATCTAGTAAACTTGCATTATAGATATAGCCATCCTTCGCTTGGTTTAATGGATAAGCATAAACCTTACCAGTTTCATCTTTTAAAATTTGGTCCATAGCTGGATCGAGGTGCTCTACCCAAGCCATGTCTTGTAAGTCAGCTACGTACTCTCCGTAGCGAAGTTGTGACCAACCGTGAGTATCGAATAAATCAGGCATATCGTTAGCTGCCATCTTTACACGTAAAAGATCTTCGTAACCACCTCCTGGATAGTTTGCATCTATTTTGATATGTGGATATTCCTCTGTAAATGCTGCGATAACAGTTTCAAAAGCTTCTTGCTCTAAATCACTACCTAATGTTGTAAAAAGTTCGAGTGTTACTTGCTTTTGATTTGATGCATCTGTTGAATCTGTTTCATTGTTAGAAACTTCATTATTACTACTACAACCAATCATTAAGACAGAAATTAATGCGAACGTAATGATAGAACCGAATAACTTTTTCATAATATCCCCCTCGAATATTTATTAGGTTTAAGCGAAATAATTTTGACTAGTGGTTAAAATATTATTAATGGCGTTTTACATAAGTTAATTAAATTTATTAACTAACTCCCCCTTTGTAGTGAAAAGATTAGTAAATTAAAACGCGTTATTAAGTAATGTTTACTTCGCTTGTTTAGAAGTCTACCAGAAAAATTAAGCGCTTTCAATAGTTTTTTCTATTTTTGTTAAAAGTTTACTTAAGTGTTTTTTGGGGGGGGAGGAACTGTGGTCATTTCTTATATGTGTAGATGGTTGGATTTTTATGTGCAGTGATGCCAATAAAGAAAGTTTATATTGAATATGGATTATAGATTTACAGCGTAGTAATATTTTGTTAATATTAAGTAAAATAATTAATTGGTTTACTAAATAAAAAGTAGGTGTTTACCCGTGATTACAATTAAAGATTTAGCGAGAGAAGCTCAAGTATCTGCTGCGACAGTATCGAGAGTATTAAATAATGACCAGACATTAACGGTTATGAAAGAAACACGAGAAAAAATTCTTAGCATTGCTAAAAAATATAATTACGTGCCAGTAAAAAAGAGATCTTCCAATAAAACGAACCATGAACACAAAGATACAAAACTAGGTGTATTGATGTTCTGTACAATCGAACATGAATATGAAGATCCTTATTTCCTATCCATTCGTCAGGGGATTGATAAGCAATGTGAGGAATTAGGTATTGAAACGCCGTTATTAATACGGATAAGACAAGATCAATCAGATAAGAAACTTAGCTATTTAGATGGTTTGATTGTTGTAGGTAATATTTTGCCAGAGGATGTAGCGCATTTCTACCCAAACTCTGATCGAGTTGTTTTTATCGACGATTCCCCTGATCAAGAGAGGTTTGATTCTGTCTTAACGAATCTTGAAGGTGCAACTAATAAAGTTTTAGAGTATTTTTTCAATATAAATTATACAGATATTGGATATATTGGTGGTCTGGAGCCGCCGTTAACTTTTTCATTAAAAGATGGAGAAATCTTGAGGGGGTCGGATAATGGGAAAGTGAGAAGAGAGACGTTTGAAAAAGTGATGAATGAAAAGGGGCTTTATAATCCGGAGAATGTTTACATTGGTGAATGGACAACTGAATCTGGCTATCATTTAATGGAAGAGGCGATAGGAAAAGGTAATCTCCCGAGAGCGTTTGTTGTAGGTAGTGACCCGATGGCGATTGGTGCTATAAGAGCATTACATAGAGCGGGGGTCAGGATTCCAGAGGATGTAGCAATTATTAGCTTTGATGATATTGAGGTAGCGGCTTACGTTCACCCTCCTTTAACAACAGCAAAAATCTTTACAGAACAGATGGGGCGTTCGGCGGTTATGTTAATTTTAGAACGACTTCGTGGTCGTGAAGTTCCTGTGAAACTTGTATTACCTACTAAGTTGGTAATAAGGGAATCGTGTGGAGGTAACATTAATGAATAGTGTTCTTAAAGTGAGGATAGGGTAGAGGGATGACTCTACCCTTAGCGTTTTCGATAGATTATGATTATATCTATTAAAGTCGTTTCATTGGAAAGGTGATGTTAAATTCTAAAAGTAAATAGATGATCTTTCGTGTTATGCAAGTTTGTATATTGTTATGTTGACATATTTAACTGATTGTGTTTTAATTAATTAGTGTTATAACATATGCCGGTGTGGCGGAATTGGCAGACGCGCACGACTCAAAATCGTGTTCCTTCTGGAGTGTCGGTTCGACCCCGACCACCGGTACCATTACATAATTTAAATGCTGTTATATCAACGTTTCTTACAATTTGTAGGGAACGTTTTTTATTTGTCTAAAAAACGACTCTTATAAAAATATCGTGTTCAAAAAATCGTGTGCGTACCTGTCAAAATATAAGGTGGAATTAGAAAATGGCAAGGCGTACAAATGAATTAACGATTGAGCCCCTTCACGAATACCGTCTAACAACAAGTGCCCATAATCAATTTAAATTAAATTCCATTTAGTTGCTGAAATCTGTTCTATTATCTAATAAAGTAATAAGGTTTACTTCAGTAAAATAAGGTATATTATATTTGTTGAATAGATTCTTACAAATGCTAAATTAAGAATTCTCTTTAAAGACAAGAAAAGTAGGTGAACAAAGTGGGAAAATATCAATTGGATGCCAAAGGTCAGGTAGCTGTGACAAAGTTTCATGAAAAACAGAAGCCTGCCAAATTTGATAAAAAGCAGCAACTTGAAAAAATACGTGCGGAGTATTTGAAAAAGAAGCAAAAACAAACAGATAAATAATTTGAATTGAAAACATAGGAAGACTAAAATCTCCTATGTTTTTCTTATTCGAAGTTCTTTTTTCGATTGATGATAGAGTTTATTATTCCCATTAATTTCAGATTCGGTGACAAAAAACTTGTCATCAGATAACCATTCCTCACTAAAAATTTAATTAGCAGAATCAATAGACCAGCCGTTATTTTGGATACAACAGTAAGCTCCAACAGAAATTTTTAAAACATTATCAAGAAATAAAATGTTGCAAGTTGCAAGGTCAATGAAATAATTTATAGACCTAACGGGGGCTTATGTTGTCTAAGAAAAACTAACAATACAATGTCAAATGCTGCGTACAACGATACTGTTGAGAAATTTCAGAGACGATTACGTTTATAAAGTGATCGTTTCTTCTTCGTATTTGATTAAATACTGCGTAACAAATGTCTTCTTTTTTAAGTTACTTTGTAAAGAATGTACTTAAGATAAAGAAGTGGAATTGTTAAGAAAGTTTAGAATTAGAGATTAATAATAAATTTTAAAATGAGTTATCTGCTATGGAAAACTTGGTTGCAAAAACAACTTGAGAGAAAGGAATGAAGTAAATTGAGTAATAAGGTACTAAATATTAAATGAAGAATAATCACACAATATTTTTGCATTTCCTCTAATCAAAAAAAGGGGAGCAAAACTAGCTCCCAAACTTTCACTTAAAACTTTAGTCCAGACCATGATCCAACTCTTGTTTTTGCCCCCCAAGTTTTTCTCCAAACAAATTTCGGTGGCAAACCACCTTGCAAAGTCCTATGTTGCATCTCTAATTCAACCCAGAGCGTTTTATTCTCAACATATACAGAGAATACATACCTTGATGCTTCTGGAATTATAGGCCATATAGCTGTTGCGCCTCTATTTGTGGCGCTAAGAGAATAAGTACCACCAGTATTAATGTTTGCTATCAAAGGCTTTACTTCAATGGCACACTCGTAAATTAAATATTCCAAATCAAGGACATCCCTGATACCCACTGTTCCTGAGTCTAACTTTTTCCCTTTACCACCTGTTACAGAACAATCAGGGCCATTTGTGGGTCCATTAGCTCTCGTAACTTTCCAGTATCCGCCACTACCCAATCGAGGCCATAAAATTACTTCACCAGTATTACCATCTAAATCTAAGTAATATCCTTCCCATTTGGTCTTGGCAGTATTTTGCAGACTAACCCTACCATCATCGTGGTCTGTTATTTTCCAATACCCGCCACTACCAAGACGCGGCCATAAGATAACCTCACCGGAATTACCATCTATATCAAGATAGTGACCTTCCCATTGTGTTTTTGCAGTATTTTGCAGACTAACAATATTATCGCCATGGTCTGTTAATTTCCAGTACGCTCCGCTACCAAGACGTGGCCATAAGATAACCTCACCGGAATTACCATCTATATCAAGATAGTGACCTTCCCATTGTGTTTTTGCAGTATTTTGCAGACTTATGGTACTTTCACGATAATAGAAGTTTTGTCTGTTATAAGAGTTATTTTGGTAAGTTGGGTATGTTTGAAAAGGATAGCTTTGATAAGGATTGAGAGTGTAATTTCGAGTGTCACCGTAATATGAGGTTCCGTTGCAGTAAGGACATTGGTAATAAAAAGGGGGCTCAAAACTATGCATTGTTGTGAATCTCCTCCTCCGTTTTATAATGTATATTATCATATAGAAAAATTAGGAAAAAGTGCTTGTATAGTGAAATCCACTGTTTTTATATTTGTATTAATAAAATGCTATTTCTTATGCGGATACTTCAAAAGAGAATAGCTTACAATTTGATGGTATGATTAAAATGAATAATGTCCGGTAATAAATAGAATTAAATAACTAAAATAGGAGTGTAGTTGTGATACGGTTTATTTTACTAGTAATCATGTTGTTTTTTGGATATGTTTCAAAGCCGTTATGGGAAGAGCCAGTTCAACAACTAGATCCTTCATCTATTTGGGCTTCAGTTCATGATACCGTAGATCAGTTCAAAGAAGACCCAACTATCAATTATGTGTTAGATACCCTTACTCAGCAATTACATTCTCTACTCGAACCTTCTGATCATCCACAATTAGAATCTAGTGATACATTCATCCAAGCACCAGAATTAGTAGACCCTAGAGATCGATTGTTTTCTATTCATAATATTGAACTGGGGAATTCAAGAGCTGAAGTGGAGCAGATAATAGGTGGTAGTCCCAAGAGAAGCACGATAAATGAATATGATATAAGTTGGGATGCCTATCACGAAAACTATCAAAATTTTATCATGGTTGCTTATGATGAAGAGGATATTGTTCGTGGCCTTTATACGAATCAGGATTTGATTTCCTCTTCGACAGAAATAAGTCTAGGTAGTCCTATACAATTAGTGCAACGGCAACTTGGGACTCCTGAAACTTTCATACAATACCGTTTGTTCAATTTTCGTATGAATAGTAATGGTGAATATGATGTATTCAATCTTGACAACAGCTATGTGACGATTTTTTATGATCAGCACGAAAACAACACAGTTACCGCTATCAAAATTATCGATGAAGAACTCGAACAAAAGAAAAATGCTATATATTCCGAACCAAGCCAGCAGCTACAAGAAGGCTTTGAATATCAGTTGTTTGATTTAACAAATGCTTCTAGAAGAAATCATGATTTGCCTCTTTTAACATGGGATGATCATGTGAGAGAAACGGCTCGGAAGCATAGCTTGGACATGGCAGAAAACCAGTATTTCAGTCATACAAATTTACAAGGTCAATCTCCGTTTGAACGAATGGCAGAAGATAATATTGAATTTATGACTGCTGGTGAAAACTTAGCATACGGTCAAATTAGTAGTATCTTTGCACACGAGGGACTAATGAATTCCTTAGGACACAGAGAAAATATCCTTAAGGTAGATTTTCTCTATTTAGGGGTTGGAGTGGCATTTAATAATGAGTCACAGCCTTATTTTACTAAAAAATTTTTTAGTATTACATAGCCACTATAGGTTTTGAATACTAAACCAAGTCATTTGACTTGGTAGTTTAAAAGCGAATTTAATATTACAAAAAAAAAGAAATGATTGTAATTTTCATTGTGGGATGCAATTGAGTGAATTTCATAATTATAATAACCCAGCTACATGAATCCATAACTAGTTACGAACGGTTCGGCGTAACTAGTTATAGTATTTTAGTGGCGAGAATGATGGATTATGAAATTCAATAAGTTATGTAGTTTAGAAATGGAAAACAAATTAAAGCGTTTACATATGTGGGTAGATTTTGTATTATTAAGATATTCGGAAAAAAGAAGGTGAGGTAATAATATGTCAGATTCTTTTTATGAAAAATTACCAAATGATTTGTTAATTCGATTCTATGTAGAAATTAAAAAAAACATTGAAACTGGAAGTTTAACGAATGAATTGGATACCGAATTAAAAATGATTAAAGCTGTTACTCAAAAAAGAAATATTAATCTATTAAACCTTAATTATAATGTGCTAAATACATAATTTAACGAGTAGTACTCGTTAAATTATTTTATTTTCTTGAAGTTTTTTAGAATAATAACGAGTCAATATACAGTTAAGATTCCTTTTCTACAAAAATAAAGGCTGAACAATAACTACTTATTTTTTTCGTACGATAAGTAATTTTGAAACAGCTTTTATCCTTGTGAATTGTCATGTATTAAGTTAATGGTAAAAAAATATCTAGCTTCACAAATTTTCTAAGATTAAAATAAAATTTCTACACCTAAATAGGTTCCGATTTATTTTTTGGATTGCAATAGTTCCATTAATTCGCCAATACTTAATCCCTTCACCTCATTTAAGAGCTTTTCCATTCCAGGGTTATTTTTTCTCTTTAAAGACCCTTCTAATAGTATTACAACAGTTTGGTCCTTATCTACAAGAATTGATTGAACATATAAGGCGTTAAATAGCACTGCAGCTACAACCGCAATTTGTTGGGGGGATAGCTTATAGCTGTCAATTAGTTTTTTGAAATTTTCTTTTTCTCCTTTTGAAAAACTATCAAAACCTCTCGTAGTCATCAGCTCACCTCCCTAACTTTCTAAAATGATAGGAAGTATTTCCGCAGGTATCCCTCGTTCTTCGGGCTCATCTGTAATATTTAATGAAAATGTAATAAATAAAAATATAACCAGGCCTAATAAAACATAATATTGAGTATCTGTCATGAAGGTTTCACCTCACTCATCACTTAAAAGTACCGAATTCAATAGTTCATTAATAAATTGTATGTATTGTCATTGTTAGTTGTGCAAAGTTTGTTGTCCTAAATTAAGGTTTTGTGTTATTAGATAGAAGTGTTTAGTATATGTAGAATAATGTTAAATACATTCAAACCATGAGTAGTCCGATAATCCTTAGTTTCAGAAAATCGTCCCCCCCATGGTGATTAAATATTCGATTTATGAATTTACGAAACTCCACATCGATCTACGATGATGAGGGTTTCTTGGATCAACCCCACAATTCATTAACCACCTTGCTACATAATCTCTTGTTTCTGGTGTTATCGTTACTTCACAGCATTGTGCTAATCTATCTACTACTGCATATGATCCTGCGGAGGTACGTAACTCTTGATACGTGCACGCAGAAAGGCACTTATAAACTCTTACGGCAATAACCGGATTACAAATTTTTGTTCTAAATGTTTTCATTAAATGTGGGTTTCATCAGCATAAAGCTTCCAAGCACCATTTTCTAATTGTGTTGCTAAAAGCCTATTTACAAGTGATGCAATCAATTTTTCATTGTCCTCTTTTAGTACCCTCAAAGTAATTATCATATATGCATCTGTTAATGGACTATTTTCACAAGGAAATCTCCAAGAGCCGTCTGAGGATTGTTTCGACTTTAGCTGTTCGATTTTATATTTTTTGTAACTGGAAATTTTTTTCTTCAGTAACTTCCAATTCATATTTGTTTCCCACTCCATTCTGTAGGGTATCCGTTATATATAACTATGAAAGGTGCAATGAATTGGACAGTAATATACGTCTATTTTGTGATCGACTATATGTAAAGAGTTATTAATCAAGGGAGGGTGACTTCTAATAACGTACAATAAACAAGTATCAAGTCTCAGTAGGGTTTGATGTAACTAGATATAGTATCTTTGTGTCGTGGATACACAATTATGAATTTTATAAAAAATGATATTATCATAAAATCGTCGGAATTTGGGGCTGGAAACGTGTTTACTTACTTAATTAAACGATGTAGTGTTAATTAATAAAGACCCCTTTTTGGAGAGAGGCAACGATTATGAAGACTTTATTACATCTTGAAAATATAGTTGATTTAAAAACGTTACAAAGAATACAAGATGATTTTTCAGAGGCAACAGGATTTGCTGCAATTACAGTTGATTTTCGGGGAAAACCAATTACTAGACATAGTGGTTGTTCGAAGTACTGTCATATAATAAGGAGCCGTGAAGAGACTCGAGAGTTATGTGAAAAGTGTGATTCAAGAGCAGGGCTAGAAGCTGCGAGAACGGGCAAACCGTATATATTTTTGTGCCATTCTGGATTTATTGCTTTTGCGGCACCAATTGTTGTCGATGGTCAGTACCTAGGAGCAATTATGGGTGGTCAAGTAGTTAGTTCGGGGGAAGTACCAAATATTAAGTGTATTATTGATGAAGTCATTAATATTGAAGAAGACGTAGAACTAATTGAGGCATATACACAAATTCCGATCGTTCCATTTAAAAAGATTAAATCAGCAGCAAATTTAATGTTTACGATTGCGAACAAAATAGCTGAAAAGGGTTATGTAAATGCAGCCAAAGAAGAGTTGCAGCAACAATCCTTGCGATTAGTTCAATCAGATGGTGATATAGATAGTTTACAATCTGCACTGAATACTGCTGAGCTTAAAATAATGCAAACACAGGACAATCGACAATTTATTATTCAAACTTTAAATACGATTGGCAATCTATCTTTTTTAGAAAAGGCTAAAAAAACTGGTGAAGTAACATTTACCTTGAGTGATACAGTCAAGTATTTAATGACGAACGTTGGTAAAGATGTATCAATAGAAGAAGAATTGTCTTATATAGAGAACTACTTATTTCTTCAAAAAACTCGATTAGGAAATAGGTTAAGTTATGAAATTAGTGTAGTTGATGAAGCTGAAAAGCTGCTAATACCATCAATGTTATTACAACCAATCGTTGAAAACGCAATTGTTCACGGGTTGGAGATTAAGCCAGGTTTTGGAATGATAAAAATAAGTGTTCAAACCCAAGATGGTGAATTGGTAATTTCTATTGAAGATGATGGTATAGGTATGTCTAAACAGATAGTAGAAAGTATTCTAAGCTTAAATAATGATGCTCCAACTTCTACAAGCAGTTTAAAAATGCTACAACAACGTTTGAAAGAGAGGTGCTCTAGAGGAGCTAGCCTAAGGTTGGAAAGTAGTGAGAACAAAGGAACTGTTGTAACAATTGTAATTCCTTATGTCAACTAAATTAAGTTACGTGTTTTAAAGATAAGAAGTATCATTATTAAGTTGGAAAGATGTCTAGCTCCAACGCATAGCCGCGAATGTAATAATCGGGGCAAGCAAGGCGCTTGCGCTTTTCTTTATAAGGAGAGAGTGGAATAGGATGCAAAAAGTTGTTATTGCTGACCTGGAGCCTATACAAAGGAAATGCTTGAGATTACTTTTAGAGGAGCGGTTTCAAAAAAAAATAACAGTTTTCGATACTGAATCTGGGCGAGAGGCAATCCAGCTTATAGACAATAATAACATTGATTTATTAATTTTAGATACTCGCTTAGTTGAATTAGATGGAATAACCTGCACGAAAATTATAAAAGAAAAAAAACCGAGGCAAAAGATTATTGTTTATACATTGACGAACGATCATTATATACGTGAAACTTTTCAAAAATTAGAAGTATCACAATATATATTGAAGCCTTTAAGGCCCAATTTATTGCTTGCTAATATTAATAAAGAAATATGTGATGAACCTTTACATGAAAATAAAAGAAAAATAAAAACCAAAGTTGCTTCAATAATAGACTTTATTGATAGTAATATTCATGAGGATTTAACACTTTCATATGTAGCAGGTAAAACTGAGATTAGTTCGTATTATTTAAGTAAAGTATTTAAGAAAGAAACAGGTAAAAATTTTGTTACTTATGTTACCGAAAGAAAAATTGAAAAAGCCAAAGAGTTATTAAGAAATGTTGAAATTCCAATTATTAATATATCGTTTGAATTAGGTTATACTGAACCAAGTTATTTTACTAAAGTATTTAAAAAGGTAGAAGGTATGACACCTAGTCAATACAGGAATAAACATACAGCTTGGAGTTAGAAAAGAACATAAGGTTATTTGTTTATCTTTTTTAAGGGCCAGGACCCCCACAAAACTTTATGGGAAAATGAAGTCATTGACTTGATCTTATAACATCAGTAAAATAAGTATCTGTGCTAATTGTAAGTTTACTGAAATTAATAGAGTAGTGGCTCTGAGTTTAAGAGTTCACTACTTTTTCTATTATTTAAGTTTGTTTGGAAATGTATACCACAAATGCTTGAATGGGAAAATGTAATCAAACGAGAAACTAAACAATTATAGAATTCATTAAGTAAGATACATTATAAAATAAAAGGAGGGATTACGGTGACATTAGCCCAACTAAAACAAGAAATCATTGCATATAGTATCAGTATCGGAATTGATAAAATTGGCTTTGCATCTGCTGATCCCTTCGTTGATCTCAAAGATAAGCTAATAAACCAACAAGACTTAGGGTATCAATCAGGGTTTGAAGAACCTGATATTGATAAACGAGTTCACCCGGAACTTTTGCTCCCGGAGGCAAAGTCGATAATTGCAATAGCTTTAGCATACCCATCAAAGATGAAACATGCGCCGTTAAGTACAAAAGGTGCAAGGCGAGGTTTATTTTGTAGAGCATCTTGGGGAGAAGACTATCATAAAATTCTAAAACGTAAAATGGAGCAATTAGAAGCCTTTATTTTAGAAAAAGCACCTAATGCTAGGGTGGTTTCAATGGTCGACACAGGAGAATTATCTGATCGCGCAGTGGCCCAAAGAGCTGGGATTGGTTGGAGTGGTAAAAATTGTTCAATTATCACTGAAGAGTTTGGGTCGTATGTATATTTAGGAGAAATTATTACTACATTAGCTTTGCCACCAGATACTCCAATTACTGAGCAATGTGGTTCGTGTACAAAATGTATCGATGCTTGCCCCACAGGTGCTATCGTTCAAGGTGGACAGTTGGACTCAAATAAGTGCATTGCTTTTTTAACACAAACAAAAACGTTTTTGGCCGATGAATATAGAGAAAAAATTGGAAACAGAATATACGGATGTGACACATGTCAGCAAGTATGTCCAGAAAACAAAGGGAAGGACTTTCATTTACATGATGAAATGGAACCAGATCCTGAAGTTGTAAAACCATTACTAAAGGAACTATTATTTATTAGTAATCGCCAATTCAAAGAAACATATGGTCTTCTATCCGGAGCTTGGCGTGGGAAAAAACCACTCCAGAGAAATGCAATTATTGCGCTTGCACACTTTAAAGATGTCAATGCTATTACAGGTCTTGAAAGGCTGCTAAAAGAAGATCCTCGACCGGTAATTAGAGGTACGGCGGCTTGGGCAATTGGTAAAATAGCAGCAGAAAAATCCGAATTAATACTAAAAGTGGCGAAAGAGAGAGAAAAAGATGCAGATGTGCTACGTGAGATTGAAAAAGGGCTGAATTTGCTTGAAAATCACAATATTTAACCGTGGAAAAGGATTTTATTGTCAAGTACTATTAAGACAAGACTGGATTGAAAAGAGGGGAAAGTATGGAAAAGAGATTGGCCATTTTCTATGATGAAATGGATAGCCCACTTGGTCCGTTAACGATTGTTTGCAGTGATTTAGGGGTTTGTTTAATCGAATTTGGATCCATAGAACAGGCTTTAACCAATATAAAAGTCTGGATGAAAAGAAATTTTATTAAAGGTGAATTGTCTTTAAACCATGAAAAAGTAAAACCAGTCATTACTCAACTAACTCAGTATTTTAAAGGAAAAAGAGTTACATTTGATTTACCAATTGATTTGATAGGGACGAAATTTCAATGCCTTGTTTGGGAAGCATTAAGAAACATTGAATATGGTGAAACAAAATCTTATAAACAAATAGCAAAAGAGATCGGAGCTCCTAAAGCAGTTCGAGCTATTGGTGGGGCAAATAATAAAAACCCTCTTCCAATCATTATTCCATGTCATCGAGTGATAGGGAGCAATGGTGCTCTCGTTGGATATGGTGGCGGTGTTGAGAAAAAGGAAATATTGTTAGAAATTGAAGGTTCAATAAAAAAAATTTCTTAAAGTGATTACGTTTACGTAGTCCTTTTTTTTTCGTACTTATTGAGGCTATTTTGGGTAAACGATCGATGAAGTTGGAAAGTTCTCGGATAAACATCATGTAACTGTTTCACTGAACATACATTTAATTAGCAGAAAAAACGTCAAAGGAGAGGTTTTAATGAGCTGGTTGAATGGGCTAAAAGAACATATTAAGTCGTTAAATAGTTCATATACTATGAATGTTGTAAGAAATGGTTTTATAAGAGAAGATGAACAACGATCTTACGAAAGAAAACAGGATGGTTTAGAAAATAGGGGAGCTAAAATAGTTAAATCGATTGTTGATGGTAGGGTCATAAGTTCACAAAAAATTGATGGTCTGAGACAAGTTGATTATATAGTACATTATCAACAGCTCATAAAACAAAAAAGTAAATTTTATATGGAAGAAAAGCAAGAAGAAAGGCGGGCAATTTTCTCAGCAGAAGAATTAATCGATGATTATTGCCGTTTAAATGAAAAACTATTACTGAATAATGAGGTACTATCAACCCAAGAGCGCCACGGTTTAGAAGGAGAATATAGATACGCATACTCACGGCTAGAAGCTGTACGTTATGCTGAACGATGGTGGGATGATTACAATCCTAACTATAAAAAATTTGAGAATAATTGTACTAACTTTGTTTCCCAGTGTATCCATGCAGGTGGTACTCCGATGACGGGTCATCCAAAACGTAACAAAGGTTGGTGGTATCGTAATAAAAATTGGAGCTTTAGTTGGGCAGTTGCACATTCATTACGGTGGCATTTAAGTGGTTCAAAAGCTGGCCTAAGAGCTAAAGAAGTATCAAAACCTGAAGAATTACTAAAAGGTGACGTTATTTGTTATGATTTTAGTGGAGATGGTAGATGGCAACACACAACAATTGTTGTTGCAAAAGATGAGAATAATATGCCGTTAGTTAATGCACAAACAACAAATAGTCGAATGAGGTATTGGGCTTATGAAGATTCTACTGCCTGGACTCCGAATATAAAGTATAAATTCTTTCACATTATTAGTGAATGAGTAAATTTCATAATTACGAACGGTTTGCTGTAACTATAATTGTATATTAGGAATTTTAATAGAAATATATTAAATTAAGTTAATCTAGCTGTAATAGTTGTAATCAGCAAAACACAACTATATACAGCTTTTTTTATGGGTATATTTTAGAGGAAGGAGACTACTGGCTATAATACGTTAAAAAAATTATCTTTTTCCTAACTAGTTGGAAATGCTATAATAAAAAGACTTCCTTCAGTGGGAGTTTTTCTTTGCGCTTTAAGAAATTAAAACTAAAGCTTTCCGCTAGTTAGGACTTGGTGAAAAGCCAAAGTTTTCCTAAGTATAATAAAAGGATAATTTGTTAAGAAATAGAGGTGAAAAAATGGGATTACATATCGTTTTATATCAACCCGAAATCCCAGCAAACACAGGAAATATTGCTCGTACTTGTGCAGGGACTAATACGTCATTACATTTAATTCGGCCATTAGGATTTTCAACAGACGATAAAATGCTTAAAAGAGCAGGGTGCGACTATTGGCCAAATGTAAAAATTAATTATTATGATTCGATGGATGAATTATTTGAAACTTTCCCAGAGGCAAACTTTTACTTTATCGAAACAGTAGGAAAGAAAAATTATACTGATTTCGATTATAGTAATTTAGAGAGTGATCATTTCTTCGTATTTGGTCGTGAAACAACAGGTTTACCTAAGGATTTATTAGATGCGAATATAGACCGTTGTTTACGTATTCCGCAATCAGATAAAATTCGTTCTTTAAACCTTTCAAATACTGCAGCTATATTAGTGTATGAGGCATTACGTCAACGGAATTTCCCGGATTTAACTTAAACAAAAGAGCTGACGAGTTTAGTCAGCTCTATCCTTTTCTATCTTATTTATATAATTGAAGTAGGTATCATATCATAATAAGAGGATTATATTTGGGAAAATTTCAAATTAATCAGATTTAATTTAAAAAACTATTGTAAACGCTTTTTTAATGTGTTATTCTAATAACGAAAAAGATCCGAAACGTTTTGGAGGGTTGTGGAAATGGCTACTATTAAAGATATAGCTAAAGCAGCAGGGGTGTCAGTTACAACTGTTTCCAGGGCGTTAAATGGCTATAGCGATGTGAATGAAAAAACACGTACCAAGATTAAAGAAATTGCTGAACAACTACAGTATAGCCCAAATGCATTAGCGAGAAGTCTTGTTATGAATAAAACGAATACAGTTGGTTTACTAGTTTCTGAATTAAATCGATCAGGAGTTAAAGATAACTTTACTTTTGAAGTAATGTGTGGGATCAATGATAGCCTTGGTGATCTTGGTTATGACTTAATCTTATTTAATACAAATACCGCTAAGCAAAAAAAGAAAAGTTATGCACAGCTTTCGCGCGAAAGACAAGTCGAAGGTGTTATCATTCAAGGAATGAAGAAAGATGATCCTTATTTAAAAGAAGTAATTGATAGTAATATTCCAAGTGTGTTAATCGATATTGAGATGAAAGGAACCAATGTTGGCTATGTAACTACAGACAACGAGTTCGGAGCACAAATGGCTATGAAGCATTTGATCAATTACGGACATCGTAATATTGCGATGATTAATGGATCCGATCAGGCGTTAATAAGTAGAAAAAGATTAAAGGGTTATAAAAAGGTACTGAAGGATGCAGAAATTACTTTCAATGAGAACTATGTCGTTGATGGAGCATTTTCGGAACAAAAATCTGAAGAAGTGGCTTTACAGCTCTTAGAGGAACATCCTGAAATTACAGCGATTTTTTGTGCGAGTGACCTTATGGCGATGGGGGTTTTGAAAGCAGCAAAGAAAAAAGGTTTTCATATTCCTGAAGATTTGTCGGTTGTTGGCTTTGATGATATTACTTTAGCAGCATATGTGGATCCGCCGCTTACAACGATTGCACAAGATAAGTATCAAATAGGTTATGAAGCTGCTAAATTGCTAATTGATATGTTACAAGGAAAAGATCAGCGAAGAATGAAAATGCTTGATAACCATCTCATCATACGAGAAACAACTGCTCCATTACAAAGGTAACTATAGAGTTCTTGTAGTTTTTCCAGAAGATGTTGATAAAAAGGCTTAATTTATAAGCCAATTTTCTTACTTGAAATCCGAAACGTTTTGGAAAAAACGTCATGTTAACTTTTAGAAAAAAAATTCTTTATTAGTAAACTATGACGAACTTTTTTTATAAAAAATCCGAAACGTTTCGGTGAAAATAAATAACTATTCCGAAAGCGTTGCAATGAAGGAATAGTAGGAGGTTTTAATATAAAATGGATTACCGCGTAATTAAGGAAAATGACTTATTTTTACTAACTGACACAAGTGGGAATATTCCTGAAAATCACCCATATGGATTAGGACTTTATACAAAGGACACACGTTTTTTAAGTAAGCTAGATTTAAAGATCAATGGTGAGGAACCCATATTATTATCATCTAGTGCAAATGAGAATTACTATGCAACGATTATGTTAACAAACCCGCATATGGAGAGAGATGGCGAACTTATTCTTTGGAGAGAGTCGGTCGAATTAACAAGAACTCGCTTTATCCATAATGATGTTTGTTACGAGCTACTAAAAGCAAAAAATTATTTTCCTAAACCAGTGAGCTTTGAACTAAGTCTTCATGTTGATGTTGACTTTAACGACATGTTTATTGTTCGTGGATTTCAAAATGGTGATGTTGGTGAGCGTACAGGACAAGTAGTCGGTAAACAAGAAATATCTTTCGCTTATCAAGGAGCAGACAATGTTAAACGAGCTTCTATCATCCGTTGGGATAAAGATGAAACGAAAGTAACAGAAACAGGAGATGTACACTTTAATCTGTCTTTAGGCCATGAAGAAGAAGAAACAATCGCATTTATGGTCATTCCATCCATTAACGATGAAATGCCAGAAATTGTAGAGCCTAAAGTGGCTTTAGAAAAATTAAAAGTTTCGACAGCTGAGTGGAAAGAGGAAACAACACAGGTAGAAACAAATAATAAGGCATTACAACGTTTAGTTGATCGTGGGATTGGCGATCTTAGAGTTTTATTAACAGATTTAGGCTATGGAAAATTTCCAGTTGCAGGCTTACCATGGTTTGGTGTCCCATTTGGCCGTGATAGCTTAATTGCTGCCCTGCAAATGTTACCGTTCTCACCAGATGTAGCAAAAGGAACGCTTAAAACGATGGCAGCCTTCCAAGGAACGAAGAAAGACGCATGGCGTGATGAAGAACCAGGGAAGATCATGCATGAAATTCGTTTTGGGGAGTTAGCGAATACAGGCCAAATTCCATTTACACCTTATTACGGAACAATCGATGCGACGCCACTATTTCTTGTATTACTTACAGAATATGTAAATTGGACTAGGGACACAGCATTGTTCCAAGAGCTTGAAACGAACGTTGAAAGAGCTTTAGAGTGGATTAATCGGTACGGGGATCGTGATGGGGATTTATTCGTTGAATATCACCAAGAAGCGGAAAAAGGAATTGCGAATCAAGGGTGGAAAGACTCTGGTGACTCAATTGTTCACCGTAATGGAGAATATGCAGAAACACCGATTGCTTTATCAGAAGTACAGGGCTATGTTTATCAAGCAAAACAAGGAATTGCTTCCATATACGAAAAGCTAGGTAAGGTAGAAGAAGCTACAGCGTTAAGAACAGAAGCACAAACCTTAAAAGAAAGGTTTGAAGAAGAATTCTGGATGGAAGATGTTTCATTTTATGCGTTAGCTCTTGATAAAGATAAAAAGCAAGTGGGTACGTTGACGACAAACCCAGGACACATTTTGATGTCAGGCATGTTAAATGCCGAAAAAGCAAAGAGTGTTAGTGATGTGCTTGTTTCTGACAAAATGTTCTCTGGATATGGTATTCGCACAATGGGGAAAGGTGAAGCTGGTTACAATCCAATGAGTTATCATGATGGTTCGATTTGGCCACATGACAATAGTTTAGTTATTCTAGGTATGAGTAGGACAAATAACAAAGAGCAAGCTGCAACAGTTATGAACGGTTTAATTGAAGCTTCTCATTCATTTGAATATGATCGTTTACCTGAGTTGTTCTGTGGGTATGATGCAAAACTTGGAAAAGCCGTTAAATATCCTGTTGCATGTTCTCCACAAGCATGGGCTGCTGGGACTCCACTAGTATTTGTACAATCAATGGTTGGACTATTTCCTGATACATTAAATAATAAAGTTTATGTTCGTCCGTTTTTACCAGAAGGTACTGATCAAATTAAACTTTTAAATGTGCAAATTGGTGAAGGGGTACTTTCGATAGAAGTTAAGCGAAGCAGTGAAACATTAGCTGTTGAAGTATTAGAAAATACGACAGCGCAAGAAATCATTATCGAAGCTTAGCAATTCAGGAGAAACTTCTCCTAATACAATACAAAACATAATGAGAGGGGTTTAAAACAATGAAAAAAAGCAAATGGTTAACGTCAATCGGCTTAGCGGCAACAATCGCTTTTGGTGGATTACTTACAGGTTGTGGAACAGATGAAAAGAGCGGAGTTGATGCAAATGGTTCAACTGAAAAAGGTAATGAAGTTGTTGAGTTAACGCTTAGTTCTTGGGGATCATCTCCGACAGAACAACGTATCTTTGAAGAAACATTAAAAGCATTTGAAGAAGAGCATCCACATATTAAAGTAAAACTTGATATTATTGCTGACCAGTACATGGATGTACTCCGTACACGTTTAATTGGAAATACAGCTGCTGATGTATTCTTCCTTGATGCATTTGAAGCGCCAGCATTAATGGCAACTGGAGTTCTTGAGCCGTTAGATGAGTATGTAACAGAAGATTTTGATGTAGTAGATTTTGAGGATCCACTATTAAATGCATTTAAGTATGATGGTGTGACTTACGGTTTCCCTAAAGATACGTCAACTTTAGCATTATTTTATAACCTTGACTTATTTGAAGAGGCTGGATTAGAGCGTGCCCCCAAAACATGGGAAGAGTTAGTTGGGTATGCAAAAATATTAAAAGAAGAAACTGGAGTTCATGGCTTTGGGATTGTTCCTGATTTAGCTCGTAACGTGTTTCTTGCTGAGTCTAAAGGTGGAAAGATAGCAACTGACAACCGTGCAAGCTTTGGAACACCCGAGGTTGTTGAAGCGTTACAAACATTAATTGATATGAGAAACGTTGACGGCTCAGCTGCTTCTCCAGCTGATGTAGGAGCAAACTGGGGTGGGGAGATGTTCGGTCAAGGTCGTGCGGCTATGATGTTCGAAGGGAACTGGACGATATCCTTCTTAGAAGATACGTTCCCGAATACAAACTATGCTACAGCGGAAATTCCTATGATCGATGATAACAAGGGTTCAATGGCATTTACAGTTGCTTATGCTATGAATAAAAATACAGAGTATAAAGATGAAGCGTGGGAATTAATTTCATGGTTAACAGGAAAAGAAGGAATGAAAAAGTGGACAGGATCAGGCTTTGTATTCCCTAGCCGTGCAAGTGTAGCAGAAGAATTAGGTTTATTTGAAGATGAAATTCGCGCACCATTTGCACATGCTACAACGTATGCAACGGTTTGGGCAGATGATACGAATTTACCGATTATCAACAACAATTTTAATAACGAATTTTTAAGTGCATTTTTAGGACAGAAATCTTTAGAAGATGCGTTAAAAGAAGCAGAGCGCGTCGCTAATAGTGAAATTGAGTAATAACTGAGTTAAAAAGGGGGGAGGTTGTCTCTCCCTAACTCCCTTTTTGAAAGAGAGGAGCTTCCGATATGGGAACAGGGAAAAAGTGGAATAAACGAGTGGTACGAGAAGCGGGGCAAGGGTATACGTTTATGTCGCCAACAATTTTTGTATTAGGATTGTTTGTCGTTGCACCGATTTTCTATGCAATATTTTTAGCGTTCCATCGTGTGGAATTATTAGGTGGAATGTCGTTTAACTTTATTGGTTTTGATAACTTTACGAGAGTTGTAGATGATACTCGTGCCAAAATTGCGATCATGAATACAGCTAAATACGTAGCTGTTGTTGTGCCGATCCAAACGGCACTTGCCCTTATTCTAGCAGCGACGTTAAATGCTGGTATGAAAGGTGAAAAGTTTTTTAGAATTGTATACTTTTTACCGACTTTAACTTCTTCAGCAGTATTAACGTTGATCTTCATGTGGATGTATAATCCAGAAGGACTAATTAACAATATTCTAGCATTTGTTGGCTTACCGACATACAACTGGATTAATGATCCGTCTGTTGCTTTAAATGCAATCATGATGATGAACATTTGGTCAACAGCACCGTTTTTTATGGTTATTTACTTAGCGGCCCTACAGGATATTCCGGATTCAATGTATGAAGCAGCTGAACTTGATGGTGCAAATGGCATTCAAAAGTTTTGGTATATTACTGTTCCACTATTACGACCGGTTACTTCATTTGCTGTTATTATGGGACTTATTGGAACGTTTCAGTTATTTGATCAGTCGTACATTTTCTCTGGTGGTTCGGGTGGACCAAGTAACTCAACGTTAACAGTTGTACTTTTAATCTATCAATATGCATTTGGTACTTCAGGAAGAATGGGATATGCTGCTGCAATAGCATTTATCCTTGCATTTATCATTTTAACAGCTACTTTAATTCAAAGAAAAATGCAAAAAGAGGAATCTTTCTATTAAGTTATAGGCTGCTCCCTAACAAATTAGGTGAGTAAGGAGGTCCAATTATGAAGAAAAAAGTAGGAATCGGTAGAGCTATTCTTTATGTCATCTTATCGACCTATGCAATTATTACGATGTTACCATTTTTATGGGCATTATCATCTTCGTTTAAAAGTTTAGAAGAAATTTTAAGCGGAGCGATGACGCTTTTTCCAAGAGATTTCACCTTTGAAAATTATCGTTCTATTTTTGTAGAGCAACGTTATTTTCCACGTTGGTTATTAAATAGTGTGATTGTGGCAGTCATTGGAACAGGATTAAATTTGTTATTTAATTCAATGGCGGGTTATGCACTAGCGCGGCTTAGCTTTCCAGGAAAAAAGGGATTATTTATTATGGTATTAGCTGTGCTCATGATCCCAGGACAAGTAACGATGATACCTAATTATTTAATTTTAAACCATCTAGGTTGGTTAAACTCTTATCATGGGTTAATTGTGCCAGCGATGGTGAATGCAACATTCATTTTTATGATGAGGCAATTTTTCATTAACTTTCCTAAGGAGCTTGAAGAGGCAGCGGAAATTGATGGCCTCTCACGGATCGGAACATTCTTTAGGATTGTATTACCGATGGCAAAACCAGCTCTAGCAGCACAAGCGATCTTTGTTTTCATGGCATCTTGGAATGACTTTATGCGCCCATTAATCATTATGTCAGATGTGTCGATGTTTACCTTACCAGTTGGGTTAAACCTATTCAAAGATCAATATGTAACACACTGGAATTTCATTATGGCTGCATCAATGGTATTCACGTTACCAGTTCTTATTATCTACGCTTTCTTTAATCGGTATTTTATTAAAGGAATTTCATTTAGAGGAGATAAATAAAGGATAAAAGCTATTCTACCATTTATTTGGTAAGAATAGCTTTTTTTGCATATGTGTTTATTCCATTACTGCTTTTGTATCGAAACATAGAAATTTATTGTATGATAGTAAAGTAATTTTAGAAAAAGGAAGGATTTTTTTGAAAAATGCGTATTTAACTAGCCATTTCCCGTTAATTTCAATTATTCTGTTTAGCACTTCCTTATCTTTATATGTCGAAGGAATCATTATTCAAAAGCTGTATGATTTAGGTATTTACCAAGGAATGACGGAAGTGTTTTCTGAAAGTGGGATAAAATTAACCTTATTATTTTTACTCTTATTATTTTTCTTCATGGTATTTGCAGCTTTAAAGCTGATTGCTAATACAATGATTGAACTTTCACTTCTATTTTTTTCAAATGATAAAGAGGGAGTTGAACTAACAAAAATTCGTTCAGGGTCTTGGCTTTACCTAGTAGGTAGTGTCGTATCATTATTTTTGTTTTATCATATAATGTTTATTCTGTTCATTATAATAGTAGTTACTCTTAGTTACTTTGTTTTCTTTGTTTATAAGGTAAGTTCTTCTTTATCTTCGATTGGCTTAATAGGAATGGTTTTTTTTCACGTCTTTTTTTGGTTTGCATTTGTTCTTTCAGTCTCATATGCCATGACCAAACTTTATAACAGTTTTCTAGCAAGTTTACCAATATAGAAAAAAATGTAAAATATTAGTTTATCGAATAATCTAATATTCTACATTTTTTTTTGATTTAGTCTCCCATCAAATCGCGCCAAATGAGTAAATGAGGAGCACGTGAATTTATGTGAGCTAGGCTTTTCGGTTGATCGTACCCAACCCAAACTCCTGTTGTATACTCTTCATTAAGTCCGATAAACCAAAGGTCATGAAACGTGTTGGTTGTCCCTGTTTTCCCTCCAATAAAATTATTTCCGGAGTTATAGTAAGCTTTTCTTGCTGTTCCTTCAGTGATGACTTTATTTAGTAAACTTCTCATTTTAGAATTGGTTTCTTTATTCCATACTTGCTGTGGATTTTTATCCCACTCTAGTAATACTTTTCCGTTTGCATCCAACACCTTCTCAATGCCCCTTGCTTTTTGGAACATCCCTTCATTTGCAAATGTAGTGTAGGCTGTTGTCATTTCTAACGGGCTCACGCCATATGTGAGTCCACCTAATGCTGAAGGTAAGTTGAAATCCTCTTCAACTATTTTTGTAAAACCCAATTTAAAAAAGTAAGAAAAAGCAGTTTCGATACCTATTTGGTCAAGCATTCGAACAGCAGCTGTATTGTAAGAATGTTTAAAGGCAGTTTCTAACCTTACATTTCCATAGGTAGCCCCACCGTAATTTCTTGGACAATATCCATTCTTACAAAAAGCCGAAGCATTAATGAAATTATTAATTGAACTATTCCTTTCTGATAAATAAGGAGCAAATACTAGTAATGATTTTATAGATGATCCAGGTTGGCGAAATGCCTGAAACCCACGATGTAAATCAAACTTTTTGTATTGTTTTCCACCACTAATAGCAACAATATTGTTTGAGCGATGATCAATTATGACGGCAGCACCTTGTATACTTTGATTGGGGATGCGCTGAGCGATGACCTGGTAAATATTTTCCTGCTTTTTTGGTTGAAGTGATGAATGAATGTGAATGCCGCTTGAAAGAAGTTCCTCTACACGCTTTTTGCGACGGCTTATATATTGATTTTTATGCTCATTTGTAGAGGCACGTTCAATCTTTTGATTATATCCCTCTTTTTCCCCAACTAATTGTTCAAATTCATAATGGATATAGGTTACGTAATCTGGATAGAGATCGATTTTTTTTGATGGGTTTAATGTTATTTTTCTATCTCTAGCAGCATTGTGCTGCTCTTTCGTGATGAATTGTAGTTCTAGCATTTTAGCTAATATCCAGTTTTTTCTTTCAGTTGTATTACCGGGGTTGATAAAAGGATTATAATGAGTCGGATTGTTAGGTATCGCAAGTAAATAGGCTACTTCAGCTAAGGAAAGTTCACTGACAGAACGCGATAAATAAAATTGACTAGCAGCTTCGATACCATATACGCCATTTTGGAAAAATATCGCATTTAGATAAAGTTCAAGTATTTTTTCTTTTGAAAACATTTTTTCAATCTGAAAGGCGTACAACAATTCCGTAAGTTTACGATTGTAAGTACGGTCATTTGTTAAATAAATATTTTTAACTAACTGTTGTGTGAGGGTACTTCCGCCTTGCTCAATTGATTGGTTTTCAGCATTCACCAAAAAAGCTCTAGCAATACCTGTTATATCAAAACCTTTATGTGAAAAAAAATGTCGATCTTCTGTGGCAATAATTGCTTCGATAAAGTAAGTTGGTATCTCATCATAAGATATATAAATACGATTTTCCTCTTTGTAAATTTCAGAAATTATATTCCCGTTTGAATCATATATATAGCTATTATCATGTAAAGAAAAATCATTAGTAGTTACTTTTTCTTCTAAAAGGCTTTCAACAGTCTGAATTTGACTTAACTCATTTGAAAAACCAATGAAGGAAAATGAAAATACGCTAATAAAGATTAAAACAAGAAAAAAACCTATGCTTTTGCCCAACAAACTCACTCTTTCTAAAAAAATTCTTACTACCACTAGACTTGATTTTTCTAGTCCTTTGGTAGCGATTAATAATGAAAACTACCTTTTATTTTAGCATTTTAGTCTTTAGAACTGTTATTTTTTTTAAAAGGAAAAGGGTGAATAGTGAATGAACAAGTTATTTAGCGCATAGTATTAATCAAGTACGTAATTTAAGCAGATAGACTGGGAGGAGGATTTAATGAGTATCTTAGATAGACTTAAAGAGTTTCGAGAAGAAGAGAAACGACTTACTTGGGAAGGTACGTTCCGTGAATATTTAGAAATCATTAAAGAGAAGCCTGAGGTTGCGCAAACAGCACATTCTCGTATTTATAATATGATAAAGGATGCTGGCGTTGAAGAGATCGATGGTAAGAGAAGTTATAAGTTCTTTAGCAATGAAATCTATGGATTAGAAGAAGCTATCGAGAGGTTGGTAGAAGAATATTTTCATTCAGCGGCTAAAAGGTTAGATGTTAGAAAGCGTATTTTATTACTAATGGGACCTGTTAGTGGCGGTAAATCAACCTTAGTTTCAATGCTAAAAAGAGGTTTAGAGAAATACTCTCGATCTGAAGATGGTGCTATTTATGCAATTAAAGGCTGCCCAATGCATGAAGATCCATTGCACTTAATCCCTCATCATTTAAGGGAAGATTTTTATAATGAATATGGAATAAAGGTAGAAGGAAACCTCTCTCCTCTCAACATGATGCGCTTGGAACAGGAGTATGGCGGTGTAATTGAAGAAGTGATCGTCCAAAGAATTTTGCTTTCAGAGGATCGCCGTGTTGGTATTGGTACATTCAGTCCATCAGATCCAAAGTCTCAAGATATAGCGGATTTAACTGGAAGCATCGACTTTTCAACCATTGCTGAGTATGGTTCAGAGTCAGATCCACGTGCTTACCGATTTGATGGTGAACTAAATAAAGCTAACCGTGGTTTAATGGAATTCCAAGAAATGTTGAAGTGTGATGAGAAGTTTTTATGGCATTTATTATCATTAACCCAAGAAGGGAACTTTAAAGCCGGCAGATTTGCTTTAATCTCAGCAGATGAAATGATCGTAGCTCATACGAATGAAGCAGAGTATAAATCATTTATCTCAAATAAGAAAAATGAAGCCCTTCATTCGAGAATTATTGTTATGCCAATCCCTTATAACTTAAGAGTTTCTGAGGAAGAAAAGATTTATAAGAAGATGATTAAAGATAGTGATATTTCCGATGTTCATATTGCTCCACATGCATTAAGGGTTGCTGCTATCTTTACTATTTTAACAAGGCTCAAAGAATCAAAAAAACAAGGCGTAGATGTTCTCAAGAAACTTAAACTTTATGACGGGCAAACTGTCGAAGGATTCAATACACAAGACGTTGAGGAAATGAAAAAGGAATACCAAGATGAAGGTATGACAGGAATCGACCCACGTTATGTCATTAATCGTATTTCCTCGGCAATAATTCGCAAAGAACTATCGTCAATTAATGCATTGGATGTATTACGTTCTATAAAAGAAGGATTAGATCAACATGCATCTATATCTAAAGAAGACCGTGAAAGATACATTAATTTCATTTCTGTAGCAAGAAAAGAATATGATGAAATTGCAAAGAAAGAAGTTCAAAAAGCGTTTGTTTATTCTTATGAAGAGTCTGCTAAGACGTTGATGGATAACTATTTAGATAATGTTGAAGCATTTTGTAATAAAAATAAACTGCGTGATCCATTAACTGGAGATGAGATGAATCCAGACGAAAAGCTTATGCGTTCAATTGAAGAACAAATTGGCATTTCAGAAAATGCGAAAAAAGCATTCCGGGAAGAAATACTCATTCGAATTTCGGCTTATGCTCGTAAAGGAAAGAGATTTGATTATAATTCCCACGAGCGCTTAAGAGAAGCTATACAGAAGAAATTATTTGCTGATCTTAAAGACGTTGTCAAGATCACTACGTCCACGAAAACACCTGACGAAAATCAGTTGAAGAAGGTTAACGAAGTGATTGCAAGACTTATTGATGATCATGGGTACAATTCTGTCTCGGCCAATGAATTACTTCGTTATGTAGGTAGTTTGTTAAATAGATAAATGGGGAAGTTGACATATAGTATCAGAACTTTTTATAAGGACTGATACTATAGAGTCAACTTTTTTATGCTAGAAAAGTGGTTAATTATTAAAGTCTACTCCCCTTCCTCTTATTACTTTCAAAGGTATGCTGTTGTTCAAGTATTCCTTTGACCTTGGTACATTCTTAAAAAGATAAAAAATCTGTAGTATTAGCTTGTTTCAAGTCGAGAAAAAATTATTAAAATTTATTAAGTATAGTAGGAGATGTAGCGCTGTATGAAGAAACAATTACTTGGAGAGAAATCGATAATGTATGTTATCGAGTAGATATAGTAGAGTTGGTTAAAAAGGGAGGGGGATCACGATGTTTAAAAAAATTTTGTTAGCTGCAGATGGCTCTGAACATTCTATTCGTGCAGCAGAAAAAGCTTTGGCAATATCTAAAACATCTAATGAAAGTAGTATAGAAGTTATTTATGTTATTGATGGTTCAACATCAAAATCTGATGTATTAAGTAATTTTGATGTAAAAGCTATAACTGAGCAAAGAAAAGCAAAACTTAGACCGATAGAGGAGTTGTTAGTAAAAGACGACATCTCTCATAAATTTCATTTAGTTCATGGAGAACCGGGGCCGACTATTGTGAAATTTGCTAATGAAAATCAATATGATTTAGTTGTTATTGGAAGTCGCGGACTGAACACTCTTCAAGAGATGGTTTTAGGAAGTGTTAGTCACAAAGTGGCTAAGCGAGCAAACTGTCCTGTTATGATCGTAAAGTAATACATAGAGACACTTATCTTTTTTTGATAGGTGTTTTTTATCTTAGACAATTCTTGGATCGAACGTTCATTTTTCATTTAACCCACGTTTAAATAAATAAAAAATGGTAAAAATGAGCATATTAATAATTTTCAGAAAATTGATCGTGCGCATATTTAATATTTTTCTTATTAAAAATTTGGGAAGTGGACAAATGGAAATAAATAGACGATTAGAAAATATAGAAAAAAGGAAAAAAGTAAAAAAAGAAATCATAAGTTGGGCGAAAACACTAGTGGTTGTACTAGTATTAGTAGTGGCGATACGAGGCTTTTTGTTTACTAACTATATCGTTTATGGTTCTTCCATGATGCCGACAATCCAAGATCGTGACAGAGTGATAATAAATAAGATTGGATATGGTATAGGTGCACCAGAAAGATTCGATATGATTGTGTTTCATGCTAACGAAACTACAGATTATATTAAGCGTGTTATTGGTCTTCCAGGGGATTTCATTGAATATAAAGATGATGTTCTATATGTAAACGGCATAGCTGTAGATGAACCTTATTTAGTGGAAATAACGGATGTATACAAAAGGTATCCATATACACATGATTTTACTTTAGAAGAATTGACAGGAGAAAAATATGTACCGAAAGATCATTTATTTGTATTAGGTGATAATCGCCGTAATAGTGTTGATAGTAGACAAATTGGTTTTATTTCCTTTGATGACATTGTAGGGAAAGCTGATATTGCATACTGGCCAATTAAAGAATTTCGAAAACTTAAATAAAGATCGCACCCCATGTGCGATCTTTTGCTTTATAATCAGAATTTATAAATTTCTAACTTGGAAACTGTCTAGCGCAAGCAGCCTACGAGCTCGATCACTTCAGTCAAGTTTCTGACTTCGCTGACTTCTGGATTGCTTCTTTGATGATGCTTCATGCTACTTTGCTCCTGCGGTTACTCGTCGCACGGAAAACAATTGCTCCTGCGGTTACTCGTCGCACGGAACACAGCTTCGAGGAAACCTACTTCGAAGCGTTGCTGTCAGGCGCAAAAAGCACATAGTTTGCGGTCAAAGGTGACATCGGCATGTCCAGATTATTACGTTTTAATAATCTCCTTTATTCATTGATTAGGATACTTGTCCAAACAATAATTTGAAGAAATATCAGAATTTCTTGTCAACTCTAGTAAGCCTCTGCATAGGATAGAGTAAATAAGATATTTTTCTCTTCAGACATGTTAGGAATTCACACAACCATATTCCGTCGAGTTATTTATATGCTAGGAATAACTGAAATGTGATTAAAACCCAAAAAAAATTTATTGAAAACTTAAGAAATATTATTAAGTCTTAGTTAGTAATGTAAAAATGGTTAAGCTCTATATTCCTGCCAAATTTAATGGTAATGGAATAAATTCGACAAAGAGGAGGGAATTATGGATGAAAGGCGGTAATGACAAAAATTATGTTGTCTCCCAAGAGAATTGGTCTCTTCACCGTAAAGGATACCAGGATCAGCAGAGGCATCAGGAAAAAGTACAGGACGCAATTACAAAAAATTTACCAGACTTAGTTAGTGAAGAAAATATTATTATGTCCAACGGCCGAGACGTCATAAAAATCCCAATAAGATCTCTAGATGAATATAAAATTCGCTATAACTATGATAAAAACAAACATGTAGGTCAAGGAGATGGAGACAGCGAATTAGGAGATGTTGTAGCAAGAGACGGAAGTGGAGATCAAAAGCAAGGTCCTGGAAAAGGCCAAGGTGCCGGCGACCAAGCTGGGGATGATTATTATGAAGCAGAAGTTTCAATTATGGAGCTAGAAAACATGTTATTTAGGGAATTAGAACTACCTAATCTTAAGCAAAAAGAGCAGGATAATATTATTGTTGAAGATATTGAATTTAACGATATTCGTAAAAAAGGATTAATGGGTAATATTGATAAAAAGCGCACAATCCTATCAGCTCTTAAGAGAAATGCAATGGAAGGTAAACCTGGAATCGCACCAATTCACAACGATGACTTAAGGTTTAAAACGTGGAATGAAATCGTCAAGCCTGAATCTAAAGCTGTTGTATTAGCAATGATGGATACATCAGGATCAATGGGGAAATGGGAAAAATATATGGCACGTAGCTTTTTCTTTTGGATGACACGTTTTCTTCGAACGAAATATGAAACAGTAGACATTGAATTTATTGCACATCATACCGAAGCAAAGGTAGTATCTGAAGAAGACTTCTTCTCAAAGGGTGAAAGCGGAGGTACGATTTGCTCAAGTGCTTACCGAAAGGCATTAGAATTAATAAATTTAAAATATGAGCCTTCAAGATATAACATTTACCCGTTCCACTTTTCTGATGGTGATAACCTAACGTCCGATAATGCACGTTGCTTAAAGCTCGTTAACGAATTAATGGAAATATCAAGCATGTTTGGGTATGGTGAAGTAAACCAGTATAATTGCACACCATATACACAAAGTAAAACCGTTGATACTATTAAGTTTCAACGGTTTTAAATTTTGGGGAATAGTTGAATTTGAAACTGATCACGTTTTGTCCAATCGGTTTTTCTTAAATAAGTCGCTTTATCAAGTATGGTTTTTAATAAACGGTTTTTCTTTTCGATATCGTCTGTATGCCGATATGCTTCCAGTACACTTTTAACTTTTGGTACAAACTCATGGACGTTTTTCTCTTCAATTTGCTCTTTATGGATTTCCTTCTGGAGAGTGTTAATCTCATCTTGGAGTTTTTTAATCCGTTCAACAATGTTTTGTTGTCGTTCCACGAACGTATCAATATCATACACCCCACGCTCGAGTAAATCGTGAAGGTTATTCTTTTGGGCATTTAGTTCCGCAATTTCTTTTTTCTTTTTCTCAATTGCTTTTTCCTTCAGTGGAATTACTGAGGTGTTTTCAGTTTTCTTTTTAGTTTCTTCATGGACTTCGAAATGGTCAACGTATTCTTGAAGACTCTCAAGTATTCTAGCTTCTACTAAATGAAGTGAAGCCCCTTTCTGAACCCCTTTACAACTCGATTGGTTGCAACGTATCATGTTACTCGGTCTGTCTTTTCTTGGTTGATAGAGCATAGTGTATCCACATACTTCACATTGGAGGATTCCAGCCAAAGGGTTAGATAGTGATTTTGATTCAACTGTGGAAGGTCTCCACCTACCGGTGTGAGCTTTATTAGCAGCTTCCCATAAGTCCTGAGTGACGAGCGGTTCGTGTGCATTTTCTTTTATAATCCATTCCGACTTAGGCATTTTCTTACGGGCATAACTCCCGTTCCGCTTTTGATACTTCACTTTCCCCCAAATCATATGCCCTAGATAGACTTCATTTTTAATAATGGCGGTTATTNTTGACGGCGCCCATGTATTCTTTTCAGGCGGGGATACCCCCAGCTTGTCTAATTCTTGTGCAATGGTTTGTCTACCGTGACCCGCCTTCATCATTTCAAACATCTTTTTTACAACCCACGCAGTATCAGGATCCGGGTATAATCTTAATTTTTCATCTCTCAGATATCCGTAGGGCGGCTTTTTAGAGACTGATTTACCTTCACTGACCGAATTCCTTCTACCTGTTTGTAAGCGCCTTGTAATGGCTTTTAATTCTTGTCTGGCCACAAGTGATTTAACACCGAATACCAACTCCCATGACTCATCCCCTGGATCGTAATATTCGGTAGGGGTGATAATCTTTGTTCCCGAGTAACGAAAAGCTCTATCTAGTAATCCTTGATCGAGCATATCCCCACGTCCTAGGCGGTCTAAATCCATCACAAGAACAGCCTCAACTAAGCCAGCTTCCAAACGTCTTATTAGTTGTTGAATCTTAGGTCGTTCAGATATAAACTCACCGGATACAACCTCTTCATGTATTTCCAAGATATTGTGGTCTTCCTTTTTGGCAATTGCAAATAGTTGCTTGCGGTGCTTAGATAGCGTATCATAATCAACTCCATCATTAGCTGCAGTCTTTTCTTCTTCAATATCTTTACGGCTTTTTCTAAGATACACATCGATATCTAACCTTTTAGGTCTATACATACACTCACCTCTCTACATAATTAACTTGTCTATACACCAAGCCTTAAAAAGAAATGCCCCTAACGGAACATTATAGTAAGGATATAAAATCTTGTTCAGAAATGATTTCTAGTTCTTGGCCATCTTTAATAAGATCCTCGGCCTTTTTTAATTTTGTACTTTTCTTACCATCTGTAAAACGAGCAAAGTCCTGGTCACCCATTATAAGATAATTTGTCTTTTTGTTAATTCCGTTAGTACAATCGCCCCCACGGTCAATGACTAGCTGCATAGCATCTTTTCTGGCCATAGATTGGAGGGTACCAGTGAAGGCACAAGTAGCACCATAAAACGGGTGGTCCTCGTCTAATTCTGTAGCTGCAGCGACTAGCTCGCTAATATCGATCCTTTTACTAACTTTTTTCTCTCTAATCCTTGCAGGACTGTAACCATTCGAGAATAAAGATCCTTGAACAACCTTTAATTTATCGATTAGACCATCATGTGAAACAACTTCATTGTAGTTGCAAGCATTAAGATACACTTGGGCAGCTGTTCGTGCATCTTCTAAAGCATGGTGGTGTTTAAAGGTGATATTTAAGTGTCTGGCAACTACATCTAATGAATAACTCGGTAAACCAGACCAAGTTTTCTTAGCGATATTTTTGGTGCAGTTATAGAAAAGTGAAGGGTACTCAACATTGATTTCGTCCAAAGAGTGCCTAAGTACACTCATATCGTAGCTTGCGTTGTGCGCAATTACTAAACTACCATCAAACATACGAGATATATCTTTCCAGATTTCTTCGAAAGATGGCTTATCAGCTACGTCTTCAGGTGTAATTCCGTGGATATTTACACAGTACGGGTCGAAGTACATATCCGTAGGTTTTATTAAAAGATACTCCTCTTTGAAAATCTCCCCGTTTTTAACTTCAACTATACCTAAAGCACAAACACTTGAACGGTTCATATTATTGGCCACTTCAAAATCAATACACACAAAATCCATACTTTCTCCTCCCTTATAAAAAAGACACGCAAATTTTCTCATTTGTACGTGTCTTGTTGTTAATAAAAAGTTTTCAGATGGGCGACTTCTTGGGGTACCCCACAAATTCTTGAAACATCTTGAAGTGTTAAATTTTTATATTCTATTAGTGTGCTATCTTCCATTAAAAGCTCTACTGCAAAGGCATTAGCTTCAACTTCGATTTTATCAATTGAAAATAGAGTATTATTTCTTAAAAATGGTGTGTTTGATCTGGGATGTATTAAAGCATGACCTAACTCATGAGAACACACAAACCTTTGCATCTCTACGCTTAAATTTGAATTAAAAAAGATGTATTTATTCCTTTTATCGTATTTATAAAATCCGTTAATTTCTTCGTGTAGGTTCCATGGAACAACGTGTATGTTTAGGATGGAAGCGAGTTCGAATGGGTCGTTCGTATTGTGCTTTTTTATCAATTCAACAACAATTTGCTTTATCCAGTTCAAGTTAATCGCCTCACATCCCTAGTTATTTTCATCGTCTTTCCTGTATTTTTTAGGGATGTATTTCTTATTTATTCGTTGTGTTTGTCGAACGGCATACTCCATTGCTTCTATAAGAGATTCAATTGCTTCTTCGCTCATCGGCTCTCCAAGAAAACTTAAACCCCCATCACTAGATAAATCCTTTTTAATTTCTTCCATGCGCTTAGCGATATCTTTTTCATCTTTTTCACTAAAAGTTTTAACGGGTCCAGCTTTTTTGCCAGCTTGGACAACGGGCATAAGGATTTTTTCTGGGGCAGAGTACACAAAGGACGCCGCCGGTGAATTAAGCTCTGGATATTTACTGCTTAATTCTTCTCTTATGCCCTTTATTGTCGAGTCTCGTTCCAGTACTATTTCAGCCAGCGCATATTGAATTTTAGTACCTTTAGGAATTGTGGTCGCATCGTCCACTACAGTTGAACCTAAATGGTTTTCACTGTTTCGTTGTTCTTTCTTTATATTCGATAATTTATTTTTAACTTCTTCTGGTGCCTTCTCAATGTATGCACACCATATAAGCTCCTCTGCGTCACCGCCTGTTATATCTGCAATTGCTTTATTTATTTCATCAGAGGCGGGAGGAACTTTACCGTTCTGTAATCTACTGAGGTGTTCTCTGCTTGCGGATAACCCTTTCTGTAGTAAAAGTCCTGAAATCTCTTCTAAAGTGTAGCGCGACTCTTTTATGTATTTCTTCAATAATTCTGCATATGTCACCTAATCCACCTCCCTTTCTAATTATCTTATTTTTGATATATTTATGTCAATATCCGCATAGTGATATTTTTTTGTCACTTTTTGTTGACGTCTGTAAAATAAAGTGATATTATGAAATCAAATAAAAGTGATGTAAAATAATCACGTTTAAGTGAGGTGATAACATCAATGAGGAATTACTCAGATATTTTAGCCCAAGCCATCATTGAAAGTGGGTTGAAGCTTCAAAAAATTGCTGAAATCATCGAAAAGAACACAGGCAGTCGACCTACGATTGAGTACCTAAGTAGGCTAAAGAACGGAAGAATCCCACCAGCTGGTGATAAGTTAAATGAGGCTTTAGCAGTTGCAGTTGGAATAGATCCTTTAGATTTAAAAGTTGCTGCTTATCGTGAAAAAATACCGGGTGACGTTCTTGAAAAATTAAAAGAGCAGTTGGGTACAGCCTAGTCACTTAGTTTTTCCAAATAAATTAATTTAATTTAGGGGGTGATGGCAATATGTCCGCAATTAATAATGCTCGTTCGCATAAGGATGTATCAAGGGGGAATGCGGGCATGGAGATACCAAAGAAGGAACACAAAATAGGCAACACTACAGTGATAGTCCACTCGCCTCTCGTAACAATGGATTTAGAAGAAAGAAAGCAGTGGTTTAGGGATGAATGGGAAAAGGGCAACCCAGTTTTAAAGGAAATAGCAGAAGCAGTTCACGACTGTTATAAGGTTTAAAACTAACTACTTTTCGAACATCATTGAGGTCCATACCTCAACTTTTTTTGAAACGAATGGCGAAATTTTGTGCTGACTTAAAAGGATTGCCGGTGAAAGATGTCGGTAAGTTACCCCTCTTATTAGAACTATGTAGAAAGAAATCGAATAACTAAAACTATGTCGAAGGAGAGAAAATTATGAAATTAGCTACACCTGCGTTATTAAAACTAACCAATGTGCAAATTGGACAACTGTTCAACTCAATGTTCTTTTTTAGGAAAACACTAAATGAAGCTGAACAAAAGCAATTCGATCTTGCTTTTGAAGAAATAAAGTCGCGCCACTATTGCTCTGAATTTGATGGAATGGGAATGCGTCTAATGACTTGGGCAGTAGTTTGGAAGGCTAAAAATCTAGTAAACAATGGAAATTTGAAACTAGCAAAACAGTACACGGTTATAGCAGAAACACTAGAAAAAGAACTTGCTAGGTTCCAAGCTGAGAATAACCCATTAAAACGAATAGAAGCGCAAACTGCTGGAACAGTTCACGCTTCATAATCACAACTTATGAATATCAATTTGGACGTTGATACTTAAAGCTTATCATTTTAACAAAAGTGCGACAAGTTTTCTTGTCGTTGGAGTCATGGCAAATACATTGAAAGGAGGGCCCCCACCTCACTTTCTAGTCGTGGCTCGAGCGATGTGAAAACATCATGTTAATCAATGCACTGTTTGGTAGACAGTCAATGCAAAACTACCGTAGTTTAAAGCGCTCAAAGGGAGCCAACGAACCTATACATAAGAAAGGCAGGTGAGAACATGGGTAAGAAAATCACCGTTTCAGGTGAAGTTCGTTTACGAGTATCGTATCAAGTTGAGTTAAATATGTCTGAGCAAGAGTTTGATGCTTTATCAGAACGTGAACAAAATGAGCATTTAGAAAACGCTATTGACTGGCTAGAAGCTGGGAGAAATGCAGAAGTAGACGAGTTTGATGTAGATGATGTTATAGAGATAGAGGAAAAGTAAAAAAGTCGCCTTTGGTAGAGACGACTGTGTAAAACCTTACAACGATATTATATCACAATTAGGAGGCACTTATGAGTAAAATTACAGTTTCAGTCAATGTTGATTCTGCAGAAGAATTAGCAAGCACGATTTTAGAATTAGCTGCTACTTTAACTCCAAATACCGGAGGGATTTTTGTAGAGACCGACAACTCAGATAAAACCGAAACAAAACCAACTTCAAATAATAAGCAAGAGGAAAAAGCAGATAAAGAAGAGCCGCAGAAATTTACAAAAGCTTCATATTTCCATCACCCAGAGAGTGACTCTTACCTTGCATTTAAAAAAGGGGACCTTGTGCCAACAGACGCTGACTTTGAACTTTGCAAAGAAATCACTAAGAAGGATTACGACAAAGGGATTGCAGCTCAAGAAGAAGCAAATAAAAAAGAAGACCCTTCAACGGATGACGTTCCAAGTGTTGTGGATCTACGCGCCAAGGCACAAGAGAAGGCGACATCTCCTGAAGCTAAAAAAGCAATTAAAGCTTTACTTGACGAGTTTGAAAGTAAATCCATCTCAGATGTTCCAGAGGACAAGCGTGTTGAGTTCTTAGCAAGGTTGGAGGATTTATAGGATGAGTGCTGTACAGCATTCAGAACGCGCACACGCCCTTTTATCAGCCAGTGGGGCGAGTAGATGGTTGAGCTGCCCACCAAGTGCAAGGCTTGAAGAAAGCGTACCTGAATCGCGTAGCGAGTATGCAGAAGAGGGTACAGTAGCCCATGAACTATCAGAGGTATATCTTCGTAGGCGCATCTTGATCTGTGACTCAAAAGAACGTCAGAGACTTGACCGTGAGTTAAAGAAGATTAAAAAGAATGAGTTCTACAACGCTGAAATGGAGAATGCAGTTCAAGAGTATGTTGAAGTTGTTAGTGAACGCTTCATGGAAGCCAAAGCAAGATCAGTAGACGCTATAGCTTTACTGGAGGAAAGACTTGATTTCTCAGAATGGGTTCCTGAAGGATATGGGACAGGTGACGTCGTGCTGATCGCAGATGGTGTTATGGAAATTATCGACTTGAAATATGGCAAGGGAGTCCCTGTCAGTGCGGAAGGTAATTCACAAATGAAACTTTACGGTTTAGGTGCTTGGTCAGCTTATAACTTTCTATACAACATTACCGAAGTGCGAATGACAATTATACAGCCAAGACTGGATAGTGTAAGCACCGCCTCGATGTTGGTAGAGGATTTACTCGAATGGGCTGAAACCAAAGTAAAACCATTAGCTAAACAGGCTTTTGATGGTGAAGGGGAATTTAAAGCTGGGGAACACTGCCGTTGGTGCAAAGTGAAGGGGAATTGTCGAGCGCGTGCTGACGCTAACATGGAAGCATTAGCCTACGAGTTTCAAGATCCAGCGTTACTCACCAGTGATGAGGTAGGTTCGATCCTATTTATCACAGAGCAGCTAAAAGCCTGGGCTAAAGATGTTGAAGAATATGCTCACAATCAAGCACTAAAAGGTAATCTGATACCTCAATGGAAACTTGTTGAAGGTAGAAGTAATAGGACGATTACGGATAAAGAAGAAGCTATTAAAATCTTCGAAGCCGAACAGTTGGAACCTAAAAAATTCTTGAAGCCTCAAGAGTTACTTGGCATAAGCGCATTAGAAAAGAATATAGGCAAAAAAGAGTTTAATAAAATGCTAGGTAAATTAATTCTTAAGCCACCCGGTAAACCTGTATTAGTTCCTGAAACTGATACTCGCCTCGAGTTAAATAGTGTTGAAGGTGACTTTGGAGACGAGATCTTTGACTAAATTACTTTGTCGAGATTGCAAACATATAAAGATTAAAAAAGTGGGGTACGTAAGCTACCAACATTATTGCGGCATCAATCAAAAATTAGGGCTATACCCAGATATTTTTAATAGACCTCACAAGAAATGCCCATTAAAAAACTCAAATAAAAAGGAGAAAAATCAAATGACAACTGACAACAATACAACAAAAGTAATCACAGGGAAAGTAAGACTTTCATATGTACACGTTTTTGAGCCAAATTCCATCGACGGTGGAGACGAAAAGTATAGTTGCGCTATCTTAATTCCAAAAACTGATAAAGAAACGTTGCGTAAGATTAAAGCCGCTACGGATGCTGCAAAAGAACTCGGCAAAGGTAAATGGGGAGGTAAAATTCCTGCTAATTGCAAAACCCCACTACGTGATGGTGATGAAGAGCGCCCAGACGATGAAGCGTACGCTGGCCATTACTTCTTAAATGCTACGAGCAAAAACAAACCAGGTGTAGCAAAGCCGATTGGTAAAGGCGCTGATGGGAAAACGAAGTTTCAAGAAATCACGGATACAACAGAAGTTTATAGCGGTTGCTATGCAAAAGTAAGTCTTAACCTCTACCCATTCGATGCGAAAGGGAATCGAGGTATCGCAGCTGGTCTAAACAATGTTGTTAAGGTCCAAGACGGAGAGTTCTTAGGTGGACGAGCAAGTGTGAATGATGAGTTCGCTGATGAGGACTTTGAAGTGGATGGCATGGAAGATGATGAGGACTTCATGAACTAAGTGCAAATTGAGGGGATTCGGTAGAGTCCCCTTTTTAATAAGAACTATCCGGGCGAAGTAAAGATCTGATAGAAAGGTGATGAAAATGAACTTAGATACATCTTTGGAGTTAATGAAAAAGTACACTAATTGCCCTGATTGTGGCAGCAGTGCAGTCGGTAACGGAGAAGGGACCTTGATTATTGAAGATAATGTATTTGAACGGTCTTGTAAATGTGGGTGGAAAGTACTTGAGGACCACAGAATTAAGTGTGTCGCATATATGACAAGCAAAAGAAAAGGTAAAACTTCGGGTATTTATGAAGTGAAAATCCATGGGAAAGGTCATAAATACTTACCATTAAATGAACTTAAAGAGCTTTCAGGTGCTACACGTGTAAACCAAACAAAGAAGATTGAAAGTTGGTTAAATACAAAGGAAGGTCGCAAGTGGGCTTTAGAAGTGAAAGAAGCAAGTATTTATTAACCGTATCGTTAAAATCCAAAATAGGGGTGTAGCTATTGCTGGAGCTAGTTACTAAGCACGCTAGAAATTTTGTGTTAACAGAGGGTGGTCGTAAGGAGTTAGAAGGGATTTATTACGACGAGGACGGCTCAATAGGGGTGACTGATAGCCATGTACTCTTATACATTCCAAAAGCGCACAACCTTAAAGAAGCAGTAATCAGACACCATAAAACAGGTAAGAAGATAGTTGGTAAGTACCCAAATCTAAAGTATTTAATAAATCTGAACTATTCCAGCGAGATTGAACTGGACATGAACCATCTCGCTAGACACATTAAATCACTAGAAGCTGCATACGCCACTATCGGTCAAATAGGGACGTTGCATAATGATTTAACTTATAAAGTGTTAGGAACACCCCATCAAAGTTACATTTTAACACTTAAAGGCAAAATTAGCAGTGATTTTAATCCAATTTCTTTAAATGTTTTTAATCTATATAAATGTTTGTTAGTTTTCAAAGATTTAAAGGTGGATAAGGTTTATTTCAGACTCGCTGGTAGTATGTCTCCCATGTTAATTACTGACCCAGATGAACGAGTAAAAACTTTGATCTCACCAGTGAGGAGGTATTGAGTTGTTAAAGATCGTGAATGGTTCACTCGAAGACGTGAAGAAGGAACTGCAATCACTAATTAAATCTAAACGGGATTATGTAGCTGGCCTAAAGGACGACCTTAAAAATAGAAAGAAGGCGCTAAAGGCTTACGAAAAGCAACACCCTAAAAAAGGTAGAACCGACGAGGTGGACCTAGAAATATTAGGTAAAAAATCAGAGGTTCAAAAACTTGAAGAGAAAATCAAGCAAAAATCAGCAGAACGCGACGAATTTTCCCAACGTTTTTCTATTACGCATATGTTACCTGTCAGTGTCGGCGGGATTGTAATCAACTATAAATTGTACGAGAAAATGCTTAAGAAGTTAGATGGTTTCCAACTGGGGTGTGAAGTCTATAAAGGTGAATTTATACTCAACTACACAAGTAAAGTTGCTTCGGGAAACCTCGCTCTTTATGACATCAGTGAGAATTTGAACGGCATTGTGGGTATCCCAGAAGCAATAATCATTGCAGAAGAAAGCGAACCAGATTTTGAAGAGTTACTTAAGTAAGGAGGTCGTTAGTCTATGAATCAAGCGAGTATGTTGGTGGTTGCGGTAGAAGCAAAAAAGAATGAATTAATCGAGCGGTTACTTGAAATGGGCGTGTATAAACACCATGACGGTCGTGACCTCTATCAACTTACATTAGAGGAATTACAGGACAAATTTAGAGGTTCTGATGAATGAGAACGAAAAAAGGGGCTAAGTGGACGACTCTATATCGCTATGAAAATAGGAAGCTACGAGTAATCCACGAGCCTCTACGAAATTATGAAATCCACAATCTACTAAAACGAGGATGGAGGAAAACGATATCATGGCAGCAACTGAAAAAATCAGAGAAGAGATGAAAAAGAACGCCAGCAATTCTTACATTCAAGTGGTGGGTAATTTTCTTCTTCAACACCTAGAAGAGGATCCTGACAGCTCAGAGAAAGTTTTGGCCAAAGATAAGTCGATTGCAAAAAGCCTTGAGGTAATGCGCGCAGAAGCTTCTAAAAAGAAGGTTGGGAATGTCGCAGTATTAACAGATCAAGAGGGGTTTGATATCGTTCTTAAATATTTTGGCATTGGAGAAAAAGAGGTAGCTAAACCTGTTACTGAAAAAGAACTTGACTTCGAGTTTGAGGATTTACTCAAGTAAGGGGGAGCGTGTTGTGAAGCTTACTGAATTACAAGAGAAAGAGTTTTTCGCGCATTTACCTACTAAAATTAGCAAAGAACTCAATGATTACGTCATTGACCAAGTGCTTAGAAGGAGCCGTTACATCTTTACTAAACGTGATGGTGCAAAGAGGCAATGGGGGTATTGTACACATTGTAAAAGACACTATCTCACAGATAACTATAAACACAATAAAGTAGTCTACTGCAAACATTGTGAGTCTGAATGCACTGTTAAAGACAGTGGACGAGGACGAAAGTATCTTGCAGACGATGCGTACCTTGTTTGGTATGAAAAGTCACTAATTGACCCGGAAGCTATTACAGCTCGAGGGTTGTATGTAAGGCGCGATTACAGTGGCGGTTACCATAATGTACAAACAGATTTTAGTGTACAAGTGATGTACTTCTTCAAGCCGGGAGAGTGTAGAATGATTGAACCTTCATGGGGCGGCGGGTGGAAAGAAAGGAAATCCGTATTCTCAATTAGCAACAGTGTTATGCAGCACAAAAGAAGCCATTATTCTAGGGGCAGTATCGCAAGCGCTGTAAAAGGTACTATGTTTCAATACAGCCAATGGGAACACTTTTACCATGAGGATATGGTTAAATTCTTTGCCCTATACGCTAAATACCCATGCATTGAGTATCTAACTAAGTTAGGGCTTTCGAACCTCGTTAATGACAAATTAGTGGGCTTACAAATGTATCGTTCGATTAACTGGAGAGGGAAAACATTACACAAAGTGTTGAAAGTTACAAAACAAGAACTCAAAACCATCAAAGATTTAAGGGAGATGAACTACTCAGTTGACGCCTTTATGCTACATCTCTTCCAGCAATCTAAAAGAGATGGCTCTAACATTTCGATGGGCGAAGCATATCAGTTAAATACAATGATACCGAACTATTACTACGAGGAACTGCAAAAACTTCAACGGTACGCAACGATAGGACAAATTTACCACTATATGAAGAAACAATATTACGGTAAATCTAAGAAACAGTTTAGCCGTCCACAAGATGTATTAACAACATGGAAGGACTACTTAGCGGATTGCAGAAAACTTGAAATGGATTTGAACCAAGAAGGTATTCTATACCCTACTAATCTATACAAAGCACACCAGGAAACGATTAAAAGGGTGAAGTATAAGGAAGACCAGGAGTTAAATAAAAAAATTGAAGAGCGTCTCAAGGTTTTAGAGGCTCTGACCTTCACATTTAAAGGTTTGTTAATTAGACCTGCTAAATCAACATTGGAATTGATTGAAGAAGGAAACGCACTTAACCACTGCGTTGGTGGATATGCTAAACGGTATGCAAATGGAGAAACAAACTTATTTTTCATTCGAAAACTTAATATGCCGGACAAGCCTTTCTACACGATAGAAATTAAAAATAACACCATTACGCAGGCTTACGGCAATAAAAATGTAGCACCTACCAAGCAGGTAGAAAAATTCATTGATCATTTTAAGGCTGAGAAGTTGGCCAAGAAATCTAAAAAAGAAAAAGTAATACAAACAGCGTAAGGGGTTAATAGTTTAATGGTTTACTTGTTTCTAATATTACTACTTTATTTAATAGTTATGTTTCTAAGAAAAGCTTAATAAAATCGCCTAGTTGGGAGGATTGCTATGACTGTTCTGCAGATCGACCTTGAAACTTATTCGAGTATCGACCTAATAAAGAGTGGAGCGTATCGATATGTAGAAGCAGAAGATTTTGAAATACTGTTATTCGCATACGCCTATGATGATGACCCAGTACAGGTTATTGATTTAACTGCCTTCGAAGATTTACCGGAGAAGGTTGCGCAAGACTTAACGGAACCAAATGTATTAAAAACTGCATTTAATGCTAATTTTGAACGAACTTGTATAACGAAACATTTCAACATTGAGTGTGACCCAAGGCAATGGCGGTGTACTGCTGTTCATGCTTTAGCGATGGGGTTACCTAATAATCTAGACGGAGTGGCCAAAGTGTTAAATCTTGATGTGGCCAAAGACGCTAGAGGTAAAAATCTAATTAAGTATTTCAGTGTTCCGTGCAAACCTACCAAAGTAAATGGGGGTAGGACACGGAACTACCCACACCATGACCCTGAGAAATGGGAGCAGTATAAAGATTATAACCTTCAAGATGTTGTGGTTGAGAGGGAAGTTAGGAGAAAACTTGAATGGCATTCCGTCCCTATCCAAGAATGGGAGTTATGGGCGCTGGACCAACGTATTAACGACTTCGGCATACGGCTAGACCCCGTCTTATTCCAACAAGCTATCAAGTGTGATGCAGAATATGAAGCTCGTCTCATGCAAGAGGCAAAAGATTTAACAGGTTTAGACAACCCGAATAGCTTAAACCAGTTAAAAGGTTGGTTATCTGAGAATGGGTTAGAAGCGGATAGTTTAGGTAAGGACCATATGCCGGCACTACTTGAACAAGCACCCAATGATGATGTACTTAGAGTTTTAAATTTACGCCGGGAAATGTCTAAGACCAGCGTAGACAAATACAAAGCTATGGAGCGCTCAGTTTGCTCAGATGAAAGAGCAAGAGGGATTCTACAGTTTTGCGGTGCTAATCGTACATGGCGTTGGGCAGGGCGTTTAATACAGACTCAAAATCTACCTCAGAACAAAATCCCTGATTTAGAGAATGCAAGAGAGATTTTAAGAAATGGAGATTTTGATTTACTAGAAATGTTATACGGCGCCCCACCTTTCGTACTTAGTCAGTTGATTCGTACAGCGTTTATCCCGTCTAAAGGGTGCCGGTTTATTGTATCTGACTTTGCAGCAATCGAGGCACGAGTTATCGCGTGGTTGGCAGATGAACACTGGGTATTAGACGTGTTTAAAGGGCATGGAAAGATATATGAAGCAACAGCTGCACAAATGTTTAAAGTGCCATTCGAGTCGATTAAAAAAGGCCATGAAAATTATGAATTACGTGCTAAGGGGAAGGTTGCAACGCTCGCTTGTGGGTATCAAGGTGGGCCAAACGCCCTCATTCAAATGGGGGCGCTACAAAGTGGCATTCCAGAAGAGGAGCTACCTATGCTTGTAAAACAATGGAGACGCGCCAATCGAAATATCGTGAAGCTTTGGTATGCTGCAGAAGAAGCAGCCGTTACGGCAGTACGAGAGAAAACAACGGTTAAATTAGCACACGGTGTGCGGTACCGATATCAGTCTAATATGTTGTTTGCTGATTTACCAAGTGGCCGTAGTTTAGCTTATGTTAATCCAAGGGTTAAACCGGATACTAAATTCAATAAAGACGGTCTTGTTTTTGATGGTATGGACCAACAAACGAAAAAATGGGTAAGTAACCGCACTTATGGCGGTCGATTAGTCGAGAACCTTGTACAAGCAATTGCACGTGATTGTTTAGCAGAAAGTTTAGTGAGAGTAGATAAAGAAGGATATAAAACAGCCATGCACGTACATGATGAGGTTGTTCTAGATGTACCAATAGGTACTGGGTCAGTTGAACACGTAGCCGCTGTTATGAGCGCTCCTATTGATTGGGCACCAGGGCTACCGTTAGATGCTGCAGGCTTTGAATGTGATTTTTATCAAAAGGATTAGATTTACTCGAGTAAGTGAGGAGGTGGCGTAAGGGTGCATGATATCGAATTAGACATCAGTTTTGGGAAACACCGCGCCGATACAAACTGGAAAACAGAATACCTTACATGGGAAGAATTTGTAGAACGATTAAAAAAGATTCGTCGGACAAAAGAGACCATGGCGCAATATGACAAAATGCATAATATCGCTCGAGGGAAAGTGAAAGACGGTCCTGCCTATGTAGGTGGATTGGTCCGCGGGGGTAGACGAAAAAAAGAAAACGTAGATACCAGAAGCCTAATTACGTTAGATGCTGATCACCCCCATGACCTAGATTTCTTATTCGCTGTCGAACTCGTTCTGGGTGGATCTGCTTACGTGATTTACTCCACCCATAGCCATAGACCTGATAAACCAAAATACAGGTTGATTGTGCCAACGAGTCGCACTATGAACCCCGATGAATACGCAGCCGTAAGCCGGAAACTTGCTGAACAGATTGGTATGGAGTATTTCGATAAAACGACCTTTCACGTTCACCGCCTCATGTATCTTCCAAGTTGTAGTAAGGATGCGGAACACGTTTTTATTGAAAATGAAGGTGACCTTGTTTCAGTTGAGGAGTTATTAAATGAATATGAGGATTGGAAGGATCCACTTCAATGGCCAAGACATAAAGACGACAAAGTACAACGGCAAACGGCTAATAAGATGGAGGACCCGAGGTCAAAACAAGGGTTAGTAGGAACATTTTGTAGATGTTACTCGATTAGTGAGGCTATTGCTGAGTTTTTATCTGACGCATATGAACCGGTGGACGACAGCTTAACGAGGTATACCCATATAGGTGCAAGTAGTTACGGTGGATTAGTTATTTATGATGAGGATACATTCGCTTATAGTCACCATGAAAGTGACCCGATTAGCGGTATGGAGGTTAATTCCTTTGACCTTATTAGGATCCACAAGTTTGGAAAACTAGATGACAGAGCAAGTGAAAAAACGAATATTACTAAATTACCTAGCTATACGGCTATGCTCGCTTTTGCTTCAAAAGATAAGAAAGTAAAACGCGAGAAGCTAGCTGAGCTAAATGACGATTTTGCAGGGATGGATTACTCAGATGAAGACGAGGACGTTGATCCCGATGCTTGGCAAGATAAATTAGATACGCACCCAAAAACAGGTTTACCTTTACCAACGGCAAATAATGTTGAATTGTTCCTAACTAATGATATTTGGAAGGATGTCCTTGCATATGACGCTTTTGGAAATACAGAGGTCATATGCAAACCGTTGCCGTGGAGAGGTAAAGAACGCCCTAGTCGTTCATATGAACCTTGGCTTGCCGCGGATGATAAACGTCTCCAGCATTGGTTTGCAAAGACTTACAAAATAAATAGTGCAAAGACGATACAAAATGCTTTTACGGAAGTTGTCCATATGAACGCTTTCCATCCGATTAAGAATTATGTTGAAAGTGTAAATTGGGATGGCCAAGAGCGAGCAGAACGGCTGTTTATTGACTATCTCGGTGCTGAAGATACGCACTATGTTAAACAAGCTACCCGGAAAACGTTATTAGCAGCGATTAACCGGCTGTATGTGCCTGGTTGCAAGTTTGACGAAATGCTAGTTATAGTAGGGCCTCAAGGTGCTGGTAAAAGTAGTTTGCTAGCTAAACTTGGTCGTGAATGGTTTAGTGACTCCTTAAGAACTTTTGAAAATAAAGAAGCCGGAGAACATTTGCAAGCTGGATGGATTTTTGAAATCGGAGAACTATCTGCATTAAAGAAATCAGAGGTTGAAGAGGTTAAGGCATTCTTATCGAAAACAGAAGACCGGTACCGTGTGGCTTATGACAGACAAGTATCTGATTTTCCACGTAAATGCGTCTTTTTTGGTACGACGAATACAAGAGATTTTCTTAGGGATTCAACAGGGAATAGACGTTTTTGGCCCGTCGAAATTGAACCTGAAAGTGCTAAACACAGCCATTGGGAGCATTTAACCGACGAAGTGGTAGGGCAGATATGGGCAGAGGTTCTGACGTGGTTTAAGGCGGGAGAGTCCCTACAACTTGATAATGAAGCCAGAATAGAAGCAGAGAAGCAGCAAGCTTCACATATGGAAGTCGATTCAAGAGAAGGCATTATTCAGGAATGGTTGGATACGCCCATTGAGGATGATATGGGCAGAGCTACTGACGATTTAAGGGTTCGTGTCTGTGTAGCCCAAATATGGGTAGAGTGCTTTGGTAAAAAAAGAGGGGATTTAAAGCCCTGGGACTCGAAAGAAGTTATGGACATCTTAAGACGCGTACCTGGGTGGAGTGAGCGAAAAGGCAAAGCAAGAGTACCTGGTTATGGCGTTCAAAGAGTATTTGAAAGAGAAGTAAGTATAGAAGAAAAATGGGCTGTTAACCATGAGTAGTTTGTTGCCTTAATGTGGTTGCCGACCAGTTGCCAAGAGTTGCCGTTAATGTTGACGTTGTTTCCGTACCGTTGCCATTAACGGAAACTCAATAAACTCTTATACGGCAAAGGTTTCAATAGTATGTTGCTAGTGTTGCCTTAATTATCATATTAAGAATAAATATATAAATAGCATATAAATAGACGTATATGTAATAAGAGCGCCCGTATGCTAACACGTAATACATGTAGTACGTGCGCGAGGTGGCAATCACGTAAACCCAATATTTAGGCGGTGAGTTATGAGAGAGTCAAAAATTGAACAACACTTGGTGAGAGAAGTAAAACGGATCGGTGGGCAAGCGCCTAAGTGGGTGTCACCCGGCAATCGAGGAGTACCCGACCGAATCGTTATTCTTCCAAATGGCCACACGGTGTATGTCGAGATGAAAGCACCTGGTAAGCCACTATCACCGTTGCAGCGGAAATGGTTTAAGACTCTTAAACAATTAGGACATAAAGTTTATAAAATAGATTGCAAGGAAGATATAGATAGCTTCATAGCGGAGGTGAAGTAAGGTTGAAGTATAAACCACACCAATATCAAGAATACGCGACACAGAGGATAATTGATACACCCGCTATTGCGCTTCTGTTAGAAATGGGACTTGGTAAAACCGTATCTACACTCACAGCTGTAGACCTTTTACTGAATGACTATTTTGAAGCAGGACGAGTGCTAGTGATAGCCCCGCTTCGAGTGGCAGATGACACTTGGGCGAGAGAAATAGAAAAATGGGACCACCTAAGCCATCTTAGAGTTTCAAAAATATTAGGCAGTGCAGCACAAAGAAGAAAAGCGTTGAAAGATGAGGCGGATATATACGTAATCAATCGTGAAAACGTCGTTTGGCTAGTGACTGAACTCGGTACAAAATGGGATTTTGATACGGTTGTAATCGATGAGCTTTCCAGTTTTAAAAACCATCAGTCCAAACGCTTTCGAGCATTACGGAGAGTAAGACCGATGATTAAAAGAATAATAGGGCTTACTGGTACCCCAGCACCTAACAGTTTAATAGATTTATGGCCACAAATATATTTACTTGACCAAGGACAAAGGTTAGGAAAAACCATAACGGGGTACCGTGATCGGTTCTTTGTACCGGGAGAACGTGACGGCCATATTGTTTATAAATGGCACCAAAAGAAAGAAGCTGAAGATAGGATTTACGAAGCGATATCCGACATAGCTGTAAGTATGAAAGCAGAAGACTGGCTTGACCTTCCACCTAGGATTGACCGAACTGTAACAATAAAGCTAAATGACAAAGCGCAGTCTCTTTACAAAAAGTTGGAGAAAGAACTTTTACTTGAATACCAAGATTCAGACGTTGTTGCTACAACAGCAGCTGTACTTTCAAATAAACTTTTACAGATGGCTTCTGGAGCTGTGTATGACGAGGATCGTGGAGTGAAAGAGATCCATGAAGCTAAACTTGATTCACTTGAGGACACCATTGAAGCAGCAAATGGAAAACCTGTGATGGTGTTCTATAACTTTAAGCACTCCTTACAAAGAATTCAGAACCGTTTTCCAGAAGCAAGGATATTGCGAAAAGGAAAAGACGGTAACGAGGATATTCGAGCTTGGAACAATAACGAAATCCCTTTGCTACTACTCCATCCGAAAAGTGCCGGACATGGATTAAATCTTCAAGAATCTAACTGTCAAACCGTTGTATGGTATGACCAAATTTGGAGCCTAGAAGAGGACCAACAGGCTAATGCGAGGGTACACAGACAGGGACAAAGGCAAAGCATTGTTGTGTTACGGTTAGTAGCAGAAGGAACGATGGACGAGGAAGCTGTTGCGGCTTTAGACAGGAAAGCTGATGGCCAAGAAGCACTTATGCAGGCTGTAAAAGCGAGAATTGAAAGAATTAAAGATGAATAGAGGTGAGTGCGTCATGCTAAAGTTAAGCCCAAAGGACTTAGAGGTCATTACAGAAGTAGCCGTAAGAACAGCGCTTGAACACCTGGAGCAACAAAAAAAGGAACAAGAGAAAAGGAAGTATGACCGAAGGTTGAGAAACATTAAATTATTACTGAGAAATTACCGTTCTTTCGTAAAGCATTGTGAAGATGTTGAACAAGATATCGCAATTCTTGATGAGAAGTTAGAACTGGACGATATCGATACAGATGAATTTGCGATTAAGAGTATAAAAAGGTCTAAAGAACATACCTTGACCATGGTTAAATACATGAACAAAATGCTTGAAGTGTATAAATTTATGTGTGAAAAATCAAATAATACAGAAGAGAATAGACGGTATGAAATAGTGTATGACATGTACGTCTCTAAAGAAAAATTCACTGCAAAAGAAGTTGCGGAAAGGCACTTTCTGCATTTAAGAACCGTTTATAAAGACATCGATAAAGCTTGCGAAACCTTGGCGGTGTTGATGTTTGGGGTAGACGGGTTGCAATTACACACATAGCAAAAGTAGGGCACTTCACAGGGCACTTTGACCGTGTTACTATGATAGTGTGAAATAATTGTACGTAACCACATAATCTTTTTTAAAAGCACTCTCTGGAACGTGTTAGTGGACAAGCACTAACTCTATGAGGGTGTTTTTTATTGCCGTTTTAAAGTTTTTGGGGGTGCTTCTGAATATAGGGGAAGTCAAGTGCATGAAGAGGCTGGCGAGAGATGCACATAGTCTATTTTAGTTACGGCTTTGTAATACGCGGTACGAAGCTAAATCCTAGGTAGTAAATAAGATAGGCGAAAACCCGTAAGGCGAGTTGTGGTCGAACCTTACAATAAAAAACGCTGCTGTCATACCACAATATGACACAACCAGCTGGACCAAGCGAAGGGTTAGAAGGTCCGGCTTTTTTTTATACACACAGGAGGCGTCCATCACTTAAATTCATAGACTGTATCTCGTGATGGTTTCTCTTGGTTGGTCCCTAGTTCTGATTTGCGCCGATTTCTTCCGAGTGATGGGCGTTTTTCTGTGTGTATATTTATATTTTCATGCCTACTACGTGTAAGTGGTACACAGATTGAGGTTCGAACCCTCTAGCAGGCTTTACCTAAAAAACTTTAGAGGAGGTGGCGCTTAAATGGATTACTGGATAAGAATTGCAGAAGAAAATGGAATAACACGTAAGCAATTTATGAGCAGGATTAAAGAACAAGGATGGTCTCCAGAAAAAGCGGCCACCACTCCCATTGAAATACATAAACCGTTTAAACAATCTGAACAAAATCAACACTGGATTGAGTTAGCAAACAAAAATGGAATTAACTATAAGAATTTCTTTCAAAGAGTCCAACGGGGTTGGGATCCTGAGAGAGCTGCAACAGAACCTGTCAGAAAACCAAAGCCAAAGAGTATTACGAAGTGGTATCCGGTAGCTGAGAAGAACGGGATTAGCCGAAGTATTTTTCTAGAAAGAATTCGTAGCTATCATTGGTCACCTGAAAAGGCTGCTACTACTCCTTTGAGAAGACAAAGTGACGAGTATAGGCATTGGTGTAAGATAGCTAGAAAGAACGGGCTATCCGCTAAAGGTTTTTGGTGGCGTGTAAATGAAAAATTTATGTCTTTAGAAGAAGCGGCCACAACGCCAGTAACCCCTAATGAAGAGTGCGTTAAACGGGCTAAAGAAGAAAGCTTAGCCTTAATCGAGGTTACAAATGAACTAGCCTTAAAAAACCCCAATAACCCTAAGTATTTGTTTAGAATTACACCGCACCACCGAGAAATAGCAAGGGAAAATGGAATTCCAGATACCGCATTAGAAGCGAGGGTTTACAAACATGGATGGACTGTTCAAGAGGCAATAACAAAACCAGTTAGAAAAAATGACTTAGAACAACTTGATGGGTACAAAGAGTATCTCGCATTAGCTAAAAAGAATAACATTCACCCACAAACTTTTAAACACAGGGTTGAAATAGGGTTTAGTATGGAAGAGGCTGCAACGATCCCAACAAATGAACTTCGTAAAAAACGTGATGACCAAGAGTGGATTGAGTTAGCTTTAAAAAATGGCATTAAGTATACAACTTACATCCAAAGAACCAATCTACTTGGATGGACACCTGAACAGGCTGCGACTACACCGCCGTTAGCACCTGGACAACATCTGAACGAAGAGAAAAAGCAAGCTGCAGTAGAAGGCTTTAATCGATTTATGGGTAAAAAAGAGAGTGGGGGTGAAAGAGATGCCCAAGCAGAATAAATCTTTCATGCCTTTATCTGAAGATGAAAAAACAGAATTAGTAACCAAATACGAATTTGTTGTAAATTATTACGCCTATAGATATCGGTATTTAGACCTCGATATAGATGACGTCAAAGGTTGGGGGTATTTAGGATTAGTCCATGCCATAAATAAATACGAGTTGAATCGTGAAGAGGACTTCAAGGGTCTAGCTTTTTATCACGTAAAAACAGAAATTTATCGCGTTTATTTTAAAAAAGGTGCTAATAGATCTAAGAAGACGACTAGCTTGAATAGTGAACTCTTTGATAATGGAGAAGGTAGTATTGAAAATACTTTAGCGGATGAAGACAGCCTACTTTATTTTGAAATTAAACAAATTGCAGAAGAAGCATTATTCGAAGAGTCCAATCTTTTGAAAAAAATAAATATGGATTATTTATTTACTGCAAAAGAACTGGGTGACTTATCGAAAGAATATAAAATTCAAGAGGCAAAGCTTAAAAGAATATTGCGTAGAGGACAAGGGTTAATTAAATCCCACTTATACCAAAACGAAATCATCGTCGATTATGCTTCAAAGCCTACAGAGGAACGAAAAAAGAAGGAAAAAATCATCAATCATAAGGAAATACCGATAAAGGACTTCGGTAAGATACGTTATTTATCCCGGCACTATTCCAATGTATTGCAGGAAAATGATATCGCTATTTTATTAAATACGAGTGCCTATATGGTTCAACAACTACTGGACTATCCAACGTACACGTATCTTACATCAAAACCTGACAGTAGCATTAAGGAAAAGGCAATGAGGTATATCAAAAAGAAATACCCAGAAACGATACCGAGTGAAGTAACTTGCTATAAAGAGGTATATGCGTAACAAATAAAATCGAAGGGTTGGTAAAAATGAAAAAGAAATTCGTAATAATTCTTGTAAGTATTATGGCGATTATTTTGGTGGGATGTACGGAAGCGGATACCGTGTCACATAACCTTTCAAAATCTGCTGATTCATTTGAGATACAGAGAAGAGTGGTCTTTTTTAACGGTATAACCGACAAATATCTCCTTACCATTGAAGGCCTATGTTCAATCGGGAATAACGATAAAGAAGGTAGGTTGAGCGTAACTTGTAAAGTGGGCGATGATTCATACAAGAAACATTATCTCGGATTAAGTGACAATGTTAGTTTTTTCGTAGAACAAACCGATGCATCATATGCAGACCCATTCCATTACCGTGTGTTGTTCCGACCGGAATCTATCATTCCTGATATAGATTTGCAGACAAGCAAGTAGAGAATGTCGCAGAACGATTAGAATATGAACGCGTATAGACAGCTGGAATACCAGGTGTTCTTTTTTATTTTTATGGGAGAAGGTGATTCTATGAAACTATCTGATCATCTTAGCAACGAACAACGAGACCAGATGAACTCTATGAGAAAAAGTAAGCCAAAACCCCAGCAACCTAAACCCAAAAAGAAGAAAGAAAAAGTAAATTGGGCGGATCTAATGGGGATGAATCGCGATAGGTTTTGCCGGGGTAAAGGCGGAGCCATGAGGAGGAAGTAAGTGGGGACCAAAGTGAAAGTTGTGTGGGGGCCACCTCTTAGCGGTAAGACGACCTTTGTCAAAAAGCATAGGAAAGATAATGACCTGACTTTTGATTTTGACGACATCATGGCCTGTCTTACTGGACTACCTTATCAAACGGCTAACTTAAATCTTGTTGCTTACGTCGTAGACATTCGCAATCTAATTTTAGTTAGGTTACAAACTGAAACTAAAATAGATACAGCTTACATCATAACAACCTTCGTAACAGACGAATTAAAGAATTTGTTAAGATGCGCTGATGTTGAGTATGTGAAGATAGATACACCTAAAGAAGAATGTTTGAGGCGATTAGAGGAAAGCAATCGAACGGATAAAGAAAAGGTCTTTAAGGTAATTGACGATTGGTACAGAAAAGATGTAAGGAAACCACAGGGGAGCTTTAAGAGGAAAGGACCCTACGAAGGTAAGAAGGTTAATAAGTTCTACACCTCAACGAAATGGAGAAGCAAACGAATCGCAATCTTGAAGAGAGACGAGTATCAATGCAGAGAGTGTAGAAGGTATGGTAAAGCTACACAGGCTGATATGGTTCACCATGTGTATCCAATGGAGACACATCCGAAGCTTGCATTCAATAACGATAATCTTATTAGTTTATGTAATAGATGTCATGAGAAAATGCATAATCGATTTGATAGAGGGTTTACGGATAAAGGTAAAGAGTGGATGGATAGATTAGCAGATAAGTTAATCCCCCCTACCTAAGATTTAAAAATATAAACCCTAAGAACCGTTGGAGTTGGAATTTTTTGTGACTCCGAGTACGTCGAAAATATTTTTTTTAGGAGGTGGAGGCGGTGGCAAAAGTCCCATCTAAGGAAACAATCAAACGTCGAACGATTGCGGACATGAAAGAACTCGGTACGCATAAAACTCAGTATAATCGCATGATTGACATATATTCTGAATTGGTTCACCAATATTTTAGGCTGAATTATGAGTTTGAAGAAGGCGGCTATCAATACGAATCTTTTACGGCTGCAGGCGGTGCAAAAAAATCACCGATTGTTGCAACCCTAGAGACGTTAAGAAAGGACATTTTGGCATACTCCGACCGCCTTTGCCTGAACCCTAAATCATTTGAGACGGTTACCATAGAGACTGAACAAAAATCTAAACTCGCAGGGATGTTGAGCAAATTAGAATGAAACACAAAAACTACAAAGTGGTAATGGAGTATGCTACCAGTATCGTTAATAAAGAAAAAATCGCAGGCAGGGAGATAATCCAATCCTGTGAACGGTTCTTAAGTGACCTGAATAATAAACAGTATGATTTCGATCCAAAGGACGCAGAATTTGTTATTCAAATAATTGAAAAAACCTTTGTCCATGACCAGGGCGAAAGGTTGGACGGCACTCCATTACGTGGAGAGCCTTTTTTATTGGAGCCGTGGCAAAAATTTGTGATTTACAACCTATTAGGTTTTTTCCAACGGGGATCTATTATCCGTAAATACAAAGAAGCTTTCATATTCCTTCCTCGTAAAAATGGAAAGACAAGATTCGTAGCTGCTCTTTCTTGGGCGCTAGCTTTACTGGAGAGAAAATCCGGCTCAAAAATCTACATCGTTGGGGCAGCGTTAAAACAATCGTTACAAAGTTTCAACTTTATTAACTTTAACTTAAATCAAATGGGTGAAGCGGGTAATTTTAGGATTTTAGATAATAACCATGGCCACTTCATCGAAGGTGATTTAGGGGATGGTTCATTATACATCGAAGCTTTAGCAGCTAACCCGGATGCCCAAGACTCGCTCAACTGTAACGTAGCTATCGCCGATGAGTTGCACGCCTATAAAACACCGAAGCAATACAACATCATCAAGGAAGCAATGAAGGCTTACACAAACAAGTTAATGATTGGGATTACAACAGCTGGGGACGATATGACGAGTTTTTGTTTTCAGCGTTTGCAGTATTGTAAAAAAATATTGGACGGGGTAGTTAGTGACGAAGCATATTTCGTTTATATCGCGAAAGCTGACGAAGATGACAAAGGTAACGTCGAATATACAGACCCTGTTCAACATGAGAAAGCCAACCCAAATTACGGTGTGACGATTCGTGCGGAAGACATGATTAATGATGCTCTTCAGGCCCAAAACGATCCACAACAAAGAAAAGATTTTTTAGCCAAATCATTAAACATTTATACGTCAGCTATGAAAGCTTATTTCAACATCGATGAATTTAAGCTGTCTGATCGTAAATACACGTGGACATTGAAAGATTTAGTAAAGTTGAAAATAGATTGGTATGGCGGGGCCGACCTTTCTAAAATGCATGACTTAACGGCAGCTGCTTTATACGGGAATTATAAAGGAGTAGACATAGCAATCACACACGCATGGTTCCCAATCGTAGCGGCGACTAGAAAGGCCGAAGAAGATAACATCCCGTTGTTTGGATGGAAAGATGATGGCTGGCTCGATATGTGTAATACAGCAACAGTAAACCATTCAGATATTGTGAATTGGTTCATCCGTATGAAGAATATGGGCTTCAAGATAAAACAGGTAGGATTTGATAGAAAGTTTAGTCGTGAGTTTTTCGTAGAGATGAAAAAGAAAGGCTTTTCCATGGTAGACCAACCCCAGTACTTCTATAAAAAGTCTGAGGGGTTTAGAAGGATTGAGAAGAAGACAAAAGACGGACAATTTTATTATTTACATTCCCAAGCATTTGAATATTGTGTTCAAAACGTCTCAGCTATTGAGAAAACAGATGATATGATTCAGTACGAAAAAGTCATGCCTGAACATCGCATTGACATATTTGACGCGTCTGTTTTCGGGGCTATTCGAATGCTTGAAAATATAGAGAAATCAACAAGTGCGAACCAATGGTTGAAAGGGGGTTGATACGGTGGCTAGGAAAAACAGAAATAAGAGTAAAATCAGGTCGGAACCGCAAACACGATCAAGTATTGGGCTATTTATGGGTGGAGATGATACATCCATTTCAGTTTCTGGATACACTCGACTTTCGAATAACCCTGAAATAAGAACAGCCGTACACAAGATTGCAGAGCTTATTAGTACAATGACCATCCATCTTATGGAGAATACTGACGATGGTGACATAAGAGTAAGAAATGCACTAGCTCGTAAAATTGACGTTAACCCGTACCGGTTAATGACAAGGAAAGCTTGGGTTTACAATATCGTCTACACCATGCTCTTAGATGGAAAGGGGAATAGCGTTGTCCACCCTAAAATAAAAGGCGGGTTAATTGACGACCTGGTACCACTCAAACCTTCAGGGGTTAGCTTTTTTGATACAGAAGATGCTTACGAGGTCGTGTATCGAGGACATAGATACAGCTACGACGAAGTCTTGCATTTTACCATTAACCCTGACCCTGAAAGGCCGTATATCGGACAAGGCTTTCAAGTAGTCTTGAAAGATGTTGCTAACAACTTAAAGCAAGCTACTAAAACTAAAAATAGCTTTATGTCTGATAAGTGGAAGCCTTCTATTATCGTTGCAGTTGACGCCATGACAGAGGAGTTAGCAAGTGAAGAAGGGCGAGATGAAATCTTAAAGAAATACATTTCAGAGACAGGCGGTGGCAAACCCTGGGTTATCCCAGCGGATCTTGTCAAAGTCGAGCAGGTGAAACCATTATCGCTTAATGATTTAGCGTTAAATGATTCCGTACAACTTGATAAAAGAACGGTGGCGAGCATCATAGGAGTGCCGCCATTTTTTGTTGGGGTTGGAGACTTCAATAAAGATGAATATAACAATTTTATTAAGTCAACGCTGCTACCTATCGCCAAAGGAATGGAGCAAGAGCTTACTAGAAAGCTTCTTTATTCCTCAGAAATGTATTTTAAATTTAACCCACGTTCCCTTTATGCTTACGACCTTAAAGAACTAGCGGATGTAGGCTCTAACTTATATGTACGAGGGATTATGGATGGTAACGAAGTTAGAGATTGGATTGGAATGTCTCCAAGAGAAGGATTATCTGAACGAGTCATACTCGAAAATTACATTCCAGCGGGCATGATTGGGGACCAAAAGAAATTGAATGGCGGTGATAAGGATGAGTAAAATCTACGCTATCGATTTTGATGGAACTCTTTGTGTGAATAGATACCCGGACATAGGCAGCCCTATTCAGGAAACTATTGATTTTGTAAAAGACCTCAAAGAAGCTGGGGACAAAATTATCCTTTGGACCTGTAGAAGTGGAGAGTTGCTCGAACAGGCGGTGGAGTGGTGTGAAAATGAAGGGCTTACTTTCGATGCTGTTAACGAGAACATACCTGAAACCATTGAGAAATACGGCAATGACTGTCGGAAAGTGTTTGCAAACTACTATTTAGACGATAAAAATCTGTTTCTTGAAGGTAACGAGGTACGAAAGGCGGTGAGAGATTTGAGTGATAGACTTGGAGAACGGCAGACTAGAAGTGTTGTAACAGATTTGAAAACAAGAGCTGAACAAGATGGGGCTATGGTAATTGAAGGTTATTTTGCAGTTTTTAATTCTGAGACAGAGTTATGGCCAGGAGCATTTGAAGAAATAGCCTTGGGAGCTTTTGATAATACACTCAGTAATGATATTCGCGCCCTAATCAATCATGACACCAGGTTTGTTCTTGGCCGTAACAAAGCAGGCACCCTAGAACTACGTATCGACAGCAGAGGTCTCTGGGGGAGTATCAAGATTAACCCTAACGATTCTGACGCGGTCAACTTATATGAACGTGTGAAGCGCGGTGACGTAGATCAATGTAGTTTTGGCTTTAATGTTACCAAAGAAGAAACCATTCACCGTGAAGATGGCAGCGTGAAGTGGGTAATCCAAGCTATAGATTTACATGAAGTTTCAGTGGTTACCTTTCCAGCTTATGCTGACACAGGGGTGCAAGCACGTAAGGCTGAATTAGCCCAGCATAAACAAAGGCAACTGGAACAAAGAAAACACAATCTGAAGGAGAGGTTAAAACAATGGCATTAAAACAAATCATGTTGGCAAAAAAAATTGAACAGAGAAGTGCGTTATTAACGGAGCTACTAACAAAAGAGGAAGGTTTTAAGACCCGTTCTGCTGAGCTTGAGTCTGCTATCGAAGAGGCAAAGACCGATGAGGAGATTGCAGTAGTTGAGGAAAGTATTACTAAGCTAGATGAAGAAAAAACAGAGTTTGATGAAAAGAAAAGCAAACTTGAAGGTGAAATTGCTGAGTTAGAAGGCGAACTTGAGCAGCTGAATAATAAAGAGCCTAAAAATACACCAAAGCAAAATGAAGAAGAGAAAGAAAGAACACAAAAATTAGGAGGCGGAAGTATGAAAAGATTTAAATTTTTCGGTGGTATGCAACGTACTCAAGCAGAAGAGCTAGTCAAACGTGATGAGGTTCAAGAATTCTTAACACGCGCTCGAGGCATTATGCAAGAAAAGAGATCTGTTTCTGGTGGGGAGTTAAATATTCCAGACGTAATGTTAGATTTATTACGTGACAATTTACACCGTTACTCAAAGTTAATTTCACGTGTATCTTTAAAACCTGTGACAGGTAAAGCTAGACAGAATATCGTAGGAACAATCCCAGAAGGTATCTGGACTGAAATGATTGGTAAACTTAATGAGTTAAGCATTGCTTTCAATCAAATCGAAGTGGACGGGTATAAAGTAGGTGGATACATTGCTGTTCCAAACTCACTGTTAGAGGACTCAGATATTTCGCTAGCCAATGAAATCATGGATATTCTAGGGCAAGCAATCGGTTTAGCAGTTGATAAAGCTATCCTTTACGGTAAAGGCACTAAAATGCCAGTGGGGATTGTAACTCGTCTTGCTGAGACTTCTGAGCCTTCATACTGGGGTACAAATGAAAGAGAATGGACAGATCTTCATGAGTCTAACCTTCTCCTAATTGACCCAGCAGCAACCAAGGACGTAGATTTTTATAAAGATTTGATTTTAAAGCTAGGAAAAGCAAAAGCTAATTACAGCAACGGTTCAAAGTTTTGGGCGATGAGTTCAGATACGTTTGCAGCATTACAAGCTAAGGCTCTTTCCATTAACGCTGCAGGCGCCATTGTTTCTGGACAAAATAACACGATGCCTATCGTTGGCGGGGATGTAGTAATTCTAGACTTTATTCCTGAGAATGTGGTTGTTGGTGGGTATGGCTCACTTTACTTATTAGCAGAGCGCGCAGGCGCGCAATTAGCGCAATCTGAACACGTACAATTTATCGAAGATAATACGGTATTCCGTGGGACTGCTCGATATGATGGCCGTCCTGTTATGGGAGAGGCATTTGTTGCAATTAACATTAGCCAAGAAGATTTAGAAACACCACCGTCTGCAACAGATGTGACGTTTGCAGCTGACACTGCGAACGCTTAAGGGGGCGAAAGCTAAATGGTTACGGTTAAAGTATTAAGGAGTTTCCTTGATAAACAAAACAAGGTCATCCAACCAGTAGGCAAAACCATTAACATCACAGAAGAAAGATTTCAAGAAATTACTTTGGTAGAAGGGGATCCACTAATTGAGTTAGTGGAAAAAGGTGAGTCTAATGAAACAGACTCACCTCTTAAATCCAACGTCAAGGACATAAAAAAGAATGTAACCGCTGACCTTGGTAAAGATGTCCTTGGACTGCTTCTTCAAGAGGAAACAGAGAGTGAGAATCGTAAGGGAGTCATCGATCACATCGAACAACTTCTAAAAGAGGTGGAGTAGATGAATGTTTTATCGGTTATGGAATTAGTTAAAGAAAGACTGGGTATCCGTTCAATGGTAAGGGATAACTACATCGCGGCCATTGTTGAAGGTGTTATTACGGAGCTTGAAGATGAGAAAGGAGTTGTCCTTGATAAGGACAATTCCAGTCATCTTCTTTTTTGTGTGGATTATGCTACATGGCGTTATCAAAGTAGAGATAGTGAAGGGTCGCTACCTAGACACTTACAGTTCAGAATGCACAATCTCATTATCCACAATGGAGGTGCTAAGTCATGACATTTGACCATGAATTAACGCTTATAAGTAAATCGTATACTACAAATAGTATGGGTGATACCATTCAGGAAGAAACGGAAACCTTTATCTTATGTGATGTTAAATCTGTTACACGCTCTGAACACTATTCAGCAGCCGCCCATGGGTTAAGACCTGAGTTAGTTTTCGAGGTTAATAAATTCGAATATGCGGGTCAAGATGAGGTAGAATTCGAGGGTAGGCGGTATAATGTAACCCGAACCTTTGCCCCTAGTAAATCAAAGGGCGTAGGGGAATTCGAAAAGCTAGAACTTGTGTGCCAAGGGGTGGTTAATAATGGCTCTTCCTAAATCTGTCACCAAGATCCGTAAAGACGGTGTTGAATTTGTATCTAACGTAGACCGAGCAAAGTATACGATAGCGGAACTAACGAGAGCTGCATTACGTGACTGCGCTAAACTTATTCGAAAACGAATGATTGAGAAGCTTAAACCTTTACGAGGTATGAAGAGAAATAGGCGTTTATATAACTCAGCGCAATATTGGGTCCGAAAAAAGGACGCAGATCTCCTTATCGGTTTCAAACATGACACCTGGTACGGTGCCCATCAAGAGCTTGGCACAAAAGGGCAACCTGCAAGAAACATACTCCGAAGTACAGTAATGGAAAATATAGATGAAATGCAGCGCATACAAGGCAAGTATTTAAGTGCTATTGAAGATGAGAACCGAGCGCTAGGTTTAATAGCTGAAGAAGAATATAAAAGTGGAGAGGGGCCGGAAGATTGATTAAACTTCGAAAAGAGCTACTGTCGCTGTTGAATGCTCTCCATCCACGTGTTTATTATCAAGACGCCCCTGATAACGCCCAGTATCCTTATATTGTTTTCGATTTCCCTACGAGTAGCTTTGATGGCGGAGGGTTAGAGGTAGTTACAGTGGATATAGACGGATGGGCGCGTCCCAAGGATGGCGATACCACTGAATTAGAATTACTAATGGAAAAAATCAAAGATATCGACAAAACAACGTGTTCAAATGATGGGTTTGCAGCGACATTTTATTTGGAGAATAGGCTTGCTTTAACGGACGATGACAAGAAAATCAAAAGAAGAAAGTTTATTTTTCAAGCCAGGGTGTTTGATAGATCATAGTTTTCTGGATTGGGTTACTATCAACAGATACCAATAATGGTTACTACATACGTAATAGTCACTACAATTAGTAACCATTATTGGTCTCCATTATTTTTAGTCGGGGAATTAGCATTACCCAATTCCCCCGATAGGTAAGCCCACAGATTTATAACCTATGAAACTTGATATATCAAGGGTTTTAGCAATAAAAAGCTAGCTTCCCAGCCGACAATTACCTCTAAATTCAGACGTTTTAACTCGAATCTCCTCTTGAATTATGCCTATAACAATGTCTCCATAAGTCACCATAATTAGTTTCCAACATTAGTTACTAATGGCTACAAACTGGACAAGAAAAAGTTGTCCCAGTTCACCTAGCTACCAAGGTAGTGAACCTCACTTGTGGGAATCCTATAGTACCAAGTGTTTCAGGAGTTCAAAACCGACCTTCCGTTCCGACTAATTACCCCTACAAAATCCTTTTTGATTCGTTTTTTAGCCGATAAAATCAGGAGTCAAAAAAGATTTTTTAGCAACAGTTTTACATACTCCAAAAGTCATCATAATCAACATCTGGATCTAGTTTTCTTAAAAACTTTATTATCTTATTGGCATTCTTCATTGTAGGAACGTTCTCGTCATCATTACAGAGTCTACTTATAGTCCCTCGGCTTAATTTTGTAGCTTTTTCCACTTCAATCTGGGCCACACCGTGGCGATCCAACCACTTACCTAATTTAGACCTCTTCTTTCCAAGACCAAACCAATCCATGACTCCTTATCCCCTTTCATATACTGTTTGTCCCCATTTATGTCCAAAAAGTCATGTTTTTAAACGATGTTAGAAAAAATTAATCATTTGCAGAAAAAATTGACATAGTGGACAAGCGGTACCTAATACCATTTATCAAACAGAAAAACTTCCGAACGAAAAGCCAACACTACCCCCGTTTTAATGTCCGCAATGGCTTTTAAACGCTACCGAGAATTTGACCGTTCAGCAGTACCGTTTTGAAGTCCTGCGCGTCATTTTAAACGGACGCAGGAAACCCCAAAGGCGCAGGGGTTTCCGAGAGTATTCTTGCTACCGTTCGAGAGGGACTATTCTTTCAGAATACTAAAGAAGAGGTGGTGCAGATGTTTTTTGAAATTGGCTCCTCTGTTGTTATGGCAGGAGTGGCCGGATACACATTTTTATACCAGTCAGGAAATGCGAACGACAATTCTAAAATTCAACGCATTGCAGCCAATTCGGGGCTTACTGTTAAGGAGGGAAAGAAAACACGAACCATTCAATTGTTAAGGAAAACGAAATATGATTGGGGTTTTGAGTATGTTTATCGAGTGCCTTTAGGTTTGAGTTTCTCGGATTTCCAAAATAAACGAGACCAGCTTCAGGATGGACTTAACAACAAAAGTAGTTTGCTAAATATCACATTGGATGACGTTTTGACCATTGATTTCAAAAAAGATTTGTTGCAGCAACTAAAAGACCTTTTCAAAGAAAAAAAGTCTCAAAAGGAAATTGAGTTATTTTATGATGGGGCTTTAAAAATACGTGTGTACAGCAAGCTGATGCCAGAAGCCATTGAATGGGATGAAACATTACTGGAGAAGTGTAAAGGATGGAAAGTACCAATAGGCGAAACAAGAGACACCTTTATTTCTCACGACTTTGAAAAGACCCCTCATATGCTCGTCGGAGGCTCTACAGGAGGGGGTAAATCTTCTTTTCTTGATATGGTGATATGCCATCTACTAAACAACCAAACAGAAAACGTGAAATTCCATTTAATTGATTTAAAAGGTGGCGTAGAGTTTTTTAGATTTAAAGATTGCAAGCAGGTCGTAAGTTATGCAGAAGAGCCAGATGAAGCATTGCAGTGCTTAGAGTCAGCAACCAACAAAATTAAAGAGTTACAGGAAACATTCAGGAAAAGAGGTGTTCGAAACTGCAAAGAAGCTGGGATAAAAGAACGACATTTCATAATCATTGACGAGATTGCGGAGATTTCTAGTGCTGACGAACCCGATAAAGAAGTAAAAAAGATAAAAGAACAATGTGAGTATCATATTTCTCAGATAGCACGGATCGGTAGGAGCCAAGGATTTAGAATAATAACAGCTACTCAACACCCAACACAAGATTATGTTCCGAAATCGGTAAAGCGTAATTCAGATGCCCGTCTATGCTTTAGAGTGAGGGATGCAGTCGCTTCTAAGGTTGTTTTAGATACAACCGGAGGAGAGTCATTACCAAAGGTTGTGGGGCGTGCGATATATCAAGATAAAGGGGAGAATACCACTGTTCAGCTTCCATACTTAGAGACCGGAACAATGGATAAAATGACACATCCTCATATTGTCATTAGAGCCAGAAAGGAAGAAGGCAGCACGAAGGAGAGTGACAAGACGAATGGACAGAATCGTAAAGAGGGAGCAACGGGAGGAACAGATACTCTTGTCATTGAAGAAACTGAACTATCTTAGCCGTTCCCAACTACAGCATATGCACAGGTTAGGGAGTGACCGGAACGCTAGAAGGGTTCTACAACAAATGGAACATTACCTGTCCTACTTTAGAGATGGTGAGAAGATATATTATCTAAACAAGGAAGGAAGGGAGAGAGTTAACTGCAATAAAGTTAGAAAGAAAGTAGCCCAGGTTCAACACTATCTCATGAGGAACGAATTGTATCTCCACCTTGGCCAACCGGTTACTTGGAAAAATGAAATGAGAGTTGGCTACAAAGATCTAGCTTTTGTTGTTACAGATGCCTTGTTCCAGAGGAATAACGTTTACCACGTCGTTGAAATAGACCACCTGCAAAAAATGAGTAAAAACCGCATTAAGATTGAAAAATATCAGAAAATCAGACAGAGACTTAGTTTTAAAATGATTTGGGTTACCACAACAGATTATCGTCGAAAGCAACTAGAGAAGTTGTGCGAAGGGTTAGATGTTCAGATTTACACTATCAGTGACTTAACATAAGGGGGCGGTTTCTATGTTTTATCAACCAAAGGTGCAAACGGTAGGAAGCATTTCAGATTTCTTGGCAAGAGATGATATGAGAGTAATAAAAAGCGCAGTAAAAAAGTTCAATAAAAAAGCAGAAGCCAAGGGGTTAAAAGCGACTCTGACCTCGCTTGCAACCGGGGCAACTGCCATAAGCATATCAAATAAAATGTTTACATCAACAGCATATGCAGAAGGACCTGTGGAGTATGTCAAAGGAGCAGCAAAGGAAAAGATTGTAGAAGCGTTTATGCCACTTGTTGACATGATACAGGCGCTTTCATATCCGATTGCACTTGTAATGCTCACTGGTGGAGCGCTTATGTTCATGATTAATCAAAAGGACAGAGGTATGACCTTAATCCAAAATGCAAGCATAGGCTATATTCTTGTTCAGCTCATGCCATTACTCATGCAGCTGCTTGTAGGTATCGGAAATACGGTTGCGATGGCTGCACCTTTTACACTTTTAATATAAGAGTGGATTTCGCTAAAAGAAGCGACATATAATGTAGTAAAGAAGATTACAAAAATGTGTATATGGTGAATAGGTGTATCAGTATAATTGCACACCATATACACAAAGTAAAACCGTTGATACTATTAAGTTTCAACGGTTTTAAATTTTGGGGAATAGTTGAATTTGAAACTGATCACGTTTTGTCCAATCGGTTTTTCTTAAATAAGTCGCTTTATCAAGTATGGTTTTTAATAAACGGTTTTTCTTTTCGATATCGTCTGTATNGGTGGAGCGCTTATGTTCATGATTAATCAAAAGGACAGAGGTATGACCTTAATCCAAAATGCAAGCATAGGCTATATTCTTGTTCAGCTCATGCCATTACTCATGCAGCTGCTTGTAGGTATCGGAAATACGGTTGCGATGGCTGCACCTTTTACACTTTTAATATAAGAGTGGATTTCGCTAAAAGAAGCGACATATAATGTAGTAAAGAAGATTACAAAAATGTGTATATGGTGAATAGGTGTATCAATACAACCGTCATAGTACACTTATGAACGCCTACAAAAATATTAACGACGAAAGATTCCGTCATTATATACTAAAAGAAAAAGGCGATGTGTATCGAGCGTTGAAGAGCTTCTTCAAGAAGGAAGAAGAAGGAGCGATGGTTTAATAATATTGAAAAACCTTACTACCAGTTCAAGGCTGATAGTAAGGTTTTTTTATAATTAAATTCAGGTTATCAACAATCGGTTCTTATTCGGTAGGTACGAGATTGCTTTAGTTTATGAAACAAAACAGTAATCTCGTAGAAACAGTCTTTGCAAGAACTTTCATTTATAACAGAATCTTTTATTGCGCAGTAGAAGGATTATGTGCAACAACTTGAAATTAAAAGCAGCCTACATTTCATTGAAACATAGGCTAAACTAATTAATCTGTTTTTAGTTTTGAGTATATATTGAGGTCAATAAATTTCCCTTTGGATTTTTCGCATTGTCTTAATGTTCCCTCGAAAGTATAGCCTAGCTTTTGCAGGACTTTAATAGAATTTATGTTATCTGGTTCAACTCTAGCTTCAATTCTATTAAAGTTTAAAGAATTAAATGCGTAACTTGTAAGGGTGGATATAAATTCTGATGCGTATCCTTTACCCCAATGTTTTTTTGCTAAATCGTATCCTATTTCAGCTTTTGCGTTCTCAAAATCTAAGTTGTTGTACCCGCAAGATCCGATAATTTCATTCGTCTTTAACTCTATTAAGGAAAAACGAATTGCTTTATTGTCTAAAGCCAGTTTATCAAGATAAGTGATTATTTCTTTAGCTTGGTCTTCAGTAGTGAAATTACTGATGTTCATAAATTTTGTAACCTCAGGATCAGACCATATTTTAAATAAGCTGGATGAATCATCAATTGTCAATTTTCTTAGATGTAATCTTTCTGTATATAAATCTGTAATCAATATTTTCACCTCCAATTTGATTTTTATTTGGCGGAAGAAAAAATATAATTATCTGTGCATAGTCCAGTTCCTTCTAGATTTAGTATATGACAATTATAAAGTGTTTTACTTTCTTTAACAAATTATAACTGGTGTAGTTGTTTCACAGTACAACGATACTGTTGAAAATCAGGAGACGATCACGTTTATTAAGTGATCGTCTCTTCGCATTTGACTTTTACTGCGCAACAAAGATCTTCATTTTAGGTGGCTTTGTGAAGTATTTAAACTCGGGAAAGAATAGTTTAAAAGCAGACACTAGACTTTTTTACAATTAGATACAATATACTACATAAAAAAAGTGATGAAAAATATCACTAATTAAAGCTTTTTTTTGATTTTAGTTAACTGTTTAAGTTTGGAGCCGTAGGGATGAAAGAGAGGTAGGGCTTCATTGTTTTAGGTATACAATATATTATCAAAGTCATTATTTCTAGAAGAAAAACAATTAAACTCACCCTCTATCTTGAGAAAAGCGGGTCCTGGAATCGTTATCCAAAACCTTTTTGCAAATAGAAATCAAGTAAATTATTTAATAAAAATTTGCTTTTCCAAATTTTATCTGTTATTATTAAGGAAGTTATTTTTGTTCGGTATATAGGGAAAGACACGTTTTAAACTCTCGCCTTTGATATCTATTTTGAACATCAATAGTAATAAATAGTGGAGAAAATCCACACAGGAGGAAACAAACATGCAACAAGGTACAGTAAAATGGTTTAACGCAGAAAAAGGTTTTGGTTTTATTGAAATCGAAGGTGGAGATGATGTATTTGTACATTTCTCAGCTATCCAAGGCGAAGGATTTAAAAGTTTAGAAGAAGGTCAAAGAGTAACTTTTGGTACAGAGCAAGGTCAGCGTGGACTTCAAGCAACTAACGTTAACAAAGCATAAATATGAAAAGGACTCTACTATAGAGTCCTTTTTTATGTGCTTAAATAAAAAGAGGCTGACGAAGTAATGTCTGTCAGCCTCGAAGAAAACATGTTACAAGTAAAATGATAAAATGGTTAGATAAAGCATACCACATTAGTTTTAGAATAACTAAACAAATTTTAAAGTGCGTGGTTGGGATATATTATGAGGGTAGTTGAAACATTTTAATTATATAACGTTCATAATACTAAAATAAACAAAAGAAGATGCTGGGACAAAACTTTTTTCTGTTTTTCTATATTAACCCTGGTTCATCCTGTTTTATTAGCCGTGAATTTTCGTAGATTCACGGCAATTAGTGCAAGGACCATATAGTTTTCAACTTTCGATTTTCCTCGAACAGAAAATCGAGGGAAACGCAAATTAACCTTTAAGAATCCAAAAATTGGTTCTACATCAGTTTTCCGTTGACGATAAATTGAACTCGTTTTTTCTTCTGAAAGCTTCGCTCTCACATATTCTTTTTATTGTTCCCATTTTTCGTTCACCATAATCTTCGATTATTACCTTCTTTTGCTTTTGTACACAATGAACGTAATGGGCATCCCGAACAGTCTTCGCACTCGTATAGTTAAACTCTCGTTTGAAACCTGATTTATCTGTACGTTCAGAATGATATTTAAAGACTAAGCGCTGTTTCATTTAAAGTAATCGTCTTTTTTAGTTGACGTATACTGTGCACCTAAACAACATCTAGTTTTAATAACTTTGTGAAAAATTGTACATAGACTAACGATAAGCGTTAGCGGAAGTGGAGCGCGCACTTTTCAACTATAGCCCCCTTTAATGTATATGGCATTTGATTTATGTAGGTATTAGCAGTATGTTTATAATTTATTATGTATAATAAAGAATAGAGTCGTTGTATAACGAGGAATGTTTATTCAAATGGCTTGTTCAACTAACGAAGCAGAAGAGTCGAATTAGATTTAAATAATAAGTCGAAAATATGGAGTAATTTATGCGTTGGACAAAAACCAAAAAGTCAATAGAAAATTTAATATGCGAAAAACTAAAAAAAAGGTTAAAAATCAATGCAACAAAGTACAATACGTCTCTAGGTGAACAAAGAAGAATTTGGATTACATTAGATAACAAAGAAATCTTTAATGCTTCATCAGCACATTTTTTACATGCACACGATAAACTTTGGGAAGAAATTCGTAATAAAACAAGTAACCCTTTTCCCGATTGTTTGTATGAATGTTTTCCAGAGTTAGTTGGGAAAGTAAGTGATTTTGATTATTCTATGGAGATTTTAGAGCAGCGTAACATTTTTAATGTTGACCGAGTGTATGAGAAATTAGTTGAATATTCTAATTTATCAACTCAAGTTTCGCAGTTAAATTTTAAAAGCGAAACCTTGGTACTACTAGTGCCATTTAAAACTAAATATATCTATTGACTTGAAATTTGGAAATACAAAAAGCACCCACTATTTGGTAAGATGTTATCGACCAAGAAAACAAATAACCAATAGAGAGGTGCTCCCTATATGATAGTCGATAAGCAGGACAATAATCAACTTCCAAATGAAATTTTAGGTCATATGAAAGAATTACGAGTGTTCGAATGGGCTGAAGTAGGTCCCAAGGGTTGGGCTGTTCGCCCATTAAAGCGGTACGCGAGCTGGGTTCAGAACGTCGTGAGACAGTTCGGTCCCTATCCGTCGCGGGCGTAGGAAATTTGAGAGGAGCTGTCCTTAGTACGAGAGGACCGGGATGGACATACCGCTGGTGTACCAGTTGTTCCGCCAGGAGCATAGCTGGGTAGCTACGTATGGAAGGGATAAGTGCTGAAAGCATCTAAGCATGAAGCCCCCCTNAAGATGAGATTTCCCTTGGAGTTAATCCAGTAAGACCCCTTAGAGATGATGAGGTTGATAGGTCTCGGGTGGAAGCACGGTGACGTGTGGAGCTGAGAGATACTAATCGGTCGAGGACTTATCCTAAAAATAAGAATTGAATTCACACTCAAGAATCTTAAATGTATGTTATCTAGTTTTGAAAGAATGATTTCTTTCAACTAAATATATTATCTAGTGGCGATAGCGAAGAGGTCACACTCGTTCCCATGCCGAACACGATCGTTAAGCTCTTTTGCGCCGATGGTAGTTAGGGGCTTCCCCTTGTGAGAGTAGGACGTTGCTAGGTAAGTTAAAGAACACATTCCATAGGGATGTGTTCTTTTTTTTAGGTAAGAAAGTATAAAATTTCTAACTTGGAGACTGTCTAGCTCCAGGCGCCATCGGCTCGATCCTTTCAGTCAAGGTTCTGACTTNGACTTATCCTAAAAATAAGAATTGAATTCACACTCAAGAATCTTAAATGTATGTTATCTAGTTTTGAAAGAATGATTTCTTTCAACTAAATATATTATCTAGTGGCGATAGCGAAGAGGTCACACTCGTTCCCATGCCGAACACGATCGTTAAGCTCTTTTGCGCCGATGGTAGTTAGGGGCTTCCCCTTGTGAGAGTAGGACGTTGCTAGGTAAGTTAAAGAACACATTCCAATGGAGTGTGTTTTTTTGTGTTTTTAGAACTTAATTTTAGGTTAAGTGGTGTTGTATCTGTGTTTTCTAGTACCGCTTTGAAGTGAGCTCGAAGTAGTGTTTGTTTCGTGCGACGAGTAATCGCAGGAGCAATTTCTTTTTCGTGCGACGAGTAATCGAAGGAGCAAAGCAGCATGTAGATAATTCGATGAAGTAACTCACAATGAGACTGAAGTCATTGGATTTCATGTGTCTACTGGAAATGTTTGTTTAAATATTTATAGTTATGTTCCCGAACTCAGTACAGTAAGATAATAAAGTTAACTAAAACCACCAAATCACACCTTGCTACATATTAATACGATAAGATAAACACGGATACGAGAAGCAATGAGTTGTACAAAAAACAAGTACCCCTAACTGGTATGAATTTTCACGAAAATAGTTCTTATTAATAGATTTTTTGAATAGATGTACAAACTATAGAAGGATTATTTAGCATCAATAGACAAGTATATATAATGTGAAAATAAATGCATATAGTAGTGGACTCGTTTCAGCAAGCTGAAACATCGGACAATCAGGTGGAAATTCTACTCCACCTGATTGGAACATCCCACCTACGCTACGCTTAGATGTGGGGTCTTTTACCCCAAAAAAAATCAGATAAACAGTTATGAAATGTTTTTTTTGAAAGGCATGTCTTTTGGTATTCCCGATAGTTAGCGCTATACATAGAGAGTTTATAAATTCGATAAGGGGGATGATAATGGAGATTTTCAATTCAATAATAGCTTCAGATACAACTATAATGATGCTTCGATTAGTGGTAGCCGCAATCCTGGGCGGTATCATTGGGGTTGAAAGAGAATATCATAAACACCCTGCAGGATTTAGAACCCATTTGCTCGTATGTGTTGGTGCATGTTTAATTATGTTATTAGCTATGTTTGGATTTCAAGGTTATATGGAAGAAAACATTCAATATGTTAATTTTGATCCATCTCGTTTGGCGGCATATGTTGTTAGTGGTATAGGTTTTTTAGGCGCAGGCACAATTTTAGTCCAAGGTTATACAGTAAGAGGATTAACGACAGCTGCTTCCATCTGGGTTGTAGCCGGTATAGGATTATCTGTCGGGGTGGGTATGTATTTTGCAGCAATATTTACAACTGGCATTGTAATATTAAGTTTGATGTTTTTAAATAAAGTAGATGAATCATTCTCAAGAAAAAAGGAAAAAACTGAAGCAATTGTTATTCATGCTGAATCGAAAGATACAACGTTACTTTCAATTATTAACATTTTTGAAGAAAATAAAATAAATGTAAAAAAGGTAATGGTAGAAAGAGATAAAACATCCGAAAAATTCGAACTTTTAAGGTATCAACTAAAAGTTGTGTATCCTAACCAAACAGTGAAATTAACGGCAATTGACCTCTTGTATAAATTACCACAAGTTCATAAAGTATATTCTTTATAGGATTTAAATAAACATAGATGGAAATAATGGAAGCAACATAGTTGATAATTTTAAAGAATTGGATATAATATAATCAAAGTCAAATATAGTCAAAGTCAAACACTTTTTTCCGAGAGGAGGGGTTTGGTGAAAAATGTATCAGACATCATTGAAAATTATTTAAAAAGCATTTTAACCCAAAGTGATAATGATTTAATTGAAGTTAAGCGAAGCGAGTTAGCAGAGCGATTTCAATGCGTTCCTTCCCAAATAAATTATGTAATTAGTACTAGATTTACCATCGAAAAAGGATATTTAGTTGAGAGCAAAAGAGGTGGAGGTGGCTTTATAAGAATTATTAAAGTAAAAGCTCATAATAAAGCCGACCTCTATGATCATATGCTATCTCTTCTAGGTGAAAAAATCACCCAAAGTGGTGGTGAGGACATCATTTATCGACTTTATGAAGAGGAAGCGATAACGAAAAGAGAAGCAAAACTTTTACAAAGTGCTATTGATAGATCTGTCTTGAATTTACATTTACCATATCGTGATCATTTGCGATCAGATTTGTTAAGAGCTATGATAACTACGTTAAAACATAAATAAAAAGGAGGGGGAGTTACCGTGTTATGTCATGAATGTAATGAAAGGGAAGCAACGTTACATTTTACGAAAATACTCAACGGTAAAAAAACTGAAATTCATTTATGTGACCACTGTGCAAAGGATAAGGGTGAGTATATACCTGGTGCCAATGGTTTTTCTATTCACCAATTATTATCAGGATTATTAAATTTTGAACAACAGATACCGAGCTCTCCCAATCGATCGTTACAAGAAGAACAACAGTGTGGTAAATGTGGGATGACCTACCATCAATTTGCACGCGCAGGTAGATTTGGCTGTGCTGAGTGCTATCACACTTTTAACTCTAAACTAGATCCGATGCTACGAAGAGTTCATAGTGGTAATACAAGTCATATAGGTAAAATACCAAAAAGAATTGGTACAGGTATTAAATTACACAGACAAATTGAACAACTAAAACAGGAATTAAGGCATCATATATCGAAAGAAGAATTTGAAGAAGCAGCAAGGTTAAGAGATGAAATCCGCGCTTTGGAAAAAAAACAGCAGAGTGGGAGGGATAATTGATGTCACTAGAGAAATTTATTGGTGAGGCGATTAGCCCTTGGATGAAAAATGAAGGATACGAATCTGAAATTGTACTAAGCAGTCGTATTCGTCTAGCCAGAAACTTAAAGGATTATTCATTTCCGATTATTTCAACTACCGACGAAGCTCATTTAGTTGTTAAACAAGTAAAAGAACATTTTGAAGGTAAAGATTATGACAGATATGGTCCCTTTGAACTTTTAGAAATGGATGATATGAAACCTAATGAAAAAAGGATACTAGTCGAAAAGCATCTGATCAGTCCTCAACTTGCGGACGAATCAAAAAAAGGTGCAGTTTTACTAAGTAGTGATGAAGCGATTAGTATTATGGTAAATGAAGAAGATCATTTACGTATACAATGTCTATTTCCTGGATTTCAACTAAATGAAGGTTTAGTACTTGCGAGTGGAATTGATGATTGGATTGAAGAAAAGTTACATTATGCTTTTGATGAGAAAAAGGGATACTTGACTAGTTGTCCGACAAATGTAGGAACAGGTCTAAGAGCTTCGGCAATGATGCATTTACCAGCTTTGGTTTTAACAAAACAATTAAATAAAATATTACCCGCTATAAATCAATTAGGGTTAGTTGTAAGAGGAATTTATGGTGAAGGTAGCGAAGCTTTAGGTAACTTATTTCAAATCTCTAATCAAATTACTCTTGGTAAATCCGAACAGGACATCGTTGAGGATCTTAGAGGAGTAGTGTTACAACTAATTCATCAAGAAAGAGCAGCAAGAGAAACGTTATTACAATCCTCTAAGCTACAATTAGAGGATAGAATATATCGTTCATATGGAGTTCTCGCATATGCTAGAACCATTGATATAAAAGAAGCTTCACAAATGTTATCAGATGTTCGTTTGGGTATTGATTTGAAAATACTTACAGGGATTTCTGCGAGTATTTTAAATGAGTTAATGATTTTAACTCAACCTGGATTCTTACAGCAATACGCGGGAGATATTTTATCTGCGGACAAAAGAGATGAACGAAGAGCAAAATTGATAAGAGAAAGACTCAAATTAGAAATAGATAAAAACTAACTAATATTTGGAGGTGGAGTTTATTATGATGTTTGGTAGATTTACCGAAAGAGCACAAAAGGTATTAGCATTAGCACAAGAGGAAGCAATTCGCTTAGGCCATAATAACATTGGTACAGAACATGTATTATTAGGATTAATTCGTGAGGGTGAAGGAATTGCTGCAAAAGCACTTTTAGGTTTAGGTTTGGGTTCTGATAAAATTCAAAATGAAGTTGAAACTTTGATTGGTAAAGGGCAAGATGGTGCAAAAACCATTCACTACACACCAAGAGCAAAGAAAGTTATCGAATTATCAATGGATGAAGCAAGAAAATTAGGTCATTCTTATGTAGGAACTGAACATATCTTATTAGGTTTAATTCGTGAGGGTGAAGGTGTCGCAGCTAGAGTGTTAAATAACCTAGGAGTAAGCTTAAATAAAGCCCGCCAACAAGTGTTACAATTATTAGGAAGTAATGAAACATCTAGTAGTAGTCAACAAGGTGGTGCGGCAGCTAACGTCAACACACCAACATTAGATAGTCTTGCAAGAGATTTAACCGCTATGGCTAAAGAGGAAGGTTTAGACCCTGTAATTGGTCGTAGTAAAGAAATTGAGAGGGTTATTCAAGTATTGAGTCGACGAACAAAAAATAATCCAGTATTAATTGGTGAGCCTGGTGTTGGTAAAACAGCCATTGCTGAAGGATTAGCACAACAAATCGTTGCAAACGAAGTTCCAGAGACTCTCCGTGGAAAAAGAGTTATGACGCTTGATATGGGAACAGTTGTTGCAGGTACGAAATATCGTGGTGAATTTGAAGATCGTCTTAAGAAAGTAATGGATGAAATCCGCCAAGCTCAAAATGTCATTTTATTCATTGATGAGTTGCATACGTTAATTGGTGCAGGTGGAGCAGAAGGAGCGATTGATGCATCAAATATTTTAAAACCTTCTTTAGCACGTGGCGAATTACAGTGTATTGGTGCAACCACACTAGATGAATATCGTAAATATATTGAAAAAGACGCTGCTTTAGAAAGACGTTTTCAACCGATTAAAGTTGATGAACCATCCATTGAAGAATCAATTTTAATCTTAAAAGGGTTAAGAGATCGCTATGAAGCTCACCATCGTGTAACGATTACCGATGAGGCAATTGAGGAATCTGTAAAGCTTTCAGATCGCTATATTTCTGATCGTTTCTTACCGGATAAAGCAATTGACTTAGTTGATGAAGCAGCTTCAAAGGTTCGCCTAAGATCTTATACAATTCCGCCAAACTTAAAAGAGCTTGAAAATAAATTAGAGGAAACAAGGAAAGAAAAAGATGCCTCAGTACAAAGTCAAGAGTTTGAAAAAGCTGCATCACTAAGGGATAGTGAACAAAGATTAAGAGAAGAGCTTGAAACATTAAAGAAAGAATGGAAAGAAAAACAAGGGCAAGAAAATACAGAGGTTACAACCGAAGATATTGCTCAAGTTGTATCTAGTTGGACTGGAGTTCCTGTTTCGAAGCTAGCTGAAGAAGAAACAGAGAGACTATTAAAGATGGAAGAAATTCTGCATCAACGTGTAATTGGCCAAGAAGAAGCCGTTAAAGCTATTTCAAAAGCTGTCCGTCGTGCTAGAGCAGGTTTAAAAGATCCAAAACGTCCAATTGGTTCATTTATCTTCTTAGGACCTACTGGTGTAGGTAAAACCGAGTTAGCGAGAGCTGTCGCTGAAACGCTTTTCGGAGATGAAGATGCTGTCATTCGAATTGATATGTCAGAATATATGGAAAAACATGCAACATCTCGATTAGTAGGTTCACCACCTGGTTATGTCGGTCATGATGACGGTGGACAACTAACAGAAAAAGTTAGAAGAAAGCCTTATTCCGTTATTCTATTTGATGAGATTGAAAAAGCACACCCTGAAGTATTTAACATCTTACTACAAGTGCTAGAAGATGGTCGTCTTACAGACTCTAAAGGCCGTACAGTGGACTTTAGAAATACAGCGGTAATTATGACTTCTAACGTAGGTGCAAGTGAATTAAAGCGAAATAAATATCTTGGATTTACGACTCAATCAGAGGGTCGAGAGTATAAAGATATGAAAGAGAAAGTAATGGGCGAGTTAAAAAAGAGCTTCCGCCCAGAATTTTTAAACCGTATTGATGAAATTATTGTCTTCCACTCATTAGATAAAACGCACATTCAACAAATTGTATCTTTAATGGCAGATACATTAAAGAAGCGTTTATTGGAGCATGATATTGAGTTCGAACTAACAGATGTGGCTTTAGCAAAAATTGCGGATGAAGGGTATGATCCTGAATACGGAGCTCGTCCTCTTCGTAGAGCCTTACAAAAGCATGTAGAAGATCGATTGTCAGAAGAATTATTAAGAGGTACAATCCAAAAAGGTCAAAAGGTAAAGTTAGATGTAGTTGATAATGAATTTGTAGTAGAAGCTGCTGTCAAAACTACTACATCTTAATAAGAATAGCCGGGAAGCGTTCCCGGCTATTTGTTTTTAAAAGATATGACATAACTTATTCTAGTAAGCACTGACGCTTGCACTTTTCTTAAAAATGAAAAACTAAGTGTTTTACGTTGGACAATAGATGGTTAATTATATATATAATTAAGTAAAGATACTCGATATTTAACGGAAAGTTTAATGGGATTTTATGTTAAAATATACATGTGTTTCTTAGAAAGGGATTAGTATGGCAAAGCGAAAAACAAAGTTTGTATGTCAAGAGTGTGGTTACGAATCAAAAAAATGGATGGGGAAATGTCCTGGATGCCAAAGTTGGAATTCAATGACTGAAGAGTTTGAAGAACAGGATAATAAAGTAAGGGGCTTTGTTACTTCTGTGAACTCGACTAACAAAAAGCCACAGTCAATAACAACTATCGAAAGAGATTTAGAACAAAGATTAAGTACCAATATGATTGAACTTGATAGAGTTTTAGGTGGAGGAATTGTTCCTGGTTCATTGGTGCTTGTTGGGGGAGATCCTGGTATAGGAAAATCGACGTTATTATTACAAGTTTCTTCGAAATTGGCAAATAATAATCATAAGGTCTTATATATATCAGGTGAAGAATCAGTCAAACAAACAAAAATACGAGCAGATCGTTTAGATATTACTTCAGATCAGCTTTTTGTTCTTGCGGAAACTGATCTAGAATATATTGAAAAGTCGATTGAGGAAATTAACCCTGCGTTAGTAATTATTGACTCTATTCAAACTGTATATATATCAGATATTACTTCAGCGCCAGGAAGTGTTTCGCAAGTACGAGAGTGTACAGCCGCTTTAATGAGAATTGCTAAAACAAAAGGTATAGCCATTTTTATTGTCGGTCATGTTACGAAACAAGGCGCAATTGCTGGCCCAAGGTTATTAGAGCATATGGTTGACTCTGTATTATATTTTGAAGGGGAGAGGCATCATACATACCGAATTTTAAGAGCTGTGAAAAACCGTTTTGGTTCAACAAATGAAATAGGGATTTTTGAAATGAAAGAGGTTGGACTTGAAGAGGTTCTTAATCCTTCTGAAATATTTTTAGAAGAACGTTCTCAAGGTGCTTCTGGTTCTATTGTCGTAGCTTCTCTTGAAGGCACAAGAACCGTTTTAGTTGAGCTACAAGCACTTGTCTCCCCTACTACATTTGGAAATCCAAGGCGCATGGCTACGGGTATTGACCATAATAGAGTTTCATTACTAATGGCGGTATTAGAAAAACGAGTAGGTCTTCTACTACAAAATCAGGATGCTTATTTAAATGTAGCTGGTGGGGTGCGCTTAGATGAACCTGCTGTAGACTTAGGTATTGCTATTTGTATCGCCTCAAGTTTTAGAGATCAGCCGACAAGTCCAACTGATGTGGCAATTGGAGAAATTGGTTTAACAGGAGAGGTAAGAAGAGTCTCTCGGATTGAACAACGAGTTTTAGAAGCAGCAAAGTTGGGCTTTAAAAGAGTGATTATTCCAGAAAAGAATATTGGGGGATGGAATATTCCAGAAGGAATAAAAGTAATAGGAGTTTCAACAGTAAAAGAGGCATTAGATACCTTAATGGGAGGGTAATGAATTTGGATCTTATGAATAAAACGGCTTTTATTGATGATGTTTTAAAGATAGTAGCCCCGGGTTCTCCATTACGAGAGGGGATCGATAATGTTTTAAGGGCAAAAACAGGTGGGTTAATTGTATTAGGTTATAATAATGAAATGATGAATATTGTGGATGGAGGATTTTTTATTAATTGTGAATTCTCTCCAGCCTATTTATATGAACTAGCAAAAATGGATGGTGCAATTATTCTGAGTGAAGAAGGCGATCGAATATTATATGCAAACACTCAATTAGTGCCAAATCCTACAATCCCATCAACTGAAACGGGGATCAGACATCGTACTGCTGAGAGGGTGGCGCGACAAACTGGGAATTTAGTCATATCGATCTCACAAAGAAGAAATGTCATTACTCTCTATCAAGGAGAATCACGCTACTCACTAAAAGATATTGGTGTTATATTAACGAAGGCAAATCAAGCAATTCAGACGCTTGAAAAATATAAATCAGTACTTGATCAAGGGATTACGAATTTAGGTGCTTTGGAGTTTGAAGAACTAGTTACATTTCAGGAAGTATCACAAGTAATACACAGAGTTGAAATGGTACTACGTATAAAGAGTGAAATATTAAATTATGTAAATGAATTAGGGGATGAAGGAAGACTCATTTCAATGCAGTTAGAAGAACTAGTTTCTAATATTGAAAAAGAGGCTGGGTTGTTAATAAAAGATTATATTAAGGATCAAAACTCAGACGAACAGCATATACTAAAACAATTGAAGAAATTATCAAATGAAGAATTATTAGAAGATCAAATCATTGTTAAGCTCTTAGGGTATTCAAAAAATCTAAATTTATCAGAGCATACGATTACCCCACGTGGTTATCGAATTCTTCATAAAATACCAAGAATACCACCACTTGTAGTCGAAAATTTAATAGATAAGTTTGAAAATATTACACAAATTATGAGAGCTTCTATTGAGGAACTTGATGAAGTAGAAGGAATTGGTGAAGCAAGGGCAAGAAAGATAAAAGAGGGTTTAACAAGAATTCAAGAACAACTTTTTATAGATCGACACATATAAAGATGTTGACTGCGTTTTCAATTAAAGTTATAATGGGGTATTTATTCATGGAAATTGACAACAATTTGCCACTTTGTTATTTTAAACTTATAATGAATTTGAAACGTAATAGTGTATATAAAAAAATATATAAAAGTTTCTATAATAATGTTTCAAATTTTTCAGAATGTCTATAATGGTAAAGGAGGTGAAATCGATGGTGAGATGGATAGTTAAACTTTTCTTTGTTATTTTAGGTGGAACATTGGGATTTCTATTTGTACCAGACGTAATAGAAATTTTAAATTTTGGTGGTTTGCCTAATTGGGTTACAAATTCTTATTCTGGTGCTGTAATTGGTGCAATTATATTATATTTATCTTCATTTTGGATTACAGATTATATTGTTGGCTTAATTCGTTTAGTAGAGGAAAAGTTAGTGAAGGCTCCAGCAACAGATGTTCTTTTTGGAACAATGGGAATTATTTTTGGATTAATTGTTGCATTTTTAATCGTATTACCCTTGAATACAATCCCTGTTGTTAGTACAGTCCTACCTATCTTTTTAACTTTATTATTAGGATATTTAGGTTTTCAAGTTGGGTTTAAGAAGCGGGATGAACTTATTAATTTATTTTCAAGAAAAAGTGATAAAAAGAAGGATATTGATGAAGTAGTAAAAGAAAGACATGGTGTTGAGCTTAAAATACTAGATACAAGTGTTATAATAGATGGACGTATTGCTGATATTTGTCAAACAGGGTTTTTAGAAGGGACTTTAGTTATTCCGCAGTTTGTACTTGAAGAACTCCAGCATATCGCAGATTCATCTGATGTATTAAAGAGAAACCGTGGTCGCCGCGGACTAGATATATTAAATAAAATACAAAAAGAACTATCGATTAATGTTGAAATTTACGAAGGTGACTTTGAAGACATTCAAGAGGTTGATAGCAAGTTAGTTAAACTAGCAAAGCTTGTTTCTGGACTTGTTGTGACGAATGATTTTAATTTAAATAAAGTGTGTGATCTTCAAGGGGTTCCGGTATTAAACATTAATGACTTAGCAAATGCGGTAAAGCCAATTGTTTTACCTGGTGAAGAGTTACATGTCCAAGTGATAAAAGATGGTAAAGAGCATAATCAAGGTATTGCTTATTTAGACGATGGCACAATGATTGTTGTTGAAGGTGGTCGTGATCACATTGGAAAGCATATTGATGTAATAGTTACTAGTGTACTTCAGACATCAGCCGGTAGAATGATATTTGCTAAACCAAAATTATTAGAAAAGGCATTATAAATATTTTATAGAAAACGTTAGGTCAACATTTGTTGTCTTAACGTTTCCTTTTTTTCTCTAGTTCGCTATAATAATCATAGTTTAAGATTATACTTTTGAATGGAGAAGCTCTTTAATGAAATATTCTGTAGTGATTCCTGCAGCAGGGCAAGGAAAAAGAATGAAACTTAATAAAAACAAACAGTTTCTACTCTTAGAAGACAAGCCTGTCATCGTACATACATTAAACACTTTTCAAAATGATAACTGGTGTGAAGAAATAATTATTGTGGCAAACAAGGATGAAATTGAACAAATAACTCAACTGACAAATATATATAAAATTTCAAAAGTTTCAAAAGTAGTTTTCGGGGGCACAGAAAGGCAACATAGCGTTCGAAATGGATTGAAAGCATTGGGTGGAGATAAGATCGTGTTAGTACACGATGGCGCTCGTCCATTTGTAAAGGAAGAGCATATCCACCGTCTAGTTGAAGAAACAGAAAAAACAGAAGCTGCAATACTCGCTGTGCCGATTAAAGACACGGTAAAAATGAGTGAAGGTGAATATGTATCACATACAGTAGATCGTTCTAGTTTATGGTCAGTTCAAACACCTCAAGCTTTTCGTTTGCAAGCAATTCTTTCTGCTCATGAATGGGCTGAGAAAAATAATTTTTTAGGAACTGATGACGCTAGTTTAATGGAAAAGCTAGAGAAACCTGTTTCAATTGTTACGGGAGACTACTTCAATATTAAACTCACTACTCGAGAGGATATCGTGTTTGCATCGTCTATTTTGCGAGTGAGACGAGGAGAATTAGTATGATAAGAATAGGACAAGGGTATGATGTACATCAATTAGTCGAAGGCAGAAAATTGATCATAGGTGGAATTGAAATACCTCATGAAATGGGGCTATTAGGCCATTCTGATGCTGATGTTTTACTCCACACAGTTGCTGATGCCTGTTTAGGTGCAATTGGTGAGGGAGATATCGGAAAGCACTTCCCAGATACGGACCCTAATTTTAAAGACGCAGATTCGGCAAAACTTCTTTCGCACGTTTGGGAAATTGTCAAAGAAAAAGGGTATAATTTAGGAAATATTGATTGCACGATTATTGCCCAAAGGCCAAAGATGGCTCCTTATATACCTGAAATGAGACGAAGGATTAGTGAATTGTTGGAGGCTGATTTGGATCAAGTAAATGTGAAAGCAACAACAACCGAAAAATTAGGGTTTTGTGGTAGAGAAGAAGGTATAGCATCCCAAGCTGTTGTTTTATTAGTGAGAAAATAAAAGTTGATATTTTGCTTTGAAATATGTTCTTGATGTCACTTCTTTATAAGAATAGAATTATGAAAGAAAAGGATGGTGTTAATCATGTCAAAACAAGTGAGAGTTCGTTTTGCCCCAAGTCCAACAGGACATTTACATATAGGTGGAGCTAGATCTGCTCTATTTAATTATTTATTTGCCCGTAACCAAGGCGGAAAGTTTATCGTGCGAATTGAGGATACTGATCAAGCTAGAAACGTTGAAACGGCTCAAGAAAAACTATTGGAAAGTATGAAGTGGTTAGGAATTGAGTGGGATGAAAGTGTAGATGTTGGTGGGGAGTTTGGACCATATAGCTGTATGGAACGAATTGACATATACAAAAAGTATATTCAAGAGCTTATGGACCAAGGAAAAGCATACTACTGCTACATGACAGAGGAAGAAAGCGAAAGAGAACGAGAGGAGCAATTGGCACGCGGTGAAACCCCTAAATATAGTGGGCGAGATCGTGATTTAACTGCTGAGCAACGTGCTGCGTATGAAAATGAAGGAAGAAAACCGGTTGTTCGCTTTCGTGTTCCGGAAGGAAAGCAAGTAATTGTAGACGATGCTATTAGAGGAAAAGTAGAATTTGAAGCAGAGGGTATTGGTGATTTCATTATTGCTAGACGAGACGGGATTCCAATGTATAACTTTGCTGTTGTTGTTGATGATCATTTAATGGAGATCTCTCATGTTATTCGCGGTGAAGAACACTTATCGAATGCGCCTCGTCAAGTTTTATTATTCGAAGCTTTTGGGTGGGAAACGCCAAAGTTTGCTCATGCCTCATTAATATTAAACCAAGACCGTCAAAAGATGAGTAAACGAGACGAATCGATTATTCAATTTGTTGAACAATATCGAGATTTAGGGTACTTACCAGAAGCGATCGTTAACTTTTTAGCTTTACTTGGTTGGTCTCCTGTTGGAGAAGAAGAAATATTCACAAAAGAAGAACTCATTGAACAATTTAGTTTAGAAAGAGTCTCAAAAGCTCCTGCAGTATTTGATACACAAAAGCTTGAGTGGATGAATAATCAATATATGAAGAAGGCTGATAGCGATCGAGTAGTTGAGTTAGCACTTCCTCATCTAATAAAGGTTGGGAAGTTACCTGAAGCTATGACTTTAGAACAGCAACAATGGGCTAGAGAATTAATTTTATTGCACCAAGAAAAAATGAGCTATGGTGGAGAAATTGTTGAACTAACAGAGTTGTTCTTTAAGGCTGAAATTGAGTATAATGAAGAGGCAAAAGAAATTTTAAATGAAGAACAAGTTCCTACAGTATTAAAAGAGTTTAATACTCAATTAGAAGCTTTAGAAACATTTACAGCTGAAGAAATTAAAGCAGCTACAAAGGCTACCCAGAAAGCAACAGGGTATAAAGGTAAGCAGTTATTTATGCCGATCCGTGTAGCGACAACGGGTCAAACGCATGGTCCCGACTTACCAAAAGCAATAAGCTTATTAGGTAAAGAAATCGTATTAAATCGTTTAACCGGATTATTGTAAAGCGTAGAAGAGGATAAGTAAAAGGAATATTTCTTATTTAGAGAGAGCTGCCAAGGCTGAAAGTAGCTTAAGGAACATCCTTTGAATTGCACCTCTGAGTCTAATACTAAAATGTTTTTGAAACATAGTAAGTATTGGCGGCACTCTCCGTTAAAAGAGTTAAGAGGAGTATAATACCATACTCAAACAGAGTGGAACCGCGCTAAAAAGCGTCTCTGTGCACATGCACAGAGACGCTTTTTTATATGAGGTTAAAAACCTCGTTATCGATAAAGACATAGCAATAATATTATACAATTTAATGAATTTCATATTATAGTTATTACACGCCTATTTGATACGTTTATTTAATTGATGCCGCTCGATAAATGAAACTTTGAAATTCACTTAATTTAAAGATTTTACCGTAATAAAGCTTTAATTGTTAACCGTTATTTAAAAAACTATAGAAATACGATTTTCGGTGTATGTTGTATCTTGAAGGGGGAGAAATGATTGTTTAAAACGTTAAGAAACGATATTGATGTAGTGTTTGAACAAGATCCAGCCGCGAGAAGTAAAATTGAAGTGATTTTTACTTACTCAGGCCTTCATGCAATTTGGGCACATAGATTTGCTCATTTCTTATGGAAAAAAAGAATGTTTTTTCTTGCTAGGTTTATATCTCAAGTTTCACGTTTTATCACGGGGATAGAAATTCATCCTGGTGCAGTAATTGGTCAGCGTTTATTTATTGACCATGGTATGGGTGTCGTAATTGGAGAAACGTGTGAAATTGGAGATAATGTAACTATCTATCAAGGTGTTACATTAGGTGGTACAGGGAAAGAGAAAGGAAAACGCCATCCCACAATTGAAGATAATGTATTGATAGCATCAGGGGCAAAAGTATTAGGTTCAATGAAAATAGGGAAAAACTCACGTATTGGTGCGGGATCTGTAGTACTTAATGAAGTGCCACCCAATTCTACGGTCGTAGGAATTCCTGGACGGGTCGTTATGCAAGATGGTGTGAAAATTAGAAGAGACTTAGATCATATAAATTTACCAGACCCAGTTGCAGATAAATTTAAAGAGCTTGATGCTGAGATAATTCGTCTTAAAAATGAGCTGGCAAAGTTAAAACAACCGTAAATGTTTCTCAAAATGAAATTAACAACACAGGTTTTACAACGACAAATTCTAGTTCGAGTTGAATAGTGCCTTGGCAACTAGATCTAGATTGGTGTGACTGAATTAATGCAACGATGGGCTTCGCTCAACTAAATTTCAATTTTTATTAAATGAAGGAGTGTAAAAGAATGTCGATTAAAGTTTATAACACGTTGTCAAGACAAAAAGAACTATTTCAACCAATAGAAGAAGGCAAAGTCAAAATGTATGTGTGTGGACCGACGGTTTACAATTATATTCATATTGGTAATGCAAGACCGGCGATAATTTTTGATATGGTTCGAAGGTACTTAGAATTTCGAGGCTATGACGTAACCTATGTATCTAACTTTACCGATGTTGACGATAAACTTATAAAAGCAGCAAAAGAATTAGGCGAAGATGTACCAACAATTGCCGAGCGATTTATTAAAGCGTATTTTGATGATGTAGCTGCTTTAGGTGTACGTTGTGCAGACGTCCATCCTCGTGTTACAGAAACAATGGTAGAAATTATTGATTTTATTAAAGGTCTTGTCGATAAAGGATTTGCCTATGAAGTCAATGGGGACGTATATTTCAGTACGAGAAAATTCAAAGGATATGGAAAGCTTTCACAACAATCAATTGATGACCTACAATCAGGGGCCAGAATTGAAGTCGAGCAGCAAAAAGTAGACCCTTTAGATTTTGCTCTTTGGAAAGCTGCGAAACCAGGGGAAATATCATGGGATAGTCCATGGGGAGAAGGAAGACCAGGGTGGCATATTGAATGTTCAGCCATGGTGAAGAAATATTTAGGAGACACGATTGATATTCATGCAGGGGGTCAGGACCTTTCATTCCCACACCATGAAAATGAAATTGCTCAATCAGAAGCAATGACCGGTAAACCGATGGCTAACTATTGGCTTCATAATGGGTATATTAATATTGATAATGAGAAAATGTCGAAGTCGTTAGGAAACTTTATTTTGGTTCACGATATTATTAAAAAATATGAACCTGAAATTATACGTTTCTTTATGCTTATGGCCCACTACAGAAGTCCGATAAATTTTAGTGACGAATTGTTAAATAGTGCTAAGAGTAGTTTCGATCGTTTGAAAACGGCAGTGAGAAACCTTCAGTATCGACTTGAAGAGAGTGCTAACTTAGGTGAAAATGAGAACGATTGGATTGGAAAAATAAATGTAGAGAAAGAAAAGTTTATTAAAGAAATGGATGATGATTTTAACAGTGCTAATGCAATAGCAACACTATTTGATTTAGCAAAAAAGGCAAATCTTTATTTGCGTGAGGATCATTCATCAAAAAAAGTACTTGAGCACTTCTTAAAAACATTTGAGGAATTATCTGGTGTGCTTGGTTTTGATCTTTCATCAGCAAAAGAGCTGCTAGATGAAGAAATTGATAAATTAATTGAACAAAGAAATGAAGCAAGAAAAAATAAAGATTTTGCACTTGCAGATAAAATTAGAGACGCTTTGAAAAATATGAATATTATTTTAGAGGATACGCCACAAGGAGTGCGTTGGAAGAGGGAATAACCGTAATGATGAAACTAACAGAACCAAAAATTGATTTGAAACAACTAAATGCGTTAGCTTTAGCATATATGGGTGATACTGTTCTTGATACATATGTCCGGTATCGGCTAATTGCTTCGGGAAAGGTAAGACCAAACGAACTTCATAAAAAAGCAACAAATTACGTGTCCGCAAAAGCTCAAGCAATAGTCATTAACAGGTTGCTTTCGACAGATTTTTTAAGTAGAGAAGAAATTGATGTTGTAATGCGTGGCAGAAATGCCAAACCTGGCAATGTTCGAAAAAGTACAGACTTACAAACTTACCGACAGAGTACAGCTTTTGAAGCTTTATTAGGTTACTTATATTTGTTAAATGAATACGAGAGACTTGACTGTGTTATTGAGAAAACATTTGAAATTTTGGAAGAAGAAGAAGGGAGTGTGAAAAATGGGAAGTGAATTTATTATCGGTAGAAATCCTGTTTTAGAAGCAATACGTTCTGGCCACCCGATTAATAAAATTTGGATTGGAGAAGGATCTCAAAAAGGTCAAGTAAACCAAGTGATTGATCTAGCAAAAGAAAATGGAATCCAGTATCAATTTGTACCTAAAAAGAAAATAGAATCTTTGGTCGATTCCGAAAACCACCAAGGGGTTGTAGCTTCAGTTGCTGCGTATGAGTATGCACAGCTAGAGGATTTGTTTCAAAAGGCCAAAGAAAAAGGTGAGGATCCTTTTTTTCTTATTTTAGATGAAATCGAGGATCCCCATAACTTAGGTTCGATTCTTCGAACTGCTGATGCTAGTGGTGCACATGGAGTAATTATTCCAAAAAGAAGAGCAGTTGGACTAACCGCAACAGTAGCTAAAGCTTCTACTGGAGCGATTGAGTATGTTCCGGTTGTGCGTGTTACAAACCTGGCAAGGACGATGGACGAATTAAAAAAACGTGGACTATGGTTTGCCGGGACAGACGCTAAGGGGGATACAGATTTCAGGCAGGCAAGTTTTGATTTGCCTATCGGTCTAGTAATAGGTAGCGAAGGAAAAGGAATGAGTCGTTTAGTTAAGGAGAAGTGTGATTTTCTACTCAGTATACCTATGCAGGGAAAGGTGACTTCTTTAAATGCTTCTGTAGCAGCAAGTCTTTTAATGTATGAGGTTTTAAGGAAGCGTAACACAATAGGATTGAAATAAAATGGACAATATACTACTCGTAGACGGCTATAACATTATCGGAGATTGGAAGGAACTAAAAGCATTAAAAAAGAATGATTTAGAAGGTGCGAGAGACGATTTAATTGAAAAAATGGCTGAGTATCAAGCCTACAGTGGTATGAAAGTCATTATTGTCTTTGATGCCCATATGGTACCTGGTATAGGAAAAAAATACAGTAATTACAGGCTAGAAATTGTATACACAAGAGAAAATGAGACTGCAGATGAACGTATTGAAAAATTAGTACATGAATTAAAAACAATAAATACGCAAGTATACGTTGCTACTTCTGATTTTGTGGAACAATCAATTACATTTGGAAGAGGGGCCTTACGAAAATCTGCTAGGGAATTACGTACTGAAATGGCTATTATAGAAAAGGGAATAGAGAAAGAAGTGAAAAAGTCGAAAAAAGCGAGAAAATCGGCGAAAATAGCGATCTCTGACGAATTGGCAGAAATTTTTGAAAAATGGCGTCGAGGCAACATGTGAGTGGTTGACGCTTGTTAAATCGATGCTATATAATACTCCTATATTTATACAATTCTTTTTTTTGGAAAAAGGAAAGCGGTTAATATTTTTTCGTGATCGTTGGTCATAAAAAGGGATTAAGTAATAGATTAACTGTTGCTATGTAATTTTTTTGTGGCTGCTACTTGATTTTAAATATTCACCTTTTTATACGTAATATAATTCATCAAAGGTCAGGGGGGGATTATGGTGAGCATAGGCCTCAATGAAATCAAAAATGCTAACTTCGAGAAAATGGAAGATGAATACTTAGTTGAATACGTTAGGCAAGGAGATAGTGGTGCTTTAGAGTATCTTATTAATAAATATAAGAACTTCGTTAGAGCAAAATCAAGGTCTTACTTCTTAATAGGTGCAGATCATGAGGATATTGTTCAAGAAGGAATGATAGGACTCTACAAAGCGATTAGGGATTTTAAAGGGGACAAGCTCTCCTCGTTTAAGGCGTTTGCAGAACTTTGTATAACAAGGCAAATTATTACTGCGATTAAAACGGCAACTAGACAAAAACACATCCCGTTAAATTCTTATGTATCATTAGATCGTCCCATTTATGATGAAGAAAGTGATCGTACCCTTCTTGATGTAATTTGTGGCAGTCGTGTAACCGATCCAGAAGAATTACTCATTAATCAAGAAGAGTTCGATGATATTGAACTGAAAATGGGTGAAATCTTAAGTGAACTTGAAAGAAAAGTATTAATGCTTTATTTAGACGGAAGATCTTACCAGGAAATTTCCGTCGACTTAAACAGGCATGTTAAATCTATTGACAACGCATTACAGAGAGTAAAAAGAAAACTAGAACGCTATGTAGAATTGAAAGGTGTAAGCATCTAACAGGGATTTCCCCCTGTTTTTTGTTTATCCTTTTTAAAATTTTGGTCAGTGGTCAGGTCTTAAAGAAAACGCACATAACTTTTTATATTTATTAGGTTAGATCGCGCATGACTTTAAAAACCATATCCAGTTAAATTGATCCGTTGTATCATCAATTAATAGTTTGTTCGCAAGCGATTATAGGGATCATAAAATTGATTTTAGCAATTTTTTATTAATTGTTTTACAGTATCTAGTTTTGAAAAAGCGAATATTGGTTACAATTATACAGTATGTTGACACTATCAAGGCCCTGTGATATGGTTGATTAGTATGTGAATATTAACAATTACAAGATTGGGGTAATCTATAGTGCGAAAGAAAATTGTTCTTGCATGTGATGTCTGTAAGTCACGCAACTACACTACTGAAAAGAATCATTCTTCTAATACAGAGCGTAAAGAAATGAAGAAATTCTGTAAAGTATGTAATGAGCACACCCTTCATCTTGAAACGAAATAATCTCGTAAGTACTCATCAATAGTACAAGCTTATTGTTAAAGGTTAAAATGGTAAGAATTGCTACGTAAGGGTATGAAGGTTTGTCCGAGTTTTTCTTGCACCTTAATCTTTTAACATAGTGCAAAGTTTCATATTTACAAGTATAAATTATTCGCTAATAGTATTGTGTAAGGGGCGGAGGTGGCTTAATGGCTGGAGTGGTTAAGAAGTCAAATGAATTTTTGCGAGATGTAGTAAAAGAATTAAAAAGAGTATCGTGGCCTAGTCGTAAAGAGTTAACAAGGTACACTGGAGTAGTAGTAGCTACAGTTGTATTTATCGCAATATATTTCGCGATCGTAGATTTAGGTATCTCTTCGTTAATTCGCTTTATTTTAGGATAATTGGTCTATCCTTTTTGTTTATACTACTCATATCTATAAAGAGGATAGTTAGTAGTATGCGGAAAACCGGCAGTGGTCTGTTTTTCCAACTAAGTGGGATTGATCCATAGAGGAGGGAAGGGCGTAAGGTCCTATTCATTATGGAGAAAAATTGGTTTGTAGTTCATACTTATTCAGGGTATGAAAATAAAGTAAAGACAAATTTAGAAAAAAGAGTAGAATCAATGGATATGACAGATAAAATATTCCGTGTTTTAGTTCCTGTTGAAGAAGAAACAGAAACGAAAAACGGTAAAACGAAATCTGTCGTTAAAAAAGTATTTCCTGGATACGTACTAGTTGAAATGGTCATGACTGATGATTCATGGTATGTAGTAAGGAATACACCAGGAGTTACAGGGTTTGTTGGCTCTGCTGGTGCAGGTTCAAAGCCTACTGCACTTCTACCTGAGGAAGTAGATTCTATTTTACGTCAAATGGGAGTCGAGGAACCTAGAGCAGAAATTGACTTTGAATTAAAAGAGTCTGTTAAAGTAATTGACGGTCCATTCGCAAATTTTGTAGGATCCATTGAAGAGATTCAAATAGATAAACAAAAAATTAAAGTTCATGTCAATATGTTTGGCCGTGAAACGCCAGTCGAATTAGACTTTTCCCAAGTAGAAAAAATCTAATTAAAAATAAAACTTGCTATCTTGTTTTCAAAGTGATAAAATCTTCTTTGTTCTTAATGCGAATTTTGAACAAAGCTTTCTAATGAAAGTAAATCGAGTGGGAGGATCTAATTTAGAAGATCCGGTTAACCACATCACGGACTTAAGGAGGTGTGTCGCGTGGCTAAAAAGGTTATTAAAATGGTAAAATTACAAATTCCTGCTGGGAAAGCAAATCCAGCACCGCCAGTTGGACCTGCACTAGGTCAAGCGGGAGTAAACATTATGGGATTCTGTAAAGAATTCAATGCTCGTACTGCTGATCAAGCTGGTTTAATCATTCCGGTTGAAATTACGGTGTTTGAAGACCGTTCATTTACATTCGTTACGAAAACTCCACCTGCTGCAGTATTACTTAAAGTAGCTGCTGGTATCCAAAGTGGATCAGGGGAACCGAATCGTAAAAAAGTAGCAACAGTAAAGCGTGATAAAGTACGCGAAATCGCGGAAACAAAAATGCCAGACCTTAACGCAGCTAACGTAGAGTCAGCTATGCGTATGGTGGAAGGTACTGCACGCAGTATGGGAATTGTTATCGAAGACTAATTCTCACAGTTTGCAAGAAGGTAATGAGCGAGGTTGCGGATAGGTCTATCAAAGACCTCGCAACCTTTATTTAAGGGCAAAATCGTCCTAAAACCTGGATAGCTTTCTAGCTCCAGGCGCCATCGGATTGAGCGCGCTAAATCGTTGATACAGTCATTAGTGTGACGCCGATAGGCGAGCGCCTTGCGCTTTTCTTAGTGGGAGGTACTACCGCTAAAACCACAATCAAGGAGGAAATAAAATTGGCTAAAAAAGGTAAAAAGTATCAAGAAGCTGCAAAGCTTGTTGATCGTACAAAAGCTTACCCTGTAGAAGAAGCAATTGAATTAGTAAAAAAGACTTCATCAGCATCTTTTGATGAAACAGTTGAAGTTGCATTTCGTTTAGGAGTTGATCCTAAGAAAGCTGATCAACAAATTCGTGGAGCAGTTGTTCTTCCGCATGGAACAGGTAAAACTCAACGTGTATTAGTATTTGCTAAAGGTGATAAAGCTAAGCAAGCAGAAGCAGCTGGAGCAGATTACGTTGGGGATGAAGATTACATTAACAAAATCCAACAAGGTTGGTTTGACTTTGATGTTGTAGTAGCTACACCAGACATGATGGGGCAAGTAGGTAAACTTGGACGTGTATTAGGTCCTAAAGGTTTAATGCCAAACCCTAAAACTGGAACAGTTACGTTCGAAGTTGAAAAAGCGGTTAATGAGATCAAAGCAGGTAAGATTGAATATCGTGTAGATAAAGCTGGAAACATCCATGCTCCAATTGGTAAAGTTTCTTTTGATACAGACAAGTTAGTTGAAAACTTAACTACAGTTGTAGAAACTTTAATTAAAGTTAAACCTGCAGCTGCAAAAGGAACATACATGAAGAACATCGCTGTAGCATCAACGATGGGACCTGGTGTTAAAGTTAATGTAGCAGCTGCTACAAAATAATTCCAGTTGACTCTTTTGCTTTAAATAGATATACTAACATTTGTGAATTGAATAATTCATACCGTAGACAGTAGGGGCGCATCATTCGCTTAATTTCCTACCGAGGTTGTTACAAGTTGATCTAATCACTATAACAATAGCCTCCGTATGTCTCGGCATATGGAGGCTTTTCCTATAGAGGATCACCTCATAAAAAAACGGTATGGTTTTAATGCTATCTAACCATTAGATAGCGGGGAAATTACGGCGAAAGCCAAGTGGTTTTCTAATAATCATAGGAGGTGTAAATAAATATGAGCGTTCGTGAACAAAAACAACAATTTGGACAAAAGCAAGTATTAATATCGGAGATTGCTACGAAACTTCGTAGCAGTAAATCAACAGTTGTTGTTGATTACCGTGGGTTAAACGTTGCTGAAGTAACTGAGTTACGTAAGCAATTACGTGAAGCAAATGTTGATTTTAAAGTTTACAAAAACACAATGACACGTCGTGCAACTGCAGAAGTAGAATTAACACAACTAGATGAAGTGTTAGTAGGACCAACTGCGATTGCTTTTAGTAGTGATGATGTTATTGCTCCGGCTAAAATTCTTAACGATTTTGCTAAAAAGCATGATGCGTTAGAAATTAAAGCGGGTGTAATTGAAGGTCAATATGCTACATTAGAAGAAGTTAAGGCACTAGCTGAACTTCCTTCAAGAGAAGGGTTACTTTCTATGTTGCTTAGCGTTCTTCAAGCTCCAATGCGTAACTTTGCATTGGCTACAAAAGCTGTTGCTGAACAAAAAGAAGAACAAGGTGCTTAATCCGAGCATAACTTTTATTTAAATTTAAACTTACATTTAGGAGGAAATATAAAATGAGTAAAGATCAAATCATTGAAGCGATTAAAGAAATGACAGTTTTAGAATTAAACGATCTTGTAAAAGCAATTGAAGAAGAATTTGGTGTAACTGCTGCTGCTCCTGTAGCTATGGTTGGTGGCGCTGGTGCTGCTGCTGAAGCTGAGCAAACAGAATTTGATGTAATTCTTACATCTGCTGGTGCATCTAAGATCAACGTAATCAAAGTTGTTCGTGAAATCACTGGTTTAGGATTAAAAGAAGCAAAAGCAGTAGTTGATGGTGCTCCAGCTCCGCTTAAAGAAGGCGTTGCTAAAGAAGAAGCTGAAGAAGTTAAAGCTAAACTTGAAGAAGCTGGTGCTTCTGTAGAAGTTAAGTAATATATGAAAAAGCTCGCATTTATGCGGGCTTTTTATTTACGCTCTCAACATGTTTCGTTTTTTGTTGTTGAAGTGTGTTTTCTATTCCGTTATATAGAGTGGCGGTAAAACTATATCTAGTATAATGCGTATAGTTCAAGTTGAGTTAGAGAAGAAGATATTGAATTATAGTTGCGTAAAATCTTTATTATAAAATTAATTAAGTTATGTTAGGAAAAAGTTGATAAGTAAAGATAGAAAATAGTTGTATAGTTTTCTTATGTTAAAGTAATAATGAATATTGGTGTAAAAAGTAAAGGTGTGATGGATTTTGGCGAATCACTATTATTCGGAAAAACCGACAGTGAAAAGTTCTCGTAGAAGTTGGGAGTCGCAGCTAAGAGGGATGAAAATGTCATTTACTTCTGATGCGGGTGTGTTTTCTAAGAAAGAAGTAGATTTTGGTACACAATTACTTTTAGAAACATTTCGTTTTCCAGAAAGTACGGCTCGTATATTGGATGTAGGATGTGGGTATGGTCCTATAGGTTTAACGTTAGCGAAAGAAAGAGCTAATTATCATTTTGTTATGGTGGATATTAACGAAAGGGCTCTAGAGTTATCGGAACTAAATGCAAAATTAAATGGTATCAATAATGTAACCATTAAAAAAAGTAATTTGCTTAGTGGTGTAAAGGGGGATACTTTTGCTGCTGTTCTTTCAAACCCACCTATAAGAGCGGGTAAAAAAGTTGTCCATCAGTTGTTTGAGGATGCATTTGAACAATTAGAGCATTTGGGGGAATTGTGGATCGTCATTCAGAAAAAGCAAGGAGCTCCATCTACCATTGAAAAGCTAGAGAGTTTATTCAAAGAGGTAACTGTGCAGAAAAAATCAAAAGGTTATTATATTATAAAGGCAAAAAAATATTGACTTTATTTTCCGGTTGTGATAGTGTTATTTAATGCGTATGAATATCGTTTATACTAGTTTTTCTCGAAAGTCAACATGTTTTTTGAGTATAAAAAACCATTTTATGGGCAAACTAATATAATCTAAAATTTTCTCAATTGCTTAAGTATTTTTGTTAATTATAACACAATTTGAAAAAGTAGAACGTGCTTTTGTAATTTGATTTGAGCAAAAATACATAGTTGCATTTTTCGCATCCGAGAATGAACTTTTTTACAACGTGGTCTTTTGGAACAAAAGGCCTTTATGAGTTGTATTTTTTTGAGAAAACCTTTTTCTTTTTAACATAGGAAAAAGTTGTTGTCAAAACTAAGTTTTATCCTTTAATAAAGATCTTCTTTGTTAAAGTTTTGTTTTTTTGAAAACTAAGACCGATACTAATGTTTGTTTAACTTCATTTTTTTAGCAAATGTGGGTAGGTACCTAGTTTTCCTAATAGACTTGGTGTCAAAGCTAAGTATAAAAAGTCATATGTAATTCCATGTGATGGTTATTTCATTGAAAACAAAAACGCTAGATTTAAGGGGTGAATCAGTTGACAGGTCAACTAGTTCAGTATGGACGACACCGCCAACGAAGAAGTTACGCTAGGATTAAAGAAGTATTAGATTTACCTAATCTTATTGAAATTCAGACGGCTTCTTATCAATGGTTTCTTGATGAGGGTTTAAGAGAAATGTTTCAAGACATCTCTCCGATTCAAGATTTTACAGGAAACTTAATTTTGGAGTTTATTGATTACAGTTTAGGTGAACCTAAATATTCTGTAGAAGAGTCGAAAGAGCGTGATGTTACTTACGCTGCTCCTTTACGAGTAAAGGTTCGTCTAATAAATAAAGAAACAGGAGAAGTGAAAGAACAAGAAGTCTTCATGGGTGATTTCCCACTTATGACTGAAACAGGTACGTTCGTCATCAATGGTGCGGAACGTGTTATTGTATCACAGCTTGTTCGATCTCCGAGTGTTTATTATAGTAAGAAAATTGATAAAAACGGTAAAAAAGGTTTTACAGCAACTGTAATTCCTAACCGTGGAGCTTGGTTAGAACTTGAAACGGATGCTAAAGATATTGTTTATGTTCGTATAGACCGTACAAGAAAAATCCCTGTTACAGTTCTACTACGCTCCTTAGGATTCGGATCTGATCAAGAAATCATTGATCTACTAGGAGAAGATGAATATTTAAGAAATTCATTAGATAAAGACAACACTGATAGTACGGAAAAGGCATTGCTTGAAATCTATGAGCGTCTTCGTCCTGGTGAGCCACCAACGGTAGACAACGCTAAGAGCTTATTGGAATCTCGTTTTTTTGATCCAAAGCGTTATGATCTAGCAAATGTAGGCCGCTATAAAATTAATAAAAAGTTACACATAAAAAATCGTCTCTTCAACCAGCGTTTAGCTGAAACGTTAATTGACCCTGAAACAGGAGAAGTTTTAGCGGAAGAAGGAGTTATGATTGATCGCCGTCTTCTTGATCGCTTAATTCCATATTTAGAAAACAATGTAGGATTTAAAAATGTATCTTTACATGGTGGCGTTATGGATGATGTTCAAGTCCCATTACAATCAATAAAAGTTTATGCGCCGAACAACCAAGAAGAAGATGTGGCTATTAATGTAATTGGTAACGGTAATGTTGATAATAGCATTAAAAACATTACTCCAGCTGATATCATTGCATCAATAAACTACTTCTTTAACCTTCTTCATGGAATTGGTGATACGGATGATATTGATCATTTAGGAAATCGTCGCCTTCGTTCTGTTGGAGAATTATTACAAAATCAGTTTAGAATTGGTTTGTCAAGAATGGAACGTGTGGTTCGTGAACGAATGTCTATTCAAGATGCGAATATGATTACTCCTCAAGCGTTAATTAATATTCGTCCGGTAATTGCTTCTATTAAAGAGTTCTTTGGTAGTTCTCAGTTATCGCAGTTCATGGATCAAACGAATCCATTGGCAGAATTAACACATAAACGTCGTCTATCGGCGTTAGGTCCTGGTGGTTTGACTCGTGAGCGTGCTGGATTTGAAGTACGTGACGTTCACTATTCGCATTATGGGCGTATGTGTCCGATCGAAACACCGGAAGGTCCGAATATTGGGTTAATCAACTCTTTATCCTCATTTGCGAAGGTTAATCAATTTGGTTTTATGGAAACGCCGTACCGTCGTGTTGATCCTGAAACTGGAAAGGTTACGGAACAAATTGACTACTTAACAGCAGATGAAGAAGATAACTACGTAGTTGCCCAAGCGAACGCAAAGTTAGCAGACGATGGTTCATTTGTCGATGATAACATTATTGCTCGTTTCCGTGGAGAAAACACAATTGTTAAGCGTGAACGTGTTGACTACATGGATGTATCACCGAAACAAGTTGTGTCTGCAGCGACTGCTTGTATTCCGTTCTTAGAAAACGATGACTCCAACCGCGCGTTAATGGGAGCGAACATGCAACGTCAAGCTGTTCCTTTATTGCAACCTCAATCCCCGTTAGTTGGAACTGGGATGGAACACGTATCTGCAAAAGACTCTGGTGCAGCTGTAGTAGCTAAGTACAAAGGTGTTGTTGAGCGTGTAACGGCGAGGGAAATTCAAATTCGCCGCTTAATAGATGTAAATGGTAACGAGGTAAAAGGAGATCTTGATCGTTACAATCTTTTGAAATTTGTTCGTTCTAACCAAGGGACTTGTTATAACCAACGTCCAATTGTTAAAGAGGGTAACGTTGTTACTAAAGGAGAAATCCTTGCTGATGGACCTTCAATGGAATTAGGAGAACTAGCTCTAGGTAGAAACGTACTTGTAGGGTTTATGACTTGGGAAGGGTACAACTACGAGGACGCGATTATCTTAAGTGAGCGCCTTGTTAAAGATGATGTATACACTTCTATTCATATTGAAGAATATGAATCAGAAGCCAGAGATACAAAACTAGGTCCAGAGGAAATTACGCGTGACATTCCAAACGTTGGTGAAGATGCTCTTCGTAATTTGGATGAGCGAGGAATTATCCGTGTTGGTGCTGAAGTAAAAGATGGTGATATTCTCGTAGGTAAAGTTACACCAAAAGGGGTTACAGAACTTACTGCAGAAGAACGTTTATTACATGCTATTTTCGGAGAAAAAGCAAGAGAAGTTCGTGATACATCACTTCGAGCTCCTCATGGTGGAGATGGTATCATTTTAGATGTTAAAGTCTTCAACCGCGAAGACGGAGACGAGTTACCACCGGGTGTTAACCAACTTGTTCGTGTATATATCGTTCAAAAACGTAAAATTCACGAGGGAGATAAAATGGCCGGTCGTCATGGTAACAAAGGTGTAATTTCAAGAATTATGCCAGAAGAAGATATGCCATATTTACCTGACGGGACGCCAATTGATATCATGCTTAACCCACTAGGGGTACCATCGCGTATGAACATCGGACAAGTGCTTGAGCTTCATATGGGCATGGCAGCCAGACGTTTAGGTATTCATATTGCATCTCCTGTATTTGACGGAGCGCGTGAAGAAGACGTTTGGGGTACTCTTGCAGAAGCAGGCATGGCTAGAGACGGTAAAACTGTACTTTATGATGGAAGAACAGGTGAACCGTTTGATAACCGTATTTCTGTTGGTATTATGTATATGATCAAGCTTGCGCACATGGTTGATGATAAACTACATGCTAGATCAACTGGACCATACTCACTTGTAACGCAACAACCATTAGGAGGAAAAGCTCAATTTGGTGGACAGCGTTTTGGTGAGATGGAGGTGTGGGCACTAGAGGCATATGGTGCAGCATATACATTACAAGAAATTCTTACTGTGAAATCAGATGATGTAATTGGTCGTGTTAAGACATATGAAGCGATTGTTAAAGGTGAAAATGTACCAGAACCTGGTGTTCCAGAGTCATTTAAAGTATTAATAAAAGAGCTTCAAAGTTTAGGTATGGATGTCAAAATGTTATCAAGTAATGAAGAGGAAATTGAGATGCGTGATCTTGATGAAGATGAAGAACAAACGAACGAAAAACTTAATTTAAATCTTGAAACCACTGAATCTAACGGATAATCGTAGAACCTGAAAGTTGAAAGGGAGGTTGACCCCTTGATTGATGTAAACAATTTTGAATACATGAAAATTGGTCTTGCTTCACCAAATAAAATCCGATCGTGGTCTCGCGGAGAAGTAAAGAAACCAGAAACAATAAACTACCGTACGTTAAAACCAGAAAAAGATGGTCTTTTCTGTGAAAGAATTTTTGGGCCTACCAAAGACTGGGAATGTCATTGTGGGAAATATAAACGCGTTCGTTACAAAGGTGTTGTTTGTGACCGTTGTGGAGTAGAAGTAACAAGAGCGAAAGTACGTCGTGAGCGTATGGGGCATATTGAGTTAGCTGCCCCTGTCTCACACATTTGGTACTTTAAAGGGATACCAAGCAGAATGGGTCTAGTTTTGGATATGTCACCAAGGTCATTAGAAGAGGTTATTTACTTTGCTTCCTACGTAGTGACTGATGCTGGAGAAACTCCTCTAGATACAAAGCAACTTCTTTCTGAAAAAGAGTATCGTACGTATCGTGAAAAATATGGAAAAGGCTTTACAGCACAAATGGGTGCAGAGGCAATTCGTAAACTATTATCAGATATTGACCTTGAAAAAGAAGTAGATTCTTTAAAAGAAGAATTAGTTACGGCTCAAGGTCAACGGCGTACAAGAGCCATCAAACGATTAGAGGTACTGGAGGCATTTAGAAACTCAGGTAACGATCCTTCTTGGATGATACTTGATGTTCTGCCTGTAATTCCACCAGAATTACGTCCTATGGTTCAGTTAGATGGTGGTCGTTTTGCAACGTCAGATTTAAACGATTTATATCGACGTGTAATTAATAGAAATAATCGTCTTAAGCGTTTATTAGATCTTGGGGCACCCAATATTATTGTTCAAAACGAAAAGCGCATGCTTCAAGAAGCAGTAGATGCTTTGATTGATAATGGCCGTCGTGGTAGACCGGTTACAGGTCCAGGTAATAGACCGTTAAAGTCTTTATCACATATGCTAAAAGGTAAGCAAGGACGTTTCCGCCAAAACTTACTTGGAAAACGTGTAGACTACTCAGGTCGTTCGGTAATCGTTGTAGGTCCACATCTACAAATGTATCAATGTGGTCTGCCGAAAGAAATGGCTCTAGAGTTATTTAAACCATTTGTAATGAAAGAGTTAGTAGCTCAAGGGATTGCTCATAACATTAAAAGTGCTAAGAGAAAAGTTGAGCGTGTTCAACCAGAAGTTTGGGATGTACTAGAAGAAGTAATTAGAGAGCATCCGGTTTTATTAAACCGTGCCCCAACACTTCACCGTCTAGGAATTCAGGCTTTTGAACCAACTCTAGTTGAAGGTAGAGCAATTAAGCTGCATCCGCTTGTTTGTACTGCTTATAACGCTGACTTTGACGGAGACCAAATGGCCGTTCACGTTCCGCTTTCTGCAGAAGCACAGGCAGAAGCTAGAATTTTAATGTTAGCAGCACAAAATATCTTAAATCCTAAAGATGGTAAACCAGTTGTTACACCATCACAGGATATGGTATTAGGTAACTATTATCTCACGTTAGAGAGAAAAGATGCTGTAGGTGAAGGAGCAATTTTTAAAGATACAAACGAGGCACTAATTGCTTATCAAAATGGCTATGTACATTTACACAGTCGCGTAGCTATTCCGGTCGCATCGTTAAAGAAAACAACGTTCTCAGAAGACCAACAAGGGCAACTATTATTGACTTCAGTTGGGAAATTAATCTTTAATGAAATATTACCTGAAACGTTCCCGTATATTAATGAGCCGTCAATGACAAATCTTCAGGTAGCAACGCCTGAAAAATACATTGTTCCTCTAAGCTCAAATGTAAAGGGAATCTTCCAGGAAAGAGACGTTGTGTCTCCGTTTAAGAAAGGTTTCTTAGGTAACGTCATTGCAGAAGTATTTAAAATCTTTAAAATTTCTGAGACATCAAAAATGCTTGATAGAATGAAAGCATTAGGATTTAAATACTCAACAAAAGCGGGTATTACGGTTGGTGTTGCAGACATTGTCGTATTACCAGAAAAGAAAGAGATATTAGCGGAAGCAGAATTAAAAGTAGACAGAGTTGTAAAACAATTCCGTCGTGGTTTAATCACGGAAGAAGAAAGATATGACCGAGTTATCTCTATTTGGAGTGCGTCAAAAGATGTTATTCAAGATAAGTTAATGGGAACGCTTGACCACCTAAACCCTATCTTTATGATGAGTGACTCTGGTGCCCGTGGTAACGCATCGAACTTTACGCAGCTTGCGGGTATGCGTGGATTAATGGCTAACCCGTCAGGTCGTATCATTGAGTTACCGATTAAATCAAGTTTCCGTGAAGGTTTAACTGTATTAGAGTACTTTATCTCTACTCACGGTGCTCGTAAGGGTCTAGCGGATACAGCGTTAAAGACAGCTGACTCAGGTTACTTAACTCGTCGTCTAGTTGATGTAGCTCAAGATGTTATCGTTCGTGATGATGATTGTGGTACAGATAGAGGACTTAAGGTTGCTGCTATTCGAGAAGGAACAGAGATTATAGAAAGCTTATACGATCGTCTCGTTGGTCGTGTAGTATTCAAAACGGTTTACCATCCAGAAACAAATGAGTTAATCATTAATAAAAATGAATTAATTACAGAAGACCTTGCGAAAGAAATTGGTGATGCAGGTATTGAAGAAGTAACGATTCGCTCTGCATTTACATGTGACACTAGACATGGTGTGTGTAAGGCGTGTTATGGACGTAATTTAGCGACAGGTTCTGACGTTGAAGTAGGGGAAGCTGTAGGAATTATTGCTGCCCAATCTATCGGAGAACCTGGAACACAGCTTACAATGCGTACATTCCATACAGGTGGGGTAGCAGGAGACGATATCACTCAAGGTTTACCGCGTATTCAGGAGTTATTTGAAGCGCGTAACCCTAAAGGTCAAGCGGTTATATCAGAAGTCGACGGTAAAGTTATTGATGTATCAGATGCTACTGAAAAGCGTGAAGTTACTGTTCAAGGAGAGATTGAAACAAGAAACTATCCAATTCCTTACGGTGCTAGAATCAAAGTAACTGTTGGGCAAGAAGTAATTGCTGGTGAAGTTTTAACAGAAGGTTCAATTGACCCTAAAGAACTATTAAAGGTTTCGGGTATTAATGGAGTACAAGAATACTTGTTACGAGAAGTTCAAAAAGTTTACCGTATGCAAGGGGTAGAGATTGGCGATAAGCACGTAGAGGTAATGGTACGTCAAATGCTTAGAAAAGTTAGAGTATTAGATGCTGGTGATACAGATGTTTTACCTGGCTCATTAATTGAGATCCCACAATTTAATGATGCCAATAAGAAAGTTCTAATTGATGGTGGTCAACCTGCTACAGGTCGCCCAGTACTTTTAGGTATTACAAAAGCATCCTTAGAAACAGACTCATTCTTATCTGCAGCATCGTTCCAAGAAACAACACGTGTACTTACAGATGCAGCTATTAAAGGTAAACGTGACGAGTTACTAGGTCTGAAAGAAAATGTAATTATTGGTAAGTTAGTTCCTGCTGGTACAGGAATGACTCGTTACCGTAATATCGACCTTAAGCTTGAAGGTCAAGATGACCTAATAGATCTAGAAGTAGAAGAGAATGAAAAAGAAATTGTACTTCATGACTAAGATAGGTTGACATTAGCGCGCAAGGATGATACTATGTCTAAGTGCGTCAAAGACACCTGATACTTTGGAGGATGAACAATGTCTTATGAAAAAGTAGCGCAGGCTAAAGAAAAAGTAATTGGCACGAAACAAACCTTAAAAGCTTTAGAGGATGGGATTGTTAAAGAACTCTATATTGCAACAGATGCTGATTATAAAGTTATTTATAAAGCAATTGCATTAGCGGAGAAAAAGGATGTCCCTACCATAAAAGTTCAATCCATGAAAAAGCTTGGAAAAGCTTGTGGAATTGATGTTTCAGCAGCCACTGTAGCGATAATAAAGTAAATACGTTTTTGCTGAAGGGATAATCCTTTGGCAAAAACGTTGCTTTTGGGAAAAAATGAACCACCTGGCTCAGTGGTCTTAGTAAATGTTTTAGAAAGGAGGAAAATAAATGCCTACAATTAACCAATTAGTCCGTAAAGGTCGTCAAGATAAAGTGAAAAAATCTGACTCGCCAGCGTTAAATAAAGGTTATAACAGCTTCAAAAAATCACAGACAAACCAATCTTCGCCTCAAAAGCGCGGTGTTTGTACTCGTGTTGGAACTATGACTCCAAAGAAGCCGAACTCAGCATTACGTAAATATGCTCGTGTGCGTTTAACTAACGGTATTGAGGTTACTGCATACATTCCAGGTATTGGTCACAACCTACAAGAGCACAGTGTTGTTCTTATCCGTGGCGGTCGTGTAAAAGACTTACCAGGGGTTCGTTACCATATCGTACGTGGAGCTCTAGATACAGCTGGAGTACAAAATCGTATGCAAGGTCGTTCTAAATATGGAACTAAGAGACCGAAACCAGCTAAAAAATAATAGCAAACAAAAAAATATGTTTAAGTATTGAAAGGAGGGGAAATAATGCCTCGTAAAGGACCTGTAGCTCGTAGAGATGTATTACCTGATCCACTTTATAATTCAAAATTAGTAACTCGTCTAATTAACCGTATCATGGTTGATGGGAAAAGAGGAGTAGCACAAACAATTTTATATAAAGCTTTTGATTTAGTTCAAGAACGTACTGGTAATGATCCAATGGAAGTTTTTGAGCAAGCTCTTAAAAACATTATGCCAGTTCTTGAAGTTAAAGCTCGTCGTGTTGGTGGTGCAAACTATCAAGTACCGATCGAAGTTAAGCCTGAGCGTCGTACGACGTTAGGACTTCGTTGGTTAGTAAACTACTCTCGCCTTCGTGGAGAGAAAACGATGGAAGAGCGTTTAGCTAACGAAATCATGGATGCTGCGAATAACACTGGAGCATCTGTTAAAAAGCGTGAGGACACTCACAAGATGGCTGAAGCGAACAAAGCCTTCGCTCACTATCGTTGGTAGGATTAAACGAACTAATAATCATTTCTTTATAGCATGAAGTCAGACAGACGTTTAGTTTCGCGCTAAACGTCTAAAGTCAGGCTTGTTACGCTATATAGAGAAAAAATAACTTTCAACACTAGGAAGGAGAAAGAAACCTATGGCAAGAGAGTTCTCCTTAGAAAAGACACGTAATATCGGTATCATGGCTCACATTGATGCTGGTAAAACAACTTGTACAGAGCGTATTCTTTTCTATACTGGCCGTATCCATAAAATTGGTGAAACTCATGAAGGAGCTTCACAAATGGACTGGATGGAGCAAGAGCAAGAGCGTGGTATTACAATCACATCTGCTGCAACGACTGCTCAATGGAAAGGTCACCGTATCAATATTATCGATACACCAGGACACGTAGACTTTACAGTTGAAGTTGAGCGTTCATTACGTGTACTTGATGGTGCAGTTGGTGTTTTAGATGCACAGTCAGGTGTTGAACCTCAAACAGAAACTGTTTGGCGTCAGGCTACTACATATGGTGTTCCTCGTGTAGTTTTCGTAAATAAAATGGACAAAATCGGTGCAGATTTCTTGTATTCAGTTAGTACATTGCATGATCGTTTAGGTGCAAATGCACATCCGATCCAATTACCAATTGGTGCTGAAGATCAATTCGAAGGAATTATCGATCTTGTTGAAAATTGTGCGTATTTCTATGAAGATGACCTTGGTACACGTACGGATGCAAAAGAAATTCCGGACGAGTATAAGGAACAAGCTGAAGAGTGGCGTACAAAGTTAATCGAAGCTGCTGCAGAACAAGATGAAGAATTAATGATGAAATATCTTGAAGGGGAAGAAATCACGAAAGAAGAGCTTAAAGCGGCTATCCGTCAAGCTACTACAAATGTTGAGTTCTATCCTGTATTATGTGGATCAGCTTTTAAAAACAAAGGTGTTCAGTTATTACTAGATGCTGTACTTGATTATCTTCCAGCTCCGACTGATGTACCAGCAATTAAAGGTACTTTACCAGATTCGGATGAAGAAGTTTCACGTGAATCTAGTGATGATGCTCCATTTTCGGCACTTGCGTTTAAAGTAATGACAGACCCTTATGTAGGGAAACTTACATTCTTCCGTGTTTACTCAGGTACAGTAAAATCTGGTTCATATGTAGTTAACTCAACAAAAGGTAAGCGTGAAAGAATGGGTCGTATCCTTCAAATGCACGCTAACTCACGCGAAGAAATCTCTATTGTATATGCTGGAGATATTGCTGCTGGTGTTGGTCTTAAAGATACAACAACTGGTGACACACTTTGTGATGAAAAAAATCAAGTTATTTTAGAGTCAATGCAATTCCCTGAGCCAGTTATTTCATTATCAGTAGAACCGAAGTCAAAAGCGGACCAAGATAAAATGGGTATGGCTCTTTCAAAATTAGCTGAAGAAGATCCAACGTTTAAAACTCACACTGACGAAGAAACTGGACAAACAATCATTGCTGGTATGGGTGAGCTTCACTTAGATATCATCGTAGATCGTATGCGCCGTGAATTCAAAGTAGAAGCAAATGTTGGTGCTCCTCAGGTTGCTTACCGTGAAACAATCCGTAAAGCGGCTAAAGTTGAAGGTAAGTTCGTACGTCAGTCTGGTGGACGTGGACAATATGGTCACGTATGGATCGAGTTCTCTCCACTTGAAGAGGGCGAAGGTTTTGTCTTTGAAAACAAAATCGTTGGTGGTGTAGTACCACGTGAATATGTACCTGCTGTTGAAGCTGGTATTAAAGAATCAATGCAAAATGGTATGCTTGCAGGTTATCCATTATTAGACCTTAAAGCTACTATATTTGATGGTTCTTACCATGATGTTGACTCTAACGAAATGGCGTTTAAAATTGCCGGATCTATGGCTCTGAAGAACGCGAAATCACATTGTGCTCCTGCAATTCTTGAGCCAATGATGAAAGTAGAAGTTGTAGTTCCAGAAGAGTATATGGGAGATATCATGGGAGACGTAACAAGCCGTCGTGGACGCGTTGAAGGAATGGAAGCTCGCGGTAATGCACAAGTAGTTCGTGCGATGGTTCCACTTTCTGAAATGTTTGGTTACGCAACTTCTCTACGTTCTCGTACTCAAGGACGTGGAACTTACTCAATGCACTTCGACCACTATGAAGAAGTACCAAAGAGTATTAGTGAAGAAATTATTAAAAAGCAAACAGGACAATAATTAATTAACATTATTGTATCTGAGAGTAAAATGTTGTAAGCTAAGGAAGGTGATTTAAGGTCGCCTTTCCTAAATAATAAAAAATAATTCTCGTTTATTTTAAGGAGGAATTCCAAAATGGCTAAAGAAAAATTCGACCGTTCGAAAACGCATGCTAACATTGGTACAATTGGACACGTTGACCATGGTAAAACTACATTAACTGCTGCTATCTCTACAGTTCTTCATAAGAAGTCTGGTAAAGGTACTGCTATGGCTTATGATCAAATCGATGGTGCACCTGAAGAGCGTGAGCGTGGTATCACAATCTCAACTGCACACGTTGAGTATGAAACTGATTCTCGTCACTATGCACACGTTGACTGCCCAGGACATGCTGACTACGTTAAGAACATGATCACTGGTGCTGCTCAAATGGACGGTGGTATCCTAGTAGTATCTGCTGCTGATGGCCCAATGCCACAAACTCGTGAGCACATCCTTTTATCTCGTCAAGTAGGTGTACCATACCTTGTTGTATTCATGAACAAGTGTGACATGGTTGACGACGAAGAGTTACTTGAGTTAGTAGAAATGGAAGTACGTGACCTTCTTTCTGAGTACGACTTCCCTGGTGATGATGTACCAGTAATCAAAGGTTCTGCTCTTAAAGCTCTTGAAGGAGACGCTGAGTGGGAAGCAAAAATCTTCGAACTTATGGATGCTGTAGATTCTTACATTCCAACACCACCTCGTGACACTGAAAAACCATTCATGATGCCAGTTGAGGACGTATTCTCAATCACTGGTCGTGGTACAGTTGCTACTGGACGTGTTGAGCGTGGAGTAGTTAAAGTTGGGGATGTAATTGAGATCCTTGGATTAGTTGAAGAGCCAAAATCAACAACTGTAACTGGAGTAGAAATGTTCCGTAAGCTTCTTGACTATGCTGAAGCTGGAGATAACATTGGTGCATTACTTCGTGGTGTATCTCGTGAAGAGATCCAACGTGGACAAGTACTTGCTAAGCCAGGTACTGTTAAAGCACACACTAAATTCAAATCAGAAGTTTACGTTCTTTCAAAAGAAGAGGGTGGACGTCACACTCCATTCTTCTCTAACTACCGTCCACAGTTCTACTTCCGTACAACTGACGTAACTGGAATTATCCAACTTCCAGAAGGCGTTGAGATGGTAATGCCTGGAGATAACATTGAAATGACTGTTGAACTAATCGCTCCAATCGCAATCGAAGAAGGAACTAAGTTCTCTATTCGTGAAGGTGGCCGTACTGTAGGTGCTGGAGTAGTTGCAACTATCGTTGAGTAATTTTGATTAATAAAAAGGTAACCTTTCGGGGTTACCTTTTTTTGTATAGAATTTCGGAGATAGGGGGGATATGTGAAATAATGTAATCGTGTAATATATCGAGAAACAGTTTGAAAACGGTAAACGAATAGAGCGTAATCGAGTATGGTAAATAGGTGAAATCAGTATTAGGATACGTGAATAGAACGTAATCAAGTATGGTAAACAGGTGAAATCAGTATTAGGGTGCACGAATAGAGCGTAATCGAGTATGGTAAACCGAAGAAATCAGTATTAGGGTACGTAAATAGAACGTAATTGAGTATAGTAAACCGAGGAAATCAGTATTAGGGTNNACGAATAGAGCGTAATCAAGTATGGTAAACAGGTGAAATCAGTATTAGGGTGCACGAATAGAGCGTAATCAAGTATGGTAAACAGGTGAAATCAGTATTAGGGTACGTGAATTTGAGCCAAAGCGATAACTAAATATAGTAAGAAGATCGTCCATGCCTCTTTAACTGAAGATTTCCGTTTAGTACTTTTTGCACATACTTTTTAGAAACAACCCTACACCAATCGACCATTATTGTTGTTGTAATTGGCTGCGCTGGGAATAGTATCTTATATTCATCAACGCTTCGTAAAACAGCTTCTTCAATCCCTTCTTTATTACCACAAAATTGACAGAGCAGAAAACCGTTTATGCTTTTATTAGAGTACATTTTTAAACACGATGGGCAAATCATGCCCTTTTTGCATTGGTTTAAATTATATTTGGGTACTTTAGTAAATGGGGACTCTTTGAGATGGAATGATAAGAGTTTATCAGCTAACTTGTTGTGTGTGTCATTTAATTTAAGGTTAAAAGTTGTTATTTGTTTAATAAACCGCTTAAGTTGGGCTGGATAAACAATAGGTAGATTACATGGCGCATTATATAGGTGAAATTCTGGGTTAATAAAAATTACATAGGCTTCAATAGAAGGATTGAAACCGACCTTATTAAGTAATCTCCGAAACAGTGATTCACACCTTTGTAATTGAACATGGGGGTTTATAATTTCTGTTTTAGGGGTCAAATACCATCGGTCTCCTTCTATATAATAGTCACCTTCATAATTCTTTACTTCAAATAAATAAGTTTTGTCAGGAGATATTAATACCTTATCAACTTGAAAAGTAGTGTTATTAATTTCTAGGAGTAAATCATTAAGTATGAGCCAGTTTTCTCTTAAATGGTCTATTATGTTATCGAAAGCTAACTCTCCTTCATACCCCTTTTCTAAATATGAATAATACAGTTTATCCTTTTCAAGTAAATTCAGCCGTAAATTCAATTGCCTAAATAGCAACAATTCGTTACTTTCATTCCGGGTTTTAATAATCATAAGTCACAACCTCTCCAATTAATAAATAATCATATTTTATATTTCCCTACCAATAAAAACAATTAAAATCTAGAATATCAACAAGTAATGATTATATTATAGAAGAAACACGGAAGCGCTTTAAATATTTAACTAATAACATAAACTAGAACAAACGAAACTGTTGGAAAAAATTCCATACTGTAACACTGTATAATTTTTTTCGACAACACTTGCAATAGTAATAAGATGTATATATAATAATAAAAGTGCGACCGAGGAAATTAAATATATACTTGATTTATTCATTTGAAATATGTATAATATATAATGTTGGTCGTTGACAGCGATGATGTGGAAGGTTGCTGACACACCCGAGCCCGTTGCCATGGCTAGTGGTGAGGAAATTTTCACGGAGTATGTCTGTTTATAAAATGGACGATAAAGGAGGTTATCAAATGGCAAAGCAAAAAATTCGCATTCGTTTAAAAGCTTATGATCACAGAATTCTAGATCAATCTGCAGAAAAGATCGTTGAAACAGCTAAACGTTCAGGTGCTCAAGTTTCTGGACCGATCCCTCTTCCTACAGAGAAGTCGATTTACACGATTTTAAGAGCAGTTCATAAGTACAAAGATTCTCGTGAGCAATTTGAGATGCGCACACATAAGCGTCTGATTGATATTGTGAACCCGACTCCACAAACTGTGGATGCTTTAATGCGTTTAGACTTACCGTCAGGCGTAGATATCGAAATCAAACTTTAATAGTTTGACCAAGCAAAAAAACAAATGGCAAAAACAAATAAATTACTTAATATCAGGAGGTGTGACTCATGACCAAAGGAATCTTAGGGAAAAAATTAGGAATGACTCAAGTTTTCACTGAAAAAGGCGACGTGGTACCAGTGACAGTTATCGAAGCTGCTCCAAACGTAGTTCTTCAAAAGAAAACAATTGAATCTGACGGATACGTATCAATTCAATTAGGTTTTGATGATGTGAAAGCATCGCGAGTAACGAAACCAGCTAAAGGCCATGCCGCTAAGGCGAACGCTAATCCTAAGCGCTACATGAAAGAAATTCGTGGCACTGAATTTGATGCTTACGAAGTTGGTCAAGAAGTCAAAGTAGATACATTTAGCGAAGGAGACGTCGTTGACGTAACTGGAACTTCAAAAGGTAAAGGTTTTGCAGGTTCAATTAAGCGTCATAACCAATCACGTGGACCAATGGCTCACGGATCACGTTATCACCGTCGTCCTGGTTCGATGGGACCAGTTGCTCCAAACCGTGTTTTCAAAGGTAAATTATTACCTGGTCGTATGGGTGGAGAGCAAATCACAGTTCAAAACTTAGAAATCGTTAAAGTAGATACAGAGCGTAACTTATTATTAGTAAAAGGTAATGTACCTGGAGCTAAAAAGAGTTATGTAACTATCAAGAGTGCTGTTAAAGCGAACTAATTGTTAATAGGAAAGGAGGATGCCTCATGCCGAAAGTTGCATTGTTTAACCAAAACGGAACGCAAGTTGGGGATATCGAATTAGCTGAAACAGTATTCGGTATTGAACCAAATGAAAGTGTATTACATGATGCTGTTGTAATGCAGCAAGCTTCATTACGTCAAGGGACACATGATGTAAAAGGACGTTCAGAAGTTCGTGGTGGTGGACGTAAACCATGGCGTCAAAAAGGAACTGGTCGTGCAAGACAAGGTTCTATCAGATCACCTCAATGGGTTGGTGGTGGAGTAGTATTCGGACCAACACCTCGTAGCTACAGCTACAAATTACCAAAGAAAGTACGTCGCTTAGCGATCAAATCAGCTTTATCTTCAAAAGTGGTAGCTGAAGAAATCGTAGTACTTGAAGGTTTAAATTTAGAAGCTCCAAAAACAAAAGAAATGGTTTCGATCTTAAGTGGTTTATCTGCTGATCGCAAAGCGTTAGTTGTTACAGCTGATTACAATGATAATGTTGCATTATCAGCTAGAAACATCCCGGGAGTAACGTTTGTTACTGCTGAAGGAATTAACGTTCTTGATGTATTAAAGCATGACAAACTAGTTATTACTAAAGAAGCTGTTCAAAAGGTAGAGGAGGTGCTAGCGTAATGGAAAACGCTCGTGACATCATTAAGCGCCCCGTAATCACAGAACGTTCAACTGACTTAATGTCAGAAAAGAAATATACATTTGAAGTAGATGTTCGTGCTAACAAAACTCAAGTTAAAGATGCTGTCGAAGAGATCTTTGGAGTGAAAGTTGCTAACGTAAATACGATGAACTATAAAGGGAAGTTCAAAAGATTTGGACGTCATTCAGGTTATACACCTCGTCGTAAGAAGGCAATCGTTACGTTAACTGCTGATAGCAAAGAACTAGAATTCTTTGAAGGTGTTTAAGTTTTAAGTGAAGGAGGGAAATAACAATGCCGATTAAAAAGTATAAACCGACCTCAGCTGGTCGTCGTGGTATGTCTGTTTTAGACTTCCAAGATATCACAACTGACAAGCCGGAAAAATCATTACTTGCGCCAATTCATAAAAAAGGCGGACGTAATAACCAAGGTAAGTTGACAGTGCGTCATCAAGGTGGCGGACACAAACGTCAATACCGTGTAATCGATTTTAAACGTAACAAAGATGGAATTCCAGGACGCGTTGCTACGATTGAGTATGATCCAAACCGTACTGCTAACATTGCATTAATTAACTATGCTGATGGAGAAAAACGTTACATTCTTGCACCAAAAGGACTTCAAGTTGGTATGGAAGTAATGAATGGGCCAAAAGCGGATATTAAAGTAGGTAATTCACTACCGCTTATTAACATTCCAGTAGGTACTGTTATCCATAACATTGAGTTAAAACCAGGTAAAGGTGGACAATTAGTTCGCTCTGCTGGAACAGAAGCTCAATTACTAGGTAAAGAAGGACAATATGTACTTGTGCGTCTAAACTCAGGCGAAACTCGTATGATCCTTTCTGAGTGCCGTGCTACAATCGGTCAAGTAGGTAACTTAGAACACGAACTTGTGAACATTGGTAAAGCCGGTCGTTCTCGTTGGTTAGGTAAAAGACCTACTGTTCGTGGATCTGTAATGAACCCTAACGATCACCCGCACGGTGGTGGTGAAGGACGTTCGCCAATCGGACGCAAATCACCAATGTCTCCATGGGGCAAACCAACTCTTGGTTACAAAACTCGTAAGAAAAACAAACATTCTGACAAGTACATCGTACGTCGTCGTAAAAAATAACGGGATTGCACTACGGTTCATAGGAACCGTAGCACAATCGCGAAGGGAGGTATACTCATGGGTCGTAGCTTAAAAAAGGGACCTTTTGTTGATGATCACTTGATTAAAAAAGTTGTTGAAATGAACGAAAAAGACGATAAAAAGGTAATTAAATCTTGGTCACGTCGTTCAACAATCTTCCCAGAATTTATTGGTCACACAATTGCGGTATATGATGGACGCAAGCATGTACCAGTATACATTTCTGAAGATATGGTCGGTCATAAGTTAGGTGAATTTGCACCAACAAGAACTTATAAAGGCCATGCTGCAGATGATAAGAAAACAAGACGTTAATTCGAGAGGAGGTTCTCTATATGCAAGCGAAAGCAGTTGCTAAACAAGTGCGTATTGCTCCTCGTAAAGTTCGTCTAGTTATAGACTTAATTCGGGGCAAGCAAGTTGGTGAAGCTATAGCGATTTTACGTCATACACCTAAAGCGGCTTCTCCAGTAGTGGAAAAAGTATTAAACTCTGCGATTGCAAATGCAGAACATAACTATGAAATGGACGTAAACAATCTAGTTATTAGTGAAGCATTTGTTGATGAGGGAGTTACATTAAAAAGATTCCGTCCTCGTGCTATGGGACGTGCAAGCAGAATAAACAAACGTAGTAGTCATATTACTATCGTTGTTTCAGAAAAGAAGGAGGGATAAAGCGTGGGTCAAAAAGTAAATCCGATAGGACTTCGTGTCGGCATTATTCGTGACTGGGAGTCAAAATGGTATGCTGAAAAAGACTATGCAGATTTACTACACGAAGACTTAAAAATTCGTGAGTATATCGAAAAACGTCTTAAAGATGCATCTGTATCTAAAATTGAAATCGAACGCGCTGCTAACCGTGTGAATGTTACAGTTCATACAGCTAAGCCTGGTATGGTTATCGGTAAGGGTGGTTCAGAAGTAGAAGCTTTACGTAAAGCTTTAAACCAACTTACAAACAAGCGAGTTCATATTAACATTTTTGAAATTAAGCAAGCTGATTTAGATGCTAAATTAGTAGCTGAAAATATTGCTCGTCAATTAGAAAATCGTATTTCATTCCGTCGTGCTATGAAACAAGCGATCCAACGTACAATGCGTACTGGTGCTCTTGGTATCAAAACTGAAGTATCTGGTCGTCTAGGCGGAGCTGATATCGCTCGTTCTGAACACTATAGCGAAGGAACTGTTCCACTTCACACGTTACGTGCTGATATTGATTACGGAACGGCAGAAGCTGACACTACTTATGGTAAACTTGGAGTAAAAGTTTGGATTTACCGTGGTGAAGTCCTTCCAACGAAAGGAACGAAAAAAGAGGAAGGAGGAAAATAATCATGTTATTACCTAAACGTGTAAAATACCGTCGTGAACACCGTGGAAAAATGCGCGGAAAAGCAAAAGGTGGTACTACAGTACATTTTGGTGAGTTTGGTCTTCAAGCTACAGAAGCTTCTTGGATTACAAACCGTCAAATCGAATCTGCTCGTCGTGCGATGACTCGTTACATGAAACGTGGCGGTAAAGTTTGGATTAAAATTTTCCCATCAAAGCCTTATACAGCTAAGCCTCTTGAGGTTCGAATGGGTTCCGGTAAAGGTGCTCCTGAAGGATGGGTAGCAGTTGTTAAACCTGGAAAAGTTATGTTTGAAATTGCAGGTGTTTCTGAAGAAGTGGCGCGTGAGGCATTACGTTTAGCTTCTCATAAATTACCAGTAAAATGTAAGTTTGTAAAACGCGAAGAAGTGGGTGGTGACGCAAATGAAAGCTAATGAGATCCGTAACTTAACCACTGCCGAGATCGAACAGAAAGCAAAGTCACTGAAAGAAGAGTTATTCAACCTACGCTTTCAATTAGCGACTGGACAATTAGACAATCCAGCCCGCATTCGTGAAGTTCGTAAAGCGATAGCTCGTGCAAAAACAGTATTGCGTGAGAGAGAGCTAGGTATAACTAACGAATAATTTGAAAGGAGGTTTGCGCAATGACTGAGCGTAACCAACGTAAGGAATATACTGGTAAAGTTGTATCAGATAAAATGGATAAAACAATTACAGTAGTAGTAGAAACTTACAAAACTGATAAGTTGTACGGCAAACGTGTTAAGTATTCAAAAAAATATAAAGCTCATGATGAAAATAACTCTGCAAAAATCGGTGATATCGTAAAAATTATGGAAACTCGCCCATTATCAAAGGATAAGCGTTTCCGATTAGTTGAAATCGTTGAAGAAGCAGTAATCATTTAATTAAAATAGATCTTGTATTGGTTCCGAAGGGAGGTAAGATCGTATGATTCAACAAGAAAGTCGTTTAAAAGTTGCTGATAACTCAGGTGCACGTGAAGTGCTTTGTATTAAAGTTTTAGGTGGTTCTGGACGTAAAACTGCTAATATTGGTGATGTAATCGTTTGTTCGGTGAAACAAGCAACACCAGGTGGCGTTGTCAAGAAAGGTGACGTTGTTAAAGCTGTTATCGTTCGTACTAAAACAGGTGCTCGTCGTAATGATGGTTCATACATTAAATTTGACGAGAATGCTGCAGTAATTATTAAAGAAGATAAGAGCCCTCGTGGAACTCGTATTTTCGGACCTGTTGCACGTGAACTTCGTGAAAAACAATTCATGAAGATAGTATCACTTGCTCCAGAAGTTCTTTAATAACAATTATAAAAAAAGCAAGAAGTTCGAGAAAGAAATTTTACGCTTATTTTGATAATTGATGAACGGATTAATTTAGAAAATGCCTTTTAAGGAGGTGCGATTATGTCAACACCTAGAATGCATGTAAAAAAAGGTGACACTGTCAAAGTGATCTCTGGTAAAGATAAAGGTAAGCAAGGCGTTATTTTAGAAGCATACCCAAGCAAAGGACGTGTGCTTGTAGAGGGAATTAACATGGTAAAGAAACATGCTAAACCATCACAAGCAAACCCACAAGGTGGTATCATCAATATGGAAGCGCCGATTGCTTCGTCAAACGTTATGCCTATCGATCCAAAAACAGGTGAGCCTACACGTGTAGGATATAAAGTTGAGAACGGTAAAAAAGTACGTATTGCAAAGAAATCTGGCGAAGTTCTAGATAAGTAGTCAGGTCTGAAAGGAGGTCAATCACATGAATCGTTTAAAAGAGAAGTACCAAAACGAAATCGTCCCTGCTCTTGTTGATAAATTTAACTATAGTTCAGTAATGGCTGTACCTAAAGTTGAAAAGATCGTTATCAATATGGGTGTTGGTGACGCAGTTTCTAACGCAAAAGCTTTAGATAAAGCTGTTGAAGAATTAACTCAAATTACAGGTCAAAAGCCACTTATCACAAAAGCAAAAAAATCAATCGCTGGTTTCAAGCTTCGTGAAGGTATGCCAATTGGTGCGAAGGTAACTCTTCGTGGCGAGCGCATGTATGAGTTTTTAGATAAATTAGTTTCAGTTTCCTTACCACGTGTACGTGACTTCCGTGGGATTTCAAAGAAAGCATTTGACGGACGTGGAAACTACACTTTAGGAGTTAAAGAACAATTAATCTTCCCAGAAATCGATTACGATAAAGTTGATAGAGTTCGCGGTATGGACATCGTAGTAGTAACTACTGCTAATACGGATGAAGAAGCTCGTGAATTACTAACTCAAATGGGAATGCCATTTCAAAAATAGTCGGTAAATAATTGAAGAAGGAGTGAAAACTTTGGCGAAAAAGTCTATGATTGCTAAGCAGAAGCGTCCCCAAAAGTTCAAAGTGCAAGAGTATACTCGTTGCGAACGTTGTGGTCGTCCTCACTCAGTCATTCGTAAATTCAAATTATGTCGGATTTGCTTCCGTGAGTTAGCATATAAAGGTCAAATCCCTGGCGTTAAAAAAGCAAGCTGGTAATTTCCAAGTACGGAAGGAGGTAAAACAGATGGTCATGACAGATCCTATTGCAGATATGCTTACTAGAATTCGTAATGCAAACACTGTTCGTCACGAAAAATTAGAGCTACCTGCATCAAAAGTTAAAAAAGAAGTCGCTGAAATCCTTAAGCGTGAAGGTTTTGTTCGCGATGTTGAATATATTGAAGATAACAAACAAGGTATCATTCGCATCTTTTTAAAGTATGGTGCGAATAACGAGCGTGTAATTTCCGGACTAAAGCGCATTAGTAAGCCTGGTTTGCGTGTATACGCTAAAGCTACTGAAGTACCTCGTGTTCTTGGTGGTTTAGGAATTGCGATCGTATCTACTTCTAACGGAATTCTTACTGACAAAGAAGCACGTCAACAGCAAATCGGCGGAGAAATTTTAGCATACGTTTGGTAAGAATATAGAAAAGAAACGGAGGTGTATCGAATGTCTCGTATTGGTAATAAGCCAGTTGAAATTCCTGCTGGTGTAACTGTTACGTTAAATAATAATACTATTACTATAAAAGGACCTAAAGGAGAACTTACTAGAGAAGTTCATCCTGACATGACTGTAAAGGTGGAAGAAAATACTCTTACAGTAGAGCGTCCTTCTGATAATAAATTACATCGTTCTTTACACGGTACTACTCGTAGTATCATCAGTAACATGATCGAAGGTGTAACGAAAGGTTATGAAAGAAAATTAGAACTTATCGGTGTCGGTTACCGTGCGTCTAAACAAGGACAAAAATTAGTTCTTAATGTTGGTTATTCACACCCAGTGGAAATCACTCCTGAGGAAGGCCTTGAAGTTGAAGTTCCTTCAAACACAAAGGTTATCGTTAAAGGAATCGACAAAGAGCGTGTAGGTGCTCTTGCATCAAATATCCGTGCTGTACGTTTACCTGAGCCATATAAAGGAAAAGGTATTCGTTATGAAGGTGAATTTGTTCGTCGTAAAGAAGGTAAGACTGGTAAGTAAATAGTAAGATAACGGAAAGGACTGACGTTCAATGATTACGAAGCCAAGCAAAAATCTGGCACGTAAGAAGAGACATGCACATGTTCGTCGTACAATTACAGGAACTGCTGAACGTCCTCGTTTAAATGTATTCCGTTCTTCTAAGCATATCTATGCACAATTGATTGATGATGTTGCAGGTGTAACTGTAGCTAGTGCAAACAGCTTAGACAAAGAACTTAATCTTGAAAACGGCGGAAATGTTGAAGCGGCTAAAAAAGTTGGCGAGCTTGTAGCTAAACGTGCTATTGAAAAAGGTTATAAAACAATTGTATTCGATCGTGGTGGTTACTTATACCATGGACGTGTTAAAGAATTAGCAGACGCAGCCAGAGAAGCTGGATTGCAATTCTAAAGAACAAAGGAGGGAAAATAATGCGCATTGACCCAAATACTTTGGAGCTAGAAGAAAAAGTAGTAGCGGTCAACCGTGTAGCAAAGGTTGTTAAAGGTGGACGTCGTTTCCGCTTTGCTGCATTGGTTGTTGTTGGAGATAAAAACGGTCATGTTGGCTTTGGAATGGGTAAAGCACAAGAAGTACCGGAAGCAATTCGTAAAGCAATTGAAGATGCAAAGAAAAACTTAGTAACTGTGCCGATCGTTGGTACAACAATTCCACATCAAATCATTGGTCACTTTGGTGCGGGTAATGTATTATTAAAACCTGCTAGTGAAGGTACTGGAGTTATCGCTGGTGGCCCAGTTCGTGCGGTACTTGAACTTGCTGGTGTAGGTGACATCTTATCAAAGTCTTTAGGTTCGAACAACCCAATCAACATGGTTCGTGCTACAGTAACTGGACTTAAAAACTTAAAACGTGCTGAAGATGTTGCAAAATTACGCGGAAAATCCGTAGAAGAACTATTAGGTTAGGAGGGAACGTAAATGGCTAAGAAATTAGAAATTACCCTCACTAGAAGCTTAATTGGTCGCCCTGAGGATCAACGTGTAACTGTAAACACATTAGGTTTACGTAAAATGCATCAAACAGTAGTACAAGAAGATAATGTTGCTATTCGTGGTATGGTTAACAAAGTATCTCATTTACTAACTGTTAAAGAAATAGAAGCTTAAAATTTATAGATTGAGGAGGTGCTAAGATGAAACTTCACGAACTGAAGCCTGCTGAAGGTTCACGTAAAGAACGTAATCGTGTAGGACGCGGTATTGGTTCTGGTAACGGAAAAACAGCTGGACGTGGACATAAAGGTCAAAATTCACGTTCTGGTGGTGGAGTACGCCCAGGTTTTGAGGGTGGTCAAAACCCGTTATATCGTCGTCTTCCTAAACGTGGATTTACGAACCCAACACGAAAAGAATATGCGATTCTTAACCTTGATCAGTTAAATCGTTTCGAAGATGGTACAGAAGTAACTCCTGAGTTACTACTTGAAACAGGTACGGTAAGTAATGCAAAGGACGGAATTAAGATCCTCGGAAACGGTAAGCTTGAAGTTAAGCTTACAGTAAAGGCTAACAAATTCTCTGCTTCTGCAGTAGAGGCAATTGAAGCTGCTGGCGGAAAAACTGAGGTGATTTAATGTTTCAGACGGTCTCCAATATACTACGCGTGGGTGATTTGCGACGTAAAGTCTTTTTCACCCTGCTAATGCTCATTGTATTTAGGATTGGTGCTTTTATTCCTGTTCCTGGAGCAAACGCTGAAGTGCTTCAGTTTCAAGATCAAATGAATGCATTTGGTTTCCTAAATACCTTTGGTGGAGGTGCCCTAGAAAACTTTTCGGTTTTCGCAATGGGGATTATGCCTTACATTACTGCATCTATTATCGTTCAATTACTACAAATGGATGTTGTACCAAAGTTTGCTGAATGGGCAAAACAAGGAGAGGCGGGCAGACGTAAATTAGCTCAGTTTACCCGTTATGGAACAATCGTACTAGGTTTCATACAAGCGATTGGAATGTCGGTTGGTTTTAATCGACTCGTTCCAGGCTTAATTCCTAATCCTAGTTTTGGAAAATATATAATAATTGCATTAGTATTGACTGCAGGTACAGCCTTTCTAATGTGGTTAGGTGAACAAATTACCGCTAAAGGTGTAGGAAATGGTATATCTATCCTAATCTTTGGAGGGATCGCCGCAGGAATTCCTAATGCCGCAAATCAAGTTTATGCAACAAGAATTCAGAATGCTGGTGAACAGTTATTCTTAAATATAGTAGTAGTTTTATTACTGTTACTAATACTTCTTTCTATTGTTGTTGGAGTTATCTTTGTACAACAGGCATTAAGAAAAATTCCAGTACAATATGCTAAGCGATTAGTTGCTGGAAAACCACAAGGTGGCGGCTCAACACATTTGCCATTAAAAGTGAATGCAGCAGGGGTAATTCCTGTCATTTTTGCAATGTCATTGTTTATATTTCCACCAACTATAGCTGGATTTATAGGTGATGATAATACTGTAGCTAGATGGATTACTACTTATTTTGATTTCTCAAACCCATATGGAATGGTTGTTTACGCGGCCTTAATTATTGGGTTTACGTATTTTTATACGTTTATTCAAGTTAATCCAGAGCAAATGGCAGAAAACCTTAAAAAGCAAGGTGGCTATGTCCCTGGTATTCGTCCCGGTAAAACAACACAAGTTTACTTAACTAGAATTTTATACCGTTTAACATTTGTTGGCGCAATATACCTAGCGGCAATTTCTATTATCCCAGTGTTTTTTACAACAGGTCTTAACTTACCATCATCTGTTCAAATTGGCGGAACTGGTTTGTTAATTGTTGTTGGTGTAGCTCTGGATACGATGAAGCAAATTGAAGGTCAACTTATTAAACGACATTATAAAGGGTTTATTAAGTAATAAAGGGAAATGGGGAGATCCTCCCCAAACCCAGTTGTTAAAACGGATGATGGAGGGATATATATGAACCTAATTTTAATGGGGCTTCCGGGTGCTGGTAAAGGCACACAAGCTGAAAAAATTGTTGAAAAGTACGGTATTCCACATATTTCTACTGGAGATATGTTTCGTGCAGCAATTAAGGATGGTACAGATTTAGGTAAACAGGCAAAGTCTTTTATGGATGCTGGTAACCTTGTTCCTGATGAAGTAACAATTGGTATTGTTCGCGAACGTTTAAGCAAAGAAGATTGCAACAAAGGTTTTTTACTTGATGGTTTTCCAAGAACAGTAGCACAGGCAGAAGCCTTAGAAACGATGTTAGCATCGCTAGATCGTAAAATTGACTCAGTTATCTACGTTGAAGTACCTAAAGAAGAACTTTTTGAACGCTTAACTGGTCGTTGGGTTTCTCCTACTTCTGGAGCTACTTATCATATTAAATTTAACCCGCCAAAGGTTGAAGGAATTTGTGATAAAGATGGAAGTACTCTTGTACAACGTCAAGATGATAAGCCAGAAACAGTTGCAAATCGCCTAGAAGTTAATTTGAAACAAACTCAACCATTAATCGATTTTTATTCTGAAAAAGAATATTTAGAGCGAGTTGATGGCAATCAAGACATTCAAAAAGTCTTTGAAGATGTTGAAAAAATCTTGGAAGGGATCCCTGCATGATTATATGTAAAACGCCTAGAGAAATTGAAATAATGCGTGTTGCTGGTAAAATTGTTGCATTGACCCATCAAGAGTTGAAGAAATATATACAACCAGGCATTTCTACTAAGGAATTAGACTCAATTGCTGAAAAATTTATTAGGCAACATGATGCGATTCCATCTTTTAAAGGCTATAATGGATTTACCGGTAGTATTTGTGCTTCAGTTAATGAAGAATTGGTACATGGAATACCAGGAGAAAAAATATTAAAAAATGGTGATATCATCAGTATAGATATTGGTGCGAAATACAATGGGTATCATGGTGATTCAGCTTGGACTTATGCTGTTGGCGAAATTTCTGCTGAAACTCAGAAACTTTTAGACGTTACTGAACAGTCTTTATATAAAGGACTTGAAGAAGCAAAGCCAGGAGTAAGACTGTCTAATATATCCCATGCTATTCAAACGTATGTAGAATCGTACGATTTCTCCATTGTTCGAGAGTATGTTGGCCATGGTATTGGTCAAAATTTACATGAAGATCCACAAATTCCACACTTTGGGCCACCTGATAAAGGACCAAGATTAAAACCTGGAATGGTACTCGCAGTTGAGCCAATGGTAAATGCAGGGAAACGTTATGTTCGGACTCTCCCTGATAACTGGACAGTTGTGACTACAGATGGAAAAATGTGTGCTCATTTTGAACATACTATTGCAATCATGGAGACAGGGTATGAAATTTTAACTAACCCATAGGTGATGGTGATTAATTATGATGGATCCTGATTCGAACCCTCACGTCGGACAAATGGTGAGGATAATGAAAGGCAGAGATGCTGGTGGAGTAGCATGTATCATTCAAATAGAGGATTCGCGTTTTGTGTATATCGCTGATGGTGATAAACGAAAGGTAGATCGCTCTAAGAAGAAAAATGTGAATCACTTACATTTGTTTGACTTTATTTCTCCAGAAGTGAAAAATAGTATTGAACAAACTGGACGTGTAACCAATGCGAAGTTGCGTTTTGCAATTTCCACTTTTATGAACGATTATAATTTCCTGATGGAAGGAGAGTAAATTCATGGCCAAAGAAGATGTAATCGAGGTAGAAGGTACGGTAATTGAGCCGCTACCAAATGCCATGTTCCGAGTAGAGCTTGAAAATGGACATAAAATATTAGCTCATGTTTCAGGTAAAATTCGTATGCATTTTATTCGTATATTACCAGGAGACAAAGTAACTGTTGAATTGTCACCGTATGACTTAACACGTGGGCGTATCACGTATCGATTCAAATAAATAAAGAGCATGTTTAAAAAAGAAAACCTATTTCCGTATTTTTTAAACATCCTCTAAAGAAAAACGTGAACACACTCCGTAGTAATAGGGAGGTAAAAAACATGAAGGTAAGACCATCTGTCAAACCGATTTGTGAAAAGTGCAAAGTAATCCGTCGTAAAGGTACGGTTATGGTTATTTGCGAAAACCCTAAGCATAAACAAAAACAAGGTTAACAATAAGGAGGTGCGATAAAAAATGGCACGTATTGCTGGTGTTGACATTCCTCGTGATAAACGCGTGGTTGTGTCTTTAACATACGTATTTGGTATCGGTAAAACTAGAGCTTCTGAAATTCTTGCTGAGGCAGGTATTTCTGAGGATACTCGTGTGCGTGATCTAACAGAAGAAGAATTAGGTAAGATCCGTGATATTATTGATGGATACAAGGTAGAAGGTGACCTTCGCCGTGAAGTATCATTAAACATCAAACGTTTAATTGAAATTGGTTGCTACCGTGGTGTTCGTCACCGTCGTGGGTTACCTGTTCGTGGTCAAAATTCAAAAAACAATGCTCGTACGCGTAAAGGACCTCGTCGTACTGTAGCTAATAAGAAGAAATAGTAAAGGAGGTAGCATAGAATGGCAAAAGGAAAAACAACTCGTCCTAAACGTCGCGCTCGTAAAAATATTGAAGCTGGTGTAGCTCATATCCGCTCAACATTTAACAATACAATTGTGACAATCACTGACACACAAGGAAATGCAATTTCTTGGGCAAGTGCTGGTGGATTAGGATTTAAAGGTTCTCGTAAATCAACACCATTTGCTGCGCAAATGGCAGCGGAAACTGCTGGTAAAGCTGCTATGGAACATGGCATGAAGACAGTTGAAGTTTCTGTTAAAGGACCAGGCGCTGGTCGTGAAGCAGCTATCCGTTCATTACAAGCAGTAGGACTTGAAGTAAGTATGATTCGTGACGTTACTCCAGTTCCACATAATGGCTGCCGTCCACCAAAACGTCGTCGAGTATAAAAAAGAAATCGAATTATTGTATAGATTTCCTTGATTTGTCAATAATGTGTAAGAAGTTATTTTTTAATTAATTAATTAAAGTACGGTTCTTACAAAGGTTGACTCAATTAGGTATGAACGGCTCAGAACTACCTAATCGGGAATTCCGGTTGGACTAATACAAGTCGGCCGGAGTTTCGACGTTTTGAAGGAGGGTTTGTTTAATGATAGAAATTGAAAAACCAAAGATTGAAACGGTTGAAATCAGCGACGATGCTAAGTATGGTAAGTTTGTTGTTGAACCACTTGAGCGAGGCTACGGAACGACTCTAGGCAATTCGTTACGTCGTATTTTACTATCATCATTACCAGGTGCAGCTGTAACAGCGGTACAAATTGATGGAGTATTACATGAGTTTTCTACTATTGAAGGTGTAGTAGAAGATGTGACCTCAATCATTCTTAACTTGAAACAACTTTCTCTTAAAATCTATTCTGATGAAGAAAAAACATTGGAACTAGACATTCAAGGAGAAGGTGTAGTTACAGCAGCAGATATTACTCATGATAGCGATGTTGATATTTTAAACCCTGATTTGCATATAGCAACTCTTTCAAAGGGAGCACATCTTCATATGCGCTTAACCGCTCGTCGTGGACGTGGTTATGTTCCAGCTGATGGAAACAAGAAAGAGGACTTGCCTATTGGAGTAATTCCAATTGATTCTATTTACACGCCTGTATCTAGAGTTAACTATCAAGTGGAAAATACTCGTGTTGGGCAAGTAACAAACTATGACAAACTAACCCTTGATGTCTGGACAGATGGAAGCATTCGACCAGAAGAAGCTGTTTCTATTGGTGCAAAAATCTTAACAGAACATTTGAACATTTTTGTCGGTCTTACTGACCAAGCACAAAATGCTGAGATTATGGTTGAAAAAGAGGAAGATCAGAAAGAAAAAGTACTTGAAATGACGATTGAAGAACTTGATCTTTCAGTTCGCTCTTATAACTGCTTGAAGCGTGCTGGGATTAACACTGTACAAGAATTAACTCACAAGTCTGAAGAAGATATGATGAAAGTTCGTAACCTCGGACGTAAATCACTAGAAGAAGTTCAAGAGAAGCTTGGTGAGCTAGGACTAGGTCTTCGTAATGAAGATTAATTCATAGTTTTATTGATATAGAAAAAAGTCAGGACAAACCTGTACTTTATATAGTTTAGATTGTTTAACCATGTTAAATAATTAAAGTATGACAAACTTTTGCTTGACCATATAGTTTAGCAAAGTTTTAGATAGATTTGATTACTACATGAACAGAAGAGTTACAAAAGAATGATATCTCTTCTTACTTCAAAACAAAAAGGAGGGAATCTCTAATGGCATACGCAAAATTAGGCCGTGATAGCTCTGCTAGAAAGGCTTTGTTCCGTGATTTAGCTACAGACTTAATCATCAATGAAAGAATCGAAACTACTGAAGCAAAAGCAAAAGAGCTTCGTTCAATCGTTGAGAAAATGATCACACTTGGTAAACGTGGCGACCTACATGCTAGACGTCAAGTTGCTTCTTTCGTTCGTCGTGAAGTTGCTGACCAGGAATCAGGTCAAGATGCAATTCAAAAGCTTTTTGCTGATATTGCTCCACGTTATGAAGATAGACAAGGTGGATATACTCGTATTTTAAAACTTGGACCTCGTCGTGGAGACGGTGCACCAATGGTTATTATCGAGTTAGTTTAATAAACTATAACTCCAAGGGCGAGACAAAGATTTTATGATCTTAGTCTGGTCCTTTTTACAATTTTTTGATGTATATCGAGTTAACCTTTAGAAGGGTATCTATTCTTTTATAGGTTGGGGTTCGTATAAAATCTACATATATAATAGAAGGTGAGTTGCAGGTGTGTGACACGTTAATTAGAATAAATGGTTTATCATTTAAATATGACGAAGAGTCTTTAAACGTCCTTAACAATATTCATATGCAAGTTTGTAAAGGAGAATGGATTTCGATTGTTGGGCACAATGGTTCAGGCAAGTCTACATTAGCAAAGTTTCTTAATGGTCTTCTTATTCCGACTCAGCCTAACATTGTAACTGTCGAAGAATTAGATAGTTACGATGAAGAAAGTGTATGGAAGGTTCGTAATAAAGTCGGTATGGTTTTTCAAAATCCTGATAATCAGATGGTGGCAACGACAGTCCGTGATGATGTGGCTTTCGGTTTGGAGAATATCGGAATTAAACGGGAAGAAATGCTTAATAGAATTGATTGGGCTCTTCATAAAGTAAAAATGGAAAACTATTTAGAGCACGAACCGCATCGTTTATCTGGTGGACAGAAACAACGAGTAGCTATTGCTGGTATCATCGCTATGCGTCCATCAGTTTTAATTTTGGATGAGGCGACATCGATGCTCGATCCATTGGGAAGAAAAGAAGTACTTGATACAGTATGGCAGTTGAATAAAGAAGAAGGAATGACAGTAATTAATATAACGCACGATTTAGAAGAAACCGTAATATCAGATAAAATCATTGTTATGAACAAAGGTGAAATTTCAACTTATGGTTCACCAAAAGAAGTTTTTGCTCAAGGAGAAAAATTAGTGGGAGCGGGGTTAGACTTACCATTTTCTCTTCAAATACAACAACTTATAAAAGAAAAAGGCTATAATATTCCTACAGCTTGTTTAACAAAGAAGGAATTGGTGAATGAACTATGGAGATTAAAATCAAAAACCTAGACCATACATACATGCCTGGAACCCCTTTTGAACATGAGGCGTTAAAAGGTATTAATTTACATATAGAATCAGGGAAGTTTGTAGCTATTATCGGTCATACTGGATCAGGAAAGTCTACAATTGTACAACATCTAAATGGGCTGTTAAAGCCCACAAGAGGAAGTATTCAAATTGGTGAATATTTAATTCAAGCAAATAAAAAAAATAAAGATTTATCTAAGCTACGCAAACACGTTGGTATGGTTTTTCAATACCCGGAACATCAGCTTTTTGATGAAACGGTTGAGAGTGATATTGCTTTTGGACCATTAAATTTTGGATTATCGAAAGAACAAGTTCAAAAAAGAGTGGCAGAGGTAATACCATTAGTAAAGTTAAGTGAGGACGTACTTAAGAAATCGCCCTTCGATCTAAGTGGTGGTCAAAAGCGTCGTGTAGCCATTGCCGGTGTTTTAGCAAGTAAACCACAAGTTCTTGTATTAGATGAGCCTACAGCTGGTTTAGACCCGTTAGGTAGAACACAAATGATGGAGCTGTTTGTAACACTTCACAAAGAAGAGAAACTGACAACAATACTAGTTACACATAATATGGAATTTGCTGCGATGTATGCAGATGTTGTAGTAGTTATGGACAAAGGTAAAATACTATTACAAGGGTCACCAGAGGAAATTTTTAATTCTAAGGATCTTCTTAAAGAAATTGGACTTGATGTACCCCAAACGGTTCAGTTGGCTATGATGTTAGAAGAACGCTTTGATATAAAGCTTCCTAATCATTTATTTACAAATGAGAAACTTGTAGAAGCTATAGTAAAACTACTTGAAAAGGGGTTAGAATAACTGTGTTACAAAATATTATTATCGGTCAATATGTTTCAGGAAACTCAGTTATTCACCGTCTTGATGCTAGAAGTAAATTAATAGCAACTTTTCTATTTGTTATGATTGTTTTTATAGCTAATAATTGGATTACATACCTAGTTTTATTTACAACTGTAATATTTGCGATTGGTATTTCTAAAGTATCCCTAAGATATATATATAAGGGGATGAAACCTATTTTCTTCTTAATCGTTCTTATGTTTATTCTCCATGGAATTCTGACTAAAGAAGGAGAGTTACTCTTTGCTTTCGGATGGTTTGAGGTCTATGTTGGAGGAATTATTCAAGGTTTATTTATAGCATCAAGGTTATTGTTACTAATTATGATGACAACTCTATTAACATTAACTACAGCTCCAATACAACTTACGGATGGGTTAGAAAACATATTTGGCCCTTTACGAAAGTTTCACGTTCCAGTTCATGAAATAGCACTCATGATGTCTATTTCTTTACGTTTTATTCCGACGTTATTGCAAGAAACAGATAAAATTATGAAGGCACAAATGGCAAGAGGAGTAGATTTTCAAGGGGGATCTCTAGCAAATCGAATAAAGGCAATTATCCCTTTATTAGTTCCTCTTTTTATGCAGTCATTTCGTAGAGCGGAAGATTTAGCAACTGCCATGGAAGCAAGGTGTTATAGAGGTGGGGAAGGTAGAACGAGATTAAGAGAGTTACAATGGACATTACTAGATACAGTAGCAGTTTTATTAATTATTATATTAGGATTTCTATTATTTTTACTAAGATCATAAAAGGTTGTGTAATAAGTGAAAAGAATAAAATGTATAGTTGCTTATGATGGCACCTTTTTCAATGGGTTTCAAATTCAACCCAAAGGTAGAACCGTACAAGCGGAAATTGAGGGGGGGTTACAAAAGATCCATAAAGGTCAAGAAATTAAAATTTTTGCATCAGGTAGAACTGATGCCTTAGTTCACGCAAAAGGACAAGTTCTTCATTTTGATACGCCATTACAAATCCAAATGGAGCGATGGCAAAATGCCCTTCAGACCGTTCTTCCTTCTGATATTTCAGTTTTAGATCTACGTGAAGTTGAACCAAAGTTTCATGCTAGATTCGACGTAATAAGTAAAGAGTATCGATATTTTGTTCAAAAAGGTAGAAAGCTAGACGTTTTTATGCGTAATTTTCGCTGCTTTTATCCGTATCAGCTATCCGTTGAAAAAATGAGGCAAGCTGCAAACCAAGTAGTGGGGACTCACGATTTCACTTCATTTTCTTCAGCAAAGACAGACAAAGAAGATAAAGTAAGAACGATTTACTCCTTTGAGATAGTTGAGAACAGTGATGTGATCGAATTTAAGATTGTGGGAGACGGCTTTTTACGTAATATGGTTAGAATACTAGTAGGTACTATTCTTGAAGTGGGTAGAGGAAAACGTGATCCAAATGAGATATCACAAATAATAAAAAGCAATGATAGGGAAACTGCAGGCCCTACAGCTCCAGGTCAAGGTCTCTTTTTATGGAAAGTAAATTATGACAACTGATCCTAGTGTAACATTTGTTGTTGACATTGTGCTTGAGATATTATAAGATGATCTATGGTATTTCAAAAACCCACTAGCCCCGGGTTTGAGAATGTTACTTTAGACACGTTGAAATAAAACTATATTAATTTTAGATGTGAAAGCTTTAGGAGGGAAATAAGCATGCGTACGACATATATGGCAAAGCCAAACCAAGTTGAACGTAAATGGTACGTTATCGACGCTGAAGGTCAAACTTTAGGTCGTTTAGCTAGTGAAGTAGCCTCTATCCTTCGTGGTAAAAATAAACCAACTTTTACTCCACATGTGGATACTGGTGATTTTGTAATTATTATCAATGCTGAAAAAATTCATTTAACTGGTAAGAAGTTAACGGATAAGATCTACTACCGTCACTCTAACCACCCAGGTGGATTAAAGCAAAGAACTGCGCTTGAAATGCGCACAAACCGTCCAACTCAAATGATCGAGTTAGCGGTAAAAGGAATGCTTCCTAAAAATACTTTAGGACGTAAGCAAGGTATGAAATTACACGTTTATGCTGGTAGTGAACATCCACACCAAGCTCAAAAACCAGAAGTTTATGAACTTCGCGGTTAATATATAAGGAGGGTTTTCTTTGGCACAAGTACAATATTACGGTACTGGTCGTCGTAAGCACTCTGTTGCACGTGTACGTTTAGTTCCAGGTGAAGGACGTATCGTGATCAACGGTCGCGACTTAGACGAGTATTTCGGATTAGAAACATTAAAGCTTATCGTTAAGCAACCACTTGTAGAAACTGAAACTGAAGGTAAATATGATGTATTAGTAAACGTTAACGGTGGTGGATACACTGGACAAGCGGGTGCTATCCGTCATGGTGTTGCTCGTGCACTTTTAGGAGCAGATCCAGAATTCCGTGCTGGTTTAAAGCGCGCTGGCTTCTTAACACGTGATGCACGTATGAAAGAGCGTAAAAAATACGGTCTTAAAGCAGCACGTCGTGCACCTCAGTTCTCAAAACGTTAATACCATTACGTTTCAAGGCTCTCAAAGCTTATGCTTTGGGGGTCTTTTTTGTTGTTGATCGTTTATATAATTAAAAGCCTGATTTAATCAGGCTTTCTAGACTTCACCTAAAGAAATAAGAATTTTAAGATTTATCTTAGTTACATGACTACTTTTGCTTTTTCTTAGTTATTAGATCTTCTACATATTAAATTTTTTTTGCTTTAATTTCATATCAGAAGACGCTCCGTAATAGATGGCATCTTTAGGACAGGCTAACGAACAATTTTGACATTGGTGGCATAGTGAAGGGTTTATCATTGCTTTTTTATTTTCTTTAGAAACTTTAATTGCAGAAGAGGGACAGGATTTCTCACATAGTTTACATCCAACACATTTATTAGGTTGAACCCTCCTTGATAAACGGGCGAACCGTCCGGTATGCTTTTGTAATATGCCATATGGGCATATTTTGTTGTGGAATACTTCAAGTTTATATCTTAAAGTTATGAATACAGATATGATCAATAATATTAGTAAAACGGGTAAATTCTTATTTAATACGATATTAAAAATAATCATTGTAGAAATAGATATAAATAAGACAATCCATGCAAACTTACCTGAGTTTAGCCACTTTGGCGTTTTTTTTGTTTGGAGCTTTAATTTTTTTGAAAGCCATTCTGTAGGGATCATTAGGGTATTCATAGGGCAAACATATCCGCAGTAAATTCTCCCGAAGAAAAAACCAACGATTAGTGTAGTTGCAAAAAGGCTGAGCCATAACATCACTTTCCCAGTTATAAATAAATAGACAAATAAAGCTAAAAATACAATTCTAACACTTGTCACTTTCAATTTACTCATTTTACAAATTCCCCTTTCACTTGTTATATAATGGAATTATATATAGTTGAAAATAATAAAGGTGTTACTAAGGTAACGCTTTAGGAGGTTAATAATGAATTCGTACGCAATTTTAATTGAAAGCTCAGCCTTTCTTAAATCATTGCGAGCTGAAGAGATTGATGAGTATTTAAAATCAGGAAGTTTTAAAACGCATGTCTATAAAAAGAATTCCATTATTCATTTTGATGGAGAAATATGCGATAAGTTGGAAGTCATACTTTCAGGTAAAGTAGTTATTGAACGGATAGATCATTCAGGAAATCTACTTACAATCGGTCACTTTAATTCAGATGATATTTTAGGAGGTAACCTTTTATTTTCTAAAAATCCATATTTCCCAATGACTATCACTGCAGCTATACCTTGTGTTATTTTGGAAGTGAAAAAGGAGGTTCTTTTTGATTTATTATGTAATAATAAACAGTTTTTGCAAACTTACCTGGAATATATTTCTGAACATACATTATTTTTAGGTACTAAAATCAAAAACTATATGAGTAAAACAATACGTGAACGCATAATTAATTATTTAATTTATGAGTGCAATCGGCAAAATTCAACTACGGTCAAGTTAGATGTATCTAAAAAATTTCTAGCAGAAAAAATCGGTGTTCAAAGAACATCGTTATCTAGAGAATTGAGAAAAATGAAGGATGAAGGACTTATTTTATTTGATACTAACTCTATTTCTGTTTTAAAAACGGATGTTTTAAATTAACAAAACAATCCTTAATTTAAATAAAGAGGAATGTAGCTTTTTTTATACCAAATTACTTCAATCTATAGTTAGTTGCTGGGAGTAGTTTAGCCGGTTATAGAAAAATATAGTAATATGTTTACATATTAATTTGTTTTGGAGGATTATTTATGGATGCTAATGAGAAGAATTTGTTGGCTTGGAACAGTGGTGCATATCAGGCTTGGCTTAATCGGTTTGGTACACCAGAAGAAGCTGCGAGGAAAATAAAGGTGGATCCGCATAAAAGGGTTGGATCAGTCTTAAACTATATGGGTGAAACAATACATGGAAAAAAGATAATAAATTTGCTCGGATCAAATGGAAATAAAGCCGTTGCACTGGCTCTGCTCGGAGCAAGTGTCACTGTTGTTGATTTTTCAATAGAAAATGAGGCTTATGCCAATGAACTTGCAAAAGAGGCTGGAGTAGAAATTCGCTACATTGTCTCAGACGTACTTCAATTACCATCTGATGAACTAACGAGTGATTATGATATTGTCTTTATGGAATTTGGGATTCTTCACTATTTCAAGGACCTACATCCGTTGTTTGAATTAGTTTCAAAACTACTTGGAACAAAAGGACGTTTAGTCCTACAAGATTTTCATCCGGTAACTACGAAATTAATTTCATCTCGTGGTACAACGGCAAAGGTTAGAAAGCATAAAGTGACAGGGAACTATTTCGATACGACTCTAGAAGAGAAAGAAGTATCTCACTCTAAATTCTTAGAAGCGAACGAAAAAATCTCAACCGATCATAAAGTTTACTTACGGAATTGGACTCTTGGTGAAATTGTCACATCCATTGCTGATGAAGGCTTATTTATTAAGGTGCTAGAGGAGTTACCAAATCAATCCTCTGAAATTTTTGATCAAGGAATCCCTAAAACCTTCACAATTATTGCAGAAAAAATATGAAAAAAGAATACTAATCAGAAAAATAACCCGTAACAGACTATTTTTGCCTATTTAGTTGCAATTTCCATAGCATTATATAAGCCCCCTTGATTGAAACTAACATAAAAGGGGGGATAAACAGTGAATGTGATCACTACCTTTGAGGATCGTAGGCGTAAAAAGCAGTGGAATTTTGAAAGACAAGTGTTGCGGAAGCTCTCTTTATCGAAAATAAGAGGCTACATTCATATGCACTTCCCTTCTGTTTTCGAAAACCAAAAAATGGGAAGCGGTTTTGCTGAAGATGCCTGCATTGATTTAGCTATAGACGCCTATTTATTAGGAGCTGAGTTTAGTCGTTTTGGCTATTACGGAGAAACAGAAGTGATAGTAAGAAGACGCTGCCAAGAAGAATATAATGATCATATAAATCATTTATATGACCAACTCTCTGGTTGGCTTTTCGAATATGAGCAAGACGGTCATTTTTTTGCTTTGTGTGAAAGTTTTATTCTCTTTTGGTGGGAAAAAGGCTTTCAAGAGGGTGAAAAAAGGTATAGGATGAAGCTAAACTAATTTGAAATACTCATTACTTAATTATGCTTTAAGAGGGATACTTCTTTCGGAAAGATGTTAAATTAAAGTTCATATTTTCCTCCTTGTCCCAATATAATATATGGGAGACGATAGGAGGGGAAGGGATGAGCAAGTGGTTTAAAGGTGGAGTCTTTGCAGCTGGATTAGTCATTTTATTATTTTATATTCAATATCAATTTGTAAGTACCGATTCAGGGTCTTCATGGTCATTACCTTTATCAGGGAAGATAATTATTGTGGATCCCGGACACGGTGGGATAGATGGTGGAGCTAGTTCAGATAGTGGGCTTTTAGAGAAAGATGTTGCATTGAGTGTTAGTTTAATTCTTAGGGATTATCTTCAAGAGGCAGGTGCTCTTGTCATTATGTCTAGGGAAGAAGATACAGACTTGGCAGACCCAACGACTAAAGGAGTTAGGAATCGTAAAGTCCAAGATTTGAAAAGAAGAGTTCAGCTTGTAAATGAAACAGGCAGCGATTTATTTGTTTCGCTCCATCTTAACGCAATACCTTCACCAAAATGGTCAGGTGCACAAACCTTTTACAATCGGTCATTAGATCAAAACGAAAGATTGGCAAAATTTATTCAAGAAGAAATAAGGTATAACCTTGAAAATACAAATAGATTAGCAAAACCGATTGGTAATGTATACTTATTAAAACATGCTCAAATACCCGGAGCGTTAATTGAAGTTGGGTTTTTATCTAATCCAAGCGAAGCGGACTTACTTAATGCGAAGGCTTACCAACAAAAGGTTGCTGCTTCTATTTATCAAGGTATTATGAGGTATTACACAGAAGAGCCAGTTCCTTCTAGTTAATAGAAGGCTGGCCTTTTTAACACGAACTAATATTTCCTATTAATACATTTAATAAATTGTTAATTTTCATAAGCTTTGTAACATTACTATTAAAGAAGCTGTGTTATACTATTTACATAACCTAATACATAAAGGGGTGTTTATTTTGCTTACACAAGAAAAAATCTTAGATGCGTTAAAAACAGTGCGAGAACCGTTTTTAAATAAAAGCATTGTTGAAATTGATGGGATTCGTGAAATTAAAATAAAAGATGGTTTAGTAAGCATTAAAGTCGCCATTTCTAAAACTGGAACACAAGAGCAATTGCAGTTACAACAACAAATTGTATCAACTGTAAAAGAAGTTGGTGCGCAATCTGTTGGTTTACGGCTTGAGCAACTTACAGATGAAGAAATGAATAAGTTAGGTGTAGATTTAAATGGATCTCCAAAGTCACTGTTAGACGAAGGTGTTCGCACAACCTTCATAGCAGTTACTAGTGGTAAGGGCGGTGTTGGTAAATCTACAGTTTCTGTAAACTTAGCTACCTCACTAGCACGCTTAGGGAAAAAGGTAGGAATTATTGACGCCGATATATATGGATTTAGTGTACCGGATATGATGGGAATTGAAGAAAAACCTAAAGTTAAAGGTGAAAGAATTTATCCAGTTAATCGCTTTGGTGTACAAGTAATATCAATGGGATTTTTTGTTCAAGATAATTCTCCAATCATTTGGCGTGGACCAATGCTAGGTAAAATGTTAAATAACTTCTTTACACAAGTAGAGTGGGATGAACTAGATTATCTAATTTTAGATTTACCTCCTGGAACTGGTGACGTTGCACTTGATGTCCATAACATGTTGCCAAGCAGTAAAGAGATTATTGTTACAACTCCACATCCAACAGCTGCTTTTGTTGCAGCTAGAGCAGGTGTAATGGCACTAAAAACAGAGCATGAAATTTTAGGTGTTGTTGAGAATATGGCTTATTTCAAAAGTCAGCTAACAGGGGAAAAGGAGTTTGTATTTGGCCAAGGTGGCGGCGAAAGATTAGCTCAAGAATTACAAACAGATATCTTGGCCCAAATTCCGCTAGGGCAGCCTGAAATAGATGAAGCAGATTTCGCTCCTTCTATCTATAAACCAGATCATTCTATTGGTCAAATTTATATGAAGATGGCTCAAAAAGTTATTGATAAAATTGAAGCGTAACACAAAAAGCTCAACTGTGAGTCTAACATAGTTGAGCTTTTTGTTATCATAAGGTTTTCGGGTGGGGAGTAATAATTATTTAAATACTACGGTCAATTATTCGTCTTCTTCTTGTTCTTCAGCTGCTTCTTTTTTCATTTGTTCACTTGCCACTTTACCTAATATTTCATTGACTTGTGCTTTAAAGTACGGACTTTCAAATGCGTCGGTCATGATGTTCATGACTTGTTGACGATATTCCTTACTTTTCATCAAATCAAGAGCTGCACTTTCCATTTCAGGATCTTGTAATATATCCATCATCATCGTTTGATATTCGGGGTCTTTCATTAAATTTTTTAATATCTTTTCAACTTCAGTTTGTAAGCTTTCCGCTAAAGATTTTGCAAATTCAGGATCTTGCATTAAATCTTCCCAAAATTGCTTTCCTTGTTCAGAGGTAAGAACTTGTTGAATTGTTTCTTTAACAAGAGCTTGTTCAAGAACGATTTCTTGTTTGACCTCATCATCGCTTAATACTTCCTGAATAGATTTTTTTCCTTCATCTGTCTTAAGCATATCAACCATCATTTGCTTTGTGCTTTCATAGTCAGGTTGACTTCCTTGATCCTCTACAGCGCAGCTAGCTAATAATAGTAATAATAAAAGTAAGAGGAGCTTCTTAAAGCTTTTCAAGGTAGTATTCGCCCCTTTCCATATCATTTCAGTATTAATATGAAACAAAAAACAAAAATTATCCAAAAAAAATGATTAAAAAGAAAAATACTTTTTAGATTACAGCTAATTATTTGAGAATAGTAAATATAAGTACCTTATGTAAGGTTTAAATACAAAAGGCATTTTTTCTTATACAAAGAAAAAGTGCCTTTTAATAATAATTAACGTCTATTTCCTAGGTTTTAAGAAATAGTAGGATGGGACGTACCCTTATAAAAAAGTTAATTTTCTCCAGTAGCGGTGAAGGTTGCTTTTTTGAGTTGAATTTATTTAATTTCTTTACTTTTAGCATCTGTGCTAGCTAACAATTCAGTTACAGTAACAAAAGAATAGTCTTTCTTTTTTAATTGGTCAATAACATCAGGTAATGCTTTATGTGTTTGTTTTACACGGTCTGAAGCATGGAAGAGGACAATATCCCCGCCGCTAACCCTGTCAACAACATTACTAATAATTTGTTCAACTCCTGGATTACTATAATCCTTAGAGTCTACACTCCAGTGAATAATTGTATACTTCTCAGCTTCTGAAATCCCTAAAACTCTTTTATCAAAATTTCCATTTGGTGGGCGTAAAAGTTTTGGTGTTTTATTAGTTAGCTCATATAATGTTTGGTGTGCTCTTCGAATATCTTTACGTATTTTATCGTCGTCCCATTGAGGATAGTTCTCGTACCTGTATCCATGATTGCCGATTTCGTGTCCATCTTTCAATATTCTCTCTACAATATCCGGGTGTCTTTCAGCCCATGAAGCAGATAAGAAAAACGTTGCGTTATTTACTCCCTTTTCTTTTAATATATCTAAAATAGGTAAAGCTTTTTCTTCACCCCAACTAATATTAAAAGTTAAGGCGATCTTTTTCTCGTTAGTCTCAGCCTTATATATAGCAGTAGCTTCGGCTGACGGAGAAAAAACAGCAATTTGACTTCTTTCCACATACAGAATACCTGCTGTAAAAAATGCGGCAATTACAATGATTAAATATTGCTTTATTTTTTTGCTATTCCAAACCCAGATGAAATTCATACCAGCCCTCCTTGTCCCTTTGTTTGCATTATTTGTATGCTTATAACTGAATTGTTATGAATAAATTGGACAAAATTAGAAAATAATTTCATATGAGTACAAATTTTGATTGTTACTTTTACTCATATATTGAAAGGAAGGTAATTATGATTGGGGTAATGTTAAATAGCAAAGAATCTCAAGAAGTTGAGTATATGTTAAAAAGAGAATTAGAAGAATTGTTATTGGATTTAACAGACTCAAGAATAGATGGAATTGTAAAAAGATCAATGGAAGAAAGGTATAAAATTATCTTTGGTCTATACAAGCGTTTTGCTTCCCCAAAAGAATGTTATAAGTATATTAGAATGAAACCTCGTCATAGCGAAAAAGTGCAAAAAAAATATTGACTTTATTATCATATGTTGATATAGTAAAAAACGTTGCTGTTAGAGACTAACTCTAGCAAAAAAGCAGTTGACTTAATCGATCAGAAATGATATATTAATCAAGTCGCTGATTTGTTTGACAAAAAAGTTGTTGACAAGATCGTGTTCACCTGATAAAATAAGTCCTTGTGACAACGATGAAAGATAAGTATTGTTCTTTGAAAACTGAACACACAGCCAAGCGAATATGAAAGGCGGAAGACACCCGCTTATCAACGAAAAGCACTGGAAGGTCAGCAATAAGAAGTCGGGTTTTGGACTTCGTTTGATGAACTGAAGTGTCTCGAGTTGATGGTGTCTGAAGCTAGACAAAAAGAGATAGTAAATATCTCGTCAATGAATTTTTATTTTTGAGCTTTATCAAACACTTTTATGGAGAGTTTGATCCTGGCTCAGGACGAACGCTGGCGGCGTGCCTAATACATGCAAGTCGAGCGGATATTTGAGAGCTTGCTCTCAAATGTTAGCGGCGGACGGGTGAGTAACACGTGGGCAACCTGCCCTGTAGACTGGGATAACTTCGGGAAACCGAAGCTAATACCGGATAATCTTTGGAACCTCATGGTTCTGAAGTGAAAGTTGGGTTTACCTAACACTACAGGATGGGCCCGCGTCGCATTAGCTAGTTGGTAAGGTAACGGCTTACCAAGGCGACGATGCGTAGCCGACCTGAGAGGGTGATCGGCCACACTGGGACTGAGACACGGCCCAGACTCCTACGGGAGGCAGCAGTAGGGAATCTTCCGCAATGGACGAAAGTCTGACGGAGCAACGCCGCGTGAGCGATGAAGGCCTTCGGGTCGTAAAGCTCTGTTGTTACATCAGGAGACATGTTTAAGTACTTATACAATGTTCCTCTTGAAATATTAAACTTTTCTGCAACCTTTGCTTTTGAGTACCCTTGTTCTAACATTCGTTTAATTTCCACATACTTCAACCACTTTTCCACCTTTCAAAGCCCCCCGACAGTTAAATAATATAAAACTATCATACTGTTAGAGGATATTTTGGTAAATAAGTGTTCAAATTTATTTGTCGGAAACTGTCTATTTTAGTTTAGCAGTTACAAGAGCTTAAAATCAAAAAAATTAACTTCTACTAATTGCAAGTTCTTTAGTCAATTAATCTTTCATTGGGCAGAAAGAGAAAGAAAGAAGTTAGCTAGTGATATCCACGATTCTTTTCTGCAAGATATTATCATCCTTAAAAGGAAAATTGAAGAAATAAAGCTAGTAACTGCAAAAAAACAACCTGAGTTAGAAAATAGAGTAGCAGAACTAGAAGAAGAAATTTTAGATATTATGTTTAATATGAGAGAAACATGCCAAGAATTAGCTCCGCCACTTTTGTCGGAAATGGGACTTGAACAAGCGTTACAAGACTTAGTAGAGAAGTTCAAATTACGTTCTAATAGTAAGCTTAATATTAAAATTGTGGAAAGCCCAAATCCTTTATTAAATAATGATTATAAATTAGTCATTTATCGTATTGTACAAGAACTGTTAAATAATGCCAATAAACATGCAAAAGCCACTGAAGTAACTATCTTGATTCAAATCAATGATAAAAATTTGAAATTATCTTACCAAGATAATGGAGTAGGCACAGATCTTAGCTTAATAAGTACAGATCGAAAAAAAATAGGTTTAGTAGGTATGGCAGGCCGGGTTCATAGTGTAGGAGGACATATGAAATTCAATTCAGAACCTAATAAAGGCATGATTGTTCAAGCGGAAATTCCATTAAAATAAGTAGGATGTAAGAAGGTGAGAGTATGATTACTATTCTTGTTGTAGACGATCATTCGCTTGTTGGAGAAGGTACAAAAACATTATTAGACAGTGAACCTGATTTTAGTGTTGACTTTCTTGGATCAAGTGTAGAAATCGTTGATTTAATAAAAGAAAAAAAATATAATGTTTATTTGCTGGATTTACATATGCCTGAATTAAGTGGGATAGAATTAACAAAAAAAATTTTATGTGTTCACGATGAAGCTAAAGTACTTATCTTTACCGGCCATGATTTATCTAGCCATTTTAACTATTTAATTGAAGTAGGTGCCTCAGGGTTCCTAAGTAAAGCGAGTTCAAAACAGCAACTTATCCGTACAATAAGAGGGGTTGTTGATAACCAAGCCGTAATCCCTTTAGAATTATTGCATCAACTTCGTAGAACGGAATTTAAACCATGTCTGGAGACTGGAAAAAAAATTAAGTTAACTCAAAAAGAAGAACAAATTCTAGTAAAGGTCGCTAAAGGATTAACAAACGAACAAATTGCAAAAGACTTGTTTACGAGTTGTAGGACTGTAGAAAGGCATTTAAGTGGGACTTTTAAGAAATTGAATGTAAGTTCTAGATCTGAAGTGATTGAAAAAGGACGCCGGCTAGGGTTGATACCAGAGATTTTGATTTGAAAAGAGGATGCTCTCAATTTGAGGGCATCCTTTTTTACATAATCAGAATTTATAAATTTCTAACTAGGAAACTGTCTAGCTCCAGGCGCCATCGGCTCGATCACTCAGTCAAGCAACGGACTTCAATAACTACTTGAATAACGTCTCTGAATAGCTTCATGCAGCAATGCTTCGAGGAAGCCTACTTCGAAGCATTGCTGTCAGACGCAGAAGCACATAGATTGCGGTCAAAGAGCAGACCACTACTTGCCGACCTTCCAGTGTTTGTCGCCGATAGACGGGCGCCTTGCGCTTTTCTTGCAGTATCGGAATTTATAAGTTTCTAACTAGGAAACTGTCTAGCTTCAGCGCCTACGAGCTCGGTCACTTCAGTCCTTTCGCTCGTGACCAAGGCGCTTGCGCTTTTCTTGATTCCAGATGAAGATAATCCCTTACATCAGTCAATGACCGCCAAAAAATGGCGGTACACCGCCACATATTGTCGGTTCGAAAAATTCTTTTTTAACGTATCATTATAGATAGATTTCCAATTATTAAATATTAACAATTTTAGAGAGGGTGTAGTGAATGTCAGAATTACACGAGAGAAATGAAATTATATTAAAGCCAGGGAAGCCTTCGTTATTCGGTTTGTTTTTATATCCGGGTGAGCAGTTTGAGAAGTTAAAAGCTAATCCACTTATTTTCGTACCGTTACTATTAGTAACACTTATTTACACTATCGGAACTGCTATTATGGCTTTTGGAATGGATAGTTCGTGGTTACTTGTACAATTTAGTCCTGAGGAAGCCGATCTTTTTGCTGAAATGGAAATGTTCATGCGCATAGGAATCTTATTTTTCGGTTTATTTATCCCAATTATAAGTGCACTTTTATTTGCTATTGTTTTTATTATTATTGCAAAAATTAGTAGAAGTGCCGTTACGTTTAAACAATTAGTTTCTTTAGGGATTTTTGTATCAGTGATTGGCGGAATAGGAATATTATTTAACGCGATTATGACGACATTTTTTGGAACGAACCCAGATATTCCTTTTACTAGTTTAGCGATATTCTTTGGTGAAGAAAGTGAATTAATGGCATTATTAATCGGTATTGAAGTATTCTCGATTTGGCAATTAATTGTTACCGTGACAGGTTTAAGAAAAGTAGCTAATTTTGGTGCTGCGTTAGCATGGATAGCCTCCATTGTATTTTATTTCATTAGCATAATGATTACTCTATTAATTAGTTAAGGGGATTATTCATAATACGGCTTTTCGCAAGTATCGTTGCGAAATCCCTTTTAAGTATGTAAAACAAAATGCTAACAGACTTTGTATACAGGTCTCTTAAGTTAGAAAGAAGTCCATTATAAAAAGAAAATCGATCGCATTGTTAGTTAGTAACGTTGAGTTTGGCATGATGGATTTGTATCAAGTACGATTCTAGTAATTATAAGAGGAGAGTTTATGAAGAATAAGAAAAAATGGATCATAACAGGTGTTATTTTATTAATAGGAGCTATGACATCGGTAGGGGTTGCTCGTTCATTAGAAGAAAATATTTTTGAGGTTCAAATAGTAAATCCTAAGATGAAAACTTTAGCAACTGAGGTGATGTTGCCAGGAACCCTCCTTGTCAAAGATGAACAAATTATTTATCATTCTCCAGACAAAGGAAATGTTTATGAGTTGTTAGTTGAGGAAGGAGAAATAGTAGAGAAAGGCACTCCGCTAATTAAATATAAAAGTGATTCTCTTTTGCTTCAAAAAGAGCAGCATGCATTAACAGTAGAAGCTAGTAACCTACGTTTATCACAAATAAAAAATCAAGAAAACAATTTAAATAAACAGAAAGCTGATTTGAAAAAACAAAAAGCTGATTTAGAGAAAAAAGAAGCGGAGTTAAAGAAAGAAATAGGAAAAGAAGAAGCAGTAGCAATGTTGGAAGTAGAAAAACAACAAATCAAAGCTGAAGAACGGCAAATTTTAACACAACAACAGCAATTCGAATATGAAAGAAAACTAATTGATTTAGAAATAAAACAGCATCAATTGCAAAAAAGATTAATTGATTCAAACGAAGAGGAATTAACCGTCATTAGTAATATAGAGGGTAAAGTTATTATTGCTAATGAAACGGTGGTGACAGCGTACGCAGAAAGCAGTCCAATGATTTTACAAATCGTAAATACAGAAGGCTTTGTTGTTAAGGGAAATTTATCTGAATACGATTCCCTAGTTGTGAAAGAAGGGCAACATGTGAAGATCCAGTCAGATGCGATTCACAATGAAGAGTGGGAAGGGATTGTCAGTCATGTTGCTTATAGTCATATCACAAGTGAGGTTGCCGTTAAATATCCTATCACAGTTGAAATCTATTCTGAAAATAATAATCAGCTTAGACCTGGTTTACAAATGATTTTGCAAATCAAAACTGACGAAAGAAAATCGATGGTGATACCGTTATCAGCAATTTTACAAGAAAGCGGAGTGAACCACGTTTTTGTAGTAGAGGAAAATTTAGCATATAAGAAGGAAGTTGAGCTAGGTATTGTCTATGGGGATAACATCGAAATTGTTAAAGGACTTTCGGCAGACGAAAAGGTAATTAAGGAACCAATGTTGACGTTACATGATGGAATGGAAGTGATCGTTCTTGATTAACTTGCAATCCGTTTCAAAAACGTATCGATTAGGTTTAGAAAATGTCCATGTTTTAAAAAATATTTCACTTTTTGTAAATCAAGGTGATTTTCTTGCGATTATGGGCCCTTCAGGATCTGGGAAGTCAACGTTAATGAATATTATCGGTTGTTTAGATCAGCCAACTTCCGGAACGTACCAATTCGAAGGCATTGATATTACAGCCTATAATGATGTTGAACTTTCAAAAGTAAGGAACCAATTCATTGGTTTGGTATTTCAACAGTTTCAGCTACTTCCAAGGTTAACCGCACTTAAAAATGTTGAATTACCAATGATTTATGCTGGTTTTAGTAAAAAGGAAAGAAAAGAAATGGCGTTAGAAGCACTTACTAAAGTAGGTTTAGCAAATAGAGTTCACCATCTACCTAATGAACTTTCAGGTGGCCAAAAACAACGAGTCGCTATAGCAAGGGCATTAGTGAATAACCCAAGGGTGATATTAGCCGATGAACCTACAGGAGCTCTTGATACGAAAACGAGCGAATCCATCATGGAACTACTAACTCAATTAAATCGAGAAGGAACAACTATTCTCATTGTTACACATGAGCAAGAAGTTGCTGCATTTACAGAAAAAACAATTATTGTACGTGACGGAGAAATTGTGAATGAGCGAAAAGAAGGAAAGGAACATTTTGAGTATGGGTGTAACTGAAAACATACTTATGGCGCTACAATCTATCCGTGCCCATAAATTGCGATCTATTTTAACGATGTTGGGGGTAATTATTGGGGTAGCAGCAGTTATTATTGTTGTTGCAATTGGTCAAGGCGGAGAACAGTTGTTGAAATCCGAACTTACAGGTGCTGGTAATACGATGGAGGTTTATTATATGCCTTCAGAGGAAGAATTGAGAGCGAATCCAAATATTGATTTCTATTCGGCATTTTCATATACAGATATCCAGGCAATTGAGGAAATTCCTGAAGTGAAACGAGTGGTTGCCAGTAGTTCAGAATTTAGTACTGTAAGATACCGAACAGATATATCGGAGGCAGCAATTTTTGGTATTAATGATGCGTATTTACATGTTCATGATTTATCACTTACAGAAGGAATATCTTTTACAACTTCAGATTTTTTAGGTGGCCGTAGAACAGCATTAATTTCTCATGCTTTAGTAGAGGAACTTTTTGAAGATAAAAGTGCGGTTGGAGAAATAATTCGTATTGGTCATCAACCTGTCGAAGTTATTGGTGTATTAGAAAAACCAAAAGGACTTTTTGCCTTCGGTTCGATGGATGTTTATATCCCTTACAGTAGGGGCGAAGTCAACCGTCCTTATGTTCCACCATACTAAGGTAGGAGAGTATTCTCGTTCGCACTACTGGGTAGGAATAAGCGTAGTTGTTCTCTGCGAGGGTAGAAGCACTGTCAAACTCTGACAGACGCAAGCCCCCACTTCAAAAAGACCGCAAAGGTCGTTAAGTGGTGGGTTGTTGACATCATGTGTTAAATATGGAAGAGATAGCTGAGGCGATAGGCCAAATTACGAGAATCATGACTATGATTATTGGTGGAATTGCAGGGATTTCTCTTTTTGTAGGTGGTATTGGTGTAATGAACATTATGTTAGTTTCAGTGACCGAGAGAACGAGAGAAATTGGTATTCGAAAAGCATTAGGTGCTACACGTAGACAAATTTTATTCCAATTTATTATTGAAACGATCATTCTAACATTGATAGGTGGAATGATCGGCATCCTATTAGGTGCGATAATTGCATCTTTAGTATCATTAATAGCAGGATGGCCGTCGTTAATCTCAATTCCAGTGATTATAGGTGGATTGTTATTTTCAATGATAATAGGCATTATTTTTGGTTTTATACCAGCTAACAAAGCATCCAAGTTAAACCCGATTGATGCATTAAGGTATGAATAGAGAAAAACAATATGTTCATAACATAAGATTAGGAAGGAGGAATTATCTCATGATCAAATTTATAATTTATTTTGCGATTTTTTACTTGATAGGTTATAATTATGGCGTTTTTACGAAGGGGACAGTTTTTGATAGTTTTTTTGTCATGTTAATTCTACTATTTATCTTGATTTTTTTATTCGAATGGATAATTAGTCTCATTAAGGAAAAAAGGAAACCGGAAGCTTTTGACGATAATAAACAGGGTATTGAAACATGGGATGATATGCTCAAAGAAATTAAAGAAGAGATTGAGAAAACATGGTGTATAAACTATAAAAATAATTGTATAAAGATTGTAAATAAATATAATCAAGAGGAATTGTATATAAACGATAAACTTGTATCTAAGAAAAAAAGAAAAAGTTGGTATTCGTGGATAATACCGTATCAAACGTTAACTGGTGTCATTGAGGAAAATGGCCATACTCTATTAGTTGAAGCCAAATTAGGTGGTTTTGTAAGTTTAACTTGTAAGTTATATGTGAATAAACAGTTGATTTTCAAAGAGAAAATTAAATTCAATCTACTTTCAAGTGAAAAAAAGAGATAAAGTGAATACTAATTTCCATTTTAATCAAGCGTAGAGCGGTAACTTAATTTAAGTTATCGCTCTTTTCAAGTGGAGTACGGTTTAATAAAATAAAAGGAAGTATAAGTATGTAGTTTTAATGAATTTCGAAATTGTTATATAATACCGTTATAAGTTTAGTAAATCGTCAGTTAGTCTACTATATATACTATGGAAATTTTATCAAGAAAGAAGAGTTGATGTTATGAAGAAAAAAATGATTTCGTTTCTTGAAGCAGCCAAAAAATCAACAATAGCACTTACTGAGTTGGAAAAATTAGCAGAAGCTAGTGATACATATGATGATTTTGCGGCTGCTGTTTTTGCACTAATGGATGAAGGGTATTTACATGCGGTAAAGAGTCATAATAAAAATTGGAAAGAATTACCTAACGCTTTTCGGATCCAAAAAGGAAAAGTAAAGCAATCTTTAATAGACTCTATTCAAAAGCTTCAATTTAATGTTCATCCAGCAATACAACTACGTGCTTATTTTTCTACTTCAGAAAAGAAGTGGGTCGAGGATAAGCCGTGGATCATGAAAATTGATGAATATTTAAAAAAGAATGAACTACCTAATGTGGCTACGAATAGCTCGGAGCGCTCTTATGAACTAGTGAAGGATGAAAAGTGGATCGATGAAAAAGGGGGGGAAGCTCTGCTAGAAACAATTCATCTATTTGATAAGTTAAAAATCATCAAAACCCCTGACCCCTTGATGTTTTCCCTAAACCTACATCGATTAACTTCTACTCAAAAAGTACATAAGCATCTCATCGTGGAAAATAAAGCAACATATTTTGGATTAATGGATTTGTTATCTTCTACTAGTTGTACAACGTTAATATATGGATCAGGATGGAAAATAGCATCAAGTCTTAGTCAATTGGCTCAACAGCTTGGTTTAACGAAAGATGAGTACAAACATGAAATCTATTATTTTGGAGATCTAGATTACGAAGGGATTTCGATATATTACTTTCTTTATGAAAAATATCATGTAACACTCGCTACAGAGTTTTATCAAGCATTAATAAAGAAGCCCTTTTACAAAGGAAAAGAAAATCAAACGAGTAATGAAGAGGCAATACAATATTTTTTACAACATTTCGAAAAAGAAGAAAAAGAAAAAATAGTTAGTCTTTTTCAGGAGAAAGGTTATTATCCTCAAGAAGCTCTAGCTACAAATGAGTTACAAAATATTTGGAGGAAAGCTACATGGGCACAGAATTAAAGGGGATAACGGAAAACTATCGTGAACGTATGCAGCGATTAGCCTTATTTGATCCGCTATTTCGATTAGAAAACAAGCGAGAGAAGGATGATAATAATCAACCGATTGATTACTTCGGTTATGGCCTATTAGCGCTTTTATTCTTCTTTGAAAATATGCTAATGAGAAATCATAAAACGAGTATTCAAGATTTGGCCCAATATTTTTACAAGCTAAATCAAGGCGAGGCATCACTAACCCCTGAAGGTTTTAAGAAGGTTGCTCGTACGATTGTTGAAACGTTCCGACCACCTAGTGGTAAGCGGAACGAAAAAATATTTTACAATTGGGAATTAAGGCAACATGAAACCGTACAATATTCACTATTAAAAGCTGATCGTGCTGATGTGAAAACGAACACACAGTACTATAAATTAGATGAACAAGGTCTAGAACTTGTATTTGCGACAAAAGAGTATTTTACTGAATTTCAGCTTTCGATTAACCAGCTCGTCCTTCGTAAACAACTAGAAAAAGGTGAATTTGTCGGTGCTCTTCGGCAAATCGACGAAATGCACATAGATGTGGAATCGTTAAGAAAACGAATGACTGTCGTGAAGCACGAAATTCAAAGGAATATTATTTCCGATGAGACCTATGAGCGCTATAAGCTAATGGTTGAAGATATAAATTCTCGATTATCACGAGAAAATGAAGAATTTAGTGAGTTACATACATTTGTGAAGGAGACAAAAAATCGGCTTGCATATGATATGAACTCTGAGAAAGATCGAAAAGCATATGAGTTAATTTTGCAAATTGATCGAGAGCTAGGTGAGGTGCATCATATTCATACAATGTTATTGAAAGAAAGCATTCAGCTGAAAACAACCGCATTACATGCAGCCCAAGAGGCTCTTTACTATGTAGGAATAGATTCGTTTAACTTTAAACAAGAGATCACAACGGCGCTAGTCAGTAAGCCATTACCATTAGAGGCATCAAAAAGACTAGTGGAACCATTTTTAACTATTGAGCAAAGTGAAACATGGTCACCATTCATCGTTTTTTCAGAACAAAGAATCGAAACGAAAGATGGTTTGGAACGGACAAATGCTTTTGATGACCTTTCTCTTGATGAGTTGCAGCAAATCGAAAATGATGAGGTTCGCCAAATATTTGGGGATCTTATGTCACTTATAGTAAAGCTCATGGGAGATAAAAAAGAAATAACGTTAAAGGAAGTTGTAGATGAGTTAGCCGTAGAGCACTCAGATTGGTTAGATAAACGAATTTTTTATCAATTTTGGTATGTCATGCATCAACGCTCGCCAATTACTTATGAAAATACAGAAGAAAGTAATGAAGCTGTATTTGAAAAAGTTTTAGAATTAATGAAACACCAGTTCACACGTATTGAAGTAGTAGAATTACGAGAAATTATTCGAGTTACGAAGCGATTTTCAATCCAAAATATGACGCTTCGTTTAATAGAAGGTGATGAAGATGGATTATAGTCAAGAAGAAGTGATGATGGCCTTTCAAATATATGCAAAAATTAGTAGGAAGGGTTACAGTGAAGCCGATGAGCTCAGGGTTTATTTAGCAGAAGATAAGGTAAGAGGGCTAGTAGATCAATTTGCAAGAGAAGTAGATTGTACGATTTTTTCTGTTGGTGAACGTTTGTATTTTGTTCCGCTTGCAATGAATTCCCCTTTCCATATCTCTAATGATACGTTAAAGAAGACCTTTTTTACTGGAAAAACAGTAAATGCAGATATTTACTTTATGTATGTGACGATCATCATTTTATTTGGAGAATTTTATGATAGTTATCAAACGACAGAAGCCACTCGTGATTTTATTTCGATGACAGATTGGCTTCTGCAAGTAAATGAACGCCTAGAAACATTACAAGCCATTGGAAAAGAGGATTTAAAAGAGTTAGAAAAGGAATACGAGTACAATTGGAGTGCAATTATTGAAAAGTGGTCTGATTTGGATGATTTAAAAGAAACGGCGAAAGCACAAACAGGGAGAACAATAAGTAGACTTAGTTTTCTTCATACGGTTAAAAGGTTTTTAGAGGCTCAAGAATTAGTTCAAGATATCGGGAATGATGAATTGCAATTGACTGAAAAAGCCAAGGTCATTATTCAACGCTATTACATGGAGCTTGAATACAACCGTGGGATATTAGAATTTATTTATTCAATGGAACGACCAAAGGAGGAAGCGTAAATGCCTTCTATTTCAAAAATAAGGTTCACAAATGTCGTGTATGAAGGTGGTGGAAAGCGTTATAATGACGATCTTTTCTTATTTGATAGTCATAATGGGGCAATACTTCTTGAGAATGGCGGTGGTAAAACGGTTTTTATCCAAACGGCCATTCAAGCCATTCTCCCAAACGTAGAATTGGCTGAGCGAAAAATGAAGGATACCCTTTCTCTCGAATCTTCAAGTGCACACATTGCGATTGAATGGATCATCAATGAACGACCGAGACGTTATGGCCTCACAGCAGTGACATTATTTATGGCAAAAGAAGGATTGAAATCGTATCGTTATACGTATGAGTACGAAGAAGGGGACAAGCATCGAATTGAAGATTTGCCATTTGTTCGTTCGATGGCAAATGGCAAAGTGCGTCCAGCTAATCGAGATGAGATGAATGAGTATTATACGACGATGAAGGCAAATTATCCTCTAAAAGCTCAAACTTTTGAGACGGTTAAAAGTTATCATCAGCATATTGAAGAAAGGTTTAAGATCATTGCTTCTGAGTGGAAAAAAATCACAGTCATTAATAGCTCAGAAGGTGGTGTGGAAAGCTTTTTTGATGGGTGTAAAACGACTTCCCAGCTTGTTGATCAGTTACTTATTCCAACAGTAGAAGAAGCAATTGCGGGAAAAGGATCCACAGATTTTGTGCAAACCTTTGAAAAACAGCGAGAACATTTTAAAGCTCATAAGCGATTGCGACGAGTGATAGAAGAAAATAAACAAGTTGAAAAACAAATTGCAAGTTATGTCTCATCATTTGAGCAATTATATCAAGCAGAAAAACGATTTGTAGAGCAGAAGATGAAAGGGAAAGCGTTATACAACTATACGAAACATGAGCAAGAAGAAACGAAGAATGCCTTAAGTAAGATAGAAATTAGTCTGAATGGTTGGCAAGGGGAACAAAAAGAGTGGGATCGAAAGGATCAATCATACACGATCTCTATTTTAGAGCAGAAACGGGATAAGGCCTATGAACGATATTCGGAAGAGAAAGATGCATTTGATCAGTTAGTAGCGGAACAAACGGATAAACAAACCCGTTTAGCACAACTAAAGGTTGCAAAGGTGAAGAAGGATATTAAAACGAATGAAGAATTACAGAAGCATTTTTCTAATCAATTAGACTTGCTAGAAAAAGATGAAGAAACATTAGAGTTAGAGGATCGGTTAAAAGATAATACAGCTTTTTTAAAAGGATATTTTGTAGAAGAAGAAACGAGGATTCGACAGAATATCGATCAAATTGTTCGTCAACAGGAACGAAAAAAAGAAGAATTAGCACAGAGTAATAAGGTGTTGGTGCAAAATCAAGAGTTTTTGAAGGAACTAGAATTAAACGAGCGTGAAATAGAAAGTAATAAGAACCATTATGAAAAAGATCTGCAAGATATTGCAAATCATATTTTATCTAATCCGTTGAAGGAAAGAGTCGAGGATGAGTTTCTAAAATGGGAGAAAGACCTCCAAGATCTTGACGAAGCAATCATATCGTATGGAAATCATATTAAAAAGCTCGAACAAACAAAAAAGGAGCTTCAGGAAGTGATTCCTAATGTGAAAATGGAGTATGAGAAATCCCATGATGAAGCAACGAAATATAAGCAACAGCTTACGTTAATTGATGAAGTCCAATTAGAGACTTTAAGAGACATACAAGTTTTAAAACCACGGTGGGAGCATTTCGACTCGATTTACGCAAAAGAAGATACGATTTTAAAGCAAATCGAAGAAAAGGTTGAAAAGCTAGTTATAGAAAAGGAAGACCTTTTTTATAAAGAAAGACAAGCGACTAGGTTTGCTGATGAATATGAAAATAACTTAATTTTTACAGCAGATCCTAAATTAGAAAGATGGAAAGATCGTTGGCGAAATCAATTTAACTATCTAGAGTTAGGAACCTCATTTGTTCAGCAAGCGGTTATCTCACTTGAAACATCGGTAGAGGAACTTTACGCTAAGTATCCTTATTGGGCGATTACGATAATTGTAACGGAAACAGAAGTAATGAAATTACGTGAAAAGCTTTATTCTGTTGAAATGGAGCTTTCTCATCCAGTGTACATTTGCACTGAGGTGGAAGCACGAACATTCATTCATGATAAAGGAAAAGAAATGAATCAGAAGGTTTTTCCAAAAGTCTGGAAAGATAATCTATCCTTAAATAATTTTGACGAATGGAAAACACAAGTTCAATCATTGGCAAATGAAGCAAAACAAAACAGGAAAAATAAAGAATCTGAGTTACATGGCTGGGGATCTGCTTTAAATAAAATTCGAGAATTTTTAAAAAAATATCCGTATGAACATTATTTTCATCTTAAGGAACAGCTTAAGATAGCTTCGGATGAAGAAGCGAAACAAAAGCGAACCTTACATGAATTAGCGAATCGTCTAGATAAAATTGATAAAGAAACAAGAGACTATAGTGGTCGACTTTCAGAGTCGAAGGATATTTTTAATGGCTTAATGAACAAAATTGTGGAAGGAAGAAAGTACTTTTCAAAAAAGAAAGAACTTCATTTTTCAACGAAGGAATTAAGGGGAATTCGAGGGAAATTAGCAGAAGCAAATCAGAAGTTTGAAAAATCGAAGAAACTCGTTTCCAATCTTGAAAAAGAACTTGTGGAAATAGAAGGTCAACTAAGGGAAGCAAGAGAGCCATTGTACGACTTAAAAGGAGATTCGTATTATAAAGAAGTAATAGATGAACATCCAAATTTTTCTTTAAAAAGTTTTGATGTACTCATAAATGAACGAAAGTCGTTGAAAAATAAGTTAGAGGATAAGCAACAGGGAAGAGAAGTAATTGAAGAAAAGCTAGCAACTGTTAAGACGAAGCTTATAGAATTAACGAATGAATTAAAACAATTAGACCAACAATTTGATAATGTAGAGGCTGTTGATTTCCCTCCGCATGGTAATGAGGAAGCGTTTCGACTCATTAGCGAGATTAGTAAATTGGAAAAAACAACAGATACGTTAAGACCTCTAGTGGATAATCTCCGAGATAAATGGAGATCTGCTAGTGATAAATATACTATTCGTAAGGATGATTTCCTTCAACTTTTTAATGAAATAGAGATTTTTCAAGAATCGCTTCAAGAAGTAAGAGAGAAGCTTGACTTGGAGAGGAAAAAGCTACAGGAACGGTATGAGTTTTTAGTGAGCGAACAAAAGAAATATCATTCTAATGAGGAAGCGATCGGTAAAGCGTTAATTGAATTAGAGAAATATGACGCTCGTTTTGCCTTTCTTCATGAGAATGTAAAGGAAAGTTTGATAGATGAAGACACACAACAAAATTATTCATATAGACGTAAGGAAATGATCTCTCGACTTTTAAAAGGTATGACAATTGCTCAACAGGAAGTTATGTCAAGGAAGGAGCAGCTCAACAAGGAAAGAACGACATTTATTAGGTTTTGTAATGACGCAATTTATGATATCAAGCTTCGTCAAACATGTATCTCTGGCATTGAACATAAAGGTACGTATGATAAAATGCTTGACTGGCAGACCAAAATGAGTGATCGCATTCATCGAACAGTGAAAATTGCTGAGGAAGACATGCGGGAGCACGACAAACAGTTGCAACAATTTATCTCTCATCTTCACTTGTATTTACGGACAATTACGGATGAATTAAGACTTATTCCAAGACAGACTCGCGTTAAAGTTGAGGATAAGAGCAAAGACATTTATGTGTTTTCTGTTCCTGATTGGGATGAACAAAAAGGGAAGGAAGAGCTTCGTCGACATATCGATTGGATGGTGCTTCAACTAGACAAAGATGAGTTTAAAGATGATGAGGGAAAAGAGGATGAGTCGCTAATTCGAAAACAGATCGAAAAATGGCTCCATACGAAGCAACTTCTTAAAAATGTAATGAAGGAAAAAGAGATAAGTGTGAAGTGTAGGAAAGTAAGTAATGATGGTAAAGTTAGCGGTGCCCTTACTAGTTGGGAGAGGTCAAATGCATGGTCGGGAGGAGAAAAGTGGAGTAAAAACATGACGCTGTTCCTCGGAATTCTGAACTATCTAGCCGAAAAAAGAGTGCCACTACAAGGAAACCAAAAAAGGCATAGAACGGTCATTGTTGATAATCCATTCGGAAAAGCATCGAGTGATCATGTATTAGACCCAGTATTCTTTATTGCTGAACAGTTAGGGTTTCAAATGATAGCCTTAACTGCTCACGCTGAAGGGAAGTTCATTCGGAAATACTTCCCTGTCATTTATAGCTGTCGCTTAAGAGAATCAGCAAACGGAGACACACTAATCATGACAAAAAATAAAGAAATTAGAACAGCATTCTTCAAAGATCATGATCCTGAAGCTATGGTTAGGCTTGGTGAAGACGAACAAATTTCGTTGTTTTAATAGAAACTCTAACAGTCATTCATTGAATGGCTGTTATTTTTTGTAGTATCAGAATTTATAAATTTCTAACTTGAAAACTGTCTAGCGCAAGCAGCCTACGAGCTCGGTCACTTCAGTCAAGCTACTGACTTCAATAACTACTTGAATAACGTCTCTGAATAGCTTCATGCAGCTTTGCTTCATGCAGCTTTGCTTCGAGGAAGCTTGCTACGAAGCTATGCTAGAAGACGCAGAAGCACATAGTTGCGGTCAAAGAGCAGAACGCTACTTGCCGACCTTCCAGTGTTTGTCGCCGATAGGCGGGCGCCATGCGCTTTTCTTAAGATAAGAGTTCAATTACTGCTTATCGAAAAGAGGAAAGTCCTTTGTTTGCAAAGTTGTTAATGATTTTGGCCATTTCTCTTGGAGATTTATCCATTCCATTATCTAACCATGATTTAATAACATGAATACTTCCACTAACGACAAACATACTGACATATTCTGATATTTTCTCATCAAGATTGTTAATTGCGACCCAGTTTTTCATCGTAAATTGATGAGTGATGTTCATGATTCTCGTTTGAAAGGAGGGATCCCCGTGTTCGCTCATGAGTGTTTGACACAAATCACTGTTTAAGGCAATATAGTCTAGTATTTTTTCTGTCATCTGTAACGCTTCTTCCTCTTTGGTAAAATTGTAGGAGCTAAGTGTAGTGTACATATCATCGATTATTTCTTCTTCTATTTTATAAAGAAGGTCATAGTGATCTGAATAATGAGTGTAAAAGGTTGAGCGATTAATATCAGCTGTTTCACATAGTTCTTTTACAGTAATATTGGAAATTTGCTTTTCTATCATTAGTTTCATTAAGCTATCTTTTAAAACCATTCGGGTATATTTTTTGCGTCTATCCATTTTAGAAGTCACGTTAAATCCTCCTATATTTCTGTTATCCAACAAACTTTCGCTTTGTGTTGGGGATTGGACGAATTAGAATGAACTGTTTGTTGTATATCCAACACCGTGTCTATATAATGATAAGATGAAAAACATGAAAGGGCAAGAGAGGATGAATGATTATTGGAATAGCAGCACGACTTATCAAACATAAAAAACTCGTTGTATTTACTTTTGTGCTCATCGCAATCATCTCTGCTGTGGCGCAATTTTTTGTTTCTGTTAATTATAATATGGTGGATTACTTGCCAGATGATGTCCAATCGACTCGAGCGATAAAAATAATGGAAGAGGAATTTACAGCCTCTGTACCAAATACAAGAGTGATGATTAACGATGTAAACATACAAGAAGCACTTGTTTATAAAGAGAAGCTCGCGAGAATTGACGGGGTTTCTGATGTAATATGGCTAGATAATGTCATTGACTTGAAAACGCCGTTAGAAATGGCAGACCAAGAGACGGTGGAAAGCTATTATAAGGTCGGCAAAGCTCTTTTTTCATTTAGTGTAAGAGATGGCGATGAAGTTGCGATTACCGATCAGATTTATGAATTAATCGGCGAAGAAAATGCCATGGCTGGTGATGCTTTAGATACAGCTATTTCACAAAAAATGGCGGGTTCAGAATCACTCTATGCCGCATTTTTGTTAGTCCCAATTATTATATTGATCCTTGTTTTATCAACTACGTCTTGGGTAGAGCCTGTATTTTTCCTCGTTGCCATTGGAGTTTCAGTAATTATTAACTTAGGTACAAACATTTTTATAGGGGAAGTTTCTTTTGTTACACAATCTGTTGCCCCAATTTTACAACTGGCTGTCTCGCTGGATTATGCGATATTTCTACTTCATAGTTTTTCAGATGCTAGGAAGCAAACGGATAATCCCGAAGAAGCAATGGAGCTTGCGATGAAGAAATCTTTTCCGGCAATTACGGCAAGTGCAGCAACAACGTTTTTTGGATTTATGGCATTGACGCTAATGAAGTTCGAGATTGGATCAGATCTTGGATTAAATTTAGTCAAAGGGATATTCTTTAGTTATGTTAGTGTTATGATCTTTTTGCCGGCGTTCACCTTATTTTTTTACAAATGGGTGGATAAGACTCAGCATAAAAATTTTGTTCCAAGTTTCAAAGGAATTGGGGCTCGCCTTTTAAAAATTAAAATTCCGAGCTTAATCATTGTTTTTGTTATTTTTATTCCGAGCTTTCTGGCGCAAAGTAATACGAACTTTATGTATGGTCTCGGCGATCAACCAGAGGACACGCGTGCCGGTAGTGATTTTCACATGATTGAAGAGGCATTTGGGGAGCTAACCCCAATCGTTTTATTAGTTCCTAAGGGTAATTTAGTAAAAGAGACTGAACTAGTACAAGAGTTACTGAAGATGAACCATGTTACAAGTGTCATTTCATATGTGAGTGCAGTCGGTACCGTTATCCCACCTGAATTTCTAGATGAATCAATAACGAATGAATTCTTTTCAGAAAACTATAGTCGGATTATTATTCATACGAATACTGGTAAGGAAGGAGACGTCCCTTTTTCTGTGGTAGAAGCGATACAGGAAAAAGTGAATGTTTATTATGGTGATCAGGCACTTAGCCTTGGTGAGAGTGTCACTTTATACGATATGAAAAATACGGTTAACAGGGACAATATCGTTGTAAATGTCGTGACAGTCATAACGATCGCCATCGTTTTACTTGTTACCTTTAAATCTATCTCCATTCCTTTAATCTTACTCATTACGATACAGTCTGCCGTTTGGATTAATCTATCTATCCCATATTTTACGAATACTTCGTTAGTTTTTGTAGGGTATTTAATTATTAGTACTGTACAGCTTGCGGCAACGGTAGATTATGCGATTTTACTCACAGAGGCGTATAAAGAGAATCGTAAAGAAATGCCGGCACTAAAGGCGATTAAGAAAACATTGGATGAAAAAACGTTTTCTATTTCTATTTCTGCTTCTATATTATCAAGTGTAGGGTTTATTTTAGGGGCTACTTCCTCCAATCCGATCGTATCCTCGATTGGATTACTGCTTGGAAGAGGAGCTTTGCTTGCTTTTATTTTGGTTCTCTGTTTCTTACCAGCGATGCTATTGGTTTTGGATAAATTTATTAATAAAACTACCTATAAAGCAAACTTTTATGAGGAGAAATGATGATGAGAAAAAAACGAATACTGCTAGTTGTTCTAGCTATAAGCCTAATTTTGCCGTCATTTCTTGTTGTTGCTGAAAATAATAGAAAAACGGGAGATATAACAGCCAAAGCAATTGAAATAGACGGAGAGTTGGCGTCGAAGGATGAAGTCGTATATGCTAATTTACATGCAAACGGCGAACTACATGAGATCTATGTCGTAAACACTTTAGATGTTGCGAAACAAGGAACAATTATTGATTATGGGACCTATGATAGCATTAAAAATTTAACTGATTTATCAGAGATTGAACGTGATAATGATACGATTCGTATCAATGCCACTAAAGGAAAGTTTTATTATCAAGGAAACATAAAAGATAGAGAATTGCCATGGGATATTTCAATCTCTTATGAATTAAATGGGAAGAAAATCGCACCGAGTGAACTTTTGGGTAAGGATGGTTATATAAAAATAACGATTAATACGTCAGCTAATGAAAATGTTGATCCCGTTTTTTTTGAGCATTATCTGTTACAAATTTCGCTAACACTTGATCCTGATATGTATCATGACATTGAGATTTCAGACGGAATGGTTGCAAATGCAGGAAAAAACAAGCAGGTCACTTTTGCGGTTATGCCGGATCACGAAGAAGAATTGTATCTTAAAGCTGATGTTCTGGATTTCGAGTTAGAAGGGATTGAAATTGCTGCGATTCCTTCGTCATTTGCTATTGATTCGCCTGATATTGATGAAATGACGAAAGAAATGAAGTCTTTAACGGATGCGATTAAAGAAATAAACAAAGGTGTTGCGGAATTAAGAAGTGGTGTTTCTAATCTTAACAAAGGTGTTAGTAGCCTTCGAAACGGTTCATTAGATTTTAAAAATGGGATGAGTGAAATGGATCAATCATCTGGTGAACTTGTTCATGCTTCAACTTCCATTAACAAAGCTCTTGCGACGATTAGTAGGTCCCTTGATGATATTCCAGGTGGAATTGATATAAGTGATCTGGAAAATATACCAGAAGGGTTAACGCAATTAGCGAATGGAATTCTCGAAACAGCAGACGGACTTGCTAAGCTATCGGAGAATTACACGTTAGCCTATGACAAATTAGGTAATGCAATAGCAGCCATTCCGAGCTATGAGATTAATGAAGAGGATAGGAATAGCTTATATATGAGTGGGGCCGATCCTGCAATCATTGATAAATTGATCGAGACGTATACTGCCGCACAGATTGTCAGAGAGACTTATTCTGTGACAAATGAAGCTTTTACCGGAGTAGATGAAATCTTAGAAACAATGAGTGGATCTATGGAAGGGATGGGAAACTCACTAGCATTTGTCAGTCATGAACTTTCCTCTGCATTAGAAGGTATGGATGATCTCGAATCTATAACACAACTATTAGAAGGATTAGCGGTATTTTCTGCAAATTATCAAGAGTTTCACGCAGGGCTTGTTAGTTATACAAAAGGTGTTGGTCAATTATCCAATTCATATCATAACTTACATGTTGGTATTGTTGAACTATCAACAGGAACAGCAACGTTAGAGGATGGTGTAGGTGAACTTTATGATGGCACAAATCAACTATATGAAGCAACAAGCGAACTACCTACACAAATGCAAGAAGAAATCGATCGAATGCTTGCAGAATATGATAAATCTGATTTCGATGCCGTATCCTTTGTGTCTCCTCAAAATGAGCAGATCAACCTTGTCCAGTTTGTGATGAAAACAGAAAGTATGAAAAAAGAAGAACAAGAAACAAACGAAATCCAAGTGGAAGAAGAAAAAGGATTTTGGATTCGCCTGATAGATTTGTTTAGAGGGTGATTGAGAATTGATTTTTTGTTTACACTCATAGAATGAAGGGAGCTTCAGATTTAATTGAGGTTCCCATATTTTATTGTGGGAAGGATGCGTTTTCATAAATCACCAGTAATCTATAGGGTACTCTGACAATTAACTATTTTCAAATTATAATCGTATGGTAATTGTACAGTACTCAAATATAATGTAAAAATGTAACTTTTCCAAGTGGTCAACCGTTATAATAGTAAGGAAGTATATTGAGGAGGAGAAATGATGAAGCATCTAAAACTTTTTGTTGTTGCGCTGTTGTTGATAAGTGTATTCATAAATGCACGATTATTAATAAAAGTCAGTGATCTGGAAAATAGATTGGATTCTATATCTTATCAGCAAATGGACATTACGCGAAGTGTCGATAGTCAAACAGCTCATATGTACAATCTTTTGGATGAATTTGTTAGAGAGCAAAGCTGGATAAGCTCAATTGGAATGGAAATAGAAACTAAAAGCATTAATGATAATATAGCAACGTTAAGCTTTAACTGGCAATTAAAAGAGCTGATCGATGATGCTGAAATTGTATTTCATTACAAATATGGTGACGAACAAGACTATCACTCAATACCGGTAGAGGAAATCGGACTTGGTTTATTTGAAGCAAGTATTCCTGTTGAACATCAATTAGAGCCGGAGTGGTATACGAGGTTAACAATGGGAAATGGGTCAAGTGCTGTAGAAGAAGTAGTAGTAGAAGCCATTGACGAATACGGTATGAGAAAAAATAATCCAAATAAGCTTTTATATTATGTGACTGTTTCTTATGATGATGTAGTTAAAAGTGGTGAAATTCATACATCCGATCTTGGCTATTTAGGATCACAATATTATGGTACCATTGAAACTTTTGTTGACATTCATCAAGATGGATACCATATTTCTGTTTCCGCCCCTCCGTTATATATTAATAGAACTAATAATCTGCAAGAAGCTTATATACAAAAGTTCAAGGATGGCATTTTTATACGTGAAGAGAGATTAACGCCAACTGAATTGATGGATGAGGACAATAGACAAGAACATGGAATTCACATGTATCAAAATTTTACAGATGAAAAATTTGATTATACTAGCTTGCGATTTATAGTCGTTTATAGTGGTGGAAAAACGTTCGAAAAAGAAGTGTATTTTCAATAATTTATAATCGCATCACACCGAATTTTGAATGAAGGGTTAGTAGGCCAAATTGTTTCTGATGATTTGGTCTTTTGTTTTAACTTGATATTGTGAAGTTGTGATTTTAAACGAAAGAACGGTATAGAGAATAGCTGCAGAAAATTCTTGTTTTTATAGAATTGAACTTATTAGGGAGACAAACGTGGCTAGATGAATATAATCACGATATCATTCCTACGAATTCCTATAATTGGTTAGGTAAAACTATTGGTAGGAGGGATGGTATGGCAATCAAGGTTTTAGTATTACTGACATTTCTGTGCTGTAATTTTTTATCGATGGCAAGTGCACAAGAACCATTAACAGCTGCATTTGTCCGTGACCATCAGTTATGGATAAAAAAAGGTGACCAAGAAACACAACTTACAAAAGGACAGTATGTGTATTCTCCGAAATGGTCATTCGACGGACGGTTTATAGCCTATATTGATGGGGAGGTGAGAGGTGAAAAATCTAACCTCTTCGTTTATTATTTAGTGAAACAAGAAAGTTATCAGCCATACGAAATGATAGAAACATCGAATTTTAAATGGTCGCCGATAAAAAATGAACTTGCCTACCTTTCAGGCACTGTATTAAATGTTACAAAAATAAAGGATGGGCGACCAAAAGGGTTTGAAAATGTCTCATTAGGTGTTAGTGATTTTGAATGGTTTCCAAGCGGACAAGACTTTATCGTTTCTTCTCAAGCAAATTTACTTCCAACCGGTTGGGGACAAGTCCAACTCTTTAGAGTACCGGTTGATGCAAATCTGGATGCTGAGAAAATAAAGTCCTTCTATACTATCCAGACGAGCACCTCTGATTTGTTTGCCATAACAGCAGAACATTTTAAATGGAGTTATGATGGTAAGTGGGTTAGTTTTCTAGCTACTCCGACAGCATCCTGGTCAAATGATAGTAATACTTTATGTGTTTTATCGTCAAAAGGAGAACACTTTCAAGCCGTTGTAAAGATGTTATGGTATGAAGATTGGATAAAATGGTCTCCTTCAGCAAATCAATTAGCATACATCTCAGGCGAAGGAAGATTTTTTGTGGAAAATAAGAAAACGACACTTGCAGAGATTCCGGTAGCTAAAAAACAAAAACAATACACACCTTCAGGTTATGTAGATCTAGATTGGATTTCTTCAGATGAAATGATTGTAGCTCGTGCCAAAGAAAATAAAGAGTGGAAGGAAGGTCCTATGCCGACTATGTATACGACTCTTTATGTTATAAACCTAAAGTCAGGAGAGCAAAAGCAAATAACCTTGCCATAGAAAAAAGAACTCGATAAAAGCCCTCAAGTCATCGGTACCTATCTAACATGGTTTCGAAGGGAAGCAAAGAATAACACAGGTGATTTATGGGTGAAGAATGGAATAAGTGATAAGGAATATATTTGGATAGAGAATGTAGATTTTGCTCCAGCTTTTTACCCAGAGCTGGAATGAATAGTAAGTGATTTAGTCCCAGATCACAAAAAGGAGACGACTTACTTCTTTATAGGTACATCTCTCTAACTGAGGATGTGTCTTTTTTTTGCACTCATAAGGGCAGCAAGACTCCGACATCAAAACGTAAGAAAAATGAAAAGTTTAGGTGGGGAAAGTAAGGTTTGAATTTTAAGGTTATTAAACTGTATGATCTAACAAAAAAAGAAAGAGCACCAAAAAAAGGTGCTCTCAATTACCTATTAATCAATTTCTTGCTTTAGTTTTTCAATTTCAGTATCAGGAAGGCCTGTACATTCGCGAATTTCATTATTAGAATAGTTTTTAAGCAGCATTTTTTTTGCAATCATAACGCTAGTTTCAATCTTTCCTTCTTGCCTTCCTTTTACTAACCCCTTTTTTAATCCTTTTTCCAGCCCTTTTTCTAACCCTTTTTCCAACCCTTTTTTCTCCCATGAAGTCATCAAATCCATAATGTAATTCACCTCATCTCTTGGTATTTGTCTCAAATGTTCATGTAATTCATGTTCTTCTATAGGATTTAACATTAAGTATTTTTCAAAGATGCCTGTAACAAGTTCAAGGCGTGCGGGATCTAATTCTAACTTCAGTAACATTCGTAAAAATTCAATTTTAATCTTAACTTTTTCGCTTTGATCATAGCCCATTTTTCCGAGTAAAGCTAGGGCCACAGGGTTTGGTTGGGTGATATAATCACGCCAGTTTCTCTTCTTTAGTTCTACCGTGAAAAAATTGAACGATAAAACGTTTTTAAATGGAAATGTAATTGTGAAATTTTCCGGTTCATCTTTAATGATATCATAGCTAAAAATTGCGATTGGCACAATAGGGCGGCGGTACTTCTCGTATAAGCGACTAAAGTAGATAAACATCCGTTCATGAAAGATATCCTGATATTGCGCTTGGTGTTCAATATGTACGATGATTAGAGCGTCATCGCCTTTTAACTTTGTTTCAACGAGTAGATCAACAGCCCTTTTATCTCCCTTGGTAATGTCAGTGAAAACCTCTTGACTAAGAAACGTTAGATGTCGAAAATCTAGGTGCTCGTACACATCTGGAAAAAACACTAAAATAAATTCCTCAAAAAAAGTTGTGATCAACTGTTTAAACCAACGGTCATGATCATTTCTTTCTTGCTTTCCCACTTCTCTCACCTCTATCGAATGTTTGTTCTTATTTTAAGGTGTGAATGTACGTTCGTAAATGGGATTTCTGCAATATTGAAGTAATTGTCACAGGTAATGTTAATAAATCTTCATTTGAAGTACATATTTCATAAACCGTCAATTAAAAATGTGGATGATCACGAAAAAAAGAAATAAAAAAGCCATTAAAATATGGACTTTCGTCTAAATATGCTTTCTTTGGATAATGATTTTTCAGTTATTCTTATGCAAAAATAAAACCAACCCAAAGTAATTAGGAATTGGTTTTATCGATTGGTTCTGAATGGAATAAAGTTTTAAAGGATCCTGAATTCACTATTACATCCTCAAGAGTATAAGTATAAAGAATTTGAAAATAAGCTTGCAATGCCTCTTTAAGTACGTGTTTTAAGCCACAAGCTGAAGTAATAATACATCTATTGTGCTCCTTATTAAAACATTCTACTAAATCAAGGTTATCTTCCGTCTGACGAATGACCCAACCGATGTTAATTTCTCGTGGTGATTTAGCTAATTTTATGCCACCATTTCTACCGCGTATGGTTTTGATCAGTCCTAGTTGTGCTAACTCGTAAACTATTTTACTCAAGTGGTTATTTGATATGCCGTAAATGTTGGAAATTTCTTTAATACTTGATAATTTTCCTTCGGGTTGTGTCCCTAAAAAGATTAGTAGCCGAAGCGAATAATCAGTATATGTCGTTAACTGCATAAAACATCTTCCTCTTTTTTAATGAATAGTCAGTCCTTCTAATAGTATCACATTCAACACTATAGAATAAATCGTGGTTTAAAAGATGTATCTAAAATATTGCTTTTATGGATGGTTGATGTTTTAATAAAGAAGTATTTAAAATACATATTTAAAATTTATCGGAGGGTTTTTTTATGAGTGGGGTAAAATCATTGAGTCAAGACACGATAAACATTATTAAGTCAACCGTACCAGTACTTGCTGAACATGGTGAAACCATTACAAAAAGATTTTATGAAATGATGTTTTCAAATCATCCTGAACTTTTAGACATTTTTAATCATGCACATCAAAAACAAGGACATCAGCCTAAAGCTTTAGCAAATACCGTTTATGCAGCCGCCATGTATATAGATAATCTTGAGGCAATCCTTCCAGTAGTCAAACAAATCGCCCATAAACATCGTAGTTTAACTATTAAAGCAGAGCACTATCCAATTGTTGGGAAGCATTTATTATTGGCTATTAAAGACGTATTGGGAGATGCTGCTACTGATGACATTATTCAAGCTTGGGGAGAAGCTTATGGTGTGATTGCAGATGTGTTTATTACAGTTGAAAAAGAAATGTATGATGAAGCTGAAGAAAAACAGGGCGGTTGGAGAGAGTATCGAAAGTTTGTAGTAACAAACAAAATTAAGGAAAGTGATGTGATTACATCTTTCTACCTAAAGCCAAAGGATGGCGGAGAAATTTCTGAGTTTGAGCCTGGACAATATATATCCATAAAAGCAGTGATTGATGGAGAAGAGTATACACATATTAGACAATACAGTTTATCTGATTCTCCTTTCAAAGACTATTACCGAATAAGTGTTAAGCGTGAAAAAGGGCGCGATGGGTCACCTGATGGAATGGTTTCTAATTTCCTCCATGATCAAGTAGATGAAGGAGATGTATTAGAAATTACGGCACCTGCTGGTGATTTTATTCTTAATCAGGAAACTGAGCGACCAGTGGTCTTAATTAGTGGCGGCGTTGGCCAAACTCCATTGGTTAGTATGCTTAAGACAATAGTAGAAAAGGATCCTGAAAGAAAGGTGACCTTTATTCATGCAGCGATCAACGGTTTTTATCATGCTCTTAAAGAAGAGGTAATCGAAGCTACTTCAAAAAGTAACCATGCAAACTATTTTTTCTGTTACGAGGCACCAGCCCAAGAAGATAGAGCAGTAAAAGATTATCAAAATGAAGGTTTAATAGATCTTGATTATCTTCAATCTATTTTAGAAAGTAATGATGCCGAATTTTATTTTTGCGGACCAGTCCCATTTATGAAAGTGATTAACCGCTCCTTAAAAGAATGGGGTGTAGCTAATGAGGATATTCATTTTGAATTCTTTGGGCCCCAAGGAGGATTAGATAGCTAACAAAAGAAACCATTGAAAAGGAACATAAAGTTAGTGATTTAATAAAATTCGATAACACCGAAGGTTTTAAAGTTAGGGTGTATTAGGTGAGGAACTGTTGTAATGGCAGTTCCTCTTTTTTACAGTATCAGAATTTATAAAATTCTAACTTGGAAACTGTCTAGCTCCAGGCGCCATCGGCTCGATCACTTCAGTCAAGCAACGGACTTCAATAACTACTTGAATAACGTCTCTGAATAGCTTCATGCAGCTTTGTTTCGAGGAAGCTTACTTCGAAGCATTGCTGTCAGACGCAGAAGCACGTAAGAAGCCAAAGAACGGCTTCTGTCAAAGGCCGCCCCAGTAAAGCTACTACTTGAATTACTTCGAAGCTGCTTTGCGACAAGCAAACGAAGTGGCACAAGAGCAGCTGCTCGTGACAAAGTGCTTTCTTTTTACTACGACGTGCTGATAGTGACCAGCATTTTGTCGATAAGCGAGTATTACGAGATGTTGAAATTGCCTATGCCGATTCACATAAGGCGGTTTTCTTCGTATCAAAGTAGGATAATTGAAATAATAGTTTTACTTTGATACATTAAAAACGAACAAATATTCCTGATTGAGGAAGTGGATTATGAATAAAAAACGGAGTTTAGTATTATTTATTGCTACGAGTTTAGATGGATACATAGCTACAAAAGATGAGTCACTAGATTGGTTATTTAATGTAGAAGGGGAAGGAGACAATGGTTATTCAGAGTTTTATGATACGGTGGATACAATTTTGATGGGGAAAAAAACTTATGATTGGATAATGAAACACGAAGAAGGTGAATTTCCATATAAAAACAAAGAGTGTTATGTTTTTACAAGGTCTAATATGGATGATACCGAAGATGTAAGTTTTATAAATGAAGATATAGTTAGTTTTACGAACAAACTTAAAAACCAGGAAGGGAAAAATATTTGGATTGTTGGTGGTGGAGATTTACTTCAATCTTTCGTAAAAGAAAAATTAGTAGATGAGATTATTTTAACAGTCGCCCCAACAGTAATAGGAAATGGAATTCCTTTATTTAAAGAAGGGAGCTACCAATTAGAGCTGCTATTAGAAGGTACAAGAACCTTTAATCAGTTTGTGGAACTACATTATAAAGTATCTAAATGAAATGAATTCACAAGTTAAGTCCAGTGGCACAACATGTTTAGATATTTGTGAAAAATCGTACTCAAGTGAACGGGTGTATTACAAAATTAGGGATCATGTTAAACTAGCTAAAATTTGAAAAAGGGGAATAGTTATGGACGTTTTAACAATAAAAGAATTACGATCACAAACCGAGATTTTAAAAGCATTTCCAGTAATGAAACAATTACGAACTCACCTTAATGAAGAGACATATCTCGATTTAGTTTTAGAGGCAAAAGAAAAAGATAGATATAAAATGTTTGCTTTACTTGATAGAGGAGAAATTGTTGCAGTAACTGGCTTTAAGCCTATGATCACGCTATATTACGGTAGATTTGTCTGGGTATGTGATTTAGTTGCCGATACAACAAAACGTTCAAAAGGATATGGAGAAAAACTACTTACATATGTACATGAGTGGGCAAAAGAAAATAATTATAAAAGTGTTGCGTTGTCGTCAGGATTACAACGTACAGACGCTCATCGTTTTTATGAAAATAAAATGGATTATGCTAAAGTAAGTTATGTTTTCAAAGCATCTTTGAAATAAGTTGGGGCAAACCATCGGAAGTGAGGGACGGGTCTCTTGCTTCTTTCATATTTTTGCTAAAATAAAGAAACGATTGAACCATCCCAGTGAATTCTTAGTTTAAGAATAAAATTGATAGTAGTCATTTACCAATATTACAGTGAGACAACATACCTCTTTCCTATTAAAGTAATAGGTAAGCTAACGTCGTACCTACCACAATCATAAACAGGGCAAAAGGCAAGTTTGTTAAGGAAATTCGATATGGGCTTTGTTTTGTATTTATTGATGTTATGGTAACTACTAGGCCGTAAGTCCCTATAGAAGCATTAATTACTGCTCCAATCATTAAGGCAATTCCAACACTTAATGGGTTCATGAACGTTAACAATGGTGTGATAACTTCGCTTAATATTCCTAGGGTTGCTACCGGATGAACACCAAAAAATGCTAATAGTAAAAAAGTAAACTGGATCAGTAATAGGATCAAAATAGGATAGTCTGCGTTTGCGATAAAAACATATTGAATTGATTGTAGTAATTCAGTTCCTTGTAAACTATTGGTGAAAAATGCTAAAGATAAAAAAAGAACGATGAAATTTTGCATCGAGTTCGTTTTTATTTTCCATGTCTTCCAACCGATTGTCCAAAAGCTTCGCCAACGTTTCATGACAATTGCCCAAATGACGGAAAATGGTAATATAACAAGGGTAACAATGATCACAAAATCTTGATTTAATAAATTGCCAGTAAAGATGACTACTATTAAGAATAAGGATAGAGCAGTTATTAAGTGAAAAATTTTCATTCCTAGTTCTTTTAGATTTAACGTGTGATTAGAGCCGGTTGCTTCATATGGAAACTTTCGATAATAAAATCTTCCCCATACTAAATCAAAAAGGAGCCCTATAAACGATAGGAGTAATAACCAAGGTAAAAAACTAGCATAACTTACTTGGGTCGAATGAATCGTAAGGGCAAGTAGAATTTCTACGGGACTCCAAATTAAAACTAATGAAAACCCTCTTAAAGTTGCCGTCGTAATAAACGATTGCTGAACTTTCGTTTTGATCTTCGTTAAGCTATTCATTAACACTTCCTGAGAAATTGGAATAGCAGATAAATTTAAAAATGCTCCTAAAGTGTATGTAGTTGCTGTACTTCTTGGATATAGCTGACCTAAATTGTTCACATTGGCTTTCATTAATACCCTTAATTTCTGGTCAAACCTCCCACATTTTACTACACTATTCATCCACGGTAGAACTGCTAATAATGTCAGCAAGGACATGGAAGATGTAAAAAAAAGCGGTAGTTGTGAAATGGAATGACCTTCACTTAAAAACATAAAACTACCAATTCCTAGAAAAGAGAATCCTAGAATTTTAAAAAGTGTTGTAGCACCAAAAAACGAAATCACTAACATAGGAATAGCTAATATACCTATAAAATAATTGAGAAAATCTATTTGTAAAAACACGTTAAAAATATGTAAGATGAAAACGAAAGAATAATAGATATAGAGTTTACTCGATAAGAAGTTTTGTTTCATTATTAAAAACATCTAAATTCCTTTCCGGCGGTCAGAGATCATTACTTTGTCATGTAATATAAACTTAAGTTTACTTTACTCTAGTTCTATCTATTCTTCAATAAATAAATGGGATATTGTAATTATGTTTGAAATAAAAATAAAAATAGACATGACAAGGAAAGTGCCAGATCTGTGGTCACCTACAAGTCGAGCAGGGACGAAAGTCGGGCTTAGTGATCCGGTGGTTCCGCATGGAAGGGCCATCGCTCAACGGATAAAAGCTACCCTGGGGATAACAGGCTTATCTCCCCCAAGAGTCCACATCGACTGAGAGGTTTAGCACCTCGATGTCGGCTCATCGCATCCTGGGGCTGAAGTAGGTCCCAAGGGTTGGGCTGTTCGCCCATTAAAGCGGTACGCGAGCTGGGTTCAGAACGTCGTGAGACAGTTCGGGTGAATGGGATTTTATTATTTCACTAGGGAGCGATAAAATGGTAACGGGTGAATACATCCATACCGCTTCAAACGGGCAGTCTCCAAATTTTCGGAGATTGCCCGTTTGCGTGATTCTGTATTAGAATAATGAAAAATTATTATTGTTACTAAATGTTCCTCTTTTATTTTGAATTTCTTCAACGGATATTCCTTTTCTTTCAGCTATTTCTTGTAGTCTTTCAGCTCTGTGGGCTATTCTCTCTTCTAATTTTTTTCCTTGTACTCCTCAACGGTGAGCCCTTCTTCTGCAGCTCGTTGCTCTAGTAACTCATCATCACATTCGCCTTGTAGACGCTTCGTTTTCCCCCCCATTGAATCGGTTTCCTCTTTCTTCAAATTGTTCTTTGATTTCTTCTATCGTTAAGCCTTTGGCTTCAGCAATTTTTGCAAATCGCTCCTCAAAATCAGCCTCATTCAAATGAAGTCTTTTTTGAAATTCGTTACCCTTCTGCTCGGCACTTTGCGCTGATACTGGTAGTGCCTCCGTATTATTAGCTAGTACTGTCCCGAAAGAAGTCATAGTTACAACTGCCCCTAACCCTAAGATAAATAGTTTCTTTTTCAATTTCGAACACCATCCTTTTTCGTATTTGTTATCCCACACTGATAAGTATAGGTATCGAATATGAATGGTAGATGAATTTACGATGAAATGTCGGTGAAGTGGTTGTCTAGGTAGGAGGGAGGTGAGGATCTTATGACAAAAAAAAATAGAGGGGCAGCGTTCTTCTTTCTACCATAGCTCCATGAGTTTCTCCGTCGTGTCACGGGTAAACTCCATCTTCATATGTAATATAATTTCACCAGTTCTCTCGTTGAAATAGTTATCCAAGTCGTTATACCATTCATGTGGGTAGGAACTTACCCGAAAAGGAATTTATGGAAGTAGCTTCTGCTATGCTGACGATGTTTCTGTTGGAGAAAATGGCCCATCGAATGATACGTCAGGCGCAAAAGATCCGACAGACAATGGTGCAGTTTTCGAAGGGAACCTATCTACTTCAGAAAGGCAATTACTTTTTACTACCTAACCAGGGGAAATGACTTACATTCACATCCTTAGAGGGGCTACTCCCCACTATAACGCTTCAGGTTTTGTAAAATTTTGTCGATAGTTTGATAAAAATTTCACCTCATAATTCGTTATAATTTAACGTAAAGGAGAGGAAGTCTTATGATCATTACTGCAGAAAAGGCCCAAGCGATTGTGAATGAACTGAAAAGTGTCATAGGAAATAATATTAATCTCATGAATCATGAGGGTAGTATTATAGCAAGTATAGACCCGAATCGAATTGGAACGATTCATGAGGGTGCATTAGAGGTCATTCGGACAAATCAAGAGTATTTCGTGCAAACAGACGATGAATATAAGGGTGTCAAGCAAGGCATTAACCTACCTGTGCGTTTTCAAAGTAAAGTGGTTGCTGTTATTGGACTTACTGGAACGGAAGAGGAAGCGAAACAATATGGAAATGTGATTAAAAAAATGACGGAAATTCTAATCAAAGAATCGTATTTAGAAGAACAAGCCATGTTAGAGAAGAAAGCTAAAGATTCATTTTTGGAGGAATGGATAAAGGGGAAGATTGAAAACAAAAAATTATTTACTTCAAGAGGATGGATGCTCGGAATTAATGTCCATTTGCCGAGAGTAGTTGCAGTCATTGATTTTATCGGCTTCCATGAATATCTATATGAAAACTTACATACCTCACAGCTAAGTATGGAAGTTGAGTTTAAACATCAGAAGCTTAGGAGGAATGTACTACATGTAATCGAAGATTTCTTTAAGTATGAACAACAAGATTTTGTCCTTTCCCATGAAGCTTCCAAATTTGTATTGTTTATCTCAGTTGACCCAAAAAGAGATATGAAGCATCAAAAACAAACATTATACTCTAGGTTAAAACAATTAACCGAAATGATCATTGAACAGTTTGAGTTAATGCCAGTCATTGGGATTGGAAAGGTATGCGAAAATATGAATGATCAAGAGAAATCGTATAAGGAAGCTTTGAGAGCAGTACGTCAAGCCAAGAAAGAAAATGAGATTGTTTTCTACAATGAATTAGGACTTGAGATTTTAATCGAGGAAATTCCGGTCCAATATCGACAAGACTTCATAAACAGAATGATTCCTTTTGTTCAAGAGCAGGATTCAAGTCAATTAATTGAAACGCTAGACATCTTCTTTCGATATAATCAATCGATTAATGAAGCATCAGAAAATCTATTCATACATAAAAATACGCTTCAGTATCGGTTACGTAAAATTAAAGATTTAACTGGCTATGATCCACGGAAATTTACGGACGGAGTACTACTCTATGTAGCCCTAGCGTTATTTCGTTCTGAGAATAACCGTTAGTACAAAATCATTTACATTTTTTTGTTATTGATACCATTGGAACGGATTGGATTAAATTATAAAATAATGGATATTCTCAAAAGGAGTTAGTAGTAGCTTCATATAAAAAGGAGGTTTAAATTACTCTATACTCTTTGTTGAATATGAAATAAAAGTTGTCATATACGCTAGGGAAAGGAAGGTGGTTAGCATGAAAATAGAGCTTTGTCACTTTCGTGTTGGGGAAATCGATGGAGTTTCACTTGAGATGGAAAAATGGAAAGTGGTTTTAGAGATGTTAGGTCATGAAGTGATCTATATTGCTGGCAGTACTGGTAGTTGTCTAGCGTATATTATTGAAGAACTGAACTATCGACATCCAGTTAACCATAAATTCGTTTATAATGCGTATGAAAGGTTAGTTGATTATGAAAATGAAAACGCTCTTTTAGAGGAGATGATTGATTTTTCTACGATCATTGAGGAAAAGCTCGTTACCATTATTGAAAACGAGCAAGTGGAGTTGTTAATTCCACATAATATCTTATCGTTAGGGTGGGGATTACCTGCTGGACGTGCTTTTACGAAGGCGATCAAAAGAACTAGAGTGAACGTTTTGGCACATCACCATGACTTTTATTGGGAACGAGATTTTTATATGAATCCGACTTGTGGTTTTGTTCATGATTGGCTAGGTCAATTCTTTCCACCCCAATTACCGACCATTTATCATACCGTAAACAATAAACTAGCTGAAAAAAAGCTAAAGGAGCGGTATGGAATAGAAGCCACAGTCATTCCAAAAGTATTTGATTTTTATCAATCAAAATGGGAAGTAAACAATTACAATCGTGATATGAGGCAGCAGCTAGGAATGACTGAAAATGATTTAGTTTTTTTACAAACGACAAGAATTATTGAACGTAAAGCAATCGAACTTGCCATTGATACGATTGCACATTTCCAAAACAACTACCTTACTTCGTTATTTGAAAGAGGAATCTATAGAGGGAAATTTACCGAACAATCGAATGTTTATTTTGTGTTAGCTGGATTGCCGGAATCCTCAGCACATTATTTGGAACAGTTAAAGGATAAAGCTAGTGAGCTAGGTGTGAAGTTGATTGTTGCACATTCAAGAGTGAAATATACCCGCCAATATAGGAATGGTCTAAAAATTTATTCTTTGTGGGATGCTTATTCGATTGCTGATTTTGTGATGTATCCAAGTATTCTTGAAGCGTGGGGAAACCAATTGATTGAGGCGATCTTTGCCAAAAAGCCAATGTTAATTTATGAATATCCTACCTATTTATCTGATATTGCCGATAAAAACTTCTATTTTGTTTCCCTTGGCAAAGAACATACTGTAACAGAAGATGGTCTTGTTACGGTAGCGGAAGAAAAAATTGATGCTGCTGCAAAACAAATAGCTGAAATCATTTCCAGTCAACAAACCTATAAGCTTTATACGGAAGGAAATTTTCAAAAAGCCAAACGACTGTATTCATATGACACGCTTGTCAACTTGCTAGAAAAGCTAGTAGCAAATATTGGAAAAAAACGTTGAGTTAAACATGATATGGATAAGGTTTCTATATTTTGTCACTTCCTAGCGCATTTGATGTTAGGAAGTTTTTTGTACGATCAGAAGTATAAATTTTTTCGGATAATAAGCAAACTAAAGTTCACGCCCTAAAGAGTGTGCAACTTGCTCACTAGCCCAAAATTCACTATGCCAAAAGGTCTATAAGATAAGAATGGGATCAGATTTACGTCGTTATTGTGCAACAGCACGTGGGTCGATTGCCTTGAAAGAACGCTTCAATGAACGTAGCTTAGTTGAACCATACATAGATACTACGTAAATATCGTTAAGGATGCGATTTGTTGGTTATTGTTATGTGTAACAAAAAAACAAGAAAAACATAGCTGTAATATTGTTATACGTAACATTGTAAGCGTTTTTTCTATTTAGTAAGATTGAAATACAAGTTAAGCAACATTTAAAAGGAGGAGAAAGCATGACAGCACAAAACATATCGATGATTAATGAAGAAGGTAAAAAAGCTCTCAAGAGTAAATTACAGTTTGTTTATGATACAAAAACAGCTGACTATTTATTGAAGAGTATTATTAAGCTAATGAGTGATTATGAAAAACTTATTCCGACTCAAAACAAAAAGGAAGAGTTTGTTTCTGAAAAAGATACGATTTTAATTACATATGGGGATTCTATTAAAGAAGCAGGAAAGGCTCCATTACAAAGCTTACATGAGTTCTTAAATGAAAGCGTTAAAGATACTTTAACAGGAGTTCATATTTTACCGTTTTACCCGTATAGTTCTGATGATGGATTTTCAGTAAAAGATTATTTTGCCGTTAACCCTGAATTAGGGAATTGGGAAGATATAGAAAAATTATCAAGTGACTATGAACTTATGTTTGATGGGGTAATCAATCACATTTCTGCAAAGAGTGAATGGTTCGAAGAATATTTAAAAGGGAATCCTAAGTATAAAAATTTCTTCGTTGAAGCAGATCCAAATGCTGACTACAGTAAGGTAACAAGACCAAGAGCGTTACCATTATTAACAAAGTTTGAAACATCTGAGGGAACAAAGTACATTTGGACTACTTTTAGTGATGATCAAATTGATTTAAATTATGAAAACCCTGAACTAGTATTGAAAATTGTTGAGTTACTACTTTTCTATATAAGTAAGGGTGCTAAACTTATTCGTTTAGATGCAATCGGATTTATGTGGAAAGAATTGGGTACAACGTGTATTCATTTGGAACAAGTTCATAAGCTCATTCAAATTTTCAGAGATATTACAGATGCGATTGCTCCGGATACGATCCTAATTACTGAGACAAACGTACCACACAAAGATAACATAAGCTATTTTGGGAACGGATACAATGAGGCGCGTATGGTTTATCAATTTCCGTTACCACCATTAACACTAAATTCATTCCTTACTGGAAATGCAAATCACTTAGCTACATGGGCGCATAATCTTGAAGAAACAACTGAAGAAACAACATTTTTTAATTTCCTAGCTTCTCATGATGGTGTAGGTGTTCGACCTGTAGAAGGAATATTAACAAAAAAAGAAGTAGAAGCGATGATTGATAAAGTTCATGAACATGGTGGTAATGTTTCATATAAAGACAATGGGGATGGGACAAAGAGTCCTTATGAATTAAACATTAATTACTTTGATGCATTATCTCATCCGGATGATCATCAAGAATTAAAAGTGAAACGTTTTATTGCGGCTCAATCAGTTCTTTTATCGATGGTAGGTGTCCCAGGTATTTATATTCATAGCTTATTAGGTTCTCGCAATTATTATAAAGGTGTTGAAGAAACGGGTCGTTTCCGTTCAATAAATCGTGAGAAACTTGACAGAGGAGTAATAGAAGAAGAACTAAAAGATACTTCATCAATTCGATATCAAGTATTATCTCAAATGAAACAGTTAATTGAAACTCGAACACAAGAAAAGGCATTTCATCCAAATAGTTCGCAGCAAGTGTTGTTTTTAAACGATCACGTTTTCTCATTTATTCGAACTAACAAAGATAACCCTGAGGAAAAAATAGTAGTACTAGTTAATGTATCAGATGAATTACAATCATTATTATTGAACCTATTCGAAAATGATATGAGGGAAAAATCTGTACTTACGGATCTTATCTCAGGTTACAAACCTTCTATTCAAGATGGAGAGACAAAAATAACGTTAAGTCCATACCAAGTTATGTGGCTTAAAGGATAGGTGAAAGGTATGAAAGTAATTATTGCTCCTGATTCTTTTAAAGGATCAATTACTAGTATTGAGGCAACAAAGGCGATAAGTAATGCGCTAAAGGAACTCGATGACCAAATTAAGGTCATCGAGCTACCGATGGCGGATGGTGGTGAAGGGACAGTAGATTCAATTCTTCTAAGTACTAGAGGGGAAAAAAATTATTGTCAAGTTGAAGACCCACTTGGAAGAAACATTGAGACTTATTATGGTTGGATTGAGAATCAGAAGATGGCAATTGTTGAAACCGCTTCCGCTTCAGGATTGCCATTATTAAAAAATGAAGAATTAAATCCACTTTTAGCTTCAAGCTTTGGCACAGGTCAATTAATTAATGATGCTCTTGATAAAGGAGCAGAAACGATTATTTTAGGGTTAGGTGGTAGTGCTACTGTTGATTGTGGGGTCGGCCTTTTTCAAGCATTAGGATTAAAAGCGTTTGATCAGCACGAAGATGAGATACACCGTGTTGGTGGGCAGCTTCAATCAATCTTTAGACTAGATACTAGTTTATTAGATCCAAGGCTGCAACGTGTAAAAATAATCATTGCTTCAGATGTGACAAATCCATTACTCGGTAAAGACGGAGCTATCTACGTCTTTGGATCTCAAAAAGGGGTGAAAGAAGAACAATTTGGCACATTTGAAAAAGGAATGAGACATTTTTCAAAGATTGTAAATAAAGTAACGAATAAAAATATGGCTGAAGCAAACGGTAGTGGTGCAGCGGGGGGGATAGGCTTTTTATTACAATCGCTATGTGATGTACAGTTTCGAAGTGGACTTGAGTTAATCGTCGAAATCAATCAATTTAAGAAACACTTACAGGATACAGATCTCGTTATTACAGGTGAGGGGAAGATTGATGGGCAATCACTTTTTGGTAAAGTTCCTGTTGGTATTGCAAGACTTGCCAGACCATTAAACATTCCTGTGATTGCGTTTGCGGGTACAGTAGGAGAAGACATAGAAAAAATAGAGCAGGAAGGTATAACAACCGTTATTCCTATTGTAAATAAACCGATGTCTTTAGAAGCAGCAATTAATAACGGTCAGCAATTACTTTTTGAAGCAGCGAAAAGAGTTGGAAAATTAATCTTAATAGGAAAGACTATTTAGGAGGGGAATATTATTTATGGGTAATTTCACTATTATTGATTTTATCGTTCTTATTGTATACGTACTAGGGATTGCGTTGTTTGGTGCTTATTTTGGCAAAAATCAGAAATCTACGAAAGATTACTTTTTAGGTGGTCGTAGTATTCCATGGTGGGCGGTAGGTCTATCTGTCATGGCGACACAAGCAAGTGCAATTACGTTTATTGGGGCACCTGGATGGGGTTATGCAGGTGGATTAGAACGTATGAACACATTCATTAATGTTCCACTTGTTATGGCGTTTTTAATGGTGACAATTGTACCGTTTTTCTATCGCACAGAAGTTTATACAGCATATGAGTATTTAGAGAAACGTTTTGATACGAAAACTCGTACATTAACAGCTGCACTTTTCCTTGTAGCACGTGGTCTTGCAACTGGAGTTGTTTTATATGCTCCCGCATTAGTTCTTTCAGTAGTAACAGGCTGGGATATTAATGTTACCATTATTTTAATGGCAGTAATTGCAGTTGCCTATACGGTATTAGGTGGTATTTCTGCAGTAATATGGACGGATGTTATTCAAATGTTTGTTCTTTGGTTGGGTGCTGGTTTAGCTATTTTTACATTAGTTGGAAATATTCCGGGTGGATTTGCTGGTGCAATAGCCGCCGGATCGGAAGCCGGATTATTACAGTCTTTAGATTTCTCATTTGACTTATCAGTAGAATATAGTATCTGGGCAGGTGTATTAGGTGGTTTCTTCTTACATGCAGCTTACTTTGGAACAGATCAAAGTCAAATTCAGCGTGTGTTAACGAGTAAGTCTTTAAAAGAAAGTAAAATGTCATTAATTATAAGCGGTCTATTTATGTTCCCTCAAATGCTATTATTCTTATTTATTGGGATTTTATTATTTGCTTTCTATGCACATGTTGGGGACCCGAATGTTGAAAATTTAAATGAGTTATTCCCGATGTTCGTTGTAAATTATTTACCTGTAGGAATATCAGGTTTAATTATTGCAGGTGTATTTGCTGCAGCGATGTCTAGTCTTGACTCAGCATTAAACTCATTATCAGCAGTATCGATTCGTGATTTTTATGCGAAATTCTTTAAGAAAGATGCTTCAGAAATACATTATTTAAAAGCATCACGTTGGGCAACTGTCTTTTGGGGTGTTTATGCGACGATCTTTGCTTTCTTTGCAGGAAACTTAGGTCCAGTTATTGAAACCGTTAATAAAATTGGTTCATATTTTTACGGTGCGTTAATTGGTGTGTTCTTATTAGCCATCTTCATTCGTCGTGCGAATGGTACGGGTGCTTTTGCTGGGATTATTGCTGGTATGATCGCAGTGTGGGCAGTGATTAATTTTGCAAATATTTCATGGTTGTATAATAACTTAGTTGGTGCAATCGTTTCGGTTGTCGTTGGTTACGCAGTAAGTTTACTGTCAGAAGCACCAGAAAAAGAAAAACTTTCAGGTCTTGTTTATGGTATGGCGGATGATGAAGTTCAAGATGCATTAAAACAGCGTCAAGCTTCAGCTGAACAAATTCAAGAAGAAGCAGATGAAAAGAGTATGAAAAAATGGCCACTATTAATGGTTGGATATTTCTTTATTACGATTATTATTCTTTATTTCATTCAATTAATATAGGTGAAGAAAATGGAAAGCTTTTTGCTTAGAGCTGTAATAGAAAAAAAAGATGCCGTTCGTTTAATTAGTGAACATCAAAATAATTTGGTCATAAAATGGCAAAAACTCTTTAAAAAAAATCATAAGAAGTTAACATCCATTGAAATGTTATATCTACCCTATTGGTGCTTTGATTATGAGTACCATAGCAAACAAGTAAAAGACACTATTAAGGGAAAAGTAGCAGTAGAAACGACAAAAAATTTAACAGCTATCCTTCCAGATGGAGCAGAATTGTTATCGTTATCAGAAGTTCTTCATAAAGGAGGTCTTCCTCTCCTTACAGTAAAAGGTGATCCCGATCCAGAAGTTGCTCGTGAAACTATCTATTGGGAAGCTTTTGCTAAGGAAAAAAAGCGTAAGGATATAAAAATTGAAATTACCAATTCTTCTGTATTATATGTCCCTTATTGGATTGGGTATTTACAAGGAGAAAAAATTGAGATTATTGCTGTTGATGCAACAACAGGAAAAATTGATTTAGGGATTAAAGATGCTTTTCTAATGAAACTAGTAGAAAAATAGCTTAGAGCAGCCTTTTAGTAACGGGTTTCGTATCCTATCGCAAAATCATAAATTACAGTCAAAAATGCAGGCAAAATTTTATCAATATTTGCACATGAATTTACGACTATTTAAGTAGCTTCACCGATGGTAGTTAGGGGTTTCCACTTGTGAGAGTAGGACGTTGCTAGGTAATATGAAGAACGCATTCCAATGGAGTGTGTTCTTTTGTATTTTCGTAGTATTGCGTTTTTTACTGTTACATGCTGCTTTACGTCGAAGGAAATTTCCTCAATGTTGCCCCCTACCTCTAAACGGAGAGTAGGTGGGAACTCCCATTCAGGTTGAGTTGAGACTCCATCTGAATTTTCGATGTTCTAGCGGAGCAAGACTTTTTGCTGTTAGCATAATGATTGGTACTTTGTAAATAGTTCTAATTTTTTGCAGGTAGAGAAACCGTCCATTTGAGGCATTAACACATCTAATACAATGAGATCCACCTTCTCCTTTTCTAATAGGCCTCCGCTGCTTCCCCTGAGAGATTATGGTTTAATTTTGCGAGAAAATAGTCCCCGTTTTTTCTGAGGATATTGGCTCGACCCCCGTTAATAGGGAATCAGAGCTCCAAATTCTCATTCCAGAATGCATCGCTAAAGCATTATAGCCTAGTTGATTAAGAATTCTCAGGAGCGGGCAATTTAATCATTAACGGTAAAGCAGCGATGGGAACAACCAATCATGTTCCGTGGGGAGGATTAATTGCAGGGTATGTATTCTTTGTCGTATCGTCGACAGGTTTATCGTTAGTTTCCTCATTAGGGCACGTTTTTAAGTTTAAAAGATTTGAAGTAATTGGTAAACGTGCCGTCTTAGGTTCAATTATCACTCTATTAATGGGTTTTGTAGTTATTGGTTTGGAATTAGGAAACCCGTTTGCAATGATTAATATATTATTTACATCCAACTTAAAATCTGCTATTTTTTGGATGGGTTTACTCTATGGAGTATATCTAGTACTACTCTGTATAGAATTTTTCTATATGATAAAGGACGACCACAAGAAATCTAGTTTCTTCGGATTACTAGTTTTAATTTCTGCGATTGCAGCACACAGTAACTTAGGTGCAGTATTCGGATTTTTAACTGCTAGACCTTACTGGACTGGTCCCTATATGTCCATCTACTTTATTTTATCTGCATTTTTGTCAGGAGTTGCTATATTAGCGATTGTGTACTTTGTCGTTATGAAGGTGAAAGATAATGAAACATTATATTACCGAGGAGATCATATTTTATCTAGTCTTGGTAAGCTGCTAGTTTTATTTATCGGTATTACAATGTTCTTTACTACGTGGAAGATACTAACAGGTCTTTACGGAGCGGTTCCAGGAAAATATGAAGCGAATATGGTGACCTTAACTGGTCCTCTTGCCATGCAATTTTGGTTCCTTGAAGTAGGGTTAGGTATGGTTATACCACTAGTAATTTTAAGTTTACCAAATGGTTTCACACCAACGAGAGTTTTTATTGCCGGTTCAATGGTAATTGTGGGCATATTTTTTATGCGTATTGATTTAGTATTTGCAGGTCAAATGATCCCACTTGAAGTTGTAAAGGGAATGGAAGTTGAAGCATATCGAGCATGGTCCATTGCATGGGCCGAATGGGCACTTATATTTGGTGCTATTGGAGGCAGTATTTTGTTATACCTGATTGGTGAAAAACGGTTAAATTTATGTACCGTTATAAACGATGATGTCCATACTACTCAGAAAAGAGAATTAGCTAAACCAATTTACAAGTGATAAAAAGGAGAATGAAGATGAAGAAAAATAGAAATCTAAAAGACGTACGAAATGAACTTCAACAAATTTTGTACACCTTCGCTGAGTTCTATATATATCCAAATGAACAATTTATTAATGAAATTACATCTAGTATCGTTGATGAGGATTTAACATCTTTATTCTCTAGTATCAATGTAAATATCAAACCAAGGTTTAAGGAAAAAGCTTTAGAGGCGAAGGATTTAAAGCAACAATATCTTAATAGCTTTTCGGGAATCACACAACCATTTGCCCCGCCTGTAGAGTCATTATATAAGCCTTGAACAGCGGATTCCACAGCCAAAGTATCCATTGCCAAAAGCAAAGGATATTTAATGGGAGACTCTGCCATTCATATGAAGCATTTATTTAAGCAATATAATATTTCCGTTCCCCATGGCTATGAAAACACGCCAGATCATTTAACGTTACTGTTAGAGTTTTTAGCATTCTTACATGAAGGCGATAATACTTTAACGATTCTCCAGTTCATTTCAGATCATCTTGATTGGTTACAGACCTTTATTGATGAGTTGAAAGAAGTGGCAAATAGTTCATTTTATGTGTATGTAACTATCGTGTTCGATGAGTTCTTAAAAGCTTATTATTTGGATATGTAGTTGCATGTTAGAAAGGAGTGGATCTTCTCGTGTATAAAAGACTAATATTTTTTTCAATAAACTTTTTCATACTGCTGTTATTAGGAGGCTGTACGAAAGTAGCCCAAGTTCCAGTAGATGAGCCGATTGGAGTATTCGGAGGGGAGGTAGATGTTTCTCTTTACGTTATAGAAGTAGAACCTAGTCAGGGTCCGGAGCCAGTTGAATTAGAAGAACACTTAAATTATATCGACACGGAAGAATTAATGAGGTTGGTAGGGACGGTTTTACCAACAAGTACAGAGCGGTCTACCTACGATCAATATACACCTGAATGGGGTTTTGTCTTGATTGACTCGCGCCCTCCAGGTCCTTATAAGGAAAGTCATATTAACGGTGCTATTAACATGCCAGATGGAGAATTTGATCGTCTCGTTCATCTTTTGCCTGAAAACAAAGAGACCATGTTAATTTTCTATTGTGGGGGATTGCATTGCCATTTAAGTCCAGCCTCTGCAAATAAAGCATTAGAGTTAGGGTATACGAATGTCTGGGTGTATCAAGAGGGGACACCTTTTTGGAAATCTAAAGGAAATTATTTTGTTACTACACCGGAGTATGTTGGCGATTTAATTATGGAAACGTACGTGACAGATGAGGACAGTGATCCCTATGTGATCTTCGATGCTAGGACATACAATGGGTATTTCAATGAGCACATTCCTGGTGGAACCTTTCCTGTGAATTCCTCGGAAGGTTATTCCGATTCTTAGTTTCTTATTAAGCGAATGACAGATTTAAATTAGTGTAGTATATAATAAATGGAATGTTTATAAAAAGGGAGTAATTTTTTTGAGTAAAAAAAGATGGATGAACTTAATTAAAGTATTATCACTTTGTTTTATTCTTTTAGCTAGTTTATTTTCACTAAAAACGAAAATGGCCATTGTTTCCAATTCTGCCAACCACTATGTTACGATTGCGCATCGCGGTGGGGCAGGTTATGCACCTGAAAATACGATGGCCGCATTTAATAAAGCGGTAGAAATGAAATGTGATTATTTGGAACTTGATATACAAATGAGTAAGGAAGGTGAGTTTGTAGTCATTCATGATCCAACCATAAACCGTACTACGAATGTGAATACAAGAAAGTCAATATATGTATCTGATTTAACCGTAGCCCAATTAAAACAATTAGATGCCGGAAGTTACTTCGGAGCTGAATTTTACGGAGAACGTATTCCTACTTTAAAGGAAGTATTAGATGAGTTTAGTGGGAAAATTGGAATTATCATTGAAGTGAAAGCACCTGAACTGTACCCAGGAATTGAAGAAAAACTAGCTGCAATACTGATTGGAAATGAACTCGATAAGTCTAACAATTCAAACATTATAATTCAATCATTTAATTTTCAGTTTGTAAAAAAAATCCGTGAACTATTACCTGAAATGACGACAGCTGTCATCATATCGAAAAGAAGGTATTTGACGGATGATTATTTAAAAGATTTCTCAGCGTATGCCGACTATGTGAACACAAGCCGTCGCCTAGTAACGAAACAGTTAGTTGAGAAGGTCCATTCGCATCATATGAAAATGATGTCATGGACGGTTCGATCAAAAGACCAAATTAGCCCGTTAATGAAAGCGGGTGTTGATGGAATTATTACTGATTATCCAGACTACGTTGGATGAAAAAAGTATCATTGAGCATAATTTAAAACCAATTATACAATGAAAATATTAAAGTAGTGTCGATACTACTTAAGGCATTTATTGTGGACTTTAAAAAGTGGGAGAGATTCTATGGAAAATAAAAATTTAGAATTAACAAGAAAGCTACGTCATCATTTACATATGCATCCAGAACTCTCAAACCAAGAAATTTTGACGAAACAGCATATAATCGAATTTCTTAAAGCGCACACAAAACTAGAGATTGTTGACAAAGGTCAATGGTTTTATGCGATTTATCGTGCAGGTGAAGATAAAATGAACATTGCGTTCCGCGCGGATTTTGATGCAGTTCCAATTGAAGAAACAATCTTGCTTCCGTACGCTTCCAAAAACCCAGGCATTTCTCACAAATGTGGACATGATGGTCACTCTGCCTGTCTTGCCGGTTTTGCACTTGAAATCGATCAGAAAGGTGCAGATAAAAACATCTTTTTCTTGTTTCAACATGCGGAGGAAACGGGAGATGGTGCTTTTCAGTGTGTATCTTTTATAAAGGAGAATAACATCGAAGAAATTTTTGCTTTCCACAATATGAGTGGTATGGCTTTGAATTCCGTTTATGTCATTGATGGAACTGCTCACTGTGCATCCAAGGGGATGACGATTCACATGGAAGGTACGCCAGCACATGCAAGTCAACCGGAAGATGGAGTAAATCCAGCATTTGCGATTGCAAAGATTATTGATGCGATTCCTCGGTTGACATCTCCAATAAACAACAAAGGATTGGTACTCTGTACTGTAGTACAAGTAAATGTTGGGGAAAGGGTGTTCGGTGTATCTGCAAGCAAGGGAGAATTGCTTCTAACCATTCGAGGGTTGTATGAAGAAGAATTGGATAGCCTACAGAAGAATCTTGAAAATCTTTCACTTTCTCTTTCAGAACAGTACGGGCTAAAGACCAGCTTCTCTTATGATGACGTCTTTCCTGAAACGGTAAATGATAAGGAAAGCACTGATAAGATACGTCAAGTATGTCAAAAGAGAGGGATTCCGTTAGTTGAGATGAAGGAAGCATTCCGTGCGTCCGAAGACTTCGGTCATTATTTAAAAGAGACAAAGGGTGCAATCTGCTACATTGGGAACGGAGAAGATTTTCCTCATATCCATACTGTGCAGTATGATTTCCGAGATGATATCATCGAAACCGCAGTGGAACTTTTCAAAGGGCTCGCAGAATTGTGAACCGTTTCCCTGCAAATATTAGCTTAAAACTATTTGATAACATAAAAAACCGAGACTGTTCATGATCTCCTGAAGACCCCTACCTCAAAACGCAAAAAATTCGAAAAGTTAAGGTGGGGATTAACTGCCCCTAAAGTTCTGATATAGAATAACTAACAATCAGTGAAAGCTGATGATTGGTTATTCTTAAGCCCATGGTATAAGTTAAACTAACAATCAGTGAGGGATGAGGGAACATTGATTGTAGTTTAGCTTTTTCAAATTGTTCTATATCTCAACTCAAGGAAAAATTTTACTTTTTGTTGTACAATATTGAGAGTTGGTCTTATCCAATAGATTTGAGCATGGATTAAATGCTAATTTTTTTTACCTGTTCATTAAGGAGGGGAATTTTTTGAGGAAATTTATTATCTTAATTATGTTCGTAATACTACTATCTGCTTGTTCATCACAGAATTCACATAAGTCTTTTGAAAGTGTAATAGAATTAGAAGATGTAAAGTTCGAAGTGAGTAATTACGAATTGAAAAGCAGTAACAACCCTAACGATAAAGATGTTCAAACATTTCACAAAAATGCATTATATTATCGATTTACCCTTTTAAATACTGGCGTTGAGAAAATAGGTTCAGAGAAAATCGACGACGAAAAATTGGAAGTGTATATTGAAGCACATGATCATTTATTCGCTTTTATGGAACCAAACCGGTTTGGAAATAACAAGTCAAACATGTGGCGAGCAAGTGGGAGTCAACAAGCATTTTTAAACCCAAATGATAAAGGTGAGTATTTCCTCACCTATATCATTGCCGATAATCAAGATTTAGATAATGTAACTGAAAATGCATTAAAAGCTGATATTGTTGTGCTGCTAGTAACTGCTTCTGGTGAAAGTAAAGAGATAAAAAGATTCAATCTAACAAATGATTAAATAGTGATCAATCATTTAATTGATGAGTTACTAAAGGGTAAGAGCTGTTACATATTAATTCTTCTCCTCTTTTACTAACAAGCAGAAGAGGAAAAGAAAAACGAGTAATAACTGAAACTTTAAACCCTCTTATCCGGCTAATTAATTGAAAATACAGTAGGTAAAATTTTTTATGGGGGAATAATATGAAATTGAAATTTTTACTAATTCTTCTAAGTGTGCTGTTATTAATATTAGGTGGTTGCACGAATAAAACTGAAATTTCTAATGAAATGAATAACGAAAATGAAGAACTACAAGAAAGTACCCCGAAGAATCCACCTAAAGTTTCAATTTCTAATGGTGTAGAGGAGGAGAAGGGTGTACTTGGCCCATATAGCTGGACTTATTGTTGCAGTAATGGAAAAGCAATAAGTATTGAAGCGTCAGCTGATGCACCACCGAACTTAGTTCAACACGAGGAACCCTTTAAAGTAACTTCTAGTATGGTTATTTCTATAGACTTTGAGATACCTCCTAATAGATACGAAGTGAGGACTTGGGATGAAAGTAGTGGTGTTATAGGCACATATACTGAAATAGACACTTTAAGTCATAAAGGGAGAACTGTTTTTGAAATTTTTGCAACTTGGGAGCAAGGTAATGCTAGTTATTCTTTTTTAGTAGATATTGAGTATGAAAGTAGTTCCGAAACAGGCGCTAATAGTGTTCCAAATTCTTTAGAATTAATAAAAACTGAAGAAACTGATGTTTTAATAAAAGCAATAGCTAATTCAAAGAAAAAGCCTGGCATTGTCAATATGACAAATCCACAGTATCAATTCAGTATCGGTAAAGATAGCTATTTTCTTTGGATTACTAACGACTCTGGAACAATAATAAACACAAAAGACACACATACGATATATTCACTGCCCATTAGTTCTGTTAAAGAAATCTACGAGTTTGTTAATAATAAAAATTAAAAAGCAATAATTCGGATTTAATAGCAATTAATGAGCAACCGGCTTGTGGTTTTCTTTCCGCTTTTGAGGATTGGTGTCATCAGGAATTACTTGATTCAAAACATCTTGGTAGTGTTTTAATTTCTTTTTCATAAATTCTGCTCTTATTTTAGCTTCTTCCACTTGAATTAATTTGCCAATTCACAACACCTTAAAAAATCTGATTATCATTCGTGTAGAAGATGTTAGGGGTGTTTTCACTTATTGAACGATTGAAGTACAATAGTACAATAAGAAAACCATATTAACCGCGCTAATAATATTGAATTTGGTATACTTTAATTGATAAACTGGGGAAAATGGTGAGGTAAAGTTATTTATTAACTTGTAAAAGGAGTGTTTCCATTATGGTTGGGGTAGAAATTGATATAGTTGTGAAAGATAGCTTAAAAGCATTGGAATTATACGAAAAAATATTCGATATCGAGCGTGTGGAGGTTTCAAACTTTCCTCGCGGTGAAAATGAGGTAGTTTTTACCCTATATGACGTTCACTTTCATATGTTAGATGAAAACCCAGAATTCCATTTAATCGCACCAAATCCTGACGACCCTAAAACTAGTTGGGTTAATGTTACTGTCCCAGACATTAAGGAAACCTATGCAATGGCGATGGATTTAGGTTGTACAGAGGTGCAACCGGTGACTGAGCTCTCAGACTACGGAGTGTCGAACGCCATATTCATGGACCCCTTTGGTTATATATGGATGCTGCATCAAGTACATAAAGAGGTTAGTCATGAAGAACGTATACAGCTTTGGGAGGAAAAAAGGAAGAATTAACAAAGGGGGAAAGATAAGAATATACAGCAATGAAAAATCTCGATAAGAAGAATGGGTTGGAGAGTTGTAGATCAAAGTCAGATCAACAACTCTTTATATTCTTTAAAAGCATCTTCTTATGTTTTTCGATAAAAAAGAATTAAATATAAGCATGATTGGTGAAAGATATTTTCCTTTTGGGGAAATGATTGAAAATTCCCTTTCGCACTTATCTTTAAGGGGTATTTTAAATATTAGATTATGCTTCAATTCTACACGAACTGTTGTAGAGGAAAGAAATCCAATTCCACAATTATTTAAAACGGCTTGTTTTATTGCTTCATTAGTACTTAGTTCAAAGATTTTTGGAGATAAACCAACAATGTTTAATTGCTCTTCAATACATTCTCTAGTGTGTGATCCACGTTCTCGTAAAAGTAGAGTTTCGTTTTTTAACTCAGTAGATGAATGTATATCTTTAAACTTTTCTTTCTGTTCAATTGAACAATAGGCATTAATTTTATCTTGTAAAAATGGCTGGAAGTTGAATTTCTGATCATAAAATCTTTTAGCAACTATCGCAATATCAATTTTATTATCCATAAGTTTTTCAATAATTGTTGATGTGTTATTAATCATAAGATTAACTTTTATATTTGGGTGTTTTTTTTGAAAGTCAATAACTAGATTCGTAATGATATAAGTACCAATTGTAGATCCGCATCCTACATTAAGTTCACCACTTTCTAGGTTAGTAAGTGAAGATAGTGCCTTATCTGCTTGATCTGCTATTGAGATAATCTGCATTGCGTATTTAAGCAGTTGTCTCCCTGCATCTGTTAATTCAACTTTTTTCTTCGTACGATAAAACAAAGGTAATTCATAATACTTTTCTAAAGCTTCAATTTGCCTTGAAACGGCAGGTTGACTTAAGGAAAGTTCTTCTGCAGCTTTGGTAAAATTAAGGTGTGTAGCAACAGCATAGAAGGTCTTTAGTTGATGAAATTCCAAAGCTATTCACCTCTCAAAATAAAAATGATAAACTAATTCATAGTAAGTAGAGAAAGGAGGAACTAGAATGAAACCTCATATCTCATTAACTTCATATTCAACTGGTTCGGGCTGAGCTAGTAAAGTTAGGTCCCTAGACCTTACGCAAGTTTTGCGTAATATACCTGTTTCGCCTGATAAACAATTAATAGCTGGGATTGGAGAAGATGCTATTGGGTACTCATGGCAAAACGAGATAATGGTGCAATCTGTTGATATTATTACACCTGTTGTAGATGATCCTTATCAATTTGGTGCGATAGCTTGTGCTAATGCATTAAGTGACATTTATGCAAAAGGGGCAGAGCCGTTATTTGCTTTAAATATTATCGGCTTTCCTACATCCACACTTCCGTTACGTTATCTTGAAGAAATGTTGAAAGGTGGAGTAGATAAAATCCATGAAGCAGGCGCAAGTATTGTTGGTGGACATACGATAGATGATACTTGTCCGAAGTATGGTCTTTCAGTTACTGGAAAAATCCCATATGGAGAACGCTTCATAACGAAAAAAGGTGCCTGTGTCGGTGATGCTGTCATTTTAACGAAGCCTATTGGAATAGGTGTCTACACAACAGCCATCGACCAAAAGATTGCAACTAAAGACCAGCAAGAAATCGCCGTTAATGAAATGGTAAAGTTAAATAAAGACGCTTCCTTGGCTATGAGACAAGTTGAAACACATGCATGTACCGATGTTACTGGCTTTGGTTTACTTGGTCATTTGTGTGAAATAGCCGATCATAGTCAAGTGTCAATTGAGCTTGATTTGAGAAATATTCCTTATTTAAATGATGTGTTCTCTTTGTTAAAAGAGGGTGCTACATCTGAAGGAATATATAATAATATCTCTACTTATAAAACAAAAGTAAATTATACAGAAAACATCACTTCAGAAGAAGAATTATTACTGCATGATCCTCAAACATCGGGAGGCTTATTAATTGTTCTTCCACAAGATCAAGTGGATGAGTTACTTACAAAATTATCGGACAAAGAAATATCAGGTCACGTTATCGGCACTGTAACTGAAAAAAACGATGTTCAAATTATAACAAAGCATACATTTTTGTAAAGCAGCCTATGATCGGTTGCTTTTTTGTTTTTAATTATGCGTGAAATGCATTATAAACATAATAATAATGCATTTCACTTATTAAAGAAACAGTCTTACAATTAAATTAGAAAATAAATCACTTGATCGATAAGGGGAGTGCTTGAGATGAAACTGGGGATTATTCTTAAAACAAAGGAACCTGAAAAGGCTTGGAATGCTTTCCGTTTTGCCAATGCTTGTATAGGTAGAGACCGTGAAGTAAAGGTTTTTTTAATGGGTGAAGCTGTTGAATGTGAGCAAGTCAAACACGAGAAATATAATGTTCCAGAAGAAATGAACAATTTCCTTGATAGTGAAGGTATATTATTTGCCTGTGGTACTTGTATTAAGTCCCGAAAGCTGGAGGATCAAACGGTTTGTCCAATTTCGACAATGAATGATTGTGTTGAATTAGTAGAATGGGCGGATAAGGTAGTAACATTCTAAGCAATTACTGGTTAAAATTTTTATGAAGAAGGAGTTTAATAATGTCTAGCTCGCATGATTTAGCACAAAGTTACTTAGATTCTCCTGAGAAACAAAGCAGATTATATAAACGTACACTTATCGTTGTGAGTATCTCTCAAATTTTTGGTGGGGCAGGATTAGCAGCCGGCATAACAGTAGGAGCCCTTCTTGCTCAGCAAATGATGGGAACAGATGCATTTGCTGGACTACCTGCAGCACTGTTTACATTAGGTTCAGCAGGTGCTGCTTTTATCGTAGGAAAACTTTCTCAAACGTTTGGACGACGAATTGGACTGGTGACAGGCTTTTTAGCAGGTGGTATTGGAGCGCTAGGAGTTGTGCTTGCGGCGATTATAAATAGTATATTTCTTTTTTTAATTGCTCTGCTTATATATGGTGCAGGTACAGCAACAAATCTGCAAACACGTTATGCTGGAACGGACTTAGCTAATAAGAACCAGCGTGGTACTGCTATTAGTATTGCAATGGTTTCGGCAACCATTGGAGCATTTGCGGGACCTAACTTAGTCGGTGTTATGGGGAGTGTTGCTCTTTCTATCGGTATTCCAGAGCTTGCTGGTGCTTTCCTATTGTCTGGAAGTGCCTTTATCATAGCAGGTTTAGTCATTTTTCTTATGCTTCGCCCTGATCCTTATTTGATTGTTAAAGTGATGAACGATATTACTAACAAGAAGAGAAAATCTTTAAGAAAGGATAATCAAGAAAGCAATAAAAGAGGCATCTCAGTTGGCGCATTGATCATGATCCTAAGTCAAATGGTGATGATTGCGATTATGACAATGACCCCAGTACACATGGAACATCATGGTCATGGACTAAGTGAAATCGGACTTGTTATAGGTATTCATATCGGTTCTATGTATCTTCCATCACTTGTTACCGGTATTCTTGTTGATAAGATTGGACGAATAAATATGGCAATTGCTTCTGGGATAACTTTATTAATCTCAGGTGTAATAGCAGCATTGGCTCCTGGTGATTCTATGCTATATTTGGTCATTGCTCTTGCATTGCTTGGAATTGGATGGAATTTTGGATTGATAAGTGGCACAGCTCTAATTATAGACTCAACCGAACCGAATACACGAGCTAAAACACAAGGAACCGTCGATGTCTTTATTGCATTAGCAGGTGCTTCGGGTGGAGCGCTTTCAGGAATGGTTGTTGCTGGTTCAAGTTACGCCATATTATCATTTTCTGGAGGAATGTTGTCATTATTACTCATTCCGGTAATGATATGGTTTCATCGAAAAAAATCGGTAAAACCTTTGATGTAGTTATAAATTCCGAAAAGGGATGTTAGTGATTAGAAGTGTAAAAAAAGCGGTGTGATACCTAGTAACGGGTTCGATTTTGAGGTAGAAAAACGCATTTAGCAGTTACATTTACAATAGTTTTAACATCACTATTGATAGTAAATTAGCATTATAAAAAGCAAGGGAGTCGGTAAATTCCTTTGCTTTTTTAATTTACAAACAATTCGATGATTATTTCGAAAGTTTTTCAAGGTTAATGGCTAATTATGTTAATATAAGAGTGTAAGAAATATTGCCTTTGTTTGTGAAGAAATACACTTAAACGAAGCAATATTGTGGAATAAGGAAGTTTTAAATGAGTACCGAAAAAGTAATTGTAAAAAAGAGTTTTTGGATGAGGGGTTAATCTTGAAACAAGATTATAAAAAAGTTGGGTTAGGTTCGATTTCATTATTGCTATTTATATTTGGGATATTATTTCCCGTTTCATTCGGTAATCGAGAATCTTATGGAGATAGTATATTAAGATTTTTTGGATTAAGCCCTTGGTCAAACGGTGACACAGGATTTCATTATACAATATTTTATTCGCTTATTTTCTATTTACCAGCATTGATTCTGGGTTATAAGTTCAAAAATGACTTGTGGGCAAAATTAGGTAGAACCTTAACTTTGATTACGATTATCTTAATTCTATTAAGTCTGTTTTTTGTCGCAGTGTAGATAAAATATTTAGTGCATGAATAAATTAAGAAAGAGTAAGAAGTTTATAAATCTTATTCAACAAACGATGCGATAGTGGAACATTGGTAGTGACGTTTTGTTTTAGTATTGAGCAGTTTACTAGAACAAAAAAATTAAGGAATTCCTTTACAAAATGAATTCGACATGCTGAAATTCTATGGAAGTAACGAAGCATAATTAGAGAAGACTTTATGTCGAACTAGATATATCAGATCTTTTGTAATCTGAAAGCAAACTTTTATTTTAATGTGAGGCTAACGTGCAGCTGTTAAAATGTTACTAAATGATTTGTCTAGGTCTATAGAGCATTCCTTTGTCACGAGGAATGCTCTTTATTATGTCTAGGAAAACAAAGATTAACAATAAAAACATTATAATATATGATAAAAATTTATTGTAAAACGATAAATTAAATGGTAAATTGAATTTGATATCAAATAAGTGAGGTGCTTTTTATGAAAAAAGGAACAACACTATTATTAAAAACAGCTGTCTTTCTTATCGGAACGCCAATTCTTGCTTTATGTATTTATGGGTTACTTCTATTAGGGAGAAATCCAGTGAATTCCAATTATGTTCACATACTTTATCCTATTATAGTGGGTATGTATGTTACAGTAATACCTTTCTACTATGCTCTTTATCACGCTTTTAAACTTTTAACTTATATTGATAAAAACGAAGCTTTTTCAGAATTATCCGTTAAGGCTTTAACAAAAATAAAATACTGCGCTTTTGCAATTAGTATTACATATGTGGTGATTTTGCCGTTCATTTACATCTTGGCAGAAAAAGATGATGCACCCGGTGTCATTTTGATTGGAATGGTCACTATTTTTGCTTCTATAGTAATTGCGTTCTTTGCAGCAGTTCTTCAAAGGCTTTTATTAGAGGCGATTGATATAAAATCAGAAAATGATTTAACGGTCTGAGGTGAAAAAAATGGCAATTGTAATCAATATTGATGTGATGTTAGCTAAAAGGAAAATGAGTGTTACAGAACTTTCAGAGAGGGTTGGAATAACGATGGCTAATCTTTCTATATTGAAAAACGGAAAGGCAAAGGCGATTCGATTTTCAACCTTAGAGGCAATTTGTAAGGCTTTAGACTGCCAACCAGGAGATATTTTAGAGTACAAAAGTGACGAAAATACTTTAAAGTAGCAAAATTATTTATTTACTATCACTTACTCAACAATTTTGTTGAAGTAGAGTATAGGGAATACAAATTTAGTGAGTTAAAAGAAGTTGGTGAAGAATGAAAAAGAAACTCTTAATGATTACTCCTGAAAATAAGGAGATTAACCGATTTAGAAAAAAGCAGTTTAATAATTTTATTCAAATAACAATGCCGTATTTGGCAGCTTTCGTAGATGAGGAAAAGTATTTGATTACTTTAGTTGATGAATACAATCAAGAAATACCAATAGACCAGGATTTTGACTTAGTGGCAATAACGGTTAATACTTCAAATGCTTCACATTGTTATCGTATGTCAGCACAATTTAGGAGTAAAGGTGCCAAGGTTGTTTTCGGTGGTCCACATGTAACATTATTACCAGATGAAGCAATGGAACATTGTGATTATTTAATAGTGGGTGAAGCCGAGCATTCATGGCCTCAGTTTCTAACTGAATTTTATCAAGGGGATTGTAACAAGAAAATATATAAAATGAGAGAGGTACCTTCTTTAGATGGAATGCCAATTCCTAGAAGGGATTTAATCTATAATCGTTATTTTACAAAAGGGGCCGTTATAGCCTCAAGAGGTTGTCCTTATCATTGCTCATATTGTAATTTAAAACAGATTTATCATGATTCGTTTAGGATCCGACCAATACAGGAAGTGATTGAAGACATAAGGAAAATTAAAAGTAAGTATTTTGTTTTTTGGGATGATAATTTTTTTGGTGATATAAAATATGCCAAAGCATTAATGAAAGAACTCAAAGTTTTGAATAAACGCTGGGCAGCACAAGTGACACTTGAGAGGTGTAAGGATGATGAATTATTAAAGCTTGCTAAGGAAGCAGGATGTATATATTTTTTTGTTGGAATTGAATCTTTTTCAAATGAAAGCCTAGAAAGTGTAAACAAAAAGATTAATAATGTAGGAAAATATGAGACCCTCATAAAAAATGTGCATAAACACGGTATTTCAATTCAAGCGGGGATTATTTTTGGATTTGACACAGATACAAAGGATGTATTTAAAAAGACACTTGAAGCATGTAATTATCTTGGTATCGATGGTGTTACCGTTAGTATTTTGACACCTTTACCAAATACACCTGTTTATGAACAGTACAAAAGAGAAGGTCGCCTTCTTACTGATGATTGGAGTACTTATAATGGGAAAACAAGAGTTGCTTTTCAACCAAAGCAGATGACTCCAGAAGATTTGTTTGAAGGGTATATGTGGTTTAGGAAAGAGTTTTATTCATGGAAATCAATCATAAAAAGAATGAGAGTTTCGAGAACAAATTTGTTACATAACATAATAATGAATATTGGATATCGGTTGAGTATTAAAGGAACGATGCAGAAGGAAAGACGAATAAGTTAGATTGTTTGTTTCGATCTTCATAAAGCTCAACTTCTCTTTAAGCTATTAATTGAATATAAATTAGTAGCAAATAAAGGGAGGTTTTGAATTGAAAAGTTTGTTGATCCTTTTTCTTATAATAATTACTTTATCTGCCTGTAATAATGAGCAACAATTGAAGATGGGTGAAGAAGAACAGCTTTATATTGGTAGTCCTACCGCAAATGAGATTTTATCCAAAAACAAAAGAGAAGATATTTTCCTTATGAATGAAGTGGTTTACGTTAATGCTGAAAAAATTGATTGGGTAAAAAAAGCAGATTTGACATTAGGAAATGCAGTTTTTGAAGTAGTAAGGCAATCAAATGATGGCGAAGATTTCACTGAAGGTACAGCAACAAAATTACCCGTAGGAACAAAAATATATAAAACGAATGAAAAGGGTGATATTTATATTGCCGTTGTAGATGGAAGAGAAATACGATATTTAGGTTTTCGCGAAGGATAAGATATTTCATATTCAACGAATAGCGTTACTGAAATAGGAGCAATACTGCTTTTGTTGTAGTATTGAATTTAGTGCAAATAGAAATGATTATTGCTAATTCATTTTGAAACATAATACTCCTTTTTAAGAAAAATGACAGCCCATTGGAGTTGTCATTTTTCTTTTAGTCCTACGCTTTTAGCATTTGAATGGCTTTCATCAAAAGAAAAGCAATCGACATTTTTTATTGTAGAGGGTAAAAGTAAATCCTTACAAATTCCGCTTTATTTATTGCTTTTTTTAGCTGTTTAAGTATGTTGTTTCTAGGGATTAAGGACACCTGTATTTGTATAATTTTTGAATATAGGTTTCCCTTTATCCGTTTGTGTAATACTCAAAATTAGTCTACATTAATCCGGAATAAATTCTCCTCGTATTGGAATAATCACTTAATGGGCGTGATTCAAAGGAACCTGTCGAATGGGGGGCTAAATTAAAAGAAGATAGCCTAAAGACTATCTTCTTTTAATCTAGATTATTTTGAACAGAGAAAAGATAAATTCAACTATCTTTTCTTAGGACCGCCACCATTATTACCTCCGCCATTATTGTTGCCGTTTCCTCTAGGTTTTTCGGCCACTGGCTCTTCTTCAACGACAGGTTGAGGTACTACAACGGCTTCTTCTTTAGTTGGTTCAGGTTCTGTTGGTGCTACAGGTTCCGTAACGATTGGTTCTGAAACAGGTTGATTGACAGGAATAAATAAAACTTGTCCAATAAATAACATGTCAGATGTTAAGTTGTTTGCTGACTCAATAGTATCGACTGTTGTTCCATATTGAAGAGATAGTATCCACAAAGTATCACCTGAAACTACAGTGTGATACACACCTGTGACCTGTGTCTCTTCCTCTTTTATATCATCCTCGATGACATCGTGACGGTATAAATCCCATTGATCCATGAGTCTGCTGACTACATCTCGATAATAATCTCCGCCTAAGTGATTGTACCCAGCGTTCGCAATTTCATAAAGATATTCCTTTGAAGCATCTTTCACATCCCAACCGTTTGCAATTCTATTTTGATAGTTTTCGATAGCAAAATGATAGCGTTGGTTGACTAATAGAGTACCAGTTAAGAATTGTACAGAATGCTCATAAGAATCGAATTTACGGTACCAATTATCTCGTCTTTGTGTTTCATCAAAAACGATACGATCAGGTTCATAGTTTGCGATGACAGGTATTGCTCTATCAAAATCTTCATCAGGCTGCCCTTTTAACTGCCATGCATTTGGTGGGTTAAATCCCCACACTTTAATGCCGAAAAGGTTGTTTGCAAAGTGGGCCGTTCTTGTTGTTCCATAGCCACTTTCAATAATAGACATACCGATAATCGCACTTGCTGGAATGCCATGTTGTTTGTTTGCCTGAATTCCGTATTCCGTAATTTGATTAACGAAGGTTTCTCTTTCTTGATCCGTAGGGGCTTGAATTCTACCTAAATACGCATGAGAGTTTCTTCCTAATTCTGCATCTTCGAACGGAAGAGGACGAAATAGGCTAGAAGCCTCTACCTTTGTTGTTTGTCCATGCACAATGAAAAAAGGCTGAAAAACTCCTAAACTAAGAAAAAAAGCTATGATAACAGTAATTGTTATTCTATTAATTGACATAAAAAACTCCTTTCAAGATGTATTAAATGTTTGTTTGTCTGTTAGCCAAACAAGTGATCACGTTAAAAATAAACGCTAAGGTTTATTATAATAGTTTAATAGAAATTGCCTAGTGGTGAAAAATTGGAAGTTTCATAGAATGTTTTATCGCATTCTAAACGGGCACTAAGACCCCCACCTCAAAACGTAAGAAAATCGAGAAGTTTAGGTGGGGGATTAACTGCCCCTAAAGGTCCGATATAGAATAACTTTCATCAGCGAAAGCTGATGATTAGTTATTCTTATGCCCGTGGTATAAATTGAACTAACAATCAGTGGGGAATGAAGGAAGACCCCCACCGATTGAAGTTCAGCTTTATATAGAAAAAAATGGGCACAAGGGGGTTGTAGGAAAAAGGTAAATGCATACCTCAATAAAACGTTTTTGACTGCGGCTCTTTTTTGCATGAATTGGTTATTCTTTTGACTCCGGGTTAACTCTTGTATTACGTAGTAGATTCTTACTCCGCAATAAATATCTTCATTTTTAGATCACTTTGTGAGAATGTACTTAAGCTGACGGAGTAGGAATTGGGAGAATGATTTTGATATAGGATCAGAAAGACTTTTGAAAAGTCATTGTTATTAAAATCAATTATAATAAATTGATATGCAAGGGAGTAAATAGACTTATAGGAAGTAGGCTAAGGAATGAAATTAAATAATGAAAAAGATGGTGTTGTGTTTGCAGTACTTTCTTATGTAATGTGGGGTGTTACTCCAATTTATTGGAAACTCACTGAACATATATCTTCAGGAGAGATTTTAGCACAGCGAGTTTTTTGGTCTTTTATTTTTATGCTCGTACTTTTGTTTCTTTTAAAGAAATGGAATATATACGTTGAATTCATAAAAGGAATTGTTAAGAAGCCCAAATTGTTTTGGTCGCTTTTTCTCGCTTCTCTACTGATTAGTTCAAACTGGGGTATCTTTATGTGGGCAGTAATCGAAGGGAGGATCGTTGAAGCGAGTCTTGGTCAATTCATAAATCCCCTAACAAGTATGCTAATAGGTGTAATTGCGTTAAAAGAAAGATTGAATGTTTCTCAAATTGTTGCTTTCGTGTTAGCGGCAATTGGAGTATTAATACTAACGTTCCATTATGGAGTGGTTCCATGGATTTCGCTTAGTCTGGCTCTCACCTTTGGATTTTATGGTTTAGCAAAGAAACTAATTAAATCTGATTCAACAGTTGGATTAGCTCTTGAAACAATGGTGATTTCCCCTATTGCGTTAGTATTTATGACATACTTGATGTTTCAATCTCAAATACAATTTTTCGATTCTATTTCAACAAGTTTACTATTAATGGGGAGTGGCATCGTAACTGTTCTACCGTTATTATTCTTTACTATGAGTGCTCAAAAGGTAACACTATCTTTGCTTGGAATTCTTCAATATATTTCGCCAACAATAGTACTGTTAGTTGGGGTTTTTCTTTATAACGAAACGTTATCAAAAGCACATTTAATTGCATTTATCTTTATTTGGTCAGCTCTTGCCATTTATACTTTTTCTTCGGTAACAAAGAGAGGACAAAAGAGTAAATACCATATAAAGAAAAAAATCGAAGCTTAACAAGATTACTAATAAGCGGCGATGTTGTAAAAGGCATTACTTTTCTGTTTTTATGTAAAAGAGATTGCGAATAATTGTACTTAAATTAATCTACTAGTATCGCTCCGAATAGGTCTTTCTCTATGCAAAGCTGCACGAAGTAAAATCAAAGAAGTATTTCATGAGGTGATTGAAGTCAGTAGCTTCGCCGATGGTAGTTTGGGGCTTCCCAGTGAGACAAGGAAGTTACTAGGTAAATTAAAGAGGCTGGGACAAAACCCACCTCTGAAATGAAAAAGCCGGTGAAATTTTACGACGAGTAAAATTTCACCGGCTTTGATTATTTTTGTAATAAAATAAGGACAACTTCTGATAAAATTAAGTTACCAAGCCAAATCTAATCAGAAGGAAGTGTCCTTATGTTTAAAAATTATAACATGAATCAATTAGTTTTGCCTTTAGATTTAGAAGTGAAATTACAAAATAACGATATTGCCTTTCATATACACATTAACGATTTATATAATTCCTCCTCTATCATTTTGACTTCAAATAAGGGCCCAAGTGAATGGGGAGAACTTCTCGGTGATCCGGCAATTACAACTGCAATATTGGATAGAATTATTCATCGTGCCGAAATAATCCAGTTCACCGATGATAGTTATCGAATGAAACACCGAACTTCCATTTTTAAGGGATGAAATGTTCAAAATAAATCAGCGAAAAGTGTTCATTTCTACTTGACGGTCACAGCTCTTCAATTCTTTTATTAAATCTTCTACCTCAATCATATTTTTTATATCGTTTTTCAACACATGATTTAGAAGAGCAGTTCCTGTTTTTATTTCCGGCATTGTATATCCATATTGCTGATGATGTACTTGAAGCTTTAGTCCCATAAAACTATATCTTATAAGACCTATAAAAAAAACTATCGCTCCAAAGGAGACAATCCAATAATTATAGCGCCAAAAATCTTCAATGTTCATACTTCGTAAAATATAATTAGTAATTAATGCGAAAGTAATTGTCGGAATAAACGCTAAATTAACAAAAAACCGTTGACGTTTTTTTGACGGATGCTGTTCCCTAAAATACGCATATAAAAGTAACACTATGCCGCATATAATATAAGGTGTCACCCACCAGCTAGCAACAACATACGGAATAATCAGATTAGGGTATATTGGAAAAAACATACCCATAACAAATATCGGTGAAAGGAGAATTATTTTCGATAACTTTTTCCAAGATTTGTTTAATCGGTCAGAATATACAATAGAAAAAACAAGGAATCCGTATGGAGTAACATAATGCGAAACGAAAGATAATAAATGCTCAATGAACGATAACGTACCATCTATATAATTCCAACCTATATTCTCAACCATTCTTACTTTTACATTTTCTTCGATAACTACAGACAGTCCTCCGGCACCACCAGCAAAAGCTGTCACACTAGCCCAACGATTTGAATCTCGTTTTGAATCAAATACTATTAATAATAAGCCTACTCCCCACAAAAGAAAAAATAAAAACAACATCGTTTATTCACTTCCATTAGTAATACAATTTTCAATGAATTCAAGCGTATCTTTAGCAATTTGCTTACGATTAAAGATAATTCCAGCATGTCCACAAGCATAAAGAAGACGCCGTGGCTTCCCCCAACCATTCCAAAGATTACTTGCATCTTGTTTTCTAACATACTGATCATATATCCCACTAATCAGTAATATTTTTTCTTTTGGTATCATTGGTTGTGCCTCATCTGCACGAAGAATTGACCAACATCGTTGTAATTGGTGATACGTAAAATTATGCTTTTGTAAGTCTTGTTTAATATATTTTCCAATAGGTGTATGCCAAATTTCATAAGAAAGATTATTTGCGTACATAACAGATACTAGCACATCAATCTCTTTTTCATATAAACTTATTAGGTTAGAAATATAGCCTCCTAGACTAACACCAATAAGTACTACTTTTCCACCTTTATCTTGTTTTAACCACTGAATTAACGCTCTAATCTCTACAACAGCTTGTCTAATAGCGGTTATTGTTCTGCAAATATTTGCACTTATCATATACTCTCCGCTGTATAGACTACTAGTTGCCCGATCAAAATGATATGGAAGATTCGGGAAATAGACGTTATATCCTTTTTTTTGCATCTCTTTCAAGTAGATTAACTTAAATTTTTTCAAACAGTCTGAACGCCAGCCATGTACAATAATGACATGAACAGGTTCACGGCCATTTTGACTTAAATAGCAAATACCCTTTGCCATATCATTATCCGTATCTCCAGAGTAAATAGGACTGTTATAATTATAAGAACCTGACAGATCATATTTTTGATCCTTTAATTCAAACGATATATTAGGTATTTTATTTAATTGATAAAAGGAGCGTCGATTTTGATTGGATGTAAAAGAGCGCAAATCAAAATCATTACGGAATTGCGTATGCATACTTTTGTTATAATGAAAGAAATGCAAGCCAATTTTATCAATGAGCACACTTAACCATTTATTCATGTAGGAACTCCTCGCAGCTAAATCGTTTTGTCAATTTCGACTAACTTTTGTTTAATTAAATGATTTCATAATTACCAAGACAAAGCCATATAAATCTATACCTATGTAAGAACAGTTAAACGTAACTAGATATAGGACCTTAGTGTCAAGAATACTATATTATGAAATTCATTATATTATAAAGTCTAAAAGTAAGTGTCTATTTCATAAGTAAGATAAAAGTTGAGTATAATTAGCTATTACCCTTAGACTGGTATTAGTAACTTATTTTCTTTTCGAACCAATAACAATATTTCATTAGTATGAAGCTCGAAAATATAAAGTAATGTATCATATTCCTAATATAATATTTTAACTAATAAAATTGTTAATTTCTACATTTTTTTCATATAATTTCATTATTTCGCGTTTATTCTACATCCAGTCATAAATCAAACTAAAGACTATTAAGTTTCATTTCAATTTCTTCCTCTCTTTACATGACCCTCATCTCATTAAACATTTCATGATTTGGCTTAACTAAAAAAATATTCCCAAAGAGCTTTTGTATCAATTGTATTATTTACTGAAAAAAGTTTTTCAATAGCGTTATCTTTATTACCTTATAACAATTACTCCACTTTCATTATGTCGATTAATTTTCGTGAAGCGCAAGGCGCCAAGGTCACGAGCGAAAAACTCTGAAGTGACCGAGCTCGTAGGCTGCTTGCGCTAGACAGTTTCCAAGTTAGAAATTTATAAATTCCGATACTGTAAGAAACACTATTTTCATAGTCTCTCAATAATTTTTATTATTGTCACTTACCCCAAAATATGTTATTTTAGAAAAGTTGTTGAACTTTAACACATTAACGCTTTTAATTATATTAGTAGTCCTAGTATATCTAAAGAGGGATTCGTACACGAGATTGAGAGGAGAATTTGAATGTCATCAAAAGAAACATCAAATACGTCAGTACCAAGGGAACAATGGGGGTCTAGATTTGGTTTTCTATTAGCTGCAGCTGGGTCAGCAGTTGGACTAGGGAATATTTGGAGATTCCCCTTTGTCGTTGGTGAAGGCGGTGGTGCCGCTTTCGTATTATTGTATTTAGGTTTTGTGTTACTTATTGGATTACCATTAATGATCGGCGAAATTAGTATTGGACGTAAAGGTCGAGCTAATGCTATGGATAGCTATAAAATAATACAACCCAATTCAAAATGGTACATAAATGGTTTTATTGGTGTGATTATTAACTTTATGATTTTAGCATTTTATTCAGTTGTGGCTGGCTGGGCCTTTTATTATTTTATTTTAGCACTTACCGGACAGTTAATTGCTAGTGATAAAGACTTCGAAAGTTCTTTTAGTAGTTTTATATCTGATCCGATAATGCCTATTGTCTGGCAAACAATCTTAATGACGGTTGTTGTCTTAATTGTCCTAAGAGGAGTTAAAAAAGGGATTGAAAAGTGGAACAACATTCTCATGCCTACACTTTTTGTCCTACTCCTTATGTTGTTATTCAAAAGTCTTACACTAGAAAATGCTAGAGAAGGAATACTATTTTTCTTAAAACCAAATTTTTCAGCCATCAATTCTGGCATTATATTAGCAGCATTAGGCCAAGCTTTCTTTAGTTTAAGCGTAGCAACAGGAATGTATGTAACTTATGGTAGTTATAAACGAAATGAAAGCAGTATTACGCGCAATGGCGGTGGGATCGTTTTGTTAGACGTTCTTGTTGCAATTATGGCCGGATTGATTATTTTCCCTGCAGTTTTTCACTTTGGAATTGATCCAGGAAGAGGACCTGATCTAGCCTTTATTACATTCCCAACTATTTTCAGAGATATGCAATTTGGAACTTTGTTTGCTGGACTTTTCTTCTTCTTTGTTTTTGTCGCCGCATTAACTTCTGCAATTTCGTTATTAGAAGTTGTTGTTGCGTTTGTTAAAGAAAGATTTAAACTTTCTCGAAAAGCAGCAGCACCTATTACTGGGGCGGTTATTACCTTAATTGGAGGATTCTGTGCCTTATCATTTGGTCCCTTATCACATATCAAGGTATTTGATCGCACTATCTTTGGACTGTTTGACTTTATAGCCGCAGAAGTATTACTACCTTTTTCTGGACTTATTTTAAGTATCTTTATAGGGTGGATTTGGAAGCCGATCGGTGTTAAACAAGAAGTTGAAAAAGAGGGAAATTCATTCCCCCTCTTTAAAGTATGGAGCTTCTTAATTCGCTTTGTCGTTCCTATTGTAATCTTAATCATTCTTATAGATTCATTAGGTATCATCTAATATTTTTTGAAAACCCCACCCAAAGAAAATTGAGGGCACTGAAAAAGTGAATGTTTTTGAAAAACGAATGCTTGTAGGAGGGCCAAAAATGTCTCCCTAACTCTCAAACGAGCCTTAGAAGCGATTCTAGAGGCTCGTTTTTGAATATTATTTTTCAGATAAAATAAATTGGATTTTTTCAGCAGTCTCAAGAAAATTTGGTGGGGTTTTCTAGTTGATGTGTCAAAAGTATCTAACCATTTAACAAAAAGTAATAAAGCTGAACTTCAATCAGTGGAGGGTTCCTTCATCCCCACTGATTGTTAGTGTAACTTATACCACAGGCATAAGAATAGCTTTCATCAACTTTCTCTGATGAAAGCTATTTTTTATCGGACCTTTAGAGTCAGTTAATACCCCACCTAAACTTTTCGATTTTCTAAGTTTTGAGGTGGGGATCTTACTGCCCCTATGAGTGTGAAAAATTAATGCATGCCTTTCCATTTCCCATCGTTTTTCGAAGCCTTTTCTTTTTTTGCTTTTTCTTTGTGCGCTCGATTAGCAGCTGCACTACCAAATTCTTTTGAGAATTCTGCATCAGTTTTACTTGCGTCAAAACCTCTTTTATTTTTTTGCTCTGCGTCAGTTTTACCATTGCGTTTTGCCATATGTATCCCCCCTTTTTTTTATTATGATAATAACAAAAAAAATTATACGTTATGGCTGGAGTGCAAAAGCATCTCTTATCGAAAAATGATATTATGTCAAAAAAATGGTCACGTATAATAGAGATTTCCTTCAAACTATCGTGTTTTGCTTGCTGGTCACTCTATCAAATTAAGGGGCGTAACCCTTAACTTGATAGAGTGGATGAAATAAAAAAACATTCAGAGTAAATTTCTCTGAATGTTTTTTATTATGCGTATTTTGGGCCATCTTCATCAATTTGTTTAATTTCAATACACTTTAGGTATTGTTTAGTAATATTAATATCTGAGTGCCCAGCTAATTGCGCTACAATTGATATATCTAAACCATTTTGTAACAACTCGTAACAAAACGTATGCCTTAATTTATGAGGATGGACTCCATAATGTTGCAACATATGTTGAACGGTACGCACAGAAATTCTTTTTTGATAGTTTGACAGGAACAAGGCTTCCTCCTTATCATCTCTTGATTTCAAGTATTCTATTAGATGATAAACTAGAGACTTAGGAAGGGGAATTGTTCTCTCGTTATTATCTCTCTTATTTCTAACAACCATTTGTCCAGTTTGATTTTTATTATTTATAGAGATATCTTCTTTATTCAAGTAACAAAGCTCAGATACCCGTATGCCTGTTTTTAACAACGTATATACTATAGCTGTATTACGTTTGTTACTATCAATTTCGATTTTTTGTAATAATTCCTCAATTTCTACTTTAGATAAATATTCCGGAAAGACTTGATTTATATTATTTTGTTGTGTAATATTAATATCCTGAGTAATTTCTATACGATTAATAGATTTGGCAAAAGTGTTAATTGTATTAAAGACTTTCTTTATTGTAGCTAAACTTCTTTGTTCAGTTTCTAGATAAGTTACATAAGCTTGTATATTTTCTTTATTTAAATCTCTAGATGATTTACCATTACTATATAACCAGTCAAGAAATGATTGAAGAACCCCAATATACGTTTTCACTGTATTTTCGGATCTTCCCATTTCATGAAGATAGCTTGCAAAAGAATTAAGAATATCAATTTTTTCAGAATTTTTATTTGTCAATACTATCTCCCCCTTTTTAACAAACTATACTTCAATTATTCGTCTTTGTCAAATTCTGCGCAAATACCATAAATAAAAAAAATATCCCAAAAAATTCAACAAATGTTGAATTTTTTGGGATATTTTCGGCTCTATACTGAATGTTGTTGGAAACGGTATTTATCAAACAACATTTAGTATCAGAGTAGTGTAAATAAACAATTATGAAATTCATTAATGTAAAAATTCATTCTTAAAAATGGCGCACCCTAGAGGATTCGAACCTCCGACCGACGGCTTAGAAGGCCGTTGCTCTATCCAGCTGAGCTAAGGGCGCATGTTCATTTAACTTCCTAAAAAAAAATAAAATTCATATGAGATACTTACGAAACAAACATGCGGGTGAAGGGACTCGAACCCCCACGTCAAAGACACTAGATCCTAAGTCTAGCGCGTCTGCCAATTCCGCCACACCCGCGTATGAAAAGTTATTTTGCTTAGCAAAAAAAACTTGGTGAGCCATGAAGGATTCGAACCTTCGACCCTCTGATTAAAAGTCAGATGCTCTACCGACTGAGCTAATGGCTCTTTAAATATAAGAGTGCCGGCCAGAGGACTTGAACCCCCAACCTACTGATTACAAGTCAGTTGCTCTACCAATTGAGCTAGGCCGGCATATATAGGTAAGTTATTTTTGCTCCACTTTAGTTACAAAAAAAAATCTGGTGGAGGATGACGGGATCGAACCGCCGACCCCCTGCTTGTAAGGCAGGTGCTCTCCCAGCTGAGCTAATCCTCCGACATAAAATATTTTTATTATCTTATTACATCTAAATCTTTGGTGACCCGTACGGGATTCGAACCCGTGTTACCGCCGTGAAAGGGCGGTGTCTTAACCGCTTGACCAACGGGCCAATATTAAAACCGCGACTGGCGGAGAAGGAGGGATTTGAACCCTCGCGCCGCTTACACGACCTACACCCTTAGCAGGGGCGCCTCTTCAGCCACTTGAGTACTTCTCCTTAATATGGCTCCACAGGTAGGACTCGAACCTACGACCGATCGGTTAACAGCCGATTGCTCTACCACTGAGCTACTGTGGAATAAATCTAGTATGGTGGGCCTAAGTGGACTCGAACCACCGACCTCACGCTTATCAGGCGTGCGCTCTAACCAGCTGAGCTATAGGCCCATTCTTTTGGAGCGGGTGATGAGAATCGAACTCACAACATCAGCTTGGAAGGCTGAGGTTTTACCACTAAACTACACCCGCATTAATAATCAAACGCATGGTCGGGAAGACAGGATTTGAACCTGCGACCCCCTGGTCCCAAACCAGGTGCTCTACCAAGCTGAGCCACTTCCCGTTATTTTATGGCGCGCCCTGAGAGATTCGAACTCCCGACCTTTTGATTCGTAGTCAAACACTCTATCCAGCTGAGCTAAGGGCGCATGTTGTTTATTCGATGATGTTATTCCAAGAAGATTAACGGACGATGTATTGCTCCGTAGATATCCTGTCTCTTCCTCTACTATTTTATGGCGCGCCCTGAGAGATTCGAACTCCCGACCTTTTGATTCGTAGTCAAACACTCTATCCAGCTGAGCTAAGGGCGCATGTTGTTTATTCGATGATGTTATTCCAAGAAGATTAACGGACGATGTATTGCTCCGTAGATATCCTGTCTCTTCCTCTACAAGTACCGCCTTGTAGCAGGCTGCGTCGAGACAACTCGCAGTTGTTTCACAGATGTTACGCTCGTAGCTGAGCTAAGGGCGCATGTTACCTTTTAAATTTTTCTGGTACCGAGGGCCGGACTTGAACCGGCACGATAGTCACCTACCGCAGGATTTTAAGTCCTGTGTGTCTGCCAATTCCACCACCCCGGCAATTTACTAGAGACTTAACAAAAAAAATGGCTGGGCTATCTGGATTCGAACCAGAGAATGACGGAGTCAAAGTCCGTTGCCTTACCGCTTGGCTATAGCCCATTATTATAATAATATGGGGCGATCGATGGGAATCGAACCCACGAATGCCGGAGCCACAATCCGGTGCGTTAACCACTTCGCCACGACCGCCATAGTTTTGTAAAGTAAGGACATTCAAAAATAAATCTTACCACTGTTCTAGCGTTAAATTATTCACCTGTAAAAACTAAATGGTGGAGGGGGACGGATTCGAACCGCCGAACCCTAAGGAGCGGATTTACAGTCCGCCGCGTTTAGCCACTTCGCTACCCCTCCAAAATATTAAAATGGTTGGTTATTAATGGCGGACCCGACCGGGATCGAACCGGCGATCTCCTGCGTGACAGGCAGGCATGTTAACCGCTACACCACGGGTCCTTATTTAATATGGCGGAGGAAGAGGGATTCGAACCCCCGCGCGGTTTAACCCGCCTGTCGGTTTTCAAGACCGATCCCTTCAGCCGGACTTGGGTATTCCTCCGTATCATATCAAAACAATTAAGTTGGTAGCGGCAGAGGGGATCGAACCCCCGACCTCACGGGTATGAACCGTACGCTCTAGCCAGCTGAGCTACGCCGCCAAAAAATAAATAGGTAAGTTATTTTTGCTCCACTTCGTTTCACAAAAAAACTTTGGTGGAGCCTAGCGGGATCGAACCGCTGACCTCCTGCGTGCAAGGCAGGCGCTCTCCCAGCTGAGCTAAGGCCCCATAAATATAATCTAGCAACGTCCTACTCTTGCAAGGGGAAGCCCCCAACTACCATCAGCGCAAAAGAGCTTAACGATCGTGTTCGGCATGGGAACGAGTGTGACCTCTTCGCTATCGTTACTAAATTTACTGACTTCAATCACATCGTGAAATACTTCTATGAATTGACTACATGCAGCTTAGCATCGAGGAAGCCCACTACGAAGCGGCGCTTGTAGACGCAGACGCACGGTCTAAATTCAGATCAGTAAACTATTAAAATGAAAGATTATTCTCTCAAAACTGAAACACAGCGTCAGCGTTACTTCTACTCTAAAGCAAAAGTATCGACTAGAGTATTACTCCATAGAAAGGAGGTGATCCAGCCGCACCTTCCGATACGGCTACCTTGTTACGACTTCACCCCAATCATCTGTCCCACCTTAGGCGGCTGGCTCCAAAAGGTTACCCCACCGACTTCGGGTGTTACAAACTCTCGTGGTGTGACGGGCGGTGTGTACAAGGCCCGGGAACGTATTCACCGCGGCATGCTGATCCGCGATTACTAGCAATTCCGGCTTCATGTAGGCGAGGCGAGTTGCAGCCTACAATCCACGAAGTTTCGATTACAGGGCTGTTACCTTGTTTCGCGGACCTTTCCAGATCGCTTCGTCTACTTCGTTTCTTTGTAACTCCGTATAGAGTGTCCTACAACCCCAAGGGGCAAGCCCCTTGGTTTGGGCTGTTACCGTTTCGCTCGCCGCTACTCAGGTAATCGAATATTTCTTTCTCTTCCTCTGGGTACTTAGATGTTTCAGTTCCCCAGGTCTGCCTTCTCANACCCTATGTATTCAGATATGGATACCANCCCATTACGGATGGTGGGTTCCCCCATTCGGAAATCCCCGGATCAAAGTTTACTTACAACTCCCCGAGGGATATCGCTGTTCGTCGCGTCCTTCGTCGGCTCCTAGTGCCAAGGCATTCACCGTGCGCCCTTTCTAACTTAACCTAATTTTTTTGCGATAAGCTTCGCATTTCTTCGTCAGCTTCCTTCGGTAATCATCCTCATGTGCCTTTAAGCACACTCCGGTGATTTCCTCAGTTGCTTCCTCGAACTACTCGCTTCTCTCAAAAAAATACCTGTTTTTTCAAAAGGATTTTTCGTCGAATTGAATTCTTGACTANGTGCGCCCTTTCTAACTTAACCTAATTTTTTTGCGATAAGCTTCGCATTTCTTCGTCAGCTTCCTTCGGTAATCATCCTCATGTGCCTTTAAGCACACTCCGGTGATTTCCTCAGTTGCTTCCTCGAACTACTCGCTTCTCTCAAAAAAATACCTGTTTTTTCAAAAGGATTTTTCGTCGAATTGAATTCTTGACTACTCAAGATTTACTCAAAGTCATAATGACTTCCGGTAAAACTTAAATGTATTATTGTTATCTAGTTTTCAAAGAACGAGTCGGCAAATGATAAACTTCGTATTTCTTCGTCAACNGCGCTCCCCAATCGTCCTCATGTACCCTTAAATGTACACTCCGGCGATTGNCTCGCTTGTTTCCTTGAACTACTCGTTTCTAATTTACCTTTGACAATTGATAAGCAGCGAATTTCTTCGTCAGTTCCTTCGTTAATCATCCTCATGTGCCTCTAAGCACACTCCGGTGATTTCCTCAGTCACTTCCTCGAACTTCTTGCTTCTAAATTGTCTTAATTACTTATTAAGAGAGATTATTCTCTCAAAACTGAAACACAGCGTCAGCGTACTTTTCCCTAAGAAAAGCATCGACTAGAGTTTTAACTCCATAGAAAGGAGGTGATCCAGCCGCACCTTCCGATACGGCTACCTTGTTACGACTTCACCCCAATCATCTGTCCCACCTTAGGCGGCTGGCTCCAAAAGGTTACCCCACCGACTTCGGGTGTTACAAACTCTCGTGGTGTGACGGGCGGTGTGTACAAGGCCCGGTACAAGGCCCGGCATTACGGATGGTGGGTTCCCCCATTCGGAAATCCCCGGATCAAAGTTTACTTACAACTCCCCGAGGCATATCGCTGTTCGTCGCGTCCTTCGTCGGCTCCTAGTGCCAAGGCATTCACCGTGCGCCCTTTCTAACTTAACCTAATTTTTTTGCGATAAGCTTCGCATTTCTTCGTCAGCTTCCTTCGGTAATCATCCTCATGTGCCTTTAAGCACACTCCGGTGATTTCCTCAGTTGCTTCCTCGAACTACTCGCTTCTCTCAAAAAAATACCTGTTTTTTCAAAAGGATTTTTCGTCGAATTGAATTCTTGACTACTCAAGATTTACTCAAAGTCATAATGACTTCCGGTAAAACTTAAATGTATTAGTTGTTATCTAGTTTTCAAAGAACGATTCTGCGCCAAAAAGGCGACTTGATAAATATAACACCATTTGATTAATGATGTCAATAACTTCTTTGGTGGAGCCTAGCGGGATCGAACCGCTGACCTCCTGCGTGCAAGGCAGGCGCTCTCCCAGCTGAGCTAAGGCCCCTAAACTTAATTGTATGGTGGGCCTAAGTGGACTCGAACCACCGACCTCACGCTTATCAGGCGTGCGCTCTAACCAGCTGAGCTATAGGCCCATACAGAGTTTTTTGCTTTACCATGAGATCTTTCTCTCAAAAAAGCTACTGACTTTAAAAGCATCATGAGATGCTTCTGTGAATTGACTACATGCAATTTTACGTCGATGAAGCTTATTGCAACTACACTTGTAGACGTAAACGCACGGTCTAAATTCAGATCAGCAAACAATATAATCTGGAAGGTTATTCTTCCAAAACTGAACACAAAAGCACAAGCGGTACTTTTCCCTAAGAAAAGCATCGACTAGAGTTAACTCCATAGAAAGGAGGTGATCCAGCCGCACCTTCCGATACGGCTACCTTGTTACGACTTCACCCCAATCATCTGTCCCACCTTAGGCGGCTGGCTCCAAAAGGTTACCCCACCGACTTCGGGTGTTACAAACTCTCGTGGTGTGACGGGCGGTGTGTACAAGGCCCGGGAACGTATTCACCGCGGCATGCTGATCCGCGATTACTAGCAATTCCGGCTTCATGTAGGCGAGTTGCAGCCTACAATCCGAACTGAGAATGGCTTTATGGGATTGGCTCAACCTCGCGGTCTCGCAGCCCTTTGTACCATCCATTGTAGCACGTGTGTAGCCCAGGTCATAAGGGGCATGATGATTTGACGTCATCCCCACCTTCCTCCGGTTTGTCACCGGCAGTCACCTTAGAGTGCCCAACTAAATGCTGGCAACTAAGATCAAGGGTTGCGCTCGTTGCGGGACTTAACCCAACATCTCACGACACGAGCTGACGACAACCATGCACCACCTGTCACTTATGTCCCCGAAGGGAAATCCCTATCTCTAGGGAGGTCATAAGGATGTCAAGACCTGGTAAGGTTCTTCGCGTTGCTTCGAATTAAACCACATGCTCCACTGCTTGTGCGGGCCCCCGTCAATTCCTTTGAGTTTCAACCTTGCGGTCGTACTCCCCAGGCGGAGTGCTTAATGTGTTAACTTCGGCACTAAGGGCATCGAAACCCCTAACACCTAGCACTCATCGTTTACGGCGTGGACTACCAGGGTATCTAATCCTGTTTGCTCCCCACGCTTTCGCGCCTCAGCGTCAGTTACAGACCAGAGAGTCGCCTTCGCCACTGGTGTTCCTCCATATATCTACGCATTTCACCGCTACACATGGAATTCCACTCTCCTCTTCTGCACTCAAGTCTCCCAGTTTCCAATGACCCTCCCCGGTTGAGCCGGGGGCTTTCACATCAGACTTAAGAGACCGCCTGCGCGCGCTTTACGCCCAATAATTCCGGACAACGCTTGCCACCTACGTATTACCGCGGCTGCTGGCACGTAGTTAGCCGTGGCTTTCTCGTTAGGTACCGTCAAGGTACCGCCCTATTTGAACGGTACTTGTTCTTCCCTAACAACAGAGCTTTACGACCCGAAGGCCTTCATCGCTCACGCGGCGTTGCTCCGTCAGACTTTCGTCCATTGCGGAAGATTCCCTACTGCTGCCTCCCGTAGGAGTCTGGGCCGTGTCTCAGTCCCAGTGTGGCCGATCACCCTCTCAGGTCGGCTACGCATCGTCGCCTTGGTAAGCCGTTACCTTACCAACTAGCTAATGCGACGCGGGCCCATCCTGTAGTGTTAGGTAAACCCAACTTTCACTTGTTCGGTCCCTATCCGTCGCGGGCGTAGGAAATTTGAGAGGAGCTGTCCTTAGTACGAGAGGACCGGGATGGACATACCGCTGGTGTACCAGTTGTTCCGCCAGGAGCATAGCTGGGTAGCTACGTATGGAAGGGATAAGTGCTGAAAGCATCTAAGCATGAAGCCCCCCTCAAGATGAGATTTCCCTTGGAGTTAATCCAGTAAGACCCCTTAGAGATGATGAGGTTGATAGGTCTCGGGTGGAAGCATGGTGACATGTGGAGCTGAGAGATACTAATCGGTCGAGGACTTATCCTAAAATAAGAATTGAATTCACACTCAAGAACCTTAAATGTATGTTATCTAGTTTTGAAAGAATGATTTCTTTCAAAAAAAATATAAACTGACAAGAATTTAGATAATCTGCTCCTGCGTCTACTAGTGAATGCTTCGAAGTAAGCTTCCTCGTCGCAAATCAGCATGTAGCAAATTCTAAGAAGCATCTCATGATGTAATTGAAGTCAGTAGATTTAGTGACGATAGCGAAGAGGTCACACTCGTTCCCATGCCGAACACGATCGTTAAGCTCTTTTGCGCCGATGGTAGTTAGGGGCTTCCCCTTGTGAGAGTAGGACGTTGCTAGGTAAAATGAAGAACACATTCCATAGGGATGTGTTCTTTTTTTTAGGTAAGAAAGTATAAAATTTCTAACTTGGAGACTGTCTAGCTCCAGGCGCCATCGGCTCGATCATTTCAGTCAAGTTTCTGACTTCACTGACTTCCTGGATTGCTTCTTTGTTGGTGCTTCATGCTACTTTTGCTCCTGTGATTCCTCGTCTGACAACACTGCTTCGAGGAAGCCTACTTCGATGCAGTGTTGTCAGACGCAGAAGCACATAGATTGCGGTCAAAGAGCAGACCGCTACTTGCCGACCTTCCAGTGTTTGTCGCCGATAGGCGGGCGCCTTGCGCTTTTCTTACAGTATCAGAATTTATAAGTAGATCCTATTTTATTTAATAATAATAATTGAGTAATGATTGCTAAAAGTGGTAATTCTAATAGCGGGCCAATTACTAGTGTTAATGCTATTAATGGTTGGTCGGGAAATGCCGTCATGGCAATTGCTAAAGCGATTGGTGAATTTCTAGCTAAAGTAGTGAGGCTTAAACTAGCTCTATCCCTGTAAGAAAAGTTCATTAAGTGTCCAATCTTCTGGCTAATGATTAAATTTATTACAAAAAACAAGAGAATTGGAATTGTCATCTTCCACATAAGTCCTAAGTTATCTAGTAATAACTGTCCTTGTGAAGCAAACATTGCAGTAATCGCAAGACTTAGGAAAATTAACGGTAGCAGACTTATATTTGAAAAAAGTTTTTCTTTAAGTTCATTTTTATTTTTTAATAGAAACTTTGTTAATAGAGCCAGTATGAAGGGTATAATTAAAACAAATAAAATGCTTTCTACTAGAAATGTTAGTTCAATTGTTCCAGTTGTTCCACCAAAGATTAATAAATAAAATGGTAGTAAAATAATTTGTATCAGTAGATTTAATGGCAAAATTGCTGCGGATATGGCAACATTTCCTTTGGCTATACTTGTAAAGATTAAGTACCAGTCTGTACAAGGTGTAACCATTAACATAATAAACCCAATATACAGAGCCGGATTGTCATATAAAAAAAGGAATCCCAGAAGTCCAGCTAAAACTGGTGTCCATAAAAAATTTATCATGACAGCTGTATATGTAAACTTTATATTTTTAAAAGCTTTTTTATTTTTTTCAATTGGGATTTGTAAAAATGTTATATAAAGCATAGTTATTAACAAAGGTACGATTAAGCTATCTGCGTTTGTCTGAATAAAACTAACTTGTCCTATACTTATCCCAATAATAACGGCAAACAAAATAATAAAAGAATATAACTTGTCAATTAAACTCATAAAGTCACACCTCATGGTAAATAATTTAAAAATGAACGAATTCGATTAAACTGAAAAACTAACTACCATTTTATCACAGATTTACAGAACTTTTTAATATATTAATAAAGAGTAAGTTAAATGTACATAGTTAGCTATTTCGAAAATCAAAAATATTAAAGTAATAATTTGCTTTCTAGCATGGCGCTATGTTATTGGCGATCTCTAGTGTGATTTCTTACAATTAATCATCCTCTATGGGAGTATGTTAAAAAATATTTTTCCGAATCATACGATTATGAACCATATATAATATTTTTTTGCATCCCAATAGTAATGCTTGCTTATTTAGAAAAAGAACTAACTAAAAGAAACAAAAATAGAGTATTTTGATTGTTTTTTGTAACTCAATGTACTTTGCTAGAGTGGGTAAGTATCAAATCAAATTAGTTCATTTTAAACACTTTTATGAATGGGATATTGATTTCTAAATGACAAAAAGTTATCAATAATTGCAAATGGTCTGGTTATTAACTCAATCAAAATCAAGATCTGCGAATTTTTCTGGAGTATAAGACCGACCTACTAGCATTTCTTGCACTCTTCGGAGCCCATTCAGGAGAAGAGCCATTTTAAAATTTTTTTCTTTTGTCTCATATGATAGGCCCAAATCTCTGGTACTTGTTCTTGAACATTGAATTCAGAAGGAGTTTTATTTTGATATAAATAAAATCAATTTCCGTCATGGGACCAACTGGCTTCCAAATTATATTGGCTTTGTTGGTAACTTGTTTTTCTTGATTTAGTATTTTACTTTTTAAATATAAAGTTTTTTTTGGAATAGTTCGAAATTTTCATTTTGTACTAAAGAAAAGAGTAATTAAATATTATGTTAGTATAAAATGAAAAAAGGAGTGTTTAGATGGTTAAGAGGCTAATTGGGATCTTTATGTTGTTAGCGCTACTATCGTCATGTGGGAATGGTGTAGAAGAAGAGAAATATTATTTCTATGCAGAATCAGAGCACTGGAAAGCTGTAATGAATCTTACACTACCGCCACCGCCGGAACAGAACTTTACCATTAATCTAGATTTCATGTATATGGGGCCTGAGGCTAACATTAAACCAAAGATTATGTATCATCACATATTAGAGTGGTATAGTCATAAACCGACTGTAGTTTCGGATACTGATTTTATACCAACATTAGAAAATCCATATCAGCTAACTCTATATGATACTAGGGTTATTGGGGGATATAATATTGGACAAAAGTGGGTAACACAAATTAATTGGTACGATAGCGGTAGAGTAATGGTAGAAGACTTAGTTTTTGAAGAAAAAAAGTAGTTTACAAGTGGAAATAAAAAGAAGTTCAGCCAATTCAAAAGGATTAGTTGTATACGAAAATATATGCTTATTGACTAATGTATATATTCTTTTAAACAACTAAGTTTGATTAGGGAAAATTACTATTGTACTCCCAAAAAAGGAGGAATTTCAATGAAAATGTTATTATTTCTGGTTCATTTGTTAATTATCTCTTCTTTATTTTTGTTAGGTATTATCAACTTATTTATGTTTCAAAATGGATTTTTAGGTGTATTATCTATCCTCACTGGTTTGTTAATGATTGTTTTGTTGAAAAATGCAACTGATGATCGTGAGATATTTGGGAGGTAAATTTAAGTAGAGAAGTATCGATGGTAAGGAGCGTTTAAAAACAACAGGCCTTCCTTGGGATGGTGTAAAAAACACTAACAATGGTAAAAAGTCACAAACATGTATTTAAAAAATGAAAAACGCTTGGATGTGTTGTTCAATGTTGTTCCAAGTGTTTGAAACCAGAATAGTTGCCTTTTTCTTTTTTGTTTTATATACCTTTCGTGCTTTTATGGAGTGGAAGTTTGAACGAGCAAAAAATGAATACATCATCACTATATTTACACTTTGTATAGTATTTTTATTTTTATCTATTGCATCATTTATTGTAGACATTTTTGAGGAATCGATAAGGTCGGAAATAAAAAGTATAACGAGGAAATGAAAAAAGTAAAAACGACGAAGTTTTAGCTTCATCTCAGCCTTAAGGGACATAATGTTCTAACTGAAACCGAAAAGCTTTCTTCAGAGATCACCACCCTCTAAAGGTCCGCTAAAATAAATATTTCAATCAATGACTTGGAAAAAGAGCCTCATTTGATTGAATGTCCAATTTTATCACGTTAGGAGGTGAGACAGATGATGGATTTATCTTGGACTAATATGTTAATTATCGTATTATGTGCAATTTTTATTGGAGTTTCTAAAACAGGGTTACCAACTCTAGGGATCCTAGTAGTAGCAACAATGGCTACCATCTTTCCTGCTAGAGAATCTATCGGGATTGTATTACCGATGTTAATTACGGCAGATATTATAGCAGTTACATATTATCGTAGAAGTGTGAACTGGCGTACGTTGTTTTCGTTAATACCATGGGTTCTTGGTGGTATTTTATTAGGTTATGCGCTATTATTTACAATTGTAGAAAGTAGGCCGATAGAAATTATCTTAGGCGTTATTGTTTTGACATTAATAGTTGTTCAGTTTATTAGGGAGCGATGGGGAGCAAAGTGGATGGACGATATGCCAGAATCGAAGGCTTTTATAGTAGTGATGGGTCCCCTCGCTGGATTTACAACTATGGTCGGAAATGCTGCGGGTCCAATTATGGCGGTATTTCTAATCGCTATTTCACTACCAAAGAAAGAGTTTATTGGAACAGGTGCTTGGTTTTTTCTATCTGTGAATCTTATCAAATTGCCTATGTATGGGCAGCTTGGCCTTATTAATGGAGAAACGCTTCTTTTTAATGCGTGGCTTATTGTACCTATTCTTATCGGTACGTATTTAGGTATCAAATTTTTACCGAAGGTGCCTCAGAAACACTTTAATGTTATAATTTTAATTTTAGCGGCAGTTGGTGGAATAAGGTTATTACTTGCTTAAAAATTTTCACTATTTTCCGAAGAAACAATGAGCTGAACTCAAATTTGTTCAGCTCATATCCATACTCTGATTAATATGGATCGAAAAGCTTTATCTAAATTATCAGATTGATAAGTCTTTAAAGGAACGTAATTCTTGTCTGTTTTACAAGAATACTCAAAAGTTAAAGGAATTAAACTTAATTTATAATTATAAAGCGAGAATAGTAGACATATCTCATTGGAAGTTTAATCATAATCAGCATTGATAATTATTATCAATATCACTATGTGTTTAACAACGAAAGAAGGAGTAATAAATCTAAATAAGTATTTTATAATGTGAAAGATATAGAAAAAGGCGATGAGAAAACCCATCGCCTTTTAAATTAGGTAACCAGAAAACTCTTTAGTTAGAATCTCCCTAGCTTCAGCGTCTATGCTTTTGTGAAAGTAAAATACTTTCATGCTGGTTTGTGCGTTTTAAAACGCATGTATGTTTTCTTATTATTTTATTTTCTTCAATAAATAAAGTAAATAAGGTGCACCTATAAGTGCTACAACCAAGCCTGAAGGAACTTCTTTTGGTGCTAACAGAACACGACCAATAAAGTCAGCTAAAGTTAATAAAAAGCCACCTAATAACATACTGATAATCATTAACGGTAAATGAGAATAGCCAACAAGTCTTCTCGCAGTATGGGGAGCTAAAAGACCGATAAACCCGATGGTCCCTACAATAGAAACAGCTGCAGTTGTTAAAGCTACGCCTATAATTAGAGCAATCACCCTTGTCTTTGGTACAGCTAATCCATGACTTGTAGCAACATCATCCCCAAAAGCTAAAGCATTTAATGATCGAGTGAGATAGATAGCGATTGGGACAAGAATGATAAACAAAATGAGAGCAATGGAAACATCATTCCACCCTTTAGCATACGTACTTCCAGATAACCAAACGAGAGCAGCAGCGACAACTAATTTTGATTTAACAACTAAAATTTGAATGATCGCTGATCCAAATGCAGAAACAGAAATCCCCATTAAAGCTACTAATATTGGCTGAAACCCATTTTTCCAAGAAGTGATAAAAATAATTGAGATCGCAACAGTCGCACCTAAAATGGCACCAATAGTCAGCCAACTAACGGAAAGCGACGGAAACAGAACGAGGAAAATCATTGCACCTGCCCCAGAAAGGGAAGTGATACCTAGGACGCTCGCATCTGCTAACGGATTTCTAAGCACTCCTTGAAACAATACACCACTTATCGCCAATATCATTCCGATAATAAAAGCAGTTAACGTTCTAGGAATACGAAAGTTCCAAATGATCGTCGAATTCCACTCGGAAATAGGGGTCCACGTTGTTCCGTTAAATGAAAATGATAGATACAAAACAATGACTATACATAAGATCGTAACTGGCAAAAGCCATGTGAGTGAGAGTGGATTTTTTGTTCCACCAAGACTTCTCTCACCTCTTTTTTGCTTTTTAGCTGTTCGATAAGCTAAAAACATAAGCCAAGGGCCACCGATTAATGCTGTCATAGCACCAACTGGAATTTCCTGCCCAGGTTGGATCAGGCGGGCAACGACATCTGCTGAAATTAAGATGACACTTCCCCATAAGAAGGAATGGATAATCAGCGGCCTATGACCTTTTATACCGATTAGTCGAACGATATGGGGGGCGATTAACCCGATAAATCCTATCACGCCAACAACTTCTTGATAAACATCTACCAGGTAGCTTTCTTCCTGAAGCACCTTGCGTGTGTAAGCTAGAAAGAAAAATTCAGGCGGATTGAGAGAAATTGTCGCTAGTATGGCATAAATTACATGGGACAAGGGGACAGGTGAGACCACTGAAAAAGTCACCTTTTTTAGCCAACTTTCAACTTGATTTCCCTACGGTAGCTAAATTTATTCAAGACTATAAATATAAGAAACAAAAATGGGGAATTAACAGCGTTTAAAGAGGATAGTAACCTTGCTATCCTCTTTAAATTAACTGCTAATGCAGTTAATTTTGCTTGTGTAGCCATGCTTTTTAGACCGTAACCCCCCGTTTTTTCCTTCTTGGGAAGCTCGTTTCTTATACTGCTGCTTGAATTCTTCTGACTTTTGTTGTTGGCTGTATTCGTAGAATTCAGGGGTATTAATTCCAACTTCAAAGACTTTTCCTACCGCTTTTCCTGTGATACACGTATCTCTTACGAGAAAATTTCTACACGTTTCTTTCTCAAAATACTAACGGTAGTATTCTCTATGTTTCGTCTTTTTACGAAGTAAAAGCAACGAAGAAAAGCCAATATTCGAATTAGAAATTCCGCCATATGGATAGGATAGACAAAAGGAGCCCAATTTGGACTCCTTTTGTATTTGTATATTCTTTCAGTAAGTCAACATTTCCAATGTCCGATGCTTGATTTCAAAGTGTCTGTTTTTGAGGAAAGTTTCTGTTTCTCTCAAAAAGATTTTTTAGGGAATTAGGAGTCACTATGCCGCTGTCAAGATGACTAAGGTGCATGCGGATTTAAGTGTATTTATCTTACATACAAAAAAGTTAACTGTTTTCGTTTACCAAATATCGCTATAACAAAAACAATGGTTGCTAAAAAGAAAGCGGAATAGGCGACAAGAGGGGCGTTACTTAAATTTTGAACGCCTATTCCTATAAAAGCCCATACGAAAACAAGTGGATAAACGATGTCATTTTCTTTGATCCGAAAAACAATAGCTAAAATAGTAGCAACAATAAGCATACAATTGTCCAGACAACTTCAGAAATACCAAAACCAACCCAACCAATTTCGACTAGAACATAACTAATATTAGCGATTGTTGCCACACTTATCCATCCTAGATAAACAGAGAATGGTAACAAATCAGAAAAATTATGCTCGACAGATTTGATCCGAATATACAAAATAATTAAAGTTACTAATAAAGCAATCACTACAAAAACAGATAATATGAAATATTCATAATGCCATAAAAATAACCAGAAACTATTAAAAACAGCTTAAAATAAATAAAGGTGTTCCAACAATATAGATAGGTAGATATCTCCTTGATCTAGGAAGTTGTCGAAGCACCCAAATAGTCACTGAAACATAAATCGATCCCCAAATACTAAATACGTATCCGGCTGGTGTAAATATTACGTCTAATCGAATGGCAATCTCAGAAGTTGTTTGCCCGTTAAATGGGGGAGCATTCGCTAGATAGTTAATCAAAATGACAAAAATTAAGGAAAATAAATTGAGAAAAAATCGTCCATGTATACACCTCTTTCCCTTTGTTTTTAGGATAATACTTATTCATAAATGTTAGACAAGATAACTATAATAGTTTATCGGGTTATTCTTGCATCTAGAGGATTGCCAGAAATGATAAGTGTTATTATTTTGTGGGATAATAATAGTTGAATAGGGACAATTGGAAGGGGATGGGTACTATGGATATGGATGAAAAAGTTTTAATTGTAGAAGGAACAAGTGACCGTAAGCGTGTAAAGCAAGTACTTAATGAGCCAGTGGAAATAATTTGTACATATGGGACATTAAGTGATGAGAAACTAGAAACATTAATTTTACCGATAGAAGACAAAGATGTTTATATCCTTGTAGATGCTGATGATGCTGGGGAAAGCTTGAGAAAACAATTAAAAAGTGAACTCCCTAATGCTACTCATTTATATACACAAAAAGGGTACGGCCAAGTTGAAACAACACCAATGGATTATCTTACAGAAGTGTTACGAGGACATTTCCTTGTGAAACAATGTTAATTTTAAGTTAAAACTAAACTCTAAAAGATATTCGCATAATTATGTGGATGTCTTTTTTATAGTATCAGAAATTATAGATTTCTAACTTGGAAACTGTCTAGCTCCAGGCGCCATCGGCTCGATCACTTCAGTCAAGCAACGGACTTCAATAACTACTTGAATAACGTCTCTGAATAGCTTCATGCAGCAATGCTTCATGCAGCAATGCTTCGAGGAAGCCTACTTCGAAGCATTGCTGTCAGACGCAGAAGCACATAGATTGCGGTCAAAGAGCAGACCGCTACTTGCCGACCCTCCAGTGTTTGTCGTCGATAGGCGGGGCGCCTTGCGCTTTTCTTGCGTTAATTGGACTCTGTTTGTCCCAAAGTCTTTAACTGTATAAATATGTTAATTTATGTTTATATTAAAACTAAAAAAAGAATAGGAAATTGTAAATGTATCTACTTTTAGTTGTGGTTGTTTATTTGATTTTTGCAAAAATATTTATTGACTGGAAAAGGTGGAAGGAGTTTTATCCAACCGTTCAGTTTTATATTATTTGTAATTTGTCCTATAATTTTATATTTTACAATCATACTCTATGGGTCTATAAAGCCGTTACCCTTGACTGGTTAAATCATACCCTAATTGATTTAACCTTTACTTTTCTAATTGTACCAGTAGTAATTATGATTTTTCTTCAATATTATCCTAAAGGAAAAAAGCAAATTTTGTACATATTCGTTTGGGTTGTCTATTTTTCCTCAATTGAATGGCTTTTTGTTAAGAAAGGTTTGTTTATCTTTGCTAATGGATGGAATATTTGGTGGTCCGTAATTTTTAACATCATTACTTTTATTATCGTAAGAATCCATTATAGAAATATCAAGCTTGCTTTTGCAGTAGCAATTCCTATTATCGCTATATTGTTACTGTTTTTCCATCCTTCCATTAATGATCTGAAGTAGAAGGTGACCAATGTCAACAATTATTTTTATTATTTTTTTATTAAGTATTTACCTTTTTATGGCTATCTATTTACTTTTTCTTAAAAAGAAATAGTGATTTTTTTGTTAGAGCAGCATATAGTAATAAAGTTTTTGTTCAGATCATGTTTTATAGAGGAGAATTACGATGTTCAAGTATAGTTCACATGAATTTTACAATGTAATTACAGCGACCATATATTCATTTGATAACCATGATCCTGGAGAAATTTCATAGTCGATGAGGGGCGAAAAAAATGAGCTATAAAAGTGTAATTGAGTTAAATGAATTAAAAGTATTAAAAACAGAGTTAACAAGGTTTATGATGTCTTATAAATTTGCGCTAGATGAATTAAATACTAAAATAGATATTTTAAGACAAGAATTTCAGTATATACATGATTATAATCCTATAGAGCATGTGAAATCTAGAGTGAAGTCACCCGAAAGTATTTTAAAAAAAGTATATCGAAAAGGATATGATCTCTCATTATCTTCAATAAAAGAAAACATACGAGATATTGCAGGTATTCGTATCACTTGTTCCTTCATATCTGATATCTACGAGTTAAGTGAATTGTTACAAAAGCAAAAAGATTTACGGTTAATTGATTATAAAGATTATATAAATAATCCAAAGCAAAATGGATATCAAAGTTTGCATCTTATCTTGGAAGTTCCAATTTTCATGTCAGATAGAGTAGAGCATATATGTGTTGAAGTTCAAATTAGAACAATTGCGATGGACTTTTGGGCAAGTTTGGAGCACAAAATTTATTATAATTATAATAAAGAAGTTCCTCAAAAATTGGTAAATGATTTAAAAGATACTGCTAATTCAACTGCACAATTAGATAAGAAAATGGAAAGTATCCATAAAGAGATGAATAAATTAAAAGAAGCGGTAAGTTTTGAGGGTAATATATAGGTGTTTTGATAAATAATGAACGATTTCACTTACCATATTATTTCTTATCATCATATCTCCATAGAGTAAAATAAAGATTTGGTTTAATTAGCCCATCAATTGAATTTGATGGGCTAATTACTTTAATAAGAATATGATAAAAACAAGATTTCAAATATTTGAAACGTTATTGGATCAAAAGGGGAGCTTTTTTTCATATGATTTTTGTATAACATGATAAGAGTGTCACCTAACGATAAGTTAGGTCAGTAATTCTAACCAAATAAACCGGTAAATGAGGTGTTGAATCGTGATTAAGCACTGGATGAAAACACTATCTAAAGTAGGAACTGGATTATTTGTGATTTATGTATTATATGCATTTTCTTTTGGAGTACTTATTTTTTATTTTCATCAGTATTTTGAATGTACGTACGCTAACCAAAATGAAGTGGAACGTTTTTGGGGAGAAGAAGTTTCTCAAGATAGGGTCGTTTTAGTAGATGATAGGTATGAAGCTGGTATTGCTCGTATTCATATGATTGATACTGCTCAACATACATTAACTATTTCCTATTATACAATTCACCCTGGACAGTCTAGTGACATCTTTTTTTCTCGTATTATTTCTGCTGCAGATCGGGGAGTTCAGGTTCGAGTATTGCTTGACGGACTATTTCATAATTTGAAGGGTAATCGAAAAGAGATTCTATATTCTTTATCGTATCACCCTGGAATCGAATTGAAATTTTATGAACCATTCGATATGTTTCGACCATGGACGTGGAATAATAGGCTGCACGATAAGTTGATCATTGCTGATCAAGAGCTAGCGATGATTGGTGGACGAAATATTGGTGATAAATATTTCGCACCTGATGGGTATGAAGGTGCCTCAAATGATCGAGATGTCATTATTATAAACACAGATACCGCAAATAGTAAGGAAAGTGTTATTAATGACATGAAGAATTATTTTGAGTATGTTTGGAACCATGATTTTTCTAAATATCCATTATCTCAATTAACGAAAGCAAAAGAGGAAGTGGGAAAAAAAACACTCTCAGATTTCAGGAGATATACGGAAATTGGCGGTGGGCTTGAGTATCAAGACATTGATTGGATTGAGCGCTCATTACCAACCAACAAAATTACGTTTATCCATAATCCGATTGATCGTTTAAACAAAGAACCTTGGGTGTGGTATGAAATTACTCGTCTAATGAAAAAAGCAGAAAAATCAATATTCATACAAAGCCCCTATATAATCCCAACTAACAAAATGCTGAACCATATAGATGAAAATGATATTACTGCCAAAGAGATCGTAATACTGACCAACTCACTAGCCGCTACACCTAATAAGCTAGCCTTTTCTGGTTATTTAAGATACCGTGACACAATAGCAAATTCAAGTGTGAAGTTATTCGAATACCAAGGGCCTACAGAATCATTGCACACAAAAACCTATGTATTTGATAGTAGAATTAGTTTGATAGGCTCTTTTAACCTAGATCCTAGAAGTACGTACCTAAGTACAGAGTCAATGGTTGTAATTGATAGTGAAGAACTTGCTAATAATCTAGAAAGAAAAATCAATAATCATCTTAAATATGACAGCCTTAAAGTCAAGGTGGATGGGGAGTACTACAAAAATCCTATGGTAGTTGAGGAACATGTGCCTTTTTCAAAAGCAATTATAACCAGAGGCTTATCGATTTTCATGCGATTTTTTGAGTTTATGTTGTAGAAACGAAAAACCAAAGGCAGTTTCTTTAAGTTTAAAGGAACTGCCTTTGGTTTATTTTACATAATCAGAATTTCTAAATTTCTAACTTGGAAACTGTCTAGCGCAAGCAGCCAACGAGCTCAGTCACTTCAGTCAAGCAACGGACTTCAATTACTGCTTGAGATCCTTCGTCGATTAGCTTCATGCAGTTTTGCTCCTGCGATTACTCGTCGCACGGAAAACAATTGCTCTTGAGCAAACGGAGTGGCAAAGGAGAAGCTGCTCGTGACCAAGGCGCTTGCGCTTTTATTACTGTTTATCTATGTAATCGCAAACCTATCTACGATATAACCATCCATGCGTTACCTTTCTCTTTGACTCAGAAAAAGTACTCTTTTACACAAGAAAAGTGTCCCCTTTATGGCTGCTTCCTTCCGGATCTGACCCGTTCGTGGGTTTTTCGTTGTAAAAGACTTTTTCCTCAACATCAAATTAAAAGTACTGACCACACATGACTAGACCTTCGATAGGAATTCGACCCTACTATAGCGGATTGTAGGCTACAAGGCACCGCTACCGCCCCGTCTATTGCGATGTGTTTCATTTGATAAGTTAATATTACTATGGTTTTTATATCTTGTATATATTAATCGTTTGGTAGTTGAGGTTGGAAATGGCAATTCATTATGAGATATGGAAATGTTGAGAGGAAAGCAGAGAGTTTGGTGAATGATGTTCTATGAACGCGTTTTTTGTAGGAACCATGTGTTCGATATACGTAGATTAATATTGTGCACAAGCTGGATTACGTAATCATTTTTATACAGTATTTAATTTCTGAGAATTCTATTTATTTCGACAAATGTTTATGGTAAATTAAAAGTACTTTGAAATTGAAAGGAAGAAAAAAGTATGGAACAATTTAATAATGTCACGATCATCAAGAAAGCCAACACATATTTTGACGGAAAAGTAACAAGTCGCGTAGTTATATTTGAAGATGGTACAAAAAAGACTTTAGGGATTATGTTACCTGGTGAATATAAGTTTTCCACTGATGTTAAAGAAGAAATGGATATTTTAGCTGGTCATTTAGAATATAAATTGCAAGGTGAAGATTGGAAGGTTATTGATGGTATCGGTGTGTTTTATGTGCCTGCTAATGAACAATTTCAATTGAAAGTTCATTCTGTAGTTGATTATTGTTGCTCATACTTGGCAGAGTAAAGGGTAATAATTAAATGTCTTGAGCTGTATTAGGACTGTAGCTGTAATCCTCACAAATATTTTGTGAGGATTTTTCATATTATCAGAATTTCTAATTTCTAACTTGGAAACTGTCTAGCGCAAGCAGCCTACGAGCTCGGTCACTTCAGTCAAGTTTCTGACTTCAATGACTACATGAATAACGTCTCTGAATAGCTTCATGCAGCAATGCTTCGAGGAAGCCTACTTCGAAGCATTGCTGTAAAACGCAGAAGCACGCGGAAGCCAAAGAGCGGCTTCTGTCAAAGGCCGCCCCAGTGAAGCTACTACTTGGATTACTACGGAGCAGCTGCTCGTGACTAAGGCGCTTGCGCTTTTCTTACATAATCAGAATTACTAAATTTCTAACTTGAAAACTGTCTAGCTCCAGGCGCCATCGGCTCGATCACTTCAGTTCGTCAATTGCGGTCAAAGAGCAGACCGCTACTTGCCGACCTTCCAGTGTTTGTCGCCGATAGGCGGGCGCCTTGCGCTTTTCTTGTGGGTGAGATACATTTCCGAAACCAGTGGGGTGGTGGGAATCCGAAGCGAACGGAAGTAGTATTATCCCGCTAATTAACTCGTCCCATAATTTTCAGATAAGCTTTTTGATTGTTGGAATTATAATTAAAATAGAAAAAGTTATAAATGTGTAAGCACATTTTATTGTGAATGAATACAGTAAGTGTAAGTGGAGACATCCACAATCAAATGCAAAGGGGTGTATGTTAATATGTCACATCCACATGGATTAGGAACAGGTTTTGCGTTAATCGTAGTATTGTTTATCCTTCTAGTTATTATTGGAGCTGCATATGTGAGCTACTAATATAGTGCAATCATTGATTGTCTCGAAAAATGTTGAAAACCTAGGGGGATCTACAAAAGCGTTATATATAGGGTGCATAACTCTTTTTAACCGAATTATTTCTGAAAAGAAGAGCTCACAATGAATAGTTAAGCTTATGCTAGTGAAATAAGCTTTTATCAATTGTAATTAAGGAAAACAAGTAATTTTTTGAGTGCTAAACTTGTCAGTCTTATTTTAGAGTTACCTTTAGCGGTTTTTCACTTAGTAATAAATTATAAAAACATGAAAAATAAGGACATTCGTCTAATCACATGGACTGACACGTGAATATAGTACTCGTAGGTGGAGTAATTCCACAATAAAAATTGTAAGGAGTGTTGAAATATGTCTCATGTAGGAACAACAGGTTTCGCGTTAATTGTAGTATTGTTTATTCTTTTAGTTATCGTAGGTGCTGCTTACGTAGGTTACTAATTAATAAGACTTGGGATGCCCAATCTAAGAGGATTGGGCATTCTTTTCTTTGTATATGCAGAATTTATAAATTTCTAACTTGGAAACTGTCTAGCTCCAGGCGCCATTGGCTCGATCACTTCGGTCAAGTTTCTGACTTCACTGACTTCCTGGATTGCTTCTTTGATGATGCTTCATGCTACTTTGCTCCTGCGATTACTCGTCGCACGAAAAACAATTGCTCCTGCGATTACTCGTCGCACAAAACACTACTTCGAAGCAGTGCGATAAAAAAGATCTTTTCTGATAAAGTACTATCACAAAGTCATTTTTATTAACGCTGCAAGAGGTCAAACAGTAGACGTGCAGCGATGATTAGGGCATTAGAAAAAAATGAAATTCACAGGTGAAGATTCATTTTATGCGGTAAAAGAATTACAGAATGTAGAGGTAAGGTAATGATAGATTTTTATATTCTAAAAGAACCTGAACGTTTAGAACAATTTGAATCCTGGCATATGATACTCCTAAAGGTAAACTTCCATTGGTCTCTATAAAAATCATCAATAAGACACTTAGAAGTGAAACCACAATTCTAAGCGTCTGCCTTTTTTGATACTAATAAATAGATGCTTTTCTAATTAGGTTTCAAAGAAATATTAAATGGGAATAGTAATAGTGACGAAAATAAGGTTAGGTGATTATGTGTTTGAGCTAGGAAAAAGTAGTTTATATGACTTTAAGGCTTCATACAAGAGATATCTCACCTTTGCTTTACTTTATATGTTCTTTACAGGCTTTCTGTTTGTTCCGCTTATAACATATATTTTTAATCGGATGATAAGGGGAATTAGCACCGGATCACTTCTTAATGCAGATGTATATAAAATCGTTTTAAGCTCAACTGGTTTAATAAGAGTGTGTTAGGTTTTAATTTCTCTCAATAATAGACGGTTATTATAACCGCTTAATTGGAGACTGGATATTTTATATAAAATCAACGATAATTAATAACGATAGTATCTTATTAAACGTAATTAATATTGGAATAGGTGTAATGGCGGAGGATAAGTGAAATGGATGTAAAAAAAATTGATGGTCTTGATATTCTAGATAAAATAACGGATGGGTTTTATGTGTTAGATTCCAATTGGCATTTTATCTATCTAAATCAGGTGGCAGAAAATATGTTTAATCGACCAAAAGGAAGCCTGCTTGGAAGTAGCTTATGGGAGCAATTTCCTCAAATAATTGAGTTGCCTATTTTTAGTTATTTTCATTTAGCAATGAAAAAACAACAGTCGGTAAGCTTCGAGTTATATTACCCCTTAAAAAATCAGTGGTTTGATTTCAGGGCATACCCATCAAAGGAAACGCTATCTGTATATTTTGTAAATATAACATCTTCCAAAAGAAAAAGTATAAAAAGAGAACAGCATTATCAATCTTTATTTACGAATAATCCAGATGCCGTTTATTCATTTGATATAAAAGGTCGATACATAAGTGTCAATAAAGCCTTAGAAGAATTAACTGGTTATCGTGAAAGTGAATTAATAGATCAATCATTTCACCATCTGATAGCTAAAGAAGACTTAGAAAAAACAATGTATTTTTTTAATGAAGCAGCTAATGGTCTATCGCAAACTTATTATTGTAAAATAATTCATAAAAGTGGAAGACTCATACATTGTAAGGTTACCAATATACCAATTACGATAGAGAATAAAGTCATTGGCGTATATGGAATTTGTAAAGATATTACTTTGCAAAAGGTAGCTGAAGAAAGTATTGAAAAAGCGGAGAAGCTTTCCTTGGTAGGACAATTATCTGCTTCAATTGCCCATGAAATTAGAAATCCATTAACGACATTAAAAGGATTCCTACAATTAATAAAAAAAGAAAAAGAAGTTAATCCGACTCACCTTGAAATATTACTTAATGAAATGAATCGCATTGAAATGATTACGAGTGAATTGTTACTTTTAGCCAAGCCTCAAGCAGTTCAATTTACTAATGGGAATATTAAAGATACGATAAACGATGTTGTGACTTTGTTACAATCTCAAGCACTGATGAAGAATATCGAAATTATATTTGAATATGAAAAAGTAGGAAGCATTAGCTACGTAAGTAATCAATTAAAGCAGGTATTTATCAATCTTATTAAAAATGCTATCGAATCTATGACTGATGGTGGGGTAATCAAGGTTGTCCTTTTTGACTATAGTCAAGAAAATATCCTAATAGAAGTAATCGATCAAGGTTGTGGAATTTCAGATGACTTAGCGCCTAATATAGGGATGCCTTTTTATTCAACAAAAGAAAAAGGAACAGGACTAGGTATGTTAACTACTTTTAAAATAATTAATGAGCATAATGGAAAGATCGAGTTTAAAAGTAAATTAGGCGAAGGAACTACATTTAGAGTTTTTCTTCCAAAAATAGGTCTTTATAGTAAATAAAATCCAGGATAACTGTATGGTCAAAAAGACGTTCCTATACTTAAGGTACAGGAGCGTCTTTTTGCTTCGTTTCCTACAAGATAAAAAGGATGATGACATAGTACAAACTAATTAATGACTGGAACAAAAAAATAAATCCCCAAAAAAATGCGGGCAAAAATGTATGTATTTTGAGACTAGTAGCATCACCTGCATGCGAAGGCTGAAAAATACTAAGGTAAAATATTGTAAAAGCACTTGATATTGAGTGGATAAGGATGATGCTTGCTGATAGCAAGACAAGAGCTTCCTTCAAACCAAATAAATGATGATAGTCGATATAAAAACTAAATCCTATAAAAGTACAAAGCCATATGATGCCAAAAATATTTCGAACCCATAAGATAAGATTTATGATCGCTAAACCTAGTAACCCATAAAAAATAAATTCTAGTTTGTTTGAATAAATAAAGTAAAAGCTAACAAAAGCAGCAACAGATGAAGTTGTATATCCAGCGTAACTGACGATAACTCGAGAAAGCCACGATTTAGTACCAACTTCAGCCAATCCCTCATTATTTAAATATAAAGAAACAGAGTATACCTTCCCGCTCGTTATAAGTGCAGCAATCGCATGCCCAGATTCATGAACTAACGTATTAATTGTACAAAAAATCCTTCTAACTATAGGGATATGGCAGATGACTAAGGCAGCTACTATATAATAAAAAATATGTTCCAAGTCCAATTCACCTCCATATCAATTTATTATAGTCAATTTTGTTATGTTACAAAATATCTGGAAATGACCGGGCACTATAATTTTAGGAATCTATAATAGCGGTAGCGAGAGTAAAACGGTAACCAAAAAGTGCGAATGGAGCGTAGGTGGGAATTTCCGATGTTTCAGCTTGATGAAACGAGTTCACTCTTTTTTTGTGAGAATTTATAATCAATCTTCTGTCAAATTTAAATCTTTCAATGGTATATACGTTTACAGGCCAGTTTGATAAGGCTAAGGAGGTACTTGATACAAGGTGGATACTTCTTTATATTCCTGTATACATTATTACAATTTGGGATAGTTATCGCAAAACTGTCGACTTAAACAAGTTATATATTTTGGCTGCTAAAGAAAAAGCACCCATCGTTCCCTTTAATTTAGGATCACTAGGTTTAAACTTCTTAGATAAACATCAACCTTCACTTTCAATGGTTTGGTATTTTAATGCCTGGTATGGGGCATCTATATCTTAAACGAATACCACAGGATTTTTTCTTTTAGTGTGCTGGACTATTTGTACTTATTATTCAAACTTCTTAATGCAATTCATTTAACCTGGGATTTGCTATCGATTATTTTTATACAAAGCGAAAAATAAAAGACCGTAAAAAGTTTCCTAATAAGTTTTCGGAAGTCGTATTAATCGTTGAAATGTGATGAAACAAAAAGTGAGCTAGTTGAAGAAATACTTTGGTCGAACTTAGCATTAGGTGTCTCTCGAGTGGAAAAATAATCTTTCTCTATATTATTAATGAATTTCCGCATTCATAATTCTTGCCCGAAAGATACTATACCTAGTTACGCTGAAACGATCGTAACTAGGTATAGATTTCTGCAGCGTGGCTTAGTAACTAAAATGTCCAAGAGGTGAAAAGGCACCAACCGAGAGAACTCGTTCTAACTTCGCTAGAACATCGGAAATTCGGATGAAGTCTCAACTCCACCTGAATGAAAGTTCCCACCTACACTACGCTTAGGGGTGGGGGGCTATGACCCTTAAGTACAAATCAGTTTGATTAAAATTCCCAATCAAAAAACTCTTTTACGAATTGAAAAAATATTTTTTCGGTAGGTGCAAGAGATCGATTTTTGGGAGTTATAATACCAACTGTTCGTTGAACTTCTGGTGTGTCAATTGGTATTTGTACTGTTAAACTTGACGTTCGGTCATAAAATGTCCCGTTAGGCAAGAGGCTTACACCAATTCCAGCTGAAACGAGACCTTTAATAGCATCCATGTCTTCACCTTCTGCTGAAACGTTAGGCTCAAAGCCAGCTTCTTTGCAAGCATCAACTGCGATTTGACGTAATACATATCCATTTGGATATAACACAAAATCATCATGCTTCAAATCGGAAAGAGACAAACTTTTCTTGTCTGATGCGGGATGATTAGCAGGTACTAAAACAGAAATGTTCTCAGAAAATAGAACGTGAGCTTCAATATCAGCGGTACTTTCAGGGACGGGACCTAGAAAGGCTAAATCTAACTCACCGCTCTTAACGGATTCTATTAACGAAGCATAGGAACCTTGACGCAAATGATAGGAAATCTTCGGGTGCTTCGTTTTAAAAGCGGAAATAACGGTAGGGAGTAGATGATTAGCTAGGCTTGTTGGATAGCCGATTTTTACTGTGCCAAATTCTGGATCTAAGTATTCATCGACTTTTTCTTTGGCATAATCAATCGCTTTTATCGCTGCCTTTGAATGAATTAAAAACGTTTTCCCAATTGGAGTTAGTTTAATATTTCGTCCTATTCGATCAAATAACGCCACGCCAAGTTCATCCTCAAGTTTTGAAATTTGAAGGCTTATTGCTGATTGTGCGACATGAAGATGTTCTGCAGCTTGTGTAAAATGTTCTCTTTCAGCAACTTCTATAAAGTATCGTAGTTGTCGTAATTCCATGGTCACACTCCATTCGTTTATATTGATTTTAGATAGATATCATCTAAATCATATATTGTATATATTAATTTGATACCATAAAATAAAAACTACGTAAAGCAATTCGTGAAAAAAACTAACAGGGGAGATAAAAATGACATTTAATAACTTACCAAAAGCACAAGGTCTCTATCATCCTGAATTTGAACATGATGCATGTGGAATTGGTCTATATGCGCACATAAAGGGACTTGCAACTCATGATATTGTAAAAAAAGCACTTAAAATGTTATGTCAGCTTGACCATCGTGGTGGGCAAGGAAGCGATCCTTTAACAGGGGATGGCGCTGGTGTAATGGTGCAAATTCCTGATCAATTTTTCCGTGAAGCATGTCCGGAAATTAATCTTCCAAATAAAGGTCGTTACGGTGTTGGAATGCTATTCTTTTCAAAAAATGAAGCAGAGCGTCTTGAAGTTGAAGCTCGTGTAAACGAATTGATTGAACAAGAAGGGCAGACGCTCCTAGGTTGGAGAACAGTACCCGTCGATGTAAATCAAATCGGAAAAGGTGGACAAGAAACATGTCCTGTTATCCGTCAAGTGTTTATCGGTGCAAACGATGAAATCGAAGATGATTTAGTGTTTGAAAGAAAGCTATTCATTATTAGAAAACAAGCAGAACATTGGGCAAATGAACGTGAGTTACGTTTTTACTTTGCGAGTTTATCAAGCAGAACAATCGTTTACAAAGGTTTGTTAACACCTCAACAAGTAGATACGTTTTATCTTGATCTACAAGACGATTCTTTTGTATCAGCTTTTGCTTTAGTACATTCCCGATTTAGTACAAACACATTCCCGAGTTGGGAAAGAGCGCATCCGAACAGATATCTTATCCATAATGGAGAAATTAATACATTAAAAGGTAATATTAATTGGATGAAAGCTCGTGAACAACAATTTGTTTCAGAAGTATTTGGTGAAGATTTACCGAAATTACTTCCAATCTTAGATACTAGCGGAAGTGACTCATCTGTATTAGATAACGCGCTTGAATTCTTTGTTTTATCAGGTAGAAAGCCTGCTCATGCAGCAGTAATGTTAATTCCTGAACCGTGGACAGAAAACCCACATATTTCAGAAGAAAAGAGAGCTTTTTATGAATATCACAGCTGTATCATGGAGCCTTGGGATGGTCCAACGGCGATTTCATTTACAGATGGAAAACAAATTGGAGCTATTCTAGATCGTAACGGTCTACGTCCAGCTAGATACTATGTAACGAAAGATGATTACATTATTTTCTCATCTGAAGTTGGGGTTATTGATGTTGAAGAAGAAAATGTTCTTTACAAAGAACGTTTGAGCCCAGGAAAAATCCTATTAATTGATTTAGAAGAAGGACGTATTATTTCTGATGAGGAAATCAAATCAGAAATGGCCAATGCTCATCCATACCAACAATGGTTAGATAAGCAATTAGTAAAATTAGAAGAAAAACAAGTGTTAGCTGAAGAATTTGGAGATTTACTTCAACGCCAAAAAGCATTCGGTTATACGCATGAGGATGTTAAAAAGTATTTAATTCCAATGATTACACAAGGGAAAGACCCTATTGGTTCAATGGGATATGATAGTCCTTTAGCGGTATTATCAGATCGTCCGCAATCATTGTTTAACTATTTCAAACAAACTTTTGCACAAGTTACGAATCCGCCAATTGATGCAATTCGTGAGCATATCGTAACATCAACTGTATCGTACTTAGGAGCTGAAGGGAATTTACTTCATCCAAATGAAAATAATTGTCATCGAATTCAACTTGAAACGCCAATTTTAACACAAGATCAGTTGGAGCAATTAAAACATGGTGTTACTTCGGAGTTTAAATGTTCAACTATTCACACACTGTTTTCAGAAGATTTAGAAACTTCTCTCGAGGACGTATGTCAAAAAGCAGAAAAAGCAATTGAAGAAGGGGTAAGCTTACTAGTTTTATCAGATCGAGATATGAGCAAAGACCAATTAGCAATCCCAACTTTATTAGTAGTAAGTGCAGTGCATCATCACCTTGTTAAAAAAGGTGTTCGTACGAAAGTTAGCTTAATTTTAGAAACTGGAGAGGCTAGAGAAGTACATCACTTTGCTGCATTAATCGGTTATGGAGCAGATGCAATCTATCCATATCTTACTTATGCAACGTATCACGCAGCCACTTTAGATGGTAGCTTATCTTTAAGCTACGAAGAAACAGTAAGAAAGTATGTAAAAGCTGTTACTGAAGGTGTTGTAAAGGTAATGTCAAAAATGGGGATTTCAACAATCCAAAGTTACCGCGGTGCACAAATCTTCGAAGCAGTTGGTATTGGTTCAAGTGTAATTGACCGTTACCTTACTGGAACAACTTCACAACTTGGTGGAATTGATATAGAAACGATTGCCAAAGAAGCAAAAAATCGTCATGAGGCTGGATATGTTGAATCGTATGATAAAACATTAGATACAGGAAGTGACTATCAATGGAGAAAAAATGGTGAGCATCACCAGTACAATCCAACTACAATTCACACACTTCAATGGGCTTGTCGTAAAGGGGATTACAATTTATTTAAGCAATATTCTAATACAGCAAATGAAGAAAAAGCTGGATATTTACGTAACTTATTCTCATTTAATGAAACACGCCAGTCGATCTCTATTGACGAAGTTGAGTCTGTAGAATCGATTGTGAAACGTTTTAAATCAGGAGCTATGTCATATGGTTCATTAAGTAAAGAAGCTCATGAATCATTAGCGATTGCAATGAACCGTTTAGGTGGAAAAAGTAATAGTGGTGAAGGTGGAGAAGATCCAAGCCGCTTTACAGTAGATGAAAATGGAGACAATCGTCGAAGTGCAATTAAGCAAATAGCATCAGGTCGATTTGGAGTAAAGAGTCACTATCTTATTAATGCAGATGAATTACAAATCAAAATGGCGCAAGGAGCTAAGCCAGGTGAAGGCGGTCAGCTTCCAGGTAACAAAGTTTATCCTTGGGTTGCTGAGGTTCGTGGGTCAACTCCGGGTGTTGGGCTTATTTCACCACCTCCACATCATGATATTTACTCAATTGAAGATTTAGCGCAGTTAATTCATGATTTGAAAAATGCTAATCGCCATGCGCGTATTAGTGTAAAACTTGTATCAGAGTCTGGTGTCGGAACAATTGCTGCGGGTGTTGCTAAAGGTGTTGCGGATGTTATTGTAATCAGTGGATACGATGGTGGTACAGGTGCTTCACCAAAAACAAGTATCAAGCATGCTGGATTACCATGGGAGCTTGGCTTATCAGAAGCACATCAAACATTAATGCTAAACGGTTTACGTGACCGCGTTGTACTAGAAACAGACGGAAAGCTTATGACAGGTAAAGATGTAGTCATGGCGGCTATCCTTGGTGCAGAAGAGTTTGCCTTTGCAACAGCTCCACTTATCGTATTAGGGTGTGTTATGATGCGTGCGTGTCATTTAGATACATGTCCTGTAGGTGTTGCTACTCAAAACCCAGAACTTCGTTATAAGTTTGCGGGAGATCCTGACCACGTAGTCAACTTCATGCGTTTTATTGCCGAAGAAGTTCGTGAAATCATGGCAGAACTTGGGTTTAAAACAATTGAAGAAATGGTTGGACGTACAGATGTACTTCAAGTAAGTGAAGGTGCAAAAGAACATTGGAAAGCGAGTCAGTTAGATTTAACTGCATTAACTTACCAAGCTGAGGGCCCTCGTACAAAGCGTATCTCTCAAAATCATAAGATAGATGAGTCTTTAGATATGCAAAAAATCTTGCCAGCAGTACAAGACGCATTAGAAAATCAAAATCCAGTTGATGTAACATTCCCGATTATGAATGTTAATCGCGTTGTTGGTACGATTGTAGGAAGTGAAGTTTCAAAACGCTATGGAGAAAAAGGATTGCCTGAAGATACGATCACACTTCGTTTTAACGGTTCAGCTGGTCAAAGTTTTGGTGCCTTTGTTCCTAATGGTATGACTCTTCATTTAACAGGTGATACAAATGACTACTTCGGAAAAGGTTTATCAGGCGGTAAATTAATCGTTAAACCAGATCCAAACGCAGGACTAAAAGCAAGTGATAATGTTATTGCTGGAAATGTTGCATTCATCGGTGCAACAAGTGGTGAAGCTTACATTAACGGACGCGCTGGTGAGCGTTTTGCAATTCGAAACAGTGGTGTGAAAGCCGTTGTTGAAGGAATTGGAGACCATGGATGTGAATATATGACTGGTGGACGTGTCGTTATCTTAGGTAATGTTGGGAAAAACTTTGCAGCTGGTATGTCAGGTGGAATTGCTTACGTACTTGCTGATGATGTAAACGAATTTAAATCATTATGTAACAAAGAGCTAGTTGAATTCGAGACTCTTGAAAATAAAGAAGAGACAAAAGAAGTTAGAGAGATGATCGTTAACCATTTCTATTATACGAAGAGTGAAAAAGCCGATCATGTTCTTAAAAACTGGGATCAAATCACAAGCAAGTTTGTAAAAGTTATTCCGAAAGACTATAAGCGTATGATGGAAAAAATTCAGGAACACAAAGCAAGAGGCTTAGCTGAAGATGAAGCAATTATGGAAGCCTTCCAAGCTAACGCAGCTGTAGAGAAAAAAGCACCAAGTAAAAAATTAGAAGTAGTGGTGAAATAAGAAAGGAGGAGAATGATCATGGGAAAAGCAACAGGATTTATGGAATATAGTCGCAAAAAGCCAGAGGAAAGAGATCCTAAAACACGGTTAAGTGACTGGAGTGAATATTCATCCTTTTTCTCTGATGAAGTATTAAGTGAACAAGGAGCTAGATGCATGGACTGCGGAACTCCTTTCTGCCATACAGGAATGATTATTCAAGGTGCAGCATCTGGTTGTCCTATTAATAACTTAATTCCTGAATGGAATGATTTAGTTTATCGTGGAAGATGGAAGGAAGCATTAGAACGCCTACAAAAAACAAATAATTTCCCAGAATTTACGGGACGAGTTTGTCCCGCCCCTTGTGAGGGGTCATGTACGGTATCGATCTCTAACCCTGCGGTATCAATTAAGGGTATTGAGCGCTCGATCATTGATAAAGGATTTGAAAATGGGTGGGTTACTCCTCGCATTCCGAAAAATCGTACAGGAAAGAAAGTCGCAGTTATCGGTTCAGGCCCATCAGGATTAGCAAGTGCGGACCAATTAAATCAAGCTGGTCATTCAGTAACTGTTTATGAGCGTGCTGATCGACCAGGCGGATTATTAATGTATGGTATTCCTAATATTAAACTTGATAAAGGTGTAGTAGAGCGTCGTATTAAATTAATGCAGCAAGAGGGTATTGATTTTATTACAAACACTGAAGTTGGGGTAGATATCACAGCTGAAGAAATTAAACAACAGTTTGATGCAGTTGTGCTCTGTATTGGGGCTAGAAAAGCACGTGATCTTAAATTTGAAGGTAGAGAAGCGAAAGGTATTTATTTTGCGATGGACTACTTAACAAAAGCAACAAAAAGCCTACTAGATTCTAACTTTAAAGATGGTAATTTCATCGATACAGAAGGTAAGGATGTTATCGTTATTGGTGGTGGTGACACTGGGGCTGACTGTGTTGCAACAGCAACAAGACAAAACGCACGTAGTGTAGCATTATTCCAAATTCTTTCGAAACAACCTGAAACAAGAACTGAAAACAATATGTGGCCAGCGTATCCAAATGTGCACACTGTTTCATATGCTCATGAAGAAGCAGCTGCTAAATATGGTAAAGACCCTCGTGAATATTTAATTCAAACTAAGAAGGTTGTTACTGATGAAAATGGAAATGCAAAAGAATTACACACAATCCAAGTTGAAGAAACTAAGGATGAAAACGGCCGACTAATGTTTAAAGAAATTCCTGGAACAGAAAAAGTATGGCCTGCACAGTGCATCTTTATTGCTGTTGGTTTTGAAGGTGTGGAACAACCAATGTTAACACAATTCGGTGTAGAAACAGTTAACCAAAAGATCGATGCAGAATACGGTAAGCACACTACAAGTGTAGAAGGTGTGTTCGCTGCTGGTGATGCGAGACGTGGTCAAAGTTTAATTGTTTGGGCGATCAATGAAGGTCGCGAAGCTGCACGTGAAGTAGACAAATATTTAACAAAATGTGTAGTTAAGTAATGATTAATACTCCCCGAATATACTAGATCGTTCAGTTTTGGGAGAAAAGTTAGTAATTAGAAATAGAAATAGCGTACCAATTCCTATGATTGGTACGCTTGTTTTTGTTGTTATATCATTATTTCGTAGGACATATGAAAAAATTGGCAAACGAATTCAAGTATAATATTTTACAATGTTATAGAAAAGCCAATGTTCCCAACTTGAAAATCGCCCTTCCTCGTTGTTTAGTAAACTATAGATTTCTTCCTTGTGTATAACATTACAGAGGTGGTGTCAACGTCTAGCTTCAGCAGTTACGAGCTCAGTTTTCGGTTGTTGCTTTGCGACGAGCAAACGGAGTGGCGCTGAAGCTTTATTTACAATATCTTTACAAAAACAAGCTTGAATATTCTTGCATAAGTAACTTATCATATAAGTAATTTGTTATATGTTACGTATATATTTTAATTGAAAAAGCATGAACAAAGTAAGCTATAAAGTAAATAATCGTAATACTAGGAGGAGAAGTAAATGAGAACAAAGAATTACCATGAATTGTTAAGTAATCGTATTTATATTGGTGGAGCTAATGATGTTGAGGATGTATTAAAAAATGAAAAAATTGATGTTGTTTATGATTTAAGAGCAGAGGCACCAACAGAAGAGACTAACTATCATCGAGTACATAGTCCAATTGTTGACGATGCGGGGCATCAAGATGAGTTTATTAAAAAGTCCATTGATCATGTTGTTAAGTCTTATCATGAAGGTAAAAATATTTACTTCCATTGCCAAGGTGGTAGTAACCGTACAGGTACGGTAGCAGTTGGAACCCTTCTAACCTTAGGTAAAGCAAGTTCAATCGAAGAAGCTGAAGAACTTGCTAAAGCTGCTCGTCCAAAGATTAATGTTAAATCTGAGAATAAAGAAGCTCTAAAAAGAGTATTTCCAAATGGGTAAGTTTTGAATGTATAAAGGTCAGATCCTCGCCGTTACAATGGTAGGTCTGACCTTTTAATTTGAAAAGATAGTTTGTTATGATGTTTTTAAGTTGTTAACTAAACCTAGGAAAAGATTTGATTTGTGAATTATTTAATTTTTAATTTCCAAATGCGTGGTCTAACTCCACCGTCTTTAGACGGTATACGCTTTTAGCCTTACACTTCGATGTCCATACTTAAGTTGTGAGGTGAAAAGTATGGACGGCTATAAAAAGAATAGTCATGCAGTTTATGATATCAAATATCATGTAATCTGGGTAATAAAATACAGATATAAAGTATTATATGGTCCGATTGCCATAAGAACACGAGAGCTAATCAGGCAAGGATGCGAAGCGAGAGGCGTCCCAGTGTGGCCGATCACCCTCTCAGGTCGGCTACGCATCGTCGCCTTGGTAAGCCGTTACCTTACCAACTAGCTAATGCGACGCGGGCCCATCCTGTAGTGTTAGGTAAACCCAACTTTCACTTTAGAACCATGAGGTTCCAAAGATTATCCGGTATTAGCTTCGGTTTCCCGAAGTTATCCCAGTCTACAGGGCAGGTTGCCCACGTGTTACTCACCCGTCCGCCGCTAACTCTCATAAAGCAAGCTTTAATTGAGTTCGCTCGACTTGCATGTATTAGGCACGCCGCCAGCGTTCGTCCTGAGCCAGGATCAAACTCTCCATAAAAGTGTTTGATAAAGCTCAAAATTTAAATTGATTGACGAGATATTTACTATCTCTTTAATTCGCTTGGCTGTGTGTTCAGTTTTCAAAGAACAATCAATATTGTCCAAATTGCAACAAGAATTAAATTTTATCAATTTCTCCCTTGTTTGTCAACAACTTTTTTCAATAACGTCAACCGATGTTCAAATCAGCGACTTTTTAAATATACCATTTTAACCGAGTTATGTCAAACACTTTTTAAAACTTTTTTTTGAAAAATAAGTGTTTAACACTTTAAGCAACTAGCAACTGTCGTTTTTAGCGACAAGATTTATTATATCACCAAACCAACCAAAGTCAATAACTTTTTTATCACCTAAACCTAACATAGTAAAACCTCCTAAATATTTCTTCACTATCTGTTTTCACCTTCATTATATCAATTATTCCTTTTTGAACTAGATAATCGACAAGTAAATTTAATTCAACCACACACCCTTTAAATTCAAGTTGAGTTATTACTCCTTCAATATCCACAGGTTCTTTTAAGTTTAATATCTCTATCAAGTAGGTTGCACTTAACTTTGATTTTGATGCTATCGCAAAATCAATCGCTAGAAAAAGGAGTTCTAATCTTTTTTCTAAGTTTTCACCACCAGTAACAATTTCATCATACAATTTATATATTTCTGGCTCAATGCGTTTAACCTGTTTCCAAACATTAACCTCAGGATAATACCCATGTTCAATTATCGAGAGTTTAGCAAGGTGTTGTAACGAACAGACAATTGTATTGAAAGCATCCAAATAACATCCATTAAGAAATAATTTCTTACCATAGTTATATTTACGAATTAACTTCGCAAGTTCGGTTAGCATTTTTTGTTTTCTTTCCATTAAAGGAAAATCATTAATATTTTCTCGATACATAGTTATATATTCATCTTTTTCAAACAAAACCATACCACTTAGTACCCAATCAATTAGATGAGAGTCACTACTGTTTACAGAACCCCTCTCTAATTCATCTTTATTTATCCATTGTAACTGTACCAACTTATTTTTTATATCATAGTGTTCTAAAGGGTTAGGTTTAGCGCTTTCAACAATTAGTAGCACAACTGCAGAAAGATTCGGAATCCCTTCTACCTTGGACATCATTTCATTTATATACAATACCCCTAATGTATCTTCAGTAATCCTGTTATCATATAAATGATTAATTAATTGCTCCAAAGTTATACCCTCCTTAAAAACGCATATTAATCATACATTTTCGACACTATAATAAGTGAAACCTTCTAAAAACAATCAATATTATTTCCAGAAAGTTTTATAAATGACAGAAGAGAGTGAACAACAAAAAAATGAGCCTTATCCACTCCAAGATCGGAGATAATAAAGCTCATTTGTATGTATAAAAGGAGCTGACTCAAAAAGTAGTTAAGTCAGCTATTAATGTTGCTCTTTTTTCGAACACTCTGGGCAAGTACCGTAAATTTCCATTCTGTGACTCTTAACTTTAAACCCTGTCACATGCTCAGCTAAGGTTTCCACTTCATCTAGGCCTGGGTAATGAAAATCAACTATCTTTTCACAACATTGACAGATTACATGATAATGATCAGATGTAACACTATCAAACCTACTAGACGAATCACCATATGTTAATTCTCTAACTAGCCCAACTTCTTTAAAGACACGCAAATTATTATATACAGTTGCTACACTCATATTAGGGAACTTCCCCTCCAAAGCTTTATATATTTCATCAGCTGTCGGGTGGGAAAATGAACTAAAGAGATACTCTAATATGGCATGACGTTGAGGTGTCATACGTACTTTTGTGTTCTTCAAGGAATCAAGTGCTTCTTGTAAACGATACGTCATAAACAAACACCTCTCCTTTTCATTAAATATAAATTATTATTTTATAATGTTTATAAATAGTATATTATAACTAGGAAGTACTGTCAATAATTGTACCATTAACACAAAAAATAATGACGTTAAAAGCTATTTGTAACTAAATATACTAATTTAATATCCTCTGTCAAAATTTATTTTGTTCAAATAATTTTTTTCACCTTTTAAGAATAACTTTAAATTCTCTTCAAAAATTTCAAGTGCTCTAGGTTGGTATTGAGATGAAATTCCAGACAAGTGAGGTGTTACCGTTACATTTTCCATATCCCAAAATGGGTGACTTTTTGGTAGTGGCTCTTCTACAAATACATCTAAAACAGCGTGAGTAACCTTCCCTTGATTTAAGGCTGAAATCAAATCTTTTTCTACTACATTTTTTCCTCGACCTATATTTACAAAAATTACATCTTCCATTAGATCAAATAGTTTTTTATTTAATAAACCATTTGTCATACTAGTGCTAGGAAGTACAGATACAATAAAATCACTTTCTTTTATTAATTTCTCTAGATTATCAATAGTGACAATTTCATTAAATCCGTCGACTTTTTTACCACTACGATTAAAACCAATAGTTCTCATGTTGAAAACTTGCGCATATTTAGCGATTTCTGCTCCAATTGATCCTGCCCCTAATATGCCCAATGTTTTTTGATTCAACTCCACCATTGGTATGCGTCGATCCCAAGTATGATCTTGTTCATTTTGAATTAATTGCTTAGTTTGCCTTGCCACTTGAAGCATCATGCCGATCGTATATTCAGCCATTGGTATTTTATGAATACCTCTTGCATTCGTTACTAAGATGCCTTTTTCTTTAATTGCTTGAAATGGCATCATATCTAAACCTGCTGAAATAACCATTATCCATTTTAAACTATTTACCTTTTTAATAATTTCATCCGTTAGATCCTCTCCATACGTAATTAAAACATCAGCATCTAATAACTCAGTTAGTCCTTCATCAATATTTTTATAAAAGTAGAAGGATACCTCTGGATATGTAGAAACTAATTTTTCTTTTAATCTTGTTTTTAAATTAGCAGACGAAACTACCTTCATTATAAACACCTCTACGAAAAAGTTAATTTTATTTTAACAAACCAGAATATCTGTAAGCTTTTCACATCTTTTCAAAATCCTCTACTCTATTTTCACAAATAAGCTCTACAAAAATTAAAAAAGGCGAGAATAACGTATATTCTCGCTAAAAGTGTTTGAGGAGGAAAAACCAAAAACAAATTCCTAATTTATCTATATTCACCATGAATAAAAATGTATAGACAGACGCCTCGACTTATGGAATTAAAAAACTTTAGTACAAATCCACCTCATTTGAGTGAATTTCACCATTACCAAAAACACGTCACATAAATCTATACCCAGTTAGAACTGACCTGCGTATCTAAATATAGTATCTTAGTAGCGATAATAATGAATGATACAATTCATTAAGTTAACTCACTTATTTCAAATTATTTTTAACGTATTCTAATGCCTCTACTACATGTTCCTTCACCTTTACTTTACGCCACTCTTTTACAAGTACTCCCTCTTTATCGATCACAAAAGTAGAGCGCTCTATCCCCATATATTCCTTACCGAAATTTTTCTTTAACTTCCAGACACCATAAGCTTCTGCAATCTCATGGTTCTCATCAGAAAGGAGTGAGAACGGAAGTCCATGTTTTTCTATAAATTTATGATGTCTATCTAACGGATCTGGACTTACCCCTAAAATAACCGCGTTTACCTCGTCAAAATTTTTATGATAGTCTCTAAAATCACAAGCCTGAGTCGTACACCCTGGAGTCATATCTTTTGGATAAAAATATAATACAACATTTTTACCACGAAAATCTGAAAGTTTCACGGTTTCACCATTTGTTGCTTCACAAGTAAAATCAGGTGCTACCTGACCTATTTCCAATACCATATTACCCCTCCATTTTAAAACATTAGTAAAGTAGTAAACCTTGTATGAAATAATACACGATTAATCCTACACTAGTATAAGGGTAACCAAACTTAACCAAATGTACAACTAGTTTGCTCTTATCTTTTCTTTTAAGTTAGCAACAGTAGAAACTACAAAAGCTGCAGGAAGTAAATATCCAAAAAATGCTTCAACCATCGCTATCCAACGACCGATACCTAAAGGTGTTATATCTCCATATCCGACCGACAAAATGGTCACTGCACTAAAATACAATGCATCTTCTAACAAATGAAAGAAAGATCCACCTACCCTAACTTCTCCTTCAGTCAGTACTGGCACTCCCATCAATTCTAGTGATATATATAAACAACCAAAACCTATCGCTACAGTCACATACACAAGAAATAAAATAACAAAATTCCGAACTGAAATCCTTTTACCATGAAAAATAGGTTTATGTTTTAAAATCAATAATACACTCATCACAATTCCAGCCACAGATATGAACATCACTAAAAAAAGCACAACTTTGCTCATAACAAAACCACCTCCTCATATTGTATGATCAGGTGGTTTCATTTAGGACAGGCAACAGCAACTAGTTGCCTGCACCTCGATATTTTTTTACACCAACATTCCATATACAGATCGATATTATAATAAAAATTAATCCCATTACTGGTGTTAAGAAAGCATAATAATACCATTCTTCACGCTTTAAGAAATAAGCAGCTGGATAGACACCAACAAAAGCAAACGGTAAGATCCACGTTAAAATATAGCGAATTACTCGATGATAAATATCGACTGGGTATCTACCGTAGTTACCTATGTTATACATCATTGGCATAATATCGGTTCGACTATCTGACCAAAAACCAATGCTTGCTAATGAGATAAAAATACCAGCATAAATAAAGGCTCCACCTAGGACCATCACGATGAATACGAAAACATCATACCAAGCGATCGATAGTCCTAAACTACTTCCTGCATAATACATAATGACCAACCCAGTGACCACACCGAATAACGACTCTAGTTCCATGCGTTCCATAATAATTTGAAAAAGGCTATGAATTGGCCTTGTTAGAACACGATCCAATTCCCCTTTAACAATATAACGATCATTGAAGTCCCAAATATTAAAAAACGATGTAAATATCGCATAAGGGACTAAGAAAAAACCGTAAATAAAAATAATTTCCTCACGGTTCCATCCACTTAAAAAAGTTGTATGTCCAAATACAACCAAAATGAAAATAAGGTTTACTGCTTGGAACAGTAAGTCCGAAAGTATTTCTACAAGTGTATCCACTCTATAGGTTAGTCTTGTTTTTAAGTATTGTGCAGCATACTGAAAGAAAATACTCACATAAAACATACCTTCTATCCCCCCTGCACAATCAACTGTTTTTTAGCTATCAGCCATAACAATTGAATTGGTATTAGTAAGATTGCCACCCAGATCATCTGCAGAATAAGAGCAGAATATATCTCTTGGCCAACAAACCCCTCAGTGAAAATCATACTCGGAATATAACTGATCGCTTGAAAAGGCAAATATGTCATTACTGTTTGCGCCCATATTGGATAAAAACTAATCGGCAACAGTAATCCCGAGAAAAGGTCGATAACAACTCGCTTTGCTCTTATCAAACCAGAATTATTAAAAAGAAAAAACGTCATTATACCAGTAAGGAGATTAATCTGAGTGTTAACGATAAAGCTAAATAAAAGTGAAATAAAAAACAATCCCCAAGTTGTTAAATTGGCAGAAAAGTTTAACGGGAATAAAAATGCCACGATAAACATCCCTGGCACGGAAAAAAACACTAAGCGAAATACCCCTTCACCTAAACCTTGCATCGTTTTCATCCCTAAGTAGTTGTAGGGACGTATCATTTCAATTGCAACTTTACCATCTTTAATTTCCGACGCAATTTCACGGTCAATATTATTAAAATAGAATGCTCTAGCCATCCATGCAACTGCTACATAGGTAGTCATTTGAATGACGGAAAGCCCCTGAATTTCTTCCTTCCCACCATAAATAGCCGTCCACAAAAAGTAATAAGCACCTATATTAATACTATAAATTAATATCCCACTATAGTAATTGGTGCGATAAGCCAACATCATTAAAAACCTTACTCTTATCATCTCAAAATATTTACTCATGAAGTCGCCATTCCTTCTTCATATATTTTTCGAATGATTTCCTCAGTAGAAATCTCATTAATTTTAATGTTCTTAATTGGATCTTTCTCAACAACTTCACTAATTAATTTTGAAACTTGAGTTTCATCTCCATCAACCATTGCAATCCAAGTATAAGGATCTTTCCTTTCCCATTTCACATTACCTTTCTTTGGTAATACCTCCTCAGAAAGATCCTTTAAAAACTGAAATTCAATTTGTTTTAATTCAACAGAATTAGCCTGTAATTGATCTAGTCTTCCGTCATAGACAATTTTTCCTTCATCTAATAACACAACTCTTTCACATAGCGCTTCAATATCAGTTAGATCGTGCGTTGTTAATAATACAGTAGTTTTATACGTTTCATTCATTTCTTTTAGGAACTTGCGAATTTTCAACTTCACTAGTACGTCTAGACCAATCGTAGGTTCATCCAAAAATAACAATGGTGGATTGTGAATGAGCGCAGCTGCTAACTCACATCTCATTCGTTGTCCTAATGAAAGCTTTCTTACTGGTTTATCTAACAAAGGACCAATATCTAACGTCTCAATTACATATCCCATATGCTCTTTATAATCTTTATCAGATACCTTATAGACCTTCTTTAACAGCCTAAAAGATTCTTGAACGGCAATATCCCACCAAAGCTGCGAGCGTTGCCCAAATACAACACCAATTGTTCTAACAAACTCTTCTCGTTGTTTATGAGGATCCATTCCATTGACGATGACGGATCCTGATGTAGGTGTCAAAATACCAGTAAGCATTTTAATGGTAGTCGATTTACCAGCCCCGTTTTCACCAATATAACCCACCATTTCACCTTGTTTTACATTTAATGAAATATCATCTACTGCAGCCATAACTTTGTAATTTCTAGTAAACAAGTCTCGGAAAGCACCAGAAAGTCCTGAACGACTTGAATAAGACTTAAATTCTTTACGTAATTTTTTTACCTCTATTACATCCATTCTTAATTCCCCCTGAATTTTTCAACGAATTAAGTGTAACTGTTGGACTTCATTACTTCAAGTAGTCTGTGCAAATTGAAAGGCTGTGGTACGAAGCAATTTCAGATCAACAACTAGAAATAAAAAAGAACTAATTTATGAACAAGGACTACAATGATCAAGGTTATCGAACAGCAAAGCATAAAGTTACATAGTAAGTCATCATTCATGCTAAAATATGTATGACATTATAAAGAAGTAACATTTAAGGCATCTCTGTAATGTTTTTATAACTTATTAAATTTTATCATTACATTGAATACATCGACACAAACTAATTCTGTTTAAAATGCGCTAATCAATTAAATATAGTAACTCAGTCAAGTAAAATTTATAAACTTTTGAGTATTATTGTTTTAAGGAGGAATTTATGGAGTTTCAAAAATCAGAACTTCTATATAATGAAGCACTAGAACATATCGTTGGTGGCGTTAATAGTCCATCACGTTCATTTAAAGGGGTCGGAGGTGGCACTCCTATTTTCATGGAAAGAGCAAAAGGGGCTTACTTTTGGGATGTGGATGGAAACAAATATATTGATTACTTAGCTGCATACGGGCCAATAATTACTGGGCATGCTCACCCCCATATAACAGAGGCAATTACAACTGCCGCAAAAAATGGAGTTTTATACGGCACACCCACAAGTCTAGAAGTGAAATATGCAAAAATGTTAAAAGAAGCTATACCATCTATGGAAAAAATTAGGTTTGTAAACTCTGGAACCGAAGCGGTTATGACAACTATTCGTGTTGCACGAGCTTACACCGGGAGAGATAAAATTATTAAGTTTGCTGGATGTTACCACGGACATTCTGACTTAGTCTTAGTCGCCGCCGGGTCCGGACCATCGACTCTCGGAACACCTGACTCTGCTGGTGTTCCTAAAAGTATTGCCCAAGAAGTTATTACCGTACCTTTTAATGATATTGATGCATATGAAAAAGCCTTACATAAATGGGGTAATCAGATTGCCGCTGTTTTAGTCGAGCCAATTGTGGGCAATTTCGGAATTGTGGAGCCTTTTTTTGGATTTTTAGAAAAAGTTAACGAACTTACTCACAAGGCAGGAGCGCTTGTCATATATGATGAAGTAATCACAGCATTTCGCTTCATGTATGGTGGAGCACAAAACCTTTTAAACGTAGAGCCGGATATAACTGCTTTAGGAAAGATTATTGGTGGTGGACTACCAATAGGCGCCTATGGTGGAAAAAAGGAAATCATGGAACAAGTGGCACCATTAGGGCCTGCATACCAAGCGGGAACAATGGCTGGGAACCCAGCATCAATTAGCGCAGGAATAGCTTGTCTTGAAGTTTTAAAAGAGCCTGGAATATACGAAAAGTTAGATCAATTAGGGAAAATGCTAGAAGAGGGAATTGAACACCTTGCAATTGCACATCAAATTCCTATTACTATCAATCGACTAAAAGGTGCGTTAACTATCTATTTCACGACTAAAAAAGTTTCTAACTATGAACAAGCCGAACAGACAAATGGAGACATGTTTGCTAAATTCTTTAAATTAATGTTAAAAGAGGGAATCAATTTAGCACCTTCGAAATACGAAGCATGGTTCCTCACAACCGAACATACAAAAGATGATATCGCACTTACATTAAAAGCTGTTGAAAACGCATTTAGAGCTTTACAAAATGAATAAACATACATGATATATCGCTCTGAAAAATATTAATCAAACTGATTTATACTTAAGGGTCATAGCCCCCAACCTCTAAGCGTAGCATAAGTGGGAACTTCCATTCAGGTGGAGTTGAGACTCCATCTGAATTTCCGATGTTCTAGGGAAGCTAGAACGAGTTCCCCTTCAGTTTTTTTTATTTGAAAATGAAACCGATCAAAAACACCCTTTATTTAAACGAACTTGCCACTACTAACCCTTCACATACTAATTTTCGCTCGTCCATTCCAATGAATACAATAATTGATTTAAATATTAACACGTGATATACTTATTTTATAATTCTGACAATTCAACCAACATACTCCTGCCGTTACCTACCAATCTTGTATTGGTTTTTTTTAAGATTGATTACATCAATTTCATAATCTAAAAAACATAGCTACCTCTCTATATTTGGTTAAGAATGCTTCAAATCAACCAGCCTAAATGTCCATCTAATAAACGAGCGCACAATAACGCCAAATGGCGTAAACAAACTCATACATCATATGTTATAGACTTTAGCTTCTATCCCATTTCTTAAAAAGCTAGTCTAACTTTTTTATTGGAGGTGACGGTCAGTACTTGACCAAATACTATGAAAATTAAATGGAGCCCCGAAAACTTTACTGGCTTTAAAAATGAAGAGCATGACTCTTGCGGAATTGTTTCTGCCATTGAAAAGATGCGTATCCCAACAAAGAAGAATATTGATGATTGTATTAACGCATTGGTAAAAATGAATCATCGTGCAGGCTTTATTAATGAAGAAGGTGATGGCGTTGGTATACACATTGATATTCCTCGTGCCCTCTGGAAAGAAAAGCTAAGTGAAGTCAATCAAAACCCCAATATTGTAGATAATCCAAATTTCGTTGTCGGTCACTTCTTTATAAGTAATGAAGCTGATGTAACAAAATCTAAAGATAACATTAAAGTTAAATTTGCAAAAGCTAACTTAGAGGTGGTCTATGAAACTGATCAAGTAACCAACTCTGATGCATTAGGACCATTGGGACGCAGAGAAGAGCCTTACTTTTGGCAAGTAGCTTTACTTACAAATCACAATGTCGAAAATCTTTCTAGCAAATTATTTGACTTAACTATTGAAATCGAGAAAGACGCTTATATTCACGTTACTTCTCTCAGCCAATACTCTGCTGTTTACAAAGTAATGGGCGCAGGCGATATTTTACCAAAATTCTACAAAGACTTATCTAACCCATTAGTAGCTTCTACCATGACACTTGGTCATAATCGATATTCCACAAACACACTATCCAACTTTTTCCGCGTCCAACCTTTCAGTGTTTTAGGTCATAATGGAGAAATCAATACAATTGCTAGGTTACGTGACGAAGCAGCCATGCTAGGCGTGCCTCTTGTAGAAGGTGCTAGCGATTCCCAAGATTTAAGCCGTATCTTAGAAACATTCATCTGTAGACATAATTATTCTTTATTTGAAGCTCTTGAAATTATGTTTCCACCTATCATAAATGAAATCAATTCTTTTCCAAAACACTTACAAGATTTATATACGTACATCCGCGAAGCATGGGGCCATTTTTCCCAAGGTCCAGCTGGTATCATCTCAAGATATGGAGATGAAGCGATATTTTCCTTAGATTCGTTAGGATTGCGTCCTCTTTGGATGATAGAAAATAAAAGTACGTATTATTTTTCTTCTGAACAAGGAATTTTAACCACTAATGAATTTGTTTCTGAACCTAAACCACTTGCCCCTGGTGAAAAAGTTGCCTTAAAGTGGAATGGAGATAATATTCAAGTTTACTTTCACGATGAAGTTCAAGAAGAAGTCTATAATCGCATGAAAAAACGACTGAACTTTACGGGGAGTCGTAAGCGTTTAAGTACAAAACTAGAGAACATTAATACACCTCATAAAATGAGAATAAAAGTAACAAACAATTACTATTCAGCGTTTGGATGGAATCGTGAACACATTCAAATGGTGGAGCAAATGGCTGAAAAAGGTGTAGAACCAATCCGTTCATTAGGCCATGATGCACCTCTTGCTTCTCTTGATCAGAATCGTAAAAACTTGGCTGATTTTATTAAAGAAAGTGTAGCAGTCGTGACAAATCCAGCAATCGATAGAGAACGCGAAATGGAACATTTCTCAACTCGAGTTATTGTTGGTAAGCGTCCATCACCATTTACGGATGCGCCATTTCATGTTATCGAGCTTGCATCACCACTCGTAATTGAAGGGGCACCTGGTGAATTTATAGCTAGAGCGAATAACCACCCATCTTATGAGCAAGTATTAGGAAACTTTAAAAATAAAAATGAAGTCTATTATATTGCTATCTCCTTTTCTAAAGAAGAAAAAATTGAGGATGTATTAAAACGATTAGTTGAAGAAGCTGCCTTAGCAACGAAAAACGGTGCCGCACTTATTGTCCTTGATGATGAAAAAGCACATAAGGAAGATCAATTGTGGTTAGACCCTCATTTAGCTATTTCTGCCATTGACCAAGGGTTGACAGAAATGGAACTAAGACGCGGCTGTTCAATCGCTGTACGTTCTGCTAGTGTTCGTTCATTACATGATGTAGCCGTAATGTTTGGGCTAGGTGCAGATATTATTAACCCTTATTTAATGTTTGCAACAGTTGTTGAACAAAGTGATGAGCCAGCAATTAAGCTTTTCACCGCATTAAACAAAGGACTAGAAAAAATTATTTCTACAATTGGTATACATGAGTTACGAGGGTACGGTCGTTTATTTTCGTCGATTGGTTTGAATAAAGAAATTGCTGATATATTAAATATTGTAAATTTCTTAGGGTCAAGCGAAGTAGTTCTTAACTTTAAAACATTAAAAGAAGATGCTTTAGCACGCTACAAAGACTTTCATAGCGACAAATCAAAACCAGGAAAACTTTTTCATTTCTTCCCTCGTATATGGAAGTCTATAGGTGACTTAGCAACTGGTGCCGCAACTTACGAGGATTATAAAAATAAGCTTAATGAACAAGAATTAAAAAATCCTATTTCTATTAGACATTTAACAGATATAAAGAAATCAAAGAAGAAATTAAATCCAGAAGATGTTAATATCGGTATTAAAAAGCATAGTCTCCCATTCATTATCAGTTCTATGTCATTCGGTTCTCAAAATGAAATTGCGTTCCGAGCTTATGCTGAAGCTGCCGAACGTCTAAATATGATTTCGTTAAATGGTGAAGGTGGAGAAATCAAGGATATGTTAGGTAAATACCCGAATACAAGAGGGCAACAAGTTGCTTCTGGTCGCTTTGGGGTAAATGTAGAGCTCCTTAATTCAACAAATTTAATCGAATTAAAAATAGGGCAAGGAGCTAAACCTGGTGAAGGTGGACATTTACCTGGTTCTAAAGTAACGGCAAAAGTAGCAGCGGCTCGTAATGCTACTACTGGATCAGACCTTATCTCACCATCAAACAACCATGATATCTATTCAATTGAAGATCTTGCTCAAATAATTACAGAGTTTAAAACCGCTAATGACCAAGCGAAAGTAGCCGTTAAAGTACCAATCGTCCCAAACATAGGAACTATCGCTGTAGGAATTGCTAAAGCCGGAGCTGATTTTATTTCATTAAGTGGGTTCGATGGTGGTACTGGTGCTGCTCGTGTTCACGCTATCCAACATGTCGGCCTACCAATTGAAATTGGAGTAAAAGCAGTCCATAACGCCCTTATTGAAGCAGGACTTCGTAATACTGTTGAAATCTGGGCAGACGGCGGAATGCGAAGCTCTCTTGACGTTATGAAAATTATCTTATTAGGGGCTAACCGAGTTGGATTTGGTACATTAGCGATGATAGCAGTTGGTTGTACAACTTGTCGTGGTTGTCACTTAGATACATGTCATGTCGGGATTGCAACACAAATCGAAAGTGAAGAACAAGCTAAAGAACACGGGTTGCATCGTTTCATTCCTCGGCAGTTTGACTTGGCTGTTAATGGATTAACAAATCTTTTTACTGCTTTTGGGAATGAATTGAAAATTCTTACTGCAGCTTTAGGTGCAAAACGTACACAAGATCTCGTCGGCTGCTCAGATTTACTAGAGCAAGTACGTGGCAAAGAATTAATGGATTTAACTAGTATGTTAGAAACCATTTCAATAACTGACATTTCTCATTTTGATTCTCATCAGCAAATGGAAAAAACTGCGTTAGCACTTGCAGTTGGGGCTGAATATTTAGATGGAAACGTAGACGAACTTTCTCATTCTAGAGAGTTCACTTCTGTAACTGCAGAGCAACGAGTGCTAGGAAGTCGCGTTTCGTGTCATCGAGTGAGAGGAAAACTCGATGGTTCTTATCGGAACCTTCCTGAAGTAACCTTAACTTTTAAGGATGGATCAATTCCTGGAAATGGACTTGGCGCATACAATTGCGCTGGTGTAACTATTAATGTAGTAGGCGGGGCTCAAGACGGCATTGGAAAAACTTCCTTCGGTGGCTCGTTTGCAATTTTAAAATCGGAAGGAGCTGACGGTAGATATTATAATGGATCAGTCGGTAAAGGAGCAGGGTATGGCGCTCAAAATGGACTATTCATTATTCAAGGAAATGCCGATGCGAGAGCAGGCATTCGCCTTTCTGGAGCAGATATGATTATTGGGGGCCGAGTAACAAAGCCCCTTCGTAACGACTACTATGCAAACATTGGTACACACTCTAATATAAAAGGATTTGCTTTCGAATATATGACAAATGGTCGTGGTGTTGTTCTGGGAGATCCTGGTCCATGGATTTGTGCAGGGATGACTGGTGGGATTGTTTATCTACGTCACCAACCTGAAGTTGGCCTAACAAAGGAAGCTCTTCATAGACGCATTGCAAAAGGAGCTCACGTCACAATTCAGCCGTTAACAAATAGAGGAATTGATGATTTAACAGAACTATTGACTATTTACAAAGATATACTAACGAAGAATGGTCAATCAGAAGAAGCTGAAATAATCGGTATGTTGCTTGCCGAGCCAGAAGAACATTTCTTACAAGTAATCCCGACAAAAGAGCAGGCAGACCCATCAGTTTCTACAGAATAATTACAACAAACCACTAAATCTTTAGTAATTTTTGATATCACCTAACTATATTTAAAAGGTCAAGTTGAACTAGATTGTATTCTGGTTTAACTTGACCTTTTCTTTTGTTTTCTATAACTACAAATATTATTATGCGGTTAGCTTATTTCGTTTATCTGTCACTTTTGAAAACGAAATCATATTATTACATCTTGATTGTTTCTAAAAATAAGTGTATATTACGTTTCGGTGGATTAAGTTTACATTAACTAAGTGAATTTCATTTAACTACTTTTGCTTAAATTACTTGTCTTACAATAAATATTTGACAAAAAACTTAAAACATCAATACTAAATTAACGAAACACATATACTGAAAATACTTTGAAATCCATTTAAGAAAGGAATTAACAAATTTATGAAACTTGGAGCCCGGATTTTTAAAACCGGTTTATCCATAACACTTTCTCTTTACGTTGCAATGTTACTTGAAATGAATCCACCAATGTTTGCAGCCTTAGCCGCCACATTTGCAATTCAACCATCGATTTATAAAAGTTTTCAAACGATCATAGAACAAATCCAAGGGAACATTATTAGTGCATTACTAGCCGTTATATTTGTATTAACGTTCGGACATCATCCTTTTGTTGTTGGTGTTGTGGTAATTATAGTTATTGCTATTAACATCCAACTAAAGATGAATGCCATTATCCCCCTTGCAGTTGCTACCGTTATTATCATTATGGAAAGCCCAACTGATGATTTTGTAACGTTTGCGTCAACTCGTTTTCTACTTATTATGGTTGGAATATTTTCGGCTTTTATTGTCAATTTAGTGTTTATTCCACCAAAACATGAAACACAGCTATATCACAAACTTTCTGATTGTACCGAAAATATAATAAAATGGATTCGTCTATTAACAAGAAATGATGCAAAACAAAAAATGCTCAAAAAAGATTTATCAAAATTAAAAGAAGCGTTGGTAAAAATCGATAATTTATTTCTTTTATATAAAGAAGAGCGGAATTATTTTAAAAAACGAAAATATGCAAAAGGGAGAAAAGTTGTACTTTTTCGCCAAATGTTAGTTACCTCAAATAAAGCACTAGCAATTTTAAAAGCATTAAACAGAAGAGAAAATGAACTACACCATATGCCAGATGAATTGCAAATGCTCATAAGAGATCGACTCGATTATTTAACGAATTATCACGAACGGATTCTTCTTAAGTACGCCGGAAAAGTTAAATCTCAAACAACAGAAGAATGTATTCAAGAAGTTTGTCTCGGTAAACAAGAATTAACAGAACTTTTTATGAACTTCTATAAAAAGGATGACATCGACTCAAATGAATGGCTTCACCTTTTCCCAGTCATTGCTCAAATCGTTGAATATAGTGATCAATTAGAGTACTTAGATAAACTAGTAGATAGCTTCTTTACTTATCATAAATTAGAAAATGAAGTTAACATCAAGGAAAGAGAAGATTAATTTAATCAAGAAAAGCGAAAGGCGCCCGCCTATCGGCGACAAACACTGGAAGACCTGCTCGTAGCGGTCGGTTTTTGACCGAAAGAGAAGGTCTGAAGTGATCGAGCCGATGGCGCCTGAAGCTAGACAGTTTCCAAGTTAGAAATTTATAAATTCTGATACTGCAAGAAAAGCGCAAGCGTCTTGGTCACGAGCAGCTGCTCCTGTGCCACTCCGTTTGCTCGTCGCAAAGCAGCTTCGAAGTAATCCAAGTAGTAGCTTCACTGGGTCGGCCTTTGACAGAAGCCGCTCTTTGGCTTCCGCATGCTTCTGCGTCTTCTAGCATAGCTTTGAAGTAGGCTTCCTCGAAGCAAAGTAGCATGAAGTATCTTCAAAGAAGGAATCCAAGAAGTCATTGAAGTCCGTTGCTTGACTGAAGTGACCGAACTCATAGGCGCTGGAGTTAGACATCCTCCAACTTCAAAATTTTTATACTTTCTTAAAAAAGTCCAAACACCTATATTAGGTATTTGGACTTTTTATGCAAACCTATTTTTTAAGAAGAACTATATCATTCTTATGTGTGATTAGACATCAAATAGCTTTCTGTACGTTCCATTACGATTAAGCAACTCATCATGTGTCCCAACTTCAGAAATTTGTCCGTTTTCTATCACGACAATTCTATCTGCATGAGTAATTGTTGAAAGACGATGCGCAACGATAAAAGTTGTCCGGTTTTTTGCTAATCTCTCAAGAGCGACTTGAATCCAATGTTCACTTTCTGTGTCTAATGAAGATGTTGCTTCATCGAAAATTAATAACTTTGGACTTTTCAAGAACACTCTAGCTATAGCAATTCTTTGCTTTTGACCACCAGAAAGCTTTACTCCTCGTTCACCAATCTCTGTTTCGTAACCATTAGGTAATCCCATGATAAACTCATGAGCATCAGCCGCTTTTGCTGCTGCTATCACTTCTTCTTCAGTTGCATCGGGGTTGCCCATTAATATATTAAACTTAATAGAATCACTAAAAATAATATTATCCTGTAGAACCATACCAATTTGGTCTCTTAATGACCGTACTTTAAAGTTTCGTATATCCTCACCATCAAGGAGAATTCTTCCTTCAGTTACGTCGTAAAATCTTGGAAGCAAACTTACAAGTGTACTCTTCCCACCACCACTCATTCCAACAAAGGCAATAGTTTCTCCGTTACGAATATTCAAATTAATATTCTTGAGAACTGGCTCTTTATCTTCATCATAGGAAAAAGTTACATTTTCAAAGCATACATCTCCTTTAACATTCTTTAATTCTTTTGAATTCGAACTATCAACAATATCATATTTTTCATCAATAAATTCAAATACTCTGTCCATAGAAGCGACTGATTGTGTTAGTGAGGTTGAAGAATTCACCAGACGCCTTAGCGGATTATAAAGTCTATCCATATATAGAACAAAGGCACCCATTGCTCCGATACTTAAATCTTCATTAATAACTAAAAATCCAGCATAGCCTATGACTAATAAAGGAGCAATATCGGTGATCGTATTAACAACAGCAAACGTTTTTGCATTCCACTTTGTATGATCGATCGCTTTTGAGAGGAATTTATAATTACGTCTATCAAACTGTTTTTGTTCATAATCTTCAAGAGCAAAGCTACGAATAACTGTCATTCCTTGTAGTCTTTCATGTAGGTGTCCTTGAACCTCTGCTAATGCTTGCGAACGGACTCTAGTTAACGTTCGTAGTCTGCTATAAAAAAACTTTATAGAAAATCCATATAACGGTAGTAGTACAATTGCAACTATAGTTAACTTTACATTCATTGTAAACATAATAATAATAGCAACGATAATTGTAAACATATCAAGCCATACATTCATTAAACCTGTAAGAATAAATGTTTTCGTTTGTTCAACATCATGTATTACTCTTGAAATAATTTCTCCAGATTTACGATTTGAATAAAAGCGGAGACTAAGTTTTTGAATGTGTGAAAATAATTGATCACGAATATCATATAAAATTTTACTACCGGTCCATTGTGCAAAATACTGACGATAATATTCTATAGGCGGTCGTAATACAACAAAAATAATAAAAACAATCCCCATTAACCAAACTAATTCTGTTATTTTTTCATTAGTAGATTGATTTCCTCCAATTATATGATCAATAACATATTTTAAGATAAGTGGCATAGCTAGAGGGATACCGAATTTTAACATACCAATAAAAATTGTCGCAATTATTTCCTTCGTATAAGGTTTTACAAAAAGTAAATAACGTTTTATACTATCCATTAAATCACCACCATTTTTAGAAAAGCGTAAGCGCCGCAGCTCTAGCCGTCATAAATACTAAATAAAAGATTGTGTTTTTGATTATAAATGTGACGTAACCTCGACTAATTGTAAATGTCGAGGTTACGTTTTATTACAACGTATAAAAATTCAGAACTAATCACGATATTGTAGAAATCTTTCATACCACATTTCTACAAAATGAGGATCAAAAGGACCTTTCCGTTGAGTAATCCAACTAATTAGTTCCATCATACTTTTTTGAATAATGCTATCTAACGCCTTAGGATAGTTCATTAATTTACGATGCTGCTCATACTCATCTTCATCCAAAATTACATATGTCATATCTGGAAAGACTTTAATATCTAGATCGTAATCAATATACTTTAAGGCTTCTTGATCCCAAGTAAAAGGTGTTCCTAAATTACAATAATAGTAAATTCCATCTGAACGGATCATCCCAATTGTATTAAACCACTTTTCAGAGTCAAAATAACAAATCGCTGGCTCTCTAGTTCGCCAATGTCTGCCATCTGCTTCTTGGACTAAAATACGATCATTTCCACCAATAACAACATTCGACGTCCCTTTTAACACAATGGTTTCTTCCCAAATTCGATGTATCGTCCCGTTATGTTTATAGCTTTGAACTTGAATGCTGCTTCCTGTCTTTGGGAAACTCATGCTAATCTCCTTTCTGTATTATTCAGGACGCCGATGAGTCACCATTTTATCCCTTTTATCAAGGTATAATTCAACTTCAGGTTTTTTATGCAAATAATGCCTAATTAAGTAATAGCTGATTCTCCTATCCGGATTCCCTGGAATAATGGGTTCTTCACCTGTTTCCTGCATATACTGATCTACTGCTTTTTGAACATTGTCAATTTGCTTAGGAAGTTCAGCTGTTTCAAATATTTCAAACGTTTCTTTGGACATATAAAAAGGTTGACTAGGCAGCCCTTTTAGCGTCCCTTTTAATAAATGAAAATCAATGGAGTGATCATCTAAGATTAATGTTCGAAGTGAGATGCCTTGCTTAAGTCCGTCCGCATATTCATTAACCGCTTGTCTCACCTGATCAATTGTAACATTGATGATTTGTTCCTTTACTTCTCCTTTCTGCTTGCTTTTTCTTTTTTTAAAGAACAAATGATTTCAACTCCTTAAACTTTCGAATATTTGAACAACATTTCCCCATTTTATTAGTGCTTTTTTTTCTATCATATCTATTATACCGTTTTAAAAGTAAATTTGAAATGAAACAACCACCCTTTTTTAGGGTGGCCCAGAATATAAATATAAAATAAATCTATTATCTACAAAATGTTTGCACATATTCTTCAGACCTATGCTGAAAGGCCTTTCTTAAATGATCATATAACTCCTTTTTTTGTTGTAGCTTTACTTGAATATAATGAATTGCAAACTCTGTTTCTACTTGCTCATCTTTACAACCTAATGCTTTTTTATGAAGTTCTCTATCTCGTTTCAAAACCAATTCTTTCTCTAATTTTTCATAATACTCAATCTCATTTTCAATAGCTATTATTTGATCGGCAATCTCTACTTGAATTTGGACAAGTTTTTCAAAATCATTATGTCCCACTATATTCGCCTCCTAATAAAAGCGCTAGGTAACTGAATGTAGGCAAAACCAGAAGAACATACACCAAATACCGGTCGATAAGTAGACTGAAAGTGAAGAACTTAAAGTGGTTAAGCCTAGCTACCTCGAGCTAGATTACATTCTAACTATAATTTTCCCTTCCAATATCCTCGGATAAAAATAGGTTTTTAATTGAGTGAATTTCATAATTACCTAAATGGAGCTACACAAGTCTAAATGTTATTAGAAACGGTCTTCATCCAACAACATTTAGTATCCTAGTAGCGAAAATTAATAATTTATAAGTTCATTAAATTATGTAATAGCTATTTCTATATTGCTATCAATTTAGGATTGTTCACTCTTATTAGAAGAATCCTTTTATAACTCTAATAATTCGATGTATTAAAAGTGTTTCCTTTGACTAGTTATGTAGATGCGTAAGAACTTTTGTAGAAATATATGATTTGATTAAGCTTATAGAAACAGGAAAAAGCACTCCTTCGTTTAAAGGAGTGCTTTTCTCAATTATTGTTGTTGTTGACTTTTCTTTTGAGCTGATTGTTGATTTTGCTGACGAACTTCTTGAACATCAGTTTCGCTAGCAAATTCTTGGCTTAGCCCCTGAGTAGAAGCTTGGTTTTGTTGTTTAACTTTTTGTGCATTAGTTTTTGATGGATTATTTTTCATCACTATCACCTCCACAAAAATTAATATCTCCTCACGATATGATTTTATCCAAAAAAATTTTAATTTTTGTTTAATGGAGTGAATTTTATAATTATCAAAACCGAGCTACATATAGTAATTCACTGGTGAGAATAATGATTGGTGAATCCTTAAATGGTGTAGAAAAAACATTATTTGTTTAGTTAAACTAATAAAGAAATACCACCATCTACAATAATTGTTTGCCCTCTAATCATTGAAGCATCATCAGATAATAAAAACATGACTGCATTAGTTAAATCAGTTGGGGTAACTATTCTCCCTGCCGGTGTTCTATTTGCTGCATTTTCCAAAATTTCTTCACGGTTTGGAAAATGAGTTAATGCATCTGTATCAACAGCTCCACCTGAAACAGCATTTACTACAATGTTTTTTGCAGCTAATTCAACTGCTAAATATCTCGTTAAAGCTTCAAGTGCAGCTTTCGAAACTCCGACCACAGTATAATTTTCTAAATACCGAATAGAGCCTAGTGAACTTAACGATACAATTTTCCCGCCACCTGTTTTTTCCATTCTTCGTGCAGCTTCTTGCGCACAAAATAGAAGAGCTTTACTATTAATATCCATTGTCCAGTCCCAGTGAGTTTCTTCTAACTCCATTATAGGCCTTAACACACCAGAAGCAGCATTGTTAACAAAGACATCTAACCGCCCAAAGTGCTCATCGATTTGAGTAAACATTTCTTGGATTTTTTCTTTTTTTCCAACATTAGCCTTAACAAGTAGTACATTGCTTCCTAAGGCTTCTAGCTCTTTTGCAGTTTCAATTGCAGCTGTTTTATTTCTTGCATAATTAATGACAATATCATAACCTATACTTGCTAATCGAAGCGCAATCTCTTTTCCGATCCCTCGACTGCTACCTGTTACAAGTGCAACTTTTCGTTCCATATATAAGCCTCCTACAAAGTATGTACATCAAACATTATACCGAATACTTATTATTGTTACTACAAAGACTAGAAAAGATGAGAAAAACTCATCTTAATTAAATAACGGTTCGCCTGAGGAGGGAATTGTTCATGTATGTTGGCCGTGATATGACTGAGCTCTCAATGATGTCTAAAAAAGAATGGACAGATAAAGAATTAGCTTATTTTCATCGAAACTTACAACAGGTGGTTCCTTATTTAAATGCTGAAGGCGTAACAATCCACATGGAAATCGTTAAAGAAATTATGTCTCGAGGCAGCATGTCTCAGGAAGACGAAGCAAGTTATGAGCACGGGTCAAGAGTTCATTTTGAATAGTTCAAAATGAAAGAGCTTGCTCCACAATAAAACTAACCTTAAATCAGTGGGGGTTTCCTTCATTTCCCACTGACTGTTAGTTTAACTCATACCACAGGCATAAATAAAAAGTATAGATTTCTATCCTTAAAGGTTGAGTTTTAACTCAGCCTTTTTTTATACTAATTTGGACTATAGTTTTATTTATAAAAAGATGGAAGCTTAAAACAGGCTAAATTTCTATATTTATAAAGGGGAGAAATCCATGTTTGATCCGACAATTTATGAAAATTTAAAGGTTGTATTGGAGGGGAAAATTTATGAGCGCGATTTTAATAATGAAATAATTATTGTAGATCGGCAAGACAACATTGACCTAGCGTCAATGTCTCGTCAATATGTTATTACTTTCTCGATAAAAAGTGGCTCAAAGAATTATCAAGCTAAAGTAAAACTAAAGGCTGATTCTAAAGACCTCTATGGTGAAATCTTAGAAAAAGAAACAATAAGTAACTGTGGGTGCCATTTAATGCTTTCTTTAAATGGTCCATTAACAAACATTTCTTCAAACCCCCAAATAATCAAACAAATGTTAGAGAACAAATGGAATAAACGACCTATAATAACTCAAGAAATATATTACACTTGGAATCCAAACGAAGCTCATCAATATTTTTTAAAAACCATCTTAAGCTTCGATCGAAAAATTAATGAAGATCATATAGATGATTTCGATCAAATAATGAATCTTCTAATTGAGTCTCTACTACTAGTGGAAAAAATTAATACAAACCCTTGACGAGAGCTTTTCTTGCGATAATAATGAGTAATAATTAATTTCACAAAGGACTGGTAAATATGATTAATCACTCAAAAAGGTTAGCTCCTTTATCAACTGGGATTTTTAATCAACTATTGCAATATAAACAAGAACAGTTAGACCTCGGAGTTGATATCATCGACTTAAGTATCGGTAGCCCGGATTTGAAACCACCTACTTTTGTCACTAATACACTTTCTACCTCTGCTTTAAACACCGATTTATACGGTTATGCCATTAACAGTACATTAGAATTCAAGGAGGCCGTAACTCATTACTATAATCGAAAATTTAATGTTACGTTAAAAGGAGCAGAAGTTCTGCAACTTATGGGTTCACAGGACGGTTTAGCACATTTAGCTTTAGCTTACTTAGATCCAGGAGATATCGTGATAGTGCCTGATCCAGGTTATCCAATCTATTCTGCGAGTGTTCATGTTGCTGGCGGTAAACTTTACCATATGCCTTTAGTTGAAGAGGCTGATTACCTACCATCTTTAGAACAGATCCCAGAAGAAGTTTGCAAAAAAGCAAAAATGCTTATAATTAGCTACCCAGGAAATCCAATCCCTGCTGTAGCTAGTGAAGATTTTTTCAAAAGCTTAATTGAATTCGGAAAAAAACATGAGATATTAATTATTCATGATTTTGCATATTGCGAATTACTTTATGACGGTAGAAGACCGTTAAGCATTTTATCGATACCTGAGTCCCGCGACATAGCCATCGAGTTTAATTCACTATCCAAGAGCTTCAACATAGCGGGAAGTCGTATAGGTTACTTAGTTGGGAATGCAAATTTACTCTCTCCTTTAGCAATACTAAAATCTCATTTTGATTACGGAGTATTTCTACCCATTCAAATTGCTGCAACAAAAGCTTTAAATGAGGGCGATCAATTTTTAGAAGATCAAAGAAAGACATATGAAAAAAGACGAAATACATTTGTAGAAAGTTTATCAAACGAGGGATGGCAAGTAAAAATTCCTGCTGGAGGCATGTTTATTTGGGCTAAAATACCCGATGGATATACATCTTTTGAGTTCACACTTAAAGCTATTGAAAATGGTGTGGTTGTTACCCCTGGCGATGCTTTTGGTACTCATGGGGAAGGTTATATTCGAATTGCCCTCGTAGAAAGTGATGAACAATTACGAAAAGCAGCAAAACGGTTGAGTAGTATATACTAAAGGGGTATAAATCATGAATAACTTACATAACTAAGTTGGAGGAGGAGCAAAAATAACTGAGTTTAAATCGTGTAAATTGACGACGAAGATCGCACAAAAATAATTTATCATGCATAATCTACTCAAAATCGTGCATAAACCAGTGGAAATCGTATATAACTGAGTTCGGATTGCGCACAAATGCTAGAAAACACGTTTTCAAAACAATAGTACGAAATTACATTGAAGATCCTTTTCATTTTAAGAAAAGCGCAAGCGCCTTGGTCACGAGCGAGAGGCACTGGAAGGCCTTTGACAGAAGCCGCTCTTTGGCTTCCGAAAAGGACTGAAGTGACCGAGCTCGTAGGCGCTGGAGCTAGACAGTTTCTAAGTTAGAAATTTTATACTTTCTTACCTTGCAAAAAAAATTTCTACCAATAACAAAAGTAAAATGGCGGTAATTAGGACATACTCAATTGGTAGAGGTGATATAAGATGAAAGGCTTACATGTAAAATGGTTTACTGAACTCGAACCAATAAGAGAACCAATTGAAAATATACTTACATTGAACTTCTTTTTGGTTTCTATATTAATCGCAGCCTTTTTGGCAATTTTACCGCAAATCATTCCTTATATTATGCAGCTTAAAATTGTAAAAGCATTTGACAAAAAGTTATCAACTTTCGAACCATACACAGGTTTAATCTTAAAATACGGAACTGCATTTGCGATCATACTACAACTTTTTTGGGACTCAATTTTAGCTCCTGAAATCCATTTGACAGCATTCTCTTTGATCGTTGCCATAATTGTAGTTATTGCGCTACTGATTCCTCACCATCTCGCAACTAAAATTGGCGCAATAGGAATAATCATCCTATTTATGGATGCATTATTACATATAGGTTGGTTTAATACATTAGATTATGCTTTTTATTTAGCCATTGCTTTTGCTCTATTTACTCAAAAAACAAAGTGGGATAATTTCGGGATGCCCGCCCTCTATCTTGGAACAGGATTATCTTTATGTTGGGTTGCAGTAGAAAAGTGGGTATACCAGGAAATGAGCATTGATATTATTTTGAATCATGCTGTTCCTACGTTTGGATTTGAACCTGTAACTTTCGTAATTATCAGTGCTTTTATTGAATTTGTTGTCGGGTATCTCCTTATTGTAGGGGTTTTAAACCGATTATTAGCTCTAGTACTTACGTTAATATTTGTTACTACAACGATGTTGTTCGGGCTACTTGAAATAATTGGTCACTTCATCATTCATATAATATTAATTACATTTATCATAGAAAATACAAGCTTTTATAATCCACCTGTTCAAATGCACAAACGAAAAATTGATCAAATTATTTTTATTTTTTTAAACTTTCTCTTTGTGTTAGCGACTACCTTGCTCGTTTATTATCGTTTTGCTTAGAGAGCTTCTAGCTTCACTAGAACATCGGAAGTTTAGATGGAGTCTCAACTCCACCTGAATGGAAGTTCCCACCTACGCCTAGAGGTGACCCTTAATTACAAATCAGTTTGATTAAGATGATAGAGTGAGTTTTATAATCTAAAACTGTTTCCGGTTGAGTCGTGACATGAAATCTATATTATGAAATTCATACATAAATGGGAATTTACGTGAGATACGTCTACATAAATTCCCATTCTAATTCCTCTATATTTAACTGAACCTCAATCAGTGGAGTTTTCCTTCATCTCACCCCACTGATGAAAGTTTTTCTAAATCGAACCTTTAGGGGCAGTAAGTCCCCCACCAAAACTTATCGAATTTGTTAAGTATTCTAGGTGGGATTCCTACTGCACTATAGAGTGGGATAAAGCTGTTCCGCAACAAGACAATTTTCTAAAAATTTGACTTCGACTGACCACCATCTACATTAAGTGTAGCACCTACAACCCATGATGCTTTTTCTGATGCTAGAAATAGAACAACGTTTGCTACTTCCTCAACAGTACCGAATCTCCCTGATGGGATTTCTTTTTCCACAAAGTCATTTATTTGTGTAGGATTTGCTTCAAGTCGTTTCTGCCAGTTACCTGTTTGGTGAAGGATAGAGCCAGGAGCAACACCATTGACTCGGATCCCTTCCTTAATAACTTCATCAGCCAAGGACTTAGTAAATGAAATCATAGCTGCCTTTGCACTATTATAAGTAGGTTTACCTCCAGATTCGCGTCCAAAAATAGATGATATATTTATGATTACACCTTGTCCTTGATTTTTCATTATTGGAACAGCCAGTTTACTAAAATGGACAGCGGAAAAATAATTTAAGTTCATCGCTGATTCGAAAAGTGAAAGATCTGTTTCGACTGTGGTACTTCCATTACTTCCCCCAACATTATTAATAACAATATCTACTGTTCCAAAATCATTAATTAATTGACGGAAAATATTTTCACGATCTTCACTAACAGATAAGTCACCTTCGTAATGAGCATCTAAGTCAAGTTCAATACTAGCTTTTTCTAAATCTTGCTTCGTCCTTGCAGCAATGGCTACTTTTGCTCCTTCTTCTTTAAAAGCTTTGGCAATTGCTTTCCCAATCCCCTTTGAAGCACCTGTGACGAATACTACTTTTCCTTCTAATTGTAAGTCCATAATTAAATTTCTCCTTTCAAGCAATGATTCATTATTTTTTGATGGGAAACTGGAAAAGGATATGCCTTTATCTCTGAACTAGATACCCAAACAGATCGTTCATTCTGTTTTTCACCACTACTTAACAACTCCACTTCAAAAATCTTAATATCCCACTTTAGGTGTGAAAAAACATGGTCAACATGGAAAATTTGTTCACCAATAATGGTGTGTAAGGAGAATTCGGTTAACAAAAAGTCTGTTAATTGCTTCTCAATAGGCTTTTCATCATTAATTTCAAGATTGGGGAATTCCCATAAATTTGCTAATAGACCGACGCTTAGACGTTGATGAATAAGAACTTGCCCATCTTTATTTTTTATAAAAGCACAAGCCATTTTTTTCTCTTTTGGTTTTGTCTTTTTTGCTTTAATAGGAAGTTGAGTTTGTACATTTTCTTCATATGCTTTACAATGCTTTTGAACAGGGCATATCGCACACGAAGGCGTAGTAGGGGTACAAATTAATGCTCCTAGTTCCATCAAACCTTGATTAAAAGCAGACGGATCATCTTTACTAATAAGTATTTTTATTATTTCTTCAATATTTTTTCTAGTTTTTTGCTTACTAATATCATCATAGCTAGCAATAATACGCGAGATTACCCGCATGACATTACCATCTACAGCTGGCTCCGGGATATCAAACGCAATACTCAGAATTGCTCCTGAAGTATATGGACCTACCCCTTTTAACTTAGATATTTCTGCTTTAGAGTTCGGTACCACTCCACCATAACTTGTATGGACTTCTCTTACAGCTGCTTGTAAATTTCTTGCTCTAGAATAATAACCTAATCCCTCCCAAGCTTTTAGAACATCCCCTTCATCTGCCAAAGCTAGGGCGTCAACAGTAGGAAACTTTTTAATAAACCCATTAAAATAAGGAATTACAGTTTCTACTCTAGTTTGTTGAAGCATAATTTCTGATACCCAAATCTTGTATGGATCCTTATCCTGGCGCCAAGGTAAATCGCGTTGATTTCCTTTAAACCAACTAATTAAATCATTTCGAAATTCTTTCACTGATGCCATATTATCTAGTTGCATTTTTGCTCCTCTATTCTTGAATTTGCTTTGTTTGAAATGCCCAACAGTTTAATCTATCTAGTCCACCTTCTATATACTTATCTAACTGACTAAAAATTGGGTGTTCATAAGATTTTCGTAATTTTTTCAATGCTTTATAATGAGCAATATTTGGAACTTGAAACATTTCCACATATAAATTTGGTTGATCTGTTGAAACAAACCACTGTATATTTTCTGCACTATACTCCGGTANCTTTCTTATGACTTCTTGCATAACAGATTCGTATTGATCAACTTCTGTCTCATTAATTTTATATTCTATAAAAATTTGTAAATTTAATTTATTCATATTGTAAAACCCCTTTTTAAACTATATAATTTCGGGTAAAACTAATATAAATTAGAAGAAGATGTTGATACTATGATGAGACAACGTCAATTTTTAACGGAGGTGCAATCACTATTGGATACTGGTACGCATGTTGTTATGGGCATTGCTGTTGGATCCATTGCAACGTTAGACCCTGTTGTAGCAAATGACCCTTTATTGGCACAAACTATCATGCTAGGTGCCTTAATTGGATCGCAAGCACCTGATTTTGATACAGTACTTAAACTAAGAAATAATGCTAAGTACATCCGCAATCATCGCGGTATTACTCATTCGATTCCCGCTGTTGTTCTTTGGCCTATTTTAATAACTGCAGCCTTAGCTTTTTTTATTCCGGGTGTTAATTTACTCCACCTTTGGGCGTGGACATTTTCAGCAGTTATTCTGCATGTATTTGTCGACATTTTTAATGCCTACGGAACTCAAGCTCTATATCCTTTTAAAAAGAAATGGATAGCCTTAGGTGTTATTTATATTTTTGACCCATTTATATTTATTTGCCACATAGTAGCAATAATTTTTTGGCAGATTGGTTTCCATCAAGGATATACATTTCTGACTCTTTATTTCGTCTTAATTTTTTATTATGTTTGGCGTTTTTATGCACGTAATAAAGTATATAAACTAGCAATGAAAGAACATCATGATGCTACTCATGTTTTTATATCACCATCGTTTAAATGGAGAAGGTGGCATGTTGTTATCAGAACAAAGGATATGATGTATGTTGCACAAGCAGAAAAAGACCAAATAAAATATCATGAAAGCTACCCTTTTGAACCAATACCAAATACTCCGATCATTAATGCTGCAAAAAAAGATGAAAATTTATCTGCATTTTTATCTTTTTCTCCATCGTATCGTTGGGAAATTGTTGATGAGGGTGATCATCAAGAAGTTCGTTTTATAGACCTTCGTTATCGTAGTAAAGGTCATTATCCATTCGTTGCCATTGTAAAGCTTGACAATAACTACAATATTTTAAGCTCATACACTGGCTGGATATATAACCAAGATACGTTAAAGAAAAAATTGGAGTTTGCTACTGAATAAATGGTAGCAACTCTTTTTTTCTACACCTACTTTAGCAAATGCTTGAACTTCTCATTTTTTGACGCGAACTGATGAAGATACGCACCATAATTTTGAATAAATTGTTTTACATAGCTTTCTGTGACCTCTTGTCCTTCATAATCATGTCCAGCTTTTGCTCTAGTGGCTTCAAAGTCTTCCCATAAAGCTTCCACCCAATTCCGAGCTAACTGGTCATTTAGGTCACAATTTTTTTTCATTAATAATTTTGCTAAACGCTCAAATCTTTCTTCCATACAAACTATCCTTTACTAATTATTTTTAATTCCAGAAATTTTTCACACGTGTTAGTTCAGCCAACTTTTACTACTAATAATCCTTCATCAAAAACTCATACTAATAGCGTACCGCTTTGAAAGGAGGTTTCACCAAATGCGTAATAAAGAAAAAGGATTTCCTAATCGAATGTCTTTCGACGGAGAGCCGCGAGCAAAAGTAGAATATTCTTCTAAAAGAGCCGATGGCACAATTAAAGATCATCCACAAGAAAGAATGATGAACTCTAATCAAAATCGAAAGTAACTATTTAGAAATCGTTGTTTGGATTATTCTAGGAGGTGCTTATCTTGGCAAAAAATAGTAAGGACCATCGAGCCCACTATCAAGATCCGTTCCAATCTCCACGTGCAAATCCAAAACATGCTTTTATGCAAGTGAATGGTGAAACTGAACAAAGTCTTCACAACTACGTTCTTCAAGTTCAAACACGAAAAAGATCGTAGAGGTACAGGGCTACTCATTCGAATACTCCAAATGTAGTAACTGATTTACTACAAATAGGGTACCTTATGGGTAGCCTTTTTGTTAGTTAGTTTACTTTTCTAGGTAGTAATGAAATTGGAAAGGCTTCTTCCTCACTCTCATGACCAATTCTATATCCCCAAGCGAAAATACCATTCATATGCGATATATGAAATAACGAGCCGTCATTTAATTCATAGGTCTCTCCTGCCTTAAAGTCATCAGGATTTAATAAGTATGACCTTGCCATCGTAATTTTACGTTCATAGACTGCCAATTCATTTATCATACCCATTTGTTCAGCTTTCTTTGATTTATCATTTAATTTTATGATTTCTTGGTGTAATTCGAACTCCGTCATTTGACTATAACGTTTCTCCAATAAAGACCACTCCCATTTAATGAATTTCAAAAAACAGATATTACTCAAGTAAAATACTCTATCTAGTTGAATTAGTGCTTTATCATGTCGCTCGAATAAATGATGAGATTCACTCCATTGAAAAAATATATAAAGTTTAATTATATCTGATTTTACATAAACACAAAAACTTTCATTACTTGATCAGCATATAAATTCATAACTTTTTTCACAAAAGTACAAAGGTGCACACTTTCTAATAGCTACTTTTTCTATCCTACACACAAATTTCCTTTATTTACTTTGAAAAAATTTCATTTTGACTAGGAATTTATTCTTCTTGCACGATTTGGTATACACTTGCTGCTTTTAAAAGTTCACTTTTCCCACTCCCATATACTTACGTGTTTCTGAACTTCACTAGCCGTTTTTCTATTCTAATTGGATACCGTATTGTATTTCGTTACTCAATCTCTACTTATTACTTACACATTTCACTTGAAGAGATCACTTCACTCGTAGCGATTTACTAAAAAAACACACGGCATCTGCATATACAGTCGCTGTGTGTTCATTTCATATCTAAACTAAATATGCCAATATCAAACCAATTAAACCTGAAAATAATGAGTAGTAGAACATTGGTCCAAGTGTCATTCGAATAATCATACCTTCTTTTCCTAATAAACCAACAACTGAGGCTGCGGCTACCACATTTAGTACACAAATCATATTTCCAGCATTGGCACCTAATACTTGCATACTAAGCACAATTGTTGGATCTACTGCTATTTGATCAGCGACACTAAATTGGAAAAGTGAGAACATCATATTGCTAAATGTTGCACTTCCAGAAATAAATGACCCTAAGGCGCCTATTAAAGGTGCCACTAATGGCCAAGTCCCCCCCATTAAAGCTGAAGCAGTATTTGCCAGTTCAATCGGCATACTTTGTAAGTTTGCATCATTTAATCCAGAGTTAATGAAAATACGGACCATTGGAACTGCAGTAAATAAAGCAATAGCACTTCCTACAATTGCCTTCCCCGACAATGAGAAGGTTCTTGCTAACTGATTAGTACTCATACTATGGACAAAAAATGTAATCAATACTACAAGAATAAAAACTGTTCCAGGTAAATAAAAGGGTTGAAGCGACGTCCCAATATTAGTCCCTAAAATATTGTTCCAAGTAATGCTAAAGCTCAATAGCCACTGTTTTAGTCCTATTGCCTCTATCCTTGTAAGTACAAGAAAAAGACCAACTAATAAATATGGGATCCAAGCAACTAATAGTGGTAGCTCTTTTTTCATTCCTTTCTTTTTTACGTAAGGTGCTTCACTTTCTTCTTCCCGTCCAATCCATGATTGAAGCCAATTAGCTTTTTGAGGGAAATCCCATGATTCTTTCGGTAATAAAAATCCCTTTTTAGCTGCCGGTACGACAATGATCAAACCAATTAAACCACCAAATATTGAAGGGAATTCTGGTCCTAAAAAGGTTGCTACAAGGAGCGCTGGAATTGTAAAGGCTAAACCAGCAAATATAGCAAATTTCCAAATTTTTAACCCTTCCTTAAACGTACGATTTTCACCAAAAAACTTTGTTAATAATAAAACCATTATTAATGGCATTAGCGTTCCTACAAAGACATCTACCCTCATTGCTTGAGCACCAATGATATGCATGTAATCTAGCATATTCATATCACCTAAATACGGTTGAACGATAGGAGCAATAATTGATCCTTCTTGAAGACCTTGATTTACCCCTACAATTATTGGTGTACCAACAGCTCCAAAGGATACAGGGCTACTATCAGCAATTAACGCTAACACAACTGCTGCTAATGGCGGGAAACCTAACGCAACCAATAATGGTGCACATATTGCTGCTGGAGTTCCAAAGCCCGCTGCTCCTTCAATGAACGCTCCAAAAAGCCATGCAATAATAATTAATTGCACACGACGATCCGGTGTAATTCCTAAAAAACTGTTTCGAATCGTATCAATCGCACCACTAATTTTCAAGGTATTTAATAGTAAAATTGCCCCGAATACAATGTATAAAATTGAAACACCAATGATAATTCCCTCAAGTGAAGCAGCCAACACTTGGATAACCGGAACTCTCCAATAAATTATAGCTAATATAGCTGTTGCCAAAAGGCTTATTGGCATAGCTTTCACAGCTGGTATTCTTAAAATAACTAAAAATAATAGTACAGCAATTATTGGTGTAAGTGCTACTAAAGTTGTAATCATAATTATGCTCCTTTTTCTACACAAAGTTATCCTAAATTTCAGAGTCCATAAAAATTTGAATTTTATGTTCCTAATACTATTAGCTTGTCCTAAAAGGAAAAATAAAAAAGCAGAAAATTTCTGCTTCCCCTAAACATATTTATTTATCTTTCCTTAGACAAACTCTTCAATAAATTTTTCAATTAAATCGACTGTAAATCCACGGCGATATAAGTATTGTTTTATTTTTTTCTTTTTCTCCCAACCATCTTCATTTTTATATTTTCTCAGCGCTTTTTCACCTTGATAAGTTACAGCATCCCACTCAGCATCAAAATCCTCTACCGTTTCTTCAATTAATTTCTGTAATGCATGTTGTGCAATTTCATAAGTAAACCCTTTAGATAATAATAATAGTTTCATCTTATTATAATATTCTGTTCGTGAAGTCCGCTTAGTATTCAAGTTTTTTTTCAGTAACAATGTACTAGCTTTTTCTATTTGATCTTCGAAAGTGTACATCTTTAAACTTTCAGTAATTTCTACATTACTTATTCCTTTCTCAATTAATTCTTTTTTTACAAGTTCTGGACCTTTGTTTGTTAAATTAATCCTCGAGCGGACAAAAGCATTAGCAAATTCAGCGTCATTTATGTACTTCTCCTTGATTAATCGATCAACTACAATAGAAATAACTTCTTTATCAAACTCTTTTTTTATTAAATAATCAAACACTTCTTTTTTTGATCTCATACGATAAGATAAGTAATTTAAAGCATGGTGATATCCATTCCTTATCATCTCTTCATGAGTAATTTCAGTTAATAATTCTTTTGTTATTTCCAACCCTTTTCTAAGTTGGAATGTAACCAAAACTCCTTGATCGACACTAAATGCATATTGTTCTCCATGACCATCATCTAGAAATATATTGTAACGTTCTAAATTTTTCTTTTGGGTAGTTATTTTTGAAATCACTGCCACATCCATCACTTCCCTTGCTAAAATTAATAGTATCTTTTCGTACACAAAAAGTCTATTGGAGGTAAATTATGAAAATTGTTATTGCTGGTGGAACTGGTTTAATTGGCGCTCATTTAGTTAAAAAACTAGCTCATGAAGGACACCATATTTATATATTAACAAGAAATGTTCAAAATAAGAAAACAAACATGAACACCACCTACGTAAAATGGTTGTCGAAAGATTCTAAAACAGAACAACAATTAACCGATATTGATGTATTCATTAACCTCGCTGGTGAAACTATTAATAGAAGATGGACGAAAAAGCATAAAGAACGTATCTTACATAGTCGAATTGAAGCCACTAGAAAATGTATTTCATTAATGAAAACACTGAACAGACTACCAAAAGTATTTTTAAACGCTTCTGCAATAGGCCTTTATGGTACATCACTGACCGATACATTTACAGAAAATAATCAACTGGTTGGAGACGATTTTCTATCATCGGTAGTGCAAAAGTGGGAAAAAGAAGCATTAAAAGCAGAATTGCTTGGCGTTCGAACCGTTTTACTACGTTTTGGCGTCGTTCTAGCAAAAGAGGGTGGTGCATTAACGAAGATGTTACTCCCTTATCAACTACTAATTGGCGGAACAATAGGTTCTGGACGCCAATGGGTTTCGTGGATTCATATCGATGACGCAGTCAACATGATTTATTTTGCTATAAATAACGAAAATATTAACGGAGCATTAAATATAACAGGACCAGAACCGATACAAATGAGCTCTTTCGGAAAAGCTATAGGTACCACATTACAAAAGCCTCATTGGCTTCCCGTACCATCTTTTCTTCTCAAGATACTATTAGGTGAAATGAGCACCCTTGTACTTGATGGACAAAAAGTATTACCTAATAAATCAATGAACCAAGGCTATCAGTTTACATATTCTAATATAAATGATGCCTTAAAAAATTTCACATTAGATTAATGTGCTTGGGGATCTATCTCCAAGCACATTTTGGTGGAAAGGAGTTTAGATATGGAAATACTCATTGAAAATGCAACAATTTACCCAATTACCTCTGAAAAAATACAAAAAGGTTCATTATTAATTAAAGATGGGAAGATAGTTGCCATAAAAAATTACATTGAACCTACATCTAATATGACAGTTATAAATGCTGAAAATAAATATTTACTCCCTGGTTTCATAGATGCTCATACTCATCTTGGTTTATATGATGAGGGAACAGGGTGGGCTGGAAATGATGCTAACGAAACGATTGATGCTCTAACACCTCACATTCGTGCCATTGATGGTGTGTACCCATTAGATATCGGTTTTAAAGATGCTGTCAAATATGGTGTTACAACGGTGCATGTCATGCCAGGAAGTGCAAATGTGATTGGTGGGACTACATCAGTAATCAAAACTGTGGGAAAGAACATTAAGAAAATGATTTTAAAAGAAAGAGCAGGATTGAAAATCGCCTTAGGGGAGAATCCTAAGCGTGTTCATAGTAATTCTAATAAAAATGATATTACTCGAATGGGGATCATGGGAATGCTTAGGGAAGTTTTTTATCAAGCTAAGCGAAATCAAAACAAAAATGATCTTCGAATGGAACCTATCATTTCTGCGCTTAATCGCGAAATACCTGTTAGAATCCACGCTCATCGTGCTGATGATATATTAGCTGCAGTTCGTTTTGCCCAAGAGTTTCAATTAGATTTGCGAATCGAACATTGTACAGAAGGTCATTTAATTGCAGAGGAATTAACTGAGTATCCATTGCAAGTAACAATTGGGCCAACATTAACAAGGCGTTCTAAAATTGAATTAAAAAATAAAACATGGGACACGTACCGAGTACTTTCTGAACTTGGCATAAACGTATCAATTACCACTGATCATCCTTATACACCCATTCAATATTTAAATATTTGTGCATCTATTGCTGTGCGAGAAGGTTTACCAGAAAAGAATGCTCTTGAAGGTATAACAATTAATCCAGCAAAAAATTTAGGTGTCGCAAATCGTGTTGGTAGCTTAGAAGCTGGGAAAGACGCAGATGTTGTGCTTTGGAGTCACCATCCATTTCATTACATGGCCACCCCAATTTTCACCATAATAAATGGGGTAATAATTTACAAAAAAAACATATAAAAAAAGGTTCCATTTTTATACGAATTCTATTATGATGATATAGGATTTTGAAGTATTCACAAAAATTTGTAAGTTATTTTACGTTTTTGTGCATATAATTAACCAATAACAACATATTTGACAATATTTCATGATTTATTTGAATTTTTCAAGTTTTATTACAACAGAATATGCAAGAATGGGAAGGCAATTGGTTGCGCCACCAGATTACTGGTCCTAGTGGGTTCGATTCCCACCCCGAATTTGATACGAAATTTCATTAAATTCGAGGGGTAGGCCTTTTTCTGCCCCTATGTGGAGGGGTAAAAAAAGATGATTAAAAAGCGCGAATTAACAGATTGTCAAAAATTGTACGAATTAATGATTGACCCAGCTGTTTTCCCATTTGTTCGGCAAAAAGCAAATTCTTATGAAGAGTTCCTTTTCCTAACTAAACAAACCATTGAGGCTGAAGAACGAGGCGAAATCATTTCACGAACGATTGTAGACGAGTGGGGTAACCCTATTGGTACGATTAATTTATTTGACATTAACAATCATGCTGGTTTTTTAGGTACATGGTTAGGTAAACCATATCACGGGAAAGGCTACAATAACATTGCAAAAGATGCATTTTTTAGTGAGTTGTTTTATGAACTTTCTATAGAAGCAGTATTTATGAGAATTCGAACTGAGAATGTTCGGTCTAGAAAGGCCGCAGAAAAATTACCTTATGCAGCATTAGCAAATGAAACTCGAAAAGATATTTATAATGAAATTAATCCAGAATCAAAAATTTATGATTTATTTCAAATTGAAAAAGATCAATTTACTTTATATCAATACAGACAACAAGTAGATGTATTCGAGTTAAAAGAAGCATAGTAAAGTTTTACTTCAGTCCTACAGATCAATCATAAGAAGCGCAAGCGCCTTGGTCACGAGCGAAAGGACTGAAGTTACTGACTTCACTGACTTCCTGGATTACTTCTTGATAGATGCCATGCTACTTTGCTCCTGCGATTACTCGTCGCACGGAAAACAATTGCTCTTGAGCAAACGGATTGGCACACGAGCAGCTGCTCGTGACCAAGGCGCTTGCACTTTTCTTGTATAAAAAACCGATCTAATAAGCAAACTACAACAGAAAAAGCTAGAGCCTAAAGGTGGTTATATTATATGGAAAGTAAAAAACAACGCGCAAGAGAAGAAAGAAAAACGATGAGTAAGGCTCAGGAATTCCATTACTTATCAGATTTCAAAGCAGCTGATCGTGCCATGGATCGAGCAAGAAAAAACAAAGCTTAACTGCGAGTAGTCCAAAAGGCAAAAAGTAAGGAGTGAACTAAAGTGGGTAAAAGGAAAAAACAAACAAATCAAGAAATAATTAGCGATGGTAGAGATATAGAATTCTCTCAAGAGTTTGCTGATCAAGATGATTTAGAAGCACAAGAAAGATCACAAGCAGCTGACAATAGAGCAAAAAAGAAAAAATAACATTCTTCAGGGAAACGTCAACTTTGCTTGGCGTTTTTCTTTTAGCAAAAAAAAAATAAAACATTTAAATTTCGAAAATTCCAGCATTTATTATTTGGTAGGTGCATACTTTAAATTAAATCATTGCTAAAAGTTGTGTGTATTGAGTCACTCTTTACATACAACTTTTTTGCTGCTAATCGCACTTGGAATAACCACATCTTTTGTGTAAGATAGTAGTAAATATAGTTTTAAAAAGAAAGTAGGGATGTTTTTTGAATAACAAACTTCCACAATGTCTTCTAGGGAAAAAGGTCTATTTAAACGAAAAAAAGGCTTATACAATTAAATATCAAGACAATCGTAACAAAGACGGAATCCATGTTTTATTGTTTGTTGGCGATAAACCTGTAATTTTCGCTATCCTGAAAAAAGACGGCTCATTTAGTGATTCATTTTTTCTTGATAAAAAAACAAACCACGCATCAGTAATAGCAATAAATCGTTATAATCAAATAGTAGATCGAAAAGCAAAGCTACAGATGACCCAAGATGATATAAAGGATGCACTGCGAAGTAAAGAAGATGCAAAAATGAAAAACATTCATATTATTAAGCTTCTCGTAGATGAACACTTAGAAGATATAAGCAACGGTTGGTCTTCTCGCCTCCTCTATTTACAGATGACAGAATTTAAAACAGATCAATCTCTAATAAACGCTTCCTTAAGAGAAGCATTACGAAAAGCCAACCCACAAAAAGCATTTTACTACCTTACTCTTCATCGTCGTGATGATCTCTTACCTGAACTAATCCATCAATTATCCAATCAAAATCAATTACTTGAAACAATTTTTGAATATTATAAAGCTTACCCTGAAGAAACCTATTTACTTTCATTTCTGAAACGAGCTGCAAAAACACTTCCCATAACTGATATTAAATTAATTCAAAAAATACTTACCTTCACTTTTTCTTTCGACATACATTACAAATCCCATTACTTCAAACCTATTTTTTTATTATTTTATAAACGCACAAAAAAAGAAGCAGATATTGAAACTAAGGATTGGCTCACACAGATTTCAAGAGTTTCATCGTTAAAAGAAGCTATTCGATCCATAACAAAAATCAAATAATTTTTTATAACAAATTAACTCTTCTATTCTTACAACTACCTCATACAAATATGTTGAGGTGATACTATGGGTAGAAAATTTATAGAACAAATTATAACTCTGTTTACTGCTGCGATTGGTGTTATGGCTGCCCTTGCTTGGAATGATGCTGTACAAGCCTTATTTAATTCTTGGTTTCCTCAAGGAGAAGGAATTAAGGAGCGTTTTGTTTTTGCTATTATGATAACAGCGCTCGCCGTTCTAGTTACTAGCATATTTGCAAGTTACTTAGATAAAGATAATTAATTAGTTGCCCAGTTTTTTCTTAAAACCGATAAAGAATTGTTCAAAATTCAAGAAAAAACTTTTTTAGGAATTTTATCTGCCGCAAAAATACAAGTAATTTGTAAAAATTTCTCACATAATTTGAAAACAGTTGGAAATGGAACAATGATGTAGTATTAAATTATATTTTAATCCTTACGTTCACTCATAACGACTGATGGTAAATAATCGCTGATTTTCCCTAATAACCACGTTTGATAATAATTGTATAAATAATTATGATTATTTATGTGCAATAATAATTACTTTAAAGGAGAGTGAATTATATTTTCATTCAAAGACATCTTCTCAATCGTGGTGATCTTCAATGAAAAACAATTATCATATGAATCAAACATTAACGATAGAAAAACCAACAGTTGCAGATGGAGCCTTAATGTGGCAACTAGTAAAACAATCGACACTTGATCTCAATTCTCCCTATAAATATATCATGATGTGTGAGTATTTCAGAGAAACGTGTGTGGTTGTAAAAGAAAATGATGAATTACATGGTTTTATAACTGCTTTTATTCCCCCAGACCGTCAAGACGTTATTTTTGTATGGCAAGTTGGAGTTGATCCATCACAACAGGGTAAAGGTATAGCATCCAAAATGCTCCAAGAGTTACTTTCAAGACCTGCTTGCAAAAATGTACGATATTTAGAAGCAACTGTTACCCCTTCTAATATTGCCTCACAGTCATTATTTCGAGGTTACGCACGAAAGAATCAAACAAATTGTGTTGTGAAAGAATGTTTCTCTGCTGAACTTTTCCCTGGTAAAGGTCATGAAGAAGAATTAACATTTCGAGTCGGCCCTTTATCCTAGTAAACAGATAAGAAAACTTTAATTAATACCCTTATAATTTAAAATGATTTCTAATAAATCGAGGAGGTTTCATTAAACATGGTAAATAATGATTTGAAAATATTTGAGGAATTAGAATCAAGTGTACGTAGTTATGTAAGAAGCTTTCCAACAGTATTCAAAAAAGCAAAGGGCTATAAAATGTGGGATATTAACGGAAAGGAGTACATCGATTTTTTTGCAGGTGCTGGTGCCCTAAATTATGGACATAATGATGAAAAAATGAAAAAAAAGCTACTAGAATATATAGCACAAGATGGTATTGTCCACTCTCTTGATATGGCCACAGAAGCGAAAGCAAATTTCTTAGAGAAATTTAACGATGTAATTCTAAAGCCTCGTAACATGAACTACAAAGTAATGTTCCCGGGACCTACTGGAACAAACACTGTAGAGAGTGCTTTGAAACTTGCACGAAAAGTAACTGGCAGAACAAATGTTATTTCTTTTACTAACGGGTTCCATGGAATGACGATTGGTTCATTATCTGTTACAGGGAATTCTGCAAAACGACAAGGTGCTGGTATTCCTCTTCAACACGTAGTAACAATGCCTTACGATAATTTTGTTAGTAACAATCTCGACACCGTGGAGTATCTCGAACGCTTTTTAGAAGATAACGGTAGTGGCGTTGACATCCCAGCTGCTATGATTCTCGAGACAGTCCAAGGTGAAGGTGGTATTAATGCCGCAAAGTTCGAGTGGCTAAAACGTATTGAAGAAGTATGTAAACGTTGGGGCATATTACTTATCATTGATGATGTGCAAGCAGGCGTAGGTCGTACAGGTACTTTCTTCTCATTTGAGAAAGCAGGTATCAATCCTGATATTGTTTGTCTATCAAAGTCAATTGGTGGAAACGGTCTACCACTAGCACTTACATTAATTAAGCCCGAACTAGACATTTGGAATCCGGGTGAACATAACGGAACATTCCGAGGAAACAACTTTGCTTTCATAACAGCAACAGAATCTCTTACTTATTGGGAAAGTGATGAGTTTGAAAAGAGTATTGAAGAGAAGTCAGTGAAAATTACTGAATTTTTAAATAATATCGTTGAAAAATATCCAGAACTTAACGGGAAAGTAAAGGGTCGTGGCCTTATGCAAGGAATTAGTACTCCGATTGAAGGTCTTGCTAGTGAAATTGCTGCTAAAGCATTTGAAAATGGATTAATTATGGAAACAGCTGGACCTGAAGATGAAGTATTCAAATTATTCCCACCTCTTACTATTGATAACGAAGGTTTAGAGAAAGGGTTTAAAATCATTGAAGAAAGTGTTCGTAGCTTAGTAGCATCGAAACAATTAGTTGGACAATAAAAAACAATAAAAATTTTCTAGATATTTTCGAGGAGGAACAGTAATGAAAGTAGTAAAATTAGAAGATATTATCGGAACAGATCAAGAAGTAAAAGGTGAAAACTGGACTAGTCGTCGTCTACTTTTAGCGAAAGATAATATGGGCTATTCGGTACATGACACAGTCATTAAAGCTGGAACTGAAACACATATTTGGTACCAAAATCACCTTGAAGCTGTATATTGTATTGAAGGTGAAGGTGAAGTTGTTACTTTAAAAGATAATAAAGTTCATCCAATTACAGCAAACAGCATTTATGCTCTTGATGAAAATGATGAGCATTTACTAAGAGCAAAGACAACTATGCGTATGGTATGTGTATTTAACCCACCAATTACCGGGAAAGAAATCCACGATGAAAATGGAGTTTATCCACTTGTAGAAGAAACAAAAAAATAATAAGGAACTTACCCTCGCTTGTTAATCAAGCGAGGGTTTTTGTTAACCCTAGTAGCTTAGATTATTTATTTCATTTTGTTTAGTATCAATATTTAACTAATATATTCCTGTATGAAAATAAATCCAGAACAAAATATATGTGTATAGCTATTCCACTTGCTGAGGTGAGAATTATCAAATTATCTGTATTGAGTATGAATATTCGTCATGGTCGTGGCTTGGACGGGAAAGTGAATTTAAAACGCATTGCTGAAGTACTGAAAAATTCAAAAGCTTCAATTATTGGCTTAAATGAGGTCGATAAATCTTTTTCAAGAAGAAGTAATTTTGTCGATCAAGCAAATTGGTTAGCAAGTGAATTGAACATGTTCTATGTTTATGGACCAGCTATCTCGTTAAAATGGGACACAACAAGGGAATATGGCAATGCCCTATTAAGTATTTATCCGATAATTCAACACACAAATAATATTTTTCGCTTGTCTACTAAGATAGCTGAACCAAGGTCTGTTTTAGAAGCAACAGTTGATGTAAATGAAAGAAAACTGAAAGTATTGGTTGGTCACTTTAGCTTTCACCCTACCTTACACAATAGACAAATAGAGTTTTGCCTTGGAACTGATGATGCATATCCGCTAATTATTATGGGCGATTTAAATCGAAAACCTAATTCATCTAGTTATAAAAAAATGGTGAAAAAATACCAAGATTGTAGCTTCACTAATAACGATTTTACATTCCCTTCTAAAAAACCTAAATCCAAAATTGATTATATATTTGTAAACAAGTATTTTACTATCGATTGCGCTAACGTAATTAAAAGTGATGCTTCTGACCATTTACCGGTATTTTCAAAATTAAAATTATTGAGTTGAATTGAAGTAATATTCAAAAAGGAAGGATGATATATTATACTCCATCCTTCCTTTAGCTAACAAATTCAAGAGAACTCGTTCTAGATTCACTAGAACAACTTCCATTCAGATGGAGTCTCAACTCCACCTGAATGGAAGTTCCCACCTACGCTACGCTTAGAGGTGGGGGCCTATGCCCTTTAAGTACAAATCAGTTTGATTAAAATATTGGTAGTTCAATGAAAAGAAAGCCAAAATTCCCCTTTCGTATCGATGATATCCATTATTTTTAAGAATGGTATTTTAAATGTTGGAAAGCCTGCTGCATAAGGGCCAATTTCATAAGGTTCAAAATAAATAACCAGAAATTCTTCTTCAACATAAAACGGCTGATTTTTAGATATTCCTTTATAAGCACCTGGGAATACATAGTCATACTTCGGATCATTTTTTATCATATGTCCAATAATTTCACTTAAGCGTTCCACGTAATCACTATCTTTTTTAAACAGATTTTCTAACTCATAAAACCGACCGTTAATTAAATTTATATTGACAAAAGTTTTATTTGGCATTCCGTGGGCTGCTCCAAAATAATACTCATAACCATACAACTCCATAACGAGCAAATTTTTTTTAAAAAAGGTCACATTAAAATCACCAGTATAGCTATAATCTAGTTGCTCGTTTTGTTCGATTTTTTTAAATTTTGATAACAGTTTTAGCCTTTTATTAACGACTATTTCGATGACACCAATTTTTAAGCCATCGAGTTGAGGATAATACAAAACATAATCTTTATTAGGTTTATATTTTTTTTCCAGGATACGATACCGTTTTGTTAAAGGAATGATTGTATTTTGTTTCCATATGAGTTTTCCTTTTCTATCTACGTAGCTAACTCTAGTATTTTCAAGAACACGAACTAACTTCCCAACTAAAGTAACACTATCCGCGTTTTTCACAATAGGAAGGCCGCGTGCCCTATTTCCTGAACGATCGATAAAATAAGCTTTTTCATCTTCTGATACAGAAGCAATTCCCTGATCAAACAAAGAAATATGATTATATTTAAAATCTGTGAGAACTTCTCCCTTCCAATTTGCAACAGCATACTTTGAACCAAGATATGGTCTTTGTTCGTTTATAGCTTTGCCTACCGCAACTCGGTGTTCTCCTAGGATCGTAATATCATTATAAATTGGCTTTATGATGTAAGCACCTTTTTTATTTATTAAACCAAACTTATTTCCGAAATCTTCTGCTGCATTTACAACCGCCCTCCCATTTTCAAAAGGTTGTGCACTAGTATAGGAGGGTTGAATGACAATAGTTCCTTCTGTATTTACATACCCATACTTTCCTTTGACATTTTTTCGAAACGAGAGCATATTTTCTCCATAATTTCCTACATAATTATAAAAAAATGATATAATTTCGCCACCATTAATATCAATTAGCGAAAAAGTATCTTCCTTGATTTTGACAACAGCCATACCGTCTTTAAAATCACTAGCCATTTCATATTGTAAAGGGATAACGACATTTCCTGCTTTGTTCAAATAGCCGTATTTAAATTTACCGTCTGTATCAATATCTGAAAATAACGCTCTACCATCTTGATACATACTAATAAAATTAAATGGTTTTGAGTTTAATAGTAACCCCCTTTCATCTATAACATGATAGCCATTATCTAAAACAACCGTCGCCCGCCCTTCAGAAAATTCATTAATAGCTTCAAATTTCGGTGGTATGACAAAATTCCCTTTAACATTAATACAACCATAACGTTGTTTCGTTTTTACAACTGCCAATCCATTACTTTGAAAGTCATTTGCAAAATCAAAATGAGGTTTAATTTCGAATTCACCAGATTCATTAATATACCCCCATTTCGTTCCATCCTTTGTTTTTAATGAAGCTGTGTATAAGAAGTTATTATTAATGTCCATCCATAATTTCTCCTAATAACGTTTTTTGTATTATATGGAGATTGGTTTAGGTTCGTGCCTACTAGTTCGATTAATAAAACTATAAATTTTTAAAAATTGTTAGTTTAATAGGTTGTTATTTTAGAAAGACTGATAACAATGATATCAGCACGAAGCGCTTCAAAGAAATACACGTAATTTTCTAGAACAATTAGACTTTCAAAAAATATAATTGGGAAAGTATCAATTTTGTAAAATTAAATATTGAAAAGTTTAAAAAAGAAATTGGTATATATAGAGGAGAAGATACCGTGAGCTTACACGAATACATTGAACAAATTAACAAAATACCTACAAATGCGAAGGATGAAACAGAAGAAGTTGAATACATTAATTTATATTTAGAAGAATTAAGATCATTATTTTCCCGATGATCTGCCTTTATCCAACTAAATATCTAAAAAATTGTTGGACAAAGTCCCATTTTTCCATTACATACATATTTTACTTTTGTATGTAATGAATGAAGGGAGAGGGAAGCATGTATCACTTTTATCAACCTACAAATATAGTTGCTCAAAATGCGGCAATGTACGATTTACTAGCTAATTATTATAAGTATCTAGATCCTCAAAGGCATATTTACTATTATCAGTTGCACTTCATGTGTATGCAACAACTTTGCCAACTCCAAGCACAGCAACAACTTTATAGACATTTTGAAGAAAATAGAAATTATTACAGAGCAACTGCGAAGGTCCGTGTACTTCACGCCTCACCAGATGCTCCAGCTGTTGACGTTTATGTAAATGGCGAAAAAACTTTTGATAATATGACATATTATCAAATTAGCCCTTATCTAGAAATTCCAGCAGGATCTTATGAGGTAGAAATTTATCCTGCCGGACAAACGACAAATCCGGTTCTAAGTCAAACTATTGAAGTGGGAGCTGACCAAAACTATACAGTTGCTGCTAGTGATCGCCTCAATAATATTCAGCTAGTTCCTGTTGTCGATACAACCGATATCCCTAGAAACAAGTCTAAAGTTAGGTTTTTACACATATCGCCTAATACCCCTGCAGTAGACATCGCCGTGCAAGATGGAGATATTTTATTTGAAAACATTTCTTTTGGTAATGCTTCAGATTATATAGAAGTAGACCCTGGCAGAGTTACGCTTGAAGTTCGAAAAGCTGGAACAAATGAGGTTATCTTAACACTTCGAAACACTAATCTTAGAGCAAACGAAGCTTATACTATTACGGCAATCGGAATCTATGAAGGAAGACCACGGTTAGAAGCACTCATTTTAGAACCGTGAACTACTATCCGTTAGTTTTTGCCCTTTACCTAGTTTAAAGATGGGTGGAAGACCCTTGACGAATTTGCTATTTACCTTACGAAAATGGGGAAGTTACCTGACCAGTCGTTGCGCTTTAGCAGGAAAATAAAAATTATTACTTTTAAGTCTTGTTAATACAAAAGATAAAGGCTGCATCAAAATAAATTGAAAGCCTTTATCTTTTCCTAATACTATTAATCTAATTTAATGAATTTCATAATTCACTATTCTCCCCACTAAGATACTGTATCTAAGTGCACCGAACCACTCACAAATTATATAGATTTATGTGGCTTAGTTTTGGTAATTATTGAAATTCACTCAATTATCATATTAATTTGAATCAATTTCTCCTCACCACAAATCCTTAGTGGGTTGTTTAATTTTAGTGCCGTTACATTTTATTAACTACACCTTAAAGATTGTCACATCATTCTTTTTTTCATCGACTTTTCTACTTATCCAGTTTGATTGATCAAATTTTTTAAATCAGTCAATTCGATTGTTTTTTTTGTATGATTAGCTAGACTACGAACTCTCTTTAAAAGCTCTTTCCCAGTATTTTTATCTACTAAAATCCCTTCTTTTTCAAGAAAATATTGAAGAGAGCTTAGTCCTGAATGCTTCCCTAATAGAAAAGAATGATCTTGACCTACTTCAACCGGGTCGAAAGTTTGATATGTTTCTCTACTTTTAAGCAACCCATCTACATGAATACCAGATTCATGGGCATACACCATAGATCCAACGATCGGCTTAGATTCTGATAATAATCTTCCTGAAGCTTCTGAAACTATTTGAGCTAAAGCATGAAACAGTCTTGTATCAATGACGGTTTCTCCTTTATATAAATGTTTCCATGCCATTACAACTTCTTCAAGCGGTGCATTTCCAGCTCTTTCACCTAATCCCATAATTGTTGTACTTGCCCATTTGGCTCCAGCCTTTACAGCGGCCAAAGTGTTAGCAGTTGCTAAACCAAAATCATTGTGAGCATGAATTTCTAGCTCTATATTTGGATATGCCCTTATAATCCTTTCAATATTTTCATACATATCAAAAGGTTGTAACGCTGATACTGTATCTGCATATCTAAAACGTTTTACCCCAATAGAAGATAGCTGCTCAATTAGTTTAATTAAAAAGTGATGATCAGCTCTTGAAGCATCTTCAAAGCCAACCGAAACTTCCACGTTTTTATTCAATGCATATTCTACGACCTTTTGAATCATATACATAATCTCTTCTTTATTACTGTTCATCTTTCTTTGCATTTGTACATCTGAAGTAGGAATAGACAAGTGTGTCCAGCTAGCACCTGCACTTACTGATGCATCTATATCAGAAGTCGTAGCTCGATTCCAGGTAATTAGTTGTATTGGTAGATTCATAGTAATTAATGAATGTATATCTCTTTGTTCCTCCAGCCCCATTGCTGGTATACCAATTTCGGCTTGTTCAACACCAGCATCAGCTAGTAAAGATAGGATTGCCTTCTTTTCTTGTAAGGAGAAAACAACGCCAGCCGCTTGTTCCCCATCCCTTAATGTAGTATCACAAAACTTTATCTGTTTCATCCTTTAACCGTTGCCAAAACATTATAAAACTCTATAAATATTTGTTTCTTTCTTGCTTCCGCCTGTCCGATTTTGCCGAAGCTACTCTCGTTTGTTGTGACAGTCCACAAGCGTAAATTCGGGTACAACGAACCCTACATATTAACAGGGTCTTTTGAGTGACTAGACTGCTAATTTTCCAAAGTTTGATAGATTGATAGCCGCATTCAAGTCTCGATCAATTTTCAACCCGCAGTCACATGAGTAAGTACGATCAGAAAGGTTTAAATCTTTCTTGACCTCTCCACATGATGAACATGTTTTGGATGATGGATAAAAACGATCCACTTGTGCGAATTCAATTCCATACTTCTGACACTTGTATTTCATTTGGCGAATGAACTCATAAAACGTTTGATTCGCTACAGCTTTGGATAAGTGACGATTTTTCATCATCCCATTCACATTCAAATCTTCCATGACAACTTTGCTAGGTTTGGTTTTCACGATAGCATTTGTCGTCTGATGAATGTGATTGGTTCGAATATTAGCTAATCGTCTGTGTAGTCGTTGCGCTTTCTTTTCGAGTTTTATAATGTTGCTTGTTTTGACAAAACGGTTTCCCTCCTCATTCATTTCATATTTACGAGAAACACTACGTTGCAACCGACGTAACCGTTTCTCGGTCTTTTTTACTTCTTTCGTTTTATTGATATTTTTGAAGTTTTGACCTGTGGAACAAACAGCTAGTTTTTTTATTCCTACATCAATTCCTATCATGCTGTTTGTAAATTCGACTTGCTCAATTTCAGTTTCAATCCCAACTGAAATGTACCAGTATTTTTTATCAAAACTAATACGTGGGTTTTTGTACTTTACATCAGTAGGAAGCTGTTCGCTCGTTTTTATCCAACCTACTTTTTCTATTAGAACAAGATTTTTCTTCACTTTTAATTTTTCTGTATCGTTATAGAATGACGCTTTTGAGTTTCTTCTGCTTTTAAATTTAGGGAACTTCGTTTGAGCTTTAAAGAATTTTTTATATGCATCACACGCATCTTTTACAGCTTGCTTTGTGATGTTATTTGATACATTGTAGAGCCATTTGAATTCTTCTGTCTGTTTCAGCACAGTTAGCTCTTTCCTCAAGTCTCCATTGGAAATAAACTTACCACCTTGCTTATAGTTTTCTTGTTGTTTATTCAATGTCCAATTATACGCCCATCTAGCCGTACCTACAGATTTCCATAGTTTTTGTTCTTGCGCTTTTGTTGGTCGAAGTCTAACTTTCTTCGCTAGAATCACTCTCGATCAACTCCTTAATCATCTTCTTATCTTTATGTGCTCGTTTACCTTGTAACCTATGATCAGAGAATTTTTTTCAATTTTACGAGCAATTACCTAAACTTGATACCTTACATGCGGAACACGGAGATGATTTTTGAAGAATCATAAATCCTTCACTGTCCCCTTGTTTCACATATTCAATTACTGCACCCGTTAGCATATGAAAAGAATCAATATCCATAAATATTTTCATAAAGCCCTGTTCTACAACTGCATCTCCAGGTCTTTTTATATCTGCTAGTGTCATCTCATAGTTAACATTACAACCATTCATCCTTGCTATTATCCGAAAACCTATATAACCTTTATTACTTGGATGATCAAACAATTCCATTGCTTTTTTTTCTGCTTCTTGTGATAATCTGATCATACCGTTTCCTCCTTATCTAGGGATTGCAATTCCCTTTCCATACAACCTACAATAAATCCTCCACTCAGGTAAACAGAATAAATCAGAATATCTTGTAAAAAATACCCATGGTCTACTACGACGCCTTCTGTACCTTTTTTAACAATTATTTCTCCTCTTTCATAATTAGGAACTGTACCATCATTACGTAAATCTTTTGTGATAACAACTCTTTCGTCTAAATCGTATTTATATAACATTAGCTATCACCTTTCTTTAACATATCTAATGAAAAAAATGCAGATTGTTGTTGAAAAACAGGAAATACCTTTTCAACGAGTGGTGATGAGGTAACAAAGTCTTCATAAGCTTTCTTAAAAAGTTCCCTCTGCTCATTCCAAGTTTCGGCATCAGATTCACATACAATTTCGACTAAACTTTCCTGTTCTAGGTATTGTCTAAAACGTTTTAAAATGTGTAAACGAGTAACCCGGACTACTTTTGGATCAAATGGTACTTTGTAAAAACGGAAAAAATCTTCAGCATCATGTAGCTGCTCTATATTCATGTTCCTTCCCCCTCCTCTCTACTCCCTTACAGTGAGTACATTCTGAATTTCTTTTTAGAGAAACCGTATATGGCTCTAGCGTCAATGTATTCAAACGATAAAGTTTATTAATATATGGTGGTGCAATCCCAGTAATAAGCTTGATTACTTCAATAGCAGCAAGGCACCCTGCCACCCCTGAAGTAGCACCTAACACTGGAAATCCTAATGGTTCCCAATCTTGTTTTTGCTCTGGGTAGATACATGCTAAACATGCCGTCTCACCGGGAATTACTGTCATTAAAGAGAGTTCAAATCCATACATAGCAGCTTCAACCATCGGTTTCCCACATGCAACACTTAGACGGTTTAGATCATATCGTTCTGGAAAGTCATATCTAGCATCGATGACAATATCAGACTTTTCAACCCATGGCTTTGCTTTATGAAACTCAATACGTTCAGCATAGCCCTCTACTTCTACTTCTGGATTAATTCGCTTAAGACTTTCAATAGCGCAACTCATTCTCTCTTCGCCTAGCTTTTCGTTATCCATCAAGATTTGCCTATTTAAGTCTGGAAGTACAATCACACCCTCATGGGCAATAATAAGCTTTCCTACACCAGCTGCAGCTAAATAGACAGCTGCCGTACCACCTAACCCCCCTATACCACCGATAAAAACAGTTGACTTCTTTAACTTTTCTTGACCATCTTTACCAAGTAGCTTTAACTGTCTACTATAACGATCAAATGGATCCTGTATACTATTTTGCTTCCAATTCACCTGCATCTGACTCACCTCTATTCATAGGAAATCTTATTATCTTTAATCAAGCCCTCTATAATTTAACTAGTAAGATGGGAATACCTATCTAAAGTTTTTACAGCTAATTCAGAAATTTTATCACCTTGTTTACAGGCCCTTTCCATATTTGTAAAGGCAAGTTGTTGAGTACCACGAATAGCTTTATTGACCATAATTAAATTCCCCGAATAAATTAGAGCTCTTCCGAAACCTTCACTATTCATTTCTACAATACTACTAACCATCTTGTTCGTTTTCCTTTCAACATTTAAAGCAACTGCTTGAAAAAAAATATTGATTTGGGCTTTTAAACGTTCAGAAATTTGTCCACAGGAATCCATTTGTTTCTTTTCATCAGCGCTTAATAAAAAGGCTCGATTTAATTTTTGTTCATCAGATAGATTTTGAAAAACACCATACATGTCATAGGCATTAATAATTTGTAGTATAGAATCTTGAAATGAATAACTATTCCCTGCATTATCCATAGTTGGCCTCCTTTAGCTAACTATTTGCCATAGCTTTAGCCAGCCATATCGGCGGCTTAGTTTTTAACATATTTACTAGACGTTCCATCTGTTCAAATATTGTTGTATCTTCAGTGACTTTTACAGGCATTATTTTACTATTCGTAACTTTTGCCGCTGCAGTTGGCCCAATTTGTGTAAGAAAAACTAACTTACAATCTTTAATAAGATTTACCCGAGTTTCAATTCTGTCCATCTCATTTAAAGACTCAACATTTACTTTTCGAATTTCCAAAAGAGAATAATTATTATCTTTTATTTCGTAAATTGTAAAAAAAGGGCACTGTCCGAAATGAGCATCAATATCCGTACTATTCGTTGAAGAAAAAGCTACTTTCATGATTATGCTCCTCCTTTCTCTCCATTAATAAATTTCCTACCTTATTTACTAATTCAAGTGTTCCACGGTAACCAACTGACGTCGCATGCACAGCGCCGAGTATATGATAAACAGGAAAACCCATTGGCAAGTAACTACATTCTTTTCGAATAGCCCCTTGTTTTCCTTGCGAGTTACTGATCCAGACGTCATTTTTGCTAGCACCCTCTTCTAAATCATCTAAATCTCCAATAACCACTTCTTCACCTAATTTGTGGATAACTGGAGAATGATGAGTTGTTACTAACCGATTAAGCTCAACCCCCATCTCTCGTAACCACGAGCTAATAGAATAAAGATGATCTGGTTCTAATGCTACTACAGCAGAACTTCCTAAATAATAGAAATGCGCATCTAACATTGCGTCAACCAAATTCTCTCTTTGTAACATATACCTTAAAGGTACGTTCTCTCGACTTATCGATTGAAGGAATGTAAACAATGCATCAGTCGCTAGTAACCCAGTCACACTCGGGAAAACCTGAAAAGGTATACCGGTATAGGCAAATATTTTCTCTGCAATAGGTTGCATACTTGCTCCAACTGCAATAGTATACTTTGCTGTAACTAATTGCTCTAAGTAATCTAATGGAACTCCTCCACGACTTAATGACGTAAACCCTTCAAGCAAGTGGCCTGATAATGATGTGGATAAGTCCGGAATTGCAATAACTTCAAAACCGTAAGATGTAATGATATCTTTTAATTCAATTACATCTGCCGGTGTTAAATGTGAGCCTACCAACAAATTAATTCGTTGATTTAACCTTACTTTTGGTACTTTCGATTTTGTTTGTTCTAGTACAGCACTAACAATCGCATCTACAGTTTGGTTATAACCACTTTCTAGAGACCCAACAAAATCTGGTAAGGAAACACCTACCACTAGTCTATTCTCACGATAATTCTTCTTTAGATAATCCTTAATATTTGCTTGAATATCATCACCGGCAACTTCAGTTAAACTAGTACTAAGAACACTAATAATATCTGGGTCGTGTTTTTCAATGACATTATCAATAGCTTCATATAAATTTTCAACACCACCGAAAATCACGTTCATTTCTTGAAGTGCTGAGGTTTGAATGCTTATCGGATCTCTGAAGTGCCTTGTCATTAACGCTTTTATAAAAGCTGCACATCCTTGAGAACCATGAATAATTGGAATTGATTTATAAAATCCTTGCATAGCTAACGTTCCACCTAAAGGTTGGCTAACTTTTAACGGATTAATAGAAACTGACTTTTTTGATAGATTAGTAGCCATCGTTATCACCTACCCAAGGAGCTTTATACTTAGTTATTTTCCATATTGGATGTTGTATGGAATGAACTAGGTCGTTTGCAAGTCGTCGTATACCTTTATATGTGGCATATGCGGTATGACGTTCTTGGTTAATATCTAAAAAAGGTATTTGTTCTTTGATCGCTAAATACATATTACGACCACCGGCTATTAAAATATCAGCTTGTTTATTTCGAATGACATTCAAAATTTCCTTAGCCCCACCTTTTTCAATAAGAACACAGTCAAAGCCAACTCTTTCTTTTATTTTAGATATATCTTCTAATGTGCTTTTATTCGTACCTACACCTACTACTTCTATTCCTAGTTCTTTTAAAGCTGAAATAATAGACCAACTTTTTACTCCACCAGTATAAAGAACTGCTTTTTTCCCTTTTAAAAATTGACGATGCGTAAGTAATTCAGAAAAAACTTTTTCTTCTTCCTCATAAATAAGTTCATCAACCTTGGCTTCTAGTGTTCGATCCCCAATTAAATAAGCAATTTGTCGGAGTGAAAAACTCGTTTCCTTAATACCATAGAAAGAACCTTCAAAATATGGTATTTTGTATTTTTCATCCATTTCACGCGCAAGACTTATTAATGCCCTACTACACACAACCATATTTACTTTAGCTCTGTGAGCATAAGTTATTTCTCTATACCTACCATCTCCAGTAATTTTCGATAATACTCTTATTCCGACTTGATCAAATAACTCTTTAACATCCCAATATTCTCCAGCGATGTTGTATTCCCCAATAACATTTACATCGTAGTCTGTGACTTTTTTGGGCTCCCCTGTTCCAATTACATGTTGCAGCAAAGAATAACCGGCTAATCGATTACCCAAGTTTTTACTTCCTACAAAACCTGGACTATTTACTGGAATGATCGGTATATTCCACTTCTTACTTTCATTCTTGCAAACAAAGTCTAAATCATCACCAATTAATGACGTCACACAAGTTGCATAAACAAAAATGGCCGGTGGTTGAAATCTAGCTATTACTTCACTAATAGCAGACTTTAACTTCTTTTCTCCCCCCATAATGATGTCTTGTTCTGACAAATCAGTAGTTAGTCCATATTGGTAAAGAAGAGGGCCTGATGACAGGCTACCTCTTCCTCCCCAGCTGTTTCCAGCACACGCTATTGGACCATGAACAATGTGAGCAGCATCAGTAATTGGAAGTAGAGTGATTTGGCTTCCATCAAAGGAACAGCCACCAGCGGCTTCGCCTGGTTTGGGCCTCGCACAACCTTGCTTCGCCTTTGGCGTGTGATTATGTTCACAAGCAGGTTCTTGAAAAGCTTCTTTTACATTATGATTCATCACTCAAACCCCCTCTTGTTTCCTCACCCCTATCTTACTACATCAAAGTTAAATCCAGCAGCATCCTTGTCTAGATTATCTAACAAGGTATTTACAATTTGTGTTAACACATTGAGTGTTCCTTGATACCCAATAATAGGGTATCTATGCATATGGTGACGATCAAAGATTGGGAAACCAATTCTCACTAAAGGAATATCAGCATCTTTGGCATTAAATTTCATATGCGTACTACCAATAACAAAATCTACTGGATCAGTAAACAATAACGAACGTAGATGCCATAAGTCTTTTCCAATATAAACCTTAGCGTCAAGACCATAAGGACTAGAAGCTAATAATGTTTCTGCTTCTTCTAAGAACTTCTTATCACCGTTTGTACAAACGACGTGCACTGGTTCAATTCCTACTTCTAAACAGAATGAGATTAAACCAAGTAGTAAATCTGGATCTCCCGCCATGGCCACTCGCTTCCCATGTACGTAAGTGTGAGAGTCCGTCATAGCATCAACAATGCGTCCACGTTCTAGTTTAAGTTCTTCAGGTATCGGTAAACCTGTCATTTCACTAATAGTTTTAATTAAATTATCAGTCTGAGTGATACCGATTGGTGTTGAAGAAACTGAAACAGATTGCTTCCATTTTTTCTCGATATACTTCATCGTTTTTTTAGTTGAATATTTTTGTAACGATAAAGTCCCTTGTGCTTGAGCAGCTTTTGGTACATCTTCTAGCTTTGTTCCACCATAGTAATACTTATAATCACCATCTGCAGGTGAATCTAAGTTTTCACTATAGTCACAAAGGTACGTATAATCAGCACCGAACAGATCCAGAATTCGCTTCGTTTCAGCGAAATTTCCTGTATACGTATCAAAACCATGAATAATATTAATTTTTTCAGTTTTGACTTCTTTATCAATTGTCGCCTTCTCACTTAAGTTACTTAGAATTGCTTTTAGCATGCTATCATAACCAGTTAGGTGAGATCCGACAAAGCTTGGTGTGTGTGCAAACGGCACTGGAAAATCTTCACTTATTACTCCTTCTGTTCGAGCATTCCCGATAAAGGCTTGTAAGTCATCACCAATTACCTCAGCCATACATGTTGTACTAACAGCAACCATTTCTGGTTTATACATTTTCGTACAGTTTTCTAAACCGTCGATTAAGTTTCGCATTCCACCAAATACTGCTCCATCTTCTGTCATCGAAGAAGAAACTGTTGGTACAGGCTCTCTAAAGTGTCTTGCAAAGTGGCTACGGAAATAAGATACACAACCTTGTGAACCTTGAACAAATGGTAGTGTCTTTTCAAACCCTAGCCCAGCCAAGACAGCCCCTAAAGGCTGACAGGCTTTAGCTGGATTAATGACTAAATCTGTACGAGCGAAGTTCTTTTCCTTATACTCTTCAGTTTTCGTGTAGTCCTTAATTTTTTCAACTTCTTCAGTAGAACAAGCTGTTTCAAATATTTTCTTATTCTCAGCTTGGTCAATATATTTTTGATCTTTAAATAAAGTATTATGGTCTTTTAGTTCAAGCTTTTTTGTCATCTTTTCTCACCTCTCTTTTTAAAATGGAGATTTAATTAAATCCCAAGTTGGACTGTTAATAGCCATATCCATGTCACGTGCAAATATTTTGAAGCCATCAAAACCATGGTATGGTCCACTATAATCCCATGAGTGCATTTGTCTAAACGGCACACCCATCTTATGATATACATACTTTTCCTTAATACCAGATCCCATGAGATCAATATCTAGCTTCTCCGCTAATAGTTCTAACTCTAGTGCAGTCGGATCATCGTAAATGATTGTTCCTTCTTTTGTATCTTTGTAAGCTTTTTGGTACTCTGTATTATGAGCAAATTCGTATCCTGTTCCTACAATATCCATCCCTAAATCTTCATAAGCGCCAACTGTATGACCAGAACGAAGACCACCAACTAAAAGCATTACTTTCTTTCCATCTAAACGAGGACGATATTTGGCAATAACTTCATCCATTTCATCTTGATATTTAGCAATGAGTTTTTCACAATTTTCCTGAATTTTTTCATCGAATTCAGCAGCAATCATTCTAAGACTCTCAATTGTTTTGGTTGGACCAAAGAAATTATATTCCATCCACGGGATACCATATTGCTCTTCTAATGTTTTACAAATATAGTTCATGGAACGATAACAGTGAATTAAATTCAACTTAGACTTATGTGTAATCGATAATTCATTCAGTGTTCCGTCACCAGACCACTGAGAGATTACTCGTAACCCCATTTCTTCTAGGAGAATACGTGAAGCCCAAGCATCACCGCCGATATTATAGTCACCAATAATCGCAACATCATATGGGCCTGTTTCCTCTAATTCACGTGTTCCTAATACGTGGTCACGGATCGCATCATTAGCGATATGGTGACCTAGCGATTGGCTGACACCACGGAAACCTTCACAACGAACTGGAATAACTGGCATTTCTAATTCTTTTGTCTTTTTCTTTCCAACTGCTTCGATATCGTCACCGATTAACCCAACAGGACACTCAGATTGTACTGAAATACCTTTTGCTAATGGGAACATCTCAGTAATTTCATCGCAAAGATTATCTAACTTTTTATCTCCACCAAAGACAATGTCTTTTTCCTGGAAATCACTCGTTATTTGCATAGCACCAAAGCTATCAATACCTAATACACCATTAGCGTAGTTACGACGTGTTCCCCAGCTATATTGACCACAGCCAACTGGACCGTGACTAATATGAACCATATCTTTAATCGGACCCCATACAACCCCTTTGGATCCAGCATAAGAACAGCCACGAGGTGTCATAACACCAGGACGAGATTTTTTATTTGAGACAATTGCCCCTTTACATGTTTCAATTTTTTCTTCATCATTAATGTCAAAGTGTTTCTTTCTATCTTTTTTTGCTTTATCAGGATAGATTTCTAATACTTCATCTATTAGTTTTTGTTTTTCATCCAACACCTTTGCCATGTGAAACCTCCTCTACAGTGCCTTTTAATGTGCAATGATTATTACTGACTAGCTGCTTCTTTTGCTGCTAATTTTTTAAGTTGAGTTTCTTCATCCTCAATAATACCGAATTCCATTAATAGTCCTTCTAACTCATCAGTTTCGATTGGCGTAGGAATTGTCATCATATCATTATCTAAAATTTTCTTAGCTAACATATCGTACTCTTTTGCTTGTTGACTTTCAGGAGCATATTGAGCAACTGTCATTCTTCTTAACTCAGCATGCTGTACAATATTGTCACGAGGAACAAAATGGATCATTTGAGTATTTAATCGTCTTGCTAACTCTGTAATAAGGTCTGCTTCTCGGTCTGTGTTACGGCTGTTACAAATTAAACCACCTAAACGAACGCCACCACTGTGTGCATATTTTAATACCCCTTTTGCAATGTTGTTAGCTGCGTACATTGCCATCATTTCACCAGAACATACGATGTAAATTTCTTGGGCTTTATTTTCACGGATTGGCATCGCAAATCCACCACAAACAACGTCCCCTAATACGTCATAAGAAATAAAGTCTTTTCCTTCATAAGCGCCTTCTTCTTCAAGGAAGTTAATAGATGTGATAATTCCTCGACCTGCACACCCTACACCTGGTTCTGGCCCACCAGACTCAACACATTCAATGCCAGCAAAACCATTTTGCGCTACTTCATGTAGTTCTAAATCTTCAACTGTTCCTTTTTCAGCAGCTAAAGATAAAACAGTTTGTTGCATTTTTGTATTTAATACTAGTCTCGTAGAGTCAGCCTTCGGGTCACAACCAACGATCATGATTTCTTGACCATAATTTTTTGCTAATTGAACTAACGTATTTTGAGAAGTCGTAGACTTACCAATACCACCCTTACCGTAGAAAGCTATTTGACGCATGTAAATCATCTCCTTAATTTTTTTAATAATTTTTAGTAATTCTTACTTGGTTAAGTGAATGAAGTTAATTAACGGAAGCTGTAGCATAGGTAGATCCATGGTAAAAATATTGATAAAACACACTTGATTGAAGTAATACTTCTTCAATATCCCCCTCTTGAACGATTGGAATGATTCCTTGATCATTCAAGAATTTATTTGCTCCTTCACCAATCCCTGCACAGACTAACATTTGACAATCTTTAATTGTGTTAACAACTTCCGGCATTGTATCTGCTCCATCTTGACTACAACTGGATTTCCCTTTGCAGTATGAAAGCAATTTACGAATGCCTACAAATCTTACTTGCTGATTTTCGACTTCATAAATCATAAATTCTTTTGCTTGCCCTAAAAATAAATTTACTTTTCCATCTCCCCTTGAAGCTACCGCAAAACGAATGATTTGATTTTTGGTTTGCCCCGCGTAAGATGCCCCTTTCGCCTCCCTTCGTTTTCTACTAGCTCTATTATTGAAAATCTTTTGTAAAAGCTCTTCTTGATGTTCACTTCTTTTGATTGGATCATAGCGAGATGTCATAGTTTCTAAGTGTTCCTTTGTAAACTCCTCACTTCGATCTTCACCTAACAACCCTACAGCATCTGCCCGACATTGACGACAATGCTTCATCATCTTCATGTCTCCAGAACAGGAGCTCCTTAATTCATTTAACTCCTCTGCTAATGGCTCTCGGATACCTCTTCTTGCAAATTCTGTATCTTCAGCAACAATGATTGGCATTATATTATGAAGAAAAGCACCTTTCTCTTTTACAACTTTCGAGACTTCTTTTAGATGTAAGTCATTTACACCAGGAATTAAAACAGAATTAACTTTACATAAAATTCCTCTTTCTGTTAAAGCCTCTAACCCTGCGAGTTGTTGTCTAATTAAGATTTCCGCTGCTTCAAGCCCTTTATAACGTTTACCGTTATAATAAATCCAAGAGTATATTTCTTTTCCAACTTCTGGATCTATCGCATTAATGGTAATCGTTACATGCTCAATGTCTAACGCTTGAATTTCATCAATGTAATCCATTAATTTCAATCCATTTGTACTTAAGCATAAACGGAGATCAGACGCTTGCTCTCGAATTCCTTTGAAAGTGGCCAATGTTTTTTCAGGATTAGCTAAGGGGTCTCCTGGGCCAGCAATACCTATTACTGATAACTGTGGAATTTCTCCCGCAACGACTAACGATTTTTTTACTGCTTCTTCAGGCTTCAGCACTTCACTTACAACGCCTGGTCGACTTTCATTTGCACAGTCATACATCCTATTACAATAGTTACATTGAATGTTACATGCTGGAGCTACTGCAACGTGCATCCTGGCGAAGTAGTGGTGTGCATCTTCACTGTAGCAAGGATGGTTACTAATCTTTTCATCTAAGTCAAACCGAGTATTGGTTGACACTGACACACATCCTGATTGAGTTTTTTTACTCGAACACCCCTCTTTTTGCGTGAGTTTCATATAATCCTCCTTTCCACCTTCAAAGTTTTGTAGATTTTCTTACAACACTTCCATTCCACTTAAAGAACGTTGTGTAAGATTAGCTAAATATTATTACCGAAACCCAATACAGTCAATGAGTCTAGGCTTTTGTTAACAGTTTACACTTAAGTCATGTGATATTTTCTAACGTGCACCGTTATCTTATTTAACAATTAAACGCTTTCACTTCACAAAATGCGAAAGGTACGTTTCTGTGTCGAAACGTACCTTTTTTTGTTGCTTCAGCTATTTAATTAAAAAAATTTTAATAGTAAGTTATTTATTCCAACTCTAACATATATCCAATTAACCTAAAATGCCAATAAGAATAGTAATTGTTATGATACTGATTAGTGTAGTTATTAGAGTAATAGTAGAAACTAACCTAGGTTCAGAATCAAACTGAACAGCATACATTACTATCGTAGCCGCTGATGGCATCGCAGCCGATACGATTAACACTTTAGCAAGAAGTGGATCAAATGGGAACATAAGTGTAATGAGAAATGCAATAAATGGTGAAACAAATAATCTCATGACCACCCCGTAGGTTATACTACCCCATTGAAAATTTCCCCATTTAATATTTGCTATCTGCATGCCTAAAATTATCATTACCGTTGGAATCGCCGCTTCTGCAATAATATTGACAGTATTTAATAGATTGCTTGGCAATTGGACGTTTAGCGCCTTTAATAAAAGGGCAATGATAACTGCATATGTCGTTGGCATTTCAAATACAGAACGAATTGCCATCCTGACACCTGCTCCTCCACGAGCCGCATAATACACTCCAAATGAATTCATGATAATTGATTGGAGTACCATGAACGAGACTGCAAATGCAAAACCAGCATCACCATAGGCAAATAAAATAATTGGCGCTCCGTAGTTTCCTGCATTCATAAAAGAAGTTGAAAGAATTAAACCACTTTCTAGGGAAGCAGATTGTTTTGTCAGTTTCGTATATATTTTATTTATTACTATAAGAATACATAAAAGTCCCAATGCAAATGCAACCATATAAAAATGTTGGACATCTAACTTCGTACCGTAAAATGTTCGAAAAACAAGCGCTGGTGTCATAATATAAATAGCTACTGTTGAAATTGATTTCAACTCTACCTTTTTCCACTTTTGTACAGCAAAACCCACAGAAAACACAAGAATAACTGGTAAAACAACTTGATAAAAGATCGTCATCTAAAGAACCCCACCTAACAATTGTGAATTACTTCATTTTACAATACCGTATTTTTTAACCTACTCATATGTAGTAAGAAATTAATCTAATTACAGTTTACGATAAAGGAGCTTCTGATTATTTCAATAAACTTTATTATACTACTAAATTTTAAAACTAATAAAACTTTAAATTCATTTCCAATTTTCAAGACAGAACTCTTCTTCGCAAATAACAGATCGTTATTCTAACACGCCAAAAACGCAGGGCGAGAATAGCTCCTGCGTTTCAAATTTATTTTACCAAGCCATGTTTAAATGCGTAAATAACAGCTTGTGTACGATCATTTACTTCTAACTTACCTAGTATATTACTAACATGAACTTTGACTGTTTTTAAGGAGATAAATACTGTATCAGCTATTTCCTGATTGGTTTTTCCCTCAGCTATCAAGAGCAATATTTCAATTTCTCGTTCAGTTAGCTGTTCATGAGGATGTTTCACTTTTTTTTGACGCATTTTTGTCATCATTTTACCTGTCACTTCAGGCTCTAATACAGTTTGGCCTGCAAATGTTGCTCTAACGGCATTTGCAATTTCACTTGCCTTCGATGTTTTTAGCATATAACTTGTAGCACCTGCTTCTAATGCAGGGTACACTTTTTCATCATCAAGAAAGCTTGTAACAATAATGACCTTTGCTTCAGGCCACGCCTCAATTATCCTCCTAGTTGCTTCTATACCATCCATTTCCTTCATGACTAAGTCCATTAAAATGATGTCTGGACGAAGTTGTAAGGCAAGTTCAACACCTCGGGCACCATTATCAGCTTCTGCTACCACTTCAATATCAGGCTGTGCAGATAAATAAGAGGTTACACCAATCCTTACCATTTCATGATCATCTACAAACAACACTTTTATCATTTGTTAGTCACCTTTCATTAGCGGAACCTTAACCTCTAAACGTGTTCCTTTATTTTTTATACTTACTACTTTAAAAGTGCCACCAATTTCCTTGGCCCTTTCCTTCATATTAGATAATCCGTAAGAACCCGCTTTTTCCTCGTTAATATCAAAGCCAATACCGTCATCAACAATACGCAAAATAATTAAATCATCACGATTGATCAACAGAACTTCTAAGCTAGTGGCTTTCGAGTGACGAAGTGTGTTAGATACAGATTCTTGGAGTATTCGAAATAAATGATCCTCTAACCCTTTTTCTAATGGAACATCTTCAATTTTCCAAGATATTTCCATTGGAACTTTTTGCTTTAATTCCCCTAGTAACTCCTTCATACCCTCTTGCAACGACTTACCTTTCAACGGTACCGGTCGTAAATGTAGTAATAAAGCTCTCATTTCTAGCTGAGATTGATGAATCATTTCTTCTACGAGCTTAAGTTGGCGCACTTCACCACTACCGGTGTCATTCTTCGTTTCCGTAATAGCGGACATCAACATTGATGCAGCAAAAAGCTGTTGACTAACTGAATCATGGAGTTCTCTAGCTAAACGATTCCTCTCCTCTGAAACAATTTTTTGAATTTGTTTTTCTTGATCGATTACTTTTTCACTGGCTAGCTTTTGAGCAACCTTTACTTGCTCAGCCATCAGCTTATGAATATTTTTGACTCTACTAATTACGGTTTCTAGTCCCTCTGCCTCAACAAGTTTCCCATCATCAATCAATCGGCCATGTTCAAGCTCATAAAGTGACTCTTCCATGATTTCAACTTTCTTTTTAAATGCCATACTATTTACAAACCCAAAAATAATCCCCATCGTAATAGCAACCCCAGGACTAAAGATCAATATAGGTATATCAAAAACCTTTCTTTCGATAAGTACCTCCCAGTTTTGAACTGGAAAAGCAAAAAAATAGATAATGATAAACAAAGAAAAAAGAAGTAAAGAAAACAATATGCTCCAGAGCAACTGTTTCTGAATCATCCTCATATTCTCTTCACCTCTAATCTTCCAACCCCCATAGAAGTGATGATTTTTATTTTACGTTGAGCGATTGCATAATTTTCTGTACGGTAATGTAATGTTTGATTAAATAACCTTTCATCAGCCTGATCAAAAATAATTGTTGTTCCCGTAATTACAGAATGAGAAACACTGATCTCTATATCATACGGAACGAGAATTTGAATATTCCCAATAAAATTACGAATTGAAATGACAGCTTCATCTTTAGGTAGAACCGTATTACTTAAATCTATCCATGTATCACCAATTCCAGTTTGAATATTTACATCTTCCCATTCAAAAATATCCTCCGGAGTCTTTTGTTTTCCTAAAAAGATATTCTTCAATAACGATTGTCGCCGAATCACTCTTGCTTCATTAAATGAAAGATTTTCCTTCATAACTGGCTCAATCATGATCGGTCGACTTTTCGATTTAAAGAAATGAAATAAAATATAAGCTATAATAGCAAAAACTAAAAATTTAAAAACGATCATATTAATAGTGGTGAAAAAAAGAACAAGACATCCTAAAGCAAAAAACAATTTTCCAATTGAACTACCAAGCCTTTTCCCACCAAAGTAAAGTAACATCCCTGAAAAAATTACCGAAAAAATTAAACCTTTATTAAAAAAAGTAAGTTCCACTACGAGAAGAAGTAGTCCTATTAAGACCGTCCAGCTAATGTAGTCTGTTTTTTGATGATTATCCATTTCGGTCTCTCCTCCTCGTAAGATATGTAATGGGCTGACACTTCATATCCATGTCACCCCTAGTCGTTCTATTATTACCTATTAAAATATATCATGTTTTCACTCAGAAATTGAATGATTTTCTTCATTCTTTAACTGTTTCTCCAATTGAGCAATGCGACCATCTATTGTATGACGATGATATCGTGAGTTCGCTTGATGTTCGAGCCGATCAAGATATCGATCCATCTCTTCGAAACGTGAACCTACTTTTCCAGTATAGCTATTTCCATCTAACATTTGATTCAATCGATAGTTTGCACGCGTGATGTTCTCTTTTCCCATTAATTCCATTTGCCTAATATGCATATCTTTTAATTTATGCTTCATTTCTTCATATTTTTGTTCTAATTCTTGTAAATGAATACTCGCTTGCTCTAAAGCACTTTTCAATCGTTGTGCTCGTTCTTCAAACTGGGTTTGTTCATTAATAGCAAACTGCATTAATTCTATTTCTCCTGCCCGCGATGCAATCTCTACTTGATATTTTCTCTTATCAGCTAATTGACGTGCTTCATTGTATTCTCGAGTAAATTGCTCCTTTAATAGATATTGTCGCTCAACTAACTTTCTGACTTTTTCTACTTCCTTTTCACATTCACGTAAATATTGATTTAAAGCCGCAATTGGGTTTTTTTGTTCTTTTTCATCTAACATTTCATGAATATCTGCTGATATCGTATTTTTAATTCTCGAAAATAAATTACACATCTCTATAGCACTCCTTTGTTTTTAAAAGTTTCTTTTTAATTCTTCCCACTCTTTTTCAAAATTGACAAATGGATCTTTTTCTTTTTCAGCATTTGAAAATGTTACACCATCTTCATTCCATTTTTTGTACACGAAATAAAGAATGACCGCTGCAACTAAACCGACGAGGGCCGGAACATTTGAAGCGGTTATCGTTAACAAGATTAACCCAAATATCGCCCAAACAATTTTACTTAGTGATGTATCTGCCTTCATAAAACCTTTGAAAGCATAGTAAAGAATAACTAAGCTAAGACCCAAAAGGACGATCGGTCCTATATTTACAAGTAAGATAATCGCAGCAATACCAGCTAATATAAACAATCCTAATTTTCTCATGTAATTTGCCTCCCTTCTTGACTCTATCTTACCTACATTTGCACTTCCACATAATCACCCTAAGATATATTTTGACTAAGACTTGAGGCGTATTGCGTTGTAAGTATTTACTTCAAAACACTAAAACCAAATGAGATAAATAAAGCAAAAGAGCAGCCATAATAGTGACTGCTCTTTTGCTTTAGCTAGTTAACTTTTCTTTGTCGTTATTATTTTTATCGTATTCATTAACCCAATAATCAGCATTTTTAATCCCGAGTTTCTCTGGGTTAAAAACAGGATCAAGTCCTTGTTTCTTTTGTTTCTCGTAATCTTTTAGCGCAACTAACGCTGGTTTTGCTAATAGTAAAATGGCAATGAGATTTAACCATACCATTAGTCCAACACCAATATCACCTAACGTCCAAGCTAAATCTGCTTTCCTGATAGCACCATAATAAGTAGCAAATAGAAGAACGACTTTTAAAAGAAACATTGGCAACTTGTTATTCTTACCGAAAGTTAAGTAAGCAATATTTGTTTCCGCAATATAGTAATAAGCCATAATGGTTGTGAAGGCAAAGAAAAATAACGCTATACCAACGAAAGAAGATCCAAATCCTGGAAGGGCAGATTCGATGGCAGCTTGAGTATACCCTGGTCCTGGCTCTACTCCAGCTAAGCCTCTATATATGATTGTATCATCCGCACCTACCGTATTATACATACCTGTAAATAAAATCATAAAGGCCGTGGCCGAACAAACGAGTAACGTATCAATGTATACAGAAAACGCTTGAACTAACCCTTGTTTTGCAGGGTGAGATACTTCTGCTGCTGCTGCAGCATGAGGTCCTGTTCCTTGACCTGCTTCATTTGAGAAGATACCACGCTTTACCCCCCACGAGATAGCCATACCGATCATACCACCAAATGCTGCATCTGCACCAAATGCACTCTTAAATATTAATGAAAGAACTCCCGGTAACTCCGAAATATTCATCGCAATAATGACAAAAGAAATCAATATATATGCTAATGCCATAAAAGGAACAACTAGTTGGGCTACATTCGCAATCCTTTTCACACCACCAAAAATAATAAGACCAATAATTACAACAAGAATAATTCCAGTAACATTAGGGGTAATGTTAAAAGCATTTTTTAAACCCGTAGCAATTGAATTAGATTGAGTTCCTGGAAGAAGAACGCTCATCGCAAGTAACGCTGATAAAGCAAATGCTACTGCAAACCATTTCGATCCGATCCCCTTTTCAATATAATAGGCAGGTCCTCCTCGATATTGCCCATCTTGCTTCACTTTATAAATTTGCGCTAAAGTGGATTCTACGAATGCACTTGAAGCCCCAATAAATGCAATAGCCCACATCCAAAATACTGCACCAGGTCCCCCAAAAGCAATTGCTGTCGCTGTTCCAGCAATATTACCTGTCCCGACACGACCGGAAAGGGCAATTGACATTGCTTGGAAAGAAGAAATACCCGCTTTTGAGCTTTTTCCTTGAAACATCAGTTTCACCATTTCTTTAATGTGACGAACTTGCAAAAAGCGAGTTAACACTGAAAATAGTAACCCTACCGCTAAACAAATATAAATGACAGGGTCACTCCATAAAATACCATTAAGCCAATTGACCGCTTGTTCCAAAATAATACGCCTCCTAAAAAACTCTACAAGAATAATAATTATATTCGGAATTATAATTCAATTCTATCTACAATTCAACACTTTAGTTTATTACAATATTAAAGAATCTTTTTCCATAAAAAATAAAACAATAACTAATAGTGCTAGTTATTGTTAAATGGTTAATAATTATATATTCGATTTTTCCTCTTTCATTTGCTTACTACGTAATTGTCCGCAAGCTGCATCAATATCTGTCCCATGTTCTTGGCGAATACTACAAATAATGCCTTTCTTTCTCAATGTCTCGTAGAAGCCTATGACATCTTTCTGTTCACTTCTTTGGTATTGATCGTGTTCATCGACGGGATTATAAGGGATCAAGTTAACCGCTGCACCTTGCGGAATATCTTTTAGTAGATCGGCAAGTTCAAGTGCGTGTTGTTGTTGATCATTTACACCTTTTAATAATATATATTCAAGCATAATTCTACGGTTTGTTTTTAAAAAGTATTTAATCGATTCCATTAGTTTTTCAATTGGATATACACGATTAATTTTCATAATCTTTGTACGAAGTTCATCGTTTGGTGCATGTAATGAAATGGCTAAATTAACGTGTAACTTACGATCAGTGAATTCGTAAATCTTTCCAACAATACCACTCGTCGATACGGTAATTTTTCTCGAACCGATCGCAAGTCCTTTTTGATCAATAACAACTTGTAAAAAGTTTACCATGTTTTCATAATTATCAAATGGTTCTCCAATACCCATAACGACAATGTGACTTACCTTTTCACCTTGTCCTATTTGATCGAGATGAAATTGAATTTTCATGATTTGTTCAACTATTTCAGCACTAATTAAGTCTCGTTTTTTTGTTAGTAAGCCACTGGCACAAAAGCTACAGCCAATGTTACAGCCTACTTGCGTTGTTACACAAACAGATAAACCGTAAGGATGTCTCATTAAAACCGTTTCAATGAGATGACCATCTTCTAACTTAAATAAAAACTTAATGGTTCCATCTGATGCTTCTTGCTTTATATGTTCAGTTAACGTTTCTATTACAAAATTATCCTGTAATAATTGAATACAATCTTTATTTACATCAACCATTTCTGTAAAATTCTTTACGCGATTTCTATATAGCCACTCCCAAACTTTTTCTGCGCGGCCTTTTTTATGTCCATACTCTAGTAACCAGGCACTTAATTGCTCAAATGTTAATCCATAGATGGATTTATTAGTCATCTTTTACCCTCTTTTCAAACATATAGTTCAACCTACATTTTACTTAAAAGAGAACAAACTAGCAAACAAGACGTCACTGGTGGATTTTTGCAACAACTTTATCCCACTCTTAAAGGGCAGTAAGATCCCAACCTCAAAACGTAAGAAAATCAAAAAGTTTAGGTGGGGGATCAGGTCCCCCACTGATTGAAGTTCAGCTTTTTTGTCCAATTTCTTTCATTAATTCATCTATAGCAAAAGCTACACCGTCTTCACTATTTTTTTTCGTAATAAAATGACAGATTTCTTTAATATCTTCCTCGGCATTTCCCATAGCAACAGCTCTTCCAACCCTCTTTAACATAGAGACATCATTATAGCTATCGCCAAGCGCCATCACCTCTTCCATCCGAATGCCCTTTTGCTCAGCATAATTCCTTAACGCTAACCCTTTTTGAGCATTTATGTCATTAAACTCAATATTTTGGCGGACAGAGGATGTTATCATTAGTTCTGGTTCCTTAACGAGTTGTCGTGAAACCGTAGCTAACTCGACAGGATCATTAGAATAAGCTTCTATTTTATAAAATTCCAAATCGTTTATTGGATGATGATCTTCTATCGTCTTCACCTTTTCAATCGTAAGGTGTTGTTCGGTCATCGTTTGAGCTTCTTTAGTATCAAGATTAGGCTTTACGGTTGTCATTAAGTCAAACATTAATTGAGCCAAACGTTCACGGCTATTTGTATAACTTCCATGATCCGTATACATGTTGAAAATAACATTCTCTCTTTGACATACATTTATTATTTTTTGGGATAACTCGTCCCGAAGAGCTATACTGGATTGTTTTGTACCGTTTTCAGAGCGAATTTCTGCGCCATTTAAACAAATAATTGAGCAGGAAATCCCAGCAGCTTGCATAAGCTTACTAGCCGACAGATAGGAACGTCCTGTGACAACAACAAATTGCATCCCTTTATCAATTGCACTCAAAATTGCACGTATATTTGCTTCACTTACAACACCACGATCATTTAATAACGTTCCATCTAAGTCCGTTGCTATTAATCTCACACTTTTCACCCTATTCTTTTTTCATTGTAAAAATAGTGTGCCTCAATACTGAAGCACACTACTTGTTTTATTTTCTACTCTATCAATATAACGTTCTTTTGAAAGAAGTCTCCTTCTCAAGCGTAGTTAAGTGGTGAGTAGTTCACGAGTTAGTCTAAACTCGCTCCGTTTGAAGCAATCACATTTTTATACCAATCGAAGCTTTTCTTTTTCACTCGATTAAACGTTCCGTTTCCTTCATTATCTCGATCAACATAAATAAAACCGTAACGTTTTTTTAATTCTGCAGTAGAGGCACTTACAAGGTCAATTGGTCCCCAAGATGTATAACCAATTAAATCTACACCATCGGCAATTGCTTCTTTCGCTTCTTTTAAGTGCGCATGTAAATAATCAATGCGGTAATCATCTTGAATTGAACCGTCTTCTTCGACAACATCGACTGCACCTAAACCATTTTCCACAATAAATAACGGCTTTTGGTAACGGTCATATAACTGATTTAATACCGTACGTAATCCTTTTGGATCAATTTGCCAACCCCATTCAGACGATTGTAAATATGGGTTTTTCACTCCGTTTAATAAGTTCCCATCTGCCTTTTCTAAATCTTCTGGAGCAGTGCTTGCGACAAACGACATGTAATAACTAAAACCAATATAGTCAACAGGATGTTGCTTAAGGATTTCTTCATCCCCTTCTTCCATCACAATTGTTATATCATTTTCTTTAAAATAACGTTTCATATAACCTGGATATATCCCTCTTGCTTGTACATCAGAGAAGAACAGTGTTTTTCTGTCTTGCTCCATCGCCGCAAAAGCATCATCTGGATTACATGTAAATGGATATGTGAGCATTGAAGCGATCATACAACCGATTTTTGCTTCTGGATTGATTTCATGACAAGCTTTCACCGCTAACGCACTTGCTACAAATTGGTGATGTGCAGCTTGGTACATGGAATTCTTTTTGTTTTCTCCCTCTTCAAATACAAGCCCACCACCTGTAAAAGGTGCATGTAAAACAACATTAATTTCGTTAAATGTCATCCAATATTTCACTTTATCTTTAAAACGCTCTAATACTATTTTTGCATAACGCTCGTAAAAACCAATTAACTCACGGTTTTTCCAACCACCATAATTTTTCACAAGACCTAGCGGCATTTCATAATGAGAGATTGTTACTACTGGCTCGATATTATATTTTAGTAACTCATCAAATAAATCATCATAAAATTTTAATCCTTCTTCGTTCGGTTCTAATTCATCCCCGTTTGGAAAAATTCTTGTCCAAGCGATTGATGTACGGAAACATTTAAAACCCATTTCCGCAAATAAAGCAATGTCCTCTTTATAACGGTGATAAAAATCAATACCATCATGGTATAAATTTAGTTTTGACATCGCTTCATCAAAAGGATATAAAATACCATCTGGAGAAACATCTGCTGTTGACAATCCTTTACCACCAACATTATAAGCACCTTCCAATTGATTTGCGGCTACTGCTCCACCCCAAAGGAAGTTTTCTGGAAACGTTTTTTCAATTTTACTCATTTTCTCCACCCCATATTTTCACCTGTATTTATTCTCTTCTATAAAACTAAGAAACTAATTACTGGTAGATTTTCGTATTTTCCAAATATATAACCTTCAACTTTTATAAAAAGCGCCTTACATGCATAGGTCTCTCAAATAAGACACTTAGTACTTTGTTTATCTGTTAACTAAAGTTGTTCTCCATTAGTAGCAATCACTTGTTTATACCAATCGAACGATTTCTTTTTAGATCTTGTTAATGTTCCGTTCCCATCATTATCTCTATCAACGAAGATAAAACCATAACGTTTCTTCATTTCACCAGTTGTAAATGAAACTAAATCAATACATCCCCATGGAGTGTAGCCCATTAGATCAACACCATCTAACTCGACCGCTTTTTCCATTTCTTGAATGTGTGCTCGTAAGTAATCGATACGATAGTCATCATTACAAGTACCATCTTCTTCCTTAACATCAATCGCACCGAATCCATTTTCTACAATAAATAATGGAAGTTCATATCTTTCATACAACAAGTTTAACGAATATCGTAATCCAACAGGGTCAATCTGCCATCCCCAGTCAGAGGCTTTTACATGTGGGTTTTTCACGCTCGCACTCGATCCAACAATTTTATCTTCCGTTTGTTCATTCACACCAGATTTAACAGCATCAGACATATAATAGCTTAGACCAATGTAATCTACCGTACCTTCAGCTAATATTTGAGCGTCCTCAGGCTCCATTTTGATATTGTAGCCTTTTCTTTCCCACTCTTTTAATGCATAAGATGAGTAGTGACCTCTGCAGTGTACGTCAGCAAAGAACCAACGATCATGCATAGATTCAACTTGTAGCATCATGTCATCTGGATTACAAGAGTAAGAATAAATAGGAACAAAAGCAATCATACAACCTATTTCGAAGTCTGGATTTATAGCACGTCCAGCTTTTACTACTAAAGCGCTCGCAACTAGCTCATGGTGAACAGCCTGGTACATCACTTCTTCTCTGTTTTCGCCTTCTTTAAAACGTACTCCAGAACATGTCCATGAAAATAATGGATTAGCTGTATTCTTCTGATTATTAATTTCATTAAAAGTCATCCAATACTTAACTTTATCCTTATAACGCTCCATCACAGTTGTTGCGTAGCGTACAAAGAAGTCAATCACTTTACGACTACGCCATCCACCATATTCTTTTGCCAAATGGTAAGGCATTTCAAAATGGCTTAGTGTAATGACAGGTTCAATCCCATGCTTTAATAATTCATCAAACATGTCATCGTAAAATTGTAATCCTTCTTCGTTTGGCTCTAGTTCATCACCATTAGGGAAGATACGTGCCCACGAAATACTTGTACGGAAACATTTAAAGCCCATTTCTGCAAATAATGCGATATCTTCTTTATAACGACCATAAAAGTCAATCGCTTCATGATTAGGGTAGTATTTCCCTTCAATGACCCCATCAGTAATCTCTCTTGGTACACCATGAGCGCCAGCAGTCATAACATCTGCAACGTTAGGACCTTTGCCACCTTTATTCCATCCACCTTCTAATTGATGAGCAGCAACTGCTCCACCCCATAAAAAGTTCTCTTTAAAAGCCATAAAATTTACCTCCTACTTTTGTATAGAAACTACGTTTTAATATGTCCATAAAAGATAGTAATTTATTAAGTTCTGTTTGGTTACGTTTTCAATAACTGACTATAGTATAATAGTACAGAACTAGCATTCACATTTAAATACTTTGCAAGTACATTAGAATACCATTCTAATTTTTATAGTTATTTTAGATTAAATTTTGAAATGCCATTTCAAAAATGAAGGTAAAGGAGTACTTTTTTTATGATTATTTCAAATAAACTTGAATCGGTGGACTCTTTTTCTAAATCAGAAGAAATCCTAGCTAAATATATACTTAACGAAAAGGAAAATATAGAGAAACTTTCAACTAAGGATTTAGCAGAAGCTACATACACTTCACCTTCAACAGCAGTTCGTTTATCAAAAAAGTTAGGTTTTAGTGGGTGGAATGAATTCAAAGAAAAATATATTGAGGAACTTACTTACTTAAACCAACACTTTTCTAACATTGATCCGAATTTCCCTTTTGAAGCAAACGATACGTTGATGAATATTGCTTCAAAAATTGCCCATCTTGCAACAGAAACTATTGAGGATACTCTTTCCCTAATAAAACACGATGAACTAAAAAAAGCGGTTGATTTATTAAATAAAGCTCAAACTATTAACGTTTACGGTATTAGTAACTCTCTTCTTATGGCTTATGATTTCAAGCATAAGATGCTTCGGATTAGTCGACATGTTGAAATTATGAGCTTACAAGACGAGCAAATATTTGTTGCTTCAAATTCCTCTCCAAATCACTGTGCAATATTAATTTCATATTCAGGAGAATCTGATGAAGTTTTGAAAATCGCTGAAATACTAAGGGATAAAAAGACACCCATAATTGCTTTATCAAGTATTGGCGAAAACACATTAAAGAACTATTCAGATTGTACTCTTTCTATATCAACACGTGAGAAACTTTACTCTAAAATTGCCTCCTACTCAACGAATAACTCTATTCACCTTATCTTGGATATTTTGTATTCGTGTTTGTTTAAATTAAACTACCAGCACAATTTAGAATACAAAACAAATGTATCTAAAAGATTTGATCATAGAGTTTCAAGTAGTGTTTTAATCCAGGAGAAATAACACGTAAAAACTAAAATCCGAAACATACTCCTATTTAAAAATGTTATAACCGTTGAGAATTGTTTTGCCTATAAACAAGAAAAGCGCAAGGCGCCCGCGTATCGGCGACAAACACTGGAAGACCTGCTCGTAGCGGTCGGGTTTTTGACCGAAATCTATGTGCTTCTGCGTCTGACAGCAATGCTTCGAAGTAGGCTTCCTCGAAGCAAAGTAGCATGAAGCATCATCAAAGAAGCAATCCAGGAAGTCAGTGAATTCAGAAACTTGTCTGAAGTGATCGAGCCGAGGGCGCCTGGAGCTAGACCGTTTCCAAGTTAGAAATTTATAAATTCTGATTACATAAAAAAATACGGAGATAACAAGTATCCAGAAGACTGGAATAATTTGTGCAAACTACTCAGAAGAATTACTAGGAAGAAATTTTCATAAGTTATTTGAACTGTTTCATGCATGTATTAAGTATGTGTTTATAAATTCCCTGAAATTATTTCCCAATCAGAACTATATTGCTGTTAATATTTATCATACTTGTAATGCAGTAGTTACTATACGAACAAACAGTTAAGTGTTTGTTGCGTGAAGGTTGTAGAAAATTTACAAAATAATAAAGGTTAATAATCAACCAGAAATGTTTCACTTAGCTAAAAGTATTCTTCGAATTGTTGCGGCAGAGTTAGATTATCCTGATGATTTACTTGTATGGTATGAGATTAGTGAAATGATAGATAGGCTTCAATATGATAATGTACCTCTAGGGTTTAATGAAAAGGATGTTATATCAAAAATAAAAAACGCGGCAATTTCTTTTTTGAGGTTAGATGTTTAGTGTTTTAAACAACTGGCAATGAGGGTAGGTTTCTACCTTGGGGACAAAGTTCGCTTTCTTGCGGACACAGAAGCCCTTATTTTGCTGATTTTGACCATATTCTTGTTTAAAAGGACACCAGGTTCCTTATTTCATAAAAATCTACTAAAAAAGAAGTAAAAATAGCCAAATAGCGAACCTGGTGTCCTCTTAATTTGATAAAACACTGGTTTGTTCACAAATAACGGCTCTCTTGTCCGATATAAATATATTAAGAAAAGCGCAAGCGCCTTGGTCACGAGCAGCTGCTCCTGTGCCACTTCGTTTGATCAAGAGCAATTGTTTTCCATGCGACGAGTAATCGCAGAAGCAAAGCTGCATGAAGCTAATCGACGAAGGATCTCAAGCAGTAATTGAAGTCCGTTGCTTGACTGAAGTGACTGAGCTCGTAGGCTGCTTGCGCTAGACAGTTTCCAAGTTAGAAATTTATAAATTCTGATTATGACAAAAATCCTCGGCATCACTTAGATAAGTTTTGCCGGGGATTAACTTTTTATTCTTCAACTAATAGTCCGATTTTTTATACTTCTTAATTTTTTAACCGTCGACAAAGCTGTCATTGCTCCTTCAAGCCGCAGAGCGATTATAGTTTATTCTCCATTGTAGCCTTTAGCTCCCAAACAGAGACCTCTTGAATATCTGATTTCTCTCCTTCTATTGAAAGTGTAATGTTATCTCCCTTAAAGTAAAATCTATTAGTCATGACAAGTTTACCACCATCAACAAAAAGTTCGATGCTTGAACGGTCAATGTAAGCTCTTAACGTAATTTCATTATTTTCTGTTTGATATTGAGCTTGACAAAGGTCTTGTTCCCCTTGTTGCATCCCTCTTCGATCAGTAATAATTTGTTTTTCGTTTGCATCATAGCCAACAACAATAGATTCACCTATTTCAGATGAGAGTATAAATCCTAATTTACTTGAACTGTCTAACGTTACTACCATCTCTATTTCCAAACAGAGATCGGCTACTTTTATTTCTTTTTCGTAAGTAGATACAAGTTGATTGGTTCTTAAGTTTTTCATTTCTTCAACAGGCTTCATGATCAGCTTTTCATTTTCTACTGATAGTTCGCGTGGGATTGTTAATGCACCTGCCCAACCATCTGTTTGTTCCGGCATATCTTTTTTCCACATATTCATCCAACTAATGAGAATTCGTCTATTTTGATCATCTTGAAACGTTTGTGGCGCGTAAAAATCAATTCCATAATCAATCTCACCACTATTCTTTGCCTCAAACTTCCCTGTTTCTTGATCCATTTTTCCAATCATGTATCTTGTCTTAGACCCTTCCATGTTCATTGGAGAAAAGATTAATACATCGATGTCGTCAGATAGGGAGAAAAAGTCCGGACACTCCCACATATCTCCTTGTGTGCCATCACTCTCGACCATTACTCCAGTGTACTCCCAGTCCTTCAAATCCTTTGATCGATAGAGTACTGCTTTTCCAATTCCGTCTTTACTAGAACCAACGACCATGTTCCAAATATCATTTTGCATCCATACTTTCGGATCACGAAAGTCAGGTGATCCATCAGCTGGCGGAACTGAAATCACAGGATTTTCAGTTAATTTTTCAAAATGAATTCCGTCTGTTGATTTTGCAACACATTGAACTTCTTTTGGATCTCGCTGTTCATTATGACCAGTGTAAATTAAATACATTTCATCACCTGAAACGACCGCACTCCCTGAAAAACACCCACCTGCTTCATAGTCATATTCAGGAGCAAGAGCTACAGGTAAATGCTCCCAATGAATTAAATCTTTACTTTTTGCATGGCCCCAGTGCATTGGTCCCCATTCAGATGCATATGGATAGTGTTGATAAAATGCATGGTACTCCCCTTTATAGAACACAAGTCCATTAGGATCGTTTAGCCAACCAGCTGGCGGTGCAATATGATACCCTAACCAGAACTTTGATTGCTTCACTTTTTGAGCATTTTTTTGTAACTCTTCATTTGCCTTTTCAATTGTGTAGTTCGTTGATTTCGTTTTCAAAAGAAAAACCTCCTACCTATTTTACTGCTCCATCAATTTCCTATGTTCATAACCATCTAAATCATCCAGAACGAAATTCCCCATAAATAATTTGTTTCAATTCCACCTGTTCTCTTCCATAAATAGAAATATTTTTCCCTTTATCCTGATCATACGAAGTAAAGCTCACTACCTTTTCTCCAGAGTTAATAAATAACTCAATGGAATGAAGATCCATGAGGAATTCTAACGTCATGTCTTCTTTTTCATTGCTGAAATCACTAATGTTGATGCGGTCCTTACTACCATAATCAGATGAAAATGATATTCTATTGTTCTCTACATCTATTTCTATACAAGTAGACTTCGCTTCATTTTTATTAAGTTCAACACTAAAGCGTTTCGTATTGGAAGTAGGTACACTAATATGCAAATACCCAACATCCTTATTTTTAATTTCGAATGTTTCTTCTACCCCTAATTGAACTCTTTCTTCTTTAATCGAAGGCTTGAAATACTTCTCTTTATCAATGAAAGGCTGTTGGATTAGTTTTTCACCTTCTATACTTAATTGCCTTGGCAATGACATCATTCCATTAAATCCATATTCCTTTGGCGGTGTTGTTTGATGCCACCGGTGCATCCACCCTATCAACAACCTTTCTCCGTTTTTTCCTTCGGTTGACTGAGGAGCATAAAATGTATATCCGTAATCAAGAAGTCCTCGATTTTCAGCATGAAAGATTCCTTTTTCATAATCCATTTCCCCGATCACATAGATCGTATTTTGGATCACTTCTTCTTTATATTCAGGATCACAAGGCATGACAGAAAAGATTAACACATCTTTATCATCGATACGAAATAAATCTGGGCACTCTAAAAGGGTATTTTCTTCTAAGTGTGTTTGGTAAATAGAAGAATGAAAGGTCCAATCTAGTAGATTGTTTGACTTGAACATGATAATTTCGCCACGTCTCTGTTCGTTTCTTACCGCCAACACACAATAATAAACACCGTTTACTTCAATCACTTTGGGATCTCTAAAATCACAAATCATATATCCTTCAGGTAATTCTTTATCACCAATAACAGGGTTATTTAGATACTTTTCAAATTCAATTCCATCTTCAGAGAACGCAACACATTGCTGTTCAATAATTTGTGTTTCATCGCGATCAAAACCCAGATTAGGGTCAATGTGACCAGTATACATTAAGTATAACTTTCCGTCCTTTTCAATAGCACTTCCAGAAAAGCAGCCATTAGCATCATATATTTTATCATTTGCCATTGCGACAGGCTGATAATTCCAATGAATAAAATTATTCGTTGTGGCATGACCCCAGTGCATGTCGTTCCAAACAACATCATAAGGATAATACTGATAAAACAGATGATATTCCCCTTGATAAAAAGTAAATCCATTCGGATCATTCATCCAACCAACTTCAGGGGTAAAATGAAAATATGGTCGACTTGTAACCTTTTCTTTATTCTTTTTAATAAATTCATTTGCTTTTTCTAATTTATTCATAATACTCCTCTCTATTTGATGCCGCTTCGCATCGAACCATCAACAATGTATTTTTGGAAGATAATAAACAGAACAACAATCGGGATCGTGACAATCGTTAATGCAGCCATAATATGACTTGTAAAAATATTATACGTATCGCTAAAGATCGCATTTAAAGCAACTTGAATTGGCATTAATTGTGCATTCGAAAGCGCCATAACCGGCCATAAGAAATCATTCCAAGAAGCTAAGAATGTTAAAATCCCCACTGTGATGTACATATTTAAACTTGCAGGAACGACGATTCGAAAGAAACATCCAATCTCACCTAATCCATCCATTTTTCCTGATTCGATCAATTCACCTGGAAATGATAGAAAGTGCTGTCTAAATAAAAATATGTTCATCACGTTAATAAAAAACGGAAGTAAATAACCTGGAACCGTATTAATCATTCCCATTTCATTCACAACTAAAAATAAAGGAAGAATAGTTGCCTCAATTGGGACAATCATGAGGGCAATAATAAAAATTAAAATGGCATCTTTAAATGGAAAAATAAATCTTGCAAGAGCATATCCAGCTAATGAGTTAATAGTTAACCCGAATACAACTGTAATAGAAGCATAGATTAAACTATTTAACAAATTTCCAAAGATATTGTAGTAGCCTAACAATTCGAAATAGGATTTAAGTGATAAATCAGAAAATCTAGGAATCACTGCAAAGATTGTACCTACATCCTTGTAGATGACCTCATCTATTTTAAATGAGGATAGAATCATCCAAACGAGAGGAACAAGGAATTGTAGCGCTAGCATAATGGCCAATAGATAAAATAATGTTTTCTTTACGATCTTCATGCTGCCCGCTCCTCTCTAAATAACTTTTTAATTACAATAGACACAATAACTAAGAAAATTGTAAACATTAAGGTAATCGCACTTGCATAGCCAATATTTCTGTGACGGAATCCGTATTCGTAAATATATTGTAAAATTGTCATAGTTGAATAATCTGGTCCCCCACCTGTCATAACCATTGGTTGCACAATTAGTTTAAATGCTTGAATTGTAGTTGTAATGACAAGGAACATCATGATCGGTTTTAACGAAGGCAGTGTAATATACAAAAATTTATGCATGACGTTTGCACCATCAATGTCTGCTGCTTCATATAAACTAGAATCAATGTTTTTTAAACCCGCTAAAAAAATCATCATTTGATATCCACAACCAGACCAAGCTGAAATGGCTACAATTGTATACATCGCTTGCTCAGAACTTGTAAGAAATGGTTGTTTCGGTAGACCAATATTGGAAAGTATTTGATTGATCAATCCAGAAGTAGGATTTAACATTACTGTCCATAGGATCGAAATAACAACTAAAGATAAAACAGCTGGTGCAAAATAAGCGGTTCTAAAAAAGCTATTTCCTCTAATTCTTTTATTAACAATCATAGCTAATCCGAGAGCCATTGAAAGTTGAAGTGGTACAACAAACAAAACAAATTTAAACGTGTTATAAAAACTTTTGATTAACACTTCATCCGACAACATTCGTCTAAAGTTGTCCAGCCCATTAAATTGTTTATCATTTGGCTTTAATAAATAATAATCGGTAAATCCATACGTAAATGCTAATATAATCGGTAATACAATAAAGAGAATCGCCAATACCATCGCAGGAGTTAAAAATCCAAATGCTGATAAAGTATCATTTCGTCTTTTAGAGTATTCATTTAGATTTCTCACTTTGACATATCGTTTAAGATTTAGATTTCCCACTGTTTCACATCCTTTATCCTTTGCATAAGAGGTGAGACAAAGGCCTCACCTCTTTTTACGTCTATAGACTATTTACGGTACTTCTCAAATTCTCTATCAATTTTGTTAACCGCATCATCTAAGTAACCTTTAATAGTCTCAGGATCTGTTGCTTTATTTTGAGCAATCCTTAAAATGACATCTCTTGCAAATGTTTCAGATAAATATGGATATCCTGGTGATACCGGACGAGACTTATTTGTATTTTGTACTTGGTACTTCAATACCGTCCATGCCTCATTATGGTATTCACTTTCAGTATTCGTATCAATTACCTCAATAGAATTAATTCTCCCTGGAATAGCACCATTTGCATGGAAATATTCTTTATGTGCTTCGTCATTATTAAGCCACTCCATAACCTCTATCGTCTGCTTAATACGTTCTTCATCTTCCACTTGACCACTTCTAACAAATGCCCAACTTCCAGATGGCGTATATAAACCATCAAAATTTTCACTCATTTTTGGATAACGAACAGTTTTAAATTTAAGGCTCGGATAATTATTGACAAGGTCGCTGATATACCAGAAACCACTTACAGATAAGGCTGATTTACCTGTATGAAATGTTTTTTCTGATTCTGATGCATTCGCAAGTGGTGTTTCTTCAAACAATTGTGCATATTTCGTTAAAGCTTCCACACTTTTTTCACTATTCAACACACCATCTACTGTTAGGCCATCTTCAGCAATAATGTTTGTGTCATTCCCCCAAAGTAAAGGTGTGAAATAGTATGTTCCCAATTCATACGCACCTGCAGGAATGTCTGTTAACAATAGACTAACGGCAATTTCATAATTCTCAAAAGATGGATCGTCTGTTACTTTGGCAAAATCATCTATTTTTCGAGCTAGAGTCAAGAATTGATCCCATGTCCAATCTTCATCAACAGCTGGCACCATCGCTTTAACATCATCTGGTAAAGCATTAATCATGTCTTCATTGTACATTACTGCTACACCAGAATCTTGGTAACCCATCGCATAAAACGTTCCATCAATCGTTCCTTGATCGATCATCGCTTCAGTGAAGCCCTCTTTAAATCCTGGTGTCATATAACTATCTAATTCACCTAAGATTCCTGCATCAACGTAAGCGGCTACATCCGGTCCGTCAAGCGTAAAAATATCAGGTACATTTCTAGAGGTAATCGCTGCATTTAACTTATCAATATAACCGGAACCAGCCCCAGCTCTTGTAATGTTTTCAATCTCTACTTGAAGCTTGTCTGGATTTTCCTCGTTATATCGCTCTATCCGTTCAGCAAACATTCTACCCTCTGGGTGATCTGCTGATGCTTGTGTCCAAATGACAATTTTTTCATTTGACCCTTTTGAAGCCTGATTTGAACCACAACCTATTAATGAAAATATTAAACCTAACCCTAAGACTAAATATGCTATTTTTTTCATATTTTCATTGACCCTCCTCATGTATTATTTTTCTAAAAGAACTTTTTTTGCGTGTTTTGACCGTTCCCTCCTCTTTTGTTTCAACTTCTTTACAAGTTTATTATAATTCTATTGAAGCGCTTTCAAAACGTGGTATATCTTTGATTTATGTTTAAATTTTTATTATTTTAATGCTGAATCTCTCACCATTAAAAATCCTCGCCACTAGAATATTAAGTCTAGTTACGTCGAATGATGTGGCTCGTTTTTGGTATTATAAAATTCACTCATTTAGATAGAATCTTTTTTCTTCAGTAAGTACCTTGCATCTATACTTTCAATAACTCATTTTCCAAAAATTAAAAATCCCCCATTAATGATGGAGGATTTTAATGAAAAAACAATTATTTATTACTTCTAATTCATCTGTCTATATTTCTCAAACATTTTCTCCAAACTTTCAAGATAGCTATAAATATCACGATCTAGAAAGAATTGTTGTGAAATTCTTCTGAAGTCATCTTCAGCAGCTGTGCCTCCTACCCAGTAGTGGTTTGGCCAATTTACAGTTTTCCCTATTAAAACATGAGCTGCTAAATGCCTTACTTCTTTTTTGTTCATCATCACACCTTTTACAGCACTAATATTTCCTTCATAATCAGAGAATCGTTGTGCATTTTCTTTTTTTAGAAGAAACTCTAAAAATCTTTTTGCTTCATCAGGATATTTCGTATCCGCTGAAATTGAAAATCCGCCATCAACACCGCCAAGTACGTTGTTCTTGTCAATATCATTCATAACTGGAAATGGAAAAATACCATAGTTTATTTGTGGATTTAATTTTTCGATTCTTGGAAGCATCCAGACTCCCTCAATAAACATGGCGCCCTCACCATTAACAAATGCTTGAATGACTGCATCGGAGTCATAGTTAAATGAGTTGGGCTGAGCAAACTCTAACACTTGTAACATTTTTTTGGAAAGGTCTATCCACTTTTGATCATTTTTGATTTTAATTTTACCTCTATTCAATTGATCCCAATAATCAACCTCAAATTGATTGGCAATAAAGTTTAAATTAAATACGCTAATACTTTGAAGTTCTTTATTACCTAATAAAAACGGCTGCTTACCTGTTAATTTTAACTTCTCTAATGTTTCTAAAAAATGATCCCATGTTTTAGGAATTTCGAGCTCTAATTCCTTAAATATGTCCGTGTTATAAATCACTCCAACTGCGTTTTGTGACAACGCTACTCCATACATCCGTCCATCAATTGTATAACGTTCTTGAATATCAGGTTCTACATAACGTATAAAATCTTCATCTGTAAGATCTAAAAGATATCCATTTTTAGCACGCACTAGATAATCTTGCTCAATCGGGTAGTTTATAAAAATATCTGGAACATCGCCACGTGCAATACGTGTCTTTAAAACGGCCATGCCATCTGGAACATTCACTTGTTGAATTTCAATATCGGGGTTTTGCATTTCAAATTCTTTAATCATTTCATTAAAAAATTCAACTGTTTCTGGTTTTGCCTGAAAAAATTCAATTTGCTTTTTTTCAGCTTCTAAAAGGACTTCTTCCTTTGCAGAACAAGCACTCAAAATAACAAGCAAAAAATAAATCATGTTTTTAGTTTTCATTTTGAGCCCCCCTTTTCATATAAAGAGAATATCAATCGCTAGTTCGATATTGACTTGGTGTAACATGCATACGCTTTTTAAACACCTGACTAAAATATCGTTGGTCACTATAACCTACCATATTAGCAATCTCATAAGTTTTTAAATCAGTTGTTTTTAAAAGTACACACGCATGTTCCATTCTTAGATTTGTTAAATATTCTAAAAAGGTCACTCCTGTTTTTTGCTTGAATAAAACGCTAAAATAACTCACGCTTAAATCGACTACTTCACATACAGCTTCTATACCAATCTCCTTTGTGAAATTTTCCTGTAAGTATGACTTTGCTTTTTTAATCGCTGCATCAGGAGAGTATTTAGTACGATACTCATTTTTTATATCCTCTTCTGAAACTAGATTCATTTTTAAGAAAGTTGCAGATTCAAGTAATTTACAAGTCGTTTGAAATGAGACAGTGAGACCATTCATCCCAATACCCCCTTTTCCTACTGCTATTTTCATATGTGCATTTATCTGCTCAATTAACTTCTGCATAGCTGATTTAACCGTAGTTGTAAAATTAATATCCTCTTTGGAATGAGTATAAACAATGACATATCGAGAACTCTCAAACTTATAGAAAAATAAATCTGAGAAATGGTCTTCTCTTTCTTTCTTTATCCACTCCCTCAACTGTTGTTCATCACTTGCTGAAGTTTTATTTAATTGTAAAGCTACAATTAAATAATGATAATCGTCAATGCTAGGACTAGAGTTATCTTTCCCAATTGTTAGAGCTTCATAGATCAGATGTTTCCGGTATTCATATTCTTTTTTCTTAACATCTTCAAATTTAACAATGACTCTTTGTAAACATTTTTCTAACTCTTCATGATCAATTGGCTTCAAAATATAATCAAAGGCATTATTTTGTAGCCCTTCCCTAGCATACTTAAATTCATTGTGTCCACTTAAGAGAATGACTTCTGGCCTTACCTGAAGTGTTTGTACTTTTTTTAATAATTCAAGGCCAGTCATTTCTGGCATACAAATGTCAGTTATGACAATTTCCGGATGAATATCATGAATAAGAGAATACGCATCTTGTCCATCATTAGCCGTTCCTACAATCTGACAATTAAAAGCTTTCCAATCAATAATCTTACTTATACTTTTAAGAATGAGCGATTCATCATCAACTAGTACCACTTTATAGGTCATCTCTTTCACCCTCACTTAGCGGAAATGTAAGTTTCATCGTTGTTCCTCTGTTCTCCTCCGAACAAATCATGATCCCGTAACGTTCACCATAATAAAGCTTTATACGTTCTTGAACATTCATCACTCCACAACCAATTTTCTGACTTGATGTTTTGCTACCTTGTTTGTATTCGTTAAAAAACCTAAGAACATCGTTAGTTATTCCCACTCCATTATCTTCAATAAAGAAGAAACCTTTGTTACTTGAGATACCACCACGAATCTTTATAACACCATCAGTTTTGTTACGGTGGAAGGCATGGATTAAAATATTTTCAACTAACGGCTGTAGAACAAGCTTCAATATAAAATAATGTTCTAACTGTTTATCAATCTCAATTTCAAACCTAAACCGTTCATCAAAACGAACCTTCTGAATTTCCATATAACTAATTACATGACGTACTTCATCACTGACTGTAACTTTGTCATCAGTATTTATACTAATGCGAAGTAGCTTTCCAAGATTAATTGTCATTTTACTAATATCTCTGCTGCCATGTAACACTGCCATAGAATTAATAGATTCTAATGTATTATATAAAAAATGTGGATTAATTTGATTTTGTAACACTTTAAATTCAGCTTTTCTTTTTCGTTCCTGCTCGTTATTAACTCGTATTAATAAAGTTGATATTTCCTCAACCATTCGATTAAAACCTTTTGCTAAATGATTTAACTCCATTATAGCAAACGCTTTCATTCTTGTTGTTAATTGCCCATTTTCTACTTGTTTCATTTTAGATTGAAATTCAGTAATAAAATAAATAATTCTATTCAAGAATAACTGTTTAAAGCAAATAGCAAACACTGTAACAAAAATAACTAAAAAAATAGTCACCTGTCGAATAAACTTTGTCTCATTTGTTATAAAGCTCCATGGCTTAACCGAAATAAGAAAAAAATTAGAAGACTCAAACTCATTAAAAGTTACGGGGATAAATGTGATTAAACTCTTCTCTTGTTCCCAATCGTCAACGAAGAAACCTGCTTGTTTGAACATTATTTTTTCTGGGAGAGGAACTGTTTCACCAATCAATTGGTGGTTACGGTTATAGACAATCTCACCTTTATCATTTACGATCATTTCCTGTGAATTAGGATGCTGAAGTCTCTTAAACACTTCATCGAAACGATCTAGCTTCACATCAAGTATGAGATAACCGATATCACGAAGAGTATGAATATCCTTAATGACACGACCTTGTGAAAAAATAGGTTGGTCAATATTTACAAACTTATCACTTTCAACAGTTGATATCCAAACAGGCCGTCCTTCTTCTTCAACCATCATATTGTAAAACTCAGATTCTAGAAATTGGCCATATGATGGTGTTTGTGTTTTTTTAAAGCTATAAACTTGTCCAATAGCACTATAAAGAACTAAATCGTCAAGTTTAGATTGACCATAAAGAAGTCCTGCAATGGCTTGGCCTTTGTTATAAAAATCGAGCAATGACTGTTCATCATTATATTTAATAAAGTCTTGAACCTCTCGAGAAGAGATTATGTAATTTGATAGAGTATTAACTTCAGACATAACCATTTGTATATTTAAATCAATCGCTTCTAATGTATATAATGTCTCATCTCCTACTTTATTCTTTAACGTTGATGATGTGACATGATACGAAACAAAGCCTAAAATGAATATTGGAACTAATATGAAAAACAAAAATGCAATGAGAATTTTATTTTGAAGTCTCACAAAAACACCCATTTTTCTAAAAATTTTTATTATAAAAATAGTAGCATATCGTGTTAAACAAGTATACATGTTATTCTATTAACAATGTGTAAAAAGGGTAGGGGAGGTTGTAATGAAATGCATTTGGCAAAGGGAAGAAGAAAAGATATTGTTTCGAAAGATAGAGTATTATTCATTAGAATTTTCTACCTATTTCTCAATTATAATCACATTTTTTACATGAGGTATTTTTTTGATTAATGTTTAAATTTTTATTATTGTCCTATATTAGCAGCATTCCGGGACGTATAAGCACTCCAAGAAATGCTTTTAACCTTCGAGCCGTTCTTCATTCAACGCTTTTACATGCCGTTTTATTTATATCGTACATAAAATCGTTTTAAGTAAGGTGAAAAAGGACAAGGTGCCTCTCCCCTTTGTCCCTGAGTTTATTCCATTGCTTTGGCTGTTGCTAAGTCTGCTCTTTCTTTTAAAAATCTTGTTAGCAGTTCTGCTAGCAAAATCATTCCAAAAATGACTAATGTAATTCCTAGTACTTGATCATAGGCAGCAATACGTGATGCTCTAACTAGCTCCCAACCAATCCCACCAGCTCCAACAACACCAAGAACTGCTGAATAACGAATGTTAATATCAAAGCGGAAGATAGACCAAGAGATAAATATACTCATAATACTAGGAATAATTCCTTGCATAACTATTTGAAATTTTGAGGCACCAGTAGCCCTCAAAGCATCAATCAAGCCAGTATCCATTTCTTCAATTGCTTCTGAATATACTTTTATCAACATACCAATACTATTAATAGCCAACGCTAAAATACCAGGAGTTGGTCCAAGCCCAATTGCTATTATAAATAGTAGAGCCCAAATTAATGCTGGAACTGCACGAACAAATGCACCAAAAGCTTTTAAAGCATAACTTATGCTAATATGTGGAGTTAGATTTTTGGCTGCGAACATTGCTAGAGCAATTGAAAAAATAATTCCCCATAATGTTCCCATAATAGCTATTTGCAAAGACTCAATAGCTGCACCTGCTAAATCTATCGGTTCATTTACTACAGGAGGAAACATGCCAAGTAGTAAACCCTCAACTCTAGAAAAAGCCTGAAATATTCTTTCGTCTAAAATACCAACTTGAAGTAAGCTAAAAATAAAAAACACAAACAATAGCCAAACGATCATTTGATTTGTTGTTTGTTTTTTCTTGTTTATTAACTGATTCATAATAATCGTTCCCTCACTTTTGCCGTCGTAAATTCAACGATTAAAATTAAGAAGAAAATCATTGCAATTCCAACAGAAGCTTTATTATATTGGAACAAATTTATATGACCTTGTAATGTGTATCCTATCCCACCAGCGCCAATTAAACCTAGGACTGCTGCTTCACGAATATTTAAGTCCATTTTGTATAAAGACCAAGCAACAAACCCAGTCTTAAATTGTGGCCAAACTCCTTGACCCATTACTTGAAACCAAGAAGCACCAGTAGCCCTTACAGCATCAACCTGACCTTGGTCAATTTCTTCTAAAACATCAGGAAATGCTTTCCCAAGAATTCCAACTCCAGATATACCTAACGCAAGTGTTCCTGATAAGGTACCTAACCCAAACGCAACCACTAGTATAATCGCCAAAATTAGAGCTGGGGTTGCCCGAATAAATGCTACAATTGACCGACTAACTAATGCAACCAATGGGTGAAGAGTTGTATTTTTTGCAGCCATAAACCCAAAGAAAATCGATAATACAACAGAGAAAACCATACCTACAAAACTCATATAAATCGTCTGCAAAGCAGGTTGTATATAACTGCCAATAGCGGAAATATCGGGTGGCAGTAAGTCAGTAAAAATAAAGACAGCCATGTTTGTTGTCCCTTTATAAAGGAAAGAAAGGTTAAAATTCGTTCCCGTCCAACCCCAAACTATCATTGCAATGATGATAGCCCAGATAAATAACTGATTCTTAAATAAGATTTTTTTCCTACGCATTAATTCAGCGTACATATCTTTTCTTGGTTCCTCTACCAAAGGAGTTATTATTTTTTCTGCCGGTGTCCCCATGTCTTTCCCTCCTCCACTATTTGTTATAATAAAGATAATTAATAATTCCGTCGGTTAGTTCTTTTGGTGAGCCATCAAAGATTACTTCTCCTGCTTTAATACCAATAATTCGATTTGCAAATTTTTTTGCAAAGTCTACTTGGTGTAAGTTAACAATCGAAGTTAATCCATCTTCTTCACAAACAGTCTTTAAATAATTCATTACGTTCTCAGATGAGGATGGATCTAAACTAGCAATTGGTTCATCTGCAAGTAACAAAGAGGGCGACTGAGCAATGGCCCTCGCAATACCAACTCGCTGTTGTTGACCACCTGATAGTTCGTCGGCACGTTTAAAGGCTTGCTCCTCTAAGCCTACTCTCCTTAAAATATTTAAAGCTTGACGAGTATCTTCTTCAGAGAAACGTCCTAGACCACCTTTAAACGAAGACATATAACCTAACCTTCCATGTAAAACATTTTGGTAAGTAGGTGAACGTTTAATTAAATTAAAATGTTGAAAAACCATCCCTATTTGTCGGCGAATAAGTCGAAGTTTTTTCCCTTTTGCCTTACAAACTTCCTCCCCTTCGAACATGATTGTTCCCTCTGTCGGCTTGTTAAGCAAGTTAATTGAGCGCATAAATGTACTTTTACCTGCACCACTCGGGCCGATGATTGATACTAATTCACCTTTACGAATTGTCAGATTAATATTATTTAAAGCTCTTGTACCATCTGGAAAGGTCATTCCTAAAGAGTTTGTTTGTAATACGATGTCAGACATATTCCTTACACCTCACATAATTATCTTTAACATTATTTAAAGAGAGGAAGGGGGCGTCCCTCCTCATAAGTTCTAGTTTAGTAGATCTTCTGGACTTAACCCAAGTGCTTCAGCCGTTTCCTGAACAACATTGTACACTTCATGACCAACTTCAGCGTAACCACCTAAGTAATCATTTTCTTCTAAGAACTTTTTGCCTTGCTCGTGGTCTTTCATGTCTAAAAATGCTTGTTTTACCTTATCTTTAAATGATTGAGGTAAATCTCCTTGAATGACATACGGTCCCCCTGGAATTGGAGCTGATTCATGGAATACTTTTAGCTGATCAAAGTTTTTATGATCTTTTACTCGATCAAAGACTCTCTCGATACAAGTACTACAAACGCCGGCCGTTTTCACGTCACCATTTAATACTGAATATAAAGACGCTTCATGACTTCCAGAGAAAATAACATCAGAAGGAAAATCATCAACATTATCCATCGTTAATCCTAATTCGTTTATAAGCATTGCCTTTGGAAATAAGTGACCAGATGCAGATGCTGGGTCAGCGTAAGCTAGTGAGTTCCCTTTAATATCTTTTAGACTATTGATCCCATGTTCCTCTAATGTGATCATTTGTGCATAGTAAAAAATGTCATCTAAAGTGCCGCCTTCTTGTCTTATTGGAATTGCAAATGCTTCTCCATTTGCCCTTTCGTGTGCCAATAGATAAGAGAATGGCCCAAACGTCGAACCGTGAATATGACCGTTTGCCATCGCTTCAATTAGCGCTGTATAATTTGCTACATTATAGAGCTCAACATCCATCCCAAAATATTCTTCTAAATATTCAACTAGAGGGTCATAGCGCTTTGCAAGTTCCGCTTGGTCCTCTGTTGGCAACAACCCAAAGATAAATTTATCAGGCCAGTCGCTACGCTCATCGCCACCGCTCACTACATTTTCAGATCCTTCATTAGCTGAACTTACTTCCGGAGTTTTTGATGCACTCTCTCCCCCACAAGCTGTAACAACGACTAATAAAAATGCTAACAACAAACCTAAAAACCATTTCGACATAATCTGTCTCCTTTCTTTCCTATCCCCCAAATATTGTTATTACTTTTCTCATGTTACAGAAAAGATATTAAGTCTGTTTAAAGGGAGTGTTTGTCTTTTATTAACTATATTAAAATTGTAAATAATTACATAAAAGTTAAATGTAACCTGAATTTTAACAATTAATGACAAAAAAGCGATGTAGCAAAGTATTTATTAAAAAAATTCTACACTACATCGATATTTTTCCATTTTTTTAATTTATAAATTCTTAATAATTCTTACAAAAAGTCGACAAAGGGCAGGTCCCACGTCATCAGCAGGATTATCACACTGCATCTCCAAACGCTCTACCACATCTACTAGAGTTCCTTGGTTTTCAGAGTAACCTAACTACTAACCTGCCGTTTTCTGAACAGCTGATATATAAGAAAAACCAACACACCAGATAATATCGCAAATACAGTGAATACGAGAGTTGGATACAGCAGAGGAATTCCAAATACGTTGTAGGCTTTAAAATACGTAAACATACTGGAAACCTGCATTAACTCTGTATAGCTAAAATTAGCTACATATCCCAGTATCCCACGTGTTACTCCAAGCTGCTGGAGCAGAACTGGCACAGCCATTACAACTCCACTGATAAAAAAGGCTAGCATCGTATTTTTCGTAAGAAACGAAAGAAGTAATACAAGAATTCCTACTGCTAAACACGCTAACAACTGCAGACCTAAAATTATCAAGAAAAACTGCCATATCTCGAAGCTATACTGGGATCCGTCGTAGCTTATGAAGGAAAAGGAGTCCAATCCAGAGGATATACCTTGTATTGGTGCATCCCAACCTGCTGCACCACCAAACTTCCATATTTTTAGAATGCTATTCACCAATTGAAGAGACAGGAAAACCGTAACAATATAGGTTATTACAGCCATTATTTTTGCAGAAACAAGCTTTCTTTTTCCATGTTTCGTAGCTAATATTAAATCTGTCGTTCGCTTGGAATATTCCTCTGCAAACACAGGTGTTATGCCAATAAATATCAAAGCAGACAGCAAAAGCACAGAAGTCACTGGCTCTATCAATTCGAACATTCCACGCCATGAGCGAATTAGGTAAAATCCGTGAGTCTCTCCTAACTCCATTAACATATCCCGTTCCTTCAAAGCTTCTCTGTATTCATACGTTCCATTCGCGAATTCCACCAGATGCCCCTCACGCATTCGAATCCGCTCACTCTGTTCTTCTTTTTGCATCGAGGTACTTACTACGAGAAACTGCACATAATCTGTTGCCCTAGACTCAAACGTATTATTCGAGACCGCACCTGCATCAGAAGCATGCATAGTCTCCTTCGCAAGGGAGACCTTCTCCTCCGTTACAGGTCGACCCCATGTTTCTTCAAGCTCCTCAAAAAGTTCTTCCTTCATCGTCATATCCAATGGTAGCGAATTGACATAGACTAGTAAAAGAACAATGATTGCTAAAACAAAATAAATACTCTTTTTCATAAAAATCTTATAACATTCCTGTTTATACACCGTTCCATCCTCCTTCCCTGTTTCAGTTCATAATTTGCTGATTTTTATACATGCGAAATATAAGTAGAACATTCACAGCAGCAACCAACAGGAAGATGGACAGAAGCAAATATGGGTACAATACAGGCTGCCCAAAGACATTGAACGCAACGAACTGGTCAAATCTCATGAGTTCCGCATAGCTAAACTGAATAATATATTGAATGAACTGTTGCTCTAAGCCTAACTGTCGTAACATAAATGCTCCAACAACAATTGCTTTACTCAGTAGGAAATATAATGATGTTTGTTCCTTTCGGTATTTTTGCACCATTATTGTTCAAACCTGCTCGTAATTTCTTTGGAATTTTGGGTTTGGGCTTTGCATTTTCTTTAACAATTGAACTAACCCAAGCAATTTTTACTACTACTCGAAGCGGAACTGTTGATGATTTATTTTTTAATACATTTGGAGCAGTAATTGGGTTCATTTTATTTTTAGTATTAAAAGTTTTAAGTAAGAATGTGAGTTTTCTGTATAAGTTTTTTTATACAGAAAACTAGGAACCTTGTGAAAAGATATACTTACACTAACGCAATCTTTAGTGAAACAGCAGGAACTGTAAAAGAATGGTTGTTCCTGTTATTTTATTTTATAGAACTGGGCATGAAGGAGTTGTGCAACTGGTTGCGTTTTCATCGTGGAAAGCGAAAATCATTTTGTATTTTGCCATGGGGGAAAATCACAGAGGTGAACTGTTACAACAATTCGGAAAACATACCACTAGAAAAGGATATATGCTGATAAAGTTGCAAATTTATGAGAATGTGTTAAAAGAACCACCCGTTAGGTTGCGTCTTTACAATAAAACTAATTTAAATTCCTGATCCCCACGGCGTTATTGTTTTGGCGCTGTAGAAATCAGGAATTTTTTTGTAGCTAGCATGTCACGATGTGATATACTCATGTTATGATATATATCACATCGTGACATAAAAAGGAGGAAGGATATGACCGCACATACTGATAAAGTAATCAAAAAATACGTGCCCATGTCCGAAACAGCTTTTTATATTTTATTAAGTCTGTTTAAACAACCGCAGCACGGTTATGGGATCGTAAAATATGTGGAGGATATTACATCAGGTCGATTGAAGCTTGGTTCAGGTACAGTCTACGGGACGATTACGAAAATGCTGAAAGACCATTTAATCGTAGTTTATGCCAACGAAGAGCGGAAAAAAACGTATGAGATTACTGAGCTGGGTAAAGTGGTGATTGAACGGGAAATGACCCGACTTGAAGAGTTGTATACGAATGCTATTGCACACCGGGGGGATAAGAAATGAGTGAAAAATCTATTTGGAAACCATTTTGGAGTTTTCACATTCAGAGCACGGAGCATTGGATTGGAGAGATGGCAAAAAAGGGATACACTCTTTCTCGTTTTCAACCTAAATTAAGCCGTTTTATATTTACAGAGGAAGCGTCATCTCATGAAACATTTTCTATATCTTTTGATCGTAGTCGGCAGCACCCTCTCCCCAAAGCGCTTGAGGTAGACGATTGGGAAGTCGTGAATAAACAAGGGAAATGGGCGGTTTATGGTAATCCTAAGCAAAAAGAAGAAGTAAAAACGTCCATTGTTCGAGATAATTTAGAATCAAGAAATAGCAAAATCGCAATGTTTTGGTGGATTTACTTCATCTACATCACTTTCTCTATTGCTTTGCAGGTTGGGTTGTTACTGCCTCTCTATTTGAGCAGCGAGTCGGTTACTGTAACCCGCGTCGATAGTCCGATGTGGATCTTCACGTATATCATGTTTGCCGGTCAGATCGTTGTGACACTGATAGGGATTTATTCTGTCATTACGCTCAAAAAAGAATCAAGGCGTTTATCTGAGGAGAACACTCAATCTCAATTATTGGTCGATTTTGAAGAGAAACAAACAGATCTATCAGGCGAACGACTAAACAAGTTTAAATTTGGCTGGATGTATGCTCCAGACAAACTTGAAAGCTGGCTAGAAGAGAAAGAAAAGTCGGGCTGGCATCTTACCAACGTCCATAAAGGGGGATTTAAGTTCCGGTTTGAGAAATCGGACACGAAGTTATATGCATACAACGTCCTTTTTGAAGGGAGAGCTGATAGTAACGCTCATGCTTTTCACAGGGAAGCAGGATGGGAGCGAGTGTACGTCTCAGGTAGTTCCTGGACACAATGGTCGGTCTGGCGGCAAGCCTACTCAGATGAAACGGAAAAACTTAAGATCAATGACGATCGTGAGAGCAAGCAACGGGCAGCGATACGTGTGGCAAAAATTTATACATTGATGTTTGCGCCTCTAATACTTATATTCGGTTTTAACTTCTTTTCATTTATGCTTCCAAATGTATTGGAACAAGGCTATTTTTCAATATCTGAAATTGAACGTTTCAACACAACTGTTTATCCTCTCGTCATGTTCATATTTTTAATAAATATTCTACGAGCATGGGCTTATTATTTTAGAGTAAGAGGTCAATAGAATGGGATTGAGGATCAATAAATCATGAAATAAACAATTAGAAATATCGAACGGATAGCGTTTAGTGCAGGAAGCAACTTAGGCTTGGAGTCATTTCCAAGCCCTTTTCCTATTTGTCAATTTCACATTCAATTTCTGTTCCATCAAGCAACCTTACGATTACTTGTTCTTCTTTAAACACCGTCATTTTTTCAACAAATGCAAAGAATAAGTTTGCCTCGAACTGTGTGGTTGGCTTGGCTTTCGTTATGATCTCAATAAACTGTTTTGCTTTATATTTTTCTAGTAGATTCTCACTACTAAGCTTTTCTCGCCATTTTTGCGTAAAGTAGTCTTTGTTTTCTAAAATGGGGTTGAATACGTTAATAAAGATTTGGTATAAAACTTCATCGTTGATGTGCGTGTTGTCGCAACCCTTTTTGCCTTTCTCTACATATCTTTTGTTGCATCTCCAAACTCTCTGCCTAAACCTTTCATCATTTGAATTCCAAACCTTTCTGTCATATTCACCCCCACAATCTCCGCATATCACTTTACTTGCAAAGGGGTTATCATCCATTCCATAGTCCACTCTTTTAAATCCGTGTTTTTCTGCAAAAGATTTTTTCCTTTCCATTTCAAGCTGCACTGCTTCCCACATCTCTTTATCAATAATGGATGGGGGGGTGTCTTCAACATAATACCTTGGAATTGTCCGGTATTGGCTACTCGTTTTTTTGTTAAATAATCGACTGTGTAGGTCTTTTGCAAAAGGGCATCGCCTTTGTATTTTTCGTTTTTTAACATATTCATGATGCTACCTTCATACCATTTTGTTTTCCCGTTCCAGTTTGGTCCCTCTGATTCAAGTTCCCTTGCAATTCGATTTGGTCCTTTTCCATTCAAATAATCGGGAAAAATTACTTATCAGATGGTTCTAAGTGATTCTTAATTCTATAAGAAGGACCAACAATATTATTTACTGATGCGTGATGTAGAACGCGATCTAAAATGGCATTTGCTAATTTAGTATCCCGGAACACTCCGCCCCACTCTTTAAAGCTTATATTAGTCAAATAAGTTCATTACATTTGATAAAGTAGGTACTTGTCCGCTTTTTAGCAGCTGCGATACCTATTGAAGTTGCCAAATGTGTTTTACCATTATGAAAAGCTTTCCATAATGGTAAAACATACTTCGATTTTCACCTAAAATCCATTAAACCCATTCCCAACAGCTACTTTAACTCTATCAACGCGACTGTCTCCACGTGTCCAGAGTGTATGTGGCAACACACACGGGGGGCTGGTGAGGTTTACGCATTAACAAGCATAGCTTCTAATTTTTTATATTGTTCTTCAGTAATGTCCCAAAGCTAGTTAATTCATTAGATTTAAACCCAGGAACAACCCTTATAATTTCATTATAACAGCAGGGGAATTATCTTCTATTCTATAAATTTTTTATTGGTAGCCGCAATAGATGTTGAGATTCAGATTTATTTTCGAAGAATTCCCCAACAACATAAATAAGTATCTTACCACCTATAGTGAAATTACCATTTTTATATTTTTTATTAAAGCCAACATCAAAATCTTGATCTTCTCTCCCAAACCAATTCTTGTAAACATTGTGCTGATACTTCAATCTTATCTCCCCCTTTAGATATACTAGAATAAGTATGATTTTGATATTGTCAAATGTTTTACTTAAATTAAATGGTAGCGAGTGTTTAATAAGAACACTCGCTTCCAATGATGGGAGTATCGCAAACATAAATCATTTAAAATGTGTCATCAGCGCCCAGGTAGGCAGATACCTCATCATTTTAAAAATATTTTAGAGGAATATATTCAGCTCCAAACAGAATTGAATTATTCAATCGTACAATACAGAGTAAAAAAGGGCAGGTTGTACATTTTCTAATCTATCTTGATCAGAATAATGCAGGTTGAAGAATGGGATTCCAGGTTTAAGTTGGTCGGCTTCTGTGTGCTGATCAAAAGAGAGGTTGTCGAGAAAGTAGGCTTGCTTGATGAAAGATTCACGCCGGGAAATTTTGAGGACAATGATTATTCATTACGGATATGGCAAAATGGATATATATTGAAGCTGTGCAGAAATACTTTCATCAATCATGCAGGAAGTACTTCCTGGAAAGCTGACCATTCCAATTTTGCTCAAGCCTTCTATGACAACAACAAAAAATTTGAGGATAAATGGGAAATGGACCTATAAAGAAATCGGTCTTCTTGACCAAAACAACAGAAGACTAGCAATGGATCGAGCGGTTAACGCAATTATCCGATGTAAGCGGCAGCGCTCAATTTTAAGCTTATCAATACATTATTAAGGCACCCGATTAAATACAGCCTAATTTAACATTCTGATGAGAATAGAAGCATTTACATTGGTTTGGGTGCCTCCGGCCAAAGTCTGAAGGGTTATCGCGTCAGTTGAACTATGATTCCGGAGGGTAAGAATATCACCGGCTGCTATGGCAATGATAGCTTGACCGTTGTTTTGCTGAGTTCCTGCGCCTGAACCGTATACCGTGCCAGAAACCTCTACTCCATTTAAAAATAGGGCGAATTGGTTAGGCTCCACACCTGACACAGAGAAGGAAACACTATAATTGCCTGCTCTGACAATGGAAATCTCAGCGGTTCCGGGCGTATGCGTAATTCCGGCTGTAGTTATACCATTCGTATCAAAGGTGACATCCGATTCTACGGGTACCGTTTGTGCGCTCTCATTATAAATATAAGCATACTCGCACGACTTGCAACAAACACAATTGCATCTCATGAATATCCCTGCTTTCTATAATATTATAAATCAATCGTTTCAAATAAATATTCTATATTAGTATTGGGCAGTTCTAGGTTAATTTTTCAATGAGAATAGAAGTATTTACATTGGTTTGGGTGCCTCCGGCCAAAGTCTGAAGGGTTACCGCGGCAGCTGAACTATGATTCCGGAGGGTAAGAATATCACCGGCTGCTATGGCGATGATCGCCTGACCGTTGTTTTGCTGAGTTCCTGCGCCTGAACCGTATACCGTGCCAGAAACCTCTACCCCATTTAAAAATAGGGCAAATTGGTTAGTTTCCACACCTGACACAGAGAAGCTAATATTATAATGCCCTGCCTCGGCAATAGAAATCTCAGCGATTCCGGGCGTATGCGTAATTCCGGCCGTAGTTATACCATTCGTATCAAAGGTGACATCTGATTCTACAGGTACCGTTAGTGCACTCTCGTTATAAATATAAGCAAACTCGCAGTCCAATGTTCCTTTCATGATATTCAGCAAAACAATTTCTTGTTCGATTGCACATTCTAATGTTTCTTGTACACGATCATTAACTTCTAACAAATAATCAACCGAAACTTCAGTATCGAAAGCACGCTGTACACTTTCTGCGGCTTCATTCAATTGCTGAGCAATCATTAATTGCTTCACAGCTATATAAAATAGAGTGTCGATATTCTTAGTTATCCTAGTCCCTATTCTCCTCCCCCCCCTTTCCAAGACGCTCAAAATGTTTGTCCGAAGTTAGTACAGTATATTCTATGAAAATTAATTTTGTTAGAGTGGATGAGCGGAATTAATACGAAATATTCAAAAATACCAGCGATTGATACCACTGGTATTCCCGGATTTAGGAATGCATCATTTGGACGTGATACTGAACTTTTCGTAAATCTAATAAAGTGAAATTCCGTACACTTCTACAGAGAGTAACGGAATAAATAAGCTCTCTTGACTGACTCGATCAATGATATGAATGCCGCACTTGATTATGTTTTTTACAGCTTCATTGAATTGTTTCGTATTCATATTTCGTGAGAGACTTTCTCCCACAAACAAAAACTGATCGGTCACAGCTAACCCTCTCGTAATCGACACGAACAGCGAGTCATCTTCAATATATAAATTTTTTACATGGTTGACGTCATAATTGAGCTGTGAAAATCGTATTTCCTTATTCTCTCCAAATTGACTATGTTATAAATGCCGATGGCGTTGTATCCTGTTGAGTGTAGTGAGTTTGCTGGACACGTCTAAAGGTTCTATAATAACTCCAAAGAGGACGTGTTACAGCTATGAATTACAACAAGCAAAAATTTACTGAGGATTACAAAAGCAAGCATCAAATAATCCCCACCTTCACCCTGTCATAACTGTATGAGATAATCTCCTCCTTGGATTCCTGCAGAGGTATTAGAAGTAGGAAATACCCCTGGACATTGATTTGGAAGAGTAATTGGACAACTGTTGATTTTAATCTCTTGACGCGGAGTACACAATTTCGCTGGAATACTAATTACGGTGTCTGCAACTATTTCTACATCTTGGCAAAGAGTGAAAAATAGGTCCACTGAAGTAACAAGTCCATTTTGACAGTTTAGCTGTGCAATACAATCAAATTCAGTTATATTACATCCAAGTTCTGTACCTTCTGGCGCACATAGTATAAAAGATTCAATAAAACTAAATGGAAGAGGTTGGCTGCGGCAGGTGGTTCCAGGTCCAGTAATTTCAATGATAATAAATCCACTTTTTTGGACGAATACTTTTTGTAAAGTTATGAGCTTACCGTTTGGTAACGTCGTATTGATATTTTTCCTGCCGTTTTTCTGAGGTATTTCTTTACAGCTGATAGAACCTGGTGATAAAGGGTCTATAGGAATTCCTTCTTGATTTGTAAGAATGCAATTTGCTTTTAAAATATCACATAGATTAATAGGCAGATTTAACATAACGCCTCCTTTATAAACTGATTAATATAGGAAAGCGTAAAATAATTTATTCTAAACAAAAATAATATGCTTGGACAAAAATCTAATTCCCTCTTAATTTAAGAAATATTTCCATATTTTAGAGAGGCTTCACTTAAGAATTTGTTCAAATATTATACAATCTTTATTCTAGGAGGTTTATTGAAAAAAGCTTATAAAGATGTATCATATCTTTATAAGTAATCCTCCATTCGAATTGCGATTTAGGGCAGGGTATAAGCATATACTTCTGGCTCCTCTAAAATATGAAATTGTCGTCCCTTTTCAATTGTTATTCTTCTCCCTAAAAACCTCTCATAAATCTGACTTAACATTTCTTCTATTTAATCTATACTTTAACGCAAAACTTTCAAATCTAAGTTAGCTAATTCCTTTCCGCGTGAAAGTAAGACCCCCATCAAAAGAAAATCCCCCGAACCATTAGTCCGAGGGAACATAAAACACACTTCAATTTTCAATCAAATACTCAAAAACCATTGATACCAAGCTATTTCAACTCTATCAACGCGACTGTCTCAACGTGGCTTGAGTTGATGGCATTGATGTCTTGAACTGATTTTAGAGTTCGACGTATGCGGGAACATATCAATAACTTTTTCGCCGTTTTTCTGAAAACGGACGTTCAAGGAAACATTTCCACGATACCTCTTACCACTTAACTAATGTAAAATTCTTTAGTGAGAACAGCTTTATAAATAACTCTATGTTATCTCGATCATCTTTACTATGCCAATAAAATACCCACTTACGGCACCTTAAAATAGGAACAATTACATCAGAATAATAAGGAAAATCGACACCCATAATAGAATGTCCCATCACAATAACTTCATCGATATCTTTGCTAATAATAAAAGACTTTAGCGAGGCATAATTCTTTTCTAAATTTTTTGATGAAGCATTACAAAATTCAATAATGTTGTTAATCCCCGGTTCAATTGAGACAGTATAGAAATCATTGTGTCCATACTTTTCTTCCATTTCTTTTTTGATAACCTCTATGTTATTTTCTACTGACCCAAACTGTATTTGTTGTCTTACGGTATCGTTATTGATTAAATCGACCCTTACTTGTTCAGCAATCTCAGCTTCTTCAATTGTTGTAAAACTTGGAGTAAACCAGTCAAACATATCACGAGTGTTAAGCAAGTCAATGTGCCCATGAATATGAAAAACGTTGTCCGGCGCAATTTTATAAACTTGTTCTAAAGTGCTGGTGTAATTAAAAGTAATATATGAGTCACTTCCACTTAGAGGTATTTCATTTTTCGGGTCTGAGAAATCTATATTGACTAACCATTCCAAAAAGTATCGGCCGGTAAAATCGAATATAAACTTTGTTTGTTCTTCTAAATCTATATCAATTCCATACCATCTTGAATCGCTGTCGTCATTTAAATCCGGGTAATATTCATTAATTGCATCATCAATACATTCCTCATAATTAATCGTGAATGATCGTTCCAGATCGCTCCACTTATCTGAAATAGACAAGTCTAAATACTGAAAGTCCTCAAGAGCATTAAATGCATGTGAATGATGTTTCAATATAAAATCGCGATAATCTCTATACCCGGTTCTATACCCATGATGTAAGTCAAAACCATTTCCACATATGTAGAGTTTCATTCTTCCTCCTCGGACTTTTGATTTCAATATCGGTATTTAACCAAATTTCCTAGTCCTTATCAAAAAACTCCTTAGATTGTAGCATTTTAACTTGTTCGGATCGCACTCCAATCGAAAGGATTTTGTCTTTAAAAACACTAGCATCATTATCATCGTAAAAATAGATATTCCAAATAGCATTTTTTGGGATACTATCCATAACCCTCTTAAAATATGGTAAATCCACATCGCCAAATGAATGTCCCACTATATTTACACTGTCTACAGATTTGAGCTTCTCAAAAAAGTTGCTATGGATAAACAGATAAGAAGTCACATCCTTCAAAGTACTTTCATAATAATTCACCAAGGCTTTGAAAATACTGGTTTCTTTCTCCAAAAAGTTATTTTCTGCTTCAACAGCTAATGCTTTAGCTTCTTCGATTCTTCTCAAATTTCCATGACCTATAATTGGTGTCATATCATCCTCATCTACAGAGCCATGTATATGGAGAATTTGGGATTTATCAATTTTATAGACTTCCTCTAGAAGCAATGTGTAATTAAACGAAATGTAAAGATCATTATTCCGTTTTATTTTACTTGTTTTCTTTTTAACATGAACATTTATCTCTTCAATCCATGATTTTATAAAATCATTTAACTGCTGAATATATCCGTACCGCTCTTCCCAATATGCATTTAATGTATCTTCAATCCCAACATCTCCACTTTCAAGTCCCATATCAATAGACAGGGCCCCATCTATTATTTCAGTATCATTTATTTCTGATAGATTATTTTCAAACTCCCTCCATAAGTACTTCTCAACATAATCTTGCGTACTTTCAGGAACACAATTATACGGTGCTTCCAAGTTAGTTAAGTAGTGCCAGTCCACCCGCTCTAAATATTTTCTGAAATCTATATAATTTGTAGGTAAATCATGAGCTCTGTCAAAGCCGTTTCCAATAATGAATAAATTCATCTCTCAAAACTCCTGTGTTTGGTATATTATCATTATCACTGTGTTTTTCAATCCTTTTTCAAAGCTGACAAAACTTTCTCTAAATATTCCTGCCAATAATCATTATCGCCTTCCATGTCATGCAGCCAATAGTACATAAATAGCATTTCAAGTACTTGCTTTTTTCCTTTTATGAATGGTTTCTTTGGTATTTTTCTATACAAAGAATTGAGATTAAATAGATTACTTTTCTGCTTATAATCATAGTCGTACTTCCTATAGGAATACTGACTCTTTTTCCTATGTGAAGTAGGCCAAATATCTTCATTATCATGAAATCTGTTAATCCAATCAAAAGCAAATGCAGCAAGGTTTACTTGATGCTTCGCCCAAGTTTTTTCGAGCCAATCACTAATCTCTTCAGTTATTGTTGGCACGCGAAAGGCAAAATGTTTTTGACTTTGAACCCTATGATAGTCTTTGATAAAGAGAAAAAGCATTTCCGTCTGCTCCTTAAGAAATGGAAGCTTCTTAATGAGTTTGGTATAGCAGTCATATGAGACACTCCTAAATTCGCTGTCAGTATTATAAAGAAAAAACAGCTCATCCTCCTTCAACATATTACCTATATACTTGTTGACCTGCTTTCCATATTCATCATACATACTAACAGCCCAATCTCTAACTTCAGGCTCATATTCATCTAACTGTTTACGATATTTTTCCAGCTTCTCGCTGTGAAGCACTGTTTTTTCTTCAGCTTCAGTAGTGTTAAGATAGTTATTGAAGTACTCAAAGATATAATCTACACATATTTTCATATTCTGAGTGCGTGCATCAAGATCGAATTCATTAAGCTTGTCTTCTTTTTTTCTGCGTGCAATATACTCTTCAATACTAAGCATAAAAAACCACCCCAAACAAAAATACTATAGAGCTAGACATCTAAATGCCAATCAGGAGTCATCGCCCATAGAGCCTCTTTAATTCCAGCACACTCGTAAATCTCATACTTTCCTTTAAACTCTGTGAGGTTCATGTATGCATGCCTTATATATACATCTCCATCTTTAATAAAAACTCCATATCGTAAACCATCAGTAACAATCAGTCGGTTGCAGCGAGATTTATTTTTCGAGTAATCCTCTGCTTGAGAAAAAGCAGTTAAGCAAGAATTACCTTTTCTTTTGGCTTCAACAACTGCAATCAGGTTTGCATCTTCTCTAGGTAATTTATCGAACAATGCTATATCCACTCTATTCCACTCAATAGCCATTTTTTGTGGTGTCCATCCAAGGGCACGCAATAAAGGTATTATCAAATATGCTTCCGTTTCAAATTCAGAGGGTGCAGGAGTTCGCTTGTACCATTTCGCAATCATATGTAAATCATCAATGACGTCAACCAGTGTTTTTATTGAGTTTCCAGCTACACCTTTTTCATATAAGTAATCAGAAATATCCTCAATACTTGTTTCTTCGGTATTTTCATCTGGTAAAACAGGTATCTTAACTTCTTTTTTTAAATCTAATCCCAAGCTATCAATCCAGTCTTTCACATCATCAGAAGTTAATTTTTGTGTTGTATCACCTTGTTTCAATGTGTAAACAGGAAATTCCTTAGCCTTGGTTTTGCCTTCGGCTTTCCAAAGCCATCGTACTCGTCGACAATGTTGCATATCCCAACCATCAACATCAGAAAATATGTTATTCCACTCATATTCGCCAACAATAACCCCTACGCCATGAATTTCTTTTGTTCCAACACGAAGAACAACTATATCTCCTTCTTGCATTTCAAAGCAAAATCTCTGGAGGTCTGATACCTTCCTCGGGGAGATGCCATCAGACAGCATCTTCTTTTTAACATTAATATTCAACTTTCCAGCATATCCTGGTCCGTTTAAGATAACTCCGTACTGAAAGCATATGTCGCAGTAAACTCTATCTCCATCGCCACCACCTTGCTGCCAATAAGTTCTATTAAATATATCCATAACCAGCCCCACTTTTTAATATGTATAAATAAACCTACTCTCAATCAGCAAATCGACTAATCAGAGAAAAAATATACGCAGTGTTTCTTGATTTTCTGCTGACCTCATGTCTAACTCCCGTCTCCCCATTCACCCAACGATCATAGTAAGAATAAACAAACAAAAAATCCTTCTTTGATATAGCCCTTTGCTTAGATAGATTGCAGGATGGTGTATGTTCAGTAGTGCTGTCGATGTACAATTTCTCTCCTTGGACTGAAGCCCTAAACCAAAGACCAGTTGTAGTTTGCAGATCCTCTCCTGAAGAAGAAAGTCCTGATATAACTCTACTCCATAATGTTTCACCGTTCATTACTTTACACCTCGACACGCTAGATTTATTACCATAATTATACATACCTTATACCCTTTTATCTATGTATATCTTCATATATTTGTATAAACAATAAAACCGCCAATCAGGTGATAGTCCCCTTGATTGGCGGTCGGATCAATATCTTATATTTCAACGTCAAGCTCAACTCCTGACTTGAACTCTACAGTCACTTTATCATCATCAACAGTTACCTTCTCAATAATCCTCCTTACCAACTGCTCATCATATTCTGTAATTTCACAGGGTTGCTCATTTAGAAAGGCTGTCATCTCCTCGATTCGTTGCCTTTTTCCTTCACGCTCTGCATTTTCAACCAGTGCCCTTTGCTTCAATTCCCGCAACCGATATATCTCATCAGCAACTTCCTCGTAATCTGCTTTGGAATTGGCCAGTCTTAAAAGTTCTTTTTGAAGCTTATCCAACTTTTCATCTATGTCTTTTGTGGTTTTATCACTTTCTTCATTTAAAACAATGGCAATGTTCTCTTTCAAAGTTGAAAGGAAATTATCTTTAACAGCCAGTATCTCGTTGATGGCCTTTAGCACCGCTCCCTTTAGCACTTCTTCATTCACCGTTTGGGAAGTACAGTCAGAACCCTTTTCCTCAAGTCTGCTAACGCATCTCCACACGATGGATCGGCAACCTCGATTGTTCCAGTGGACCCGTCTGTATATCTCACCACACTCTGAGCAATACACAATGCTAGACAAAGCATATTTGCTACTATAGACACGCTTTTTCCCGTTCTTTCCTGTATAAAGGTTAGCTCGTCTTACCATCTCTTCTTGGACCTGCATGAAAATTTCACGTGGGATGATGGGCTCGTGGCTGTTTTCAACATAATATTGCGGAACAATACCATTATTGACTACTCGCTTTTTGGAAAGGAAGTCGATGGTGTAAGTCTTTTGAAGCAGAGCATCTCCGATATACTTTTCATTCTGCAATATCTTCTTAATGGTCTCTGGTCTCCACTTCGTCTTGTTAGCTGCAGTTAAATAGCCGTCAGCTTCCAATCCACGAGCGATTTGCAGTAGACTTGCTCCTTCAAGGTACTCCCGAAAGATACGCTTTACTACCCCCGCACCTTCAGGATCAATCACCAATCGCTTGTTTTCATCTTTGGTATATCCCAAAAATCGGTTGTGATTGATTTGAATCTCTCCTTGCTGATAACGGTACTGAATTCCTAGTTTTACATTTTGGCTTAGGGACTGACTCTCTTGCTGGGCAAGGGAAGCCATAATGGTTAGCATGATTTCACCCTTGGAGTCCATTGTGTTAATGTTCTCTTTTTCAAAAAAAACAGGGATGCTTTTATCCTTGAGTTGCCTGATGTATTTCAAGCAATCCAGCGTGTTTCTGGCGAATCGGCTGATTGACTTGGTGATAATCTTATCGATTTTGCCTTCCATACACGCTTCAATCATTCGATTAAACTCTTCACGCTTTTTAGTGTTGGTTCCTGAAATCCCATCATCTGCAAAGATTCCTGCAAGCTCCCATTCAGGATTTCCTTCAATGTAGGAGGTGTAATGCTGCACCTGCACCTCATAACTGGATGCCTGCTCCTCACTATCTGTTGAAACCCTACAGTAAGCGGCTACTCGAAGTTTCGGTTTGGCTTCTTCTTTGTCATTATTTCTATTACGAGCACGTGCGGGTATGACCGTAACACTTCTATTCAGCGCCAACTTTAACCACCTCGCTTTCTATTAAGCTGTAAGCATATTCTGATTGAATAAAAGGATCGTCATAAAGCTGTTTTGGTGTTGGCATAGAGAACCGGTACTTTTTTATGTTTTCTTCTTTCGATGATGGTTCTCGTATTCTTCCCAACCTCTCTGCCCGTCTTAGCTTTTCAGTCTCTGCTTGTTTAAACGTATCGTTATCAATAATTTGTGGATAGTAGCCATCGCCGAGGTAATGTTTGTTTGTAAGTATTCTTGCAATCGATGAATGATATCCCTTTATTCCCGCTACTTTGGCAGCATTACTAAGTGAAAGACCCGAGAGGTAAAGGCGATACAATTCCTTAATCTTTGATGCTGCTTCATGGTCTATGACAGCTTTTCCATTTTCGATCTTGTATCCATAAGGCACATGTTGCACTTATCTCTCAATCCTTTCTTTCAGTGTAACACCGCATTTTAGTTCAAAGCCTATTTCAGTTGGTGAAAATGCAATCACTCTATCAACAAACTGCTCAAATATCTCCTCATTGAATCTCTCAATCTGGTCTGTTTTTGAAGCATATTTTAGGAGCTGTTGTAGTTCTGTCACTTTGTTCATTCCACCATTAATTGATCGATAGAGGGCTTTCTTTTGTTCTTTTAATTTTTCAGCTTCTACTCGTAGTTCGTTCTTTTGTGTATTAAAAAGAGCAGGCTCCAGATACCCTTTCGTCATGAGATTTACCAGCACCTTAACCCGCTCTGTGTTTTCTTCTATCTTTGACTCGATCTCTTGGACTTTCATGAGGTTATCTGCATAATCTATGGATTTCAAATTTCGAAGAAGTGGCTTTAATACAACCTTATGGGAGAAGATCAGCTTGTTTACCATCATGATAAAAGCTTCATGGATTCTATCTTCTCGTATATAAATCATAGAGCATTCTTTGATCTTCGATAAATGTTTCGAACAACACCAGGCGATATACTTATTCGTTTTTGAACTGTGAATCCGCCTTTTAAAGGTACTGCCGCATTCATCGCATATAATTTTTCCAGAGAAGGGATAGCGGTTTAAATATTTATTGTTGCCTTTCTTTATCCCTTTTTCTTTACCACGCTGTTCGATTGCTTCATTTACCGCCTCGAAATCAGCATGACTTATGATGGCTTCATGATGGCTTTCAATAAAATACTGGTCCAGTTCGCCTTTGTTTGCCCGCCTTTTAAAAGTCTCGTCGGTATAGGTTTTTTGCAAGAGTAAATCGCCGGTATACTTTTCGTTACAAAGAATGCCTCGGACAGTAGTTCCAGTCCACTGACCACCTCTCTTTGTAGGTACTCCTTCGTCATTTAACTCTTGAGCGATCCTTTGCGAACCCTTGCCAGATAGTGCATCGGCAAAAATCCGTTTCACAACCTCGGCCTGTTTTTTATTTATTACAATCTCACCGTCTAGATAATCATAGCCATAGGGTGGATATGATAGCTTGTAAGTTCCATTTCTAAACCTTCTTTTAATAGCCCATTTGTTGTTTTCGGAAATTGAAACTGATTCATTTTCTGCAAGGCTACTTAGAATACTTAACATCAGCTCGCTATCCATGGACTGGGTATTTATGTTCTCTTTCTCAAAATAAATGAACACCCCAATATCCGTCAGCTTTCGAACAAGCTCTAAGCAATCAGTTGTGTTCCGGGCAAATCTGCTGATGGACTTCGTTATGATGAAGTCAATTTTTCGGTTTTCACAGTCTGAGATAAGCCTAAGAAGCTCTGTTCTCTTTTCCTTTTTGGTTCCTGAAACCCCTTTATCATAATATATCCCTACAAACTCCCAATTAGAGTTTGCTTTGATGTAGGCTTCATAATGATGCTTTTGTGCTTCTAAGCTGACCAGTTGATCTGCATTTTCTGTAGATACCCTGGCATAAGCCGCCACCCGTAGTTTGGACTTTAATTTATGTTCACCGTTATTTTCTTTTATTTTCGTTACCTTTCTCACTGATTCATCTCCTTTCCGGTATGTGACATATTACCTCTGAGTGCCCTCTATATCAAGGTTTATCGGGCATTAGCTGTGCTAATATAGGCGAAAAAGATTTACGGTTGAGTAGCATAATTTTGTTAAATTCCTCATCAGATAGAAGCTCTTTTTCAAGCATCTTACGGAGCAGCTTTTCAGCCCTATAGTAGTCAAACTCTCTTTGAAGCTGTTCAGGGGTTATAGGCTTTTGTTCTGAAGTTATTAGTGGATTTTGTTCTGTGATTCTTGTAATTTGCATATAGGTTGACCTCCATTTCTACAGGAAACCCCTGCACCTATATGCCAAAAAAAGCAGTGAATCGAACCCCTAAAAGGCAAAAAAAGAACCCGAAGAGCTTTTTATACTCTTCGGGTACTCAACACTTATAAAACTAATCATATTTAATGAACGCATCGGGAAAACCCGCTTTTTTTGCTCTGGCAAGCTGAGCTTCTGCATTGGCCTTGATAGAATAGGCACCTATTTGAACACGATAGTATTTCTGAGAGGGGGAGGGCTTCTGTTTACTTGCCAGCGCTTTCTTAACCTCAGCCCTAAAAGTATCCATACCCTCTCCATGCTTAGGAAACCAGTGCAAAGGATCGGCATGGTTACTCGCAATACCTTGTCTGTGTCCTTCAGCATGACCGATAATATCTTTCTCCGTCAAATTATACTCTTTGCACAGAAAGACACAAAGCTCTACTGCATTCTGCCAAGCTTTTCTAAAATAAGCTTCATTCCTTGATACATTATAACCAACCATGTTTGAACCACCTGAATACGAAAAACCACCTGGCTCACAAATCTCAATTCCAATATGAGTGTTATTTGCTGAACCACCGGCATGCCAACCACGATGATCCCAAGGAAGGTACTGCCACACTTCTTTATCATCTACAAAGGCATGAACACAAACTTGGCGATTGATTTCGCCAGCTTGATACGACTTGTTCCAGCGACTAAACCAAGCCGCAGCCATCACACCCGGAGCGGCTGTCGAATGAATCATAATTCCTTTGGGTGTAATTTTTCTCCCTGCCTTATAACAATCATTCCTTGTCATGAACTTAGTTTTTAGGTTCATTCTTCTCATCTCCTTTTGATTTTCCGTTTAGTTGCGCAAGTACATCTTTGAGCTTCTGTGGAACCGGAAGTCCAATTCTAGAGGCATTTTCGATAATACTAATCCCTTCATTCGACATATAAAAAAAGATGACTGCAGTACGTATCGCACTACCGTCACCAATTATCCGAGTGTCAATGATATGAGCAACACCGACAAGAATAAAAATAAGTATCTTTTTAAAAATGCCTCTTGCACCAATTTCGCTCGAAAGTTCCCGATTTATAATTGCAACCATAATCCCTGTGATGTAATCAACAACCACAAAGGTAATAAGAGCATATAAAAAGCCGTCAAACCCACCAAGAAACCACCCTAACCAACCACCGACTGCTGCAATCGCAATCTGCACATATATCCATAGTTCTTTAATTGGCACGTTACCTCCCCACTCTCTTTTAAGTTATATCTATAAAAAAGACGCCTGTGACTAAGGTAGGCCACTAAGCGTCTGAGATTTCTATTTAATACGGCGCATAATAAACAAAGCCACTCGCCTTCACATAAAAACCATCTCCTGGAACATAAATTGCTCCACCAAAAGTATCATAAGTCGTTGTCGTGAACCCCGGTTGTTCTACTCCTTCCCAAGTCACTCCATCATCTGATACATAAAGCATGCTTTCATTAAAAAGAGCAAACTTCCCCCAAGCTTCCATCCAGATGATATTCTGTGGGTTAGCGATACGGTTATCAGCAAGATCACCAACATGGGAAAGGTTGGTTTCTGTTAATTGGGTCGCACTATCATTCAACACACAAAGCCTTACATGGTAAGTGTTATTCACATATCGCCATCTCATCACAAACAGTTTTCCATTAACAGAACGGATAAACATATAACGACTGTTGTAACTATCTTCTGGTATTGTTGTGTTCCATAATGTTGGACTAGAAGAACTGGCTGCTGCAATAGAACGATCTCCCCCAACTACACCGACGAATTGCCCTTTATGAGTAGTAAGATATCTAAAGATAGGAACACCGCCTCCACTTGCTAGTGGCCATTCCGTTCTTTCAGTTAAAGAATCAAAACTGTAGTATATTGGGGTTTGATTGTACCACCAACTAACAACCCCGCTGCCTCTACTAACATCATAAGCACCAGTTGTCATCGCATTTTGTGCACCCACACAGTATCCAGCATTATGCCATGTGATGCCGTCAAAGGAAGCGATGATGTTTGCAAAGCCTGTGATTTTGGCTAAGAACACGCCACCACCAGCATAAAGGATCTCCGGTTCACCGTGTGCCCACCAAGATACATCTACCACCGTCCATTGCTTCGTGGTTTTATTGTAGTAAGACATATATGGTGTTTTTGCATAATACACAGCGATTTGTACATTCCCGTTGTCGTGGACGTTTATTTGTCTTTCGCTTCCATATTGACTGTAACCAAAATCGTAATAATATTTCCTTTGCCAGTTCAAGGTAGGGATGGGTAAAACAATTTCACCTCTGCCACCAAAGGCAGTCCAGATCGCTAATGTATTATTGAAATTTCGATCATAACTCATGAAACTATCCTCCCTCTACCTTATCAATCGCAGTAATCCTTCCACTGCTATCTGTCGTATAATTGTAATTCGCTGTAGTCCCATCCACATAAGTAATCTCAAATCTCGTTGCATCAACTAGTAAACTAGAGACTTCTTTTAACAGTAATTCCGAAAAAATATCTTCGAGTGTAATCGACGTAATTCTTCCGTTACTGTCCACAGTGTAGCTGTACTCGGCATGGTACTGATGGGTATCTCCTTTTTCCACTTCATAAGTGACGTTAATCGAATTCGAATCAACAGTCAGGCTTTTCACAATCGTATAAGAAATGCCGAGCTGATTCACTTGATATTGAAGGCCATCGACAGAACTACCGACCTGAGTGATTGATGATTCGAATGTACTCATTGAGCTTTCAAGCCTGTAAAACGTATCAGAAATGCTCGGCCTGAACCTTCCAACTTCCACACGAATGTTATACCGGTAAAAAGGATTGTATTCTAATGAAATAATTCTCGTTTTCACATTAATTCCAAGCGGTTTAAAGACAATATGTACATTGTCACCAACGGATAAGTTCAACAATTTAAAGAAAGAAATATCATAGGAAGAGGCATTTTCCCTTGAGTCATAAGAAACGGAAACATTCGTTACGTTCTTTGAATCCATAACTGCTTTATGTTCCAAACTTCCTCGATGTTTCCTTATGTTTATTTGATAACCATCGTACTCAATCTCCCCACCTAATAGAGCAATGAACTGCATCAAGGCCGCCCGTCTTCTAACCAATTGGTTGATTTTCATATTGATAGTATTTATAAATTCAACCGTCCCTACTGAAAAAGGAGTGCCTTCTAGTAGCAACCCCAACCCTTCAGCTGGATCTCCTGAAAAATCAAACTCATCAATTTGGTACCGATCATCATTTAAGGTGTAGGATACATGCTCACAAGTAACTGAACATATTGGTAGACTACCTTGAATCGACTTATTAATTTGTACAATTTCAAAGAACTGCCCATTAATCTTGGCCAGCTGTTTTGTTTTTAAGGCAAGGGCAGATTTAGCTAGTACCGTAAAAGATAGAGTAAACTCCCCTTCGAGCGTTTCTCGGAGATTAGCAGTCATAACTTTCTTCACGGTTTGGATCATGGTGTTTCCTGCATAAATTTCAATCATTGCTCATCTGCCCTCCCTTCAAAACTGCTATGATTTAGCCACTCCTAAATTTCTAATGGTTACGGTGTTTTGGTTCCATTGGAGCTGTGCAATGACTCGAGTTAACAGTGTTCCATCAATAGTCAAAGGAATGGTTACATCTAATAAAGAGCCGTTCGGTCCTTTTGCAGTCGCTCCAATTTCACTATTCAGGTCAAGGTCAAAATCAGTCGGGATGGCACCTTCCATGTCTTTTTCCACATCTCTCATCGCACTAGAAAAACCTTCACCAATCCCTTCACCCATGTTCTCACCTATGCCAGCAAAGACTCTTGAAGGAGAACGAATACCAAGGACGCCTTTCACATTGCTGACAATCCCACCGACAAATCCACCAATCTTATCTTTGATCCAACCAATCATGGAAGCAATTCCGTTCCACAGGCCTCGAACGATATCACGACCAATAGCCCCGATGGATACAACCGCTTTGCCTAATCCGACCAGGAGAGCGGAAATGACTTGTGGCAATTGAGCGACAAGTTGAGGAATGGCTTGAATAATTCCAGCTGCCAATTGGATAATCAACTTCACACCCATCTCAACGATCTTTGGTAGATTACTAGTAATAAAATTGATAAGCGTTAAAATAATCGTTGGTAAAGCTTGAACAAGTCTGGGCAGTGCATTAATTAACCCTAACGCCAACCCTTCAATGATTTTAAAAGCTGCATCAAGTACCTTATCCAAATTGCCTATGATCGTATTTACAATGACCATAATCGTTTCTACGATGACCGGAATCAGTTCAGGTATCGCTTCTCCAATCCCTTCTGCCAATGTAACAACCATTACTAGTGCTGCTTCCACTAATGAAGGTAAATTTTCGACGATGCCATTAACGAGAGCAAGCACCAGCTGAAGGGCTCCTTCTGTGACCTGAGGCAGCGCTTCGATAATGCCGCCCACCAAAGTCATAATGATATCTGTTGCAGCAGTAATTAACGTCGGTAAATTCTCAATAATTCCATTCACTAGGGCCATTACTAGATCTGGAGCCACTTCTGCAATCGCTGAAATCAACCCTGTCACAACATCAAGTATTCGAGGAAGTATCACTCCAATCTGCTGGACGGTTTCCTCTGCTCCTTGTTTTAGCTTTTCTGAAGCATCTTCTTGTCCCGTAATAAGACCCGTTAAACCATCAAGAATCATCGTAAATCCTGGCAGTAATTCTGAAGCAATATTGTTCTTTACCGCTTGGAAAGTTCTCGTGAAGTTATCCATCGCATCGGTATATTCGACTGCTGCATTTACCGCATCTTCACTCATGACAAGACCAAGTTCATGAGCTTTTTGCCTTAGCTCATCCGTACCTTCTGCTGTCTGATTGAGTAGTGCAGATAATTCTACAGAAGAACTCCCGAGTAGATCATTGGCTACTGCTGCTCTTTCACTTTCATTCGTCATCCCTTGAAGACCACGAACAGTCATTTCAAAGATTTCTTCCCGGCTTTTCCCTTGTAGATCATCCATGGAAATGCCTAACCGTTCAAACCTTTTAGCCGCAGAATCACTTCCGTTAATCGCATCATCGACCGTATTATTGAGTTTCTTCATACCGTTATCTAACGTATCGATACTGGCACCATTTTGAGATAAAACGTAATCCCATTCTTGATAAGCCTCTTTGGAAAAACCGACCCTTTGACTCGCTTTGTCAATTTCATCACCTGCTGCGGCAGCATCATTGGCCATATCATATAACTTCTTTCCTGCTGTAATTGCAGCCGTACCAATGGCAGCCATGGCTACACCAATTCCAACCGCTACTCCTTTTACGATGGAGCCTAGTTTTTCAAATTTACTACCTGCATCATCTGCAGTATCTGCTGCATCGCTGATATCATCACCAAACTTCTCTGCTTCATCTCCAGCTTCATCAAAACCATCACTCGCTGCTTCTAACGCTCGGTTATTTTCCTCTAACTCACTTTCCATCCCATTCAAAGCAGCTTTCGCATTGTTCAACTGAATTTGCCAAGCTTGAGTCCGTCTATCATTTTCACCAAAGGAAGAGGCCGCATTTGCTAGAGCTTTTTCCAGCATGCCAACTTTATCTTTCTGGGCATCAATCTCTTTATTAAGTACTGCGTTTCTCGCCGTGACTGCCTGAACCGATTTATCCTGCTTATCAAATTGAGAGCTAACGAGTTTCATTTCACTGCCTAGTACTTTAAAGTTACGATTAATATCCCTTAAGGCATTTTTAAACTCCTTCTCTCCCTCAACACCAATCTTTAGACCAAAATTATCAGACACATTTCCACCTCCTCTCTTTTAGGCATAAAAAAATACACTCCTCAGAGTGCTATCATTAGATCCCCATCGGAATTACATCATCTATTGAAACTTCTTTCTTCGGTTGAGCGATCCCAGTAAACTGCTTGTGGCATTCCCATAAATCCAGCAAATATCCAAAAGGTGTGAGCCAGACTTCTTCTTCCCTACGGTTTAAATGGGCCGTACCATAATAAATAAGTCGGATAAACAATTCTTCATCGCTTACCCGACTTCCACGTTTTTTACTGGTTCACTCTCGATGTGCCGTTTTGTACCTTTCATCATACTGACCATGATCGCATTTTTGTATTCGGCTAATTCAAAAGGTGTTGTTAACAGTTCGACTTCATCTTCTTGTAACAACTCTTTCTTGTCGTTCTTGTTTCTAATGTTATGGATAAGGATAGATTGGTTCGCGAGTAATGTTACAAGCCAGACGACCTCATCCAGGGCCAGTTCAAAATCCTTACTCTCCATGAGCTTTGTTCCGAGATTCTCCAATCCACCATATCGTTTCGCTATTTCCTTTGTTGCTTTCGTCGTAAGAATTAGCTTATATTTCTCTCCACCAATTTCAATAGCTGCACTTCTTTCACCCGCTACTTCGTCGAGATCTAGAGGCTTCGGTTCTACATTTTCATTCGTCATTTTTCATCGTCCTTCCTATAACTCTTAAGATACATTAACAATAGCCACATCCGTTTTAACATCTGTTGCACCAACGGAGCTTAGTACACAATAGTAATAATATGTTCCAGCAAGTAGGTCAGTTGGAATGTTAAAGCTTGCGGAAGTTTCTCCATTACTAACCGTTCCCCCAACCGTGCTATCAGTCGTGTTTTCATACCACTGATAAGTGATTGGATGACTTGTATTCACACTTGCTACAACTGAAAGACTACCGGAAATATCTCCTTCCACTACTTCCGTCAGCTCAGCTGGCTGGGTCGTAATGGTGATCACCGGTTCCACGGGAGTAAAGTCCGGTTCATACACTTTGTTAAACCATTCTGTAATCGTTGATGTCGCTACACCTGAATCCCCTTCTGTTACTTCTGCCTTCCATGGGTGTTTGCTTTCTCCGTCTAATTTATTTCGTCTAAATACAGTCCCTTCAATGGTTGGACTACTAAACGTGATCGATTCTCCTTTGGTCGCCAAGCTCGTCGTAGGGATACTGAAGATGACACGATACAACCAGAAGTAGCGATATCGTCCATTTGATTTCTTCGCACGAAACCCTATGGCCACAGGTTTTCCTCCATCTTCACTTCTTGAAACGACGACATTATTACTATCAATCTTACATCCTGTTAAATCTTGAGCTGCTAGTGGTCCAATGTCATCAATACCCAAATTTAAAGTCCCACTTTGAAATTCCTTTACAATCTCAGACGCCCCATCATCGGCATATAGAATGGCTTCTATCAGCTCAACACTTAGTTCAGCTGTCATTGCCTTTGCTAGAACCTTTGGAGTTCCGTAACTCTCAATGCCATTTTCATCTTCCGTAATGTTGGCATAATATAAACGGTCAAGTCCTATCGTTGCCATTAATTCTCCTCCATTTCATATTCTTTCATTACGTCTATAGCATAATGATGATATTTTGTTTCATTTTCGAACCCGATGTATCGCCTATCAGTGATTGTGATCTCTTTCTGTAGCAGTATTTTAGTCAGCTGCTTTTTGATAGGCAAATAGTTCTTCTTTGAAAACACAGAAATTCTTACTTCTTCAATAACAGAATGAGCTTGATTATCCGCAAATAAATCAAACCTATCAGAGAGGGGCGTGAGGACCATGTATTCATCTGGAGGTAAACCAGAAAAGTAACCTGTTTCGATAGGAATGTTCATAGGATGAATAATGGAATTTAACTCTGCTAATAGCTTCATAGTTTATCAATCTCCTTATCCAGTGCCTCTTTCATCGCTTCAATGCAAGCTTTTCTTGTCGCTGATTTTGTTGGTTTTAGCCATGGTTTAGGTGGCTGACCCGCTTTCCCATACTCCATGACCGCTGCTTTTAAGGCGTTGGATACACCTTTGCTATCTTTGGTGGTTGGAATTCCAACACGCAGGTTCCAATTTCCTTTATAGTCTTGGACAGGCTTTGTCGTTTCTAAGGACGCAATGAGTTCACCCGTACTCTCAGAGGGATTTTTCGTTCCAACCCCTATCCTTGCAGCCAGATTACTCTTCGCTTTTTTGACAATAGGTTCTGTACCCGCTTGCAGGACTTCAGGGACAATCCGATCAAATTGGTTATTAAGCTTAGATAGCTTTTCTAAAAAGTCATCCGGCATTTTAAAAGTTGCTCGTGCCATCCCCTCACCCCTTTGAACTTACAATTTTTTCTGCTAACACTTCGAGATACATTCCTCTTTCCTTCAAATCCTCAACACTTAAAATGTTATATCGTTCCCCTCGACAAATAATCTTTAAAAACGTTGTGACCTTAAAACCATGAGGTTTTCTAAAGCGAAAAAGAGAAGTGGCCGTTGAAAAACTTGCCCGATTCTTCCATGCCTCATTCCCATGTCGGTCTTCTTTATAAGCACGGATTGAAGCAATTACACTCTCCTGATCAGTTGCAAAACCGTCTTTATCTTTAATGGACTGTGTTTGAATGATGTCTATCAGCGTTCTCATTTTTCCAAAACTCATATAACCACTTCCCGATTTAGCCTAAGAAGCATGTTTACAACTTGCCATACTTGCTGACTGGCCTCTACCTTATCTGCAAAAAAGCCACCAGTGCTACCGTCCCGACTTTCATAAAAGTGAGACGATAGCATGATGACCGCTTGTTCTGTCGTTGGGTGCATTGGATTTTCTCCATAGTATCCATCCGCTTTCTTTTGATAACTCTCTGCATAAGAGGTCGCAGCAGCAATGAAACCAAGTAGTAAATCATCATCCTCGTTGTGGGTTAAAATCAGGTTGCTTTTCACCCTAACCAATAGTGCTTCCATCACTGCCCCTCCTTATTATTCGCTTGCCATTAGACCCGATTCCTTGAGCTTGGTTAATAGAGCATTAAAATCAGCCACGAGACCTTCCACATCTGTTGCTGTACTATCCACTTGATTCACCGCCGGGCTTACTTCTACACCAGCAAAGGTCAGTTTTCCATCTTCGGTTATATCAAGCGTTCCTCCAATAACGGTTCGTTCTCCACCTTGTTCTGTATAATTCTTGACGTTACTCATTTCTTCTCACCTACCTTTATTTTTGCTGAAGTACTTTAATGGCTTCAGGAAGGATTAATTTTCCGTCTACACGTTGGCTTCCTTTAAATCCAACTTGTCCCGTTGCAGCGTACAATTCGTTTAAGCGTTGGAACGAACGGCCTTGTCGATCTGCAACCCAGTAGTAACCAAAGTCACCAAAAGCGATCGTCTTCGCACCAGTAGCAACTGTTGGTACATACGCTGATGTTTTCACTGGACGATTTAAAATCGTATCTGGTTGTCCAGCTTGAATAGAAGGTTGCCATAAATATTGCCCGTTTCCGTCTTTTAGCTTACGAATCAGTTTCACGGTCGCATCGTTCATGACAAAGACTGCATTTTTACGATATGGCGAGCGTAGAGAATAGAATAAGTCCATAATCTCATCAACAGAAACAGCCGTTGCAGATGATGCTGTAATGCCAAGTTCTGCCCCACCTGTGGCATTAAAAATGCCAGTCGGCTTTCCGGTACCATCTCCCACGAAGAATGCTTCTTCCTCTTTGGCACCAATCCGTCTGGCAAATTCTTTGGCAATATACGCTTGTAAATTAAACACACTGTCGTTTAATAGTTCTTCAGATACTTTAATCATGGTGGCTAGCTTATAAGCACCAATTGAAACTTGACCAAAGCTGTCATCTGACTCTGGAATAAGCCCTTCTTCATCGACCCAAGAAGCTGTTCCTTTTGAAGCAACCACTGGAATTTTGCGATCACCCGAAGAAGTGGTAATGACCTTGGCGAGCGTTCGGAAAATATTTTCTTCTTCTAACGCTTCAATGAGTGTACGTTCAAATTCATCTGGTGCTAAATAACCTCCCTCAGAATCCGTACCAACCTTTAAGGCGTTTTGAACATCGAAGTTGCTTTTGTTTCGCATCGACTTCCAGAAGGCATCTTTGTACTCATCCGTTGCTCGTCCTGTTTTATGCTCGCCAGTCCCAGTAGGTTTTGACGTAATCGGCTGGTTAATTGGCTTTGATAGCTCAAAGTCTATTGCTTGTTGTCGTTCCAATCGGTCGATTTCCTTCCCAAGATTGACGACCTCTTCTTCCATCTTTTCATAAGTGGATGTATCTTCAGCTGAGAGTAGACCATCTTTTCCTCTTTTGGAATCAAGAAAAACCTTAGCTCCTTCCCATGCTTTTGCTCTTTTTTCACGAAGCTCTAATACTTTACTCATTCAAATCTCCTCCTTTAATATTTCAAGAGTTCTAATCTCTTGTCTAAGATTGTGATATCGGTACCTTTTTTCTCTTCTTTTTGTGGCAGTTTGTGTAAGAACGAGTTCACTACTGCCATTTTGCTGTAGATGATCCCTTCCTCTGGTGAGTCTGATTCACTTTTATTTATAAACATAACTTTATCAGCAAACCCCATTTCCACTGCCTTTTTGGAATTAAACCAGCTTTCAGCATCCATTAAGTCAGAGAGCTCTGTCCTTGAAAGACCCGTCTTCAATTCATAAGCATTAATGATGCTTTCTTTAACTTCACTCAGCATATTGATGGCTTTTTCCATTTCAACAGTATCCCCAAAGGCAATGGTCATCGGATTATGGATCATCATCATGGAAACAGGGGACATATGCACCTCTCCACCTGCCATCGCAATGACCGATGCAGCACTAGCAGCAACCCCATCAATTTTCACAGTAACCTTGCCCTTATAATCCATCAGCATGTTATAAATCTGACTCGCCGCAAACACATCGCCACCGGGGGAGTTAATCCAGATAGTAATATCCCCACTTTCATTGGTCAGTTCAGACTTAAATTGCTTCGGTGTTACTTCGTCACCAAACCATGACTCTTCCGCAATCACTCCGTCAAGATGAAGCGTCCTTCCACTCTCGTTCTTGACCCAATTCCAAAATTTATTCAAGGTTTATCCCTCCTCATATTTTTCTGTCCAAGCACCAGCCTTTGACATATCAACAAAGTTCCCGTTCACCAAGTATTTGTCTCCACCCTGTTCATCCGGAATTAAATTCATTTCTTCTAGCTCACGGATGTCATTAGCAGACATAACACCGTTTTGTCGCATGATTTGATAAAATTGAGCCCTCGATCCCGCATCTCCCCGAAGGCGACCATTAAGGTTAAACTTAATGAAATACTCGCTTTTCTCGGATTCACTCAACAATGATTTCTTCATCGATTGCTCAATCCTCGTCACCCAAGGCATAATCGTATTATCAATAAAGCTAATGGACTGATGTTCAATGTTGCTAAAGGTTGCCTTATCAAGATTGGCCACCAGATGAGGTGGAACTCTAAAAATACGACAGATCTCTTCCGTTTGAAACTTTCTCGTTTCAAGGAACTGAGCCTGTTCTGGTGGAATGCCGATACTCTGAAACTTCATTCCTTCTTCTAAAACCGCTATCCGATGAGAGTTCCCGCTTCCTTGATAAACAGCATTCCAACTTTCTCTTATTTTTGCAGGATCCTTTACGACACCGGGATGTTCTAACACCCCACCGGGATTAGCCCCGTTAGCAAAAAACTTAGCTCCATATTCTTCAGTGGCTAGTGCCATTCCAATCGCATTCTTGGCCATAGCAATTGGTGAGTAACCCACAAGACCATCAAAACCTAGTCCTGGGATATGAAGAACCTCATCACTTCTAAGAATGACTGTCCCGCTGTCCTTTAGGTATTTATAATAAAGCTCACCTGTTGAAGTTCGGTCCACCGTCATCTTGTCAGGAAGTAAGGGATAAAGAGAAAGCACATTTCCTCTTCCATCCCTGATGATTTGTACATAGGCATTTCCCCATAATAAAAGATGACTCATCAGTGTTTCCCTAAACACAAACGAAGTCATCTCGGAGTTTGGCTCATCATGGAGCATATTATATAAACGGTGTTCCAGTGCTTTTTCTTTACCGTTATCAGTGTATTTGTATAGATGCAGCGGAAGACTGGCGATGGTTTCTGCTAATATCCGAACACATGCGTACACTGCCGTCGTCTGCATAGCTGTTCTTTCATTGACTGCTTTTCCACTGGTTGTCCCACCAAAAAAAAAGCTATAGGTGCTTCCTAAAAAGCTGTTCTTTGGACTAGCTCTTGATTGAAAAAGTTTTGATATAACTGGTATCTTCATCAGCTTTACCTCCGAAATTGGCATAAAAAAAGCACCCACTTCTCAGTAGATGCGCGAATTTATTATATTCTTGTTCATAAAAAAGGAGCAAGACATATAGTCTTACCCCTCCCGCAAATGAAATATTATTTGGATTAAGGCATTACTCAAGCCTTCCAACAGTTTTTTGCTATATAGCATCACCAGTTGTAATTAGGTACTGAAGGGCTTTTGGTAGTACACTGTTTTTTACGAGCTGTTCATTTTCCTTAAAAAACGATGAGCTCTTTTGACGAATATTTTCGTCAACATAATCTGCAATTTTTATTGATTGTCTTTGGCAAGCATCATTTACAACATTACATTCCACAAAACGGTTCTTTTTGTTTCCATGAATTAGCATAAAGTCAACCAAAATCTTACCTTGCCCTATACTCACTACATTGTCTAGCTTTGCTAAATCACTGAGGGAGCTGCGAAAACTTGTCGCGATAAACAAGTAGTCATATGGGGCATTATTAAGTTGTATCACATCAAAATTAGCCATAGTAACCACCTTCTCCCTCAGTTATTTTATGCTATAAGATACGTATATGTTCGTTCAATCAGATCAATGACTTCATTTACAATTTGATCTGCTTCTAGTTTATCCTCTAAAATGCGAGTAGTAAATAATATTTGTTCCGAATGAAATAAGGTATGACGATTTTTCTTCAAGTAATTATAAACTTCCTCAAGTACTGCTTTGCTTTTATGATTCGATAATCTATCAACAGTGTCTTTCTTTAAAACGTGTGAATCATTTCTTTTTACATATTTAAAATGACTCCCACATTGCTCTCCATATTTATGCCCAATTACGATATTCTCTATACTAAATGTGTGCATTAGGTACCCTTCCAAAGCACGCAATGCCGGAAAAGCGTAACAAGAGTAATCTTCCACTTCCCTACCGATTTTTTTAAGCGCAATTGCAGGGGAAAGAATTTTGAAAAGCGTGTCGTCAATCTTTCCATATGTGTTTGGCATTAACCGCTGAAGCTCAGTTCGTGTATCTTCGACTTTTACATCCACTTCATGAAAAGAATTATTAGCTTCAACAACGTCAGTCATACTGATTTCTGGGCAGTAGGACAGAAAAGACATTGCTTCCGTATAGAGATAAGCCGGTTTTCCTTGCAAGACAACTTTACCTGTTTCATAGATATTTATGTTTAATCGGTCACCTTTGGTGCTCAGAAATTTACACTGTTCATATTTTGGATTTTCATGATGGATACAGTCTTTTGAAATATCTTCTAATCCTTCTAAAAAGTCCACAAGTTTATATGACCACTCCTGAGTAATCCTAAACGTATGTGATTTGGAAACACCAGTATCTTTATAATCACTCAATTCAATAATCCGTTCTTTAAGTACAGAGGAAAATTCCGTATTTTTCCCTGTTGGGCTCATCGTTGTTGTCCCATTATTCTTACTATGAAAGTTTAAAGAGCACGGTTTGTCATTTACTGTGAAATCACACTTATTAACGTTGCCCTTCTCTTCCAGGGATATGAAATGAAAATCATCCCATTCTTGAGTACCAGCAGTCTTAATTAGCTCTATTAAATCGGTAGGATCTACATAAATACCAATATTTTTTGGCTTTTCGGAGACACTATCTACTGAGTTCTCTACAGATTCTGTTTGCACAAAAGCTTCCTTAGCCAATTTATCTGCCAAATCGTTAAATTCATCACCAGAGTGGCTTTTAACCTTAACGAATTTAACATTTACATCATTTTTAATTTTGTCAAAATATTGTTTATAAGCAATAGTGCCTGTTTTCTTTGCTTGCCACTCACCTGTACACCATTTAGCAATGCCTTCGTAATCATGATGAATTGTCAGGCTCTTGGCTTCCCTTTCGACAGCAAAAGCCATCGCTCTTTCTGAACCCTTAATTTCCCCTGCTACATTCCTCATGGAAACTAGGTCAGGATCACTAAATTTTTCAGCAAAATGTGTTTGTTCTCCTTGGTAAAAAATAACTGCACCGTAAGAAAACTCATTGCTCACTTCATTAAAGCTACCATCAACATAAGCTACAACTTCAGCTTCACTTTCGGCCGCCCTATCTTTTTCCGGATCGCCAGTTTCTTGTGTGCCAGTCAAGTAGGTTTCTGCCTGTGCTTTACTCGTAAAGCTTTTATATTCTGCACCTGGGTATCCGTGTACATTTTGTTTGCATTCATCCCATGTAGTAAAGATCCCAGTTCTTTTGCCTTGTTTTACTGCATAGTATTTTTTAGCCACCTGTATCACCGCTCCTGTAAGTGCAAATTTCTTTGCAAATTTATTAATGATAAAAATATGAAAAAGTGCCTTACAGAATGGAGATTGAAGAAAATCTATCTTAAACCAAATAAACAACCAGTTTCTAATCAAAAGAACTAGTTGCCCAGGCACATATGAAATATTAAACTATCTGTCTATTAAACTAAACTCTTATTATTATACGTTAGTTAGGGACAGTTTGCAATGAAAACAAATGCAATGACTGGTTCTGAACTCATAGTATCAATATCCCTCGACCATTATAAACGCTCTCTCTATTTTCGTTTCTTATTGCTCGATCTAAAGCCATAATCATTGCCACGGCACCGTCTATTCGCTCGGTGCTTTTCTCTTTATCAGGCTTTATATTGCCTGCTGGGTCTGTTTTAACAAAGATGTTGTCCATCATCCACCGTAATACTGGATTTCCACCATGAACGATTCTTCTTTCTAACGTTATTTTCATCAATTCCTTTGAAGCTGGAGACATATCTTTATATCCTTGACCAAAAGGAACAACAGAAAAGCCCATTCCCTCTAAGTTCTGAACCATTTGTACCGCACCCCATCGGTCAAAGGCTATTTCTTTAATGTTATACTTCAATCCTAGCTCTTCGATAAATTTCTCAATAAATCCATAATGAACTACGTTTCCTTCAGTGGTTTTGATATAGCCTTGTTTCTCCCAAATGTCATAAGGTACATGATCTCTCCTAACCCTTACTTTCATGTTTTCATCAGGGATCCAAAAGTAAGGGAGAACAATAAACTTCTCATCATCAGTCTTTGGTGGAAAAACAAGTACAAAAGCTGTAATATCCGTTGTACTCGAAAGGTCTAAGCCACCATAACACTCTCTACCACGGAGCAAGTCCAAATCAACCGGTTCATCGCAAGCGTCCCATTTCTCCATTTGCATCCAACGAGTTGATTGCTTCACCCATTGATTTAGCCGCAACTGTCTAAAGATGTTCTCTTCCGCAGGGTTTTCCTTTGCACTTAGATACGCATTTCTTACTTTTTCTATGTCAATGGTATGGCCAAGAGATGGATTGGCTTTGTACCAGTTTTTTTCGTCAGTCCAGTCATCGTCATCATCAATTCCGTAAATGGCAGGATAAAAAGTAGGGTCAATTTTTCTACCGTCCAAAAGATCCACTGCCTTTTGGTGTACTTCATAACAAATCGAATTTCGGTCTGTACCTGCCGTAGTAATTAAAAAGAACAAAGGTTGCAAGCGAGCATCACCAGACCCCTTGGTCATTACATCGAATAAATCTCGGTTCGGTTGAGCATGTAGCTCATCAAACACAACAGCATGAACATTCAGGCCATGTTTCGTGTACGCTTCAGCGGAAAGAACCTGATAGAAACTATTCGTAGGTTTATAGACTAGTCGTTTCATTGACATAACAGGTTTAAATCGTTTCTTCAATGCGGGTGACTGTTCTACCATTTCTACTGCAACGTCAAACACAATCGAAGCTTGTTGCCTATCTGATGCACAACCATAAACTTCAGCTCCCCACTCCCCATCACCACAGGTCATTAATAAAGCCAGAGCAGCTGCAAGCTCACTTTTCCCATTCTTTTTTGGAATTTCAACATAAGCTGTATTATATTGTCGGTACCCATTATCTTTTACCGTTCCGAAAATATCCCTGACTATTTGATCTTGCCAAGGTAAAAGGTCGAAAGGAACCCCTCGCCACTGGCCTTTCGTATGCTTTAAGCAGTTTATAAAGTTAACGGCATGCTGTGCTTTTTTCTCATCATACACCCTTACCACCACCTTGAAAGAGCATAAACTCCATTGGATCATTCGCATCCGTTGGTTTGTCGGCAACAATTCTACTTCGCGATGAAGGAGTTAACCCAAACTGCTCACAGAAACGATTCATGATTTTGAGGTAGCTCTGAGCAATGGACACCTGTGGCACCTGTTGCCAGTACCCTGAAGGGGTTTTTACAATCGTTCCATGTTTCGTGATAAATTCTTCTGCCTCTTTCCACCTTGCATAGGCTTGGCAGTATCCCGCAAAGGCTGCCATATCTACTTCTGTTAATATTCCTAGCTGCTCCAATTGCTTCACCATTCTGCGCCACTCTTTTTTAGCTTCAGGTTCTAACCAAGCTGGGCATCTAGGGGCTTTCTTATCCGGCTTGGGTTCATTTTGATTAAGATCTCGCTTTCCCGGATTGCCTTCCAATGCTTTAATCGCTGTTGGTTTTGGTTTCCTTCCCCGTTGGGCCACAGGCTCAATGTCATCAGGCTAAAGAGCCAATAACTTACAAATTACATCTAAACCTCTAAATCAGGAAAATATAATCCAGTCTAAAGAAAAGTTTATCAACCAACTTAGGAAAAAAGGCAATAGGATACCCGGGGCTTGTATGTCATTTTTTTACAAGTCCTTGTTTTCTTACTCTCCAATTCTATTAAAAGCTTACACGTTACTCTTTTAAGCTAAAACGAAAATCCTTACAGACATCTCTTTCTATTAAGTGAATATTTATTTGCTTTCAATCCCATATTACGCTTAAAACTTCTCCCAGGTCGTATAGGCACCTTATTTCGTACGATTTCTTGCATGATGCGATGGAAGAGAGAGGTGCGTTTTTCCGGCTGCTTTTCTAGAAACATNAGAATCAACGAATTTTTCAACTTTCCAACAAGGATATTGGCATTTACTTCATACTTATGTTTTAGGTCTTTTCCGTCATTTTCCTCTGTAATCTTTTCATTCGCTTCGTGTTTCAAAAGCGCCATCATATTGCCTAAATAAACCGAAGCGTAAAAGTCCTGTTCCACAGAGATGGCAGTGTCACCTGTAAAATTTTCAANACAGACATCTCTTTCTATTAAGTGAATATTTATTTGCTTTCAATCCCATATTACGCTTAAAACTTCTCCCAGGTCGTATAGGCACCTTATTTCGTACGATTTCTTGCATGATGCGATGGAAGAGAGAGGTGCGTTTTTCCGGCTGCTTTTCTAGAAACATNAGAATCAACGAATTTTTCAACTTTCCAACAAGGATATTGGCATTTACTTCATACTTATGTTTTAGGTCTTTTCCGTCATTTTCCTCTGTAATCTTTTCATTCGCTTCGTGTTTCAAAAGCGCCATCATATTGCCTAAATAAACCGAAGCGTAAAAGTCCTGTTCCACAGAGATGGCAGTGTCACCTGTAAAATTTTCAAGTTGAAGCCTGCTTTTTAATTCCATGTATTTAACTTCAATTCCCCACCTTTTAAAATAAAGCTCTTTGAATTCTTGAATACCCCAGTCTTCATGCATTACATTTGTAACGAGAATTTCTTCAATTCCAGAATCTAAAGTGAATCGTAGAACACGTAAAGCAATCACTTCTCCATCCACACCTTTTATCTGAATTCGTTGGTCTGGACCCTTGCTCTCATTGATTTCTTTCAATGTTGAAGAAGAAACGCGCATTAAAAACTTAATGGTGTTACTGTGTAAGTATGAGATGAAATGTCTAGAGGGATATCCCCGATCAAAGAGGATAAGGTCATTTTTCAAGCCCATTACCTTAAGTTTTTCAATCAGTTCAATGGCCACATCTCGCTCACTAGTATTGTACCGAGTGATTATTGATGCGATCATGATTTTGTTTTCGATATCATAAATACCGGAAGCGAGAGCACGGGCAAATTTTTTCGTTTTATTTTCACAAAAGCCGAATGCCATTCTTAATCGTTCAGAATTATTTAATTCTAAAATAGAGGCATCAATAGCGGAAAGCCTATACCCTTTANACGTATTTATGACGCCATCTTCATAAAACCACTCTGTCACAACGTCTACTAATTTCATAAATGCGTTCGGAGATATTTTCTGTCGAGCTTCAGAAAACCCCTGCTTCGATATACTTACATCGGGCAGATTTAGTAGCTTGTGAAAATCATCTAATTCAAGTTGAATCGATTTTTTCACGAAATTCAAACAAAATAATATAAGGCTTGAAAAGTCCATTTTGTTGTTTCCAAGACGTGTAAAGTAGGTCGACTTCATCCGTGACTCACACATAAATATTACATCGTTCAAAAGCCGTTCTGTCACACGTACTGCCTCTAAAAAAGTCTTATTTTCCATATCAAAATCCCCACCATCACATTTGATATACCAACGAAAGGTATTCAAATCGATTGTTAGGCGTTTTTTCAAAAGTCAAGTTATTTCTCTATATTTCAATGATTATTTTACGGGACTTTGATAGTAGCTCATTACAAAAAAAGAAGCAGAAAGTAACACGGACTGCTGAAAAAGTCCAAATTTTTTTATCTGAAAAATAATATTCAAAAAACGAGCCTCTAGAATCGCTTCTAAGGCTCGTTTGAGGGTTAGGGCGACATTTTTGCCCCCCTATAATCATTCGTTTTTCAAAAACATTCACTTTTTCAGTGGCCTCAAAGTAACATTCCAATATTTGTATCCTTAGCCTGATGACATTGNCTTTGATAGTAGCTCATTACAAAAAAAGAAGCAGAAAGTAACACGGACTGCTGAAAAAGTCCAAATTTTTTTATCTGAAAAATAATATTCAAAAAACGAGCCTCTAGAATCGCTTCTAAGGCTCGTTTGAGGGTTAGGGCGACATTTTTGCCCCCCTATAATCATTCGTTTTTCAAAAACATTCACTTTTTCAGTGGCCTCAAAGTAACATTCCAATATTTGTATCCTTAGCCTGATGACATTGGGGTCAGACCCCATACCCCTCCTTACCCCTCCTTACCCCTCCTTACCCCTCCTTGCTTTTCTACATTCTTTTGTCCTTCATCATCGGCTTTATGAAGGACATTTTTTTGATGAAATTGCCTCTTTAGCACAAAAAGGAGTTTTTGGGAACGACAAACTCCATCTATTCGTTGAAGCACACGTTTACTTGAAGGTACAAGGGGAGCACAGGAATCCTGTCCAATTTGGATATTATTTCAAGAACAAGAAAAAAGAACCTAATAGGTAGGTCCTTATTGATTTTTTAGCATTCGCTTAAAGTCTTTTACTTCACGTTCATGTTTAATTGAAGGAACTGATAAAGTATCAATAACACGCTGATGGTCTCCTAATGTATCTTTTAACATTTGTTTTTTCATCTATATGTTTCTCAATGCGTTAAAAGTATGACCCTAAGCCACTGATAAGGTTATCTTTAATACAATACTTGAAAGATCTTTTTTCACCTCTTGCTGCTCGTTTTCTAAACCATCTAAACGGTTAGTAACCTTTTGAAGCTCGGCATGTATTTTTTTTCAAAGTATCTTCCATATCTTGATCTACAATTCTATCATTAAGCACTATACAGTACCTTTTTAGGTTGTCACAAGCACTTGGGTGTGTTGGTAGCTGATTTCACTTCTAAAACCTGTATTCCGAAAACTACACCAATATCAGTTATCTTATTCCATTCAAAAAAGTTAAAACACCCCAATTTATTTCAATATACTTATATGCTAACAAGAAATCTATGCTTCTTCCACAAACCTGTTCGTTAACACAATAAGCAGTGCTTATCAAAAATGTTGAAGTAATGCTGATCGTTATTTAAATAAGAAATATCTTATCCTTCGCGAAAACCTAAATATCGTATTTCTCTTCCGTCTACAATAGCGATATAAATATCACCCTTTTCAATCGGTTTATATATTTTTGTTCCTACGGGTAATTTTGTTGCTGTACCTTCGGTGAAATCTCTACCATCACTTGATTGTCTAACTATTTCTAAAACTACATTACCTAATGTCAAATCTGCTTTTTTTACCCAATCAATTCTTTCGGCATTAACGTAAACCACTTCATTCATAAGGAACATATCTTCTTTTTTGTTTTCGGATAAAATTTCATTAGCGGTGGACTACCAATATGCAGCCGTCCCTCTTCAGCCATCTTCAACTCATTATTACAGGCAGATAACGTATTTGCTATAAACATAAGTATTAAGAACCTTTTCAATTCATACCTTATTTACTACTCTTTTATATTCAATTATTAGCGTAAAGAGAAGTAAAGCTTGTTTATTTAAACGCGCATTAGCGAAAAAGCGCTCCTACTTCTGTTACAGAACGCAGCTCGTTTGTTTAACAAACAAATATCTGTTTAAGGCTGCTTAGTTTTAACCAAAACTGGAGCCGTCCGTCGTTTTCTTCTAAAATCATATTTTTAATAACAGAGATACCCCATTTCTTAAAATAGGAAATGGGGTGTCTACAAAAAAATATTAATAAAAAGAGGATGTCTCAAAAATGGTTGGCATCAACTATATACAGAGGTTCGGTTTCGACATCCATCTATAAATAGTTGTGATACGGTGTCAGACACTTTGTTTTAGGACACTCTCATCAACTGTCACTTAAAATGGCTTTTGTATTTTACAGTATTTGGTGGAACAACATTCCTGTCCTCTCGTTCCCTTTTCATTATTATTGTGAAAAGACATTTTCTAATGCCACCTCAAACCCACTAAGTACTTTGGAAGAAACTCTTCCTTTTCCAGTTTTAATATCAAACTGCTCGTACATTCCTTCTGAATTTAAAACATAAACGGTAATTGACTCAAGCATTGGATTGACAATCCAATACTCGCTGACACCAAATTTCATATATAAATTAAGCTTTGTAATTAGGTCATGTGATTGATTAGATGGGCTTAGGATTTCTACAATAAGTGCAGGAACACCTTGATATTTCGTTTCCGTAAACCCTTTTTTGTCACAAATAATGCTTATATCAGGAATTACTATTTTATTTCCTTCGATCCCTTCCTTTTTAAGCTCAATATCATAAGGAGCTACAAATACTTCACAGGGACCATCTTCAAGGAAATTTCCAAACTTTAGCTGTAAACGGCTTGAAACCCTCTGGTGTTTTGTTGATGGGGAAGGTGACATATAGATTATGCCGTCTATATACTCTAATAAACAATCTGTTTCACTTCTCATAGCATAAAATTTCTCTATTGTAATAAAAGAATTTTTGCTTATCGACAAAACTTCCACCCATTTCTATTAATTTTTTTCTAATTATAACATAAATCAAGTGACAAATCCTTGTCACTTGTCGAGGATCCTACAATACACACATCCTCTTTTATTCTATTTTTACGTTGTATGCCAACCCCTATCCATAGGAACTTTTTCAGAGTGAAAAATATCTAACATTCTTTAAAGTTGAAAATGAATACAATTTTATCTAAATTGTTAACTACTTTTATAAGTATAATAGACATAAATAAAGGATATGTATTTGAGATGGGCGATTCACCTACTTTTTGGATTATATGGGATATTACAGCGAAATTTTAGGAAGGTGGTTGTTTTATGAAAAATAAAAACGGTATGTGAAGACGGTATTTTGTGTGATTATGGGGCGTAACAGAGTTGGCTTTGGGACCTTCAAGTCTAGATGGAACATTTCAGCGGACTGAGCGGGTTCTTATTTTGCTTAATAATTCGGTTGGGCAATTTTCACGGACTCGGAAGCTCCACATTCATCTACCGTAACGGCCTTGTTCCATTCCAAAAGCAAAAATAAAAAACAGGCCAGTCGAAAATTTTCAACGGCCTGCATTGTTCTATCAAATCGTGGCGTTCTTCAACCCTACTACATTACTAATTGGTATGGTCGGATCGTGGTCAAACCGGTTTAAATACGTGCTTTCATGTGACTTTGGTGTTAGGATGATAAGCTTTCTTTGTAACTCATTGACGTACAGGTCAAATACTTTTGATTTGCGATTTTCACCGAAGGCACTGTCAAATTCGTCTAAAACAATAAAGCCTGGAGCTGTTTGAAGATTTTGCAAAAGCGCAAGGGCAATTAGTAGCGAACTTAATGACTCTTCACCACCTGAAACTCCTTTTCCAACTTTGTCGCCTCTTGCTTTTACACTTACATCCTGCATTACTCCTCTATGTCCTTCTTTTCTCGCTTTAATATACAGTCTAAATAAAGTACGTTTCCGTTTATCTTCAAACGTTTCCCAGCTTATTTCTCCATCAAATTGGAACTGTGACATATACGACCAAAAGCGTTGTTGTAATTCTAACACTCTCATATTGACTGTTTTTTCGAGATGATCATTTAATTGCTCTGTTCGTTCAATGTCTTGCTCTAACAATATTTTGGTTCGTATGTATTCATTGTCTAAGCTCTCGAATTCTTGCTTCACAACTTCATAATTGTCCAAAGCGGCTCAGTCTACATCTTCAGTAGCGGCGTGGTTAAACCCGCTCGTTCATCATCTGTTGTAAGGAATCTCTTAACTCGATTTGACCTTCCCCAATAACTTTATCATACACAAATGTATGGAACTTTTGTAAGTTAATAAGTTCCTCTGTATAATTGATTAACTTAAGTTCATTTGATTTAATAAAATTTTCTTTCTCTGTTATTTTGTTTGTTATCCCTTTCAAATTATGCTTCTCTTTCATTTGGCCTAGCTCTAAATAGATGGCTTCTTCTCTTTTCAACTCTGTTTCTAACAACTGTATTTTCAAAAATAACAAATGCTACTTTCATTCTTAGTTTCCCCCTCATATTGATTAGTCCTGCTTCGATAGTTCAATAACATAAAGACTATTTTATTCTTCTATATTTGCTTTCATTAGAGAGGCAATCTTTTGTTCATTGTCATATGAAATCTGTTCCAAGTGATTGATGACAAGTTTTTGACGGTCAAATAGATGGTTTGAATTAACTCCGCCTTACCCTCTATCTTGTTGATTTTTAATCTAAATCCTTGAACTCCCTTGTTCATACCAATAAGAAAATCAGCATCAACATCCTGTAATTTATAGTTGTAAGCTTGATACCATGTTGTTAACGGCACTAAACAGGGCTTTTACTGAGGATGTCATAATATCATTGTCAATTCCGCAGCCCCAATATACAGCACCATTCTTTGCGGTAATTCCTACATAAGAGACAGCGTTTGAACCTGAGCCTATTTCTAGCGCATGCTGCTTATAGATCAAATCTGTATAGTTGATACCCAATTGGGTTTGAAGAGCGTTACTGATAGCATCAAGCCTTCCATTTCCCACACCAGTAAATTCATGTTCTTCATTATTCATCCGGATCGATACGATCGTTTCATAATGACCATTTTGAGTGTATTTGTATCGGATTAATTCTATAGGGGTATTAATATTTACATATTCGTTAATGAAAATGTCATAGATTTCATTCGGCATAAGTTCCTTGTGCTGATGATCTGAAACATTTTTCACACAATATCCAAAACTCTCACGCATTTCGCTAGGCAGATCAATTCCATACTTTTGCTGAAGGATATAACCGATGCCCCCCTTACCAGATTGACTGTTAATTCGGATGATATCACCTTCATATTCTCTTCCTATATCCATCGGATCAATTAAAAGATAAGGGACAGTCCAATCATGACATTCTTCTTCATCACGCCATTTCATACCTTTGGCAATGGCATCTTGATGGGAACCTGAAAATGCAGTAAAGACAAGTTCACCGCCATATGGGTGTCTTTCGTGAACCTTCATCCTTGTTAATTTTTCATATTTGGAAATAATGTTAGGGATGTTTTCAAAATTCAACTTAGGATCTACCCCGTGTGAATACATATTTAATGCAAGCGTTACGATGTCAACGTTCCCAGTTCTTTCTCCATTTCCGAACAATGTTCCTTCGACTCTTTGGGCTCCGGCAAGCATTCCTAGCTCGGCATCTGCCACCCCAGTTCCTCTGTCATTGTGCGGATGAAGTGATAGGATAACATTATCACGGTAGCTCAAATTTTCACTCATATACTCAATTTGACTTGCGTAAACGTGAGGCATGGACATTGATACTGTAGCTGGTAGGTTGATAATTACTTTGTTATCAGTTGAGGGCTGCCAAATATCAAGTACCTTGTTGCAAATTTCAAGCGCAAAATCGACTTCTGTACCCGTAAAACTTTCTGGAGAATACTGAAATTGAAAATTCCCTTCAGTTTCTGCAGCATATTTCTTTAGCATTTTTGCTCCAGTTACAGCAATATTAACAATTTCTTCCTTAGATTTTCTAAATACTTGCTCACGCTGTGCCACAGATGTGGAATTGTACAAGTGTACCACCGCTTTATTCGCACCTTGTAACGCTTCGAATGTTTTTTTGATAATATGTTCTCTTGACTGTGTTAAAACTTGAATTTTCACATCATCCGGAATCAAATTTTCTTCAATTAATGTACGTAAAAAAGCAAATTCGGTTTCCGAGGCAGCAGGAAAACCTACTTCGATTTCCTTGAAACCTACTTGTAAAAGTAACTGAAAATATTCTAACTTTTCCTCTAGACTCATCGGGACGACCAAAGCTTGATTTCCATCGCGAAGATCCACACTACACCAGGTAGGAGCTTCTGTAATATACTCCTTCTCTGTCCATTTCAAGCTTTGTACTGGGGGCATAAAGTAACCTCTAGAATATTTATTTGTATTTTTCATTCTGACTCCTACCTTCTCATTAATAATTGTTTGTTTATTAAAATAAAAAAGCCCCGTCTCTATAAAAATATAGAGACGAGGCATTACTCGCGGTACCACTCTAATTGATTAACAATAATAATATTAACCCACTTATTTTCGGTGGCAATCACCACCTATCTAGATAACGGTAGAAAACCGACATCCCCTACTGACTATATTCAGGGAGTAGCTCTTGGATGAGTTCAAAGGGTGTAACTACCGATTCCCACCAACCATCGGCTCTCTGACAAGTTAATAATTCCTTTTACTATTTCCAATCTTTGCTTATTATTATTAAATTAAATAATATAATATATCGATAAACTCGAGTTGTCAATACTATATTTATGGGACAGAGGGACAGGTTCTTACAAATTTCAAAATGGATAGTAGTTTTTATTGCTTTTAGTATGTTGCTAATTCTATTAATTACAGGTTATAGAAGACACAAAAAATCTAGCGGATCAGAAGAAAGGTTCATCTGTTAATGGCCTTTTCATTTCTTTTTTTCGTAATTGTTTATATTTTTAACTAGTTTTGGGAAGATGGACAAGTTCTCTGTCCCAAGCCAGAAAAGGTTCCTTTAATCCGGTAATAATTTACATTCGCAGGAACGGTTCTTGGAAAGGACAGGTTAGGCTACCTAATTCTTTTGGGACAAGATACTGTCCCTTTTGTCCTGCCTTTAATCCCACTTTATTTATAAATAAGGACTTTCATGTTTTGCTTTAAGCTGATTCCAGCGGCGTTCTACCTCATCATTAAACATTTGAAGGACTTCCTTACTATCTTCTTTTAGTAAATGCTTTGTTTTCCCCATCAGCGTTAACCAATCGGAAACGTCAATTCGTTTCTTTTTCTCCTCAGGATTATACGTGATGGTCGTAACGCCATGTTCAACCTCATAAAGCGGGAAGAAACAGGAGTTAACAGCAGCTTCTACAATGGTTTGCCCTAATTCGTCTTTTGATTTCCAGTTTAGCGGGCAAGTGATTAAGATTTTCCCATAAACAAGTCCTTCATTTTGCGCATACCATTGAGCTTTTGCTGCTTTTTGTAATAAATCACGGTCGAAAGCTTCTGTACCGGTGAAAACATACGGAATATGTGTTGCAGCCATAATTTGTGCCGTATCCTTATGGTGAAACGGTTTTCCTTTTTGAAAGTTACCAACACTTGAAGTACTCGTCATATGTCCCATTGGAGTTGAATACGATAATTGACTTCCCGTATTCATATAGCCTTCATTATCATATTCAAGAATAATCATTTTATGATTTCGCAAAGCAGTCCCGATAGCCGGACCCATTCCAATGTCCATACCACCGTCACCAGTAACCATAACGAAAGTAAAGTCATCACTTAGTCCTAATTGTTCAAACTCACCTCTTCGCTTTCTTTCATGAAACATTTCCACTAATCCAGATAATGTAGCCGAACCATTTTGAAATAGATTATGAATGTAGGTCGCTTTATGCGCGCTATACGGATACCCTGTTGTCACTACCATTGCACATCCCGTATGAAATAAGGTCACAATGTCCCCTTCAATTCCTTTAAAGAATAATTCTAATCCTGAGAAGATTCCACAGCCTGGACATGCTCCATGACCAGAAGCAATTCGTTTTGGCTTTTTCGTTAAACTGCGTAAAGGCGGGATGCGGACTTTTAGCCTACCAGTACTCTCATCTTTCGTCACTTTAATTAAGCCGGAATTCAAATCATCCTTTTTCATTGGATTTAGTACTCTCTTTGGAGCATTTTCCTTCTTCCCAGGTGTGTGGCCAAAGTAATCAAATGGTTTTTCTATATAGCCAGTGTCAGCAGCCTCTATCGCTAGTTGAAAAAAGTTTTCTGCATCGTCCGCAAAAAAGTCTTTGCCTCCTAAACCATAAATTCGATTAATCACCTTGGTAGAAACATTCCCGTGTACTTGGAGTGTTGCTCGTAATTCTAGGGCCATATTTCCACCATGGGCGCCATAAGAATCGGCACGGTCGCCAACGGTTACGGCTTTTACATTTTTCAATGCTTCGGCAAGCTGTTTTTGCGGAAATGGACGAATGATATTGGGAGAAATCACTCCAGCCTTTATTCCACGTGAACGCAAGCGATCGGCTACATCCTTACAAACTTCAGCTGAGGAGTTTAACATAAATACAGCAACTTCAGCATCATCCATTCGATATAGATCAAGAACAGGATAATCTCTGCCTGTTAATTCCCGATATTCCACAGCAATTCTTTCGTATACTTTTTCTGCTTTGTACATGGCTTCAGACTGCTGGAAACAGTTATTAATATAATCGGGTTCATTCATATACGGTCCAATTGTCACTGGATTTTCTCGATCTAATGCATGAAGAAACCCTGTCGGTGGTTCACCTATAAACTGATGTACATCCTCTTTATTTTTAAACACTTGTACGCGTCTTTTTTGGTGAGAGGTAAAATAGCCATCAAACGACACGATAACCGGCAAGCGAACTTCAGGATCTTCCGCTAATTTAATCGCAATTAAATTCATATCATAAACCATTTGCGGTTCACGAGCCATCAAAATTGGCCACCCTGTGTTTAAGGCAAAATATAGATCTGAATGGTCGCCATGAATATTTAATGGTCCAGATACTGAACGATTGACTAGGTTTAAAACCATTGGAAAGCGTGTTCCAGATTGAACGGGCAGCTGCTCAAGCATATACAAAAATCCGTTTGCACTAGTAGCGTTAAAAACACGCCCTCCACCAGTTGAAGCTCCGTAACATATTCCTGCTGAGCCGTGTTCGCCATCTGCAGGAATTAATACGATATCATGCTCGCCTTTAGCCTTCATACTATCAAGAAACTGAGCCACTTCCGTTGAAGGAGAAATCGGATAATAGCCCATGACATGATAATTGATTTGGTGAGCTGCAAACGCCGCCATTTCATTTCCAGATTCAAAAACGATACTCTGTTCAATTTCCCCTGGTACATTCACATGATCTTTGTTAGTTTCTACTGACATCCCTCTCCCACCTTTCTGTTTATTTCGTTGCTAAATCAAATAAATGAGGTACACGATTTTTTTCAGCATAACCGTCATTGTATTCACGTTCTCTTGTTAGGGCATCAACAGGACAAGCATGAACACATTTGAGACAGCCTTTACAATACTGATAGTCAATTCCTTTTAGGAACATTTGCGGACGTCCTTTTTTATCTGGTTTTTCTTCCCATACAAAACAAAAGTCAGGGCACACTGTATCACAGGCTGCACAATTGATACATTTATCATCATGAAAGTGCGGAAGCATTCCTACACGAGAAATACTTAAATCTTTTAAAATACTGTTTCCGGGATTCGTTACCATCCCGCCGAGAGGTTGTGTTTCGTATCCAAGGAAAGGTTCATGCCTTGAGAATGATTGTAAAGCGGTTTCCTCTTTCGCTTCATAGGTTTGAAAAACCACTTCACTAAACCCTCGTTCAAATGTACGAATGTTTGGTTCAACAAGATGGGGGTATTTATTTTGAAATGTTCGACGAATGGTATTTTTCATTGATTCAGGATCTAGGAAGTCTAAAATTCGGTAAAGTGCACCTAACATTGCGGTATTTGCTTTCGTTTGTTCTTCTAAAGCTATTCCAGTGGCATCGACAACGGCAATGCTTCCGCTTGGAATATTCATTAATTTCATTAATTCGTCAGGGGATTTTAGTGAATTGACCAGAACAGTACTATCGGGATAAATCCCGCTCGTACAGTTAATCGTTTTAAATAGCGCATCATGAAAAATACCTATAACATGGGGACGTTCAATGGGTGTATTATCTCGAATGTTTGTTTTAGGATCGCAAAAACGAATATGTGCTTTCACTGGTGATCCTTTTTTCTCTGACCCATAAGAAGAAAAACCTACTCCATTTAATCCATTTCCAACTACTCCATCTTCAGAAAGCATTTTTCCTGCTAAGTTTGCTCCTAATCCTCCAATCGATTCAAGTCGGATTTCATAAAAACCTAACTCATTAACTTTTGGTAACTTTCCCAAACATAGCCCTCCCATCTCTAAAAAACACATTTCGATACTTAAATATTTAAAATATTTTTAAAATTACAACTTTATTGTAACAGCATACGAAATTGAGAACAACAGAAACTTATATTATTTTTCCTACAATAAATTTTATAGGGCATGTAACTTTTAAAATATATAGTCTATAGTACATTTTGGTATAGTACAGTTTTTTATTGTTTTGCAACAGAACGTGCAACATAGGACAGGTTTATTGTGAAAAAAGGATAATTTGTTAACTATCGTTTGATTTTTTAGTTTGCGGTGAGCGACATCACTGCCCTATAAAGATGGACAGGTTAGGCTACCTAAAATTCATTTGGGACAAGGTACCTGTCCCTTCCTTTTTTCCCTTGAAGAATTTGAACCACTTTTTAAGAAGAGATTTTGCACCCATTCAGTTACTAACTTATTGATGCGTCGGTTAATTTGAGAACCACTTATACTTTAATCCTTTAGCGAAGAATAAATGATAATGTATTTTCTCAAATCTTTGTTTACACCTTCATTCCCTAAATCGTCTATTGGTCTATCCTAATTCAAAAAAATTAAAACAGCCAATTTCCAAAATGGAAATTGACTGTCGGTGTTAATGCAATAAAAGTGTTCGACTTTGCTGAGCATATAAAAGCAAAAAAAGATTATCTGAGGACTTAACAAATGCGAGTGAAAGTAGCCTAAAGTTCTGGAATAACGATATTGATCCATTTCAATACACATCCTTACGCGCGTTTCGGATAAAATGTGACCACTGGTCATAAGTTAATTTCAGGTAGAAATTAACAGTATTTCAATGTACAGTTTAACGATTTTGGTCAGTGTAAAAAGGGATCTAGTTCCCACCGCAGTATCGTTAACGCAGTGGGGATCAAACCCCTTTTAACGTACATTCATTTAACTTTTCTCATGTTCAATCGAGATGGCTACATTGCCCTTTTTATGACCTTTCTCAGCATAGCGATGTGCTTCGGGTACTTGATCCAACGGATAGGTTCGGTCGATAACGGATGTATATTTTCCAGCCTCAATAAGTTCTTTCAAGAAGACTAAATCTTCAGACTTTTCTTGGGCGACTCCTACTATCGCCTTCTTGCTGCCTACTAATGACGTTCCAACTCCTAATAATGTATGAGAAACACCAGCCGAACCTAATAGTAAATAGCCATGTTTGGTAAGTTTACTCTTAGTTTCGAAAAAAGAAATCTTACCTACCGTGTCAAAAATAACATCATACTTCTCACCACTTTTAGTAAAGTCATTTATTGTATAATCAATTACCTTATCTGCTCCTAATGATTTAACCATTTCTAGATTTGAGGTACTACATACCCCAGTTACTTCTGCTCCATAGTACTTGGCAAGCTGAACAGCAGCTGTTCCAACAGCTCCAGAAGCGCCATAAATAAGAACCTTCTGTCCACTTTCGATTTTTACTTTTCTAAGAAAGTGTATCGCTGTCATTCCCCCAAACGGAATAGCTGCTGCTGCTTCATAGCTTAGATTTTGCGGTTTTAATGCTATTGGAGCATCTTCACGTAGACATTTGTACTCAGCATAACTACCCAAACTCATACCAGTAGATCCGTAAATTTGATCACCTTGTTTAAACCGTGTTACAGCTTTACCAACAGCTTCAACCTTACCAGCAAGGACACCTCCAAGAATAGCTCGTTTGGGTTTGGTAAAACCAAAGAAAAACCTTACTATAAACGGGTCAGCTTTTCGCAATCGCCAATCAGCGGAGTTTACTGCTGTCGCATGAATTTTAATTAATATTTCATTATCTTTAGGGAAAGGCTTTTCAACTTCTTGAAGTTGAAGAACATCAGATGGACCATATTCCTGACATACAATCGCTTTCACAAAATTCCCCTCCTCTTTTTGTTAATGCAGCATTTTTGTACTACTTTCGCCGTTAACAAATAGTTTATCTACAAATTATTAATTTTGAGTGTTACTTATTCTCTCAAAGTTATGATAGCGAGTGCCTTGAAATGTTAATTTTCCGATATCTCCCTCCGCAATAAGACCATACTGCTTACCCTTTACAGAAAGTTCAATCCGATCACTACTTTCTACTTCAAATGTAATATAGTAGTGCGTTGTAGTATGGTGATGATGATGCCCATTGTGATTATGCATATGTCTAGATGTTTCAGTTCTTTTGGAAACAACCCGTGTATTTACTGTCAAAGTAGGTTGCTGATTATTGCTATGCCATTCAGACACACCTTTAGCAACATTAAAAATAATTCCTCCAATCACAATAATGAAAATTAAAGGTATAAAAAATTGGGCAAAAGAAAAAGGATCTATAATAGTTATCACTCTCCAATTCGTTTCTAATATTTACGCTAAAATAGCTGCAAAGGTTACATAAATTTAGGATCATTAAACTTTCACATGAATTTCTTTTGGTTGCATCGTCTTTACGGTGGTTTATGGTCTTCAGGAAATAAAACTACCTAATATATATGTAGATATGGAGGTACTATATTTTTTTTAACATTCGAATGATGCTTTAATTTTTGAAAATGCTTCTACTATGAAATCTATTGACCTGCTAAACGAATATATTTATACGTCGTAGATAAAAAGTTTAATTGGACCTTTGTCGTTACACATGAAAAAAGGATAATTTGTTAAATATCGTTTGATTTTTTAGTTTGCGGTGTGTGACATCACTTCTCTATAAAGATGAGTACGTTATCACGAAAGAGCCAGTCTTTAAAAAAAGTGAATAATAACACCTAACCTATTACTTGCAAAGTAAAATAGGGAGACCATTATGATGGAATCCCTATTTTGCAAATGGTTTTGCCTTTTGCGTGTTGCTACTTTTCTACACCTAAACTTTCTTTAGCCATTTGTACATATTCTTTTGAACCCGATACTTCCGCAAACTCGGCAATATCAATTGCATAAGTTGCTTGAAGCTCAATGATATGGTCTTTCATCATAGGCCAAGTAACTCCACCTGCTGCTTCATAGGAGGCAATAACTTGTTCTAACACCTGTTCACCAAACGTCATGTTAATGCCAACAAAATCTTTTGAAACATCTGTTACAGCAACTTCTGTCCAATCGATTAATCCAGTTACCTCAGCCTGGTCATTGATTAACGTATGACCGGCATGAACATCACCATGGATCAGCCCGGTATGCATTGGCCACATTTTGTCATTGTCCACCCATGCTTGCCACCTATTCCATAACTCCTCACCAACGCCATACTTTTCTTTTACCACTGACATTCGTTTTTTCATGCTTGCTTTCGCTTCAGTCATGGTTTGTACCTTTAATCCCGGTATGTTCAACATTTCTTTCGGAACTTGGTGCAGCTCTGCTAACACTTTTCCTAGCGAGTTAAGGTAGCTTTTGGGAACATTGTTTATATCAATCTCCCAAATATAGTTTTTAATTGTTGGATCAATTGTTCCTGCTGGAATACCTGATAATTGCTTATAGGCAATGAATTCATCTGTATATACCAACCATACAGGCACTTCGAACGAGACATGACGACTCACAATATCCAACACTTTCTTTTCGACATCAGCTTTCGCCATCGAATTCTCTCGTCTCGGTAACCGCAATATCCATGGAACCCCTTCATGATCAACCGCATGAACGACTTGAAAGTCCAAGCCAGAATCGTTGATTTTAATGGAATCTTCCGCAATGATAATTCCATTCCTCTTAGCAAACTCTTTTACTTTTTTATTCATCGGTAATCCCTACTTCCTTAATTTTAATTGTTGCTCCTCCAAGCAATAAACAACGTCAGCAACACGTTCTACAAACATTCGATCATGGGAAACAAGAAGGACCGTTCCTTCATATGCTGATAGAAACTTTTCTAATGCAAGGATACAGTCAACATCCAAAAAGTTCGTTGGTTCATCTAAAACAAGGACATTGTATCGTCCTAGAAACAATTGACACAATACGAGTCGAATTGCTTCTCCCCCACTTAACTTGCATATATCTTTTATTAAATCATTCCCTTTAATATTCAAATTGTGTAGTACCGCTCGGATTTTACTTTCGTCATAGTCACTTTTATTTTTCATATATGAAAGGACGGTTTCAGATTTTTCAAACTGATAATTCAATTGCTCATACATACCAAACTCGATCTTTGGAGAAAGAGTAATCCCCTCACCGCCGTTTAAAATGTGCTTAAGAAGTGTCGTTTTACCAGACCCGTTAGGCCCTGTTATGGCAATCGTCTTCCCTAACGGAAATTGAAAGCTTGCATTCTTTAATAACGTCTTTTCACCAACCTGTAACGTTATGCGATCAGCGATAATTGGAAACTTATTGTGTAATTGAAGTGCTCTTGGTTGTTGAAACTGAACTACTTTTTCTTTTTTGGGAGCATCCACCGCATCAAGCTGCTTCACTCGTTGCTCAATCGCTTTCGCGGCACGTTGCATGGACTTTTGACTTGTATCCTTTGATTTTGTTTCGAACATTCGATTACCTTTTGTCTTTATTTCTTTCTTCGTCGTTTGTTTATTCGCTTTGGTAACCTTTTCTGCTTTTTTCATTCTCTCCTCTGCCGATTTCAGTAGTCGATTTTTTTCTTTTGTATACTTTTCATACTGCTCTTTGTGCTGTTTTCTCTCTAATTGTTTTTGCTCAACGTAAGCGGTATAGTTGCCCGCATACTCGGTAACTTTTCCATTTTGCACTTCCCAAATCTTTGTCACCAATTGATCGAGCACATAACGATCATGACTAACGAGGACAAGAGCGCCGTAGTAATACTTCAATTCCTCAACTAAAAAATCTATACCCTCAGCATCTAAATGGGTCGTGGGCTCATCAATCAATAATCCTTCATGATAGGTGGAAAACAACTGCGCTAACTTCATCCGTGTTTGTTCTCCACCACTTAATTTCTCAATTTCCGTTTTGGGAACCGCTAGTTTTCCTAGTAGCTCATCATCGACTTCTATCTCCACAGGCTTTGTCATTTGTTCAAAATAGCCAACGTTTATCAAACGTTTGACTTTTCCTTTATTAAGAGTGACTCTATCAGCCAAGGCTTTTAATAGAGTACTCTTTCCTTCACCGTTCTTTCCAACAATCCCAATTCGATCAAACTGATAAACTGATAATTTTTCAATGTCTAATACAACCTTATCTAAATACGAAATTTCTATTTTCAATAGTTCTAAACATAATTGTTCCATCATTCGTTACCTCCCGTTATTTACCCAAATAAAAAATCACAGGCTACTGCCTGTGATTTTGAGTAAACGGATGATAACAATCCTTATCATAGATCCTAACGTACAATCGCCTGACCAAATAAACCCACTTTAACTACAAAAGAAGGAATACCTGTGGCCGATAGCCTCCATCGATTTTATACTTTTCACATATATAAGCATAAAAAAATCTAGCTTATCGCCAACTCCTGGCTTTAGACTTAGCTTTCCTATAGCGAAGTTTAACGTAAAGTATAAAAAAGAAAGGCAGAATGATCCGCCTTTCTACATATAGCATATTTCTATGCGAAATGAAGATTATTAAAAAAGGACAGACTGATCCCGTTTACTCTGCATACACAAGCAGAGCCTTTGAACGTATGAAATTACTTGTTCAAAGTACGGAACCGAATTCTGGATGGTAACATCTTTTTAATAATCCTCCTTAAAATTTAAACTAATTGACATAAAAACCTTAGCACTATATTAGTAGAAAGTCAACAATAACTTTCCTCTTATTAAGAAATTGGTTAGTTTTTTTTCATAGTACCGGTATAAACAAAAATCGCATCTCTTAAAAATTCTGTCATCCCTGGTTTCTTTTCATAGTACTTTTTAAACCGTTCATCATCTAGATACATTTGAGCTAGACCAGCGTGAGCATCCTTGTTGTACTCACTCCAGTAATACATAAGCCATTTTTTATGCAACTCCGCCGTTTTTTGTGCACTATCGCCCGATGGGTCTCCAGTTTTAAACGCTTTTTCAAGAGTTTCCTGAACTTCAATGGCAAGACGGCTAACCTCGTCATAATCTTCTTTTTTCATATTCTTAAGTTTTTCATTAGACCGGTTCACCATATCATTGCCATATTTTTCACGAATCTCTTTCCCGTATTTTGCCTCGTTCTCATCAATCAATTGCTGCTTAAAACCTTCAAATTTCTCTTTATCTATCATCATTGTTCTCCCTTCCATTGAATCAATTGTTTTTTCTACATTGGCAATTAGAACATCTAACTGCTTTCTTTTTCCAAGAAGTTGTTCCCGGTGGTCCTTTAAGGCTTCGGTTTCGTCATATGAAGGGGAAGTAATGATTTTTTTGACCCTTTCAAGACATATCCCTAATGCTTTATAAAACATGATTTGCTGCAATCGATCCACTTCTTTCTGACCATAGATTCGATATCCTGACGAGTTGATTCTTGCTGGCTTCAGAATCCCGATCTCATCATAATACCGAAGTGTCCTCGTACTGACTCCGGCTAATTGAGCCAGGTTCTGTATCGTGTATTCCATTTGTTCACCTCCTGATACTTTTACTCTACACCTTTACGTATGCGTGAAAGTCAACTGAATCTTTTCATGTATTTCCGATATTCAATCATCCCAGTGTCGCTATAAACAAAAAAACTTCTGGCAGCGAAAAACCAGATAGCCCCTACTATCCTGTACAGTTTATAATGATTTCTGCCAGAAATAATGATCCGGATCAAGTTTTAGGGATGGAACTTGTTGCTGATGATTATGTCATTAAACCATTTAGTGTTGAGGTATTACACTTTAACCATTTCTTCTAAATTAGAACAAGGTTCAATAGCACCCTAGAAACGTTAACCTGATTTGCTTAAATTCTTTACCATGCACTCATGATTTTTTATAAAAAATCCATGTATTTTTTTATCTACTTTTACAGATATCTTCCAACTGTTATTTCCCCCTTTTGTTAAAGAGAGGCTTCGCATAAAAATACATTGGTAAGTAAACATTAACAATGAAAACAAAGAAATTTTTCGAGGGGGATTTTTAAAACAACCTGCAATGATAAGTCCTAAAGGATAAAAAACCATTCCTAAATTTAGATAGAGATATTCTTGAAACAAACGCAGGAGACTAAATAGCTTTTATGTTTGAAGAAAAAATAATACTAAATAAAGCCAACTTAGAAAATTTTAAAGCGCTAGGATTTTATAATAAATAGCACTCGTAAAAAAAAGAAGGATGATAATCGTGGCAACAGAACATAATATAAACTTAACCTCAGCAGAATTATCGGGACTTTGGTCTACATATATGAATGATAGTATGTCAAATCTAGTTATCAATTATTATTTAAAACATACAACAGATGAACAAATAAAAGAAGTTCTAGAATTTTCAAAAAAATTAGCTCAACAACATCTTGAAGAAATCTCATCTATTTTTAAAGAAGTAAAGTGTCCATTCCCACATGGTTTCAACAAAGATGATGTGAATTTATCAGCTCCACAATTATTTTCAGAAAACTTCCATCTCATTTATATTTATTATATGGGGCAGGTAGGAGTAGAAGCGTATTCCATGGCATTTTCCTTTGCGGCTCGTAACGATATACGGCAACTATTTAAAAAATATATGAATCAATCAGCTGAACTTATGGACAAGTCAATTGAAATTTTGTTATCCAAAGGACTTTTTACAAGACCTCCTTACATGCCAATTCCTAAACAAGTTGAATTTATACAAAAGAAAAATTTCTTAAATGGTTTGGTTGGAGGGAAAAGACCCCTAAATGCCATTGAGGTAACACATATTTTTGGCAATTTGAAAACTAATGAAATAGGTAAGTCGTTAATAACAGGTTTTTCTCAAGTAGCAAAATCTCCACAGGTTCGAGACTACTTTCTAAGAGGAAAAAAAATAGCAACAAAACACATTGAAATTTTTAGTTTACTACTTCAATCTAGTGATTTACCAGCATCTATGGCAGCAGATACAGTTGTTTTTCCATCAAATGAGTCACCATTTTCTGATAAATTAATGATGTTTCATATTAATGCGATGATTGCAATAGGAATAGGGAAATACGGTCTAGCAATGTCAGTGAGTGCAAGACATGACTTAGCATTCCAATACGGTCGCTTAATTGCTGAGATTGGAGCTTATGTAGAAGATGGTGCAGATATAATGATAGAAAATCAATGGTTGGAACAACCACCACAGGTTCCAAATTATGAAAATCCTTAGAAAAACAAATAACTCTCAAGAAAAGCGCAAGCGCCTTGGTCACGAGCAGCTGCTCCTGTGCCACTCCGTTTGCTCGTCGCAAAGCCGCTCTTTGGCTTCTTACGGTTACGTGCTTCTGCGTCTTCTAGCATAGCTTCGTAGCAAGCTTCCTCGAAGCAGTGTTTTGTGCGACGAGTAACCGCAGGAGCAAAGCTGCATGAAGCTATTCAGAGACGTTATTCATGTAGTCATTGATGTCAGAAACTTGACTTAAGTGACCGAGCTCGTAGGCTGCTTGCGCTAGACAGTTTTCAAGTTAGAAATTTATAAATTCTGATTATATTAGAAAGCCTCCTTTTCATTCGAGAAAAGGAGGCTTTGTTTGTTGTCGGAGCAAATGTCTGTGGGCTAGCATTGTTAGTTCACTGGGACATTAACTTGGAAAGTAACTCCGAACTTGTCTTTAACGATCCCGTATAAGGGGCTCCAATCCGTTTTCTGAAGGGGCATGATAACTTGCCCGCCATCTTGCAAAGCAGCGAAGATTTCTCTCGCACTTTCCTCTACAGTAGGATGGATGGCAATCTGAACCGAATCACCTGGCTGATAAGGCATGCCTGGGAACGTATCGGAGAACATGAGATCCGTGTTCCCAACCTTCAAATGCGCATGCATAACACGATCCTTCATATCATCCGTCAACGGATGATTCGGATCCGTTGGCATATCTCCAAACGTCATGATGCCCATCACTTTCCCGCCTAGTGCTTTCTCGTAAAAATGTACCGCTTCTTTCGCGTTGCCGTCAAAACACAAATATGGGTTTAAACTGATTGACATTTTTCAGCAGCTCCTTGGAAAAAATTTTGATAACCTCATTCATTATACCCCAAAAAGTAATACTTCAACATTAATGTTAGTGTTGGATAACTCTACTATTATTGGAAGCCACTCGTTACTACAAATTTCAAATTATTTTACGTTGATTTGTCATTCACCAACATATTCAATATACTGATGCTCTTGCTGAATCACTTCCACATTACGTGGTATTTGAATATAAATAGCGGACATACCAATGGAGCTTCTCCATTCGTTCATCCAACGGTTTTCTTTATAAAATTGATTGATCGTAAACTCCTTATCAAATTTAGCAACATTTATCGTAACTGGTGGTGGCTCTCCAATAATGATTCTACCTCCTGACAATTCTACTGTTGGTGGCTTTAAATAATCGGTAAATTCCACACCTTCGATAAATGTTTTTGTAGTAAGGTACGTTACATCAATGGTATCATCCTCAGTTTTCTTTCTTTCTACCATTAAAATAAAATGGTGGTTGTTATTACTAATTTCGATCGTATCTCCAGTGTACGGAAATTGCCATTTTTCTAGTTGGGAAATAGCTTCCGTTTCTCCTTCATTTATCGCTGCATAAAAGTCTTGTACATAATTATTAATTTCATAAATAATTTCTTGATTATCTTCCTTGTTTATCGGTACCAACTGTGGTTGTATTAAGTAAAACAACACTGTAGAAAAGAGTAAAATACTAGAATAAATGATTAATATATACTTCGCTCTTTTTTTGTACATGATAGGACTAGTGAATTTTAGCCTTTTTCCATTGAAAGAAAACAAGATTGCGATCAACAAAACGACGAGCAGTGGTAAAAGTAAGCCCATTTAGCGCACCTCCAATCGATTAGAAACAAATAGTGATGCGATAAATAATGCAATACTAGTTAATATCACCTTTACTATAAATAGGTAAAGTGTTGTTTCTCCAATAAAAAATTGAATAGTGGCTGTAGCTATTCCATCGTTTCCCGCACCAAAAAACAATGCTCCAAAAATCAATATTGGTAGTACAATTTTGATCATACTATGAAGCTGTGATAACGTACCAACAAAATAACCAACAGATGCAAGGAGTACTATATATAAAATTGCGACGATGGTTCCAACGAATAATTGTCCGAGAGTAATAACTTCATTAATAATAAATTGTTGGTCGTAATAAAAAAACATCCCTACCCTTAACAACATTCCGGATAACATAGAGGTTACTCCGCCAATCACACTTGCTGTGATTAAAAACAGAATATTGGATACGTTACTTGTCAATCGGTTTGTCACAAACGTAAAATCACAGTTGCGATATACCCGGGTGGTCATTGTAACCCCAATATAGAGGCCCCAGATCATCGTAAAACCAATAACTAAATTGGATGAAAACAACTTTGCCGATAAGGAAATATTTTCAGAATGTGAACCCATACTCCCAACTCCTAGTAACGACAAGGAAAGAGCTGCAATTTGTACGGCAATCATTGCTGTAAATGCATTTAAATAGGCATTCATTTTGTATTTATATTGTTTTTTCGTAATGTCAGCTACATTAGCTTCGGTTAAATACATCGTCAATCCCTCCCTTCGTCGAATTCGTTAAGTACACACATAAGTCATCCGAAGATACTGGTGTGACTTCAATTCCTGCATTTCTGATGTTTTGTACTACTTGATTTGAAAAAACATTTCGCACAACGACATAGGAAGTATTTCCCCCGATAGATCGTTGGTGGAGCACGTCTCTATTCAGCGTAAACTCATTAATTTTCACTGTATTACCCCTCAGACCAATTGCATATTCCTTCACTTCTGCGATTGACTTATGAAGGGCAATTTCTCCTTCCTTTACAAGTATCATATCCTCAAGAATATCTTCAACTTCGTTTAATAGATGACTTGATAAAATAATGGTTCGGGGCCATTCCATGTAATCTTTTAGTAACGCGCGATAAAAATCCTTCCGAACCGATGAGTCCATTCCTGATGTCGGTTCATCCATAATTGTTAATGGACAACGCGCAGCTAAACCGACGATCATGTTAAATGTACTTCTCATCCCTTTGGAAAGGTGACTGTGATATTGCTTTTTTGTAAAGGAAAAATACTCAAACAATCGTTGAGCTAGTTCCTGATCCCAATTTTCATAAAAAGCTTCTGCTGCCTCTAAAATATCCGCAAGACTTAATGCTTCAGGAAACGTCATTTGTTCATCTACAAATACCATATTGGAAGCCACTTTTAAATGATTAAATGGCTCTTCATTAAAAACACGTACTTCCCCTGATGTTTCACGTAAATACCCTGCCATTATTTTTAGTAACGTAGTTTTCCCAGCTCCATTCCTTCCGATAAGTCCAGTTATTTTATTTTCTTCAATGGTGAAACTGATGTTTTTAATTGCTTTCACACTGCCGTATTGCTTCGATAGCTCTCTTGCCACTATGACATTCATAACCTTCCCTCCTCTTCCTTCTTTACCGATTTAATCATCTCAATTAATTCAGCCTCTGAAACAGCTAAACGCTGAGCTTCAGAAACTAGATCCTCTATCATTTGTTGTAACGTCTCACTTTTTCGTTTCATAAGTACCATTTCTTTTGCATTTTCAGATACAAACATACCCAACCCTCGCTTTTTATAAAGGATTTTTTGATCAACCAATATATTTAACCCCTTTGCAGCAGTGGCTGGATTAATCGTAAAAATCTCTGCTAATTGATACTGCGAATAAATTTTTTCGTCACTATTGATGTTTCCTGACAATATTTCCGTTTCTAGCCATTCAGCTATTTGGACATATATAGGCTTATTGCTATTTGGATTAAGAACCATTTCATTTCCACCTCCTTGCGAGGATTGCCAACATAGTGCATTACTGATGTAATGTAGTACGGTGTGTATGTATATTATAACGATAGGGGGAAAATTTAGCAAGGGGGGTATTGAAAAATAATAGATTTTATTTTGGGTGTAACAAGCCCTTTTATCTACAAAATTAAGAGTTCGTAATGGGCCACAAAAGGAAAAGAGGCCACTGAACAAAAGCTCTTCGAAGTGACCTCACGATAATTATGGATTTTGAAAGGATACTTTTTCTGTCATATTAATTTGCCTAAAGTCATATAATGCTTTTTCGTGCGTTTATCTAATTTTTCATTCGCATATCGTAAAGTGACTCTTGGCATTGTTGCTGCATATTTGTCCAAAAATTGCTTTAGTCGATCTTCAACTTTCTTACCAGCTTCACGCAAGAAAAGCGCAAGGCGCCCGCCTATCGGCGACAAACACTGGAAGAACTGCTCGTAGCGGTCGGTTTTTGACCGAAATCTATGTGCTTCTGCGTCTGACAGCAATGCTTCGAAGTAGGCTTCCTCGAAGCAAAGTAGCATGAAGCATCATCAAAGAAGCAATCCAGGAAGTCAGTGAAGTCAGAAACTGGTCTGAAGTGATCGAGCCGATGGCGCCTGGAGCTAGACAGTTTCCAAGTTAGAAACTTATAAATTCTGATAATATATAAAAGTTCCAACAGCTTTGTTAATTAGTTCCTCTTTATCGTCCACTAATAATTTAGTAATTCGAGATGTATCTTCTACATCTCCACTTTTTGTAAATGCAAAGGTACTGACAATACAAATCGATTTGCATTCCTATTTTCGATAGACTGCTTATTCTTCATGTATTCAGTCCTTTCAGGGATTTTTGAATAGGAGATAGCTATTCTTTTTTACTTTTAACAAATTGAACAAACCAATACAACGCTATCCAAGGAAGTACATAACGAGTTGCCCACTCAAAAAATCCAATAATAATAGCAAAACCATCAAGATTTAATAAATTTAGAACAATAAATAATAAGACGAACCCTATTGTACCGCATAAGAAATACTTCATTTATTTCTCCCCCTCTCAAATTGTGTGGAAAAACTGCTTCTTAAAACCCACCTATAGTTTACCACTATTTCCCATTATATGAGCATAAAAAAACAGGAACAGTTAACTGTCCCCTTGTTTCACGCATGATTACCTCAAACATTTCATACATTAGCTAACTTCAGCCTTCTTTGAAAACTGGCTAAAGTATAACTCTGCATAAAAGCCATTTTTATTAAGAAGATCTTGATGTGTTCCTTTTTCGATAATCTCACCTTGATTCATCACTAATATGACATCGGCATCTTGGATAGTGGAAAGTCGATGTGCAATCACAAAGCTAGTGCGGCCTTCCATCAGCTTTTTCATCGCTTTTTGAATATTCTTTTCTGTTCGCGTGTCTACACTACTAGTCGCTTCGTCTAAAATTAATATTTTTGGATTTGAGATAATCGCTCTCGCAATCGTAAGCAACTGTTTTTGTCCTTGTGAAATATTCGAAGCATCCTCACCCAAGATCGTGTCATAGCCTTCAGGTAACGTACGGATAAAATCATCAGCAAAAGCGCTTTTAGCTGCTGCTATAATTTCTTCTTTAGTGACTCCTTCTCGTCCATACGCAATGTTTTCTCGTATGGTTCCATTAAATAACCATGTATCCTGTAATACCATCGCAATCATGCTACGTACCTGCTCACGAGAAAATTCTTCTAAGTTGATCCCATCAATATGAATCGACCCACGGTCTAATTCATAAAAGCGCATAAGCAAATTGATCATCGTCGTTTTCCCTGCCCCTGTTGGTCCGACGATAGCAACCGTATCTCCTTCCTTGACATCAATACTCATATTTTTTAGAATCGGTGATTGATTATCATAGCTAAAGCTAACATTCCTTATTGAAATATGCCCTTGAAGCTTTGATAGATCCACTTCAGCGGGCTGTTCTTCTTTCTCCTCTTCTTCATCTAGCAAAGCAAAGATTCGTTCTGCAGAGGCAATCGCCGATTGGATAAGGTTAGCAATACCCGCTAAATGGGCCATCGGATGGGAGAATTGTTGAGAATATTGAATAAACGCTTGCACATCACCGATACGAAGATTCCCATTTAACACGAACAGCCCACCGACAATGCTAATCATTACAAAGCCGAGATTTCCAACAAAAGACATCAAGGGCATCATTATACCGGAAATAAATTGAGCCTTCCAGCCTGCTTTATACAATCGATCGTTAATCGCATCAAATTTTTTAATCGCATCCTCCTCATAGCCAAAAGCTTTTACTACCTGATGACCACTAAACATTTCTTCTACATGCCCATTCATACTGCCTAGCTCATTTTGTTGATTGACAAAATGAATCTGTGAAAAAGTAACAACCTTTTTTACAATGAGTCCACTTAACGGGAGCATCAGCAAAACAACAAGGGTCATGATCGGACTGATGATCAGCATCATCACAATAACTCCAATGATTGTAAGGATTGAAGTGATCATTTGAGTTAAAGCTCGCTGCAAGGATGTATTGATATTGTCAATATCATTGACCGCTCTACTTAAAACATCTCCATGTGCATGCTTATCTAAATAACGAAGCGGTAAACGCGACAGCTTTTCATTTACTTCCTGCCTTAATTCAGCTATCGTGATTTGAGATACCCCAGCAATCAGATAGTGCTGTAACCAGGAAAAAATCGGGGAAGAAGTATAAAGCAGAATCAGGATGAGAAGCAACTTGCCTAAAAAATGAAAATCCACTCCACTACCAGCTATAAAGCTTTCAAAAATAGAAGAGGTCGCATCACCTAATAGCTTAGGGCTTATCACGTTAAATAATGTAGCTAATAAACCAGCTATTAGTACAATAATCAGTGTTTTTTTCCTAGGGTAAAGATATTTCAGTAAACGCCAAAAGGTTTTTTTGGAATTTTTTGGTTTTTCACTCGGGACGAAGGGACCAGGTCCAAAAGCCTTTGGACCACTTGACTGTGAAGGAGTACGTTGATCATTCTGACTATTTTTTTGCATCATGCACTCTCCTCTGTCCTTTGAGATTCCACGATCTCTTGATAAATATTATTTTCGTTTAACAATTGTTCATGGGTACCAATACCTGCTAGCTTCCCTTCATTTAGTACCAAAATCTGATCCGCATTTATCACTGTACTCACTCGCTGAGCAACCACCAAAATCGTGGAATTCATTGCCGCTTTTTTTAAAGCTTCTCTTAATTTTGCATCCGTCTTATAATCTAGTGCAGAGAAGCTATCATCAAAAATATAAAGCTCTGGTTTTCTCACAAGTGCACGCGCGATTGATAAACGCTGCTTTTGCCCTCCAGATAGGTTCAATCCAGACTGCTCGATTTGTGCAAAAATACCATCTTCCTTTTCTTGCACAAAATCGAGCGCTTGCGCTGTTTCAAGAGCTTCAAAAATCTCTTCCTCAGTCGCATCTTTCTTACCTAGAAGGAGATTCTCGGCAATTGTCCCGCTAAAAAGGGATGCTTTTTGTGGGACATACCCTATTTTTTGACGAAGGGTATGCTGCTTCATACATCGTATATCCTCTCCATTTAATAGAATCTCTCCACTTTCTACATCATAAAATCGTAGAATTAATTGAGTAAGCGTCGTCTTTCCAGCACCCGTACTTCCGATAATAGCCGTCACTTTACCCGGTTCGGCAGTAAAGGAAATGCTTTCCAATGCTTGTTTTTCAGCTCCTGAGTAACGAAAGGCCACGTTCTTAAATTCTAAATGTCCACGCAATCCATTTTCTTCTATGAATTCATCACTCGAGTCCATAATCTCTGGCTTTACATGCAGGACCTCGCTAATTCTTTTAGCCGAAGCTTCTGCACGTGGGATCATCACAAAAACCATGGAAAGCATGATTAATGAAAATAAGATCATTAAGGAGTATTGTAAAAAGGCCATCAAATTCCCTATTTGCATCATCCCCTGATCAATTCGAATCGCCCCAAACCAAACAATCGCAATACTCGTAAAGTTCATGACAAGCATCATCACAGGAAACATAAAGGACATGGTCTGATTAACCTTAATACCAGTATCTCGATAATCACGGTTCGCTTGATTAAATCTAGATTTTTCATACTCGACACGATTGAAAGCACGAACCACTCTCGTTCCTATTAACGTCTCTCTTAATAGCAGATTTAATCGATCCGTCTTTTTCTGTAGAAGTCCAAACAAAGGTAATGCTTTTTTTGATATCAAGAAGATCAGACCGCCTAAAATCGGTAAGGCAGCTAAAAAAACAAGCGATAAAACAGCATCTCTAGAAACTGCTAGAACGATCCCTCCAACAAGCATCAAAGGCGCTCTGGTCATCATTCGTAGCATCATATTGATCACATCTTGAACCTGTTTAATATCATTTGTCGTTCGCGTAATGAGTGATGATGGACCGAATTTTTCATATTCTTTTAAAGAAAAATTTTCCACTGTTAGAAACAACTTTCGACGGATATCTCTTCCAAGACCAAGTGCCACCTTCGTTGAAAAATAAATGGAAATAATGTTAAAGAGAATCGCTAAAAAAGCAGATGCAATCATTAACGCTCCCGTATGAAGAATAAAAGAAATATCTTGATTAACGATACCGATATCAACGACATCTGCCATTAGCGTCGGTAAATAAAGTTCAAGAAGAATAGCCAAAAGGGTAAAAACGAAAACCATCACCATAAAAAACCAATAGGTCTTTAAATATTTAAGGATGGATATCACGATTACTCACCTACTTTTGATTCAAAAAATTGAAAGGTTTTATTTAGGAGTTTTGACAATTGGCGGCTATCGTCAGGTCCTAAATGCTCAGCAAGAGACATGAAGCGTTGATGAAACTGTTCCTTTACAGCATCTGCAGCCTCCCTGCCAGAATCCGAAAGGACAACCCTCACGATCCGTCTATCCTTTGGATCATTTTTACGAACGATCCATCCACTTTCCTCCATCTTATTGATTAACTGCGTAATGAAAGGCGAACTCACATACATTTTTTTGCTTAATTCAATAATTTGTAACCCTTCTTCTGGTGCATGCCTAAGTAAAACTAATGCCCTTGCTTCACTTGTTTTCTTATCATTGGTTGCCTCTATGTGTTTTCGTTTTAAACGGATAAAGGCTTGCATTAAATCCTCAACGGTCTGATTATCGATTTGGTTGTAAGCTTGCTGCTGACTTTTTTCTTCCAATCCCATTCACCTCTCGTACGAAAATAGATAAGTAAGTTAATTAATTACTTTGTTATCTATTATATTACTACAAGAAACATTTAAATAGTCTGAAAACTAATTCGACTGCAACCATTTAATAATTTTTCATTTCTATACATCGTCATTTCCTTAGTCACAGGAATTGGTCAATTTTGTCCCAAAATAAAGTTAAACTTCAATCAGTGGGGGTTTCCCCTCATCCCCCACTGATGAAAGTTATTCTATATCAGACCTTTAGGAGCAGTTAATCCCCACCTAAACTTTTCGATTTCCTTAAGTTTTGAGGAGGGTATTTCTGCCCCTAAAGAGTGGGATAAAAATCCAATCGGAACAGCAAACCAGTTACCCTGTTTCATTACAAAATTTATCATAGATGGGGAAGCAATCAACTGCTTCCCCATTTATTGGCTCGTGTTACTTGTCCCTGTGTTCCACCCGATTATTGCATTTTAATAGGCGTGCAAACAGCATATAAATATTTCGTTGAATCTGAAACTTCAACTTTAATGACTTTATATCCATTCCCAACCGCTTGCAACTCTCTTTTAATTAATATACCCGTGTGATTTTTCTTCATTTTTACCCTTCCTTTCGATAAGCCTTCACAAAAGTTAATATATGATAAGGTGAAAAAATGGGTGCATGACTATGATGCGCAAGAAAAATACAATCGTCACTTATTTTTTAAGCTTCCGCAACATTTTTTACACGTTCTAAAAAATTAACCACCACTTTTTCTGAAGCAAACAACAAAAATAAATTTACATACCACTTTAGCGGGCGATTAGTCACTGTATATTTAAATGAAGTCTTATCATCATTCATTTTTTTCAATTCATAAAGAGCTGTTATTTCAAACATATTAGCAAGTGAAAAACCTACTTTTAACCTTTTCTTATTAGGTGCACTTGAATACTCTAATGTTTCTACATCATACTCTTCTATACGTTTTCCTTCTTTATATTTTTGGCGATATACACTTCCGATTACTTCTTCAGTTATTTTAATTGGTTTATGTTCAACTACTTGAGGCATGATTTTTTGCATATTTTCAAGAGAGCCATCAAAAAGCCGCCAAATTTGATCAATTGGCGCGTTTATTTCTATATCCTTTGTCCATTGTTTCATTTTAAGAGCACCTCTATCAGATTATTTTTAACAAGTGGAGTATTTTTCCCCACATTATTTCATTTGACATTAATCAACTGCTTTTTGGCTTCCGCGTGCTTCTGCGTCATCTAGCATAGCTTCGTAGCAAGCTTCCTCGAAGCAGTGTTTTGTGCGACGAGTAACCGCAGGAGCAAAGCTGCATGAAGCTAATCGACGAAGGATCTCAAGCAGTAATTGAAGTCCGTTTCTTGACTGAAGTGACCGAGCTCGTAGGCTGCTTGCGCTAGACAGTTTCCAAGTTAGAAATTTATAAATTCTGATTATGCAAAAAACTCAGTTACAAATTAACTGAGCTTTATTTTTATTTTCCAAACATTTATTCAACTAAGTTAAAAATTACTCATCCACTTTAGCAACTCCTAGTGCTAAATGGTCCCAAAGTACCTCTTCTACTTTCTCTACAAGTTCAGTGGGGCACTCTACCACTAAAACAACTTCTGACTGTTTACCCTTCACTTCTCTTTTCCTTTTATGAACAATCTTAAAAATGATGTAATCGATGATAAATCCAATAATAAATCCACTTACAGCACCGATTAATCCCCAATAAATAGGACCCCACTCCAATACAAAACCGACACTTGCTCCAATAACACTAAATGCAGTTCCAACTGCTGCACCTTTATCAAATAAGCTAATTCCATCCGCACGGTGAAGTGTATCAAATAACCTTCGTTCTTCCACACGATTGATAAGGGGAACTGCAAGTATATGTTCTTTTTTTACACCTACTTTTACCAAAGAAGTTATCGCTAACTCAAGATACGTTGAATGCTCAAAAGTAGAAAAGATTTGCAATTTATTTCACTCCATCTGCTGGTACTAGGAACTTTACACGATGCTGCTGATAATACGTTTTTAAAAATTTCCTTTGTTCACTTTCAAATAATTTATTGTTTTCAACTGTGTTAACATACGAATCGTATGCAGCAAACCCAATGTGAGAAGGAATAAACAAGAACCATTGCGGGTCAATGACTTGTGTTGCTTGTGGAATTTCCCCTATAAAAAGGAAATGAACTGCAATGAGAATATTAGAAAAGTACACAAAAACAACCATAAACGCCATTGTAAAAATGGCTGTTATAACTCGATGGATATATAGTTGCCCCAATCCAGGTGTGAAAAGCGACCATACCACTGCCATCAATGGTCTTCTTTTATCTAAATAATTGATTTCAATAGCAGAAATTGTGTACGAATTAAAACCTGCATTTTCTCGTTCTGCTAAAATGAATACTTTATTCATATCAACAGTCGTTCGATAGCTGTCCCATATTGCAAAGAGATAAACTGGTATATACAAAAGCAACCACCTAGGTTCAAGAACGTCCTTTGCCATACTGATATTCCCAGTGAAAGAATAGACAATCGCATGATTTAAATTAGCCATATTATTTACGAGAATTTCCCAAAGAAAAAGTGCATAACCTCTTAAATACTTGGATAAAAGGAGATGCCCAAAACCAGGAAAAGCTGCTGACCACCAAGCAATAATATATGGGTTTCGAAGATGTAATTGTGTAGTGCCGATAGAACTTACGTATGCTTTAAAACGACGCTCACTGTTTGTTGGATTAAAATTTTTCATGATGTATATACCCTCAAACTTTTTAAAGTTAAGGTTACTATTTACTATATTTGGTACTTATATTCCTATCAAGTAAAACAAGACCCTAATGGAATTAAAATGAGTTAGAAATAACAGAATTTGAGTGAAATAATTATGGATAATACACTTGAAATACATGCAGTTTATAAGCAACTTTTAGATGCATGGAATAGGCGGAGTGGTCGTGGAATAGCAGATCTAATTATAGAGACTGGAGAGAGCATTGGTTTTGACGGCAGTCAATCTATTGATATTTCTGCATCTTAAACCATTCTTTGAAGACCACTTAACTGCTTGATTTATTAGCGAAGTTAAAGAAGTACATTTTTCAGCTCCTAATTAGCTATGTTACAAGCAAGAGCTGGAATGGTACGGCCCAACAATCAGACATCACTCCTAAAGCAAACACACATCGTACTCTTATAGTAGTAAAAAATGATGAAGTGAAACGAGGGGCCGGGTCATTTGTTCCACAAGTAAAAATGTAGTAGCGACAGCTCCCCTGTCTCTATGTATCTATTATTTTCCAAACATTCACTCCAGCCCTTATCAAAAATAACATTAGTCCGAAAATAAACTGTCATTTTATTCAGCTTGCTATTTTGGCGACTCCTTCGCGTGTTTACAGGTCAAATCTCTACTAATAGTGATTCATATTCTGAATAATTGGCTCTTCCCTTTTCTTGACTTTCCATATTGGCCACTTGCATACTCATACTATTTACTAAGGCATTTACTTCCATACCGAATTCATATATTTGTATTTAAATTTCACCCCTCTCGAGTTTATCAATAAGATTATCACCTTCTCCAAACATTAGTATTATTAATAAATCCATAATGCGGTTCTTGCGCTTCCTTCGTTTAGCAAAACGAAAGAAGCAACAGGTCCGTCCCCACGCTTCTCCAGAACATTGGAAATTCAGATGGAGTATCAACTCCACCTGAATGGAAGTTCCCACCTACGCTACGCTTAGAGGTGGGGGTCTATGACCCTAAAGTACAAATCAGTTTGATTTTCTTTTCGCAAATTAAGAAGCAACACTTTCTGCTTGCTTGTGCCATACGAGTATGTTTATAAAATTAGCTTCTCTATTTCCCTCGCCATTTGAATACGGGTCTGTTCACAGCTAGCGTTAAAGTCCCTACTGCAATCCCATTGGGCATATATCTTAATTCTGGATCTCTCGTTAAGCGTCCAACAACAACCGTTCTTTTTAGCATTTTTTATCTTTCTCCTCTCGATCCTGCACTCTACAATATTCAAGCTCTAATTCATCAGGAGTCATTGAACTTAGTAATCTACCATCTGTGCTTACGAAAACTCCTAAATCATTTAACTTTTTTATCAATACCTGTCTGCGTAATTCCACTTAATTACCTCCCATTACTTTGTTATTGTCTTGGATACCGTTTGGTCGTTTCTTAATTTCTCCTTTTCTAGAAAGGTCAGAAATTAATAAGCACACCTCGTCATATGTCCGTTCCCAATCGCGTTTCCTTAACACGTTATATATATCTACTTAGGAATGTCCTTCATTCCAAAAAAATTTAACATCCTCAATACCTTTTTCTCTAAACGACAGGGCGAGATGTAGGGAAGGTTTAGTAAAAACACTTATTGAATAGTATTTCAAATTTCGCCAAACTCCAATAATTTTGACGAACTTACAGATTCGGCAGCAAAAATTTATCAAGAAGAAGGAGAAAATAATATTTGATCCACTTTTGGATTTAAGAAATGAGTTTTTTTAAGTAACGTTTAAGTAACGATGACGTTAATTCATGCAGGTGTTTAGTAAGCCATGTTACATCGTCCTGCAATTCGTTTGTTAGATGAACAAACGAATTGTCTGGATCCTCCAGGGATTCAAGACCTCAGAAAACACTTGAAAATGCTTGCAAATGACGGGACAGCGATTATTATTTCAGGAAATTTATTAGCTGAGATTGAACTAATTTGTGACAGTGTTCTTATTCTTGACAATGGAAGGATGGTTAGTGATGGAAAGCTAGAAGAATTAAGACGGGTGTGACTCAAGAAAGTCTTTATCAATTTCACGTGTTAGAAACAGACAAGCTAAAAGAAGTATTGGCGCTTCTCCCCCAATATGATTAAGTAGTTGACATCGTTTCAGATGGTTTTTCAATCCATGTATCAGAGCGTGAAGCTGCCTCCATCAATCGATTTTTAGTAGAAAATTATTTTTTTACTAATGTCTATCACATTACTATTAGAATTGCTCGCTCATTATCAAATACAAATGTGCAAATATTTATTATTTGCCAACACAAACTTAACACAGCATTTCCTTGGGCGACCATTATTTGAAGGGATGACTCTTTCCTTCTCCGTTCTGAATATAACGATTCATATGATAGTGTTTTTCATTGTATCAACTGTGATTTTTTCTAGGAGAGATGTAAACATATGAGTTGAAGGTGGTCCATTGGTAAGAAGCCGCTATTTGCTTCTTTTGTACTTCTCTCGTCTTCTAGTCTCTCTTTCGCTAGACAGAGTTTCTATGGAAGGAATCTTAGCTTTCCTATCTTTTTAAATAAACAAACGTTCACTGAACCGACTACAATGTCTAGTCGGTTCAGTGTTGAATTTTTTCTCCCTTTTGTTAAATAAAAAATAATTTATTGGTAGTTTGGATGCTTATTAGTTTTCAATTAATAACTTGTTCCTTTACAGAGTTAAAAATTCACTCACAGGTCTTTCAGAAACATCCGCTGATTTAAAGTAAAAGCTGTACAAAGGATAACCTTACAGGAGCATACCCTAACGTTTCATTTAATATAATTATTCTCTTTTCCATAAAGATCCCCATTATTTCATTAAAGAAAGCTCTACTTCCTTATTAAAGTAAAGCCGTTTGTTTAATTGAATTGCTCTCATTCTCTATATAAAAACAGGAGAGCATTTCCTATTTTGAATGAATTTATTTCTTAAGAATACTAATAGTTGTCAACGATTCCCCCTAAAGAAGCTGCTTTTATAATAGGTTCTTTCATAATTTCTAAGATTTGATCCTTCGTTCCATACACGACTATACCTAACATTTCTATATCTTTTATTTTTTTGCCATCTAGGGTGCTGTATGCTTTATTGTGTTCGCTTGAAAAACTGGTTTGAAGTAATTTGAGAAATTTGTTAAATTCATAGTCCAAATCAGTTGTTGAATTATAAATTGAATTAGTTGAAAAACCTAAAGCTTCATGTTCACTAATAAATGTTGCAGACCAATCATATTCTATTACTTCTTCTTGAAATGTTTTTATTTGGTAATCGGTGTAGGTGTTAATCCAGAACCAAGTCATTTTTGGAAGTTCAACAAAAGGTAATTCACTTTGTTTATACGGTTTATTAAAGGAGAGCGCAACCTCGAAAATTTTATCCCCTTGCATACTTTTAATTAGCTCTTCGTCATTATTGTACTTTTTATAAGTGACATTGGGGTGAAAAAACATCATTTCTCTCCATCCATTTTCTTTATACGCAAACTGCCAATCTTCGCCTTTTTTTCCAATACTTCCGCCTGAACCTCTTGAAACCAAAATAGATGGAAAAAGACCAAATGAATATTGTTTTTGTTCAATTACAACCGCTTTTCTTTTCATGTCTTTTGAAACTTTATAATTGCTAATTCCTCCAAGAAAACCATTTGAATCAATTGTTTCACTTATAAAGCCATTAGGAGTAGTAAGTCTGACATAAGCATCCCATTCTTTAAATGCCTTTTGGCTAAAATAGGCAGAAATAGCGAAATTTGATATGTTAAAAACAACAAATACTAATAAAGAAACTAAAATAATCTTAATTATTGACTTCGTTTTGCCTTTTTTAATCGCCTTTTTTATCTTCATTTCATCAAAAATATCATCTGTATATTCACTCATGAAGATTCCTCCACTTCTTTTGAAATTCTTTTCTTGCTCGAAATAAATAAGTCCTAATGGTCCCTTATTCAGCTATCACTTCCGTTACTTTAAGTGTAACAGTTCACATAACCTAAACTTTCTTTTGTAACCCTTATGTTTAATAATCGCTAAAATAAAAATGTCCCCTTTAAAAGAGGACTTACTTTATGGATATGTATTGTAAGTTAATAATAAGACCTACTTCCTTCATGAAGTCATAGCCGATAATACCATCAATCTCAAGACCATAATCCATCGACCCCAATTCAACACGGGAGTTTTGAATTGCTATTTCATCGTTAATAGAGATTTCATCTATGTTTTTAATATAAACAAACTCAAGTCCACCGACTCCTTGAATCGTTTGAGTTACATCATTTGATTCTGGTTTTACCCCTATTTCTTCGAGTTTGTTAACATTAAAAATTGTTCCAGCAGATCCAGTATCAATTAAAACATTTTCTAATTTTAAGCTTTGACCTCGAAAAGTAACTATAGCTTCTATAATGGTAATTCTGACAATTCTTTTATCTTAATCATATTTTTCTAAGTCCTGTCCATTTCTTCTCACGTATTTCGAGATCTTCCCTAGATGTATGAAAGAAGTAAAGTTCACGATTAGGCTTTTGTTTGTGTAATTCATTATGACGACGGAATGCGTCCATTGAGTCGTCAAAGCAATCTATTACAGCAATATCATCTACTATACGATAATTACTATCTGAGTGAGCTTCAATTGCTTCAAATACAACCCATTTATCTGGATATGCTTTTCGAACATCTTCCCATAACATTTATAATCCCCCTTTGAGAAGTAGTAATTTCCTATTTTCATTTTATCAAAAATTTCTTTAATACACCCAAAAATAATTTCTTTATTATAGAAAGCTTCCGTTACTTCAATAACTATACTCAAACTTTATTCTAATTCCTTGAAAAAGCCTTCGAATTCAAGAATTTGCTGTTGTCGAAAGCCAAAGTTTTGGTAGTTGATAATTAGATGGCTAATGTTATTTTCATAGTTTGCATCGTGTAGTTCCACCCGAAAGACGAGCAGGAAGTTATCGTCTACTTTATAGTTTTCAACTAAGAGGTAATCATTGATATATCCCTCTTTAATTACACTTTCCTCGTCAATAACTCCCGTCACACCCATTTTATCAATCATTGAAGTGACCGATATTTGTATATCGTCCTCATTTAGCTCCGTTCCATCTTGCTTTATTAATGTTACGTTGTTTAAAGTCGGTTTTCCAAGGCCATCCCAATGCAAAGCGTAGCCCATATAAAACGGAAGTCTTTCTTTTACAATTGGGGCATCCATAGCGATATAAGAGGTTGACCCGATAACAAATTCTCCTTTTGAAAAAACATAGTTAAATGTAATAACGATTAATAATAGCGTAGCTATAAGTATAATAAACCACTTTTTCAATTAAGCACCTCCTCTATAAATGTTAACACTTAATCCCAAAGCTATTTTTAATTAACCTGCTCATAAGTGAAAAAGCGACTGCTCTTTTTGAACAATCGCACCCCGATAGTTTAAGTACAGTTATTCACAATCTATATTGATCACTGATACCTTTAATTTATTCTCTACGTTTTTCATGCATGTATTTCATCCACTTTTTTAACTTATAACTGCAAATAAAGTATCCGATACCAGAGATGACAGAAACTCCAATGGAAATCTTCAAAATCAGTTGATGGGAAGTAAATATCCCTGTCCCTATTCCGAAAATACAAAGGAGTATTAATTGAAATAATTGTTTTTTGTAATTTTCAAATATACAAAATTGAAAATGTCTCCGCTGCTCGATTTCCTTAATATTCTCCAGTTTTTGAGGTAGTTTTAGAAATTCAGTAAAGGAATGGACCGTCTTAAATAAAGGCTGTGACTGCAACCAAAACCATATAAACGACCACTTGTTATTCCCTTGTTTACTCAACCAATCCATAAAAACTGGTTTTAAAACGTTAATGAGATCATCCTCTGATGCCAAGTTTCGAAGTATTCCTTCCATCGTAATGAAAGAACGTCCTAAGAAAACAAATCTCGTTGGCACTTGAATTGGAAGTGCTTGAATCATATCGTTCATTTCTAATTTTAATGCTATAAGATCCATTTCTTTCAATTTCGCAGGTTGAAAAGACAATAATTCAGCCAATAGCCTTTCCATCGTCCTTGGGTCTGCCTCAGGGAGCAAGAATCCTAAATGAGTTAAGGACTCCACAGCTTTAGGGTAATTTTTTGATAGTAAGCCCTCTATTAATGCTTGAAAATATGTAGCGTCCTTCTTAGATATTTCCCCTACCATTCCGAAATCTAGTAATATAATTTGTCCTTCCTTTGATACGAGTACGTTTCCTGAATGGGGATCAGCATGGAACATACCTGGTTCAAGCCACTGGGGAAGAAAAACTTCTATAAGACGCTCCGCCAATTCACGTTGGTTAACTTCTAATTGACTTACTCCTTCTTCATCTGTAAGCTTTATTCCATCGATCCACTCCATCACCAAAACTTTTGACGTACTCATCTCGGAATACACGTCTGGAATTTTTAGTCCATCTACATCCTTAAATCGTTCTTGAAAAAAGAGTAGGTTATTTTTTTCCTGCGAAAAATCAAGCTCCCGTTCAATAACTTCCTTGAGTTCTTTAAATAAAACCTTTAAATTTATAAAACCTTTTGGCATGGGAACAAAGTTATGGGCAAACCATATAATAATACTTAATGTACGGAAATCAGTTTTTATGATTGATTGAATATTGGGGCGTTGTACTTTAATGGCAACATGTTGACCATCTTTTAAAATACCCTTATAAACCTCTCCTATGGAGGCGGAAGCTACAGCCTTTTTATCGATGGAAAGTAAAAAATGATCCAGGGGACCTCCCCATTCTGCTTTAAGGATTCCCTCAATTTCCTCCCATTCTGAAGGGGGAACTTGATCTGTAAGGTCTTGAATTTGACGGATAAACCCATTAGGAAGTAAGTCCGCACGAATGCTTAATAATTGTCCCATTTTAATAAGCAATCCTTCTAATTCAAATAATGTTTTTCGAAACCTTTCTCCTATTTTATTCCACAATTTTTCCCAATCAGCTTCAGGTTTTTTTCTAACTTTATACCAATAAATTTGAATGAAGGTGACAAATGCCATTGATAGCACCTTTGACATTCGTTTTAATTTACTATTAGATTTCATCAAATCACTCATTTCTTTTTTATAACTATTAAAGTATCGAGTGCTCGTTACTTTAAGTGAATTTATTCACAATCTAATGAATCTTCATAAAATAATAATATCAATAAATAACAAATTGTTGGTCATAGTTTCAATAAAAATTTAAAATAATTCCTTCAAATCAATTAATGGAGAAATCCATTTTTGAATTTATGCTTTCGAATTACAAAAATATAATTTTATCCTAATAGTTTGTTGCACAGTATTTAGACAAATTTAAAAAGACGATTATTTTGAAAGTAACCGCCTCATTGGATAGATAATTTTTTAACAGTATCGTTGTACTGGGCAGCGAATGACTTTGTTTTTTTATTATTCTTCATTCTTATTGTGGAATTAAGTGAAAGTAGCAAATATTTGGGTGTCTTCCTTAAATTAGAATTATACTTCTACAGAAATAAAAAGAACCAGTTAAAAATCCCCTAGCGGCCCATGGGATCACCCTTATATTATATTTTCAAGTGATTGAATAAACTTATCAGAAATAACTATGTTTGTATCATTAGCCAGTACCAAAAATACGTGATCACTTTTGGTTTCTTGTACATCTATAAAGGATAGCAATGGGTCCTTATATGATTCCGAGGTTGGGTTATTAATGGCTTTTATTAATTTGGGTTTTACCTTTCTCGTTCTAGGTAAAGCAAAATCAAATGTCTGACTTCTTCCCGATTTCCCTATAAAACCTGCGGACTCAGTAATATGCAATACTCTGACGATAATCTGGGTCAGCGATATGTATATGTGGACAAGGAATCTCTTGACCTGCCAATGGAAAATCACCTTGTGGGTTTGGATGTGCTCTTCCCACTAAGTCCAAACGTAGTATAGGATTATCTTTGTGTTGTTGTTTTCTTAATTGAAATGTACATTTAGGTTTTTAATGACCAGTTCTATTCATATCTACAACAAATAAATAACTACTACTCTTTAATTCAATTTTGTCTTTATTCTCTAAATTTGGTATAACAATATCTGGCTCTTCATTTAAAATCACTTTCAAAGAATTATCAGTTCTTGAATTTGTTCAAAATCCATAAATGTTCCCCCTCCTAATCATTGATCAATTCTAGCACGGCTTCAAAATGGCTTGAGCAGTTATCGCAAACAAATTGATGTAGTAGTGATTACTCAAACCTTATAAGACACCCTTTAATTGAAGCAGAACTGAAGAATCAATACTTTATTACATAATTATTTCTCTTGTAGTAAATAATAAATCTATAACAATTATAAGGACAATATGACTATAACTGATAAGTTAGAAGCTATTCTCTGGAATATAGCTCTCCCAGGCTTTGCTCAGTTATTAAACAGAAAATTTGTTAAAGGTATAATTTTTATTTTTTTAGTCTCATTAACGTTAAATTCCAGGCCTTATGGTAGGGAATTTTGTAAAGTGAATTGTAATGCGTATTAAGATTCAATAATAGTGCTTACTATTTGTAGTAAATTTATGGAGGATTATATTATGACTCAAAAGCAGGCTTTAACTTCAAGTGAATTAGGAACATTGTGGATGACCTATCAGGAAAAAACAATGACATTGAGAATGCTTGAATATTTTATAGAACAAGCCGATGACAATCGAGCTAAAGGGATTATGCAAGATACTCATATGAAAATTATTAACTATCTTGAAGATATAAAAGCTATCCTCAAAAATGAAGGTGCTGTCCTTCCTGTCGGATACACAGAGCAAGATGTTAATATTGGCGTACCTAAGCTATATGACAACATGTTTGATATTATGTTTCTTCGTCTTGTCAAGGAAATAAGCATGGGATTACATACGCTGCATCTAAATATGGCATATCGCAAAGATATCATTCTTCTATATAAGGAATTAACTGCATTTACCCAAAGTGTATATGACGAATGCGTGGATTATTTGCAAGAGAAAAATGTTTTACCACGTCCTCCTGCAGTAACTATGCCAAAGTCTGTGGAGTTTGTAGAGGGAACAAATTATATGAGTGGTTTCAACTTGTTTTCTGAAAAGCGAGCATTGAATACAGTGGAAGTCGCACATTTATATCATGCAATTGAATCAAATATTATTGGAATGCAATTGATAACGGGGTTCGCCCAAGTAGCAAATGAACCTGAAGTAAAGAAATACTTCATAAAAGGAAAGGAATTAGCTAAAAAAATTGTAACTGAAAATACGCAATTATTTCTTCAGAGTGATATTCAACCACCTTCAACATGGGGCGCAAATGCAACAGACTCAAAACTAGCTCCATTTTCAGATAAACTAATGATGTACTGTACCAGTCTGTTTTGCAGCTTTGGTTTAGGAAGCAGTGCTTTAGGAACAGCATTTAGTTTACGAAGTGACCTCCCATTAAAAATGGTTAGTGAAGCAAAAGACATTTTAACTTATGGGCAGGAAGGTGGAAAACTCATGGCGAAAAATGGTTGGCTTGAAGAGCCTCCACAAATGCAGGATAGGAATCAATTAACAAAATAATCAAGATGGAAATACTGAAATAATACAAGCTCTCCTGAATAATAAGGAGTTCTTGTATTATTTCACTTAGAAAAAACTCATCTATTGAATTGAGGTTTTGTCTATATTTAACTAATTTTAGTCCCTTTTTTTCTACTCCTTCTTCGGCAAAATCCCTTCATACTCTCTTCTAAACTTTAATACAAGTATCCAATTTCCTATAAAGTGTAGCTCAATTAAATGGACCGTTTGTTGAACTAATCACCTATTAAAAAAAAGTGAATTCTCTACTTTAAGTACATTCTTTTCAATATAAAAAAGGAAGTTTTTTTTGTTTCACAGTATGCGTCAAATACGAAAGGCGACCACCTAGAAAAGTGATCGCCTTATAAACATTATAATTCTTTTACAGTATCGTTGTACTGTGCAACTACAATAATTCTTCTGGAATATAGTATTCTCATTCCAACTTTTTAAAATCTTTTTTATCCCAAGTTAAAACAGGAAGTTTGGTATTAGATTTGCTTGATAGAAGGGCATCAGCAAAATCAACATTTTTATCCGAATACATTTTCAGTGCAATGATTACATCATCTTCCTCTACTTCAACATTTTCAGATTCAACTATATCTAGTAGATATTCAGTTATTTCGGTCTTATCCAATTTATAGAAAGACTTTAGCAACCAACAACATTCAGCGATTACGACAGTAGGGATCACCAAAGTTAATTCATTTTTTTCAACCTTCTCTACAAGCTTCACTATAGTATTAAATTTAATTGGATCATCTTTAACTAGCAGTCGAATAAGAACATTTGTATCGACTAGAAATTTATTCATGTTTCAATCCCTTATATAGAATATGTTTAGACGCTTCCTTGTGACAAATTTCTCTCACTTTTTCAAGGTTGATTTCCTCTTTAGAAGTAATTCTTCCAATTGCTTGACTTAATAATTTTTTCTTAACCGGCTCTATTCTCACTTCATCGTTTTCTATTAAAAATTTAAATTGGTCACCTTCACTTAAACCTAACTTTTCTCTAAGTTCCTTTGGAATTGTTATTTGTCCTTTACTCGTCATCTTTCCACTAACTAATTCCATCTTAGCTTCACCTCTTACTTCATTTTATTGTATTACTTTCATTATAAGTATTACTCGGATGTTTTGCAAACTTACCTGAATAGTATTTAGTCTACTACGTATTAAAGATTTAGTTATTCAATTAGTTCTTTCATTTTTTCTACTGCATTGTAGCACTCTTGTCTTTCTTCTTCGGTGTATTTACCTTGTATTTCTACAATGAGTTTGTCGTTGATTGGCTTTGGTAGTTTATCGTCAAATTCAAGTTTGACCTCAATTTAGCCAACCATAGCCTCCTTGATATTTCTTAACGCCTCTTTTATCGTTAGACCATTAGAAATACAACTTCTATAAATTTATCAACAGTTTCATCCTTTATTCCCACTGCGCAGTAAATGTCATTGTTTTGTTAGTTGTTCTTCTTAAACATAACATAAGCATCCATTTTAATTGAATAACGCATTCAGATAAGTGCCCGATTGTGAAAGATTGATACTTACTGAAACCTCATTAATTGAAAAATACTATTAAATTTGTTCGTTATTAAAGATTCTTGGAACATCAACTTCATTTTTCACTAAGGTGTTATTTCCAACCCAAACTTTTCCTTCGTAATACAATCTTTTGAAAATACCAACTAACTCTGGATCAAAATAAGCATTTTTGTTTTTTTCCAAAAAATTTATTGCATCATTTGGATCCCATGCATCTTTATAAGGTCTCTCACTTGTTAATGCTTCAAAAACATCAATAATACACAATATCCTACCAAAAATAGGTATTTGATCTTGTTTTAACTTATCTGGGTATCCACTACCGTCCCATTTTTCATGATGAGAACGTACTCCTTGAGCAATCTCTTCCATTTTGGGTGATAAAGATGTTAACAACTTGTACCCAATTTCAGTATGGAGCTTAATTTCATTAAATTCTTCATCTGTTAATTTGCCTGGTTTTAATAAAATTGCTTCTTTAATTCCTATTTTCCCTAAGTCATGCAATAAACCTGACCAATAAAGGGATTCGAGTTTTTTAACATCTAATCCAACTTCTCTTCCTAACAAATAAGCATTATAGGCTACTCGTTCGCAATGAAAGGAAGTTTGTTCATCTCGTACCGCAACCATTTCTGCATAGTTTTTCAATGTATGCGCATATACCAATGATATTTCCCCAAGTACCTCCTTTATCTTTAATAACCGAATGTTCAACCACTTTGCCATAAAACCTACAAGCACACCAATGATTAGAAAGAATATTGTCCTATATATATAAGCTATAAATGGTTGTTGTATATTGTTTTCAACATCTAAAGGCATAAGAGGACCGAGCAATACACCTGCAACAATAGCTGTTATTATTCCTCCCCAAACTCTAAAAAGGAAAGCCGCAAAGACTATTGGTATATACATAAGGTGTAAATAAACATACTTTGTACCACCTGTAATATAGACAATTCCCCAAGACAAGAAAACAAGAAAAGATAAAAAAAATACTGATATTAATAAAAAACTGCCCTTTGGTTTTTGCCAGTTGTCTATGACCTTTAATATTAAATTATTAATCTTTTTCCCCTCCTTCAAACAAAACTATTACCATATTTTATATAAAACTTTAAGAAGAAATGATAATCTTTAATAAAGATTTCTGCTTCGTTAGTTTAGGTGAAATTCACAATATCACGGATATTCATATAATAATACCAAAAAATAACGGATTATTGTTCTTTTTTTCAAAAAATGGAAATGATTCTTTCGAACAAGTTAATGGAAAAATTCTTATATGTGTTTATGTTATCGAATTACAAAAAATAAATGTAATCCAACTAGTTTGTTGCACAGTAAGAGTCTAATGACAATCACTCTTATAGAATTAGATATCTTTTATGCTGCTCACGTTTTCTTTCGTGAGTTATTTTTGCATACCTAAGTGTGGTATCTGGCGAACTGTGACCTAACAACTCTTGAATGGCTACGAGTTCAGCTCCATTATTTAATGTTAATGTTGCAAAAGTATGTCTTAAAACATGGGGACTAACTTTGTCTTGCAAACCTGTCCTTTTAACTATCATTCCTATTTCTCTTTGTATTCCTTGTTTAGATAACCTTCTATAAGGCTTTCTCTCTGTAATCATTAAGGCTTCACAATCATCTTTCCGATCTTTTAAATATCTATCTAAATGATACATTGCTCTAATTGAAAAATAGACTTCCCTTTGTTTATCACCTTTACCTATAATTAATGTGCTCATATTCTGTTGATTGATATAAACTTTATTTAACCCATGAACTTCAGATAAACGACAGCCAGTTGAATATAATACTTCAAGAAAGGCACGTTGTCTTATTGTTTCACAGGCTTCTCTTAACATCTCCAGTTCTTGGATTGATAAGGATTTAGGAAGCCGATATTCATCTTTTGGAGTTTTTAATTTCGTAGTTGGATCATGTTTAATATATTCTTCTGAAACTAACCAACTAAAGAAACTCTTTATAATAGATAGCTTCTTTCTGATTTGTACTCATTTTTAAGGTCCCATCTTGACTTAGGTACATTCGAATGTCTGCTGTAGCTATGTCCTTAGCCTTCTTTTTTACGCTGTCAGTAAACATACTTAATTCTAGGAGATAGTTATCTAGAGTAATAGAGCTTAATCCTTCAAGTCTCTTGCCGAAATGAACAATTGTATTTTATCCTCAAGATCAGGATGAACCTCACCTAACTCAACTCTTCGAATATAATACTCTGATAGAACAGTAGACAATTTATTCTTTGTATTTTCCACTTCGATGTTAGGATACAACTCTTTTAAAGCTGCGACTAAATCTGATAAAATTTGCTCTCCTTGGTTCATAATATTCAACTCTCCTTAGATTTTATTAGTAAACTAAGGATTACCTATTCAAATACAAAATACATTTTTGGGAATATGGTAGTTTCGTACCTTGCTAGGATATTCTTGATGTAAGAAGAAAGACGATTACGCTAAGCGTAATCGTCTTTCAATGGTTGTATATCGCCAGTATCGTTGTACTGTGCAGCAAGTGATCTGGTGTTTTTTTCGTAATTTCTTATTCAACATACGCATTCGTTCTATAACACTTATTAAACAATGCGTTCTGTTTTTTACGTCATTTCAAACCTTTATTATAACATTACTAAGTATAATATTCTCAATATTTAAAATTAAAAGCAGACCTTGCGATTTGGCCTGCTAATCACTTTGTTAAACAAGGAGTTATTTAGATTGTGAATTACGTTTTTCTCCCTCTCAACCGAACGGGTGAGGTTATTTCATTTCAGATATGGGTTTTGTCCCAGACCCAAATGTTTACTCAAAAACTTTGGCTATTTTTCACAGCATTTTCCCAGTTAGAAAAATAATGCAATGCATTTCTCATTAATGTTGGATGAAACTTTTTAACAATTTTCTTATCTATGTCTGCACCACTTCTAGATAATTGCAGAATTTCTGATAATACATCTTCTTTGTCCATATTAATTGTCACGTTTACTACCACCTTGATTTCGATTTTATGTATAATTTTCAATATTTGAAACATTCTATAAGTAACGAGTTATTATTAACTTGTTACTACACAAGAAAACCGCTGACGGGAAAGGCGGTTTTTTTGTTTTTTTATTACTACTTACTTTTTGCTTCTCTTGCTGCTCTTTTCCTCGCTTTTTTACTAAAATTGTCCAATTCTGCACCAAATTCAGTGTCGCTTCCCTTACTGCCCCCAGTTTGAGGTTGCTTTCGGTTATCATTACGTTTTGTCACGAATTTCCCTCCTTTTTTATGTATTTATAAAACATGTGCATTTACTTTTAAAACAAAAACATATGCACTAAATTTATAATGGATATTTTATTAGGTAATTATTCCTAAATTGAGTTTAATACTTTACCACGATGAAAATGCTTTCAATTCAATTTTTGTATACAAGTTTTTATAATTACAAAGACTTATTTAAGGACTTTAGAACTACGATTTCAATTGTATTTACATTAAATGCGGAAAAATCTCTTTATTTATCATTAGGGGCAATTTTATTAGGAAAGTTATGGGGGTGTTATGGAATTATAGTGGAACGTTTTATTATATATTTCGGTATTATTTTCGGAACTCTGTCCTTTCCAACTCTTTTCAAGAGACCTTCTGCAATATTATGGATTTCTTTATTTTTGGTTGGTTGCTTGCTTTAAAAATTATGTCTTTGATAAAACCTTAGTTGAAACAAATCGAATAAAATATCCTATGAGATTTCTCCCACAAGTTTTTAAAATCAATGCAGTTTATGAATTTTTAGTTTGTCCGTATTTATCTGTTTGGTTTAGACAAACAATATATAAGTCAAAACCTTTTAAAAAAATATTGTATTTATTCTTTTTTTCCATACCACAAGGCCTTTTTGAAATCCTACTTGAAAAGGAAACTAATATGATGAGTTTAAAAGGAATTGGAAGTGGTATAATCTCTTTTACTCGTATTTTCAGTAAATATTAAATATTATTGTTCTGGATTTAATTAAAAAATATCTTAATGATGCCAACTATGATAATAAAAAAACAAATGAATAACACACAATATTTAATTATTATGAAACTGTGTCAAGAAAATGGACACAGCATCAAGTATCGTTGCTGCGCAGCAAATAATTTTCTTCCTCAACATTAGCTTTCGTTTACTTTAAATACATTTTTTCACTAATGCATACATTCCCTCAAAGTAATTTAACAATAGTCCTCTAAATTCTTCAGCAATAAATAAGATTTTTCTATCTGTCAATAATATATAAAGATGCTACTAAAAAGGAGTTGGAGTGATTGAATGTAAATAAAAACAGTTTAAGTTCATCAGAACTAGGCGTACTTTGGTTAATATATCAACAAAAAACCCTCATCTTAAGAATGTTGGAATACTTTTTAGAAAAATCCGATAACCAACAAGCTAAAAATATTATGGGTGGGGTATGGCAAGAATTAGACCCTCTTGTTGAAAAAGTAAAACGGACATTCGAAGAAGACGGGGCAGTTGTTCCTGTTGGCTTTACAAAAGCTGATATTAACCTAGAAGCTCCTAAATTATATGATAACGGTTTCGACATTTTGTTTTTACGTGTATTCAAGGAGATAAGTATGGGAATGTACTCCATTTGTTTAAATATGTCTTATCGTGAAGATGTTATTTCTATATTCGAAAATTTCAGTTCACTAACCCAAAAAACTTACAAAATCTCTACCCAATATCTTTTGAAAAATGGATTACTTAGTTTACCGCCTAAAGTAACGATGCCGGTTACGACTGAGTTCATTCAAAGCAAAGAATACTTAAAGGGATTTCGTCTATTCAACGATAAAAGAGCATTAAACGACCTTGAAATTGGTATCATGCATCATGGTATTGAATCGAATCTAATTGGACTTCAGTTAATTACAGGCTTTGCTCAGTGTACCAACAACCAAGATGTAAAAAAATATATAAAAAAAGGAATGGAACTAGCCAAGAAACAGATCAAAATGTATGAAGACGATCTTCTCAATAATAATGTCCAACCTTCTGCCGCTGTTGGAAGTACGGTTACAACTTCAACAATCGCTCCGTTTAGTAATAAATTAATGATGTACTGCATCTACCTTTTAAACGGATTTGGTATGGTAGGTAGCAGTTTTGGAACAATGTTTACGTTAAGAAACGATCTTATTATGGACTCAGGAATGACCGCAAAAGACATTTTATTGTACTCAAACGAAGGGACAAAGCTAATGATTAAAAATGGATGGTTTGAAGAACCTCCACAAAGTGAAGATCGTGTAGGTTTAACAAAATAATCCTAAACCGTTTAATGAACTCTTGACTCAGTAAATCATAAAATGAATAAAAAAGTGAACATACATCATCGGGAGGGCACTGAAAAAGTCCCTTTCAAACTCAAAAGCACCCTTTCCTTCTATTTTATGAAGGAAAGGGTGCTTTTTTGTCGAATTATTTTATTAACAAATAAGAAGTGGGTGTTAACGATGATTCCAAATCAACAAGCAATGAGTTTAAGCCCTTATATGGCACTATATGATATAATCGTGCCCAAAGATAACATGCTTCGAAAAATTAATGAACTTATTGATTTTTCCTTTGTATATAATGAACTTAANGAGGGCACTGAAAAAGTCCCTTTCAAACTCAAAAGCACCCTTTCCTTCTATTTTATGAAGGAAAGGGTGCTTTTTTGTCGAATTATTTTATTAACAAATAAGAAGTGGGTGTTAACGATGATTCCAAATCAACAAGCAATGAGTTTAAGCCCTTATATGGCACTATATGATATAATCGTGCCCAAAGATAACATGCTTCGAAAAATTAATGAACTNATTGATTTTTCCTTTGTATATAATGAACTTAAGGGCAATTATTGTCACGACAATGGAAGAAATGCTGTTCACCCAATTCGTATGTTTAAATATTTATTTCTAAAATCTATCCACGATTTATCGGACGTCGACATAGTAGAACGTTCAAAGTACGATATGTCGTTTAAGTACTTTTTAGATATGTCCCCTGAGGATNAAGTCATTGATCCNAGTTCTTTGACTAAGTTCCGTAAACTGCGTTTAAAGGATGTAAATCTTTTAGACTTACTTATAAATAAAACCGTAGAAATTGCGATTGAGAAGGAAATCATCAAAAGTAATTCTGTTATCGTTGATGCGACCCACTCGAAGGCTCGATATAACCAAAAGTCTCCAAAAGAAATATTAATGGAAAAATCTAAGTTGCTTCGAAAAGCTATTTACCAAGTTNATGAAAATATGAAGGATCAATTTCCATCCAAATCTAATACAGATGTACTNGAGGATGAAATTGTATATTGTCAGAAGCTTATGGAGGTAGTTGAAAAAAATGAAGTAATCCGTGAGTATCCCAAAGTAAAAGAAAAGGTGAATCTATTAAAAGAAACACTCGAAGATATGAATGAACAACTCNAAACATCCAATGACCCTGATGCACGTGTCGGCCATAAGACAGCGNACTCTTCATTTTTTGGCTATAAAACACATCTTGCAATGAGTGAAGAAAGAATTATCACAGCTGCAGTTATTACAACGGGAGAAAAAAATGATGGGAAGCATTTAGAAACTTTAGTTGAAAAAAGTAAAGGGGCTGGATTCGAAGTAAAAGCAATAATTGGTGATGCAGCGTATTCGGAAAAAGGAAATATTGAATATGCTAATACGAATGAAATACATTTAGTAGCTAAATTAAACCCCTCTGTAACACAAGGATTTCGCAAAAAAGAGGATGAGTTTGAATTTAATAAAGATGCGGGTATGTATGTTTGTAAGGCAGGTCATCTTGCAATAAGAAAAGCTAGAACTGGAAAAAAAGGCGTAGCTACCAATCAAGCTCATACCTACTACTTTGATATCGAAAAGTGTAAGCAATGCCCTTTTAAAGACGGGTGTTATAAGGAAGGGGCTAAAAGTAAAACTTATTCTGTCACGATTAAATCAGACATACACACAGAACAAATAAAGTTTCAAGAGAGCGACTATTTTAAAGAAAAGTCGAAAGAGCGCTACAAAATAGAAGCTAAAAATAGTGAATTAAAACATAGACACGGGTACGATGTTGCAGAATCCNCGGGTCTAATTGGCATGCAACTGCAAGGGGCAATGGCTATTTTCACAGTGAATGTGAAAAGAATATTGACACTAATGAACAAAAAATAGGGATACAAATTATCGAATAACACAAAAAGACAGCTCCGAAATTCAAAATAATGAATTTGGGCTGTCTTTTTTACTCTGTTAATTTCTAAGACTTTTTAAAAACGTAAGTTTTTCAGTGGTCTCTATCGTAGGGCTGTCTTTTTTACATAATCAGAATTTATAAATTTCTAACTTGCAAACTGTCTAGCGCAAGCAGCCTACGAGATCGGTCACTTCAGTCAAGTTACTGACTTAAATGTCTTCTTGGATTACTTCTTGAATATGCTCCATGCTACTTTGCTCCTGCGATTACTCGTCGCACGAAAAACAATTGCTCCTGCGATTACTCGTCGCACAAAACACTGCTTCGAGGAAGCCTACTTCAAAGCTATGCTAGAAGACGCTAAAAGCACGTAGGAAGCCAAAGAGCGGCTTCTGTCAAAGGTCGCCCCAGTGAAGCTACTACGTCTGTGTATTCGGTTACGTGAGACTCACTAAAGACTTTATCCCACTCTTAGGGGCAGTAATCCCCTCGCCTCAAAACTTAAGCAATTGAAAGTTTAGGTGGGAGATGAAGGAAAAGAACGAACGATTGATTTTCAGTCACTATATCAAACACTTCTTAGAATTGGCACTTGGCCCTTAGCTTTACAGTACTGTAAAGTAAGTCTCCGAAATAATTTGAAACTTTTGGAAATGAATAGCGTAAGTATTATAGGAGTCAAAATATTGGAGGGATGTTATGCTTAAGAAGTTTAAATCAGTTGTTGTAGTCATTGTACTGGTCATAGTTTTGGCTGCTTGTAATAGTCAGAGTTCGGGAACTTTAAGGAGTGCTGAGGATGTACTAAAAAAATCTTTGCAGGTAATGGAAGAACTAAATAGTTACTCCATGAAAATAGAGAGTGAACAGACGATGACAATAAATGAAGAAGAAACGGTTCAAATGTATTTAACTATAGATGCTGAGATGACTCAAAATCCTTTAGCATATTATCAAAAAATGGTCATGGAAACAGATATGGAAATGATGGGCGCATTTGAAACTGAGATGTATTTAGTAGAAGAACGTATTTATATGTATGAACCGATGACAAATGAGTGGTTTGAGTTACCGATAGAGTTAACAGAAGAGCTTGGTGCGATATCAGAAATACAAATAAGCCCTGAACAACAATTAAATTTGTTAATGAGTTTTATCGATGAGATCGATTTGACAGAATCAGGTAACGAATATGTACTAAAGCTTACTGGTGAAGGTACAGAATTTCTTGAAATTGCTAAACTTTTTGGTGGGGTAGGGACTGAATATTTTGAAGAAATGTTAGAGCTGTTTAGTCATCTAGAATTAAATAACATAGAGTATGAGATTTTTATTGATAAAGAAACGTTGTACCAAACAAGACTAAATATGATTATGGAAATGGAAATGGGAGTCGATGACGAGATAGTTCATACTGTACAGACAATGAGTGCAACAATATTTGGGTATAATGAAGTTGATGAAATCGTACTTCCTGAAGAAGTAATTAAATAGTTTAAACTAATCAGTGGGGACTTATATCCCCACTGATTTTAGGTAAAAGTATATGGTATTAAATGAAAGGTACTTTACATAAGAATTACTTAGAAATTGCCTTCTCACTATCGTATTCATTATCTAGATTACTATTAATTTTTGTTGCCCACAAAATAGCATCCTCGTAATGTTTAGATAAATTTTTAGGAGCAACGATGGGAGCGATCAACTTTAGTTTGCTCCAATCGGCCATTTCAATTGCAACAATCAAATCTAATAATAGATTATATGGGCTTTGATAACCGAGTAATGCATATTTTATATCATCAGATAAAGGTAATACTTCAAGAGTTTTTTCTAGTGGTTGTTTTAATATTACGTCTAATAATGAAAACATCCCTAACATAAAACATTCTGATTTTTTCGTATTACCATATAACTTTTCACCTAAAGCTTCACACAATTTTGCTCTAGTTAATGATCTTAGCAAAAGTTCATTAGAAACAGAAGAACTATCTTTTTGCTTACTTAAAGAGATAATGGCAATTAAGTTGATTAATTCATTAATTCCTAAAGTTAAGATTGCTTGTTTAATTGAAGTAATTTTTATACGTGTAAAATAATCCATGGTGTTAACAATTTTTAATATTTTATAGGAAAGGGAAAGATCACACTCGATTATTGCTGTAAGCTTATCAATGGACGGTTCGGGACTATGCAATTCATTTAATAGACCTAAATAATTGTTCGTATAAAAAGGAACATCTTGAGTAGATAAAATGACGGGCTTACTAAAGAAATACCCTTGAAATAAGGCATAACCTTCCATTAATGCGCGATTAAATTCATCTCTTGTCTCAACTTTTTCGGCAAGTAGAGTAATGTTATTGAATTGGGCAATATTTTGAATGATCTTTCGTTGGGCGTAAGAAGTTTGACCAAAATCAACCTTTATTATGTCTGCATAAGTAACTAAACTTTTATTAATATCTTTAAGAAAAAAGTCGTCAAGTGCAATAGTATAACCTAGTTGTTTAAATTCACTTATAGCATCAATTATTTCAGCATCGCCTTCCACGTCTTCGAGGATTTCAATAATAATTTTTTCAGGAGAAAAAAGACGTGGTACACGTTTTATGAGTAGGTTTCTAGTAAAGTTAATAAATAATTTTTTTCCATTAGAAATTTTTTTGTTGCCAATGCCAATAAAACTATTTAACAGTAGTTCAATAGTTGCTACATCACCGTCAATTTTAGTAAAGTCGTTGTTGTGACTATTTCGATATAAAAGCTCGTATCCTATTACTTCTTCAGTTTTTGTTAAAATTGGCTGTCTAGCAACGAAAATCTCCATAGTTCACCTCTTGCTTTTTATTTTATCTATATTTTACCATATGTGTATATGAATGCTAACTGATATTAGTAAATTAGTATTGAAAACAAAGTGGAAATAGGTATAAAGATCTAATTTAATATATTATGCAATAAAAAAACTGAAAATTGGTTTAAAGTTGTATGAAAGGAGTGAATTTCATAATGCTATTAATCGAGTGACAGTATACTACCTAGTTAGTTAATATCGCACTAATTTAACCAAATATAGGTTTATGAGGTTCGTTTTTGGTAATTATGAAATCACTCATTTAAAGAAATTTTAAGTAGGACCACGTGTAAAATTGAAACTCTGGAGGTGGTAATCCATGAAAGGGATTATTGATCGAATCTTAGATGGTAAATGGGCAGTTATACTAGTGGGAAAAGATGAGACTGAATACAATGTACCAATTGAAAAGCTGCCACTGAAGGCGAAAGAAGGAAGTGTTGTTTCTGTAAAACTAGAAGGTAATGTAGTTGTTTCAATGAACCTTTTAGAAGATGAAACAAATTCTCAAAAAAATATAATCAATGATAAAATGAATTTGTTAAAATCTAGGCAGCGAAGCAATTTTAAACGTTAAAATTATTATTAGTTAGGATAAATACATGAACTTTTTAGCTTCTTTGAAGTAGGTTATACTTCTATCTTTTGTATGTGTTATATTCAGTTTATTTAGACAAATCTAAATAGTTGCTATATAATAAATACTTATTGATATTTCATGTTGAAAGGAATGGGATGACAAATGCCTTCAGTCGAAAGTTTTGAATTAGATCATAATCTTGTAAAAGCTCCATTTGTGAGACATTGTGGAGTTCATAAAATAGGTACAGATGGTGTTGTGAATAAATTTGATATACGTTTTTGTCAGCCTAACAAACAAGCGATGAATCCAGGAGCTATTCACACGCTTGAACATTTACTAGCAATTAACATTCGTAGATTCACAGAAAAGTATGATCACTTTGATGTGATAGACGTATCGCCAATGGGATGTCAAACAGGCTTTTATCTTATTGTAAGTGGCGAACCTTCTATCGATGAAATTATTGATGTAATGGAGGCTGCTTTAAATTATAGTCTTGAAATAGAAGTAGTTCCTGCAGCTACAGAAAAAGAATGCGGTCAAGCAAAGCTTCATGATTTAGATGGAGCCAAAAAGCTAATGAAATATTGGTTAACACATGATAAAGAAACATTACGTACTGTATTTTAAAGATTAATATTACTAAGAAGTTCATTCAGCTAAGATATTTTTCTTAGTTCTGAATGAACTTTTTTTGTAGTAGAAATAGATAATAAATAGTAGAGTATCGAGGTTAATCAAACTGATTTGTACTTAAGGGTCATAGACCCCCACCTCTAAGCGTAGCGTAGGTGGGAACTTCCATTCAGGTGGAGTTGAGACTCCATCTAAATTTCTCGAAGCTAGAACGAGTTCTCTTAGCTGATTGGTAGTACAAAAAAATTCTTCTTACATTTAATTTTCTAAGCATACTGGTAGTTTTTTGTTCATATTATGTTCAATATGTGACGGATACGAAAAAGTACTGGTAACCTCACTAATAAAAATAAAAATTTCAAAATGAAGAATTAATTATTTTAAGAAAGTAATAAAGGTGTCGGACAGGTAAGGGGAACTAACAGTACGGCTCTTTTGAACTACTTAATTGTTAAATATCACTATACCAAAGTAAGGAAAAATAGAATTCAGTGTAAAATTATACAAAATGTGGTTGTTCAAAATCAATTATTTTGGTATAAATAAACTAAGAAATCGCTTTCATTGTATCAAGTTATTTTTGTTTGAAAGCAAACATTATCCTCTATTCAACACCACAACTAACTTCTTAGTATGATACTAGAATGATAGACTTACAGAAATTAGAAACAAGTTCGTCACAATTAGTGTCAAAGCTTTTTTATTTTCATCAAGTAAGTGAATGATTGAACTTACTTATTGCTCCACAGAAGATATTCAATGTTTTTATTATTTCATTCACTCATTAGTAATTATCGTTTAAGAAAATAGTGGTGTTAAAAGCAATTACATATGCTTTTCGTATGTAGACCAATATTTTTCTAAACATAAAAATTTAATAATAAAAAGTATACGTTAGGAGTGGGAAGCAATGCACATTGTCGTCTGTATTAAGCAAGTACCCGATACTAAGATAATTAAAGTAAATCCCAAAACAAACACACTAGATCGATCAAGTGCTCCAGCTATTTTAAATCCGTATGATGCCCATGCGGTTGAAGAGGCTGTTCGCCTGAGAGCAGAGTATGGTGGCAAGGTTACAGTACTTTCCATGGGGCCACCACAGGCTGTAAATGCTATTAAAAAATGTATAGAAATAGGAGCTGATGAAGGGGTGTTAATTTCTGACCGTGCGTTTGCAGGTGCAGATACGTTAGCCACTAGTTACGCTCTTACAAAAGCAATTGAAAAAATTCAAAAACAAGAACCGATTGATTTAGTACTTTGTGGAAAACACGCTATTGATGGTGATACAGGTCAAGTTGGTCCTGGTATTGCTCGACGAATGGAAATTCCACCAATTACAAATGTATTAAAAATTGAAAACGTTAAAGTAAACGAAGGGAAGGTTGAAATACGCCGCAAAATTGAAAATGGCTATGAAATTATTCAATCAACTACTCCTTGTTTATTAACGGTAGAGAAAGAAATAAATGAAGTTTCTTACTCGCCACTTCCGAACATGATTAGAGCTGCTAGATATAAGCCGACGGTTTGGACAGTTGCAGATCTTGATGACGTAGACCGAAAACAGTTAGGGATTAAGGGATCTCCGACAATTGTAGGAAAAATGTGGCCGCCAGCTAAGAGTGAAGGGGCAAAGTTAATTGAAGGTGATGCAAAATCTCAAGTTAGTCAACTTGTTTCAATAGTTCTAGAAAAACGTGAACTATTCGCACAGAAAGGCGGGAAGTAAACGATGAACACAGAAGAATACAAAGGTGTCTGGGTATTTATTGAACAAATTGAAGGACAAGTGGTTGGAGTTTCATTAGAACTTCTTGGGGCAGGACGTGCGTTAGCGGACAAACTTGAAGTAGATCTATGTGGAGTATTACTAGGGTCTAATGTAAAAGAACTTTGCCCGCAGTTATTCGAATATGGTGCAGATAAAGTTTATGTGATTGATGATCCAATACTCGATAAGTATCGTTCTGAAACTTATATGAAGGCAGTAGGTGATCTTGTTCGTAAATATAAACCTGAAATTTTCCTATACGGTGCTACAGCTAATGGAAAAGATTTAGCAAGTGCTGTTGCTACAGAGGTAATGACTGGTTTAACAGCAGATACAACGATGCTTGATATTGATTTGGATAAACGTTTATTTGAAGCAAGTCGTCCAGCATTTGGAGGAAACATTATGGCGACGATCCTTTGTAAAAAGCATCGCCCACAAATGGCAACCGTTCGTTCAAAAGTAATGAAAGCGTTAGAACCACAACCAGGACGTACAGGTGAAGTCATTGAGGAGACGATTAGTTTAAAAGAAGAAGATTTACGTACAAAAGTATTAGAAATTGTACGTGACACTAGTAAAAAAGTGAACTTAGCAGACGCAGATATTATTGTAGCAGCTGGTAAAGGAGTGAAAGATGCCGCTGGCTTTAAACTAGTTTGTGATTTAGCAGACGCATTAAATGCAACAGTTGGAGCAACACGTGACGTGGTGGAAGCTGGATTAATCGGGCATTCACACCAAATTGGTCAAACAGGTGAAACAGTCACACCAAAGCTTTATTTTGCTATTGGTATTTCTGGAGCGGTCCAGCATGTTGTAGGTATGAACAACTCTGAAACGATTATTGCTATTAACAAAGATCCAGATGCACAAATTTTTAATGCTTCACACTACGGAGTGGTCGGGGATTTATTTGAAATCGTTCCATTGTTAACTGAAGAATTCAAAGCAGCGTTAAATGATGTTGGAGGTGTCAAAACTCATGCCTGAACAATTTGATGTAATCGTCGTAGGTGCTGGACCTGCTGGTGCAGCCTGTGCAAATATTTGTGCTCAAAATGGATTAAAAGTAATGATGATTGAACGTGGTGAATATCCAGGTTCTAAAAACGTAATGGGTGGAATTTTATATCGAAAGCAAACAGAAGAAATTGTACCAGAGTTTTGGAAGGAAGCTCCGATTGAAAGGCCAGTGGTTGAACAACGCTTTTGGTTTTTAGAAAAAGAGTCTATGATGTCTATGGGCTACAAAGGAAAAGAGTGGGCCCAGGAGCCTTACAATAACTTTACAGTACTACGTGCGCAATTTGACCAATGGTTTGCGAAAAAAGCTGTTGAACAAGGTACACTATTAATTAATGAAACCGTCGTATTAGAGTGTATTCAAGAGAATGGAAAAGTGGTAGGTGTTCGAACAGACCGCCCAGATGGTGATATTTATGCAAATGTAGTTGTTTTGGCAGATGGGGTAAACTCATTACTTGCTAAATCACTAGGTTTCCATAAAGAGTTTAAGCCTGACGAAGTAGCCCTTTGTGCAATGGAAGTATTGAATATGCCAAAAGGAAAGATTAACGATCGCTTCAACCTAGAAGGGAATGAAGGATGTTCAGTTGAAATCTTTGGTGATGCCACACATGGACAATTAGGTACAGCATTTATGTATACAAATAAAGATAGCATTAATATCGGGGTAGGTACCACTCTTTCAGGAATGATTAGGGCAAAAGTAAAACCATACGAGTTGTTAGAGTATGTAAAAAATCATCCGATGATCCGTCCTTATATTTCAGACGGTGAGCCGGCAGAGTACTTAGCTCACTTGATCCCAGAAGGTGGTTATCATGCTATTCCGAAGCTCGTAGGTGATGGTGTTCTTGTTATTGGTGATGCAGCTCAATTAGTTAATGCGATTCACCGTGAAGGATCCAATATGGCGATGGCTTCAGGTAAAATGGCAGCAGAGGCTATCGTTAAGGCTAATGAAAAGAAAGACTTCTCAGAGGCATCATTAGATTCCTATCGTACTAGTATTTATGATAGTTTTATAGGAAAAGATTTAAAGAAATACAAAGACCTTACTCATACGTTTGAGGCAAACCCTCAGTATTTAAATGAGTATATTCCTTTAATGAATCGTGCGGCGAGCCAGTTCTTTACCATTGATGGGACACCGAAAAGAGAAAAACAATCGCAAATTATGAAATCTTTCACAGCAAACCGAGGTAAGTTAGGTGTCGTAAAAGATATTTATCAAGCTTGGAAGGTGATGAAATAATGGCGAAAACAATTGAAGAAAAACAATATCTAGTTCGATATAAAGCAGACAAGAAATCCCATTTAACCATTTTAAACCAAGAAGAATGCGCCAAGTGCGAAGGGCAAGTTTGTACATTATTTTGCCCAGGTGAAGTTTATAAGTGGGAAGGAGACCGAATGTTTGTAGGTTACGAAGGCTGTCATGAATGTGGGAGCTGTCGCATCGGATGTCCGAGTGATAATATTAAATGGGAATATCCATTAGGTGGACATGGCATAGTGTTCCGATTGGCTTAATAATAGTTGCGAACCTTGAAGAACTTTTGAAAGTTCCTCAAGGTTCTTTTTAAAATATAATCAACAAAAGTTCTGAATTTATAAATAATAATTTCCATTGAGTACTTTACTTATGATATGATAAACTGCATAAATGAATTTTTTTAGGATAAATGCAAGGGGGATTTTCTTTGGAAGCTAAAGAGCGAGAAATCTTACAACTAATTGAAGAAAATGCAAGGATAGCAGTAGACACATTAGCAAAAATGGTTGACTTATCGATAGAAGAAACTCAAGCAATTATTAAAAAGTTAGAAGACCAAAAAGTTATCTTAGGTTATTCTGCGGTTATTGATTGGACAAAGGTTAAGACGACTGAGACAGTAACGGCAATGATCGATGTGAAAGTGACACCAAAGCGTGGGGTTGGTTTTGATGATGTTGCTGAACGAATATATCGTTTCCCAGAAGTTCGTGCACTGTATTTAATGTCTGGTGCTTATGACCTTTCTGTAGTGATTGAAGGAAAGACAATGAATGAAATTGCGCGTTTTGTCTCAGATAAACTCTCTACCATTGATTCGGTTATCTCAACTACAACACACTTCCAGTTAAAAAAATATAAACATGATGGGGTTGTGTTTAGCGATGGTGAAGAAGATCGTAGGATTGTGATTACGCCATGACATCAAAGGTAAAAGGCAACATCAGAACTTCTAAACTTGTAAATGAAATTCAACCATCAGGCATTCGTAAATTTTTTGATTTAGCATCATCAATGGATAACATTATTTCTCTTGGGGTTGGTGAGCCAGACTTTGTTACCCCATGGGCAACTCGTGAAGCGTGTATTTCTTCTTTAGAAAGAGGCTACACAGCTTATACAGCTAACGCAGGTCTTTTGGAGCTAAGAGTTGAAATTTGTGAGTATATGAAGAAGCAATTTCAACTATCTTATGATCCTAAAAATGAAATTATCGTTACTGTAGGTGCTAGTGAGGCTTTAGATATCGCTTTACGTGCTATTGTTGATCCAGGAGATGAAGTCATTGTCGTTGAACCGACTTTCGTCTCTTATGCACCGTTAGTGACTCTAGCTGGTGGAAAGTCGGTTTCGGTAGGGACGACAGTAGAAACAAATTTCAAACTAACTCCTGACCAACTACTAAAGGCTATTACACCACGAACGAAGGCAATTATGTTAAGTTTCCCGAATAATCCGACAGGGGCAACGATGACGAAGGAAGAACTAGAAGCAATTGCAAAAATCGTAGAAGAACATAATTTGATCGTTTTATCAGATGAAATCTATGCAGAATTGTCGTATGACAATAAACATGCGAGTATTGCTAATATCGAAGGAATGAAAGAGAGAACAATCATTATTTCAGGTTTTTCAAAAGCATTCGCGATGACAGGTTGGCGCTTAGGGTTTGTAACTGGACCTAGTGATATCGTAAGCGCAATGCTGAAAATTCATCAATACACATTAATGTGTGCTCCTACAATGGCTCAGTATGCTGCCGTTGAAGCATTACAAACTGGTATGGAAGATGTAAATAAGATGGTGCAAAGTTATAAACAGCGCAGGAATTACTTTGTAAAGTCATTCGAAGAAATCGGACTTCCTTGTCATGTACCAGGTGGAGCTTTTTATGCGTTTCCATCAATCAAAGATACAGGGCTAACATCAGAACAATTTGCAGAACAACTGTTAATATCTGAACGAGTGGCTGTAGTACCAGGACATGTTTTTGGTAGTGGTGGTGAAGGGCATATTCGTTGCTCCTACGCAACCTCACTAGATAATTTAAAAGAAGCAGTTACTAGAATTGGACGTTTCTTGGAGAAACTATAATTTAGGAGCGATTAGCATTTTTCGAGCTAATCGCTTCTTTGTGTGTTTTGATTTTTTCGAAGGACGTCTCTCCGTAAGTGAAATCATATTTTCGATAAGTAAATAAGGGATTTGCAAAGTGAAAAGTAAATTCCAGAAACTAACTTCCAAAACGTATAAATAAAGCAAAAGTTATTCAATACTAACGCCGGGATACAAAAAAAGCGAAACTATAAAAGTTTCGCTAAAATAGGGGGAATACTAAATTGTATACATCTATATCTTTTCCGGAAATTAATTATTTAAACATTAAAATATCATAAATTTTTGAAATTTATGATATTTTTACTGTAATATTTAAACAAATTTGTTCTTTTACTTTGTTTTCTGTATAGTAACAAGTAGAATGAACATTGAATTGAAAGGTGAATGAGATGGAGAAAGAGTTTGAAAAGTTAGAAATTGCCCCGTTTTTATTAAAAGGGTTAGAAAAAATGAATATTACGACACCGACACAAATACAACAAGAGGCGATCCCTACTATCTTAAAAGGTGAACATGTAGTTGGCCGTTCTAAAACGGGTTCTGGAAAAACATTAGCATTTTTACTTCCATTGCTATCAAAAGTAGATGAAGCCAATAAAGAATTGCAAGCAATGATTTTAGCACCGACTCATGAGCTAGCAATGCAAATTTATCGAGTGGTAGAGGAGTTAGTAACAGAAACGAACATTCAAATTGATGTGTTCATTGGAAGTGCCAATATTAAAAGGCAGCTTGATAAATTGAAAAAGCAAAAACCACAAGTGGTTGTTGGAACACCAGGGCGCATTCTTGAACTTGCTCAACAAAAAAAACTGAAAATTCACCAATGTAAAATGGTGGTTGTTGATGAAGCGGATCGTATGTTAAAAGAGAGAGAAACGAGACAATCGTTTGTTGAAATCTCCAAGCGGATGGATAAAGAAACAAACTATATGTTTTTCTCAGCAACCATATCTGATGAATTAAAAACAGATATTGAAGCTTTAATTAGAGCAAATGTAACACTTATATCTAGTGATGAAAAAATAGAGGCAGAAAAGGTACAACACGAGTTCATTAAATGTGACGATCGTGATCGAATAGATACGGCAAGGCGCCTTATTCATAGCTTAAAAGTAACACGAGGAATTATTTTTGTGAATCACTTAGATAAAGTGGTAGAAACGACCAAGAAACTGCAGTATAAAGGTATAAAGGCAGCTGCCCTCTCAAGTGAAAGTGATAAACAACAAAGAGCTCAAGTAATTCACCAACTTCAAAATGGGGAAATACAGGTTGTCGTAGCATCTGATTTAGCAGCTAGAGGTCTAGATGTTGATGATGTAACACATATTATCAACCTTCATCCACCTGTTGATGAGGACGCTTATGTTCATCGTGCTGGTCGAACTGGGAGAATGGGCAAGTTTGGTGCAGTCCTTACATTGGTTACGCCTAAAGAATTGTTTATTATTGATAAATTTCAGAAGAAATTAGGCATAACAATCACAGAAAAAAAATTAGCATACGGAAAACTTTATAATAAAGCTTAACTTTCATTCAGGGGGGATTTTTACATCCCACGCGGATTGAAACATGCGATCTTTAGGGCGGCTTATTCTCCACCAAATTTTTCTCTTTAATTTTGAGGTGGCGGTTTTGCTGCCCTACATATCTTCTGAAAAATTGTAATAAATAGAATAAACTTCGATAGAGTTGATGAATCCGAACTCTATTTTTTTTTATAATCAGAATTTATAATTTTCTAACTTGGAAACTGTCTAGTGCAAGCAGCCTATGAGCTCGGTCACTTCAGTCAAGCAACTGACTTCAATTACCTCTTTAAATCCTTCGTTGATTAACTTTATGCAGCTTTGCTCCTGCGGTTACTCGTCGCACGGAAAACAATTGCTCCTGCGGTTACTCGTCGCACGGAAAACAATTGCTCTTGAGCAAACGAAGTGGCACAGGAGCAGCTGCTCGTAACCAAGGCGCTTGCGCATTTCTTTAAAGAACAACTCTATTTGTTTTCGCTAATTAGCGGATAATAAAATTAAGTTGGCTAGAAGTTTAAATTTGTATTATGATATATAGTTGGTAGAAAGTATTGGGCGGAAAAAGGAGTTAACAACTATGAAGAAAAATCATGTGATAAAGAAAAAAATTAAGACATCATCGATAGCTAATACATTAGAGCGGCTAAATCAATTTCAAACGAAACAGCCACAAAAATTTAAACAAGTGTTTGATTATTATCAAAAAGGTCAGAACGAGTTAAATCATGGGTTAGTTCACCAAGCAAAAGATAGTTTCGAAGCAGCATTACGTATTTATCGCGAATACATACCAGCTCAAAATTATTTAGCGGTTATCCATGGTTTACTAAATAATTATCTTGAAGCATTAAAAATTGTGAAACAAGTTATAAGACTCGATGATAAGAATGTTTTTGCTTATATCCAGGGAGCAATTTTTCTCTATCGACTAGATCGTAAAAAAGAAGCAGAAGCATATTCACAAAGAGCGTTACATTCATTCCATGAACGTGAGGGGCATGATTCCTATACTGATTATGATCTACTTCAAAAGTTGGTTGAAATGCTCTCTGTACTAAGGGAAGATGAAACTTTATCAAAGCTTTACCATGAACGAAAAAGTCAATTATCACCAATGTCTTTATATCGTTCGGCATTATCTTTAAGTAATGAAGGCCACTACGATGAAGCTAGAGTAGCTTTTCAAACGATATATGATCATACACCTATCAAAGAACAAGTAAGGTTATTAGATAGAAGTTTAAAGCTCTTTGTGGAAGTAGGGATACCAGTACCATTACTATTTGCTGAAGAGGAAGAAGGTTTTAAACTGACTATGGCAGTCGCTTCATTATTTGATGGTGAAGAAACAAAAAAACAAGCTAGTTTTAATTACATAAAAAATAATGAAAGCGTAGAGATGAAAGAATTAATAAAACGTTTACTCAAAACAAATAAGCTCGAAGATTGGGTGAAAAAGTCGCTACTTTCTATACTGGCGGATTTTGGGGAGGCAATGGAACCTATTACCGTTTTATTAGATGGCGAAATTCAATTAATATCACTGCAGCCCGTGGAGTTAACTTTAAACGAAAATTTAGGTGAAGTTTTCTTAAAAGGGAAAGTTAAAGCTTCAGAAGGAAGTTATCTTGATGCAATTGACCTCTTTACTAAAGTGAAAAGTGAAGCTCCAACCTATTTACCTGTATACCTACAGTTGGCTAATACTCATCTGAAAATTAAGGAATTTGAAAAAGCGAAAACCGCTCTTGATGAAGCCAAAAATATTGCTCCGTTAGCATCTGTATTTTTAGGTTACAGCAAATATTATTTCGATATTGGCGATATGACAAGTGCAATGGAACACGTAAGCCAATTTGATACACGTGAATTAGAGAACAAAGAAGATATTTTTGAAGCTGTTTTACTCAAAATAAAAATAACTACGGAGTTGACGGATAAGACAAGAGCAGTAGATGTGTTAAAAGAAGAAAAGGAAAAGTTTGAATTAGTATTAGATGGTTGGAAAGAGTTCGAAATGGACTTAAATAATTTAATATCTAAAGAAAAGCCGAAAGTTGAAGCGGTTGAACCGGTAAATATTAGACAAGTAGCCGTGACAGAACCACTAGATTTACTTGAAATCTTCGAACGATATACAAAGGATAAACTTATTTCAATAGTGAAATTTTATAAAATTAGAGGTTATTCTAAGTTAAATAAAAAAGATCTTATTTCACTTATTATAAAAGAGGTTTATGAAAATAAATTATGGAAAACATCTCTGACACAAAAAGAACTGTCGTTATACAATAGCTTAGCGGAAAAAGGTACATCCCTTTCTGAGGAAGAGGTTGTGAAACATAGTGCTACTGATGCAAATTTATTTTTTATCGAACTTAGAGATAACACAGACTTTAACGATATGAAATCCGATCATGGTAGCCTATTACTAAAAGGTGCGTTAATAGCTACACTCAATGATGAAAAGGAGTGGCAACTCCAATTAGTGAGATAAATTTTATAGTAAATGCAAAGAATCAACGTTATATTCCTTTATGCTAGTTAAAAATCACATGTTTTCAGCTGGGTTCGACCTTATTTTCCTGGGAAACCTGTAAGATGATGGTCATTTATTTAAACTATATGTTAGTAAATTTCATAAATAGCTTATTTTTGCTACTATGCTACTAAATGTTGTTGGGTGAAGAACATTTTCAACAACATTTAGTTTTATATAGCTCCATTTTGGTAATTATAAAATTCACTTTTTGGAATAACTACTATAAGAACAATCTTTGTTTATTCAATCGATCTATGCTATACTTAGTTAGTTAAAAAAATTTAGGAGTTGTTTTTATGTCAGATCAATTTGAAGTTGGAAGTGTAGTTGAAGGTAAAGTTACAGGAATTAAGCCTTTCGGAGCATTTGTTGCTATAAACGAAGAAAAACAAGGTTTAGTTCATATTTCACAAGTTGCTCACGGGTTTGTAAAAGATATTAACGAACACCTATCAGTTGGTGATGAAGTTAAAGTTAAAGTAATGTCTATAGACAGCGAAACAGGGAAAATTTCATTATCTATTCGTGAAACAGTACCAGCACCAGAGCGACCAGAAGCGAAACCACGTTTTGATAAACCGAAAAAGGTAGAAGCTAAAGTAAGTCAAGAAAAGAACCAAGGTTTCAATACACTTGAAGAAAAGTTAAAAAGCTGGTTAAAGCAATCAAACGAAATTCAAGCTGACCTTAACAAACGTACAAAAAAATAAATAAAATGGGCAATCGATCATTCGGTTGCTTTTTTATTATTATCAGAATTTATAAATTTCTAACTTGAAAACTGTCTAGCGCAAGCAGCCTACGAGCTCGGTCACACCCAGTCAAGCAACGGACTTCAATTACTGCTTGAGATCCTTCGTCGATTAGCTTCATGCAGCTTTGCTCCTGCGGTTACTCGTCGCACAAAACACTGCTTCCAGGAAGCTTGCTACGAAGCTATGCTAGAAGACGCAGAAGCACGTAAACGTAAGAAGCCAAAGAGCGGCATCTGTCAAAGGTCGCCCCAGTGAAGCTACTGCTTGGATTACTTCGAAGCTGCTTTGCGACGAGCAAACGGAGTGGCACAGGAGCAGCTGCTCGTGACCAAGGCGCTTGCGCTTTTCTTGTTTGGTATGTAAGCTTTTTAGTTCCTAAGGTCTTCAATTTAATATCGGATCCATTGGAACAAAATGGTGATAAATAAATTGCTGTCGAACGGTAAAAGTCTTTTACAAATTCTTCATGAAGTAAACATTTCTATGGAAAAATTGACAAATTATTCCCCTGGAAATGAAAAAAAGCTGACTGAAAGTATACCATTACAAACACAGTTACAATGTAAATGGACAATTTCAGTCAACCTCATGTTGAAAGATGGATTACCTTTCTGGCTGTGGGCTTCTTTCTAATTCCTCATCAGGTTTAAATAGGATGGAAATACAGTATAAGCCAGCAAGTCCAACTAGTGCATAAATAAATCTAGAAAATCCTGCTGCTTGCCCTCCAAAGATAGCAGCAACTAAATCGAAGCGAAAGAACCCAATTAAGCCCCAGTTTATAGCACCAATAATCGCAAGAACTAAAGCAAAACGTTGAATTCCACTCATTTCTTTCACCTCCTTAAGCGGGGGATAAGTAAATTTAGAAGAACCTACCTTCGTTAATAGGTATTAGTTTATCTTGTATTATCTATTTTAAACATGGATGATAGTACAAGAATCCTAACATCTTCTACTGTTAGAATGACAAATAATTGCGTTATTTATACATTTATTAATTGAAAATAGAAAAAAATGTATGTAGAAAAAGTGCTTTCGCTTTACGAATGAGTTTAGAAACGTACATAATAAAATGGAAAGGGTGTGGATAAGAGATGGAAAATTTTATGTTTCATAATCCGACAAAGTTAATCTTTGGGAAAGGGCAACTTCAGCACATTAAAACTGAGGTTCCTAAGTATGGCGATAAGGTACTTTTAGTTTATGGCGGTGGCAGTATTAAACGGAATGGGTTATATGAGAAGGTAATCCAAGAATTAGAAACTATTGGTTCAGTGGTTTTTGAGCTTGGTGGAGTTGAACCGAATCCACGCCTTACGACTGTACATAAAGGCATAGGAATTTGTAAACAAGAGGAAATTCAATTTATTCTAGCCGTAGGTGGTGGAAGTGTTATCGACTGCACGAAAACAATAGCGGCTGGGGTGAAGTATGATGGCGATCCTTGGGATATCGTAACAAAAAAACATCTGCCAACTGATGCTCTTCCATTTGGAACAGTCTTGACTTTAGCGGCTACAGGATCAGAAATGAACTCAGGATCTGTTATCACAAACTGGGAAACAAAAGAAAAGTACGGTTGGGGAAGTCCACATGTGTTTCCGAAATTTTCTATCTTAGATCCTGTAAATACTTTTACTGTACCAAAAGAACACACTGTGTATGGAATAGTCGATATGATGACGCATGTTTTAGAACAATATTTTCACCCTGCTACAAATACACCGTTACAAGAAAGAATGTGTGAATCTGTTTTATTAACAGTTATTGAAGCAGCACCACAACTTATTAATCATCTCGACAGTTATGAATTACGTGAGACAATTCTATTTTCAGGTACAATTGCTTTAAATGGCTTTCTACAAATGGGAGCTCGAGGAGATTGGGCATCGCATAATATTGAACACGCCATATCAGCTGTTTACGACATCCCACATGCAGGAGGTTTAGCAATTATTTATCCGCAGTGGTTACGCCATGTGAAAAGTCTTAGTATACGAAAATTAAACCAGTTAGCAATTCGGGTGTGGAACGTAGACCCTATTGGAAAAGCAGAAGATGAAATTGCAGAAGAAGGGATTGTGAGATTAGAGGAGTTTTGGAGAAGTATTGGAGCACCTAGTAAATTAATCGATTATCAAATTGATGACTCAAAGATTGATTTAATTGCTGATAAAGCAATGGCTAGAGGTGAGTTTGGAAATTATAAAAAATTAAATAAAGATAATGTAATTGAAATTTTAATGAGATCGTTATCATAACAATACTCTAGAACATCGGCTAACTTAGTCCGGTGTTCACTATATTTTTATATTTCTCAAGTGATAGCGCTTACATCGAAAAAGTAACTTGATTTGTTTGTCCTATTTTAATAAAGTGTAGATGAAGAGTTTTCTTAGTTTAAGACATTTTAGCTTTATGGAAAAACTAAAATAAAAAATTCGGGAGGTTTTAATTAATGAGTGAAAAATTGCAATTTGATTACTCCAAAGCTTTAGATTTTATTCAAGAACATGAGGTTACATATTTACAAGATGCAATTACTACAGCGCATACAGCATTACATAATAAAACAGGAGCAGGTAATGATTATCTCGGTTGGATTGATCTCCCAGAGAACTATGACCGCCAAGAGTTTGCACGTATTAAAAAATCAGCAGAAAAAATTAAGTCTGATTCAGATGTATTGTTAGTAGTTGGAATTGGTGGATCATATTTAGGAGCACGTGCAGCAATTGAAGCATTAAATCATACATTTTATAACGTTTTAACAAAAGAAGAAAGAAAAACACCTCAAGTAATCTTTGTAGGTCATAACATTAGCTCTACTTATGTGAAAGATTTAATGGATCTTCTTGAAGGGAAAGATGTTTCTGTAAATGTTATTTCAAAATCAGGAACGACAACTGAACCTGCCATTGCCTTCCGCATCTTCCGTTCTTACTTAGAGAAGAAATATGGTGTAGAAGAAGCCCGTAAGCGTATTTATGCAACAACTGATAAAGCTCGTGGTGCACTAAAAACATTGGCAACTGACGAAGGTTATGAGTCATTTGTTGTTCCAGATGATGTTGGTGGGCGTTTCTCAGTACTTACTGCTGTAGGATTATTACCAATTGCAGTTAGTGGTATTGATATTGATGCATTGATGCAAGGTGCTGCTGAAGCTCGTACAGATTTAGAAAATCCAGACTTAAATACAAACATTGCATATCAATATGCTGCAGTTCGAAATGCTTTATATAATAAAGGGAAAACTATTGAGTTAATGGTTAACTATGAACCAGCTCTTCATTTCGTTGCTGAATGGTGGAAGCAGCTTTATGGTGAAAGTGAAGGGAAAGATCAAAAAGGTATCTTCCCAGCTTCAGTTGATTTCTCTACAGACTTGCATTCTATGGGGCAATATGTTCAAGATGGTCGTCGCGATCTTTTCGAAACAATTCTTCATATTGAAAAAGTAGAAAAAGAAATTGTTATTGAAGAAGCAGCAAGTGATTTAGATGGATTAAATTACTTAGCAGGAAAAACAATGGACTTCGTAAATAAGAAAGCCTTTGAAGGAACAATGCTTGCTCATACAGATGGTGGGGTACCGAACTTAATCGTTTCTATTCCAGAATTAAATGCTTATCACTTTGGTTATTTAGTATACTTCTTTGAAAAAGCATGCGCAGTTAGTGGATACCTGTTAGGTGTTAACCCATTTGACCAGCCTGGGGTTGAAGCTTATAAGAAAAACATGTTTGCGCTTCTTGGAAAACCAGGATTTGAAGAAGAAAAAGCAAAATTAGAAGCACGTTTAAATAAATAATAAAAATAAAGCCAGTTCCTAAATAAAAAGGAGCTGGCTTTATTCGGAGTAACAACATTCGAGTGAATGTTGTTTTGATTTGTACATAGCTTTATCAGCCAATTTTATTAGTTCATCAATTTCTTTTGCATCCTTTGGGTATTGAGAAATCCCAATACTTAAACTTATTGTTAATTTTTGATCGAAAATCTGGACAGGCTTCATTACGTCATGAATCAATCTTTTTATGACCTCATCAATACAGGTTTGGTCTACTTCGTTAATGATGAGGATAAATTCATCACCGGCTTGTCTATATACAATACCAAAATCTTTTGTGGCTACTGTTAATAACTTTGCAATCACCTTCAACACTTCATCGCCATAATTATGCCCAAATGAATCATTTATTGGTTTAAACTTATTTACGTCAATAAAAACTAATGTGAAAGGCTTTGAATCTCTCATGAAATTATTAAGATTTTCATAAAGTGCACGACGATTAAGAAGGTTTGTTAAGTCGTCATGTAAAGCCATATAATTAATTTTATCGATGGCCATTATCAGCTGTTGATTTTTATTTGAAAGTTGCTCAGTTCGTTCAATAACTTTCTCTTCTAACTTGTTTTTCATTTCTGAGATTGTTCCAAGCAGTCTATTAATATGATAGCTAGACAATATTTGCCTTAGAAGAATTAAAAATATAGTTCCAAATAAAAACAAGGTATAAATCTTATTATTTGTTTGGATATAAAATATGTGTAGAGCCAATATACATCCAATTTGTACAATCATTCGAAAAACATTCCATTTAAAACGCTCAGGAAAAAGTATTGTTTTTTCTTGAGTTACTTTCTGAGTTTCAGATAAACTATACGTGGCTACCCCAAACAATAATATACTTAGACTCCATAATATTTCCAATAGACTATTATACGTATAAATATAATGATATAGTGTTATAGCAAATAACATATCCCCGATCACTTGAAGTGAAATAGCTGTAAGGAAAATTTTAATGGTTAGCTGAGAAAATAAGGTGTTTTGATTAAAAATAAAGCAATTTACTATTGCGAAAAGTAGAAATAAAACTAAAGCAGGATATAACGTTGAAGCAAATGTTTCCAATATAGTAAACCCACTAGCCTTAAAAACTGGAACAAAAAACTCTACTGATAATAAGACAACAATGGTTGCGTAGATAATTAATAGATCTAATAAATAAATCATAAATTGAAGGCGGTGATTATTAGTTGAAACAAGATAGAAAAAGGCAACAATAAACAGTATTGTACTAAAATAATAAAAAATATCACTCGGTCCCGGAAAAACAATTTCTTCTTCGTAAATATAGGTAACTTGATATTTCCAAACAAGTTCAGCAATCAAATAAGATAAAGTTGCTAATAAAAACAAAAGAAGAAATTTTCGTTTTTGACCAGAGGCATGACGATATACTGTTAATTGTAATAAAAATGATATAACCACTGCGGTTATAGCAAATAGACTTGAACCCAATGTAGTCAAGCTTTCTGGAGAAAAAAGTAACCAAAGAAAATAAATGCTAACAAAGGAAAAGCTTCCGATGATAAATGCCATTGTTTTTTTCATCTATATGTTTTCTCCTATTTCTTATTCATTAGGAAAATTATACTATTTCTAAAGTACTTCTTTCAATGGGAAAATGTAAAAAAGACTACCACTGATTAACTATCTGCAGTAGCTTTAACTTTTAATGACTATAAATTGGTCTCCGTGCTGAATAGTGAAGGATGCTGTTGGTTGTAATAATACTTCGTTTTTACGGTAAATTCCAATTATTAATTTACCTTGATGTTCGTATTGAGAGATACACTCTTGATATGCTTTTCCAACAAATTTATTTTCAATTTTTTCATATAACAACATATGTTCATTTTGATGATCCAAAATTTGATGTATCACCTTTGTTATTCCATGATATAACGTACTATTAACCATTGCTAAGCTAGACAATAGTGATGTTTCGATAATTTCATCGGCTCCTGCACGTATGCAATTATTTTTTTGATCGGGAGTTAATATTTCCACAATACTATAGATGTCAGGATTAATCCCTTTGATAGCTAATAAGGTAATAATACTTTTAGCATCAGATTCTGCTTCCTGTCCATGAAGGTTAGCGGTGATCACAACTGTATGTGCCTTCTGTATATTGGCTCTTTTTAGCGTTGCATCTTCTAATGGATTGCCACGAATAAAATGAATCATATTGTTTTTCAAGGGACATTGCTTCATTGTTTGATCTATCAATACAATTTCTTGACGAGGATTAAGTTGTTGTAAGTGAAAAATCACATTTTTTGCTCGTTCATTCCAGCCAATGACAACATAATGGTTATCTTTCTTAAAAGAGAGTTCCCCATATTTAAGAGAATTGCGAGTTGTAATGGTAGATGAAGCTAATGTCGTTACGAAAAATGACACAACACCAATCCCAAACATAATGACTAAAAAAGCTAATAATCGACCGAATACTGTAACTGGTGTATAATCTCCATACCCTACTGTTGAAGCGGTCACAATGGCCCACCAAACTCCTTCGAAAAGAGTAGGGAACGTTTCAGGCTCGATAAAATGCATCGCTATTCCAGACGTAATAATTAAAGCAATGACGATTAAAAATAATCGAAGAACAACTGGAAACCTAGCGTACGTATGGATAACAGCAGAAAAATTCATGTAAATCACCTCTTTATAGTAAAAGGTTATTGTAAAAAAATACATGTATTACGTAGTATGTCCAAACCGATTAATCTACTTACTATCTCTTGAAAAAATAAAATGAGGAGAGTACCGTAACTCATTTTGATTATTTTACTATGGTATGATATGCAAGATAAAACTCGTAAATAGGCGGTGGTATAGATGGTTCAAGTAACCGTACTTATGGTTACAATATTTGTTGGTTGGTTACTATTAGATTTTGTAAAACATAAAAAGTTGACGAAGGAAAACGTCTTATCAGCTGGTATTTCTGGTGTTGTTGCAGGGGGTTTATATTACCTTTTATTTGGTTTGTTGTAAATTCTAAAAAAATGTCGAAAAAAATAAAAAAATATGTTGAAATTTTCATTTGTATTCATTATAATCATCTTATTGAGTTTAAGAAACGGGGGCTTAGCTCAGCTGGGAGAGCGTTTGGCTGGCAGCCAAAAGGTCAGCGGTTCGATCCCGCTAGTCTCCACCATCCCTAGGTGGCTAAAAAACTCATCCATAGCAGTGCATGTCATGCAACATACATATTGTGTACAACGACGTAGTTTTTCGTAATAGAGCGAGGAATTATGTCGTTTTTTATTAGTGACAATTTACGATAATCTTCGATGAGTTGCAGTGACGTTCAGAAGATTTCTAACTTTTCATACCCTTCTATCTCAGAATGATCTAATAGATCAAAGAAGAAGGCAAGGCTGGTATACGAATAATTATAGTCTTTATTTCAAGCTGGGTCATTCCTTAATTATCGATGTTACTTGTAACGATAACTTTCCCTTTTGTTTGGGTATCATTTGATCATACTACAGCCTCTTTATTTTATAGATAGAAGTGTTTTGTCTGTATTTTTCAGCCTAAATGGAAAAATGTCAAATTTTTTGTGTTTTACCAACCTATAGCTACATCATTATTTCTCTTTTAATTCATTTGTGCCACAACCAATAATAAAATATAAACTAGTTGATGATAAAATTAAGATAAGAGTAACTAATTTTCATGATATTCTTGTTCTATAGGTCATTAGAACCTTGAAAAATCATTATTGGATAACTCTTAATAGAGTATATGAAACTAGCTGAAAAGTTCAATTTTTACTCTAGTATCCAAAAGGTCGACGGAACGGTTCCGATAATAAAGAGTGAGTCCGTTTATAGATGATAAATTATGTAGGGTAAATATTGTTGAGGATTGGTTAGACTTAGTTGGACAAGTTAGTTAAGGTCATATACACTTGATTTAAGTAAAAAATTGTAGGAAGCCACGGCCGAGATTATCAAATTATAAAAATATTTTTTTGAGAAAACGGTTGATCGGCGAACAAAAGAAGGGGGCAAGAGAACTATCCCCTTGCTTTCTGTTTATTACAATATAATTGGGAATAATGAGGTGATGCGTTTGAAGTCGATACATCTAGGGTTTGATGAAAATTCTTTAACTGTCTATAAAGCGATTGCTAATAAACATAGGCTTGAGATTTTACGGTTACTAAGTGTGGAGCCACATAATGTAAATGAACTTGCGGAAAAACTAAATTTACCTTTTTCTACAACTGCAACAAATGTAAAAAAGCTTGAGGAAGCGAATTTAATTTCGACTGAACTTGTTCCGGGAAGGGGAACTCAAAAGGTCAATGCTAAAAATTTGGATCGAATAATTATCGACTTGTTTGAGAAGGAAAAAACTGAAGAAAATAATAAAAAAATAATAGTAGATATGCCGATCGGAGAATATTTTGACTGCTGTGTAAAACCTCACTGCGGAATAGTTGGAGAAAACGACTATATTGGGTTGCAAGATGATCCACGTTCTTTTTATGATCCATTTAGAAAAAAAGCTCAACTACTATTTATGCGAGATGGATACGTTGAATATCGGTTTCAAAACAAAGTTCCTTATGGAGCAACAGTTAAAGAGATCGAAGTGTCAGCTGAACTATGTTCAGAAGCCCCGAATCATAAGCTTGACTGGCCATCGGATATAACGGTTTGGATAAACAATGTTGAGCTAGGTACCTGGACCTCGCCAGGAGATTTTGGTGGGAGGCGGGGATATTTAACCCCGAAATGGTGGCTCACTAATTATACACAATACGGCTTATTAAAGCGATTTAAAGTAAATGAAAAGGGTAGTTATTTAGATGGAACGAAATTAAACAATGCTATTATGATTGACGACCTTCGCATAAAAGAATACCCTTTTATTTCTTTGAAAATTGGAATAAAAGAAGATGCAATTAATAAAGGGGGATTTAATTTATTTGGAAATCAGTTTGGTAATTATGAACAAGGATTATTAATGAGTATAACAATACAATAATTAATTGAAGCTATAGGTCTTTTTATAAAGGCCTTATTTTATTACAAAAAAACCTTGATTATTACTAAAAAAGCGGTTACAATAAAAATATCAAGAAAATCTAAAAAACATATGAAAGAGGGAATTTTTTTTAGGATTTTATAACGATAAAAAAAGTAATAAAATTATTATTTCAGTAATTAAATTAGAAGGAAGTGGTACATTTGTTAACCCAAGAAAGAACTCAGTTAGAATTATCATATCCTCGTCCTCAATTTAAACGAAGAGAATGGTTGGATTTAAATGGGACGTGGGCGTTTGAATTCGACAGAGAAGATAAGGGGGTGAAAGAAAAATGGTTTAAGGGAAGAACTTTGACACAATCTATTCAGGTTCCTTTTTGTTTTCAAAGCCCCCTTTCAGGAATCAAGGAAAACGAAGCTAAAGCACCGATTGTCTGGTATCAAAAGCAAGTTAAGTTAAAAGAGCGTGAAAGCAACGGAGAAAAAATACTTCTTCATTTTGAAGCCGTTGATTATTATACGATGGTTTGGATAAACGGGGAGTTTATTGGAGAACATCGAGGAGGATTTGTTCCTTTTTCTTTTACGATTGATGAGTGTGAGGTTGATGAACTTACTATAACGATTCGAGTGGAAGATCATACAAGTTGTACACAACCGCTCGGTAAGCAGTCATGGAAGGAAGAAAATTTCTTGTGCTGGTACACAAAGACAACAGGAATTTGGCAATCTGTATGGCTGGAATATGTAAGCGATTGCTATTTAAAGGATGTGAAAGTAACACCTAATATTGATACGTGTGAAGTTCATATTGAAGCTTTGATAGAGGGCTTAACAAGGCAGGATGCTATGATCCAAGTAGAAATTAGCCTTTCTGAAGAAACGATTCAAAAGGCCTCTGCTATGATTGTTAACAATAAAGTGAACTTATGTTTGAACGTAAGCTCTACTTCACCAGACTTTCGATTGGCCTATTGGACTCCTGATGAGCCGAACTTATATGATATCACTTATACGTTAATAGTTGATAATAAAGTTCATGACAGAGTAGAAAGCTATTTTGGAATGAGAAAGATAAGCATTCATAACAAAGATATTCTCCTAAATAATGAACGCTTTTATCAAAAGCTAATCCTTGATCAAGGGTACTACGGTGAAGGCCTTATGACACCTGGAACGATTGAGATGTTGGAAAGTGACCTTAGGAAAGTAAAAGAAATGGGTTTTAACGGGGTGAGACGACACCAAACAGTAGCTGATCATCGGTACATGTATTTATGCGATAAACTTGGGCTAGTGATGTGGGCTGAAATGCCGAGTCCTTTTGAATATGGAGATGAAATGGTCGCAAACGTCACTTATGAATATCAAAAGATGATAAAAAAACATTATAATCATCCAAGTGTCATTGCATATACCGCAATGAATGAATCATGGGGTGTCAATGAAATTTACTCGAATCAACAACAGCAAAGTTTTGTGAACGCTTTATATTACTTGACTAAGGCGTTGGATAAGACAAGGCTTGTCATAGGCAATGATGGTTGGGAACATACATTAACCGACATCTTAACAATTCATGATTATTCTCAGTCAAGTGAAAATCTAAAAAATAATTATGGCGATAACGAGGCAACTAAAAATGGTGCACCGTCAGTAACCAGCAAAAAATATAACTTCTCTAATGGGTATTCATATCAAGAACAACCGATTATGTTAAGCGAGTTTGGGGGGATTGCCTACACGACAGACAAAGCCAGTGAAGGAGACTGGGGTTATGGCAACCGTCCGCGTTCAAAAGAAGAAGCACTGAGGCGCTTTGAAGAATTAGTATATGAAGTGATGAAAAACGATACGTTTTGCGGTTTCTGTTATACACAACTAACTGACGTGGAACAAGAGATTAATGGCTTATTAGATTCAGACCACAATTATAAATTTGACCCTGCTGATATAAGAAGAATTTTAAATTCATTTCAAACAGGCGGATTTATTTTTGAATAAAGAAAGTGTTGATAAGAAGTCTTGAAATAATATTTCGAGTACAAAAAGATAACGAATTGGAAATCTTAATAAAGAAAACCTAGAGTTGTTAAAGAGCAATTAATTAAATGGTAATTCCCTCAAAAGAGGACTATAAGCTACTATACGAGGAGGAAGAAGCATGGGTATACCGATGCAAGAGAAAGAGATGAGACCAATAAAAACACCAATCAGTAATAAAGAGGTTTTTTCCTATTTTGGTTATGGAATGGGACAGTGTATCAGTTTTGGATTAGTTGGTACTTTTATACTTTATTTTTATACGGATATTTTAGGGATTTCAGCATTAGCTGCGAGTGCGATTTTCTTAATTGCAAGAACCTTTGATGCAATCAATGATCCATTCATGGCATCGGTTATGGATACTTTACGTTCAAAGCACGGTAAGTTTAGGCAGTACCTATTATATGCTCCATTTTTTATCACATTTATTACGATTATCGCTTTTGCACCGTTAAATTTAGGGCCGACAGCCAGTGTTTTATTTGCTGGAGCGACCTATATATTATGGGGTCTGATTTATACAGTTTCTGATGTGCCTTTTTGGTCAATGTCTGCGGTCATGACCCAAGATCCTCAGGAAAGGACAAAACTTGTTACATTTGCTAATTTGGGAGTTTTTGTCGGAATTGGAATTCCAACGCTCTTATTTACGCCACTTGCACAGTTTTTAGGTGGTGGTAATCTTGATGATGGCTTCTTTTATGCAGTTGTGATTTTATCTTTATTAAGTTTACCATTAATGATCAATGGGTTCCGTAAAACAAGAGAAAGAGTTGAACCACCAGCGACTAAGGTGCGAATCCGTGATGCCATCAAAGTCATCAAGGGAAATAAACCAATGTTTATGATACTAGCTACTTTTTTCTGTAATATCTTTGTAAATATTACTTTAGGATTGAATATATTCTTTTTCACCTACAATCTTGGAAACGCTTCACTTTTAGCGGTATTTGGTATTATCAGCTTGCTCAGTTGTCTCGGGTTTTTCTTTATTCCGATGCTTACGAAACGTTTCTATAAAAAGCATATCTTAATGACTATTCTAATTATTGATATCGTTGTCAGGTTTGCCTTTTATTTTTCAGGGTATACCAATACGACTGTCGTTCTAGCATTTTTAACAATTACGATGATTTTGTATACAGCAACCGGTCCACTTATTTCAACTATGCTTGCAGAAACGATTGAATTTACAGAGTTGAGAACTGGACAGCGTGCTGAAGCGGTTACTTTCTCCGGTCAGACCTTTACAGGAAAACTATCTGTTGCTATTGCAGGTGGAGCAACTGGTGTCATTTTAACAATAATCAATTATGTACCAAACCAAGCACAAAACCCTGCTACATTACAAGGATTGTTCTTTGTTATCGCCTTACTCCCTGCATTAGGTTCACTGATTCGTTTGATTATTATGTATTTCTACAAATTTACTGAAGATGCATATACAGAGGTTGTTGCAAAGTTAAATGATAATAAATCTTAGTATTAAGTTCCTCCCCCTCAATTGTTCGAGCATTTCATGAGAGGTAGGCAAAACTACCCTTTGCTGTTGTGGCGAAGGGTAGTTTTATTTCCTATTTATTTTTTCTGTTACGTTTTTCCAGTGGCTTTCTCGCTTAATCAATCAGTCTACCGGACCCGATCCTAACTTAACTTCACTGATCTTTTATCATTATTTTTCATTATACCCCCGAAACAGAAAAGTTCGATTTAAACGGTAGTCAGATTGCAAATAGCTCTGGGTAAAGCTCATACAGTGAATTAAATTAACTAAACAGGTGTTAGCCAAAGTGTATTCAAAACAATAAATTTCCTATTTTTGCAGAAAAACGGGGTTACACCCTCTTAGTGGGTGAGAGTGTTCCAGGGTGCTTCAGTATTATAAGGCTAATAGTTTAAGTAGTTAAGATATTTCGAAAATTTACTATATTTATCAACATATAGCATTGACAACAGAAATCAATAAACATAAACTAGAAACTAAAGCGCTTTCGAAAGAAAGGGATATGTAGTTAACTTAACATACGAAGGGGGAGAAATCATTTTTTTAACAAAGCGCTTTGGAAAACTAGACAGCAATAAAGATGGAGGTGGAAGTGCTGAGAAAATCACTTANGGCTAAAGTAACGTTATTTGTTATAATCTCATTATTTCTTTCTTTNGTAATTGTTAGTGGTACATTGATGTATCGAAGTTATCAGTATTCAAATCAAGTAATGCACGATAGTCATGCTAAAAACTATTTAATTTTTAACACAATTATGGAGCAAGAAAATTTAAGATTGGCAGCACTTGTTGAGTCGATCGCAACCTCTAGTTTTTTTCAGGAACAGCTTTCAAGTAACGATCTTGAAGAAATTAGAGCACAAATAAAAGAGGAAGCTTATAAGTATCACCTTAATTTTGCTAGAAATTTCAATACGAATTTACTTACAATCTATTCACCTGAATTGAATGCGATTTATTACTCTAACAACAACCGGGGAGGATGGGAATCTGATCCTTTTTTGATTGATGCAAAGCAGACTAAAAATAGATTAGAAAGTCAGTCTGTTAACCAGCACGGAATGGTATTACGTTCAATTGGACCAATATATAATGCCGAAAATGATTTAGTTGGTTTTGTTGAAATTTCTAATTTCCTAGATAATACCTATTTTGATTATCTTGTTCATGCTACTGGAACAGAAGTATCAATTTTTAATGGAAACAAGAGTGTAGTATCGACCATTTTTGATACTAGTGATGATGTTGTCAATACTCCAGAGGTTCGCCTTGTAGACATAGAGATAGAAGATCCAGAAATAGTTGAAACAGTAATCGAAAAAGGTGAAGTTGTGATAGAACAACTTAGCCTAGAGAACGGAAGGGAAATTCAGGGGGGCTACTATCCGATTAAGTCAGTAACTGGTGATGTAGAAGGTGTCTTGTTTGTTGGTGTATCAATCGATGAGTTAAAAAAACAACAGTTAGATGATGCTATTATCTCTTCGGTAATCTTTACAATATTGCTTGTTGGAGTAGGGACAGCAACATTGTTTTATTTACATTTCAAATTATATCCAATATCACGATTATCACAGACTGTTTCGAAGTTCTCCGATTATGATTATCGTACAATGGTTGATAAAAAATATTTAAAGAAGAATGATGAAATTGGTGAGATTTCCAAAAGTTTAGCATCTATGCATGAAAATACTATCATACTGATTGAAGGGATTCAGAAATCGTCCTCAAATTTTACTAGTTCTGCTACGGATTTGCTGACCTTAACAGAAGAAAATCTAACCTCGATTGAGGAAGTTGCATTATTATTAGAAGAAATAAACAAAAGTGTTGAAATAGAACATATTAACTTAAAAGAAAGTTCAGTAGCGTTAGATACCATTGCAATTGGTGTGTCGGGAGTTGTTAACACAGTTAATGATTTTTCTAAAGAAATTGAGAAAGTAAATAAACAAGCTAATTCTGGAACAACATTAATAAAAAATAGTGTTGAAAAGTTTGATAAAATTACGAATAACTCTACTGACATAAGATTAAATGTTTCCCAATTAATTGCCTCTCTAGACGAAATAGGGAAGTTTGTAAATTCAATTAAAGATATTGCCAACCAAACTAATTTACTTTCGTTAAATGCGAGTATAGAAGCTGCACGAGCTGGTCAAAATGGAAAGGGATTTGCAGTTGTAGCTAAAGAAATTCGCGAACTTGCTAGTCAAAGTTCAAAGGCTTCCGATGATATTAACAGAATTGTATTAGGGATAAGTGAAAGTTCAAAACAATCTATAGAGTCTCTTAATAGAAATGAAGTCGGAATTTCTGAAGGGATAGTATTAATTTCAAAAATTGTTTCTTCCTTTGAAACAATTGAATGCTCAGTAAATGAACTTTTAAACCAAGCTGATCATTTATTAGGAACATCAGAGGAAATTTCAGCAACAATCCAAGAAGTAAATTCGTCGATAATTGATGTCGAATCTCTGTCTCAAAAAAATAAGGATTCGGTATCCACTATTGTAGGACACCTAAATAAACAAAAGAATAGTACTGAAAAGATTGTACTATCTTCAAGAAGTCAAACTGAGTTGGCTGATACTCTATCTGAAAAAATAGATATCTTTAAAATCAAATAAATTCATTCAAAAAATCACAAAAAATAATTCATAGACTTCTTGACTTATTATAAATAAAGTTATAATATAAGGGTATCGAAAGCGCTTTCGGATTTGGAGGAATTGATCAGTGGCAACTATATACGATATTGCAAAAAAAACAGGATTTTCAATTACAACTGTATCTAGAGCGTTAAATAATTATCCTGATGTAGGCGCCAAGACAAAAAAAATTATATTAGAAGCAGTAGAGGAGATGGGGTATTACCCTAACTCAATTGCCCGTTCGCTAACTACAAAGAAGTCTTGGACTTTAGGAGTTATTTTTATCGAACACCTTGGTGTAGGGATCAAACATCCATTCTTTAGTGCTGTTATTCAAAGTATTAAACAACACGTTGAAAAGATAGGTTACGATCTTATATTTTTAAGTGAAAATATTGGCGAAGAAAAGAAAAATTATTTAGATCATGCTTTACACCGTGGCGTAGATGGGATAATTGTTGTTTGCACGAAGTACGATGACCCCGAAGTTGTGAAACTAATGGACTCGAAAATTCCAAGCGTAGTTATTGACTTGCATAGTGATAAGTCAAGTGTCGTGTACAGTGATCATTTTTTGGGCAGTGAAATGGCGGTTGAGCATCTTTATTCGCTTGGACACCGGAAAATTGCTCATATCAGTGGGCACCAAAGTACTTATGCTGGAATTGAGAGGATTAAAGGCTTTAAACATGCTACAGGGAAATTTGGATTAAACATACCATCTACATTTATTGTTGAAGGAGGATATTTCTCCTACGAAGGTGGATATAATGCGATGAAACAGTTAATAGAGTTAGGTGACAGGCCAACAGCGGTGTATGCTGCTGGGGATATGATGGCCATTGGTGCAATTAACGCCATTAATGATCATGGGTTAAATTGTCCCCAAGATTTTTCAATCATTGGGTTTGATGATATTGAATTAAGTAGGTATACTAATCCGAAGCTAACGACGATTAGGCAAGATACAGATTTGATAGGTGAAAATGCTGCAAGAGTACTATTAGATCAAATTAATGGCAATAAGGTATTCTCAGCTGTTACCATTCCGGTAGAGCTTAAGGTTCGCGAATCAACTAGGAAAATGTGAGGGGGATAAGAGATAAAAAGTACATTATCTCTTTACTACCCTTTAACCGAAAGCGGTTTGGAAAAATCCTTAAATTATTCTTCACGATATCATTTAGTCATTTTGGAATTGTTATTTTTTTATGACATTACCGAAAGCGCTTTGGGAGTAAGAAAAGCTAATAATAGTTATATTTTTATCTTAATCTGAAAGCGGTTTGTTAATTTTTTCAATAGTATTATTATCTATAGTTCCTTTTGGAATTTTAATTGTATAACAATTTACTCCGAAAGCGGACTTTGGATAAAGTTTCCTAAATCGGAAACCAAAATTATATTAAAAAAGGTGGGGGAAAGAAAATGAAAAAAATTCTAATGCTGTTATTAATCTCTGTTTTAGGCATTAGTTTGGCAGCTTGTGGTGTAGCTGATGAAGCAGGCGAAGGGAAAAAAGAAACACTAAGAATTTGGTCTTTTACAGATGAGCTTCAAGATGCTATTGAAGTATTTGAAGAAAGACACGATGTACAAGTTGAGTTAACAATTGTTCCAATTGAAGACTATCCAACACGCTTAAGACCTGTATTAGAAAGTGGCCAAGGAGCACCAGATGTCTTTACAGGAGAGTTAGTATTTATTAAGGATTGGATTGAACAAGGTTATTGGGAAACTCTTTCACAAGAGCCTTATAATGTAGAAGACATTAAAGATGATTTTATCGATTATGTTTTTGAATTAGGACGTAATACTGAAGGTGAAGTGAAAGCATTATCATGGCAAACAACACCAGGCGGAATCTTTTATAGAAGAAGTATTGCAGAAGAAGTGCTTGGAACAGATGATCCTGAAGTAATTGGCGAAATGTTCTCTTCAATGGAAGGGTTATTCGAAGCTGGTGAGAAACTGAAGGCGGCAGGTTATCGCTTATTCCCTGACGAAGGAGCTGTACGTTGGTTTGCACAAGGGCAAGATCCTCAACCTTGGGTAAATGAGAATGACGAATTAATTATGACTGAAGGACGTATAAATCATTTTGATTATGCAAAAGAACTTCGTCAAAAAGATTTAACTGCATTTGCACCAGAATGGTCTCCGGCATGGTTTGCAGCAATGGATGCTCCAATTAATTATAATGCAGGTTGGGATGCAGTTGATGAGAACGCTACAAATGAAGTAGAAGTATTTGCATACGCGTTACCGACTTGGGGTTTACACAGCGTATTAAAGTTAAATACTGAAGAAACAGTCGGAGATTGGGCTGTGACAAATGGACCAAACCCATACTTTTGGGGTGGAACATGGTTAGGGATCTATAGTGTTTCAAATAAAAAAGATTTAGCATGGGAATTTGTAAAAATGATGACACATGAAGAAGAGTTCTTAACTGACTGGGCGTTAGAAACTGGAGATGTATTATCTTACCTTCCTGTAACAGATAAAATTAAAGATGAGTTTACTGAGCCTTTCTTAAATGGTCAAAACAATTACACGTTCTTCCTAGATGAAGCTCAATCAATTAACCCTGGTCTTGTTACAAGATATGACCAGCAAATCGATCAGATGTTCGGTAATATGGTAGTGGAATATATTGAGGGAGCAAGAACAAAAGAACAAGCAATTCAAGAATTTTATAATTTAGTTAGAAACGCTTATCCACATATTAAAACACCAGATCAACAATAAAGATTAACTATTTTCAATAAGAGGAGTGGCTCTTGTGCTAGCTCCTCTTATTAATTAAGAAGGGAGAAGGAAGGGTTTATATGAAAAAACTTAACAATTACGGCTACTTATTTATTTTACCTTTCTTTATCATTTTCATTACGTTCACTATTTACCCAATTTTGTTAACGTTCTATTACAGTTTTACTAGCTATTCTGGTATGGGAAGTCCGGAATTTATTGGTTTTGCAAACTATACAAGGCTCTTAACAGACACTTACTTTTTACAAGCTTTTTTCAATACGTTATACATTTGGGGAATAAACTTTTTCTTTCAAATTGGTATCGCTCTTTTACTAGCTATTTTATTTTCTGATATCCGCTTAAATATGAAGGGGTTAGGATTTTTTAGGGCGCTATTTTATTTACCAAATTTAATAACTATTGCCTCTGTCGCTTTATTATTCAGCATTTTATTAGGTTGGCATCATGGAACAATCAATCACTTATTACTAGACCTAGGATTAATTTCTCAACCTATCAATTGGTTGGCTAATCCAACGACGGCAAGATGGTCAGTTGCCTTAATTGGTGCTTGGATGTGGTTTGGTCATACGTTCATTATTTTAATGGCTGGGATTTCAGGGATTTCGAAGGATTATTTTGAAGCGGCACTTATTGATGGGGCAAATCGCTTTCAGACCTTTACTAAAGTAACCATCCCATTATTGAAGCCTATCTTACTATATGTATTAATTACTTCTCTAATTGGAGGATTACAAATCTTTGACCTTCCAATGTTAATTACAGATGGAACAGGATCTCCACAAGGGTCATTAAATACAATGGTTTTATATTTATACAATCAGGCATTTCGTTTTAACAACTACGGGTATGCTGCAGCTGTTGCCTATGGGTTATTTGTGATTACAGTTGTTTTCTCTTTAATAACCTTTAAAGCCATGTATAGAAAAAGTGTAAAAGAGGGGTGAGGGTTTTGAATAAAACTAATATAGTAAAGGCGATTCTTTACGCCTTGTTAATTCTACTTGTGGTTATTAGCTTTATACCGTTTTATATGATGATTATTAACGCAACACGATCAAATGCGGATATTTTAAGGCATGGTTTTACAATGTTACCTGGACAGGCAATACTTGATAACTATCATGTATTGATCAGTTATATGAATTTATGGAGAGGTTTTGCTAATAGCTTATTTATAGCGGTATGTGTAACGGTATTAAGTTCATATTTCTCAGCGCTAACGGCTTATGGATTTGCTGTTTATAAGTTTAAAGGTAGTAACTTCTTATTTGTCTCAGTTTTAGTATTAATGATGGTACCTGGACAATTAGGATTGATTGGATTTTATGACTTGATCAGAACTTTTGGGTTTCTTGATACGTATATTCCATTAATTGTTCCGCCAATAGCATCACCTTTTATTGTGTTCTTCTTGCGACAATTCCTTTCGTCAACGTTGCATAGTTCATTATTAGAAGCCGCAAGGATTGACGGTGCAGGAGAATTTAAGATTTTCCATAAAATTGCTTTTCCTATTATGATGCCAGCAGTCGCAACGATGGCAATCTTTACATTTATTGGCTCGTGGAATAACTACATTATGCCGTTAGTTGTGTTATTTAGCCCAGAAAAATACACGTTACCGGTTATGATGGGGGCTTTAAGAGGCTCACAAGTAGCTCAAAACCTAGGTGCAATGTATTTAGGAATTGCTATTTCAGTAGTACCAATTATGTTAGCATTCTTATTTTTATCTAAATATATTATCAGTAGTATTTCAGCAGGTGCAGTTAAAGAATAAAAAAGGAGCATTGTTTATGTCGAAGTTTACAAAAGATTTTATTTTTGGAACATCTACATCTTCGTATCAAATTGAAGGAGCTTATAACGAAGGTGGACGTTCTTTATCAATATGGGATACTTTCTCTAGAACCCCTGGTAAAGTATTGAATGGTGATACAGGCGATGTCGCTTGTGACCATTATCATAGATTTGAAGAAGACATTCAGATTATTAAAGATTTGGGCGTTGACTCTTACCGTTTTTCAATTGCTTGGCCAAGGGTTTTTCCCGAGCAAGGTGTATATAACGAAGAAGGAATGAAATTTTACAAAGAGATAATTGCTAAATTATTAGAAGCAGGCATTAAGCCAATGGCAACTATTTATCATTGGGACTTACCAATGTGGGCTTATGAAAAAGGTGGTTGGATTAATAGAGAGTCTGTTTCGTGGTTTATAGAATTTGCGGAGAAGTGCTTTGAAGAATTAGATGAGCATGTCCATTCTTGGATTACACACAATGAACCATGGTGTGCTAGTTTCTTGAGTTACCACGCTGGTCATCATGCACCAGGACATAAAAATATTGAAGAAGGATTAAAAGCTGCGCATCATATTCTTCTTTCTCATGGTGAGGCCGTAAAACTATTAAAAGGTAAATTAAATTCTAAAACACCTATTGGAATTACGTTAAATTTATCTCCAGCATATGCAGCTAGTAATTCGTTTAACGATCAAATTGCTTGTAACAATTTCGACGGATATACAAATCGTTGGTTTTTAGATCCAATTTTTAAAGGCAGTTATCCAATCGATATGGTGAACCTTTTCTCAAAACAAGTCCACGATTTTAGCTATATCAAATCAGGAGATTTAGAAACGATTTCAGTTGAATGTGATTTCTTTGGAATAAACTACTACAATCGAGCACTTGTAGAATTTACTAGTATTGATTATGCCCTATATACTAATGCTCATTCGGACTATCCGAAAACTGGGATGGGCTGGGATGTATCACCAGCTGAATTTAAAGAATTAATTCACCGTTTAAGAAAAGAGTATACGGACTTGCCAATTTATATTACTGAAAATGGCGCAGCTTTCGATGACGTTCTAGAAGCTGATGGATCTGTTCATGACAAAGAGCGCACAGACTATATTGAAAAGCACATTTCAGCAGTTCAAGAGTTAAATGAAGAAGGAATGAATGTGGCTGGATACTTCTTATGGTCGCTTTTTGATAACTTTGAATGGGCATTTGGTTATGAGAAGCGCTTTGGTATGATCTATGTTGATTTTGAGACTCAAGAAAGATATTGGAAAGATAGTGCAAAACGTTATCAACAAATTGTGAAAGCTACAAAATTATAAACGAAAAATACGTTTAACTTTTTAAAAGAATTAGAGGGGGATTACTATGATAGAGAAATGCATTCGACTTATTCAAACTTCAACCCTTGGTATGTCTCTGAAGACTTTGAAAATCTTTCCATGGTTCATGAAGCATTCCCTGATAAACATCTTATTTTTACAGAAGGATGTATTGAAGGTGGCGTGCAACTAGGCGCTTGGCATACATGGGAAAGATACGCAAGAAACATTATTGGTGATATGAATAACTGGTTAGAAGGATTTCTTGATTGGAACTTAGTGTTGGATGAGAATGGTGGACCGAACCATGTTGGTAATTATTGTGATGCACCGATCATCGCCGATACAAAAACTGATGAACTTCATTTTAATAGTTCTTACTTATTATATTGGTCACTTTAGTATATTCATTAAACCAGGTGCAAAGAGAATTGGACTTGATACCAGTATTGAAGGTCTTTCTTCGACAGCGTTTAGAAACGAAAATGGTGGGATTGTATTAGTCGTATTGAATGAAACAGAAGAAGTGAAATCTATTACCATTCAAATTGAAGATAATTATGTTGAAATTGAGGTGGATCGACGTGCAATTGCAACATTGGTCATATAATCAATAAAATTTGGAGGACTGACATGTATTCACTAAAAGAAAATCAAAATTTTCAAATTGAAAACTTTCAGCAACGCCCCACATTTTCTAGTTTTTTACCGGGGATCGCTGGGGTAGATGGCATTCCAATGTGGGTATTTTATGTAAATCGCGGCCAAGGGATTGCGAGCTTTGGCGTGCAAGATAAAGACCACGCAATTATGGAATTTTTACCGGCAGATAAATCGTACCAGCTTGTGCAAGTTCAAGGTTTTAGGACATTTATTAAAATTTTAGAGGATGGAGAAATGACGTTTTTAGAGCCATTCTCGTCACAACATAAATCTGACGTTATGGAAACAATGGAGATTTCAGAAAATAAACTTGCTTTGGAATACATCAATCAAGAAAATGGCATTAAAATGACAGTAGAGTATTTTATTCTTCCCGAATCTCCAGTAGCTGGTCTTGTTCGTCATGTAACATTCAAAAACATCTCAAATAAAGAGAGACAGTTTGAGTTGTTAGATGGTTTACCAAGCGTATTTCCAAGTGGTGTTCCGAATGCTGCATATAAAGAGTTAGGGAATACGATCAAGAGTTGGTTTGATGTCTATAATTTAGAAAATAACATTCCATTTTATAAATTAAGAGGTAGCATGGAAGATACGGCGGAAGTGAAAGAAGTACACCAAGGAAACTTCTTCATGAGTCTTGTATCTTATCGTGGTGAAGAGAAGTTAGCAGAACCAATTGTTGATCGTGATATCATCTTTGGAACTGATACAACGTTACAACTACCTCAAAACTTCATAAGCCAAAGCATCGATACGTTAGTCGCAGAAGAAGCCTACACGACGAATAAAGTATCATGTGGTTTTACTGCAACGAATGTGACACTAGCAGCAAATGAAGAATTAGAATTGTACACGGTTGTTGGTCATGCGAGTAATCTTGCAACAGTTAATTCGTACGTGAAAGAACATATTACACTGCCTCGTTTGCGAGCGATGCAAGAAACTGCAACAACAATTACAGATCAAATTACGGCACCAATCAAATGTGAGACAGGACAACCACTATTCGATGCCTATAGTCGTCAAAGTTATTTAGATAATGGTCTACGTGGTGGATTCCCGTTTGTGTTTGAGAAAGAAGATAAACAAAACTTATATTATCTTTATTCACGTAAGCATGGTGACTTAGAAAGAGATTATAACTTCTTCTCACTTAGTCCAACTTACTATTCTCAAGGAAACGGTAACTATCGTGATATCAACCAAAATCGCCGTTGTGATGTCTTTTTTGAGCCAAGAGTAAAAGACTATAATCTAAAAATGTTTATGAACTTAATTCAATTAGATGGATACAACCCACTTGGGGTGAAGGGTGTTAGATTCTCAATCGACGCTAACTCGTTTGATTTTACGCCATTCGTAACAAAAGAATCCAAAGAAATGGTAAGGAATTTCTTCAATTCTTCTTATACGCCTGGAGAGCTTAAACACTTCCTTGAGGATGAAGCAGTAACATTATCAACTTCTTTTGATGAGTTTTTAACAGCAGTGTTAAGTGTTTCCGAGCATTTATTCCAAGCTGAATTCGGTGAAGGTTACTGGATGGACCACTGGACGTATAACCTTGATCTAGTCGAAAGTTACTTAGCAATTTATCCGGATAAAGTGAACGAATTATATTTCAACAAAGACTACCAGTTCTTCGAGAGTCCAGCGAGAGTGAAGAAACGTGCTGATAAATACGTTGTTAACAATGGAAAGTTACGTCAGTATGGTGCTGTCTATGAAGACAAGCAAAAAGAGCATGAAGCTGCTCAAAATAATGGCGTGATGTGGGTAAAAGATAAGCATGGACAAGGTGATGTTTATAAAACAACACTTTATTCTAAGTTATTCCTTCTCGGCCTTGTAAAAGCTGCGACACTAGCCCCAATGGGATTAGGTGTTGAAATGGAATCAGATAAACCAGGTTGGAACGACTCTTTAAATGGTTTACCAGGAATGATTGGTGCTAGTACTTCTGAATTATTTGAAGTTAAACGTCTATTTGACATCCTTTTAGAGGTAGATGGTGAGGAGAAAGTAGCACTTCCAGTTGAAGCAGCTGATTTCTTAACTGGCGTTGTAAACGCAATTAAGAAAGTTGAAGCTTCATCAATCAATGATGATCAGTACTGGCATGAAGTTGCGACTCTTAGAGAAAACTACCGTGAGACGATTTATCAAGGCATTAGTGGTGAAGAAGTTCAGTATACGGTAAGTGAACTAAAAGAGATCAGCCAAATTATTAAGTCGAGAGTCGAGAGTGGAATTAAGCGAGCTCGTGAATTTAATGGAGAGCTTGTTCCTACTTACTTCTACTTTGAACCGAAAAACTCGTTAGAAAATGGAGTACCAGCGATTTCTGAGTTAGAGTGGACACCGAAAGCAGTCACACCGTTTCTTGAAGGAATAGTTAAATCATTAAAGTTAACAGAAGATAAAGAAGAAGCGAAAAAGATTTATGATGCAGTACGTGCCTCTGATATTTACGACAGTAAGCTTGGTATGTACAAAACGTCAATGTCGATTCAAGAAGAGTCTAATGAGCTTGGACGTGCCAACGCCTTTACACCAGGATGGTTAGAAAATGAGTCAGTATTCTTGCATATGGAATATAAATACTTATTAGCGACACTTAAGTCAGGGTTGGCTGCAGAATTTTATGATGATATGAAAACAGCGTTAATTCCTTTCTTAGATCCGCAAATTTATGGCAGAAGTACGTTAGAGAATAGCTCTTTCATTGCTAGTAGTGCTAACCCTAATCCGAAGCTACATGGCCGAGGCTTTGTATCTCGCTTAAGTGGTTCAACGATTGAGTTTATGAATATGTGGTTTGTGATGATGACAGGTGGTAAGCCATTTAAGTTTGAAAATGATGAGCTTGTTTGCAAGTTATCTCCAATCCTTCCGAGTTGGATGTTTACAGACAACGGTGAACTATCTTGTATGTTCTTAGGAAAATGTGAATTGACGTATGTAAACGCGAAGAAAGTGGACACATACGGTGATGGCGCAGCCAAAGCTATTGAGTACACATTAACTTACGGAAACGGTGAAACCATTGTTGTTGACGGAGACACAGTTAGAGGAACACAGGCTGAAGATATCAGACATGGTAAAGTAACAAACATGACAGTTAAGTTAGGGTAATTTTAAATTGATATAGGAGGTAGGTCGTAATTATGCCTACCTCCTATTCTTCTATATAGCAAAAGAGCTTAATAACTTCATTAGGTAGAGCGACAACATTTAACATCAAGAAAGAGGAATATACATGAAGAAGAAATGGCTACAAATGCTTTTAGTACAAATTAGCTGATTGATCAATATTGCTTAAATAGTGGGAGGTAATGTAATGAAAAAGAAGACATATGGGGTACCTTTAAAAGGTTTCGCCGAATTTAGTAGAAAAGTTGCGGCTGACGGTGCCGTCTTATTGAAAAATGAAGGACAAACTCTTCCTATTAAGGATGGAGAAAGTATTTCGATTTTTGGAAGAAGTCAAATCGATTTTTATCGAAGTGGAACGGGTTCAGGTGGTAGTGTAAATGTTGAGTACACAACTAATTTGTTGGGAGGACTTAGAGATAAGAAAACAGTCACTGTCAATGAAGATTTAGCAACAACATATGAGAAATGGATAGAGGAAAATCCATTTGATAATGGTGGCGGTGGCTGGGCAGCTGAGCCATGGTTTCAAAAGGAAATGCCTTTAACAGAAGAAATCGTTTCAGAGGCAAAAAACAAATCGACGAAAGCGATCGTTGTAATCGGAAGAACTGCTGGTGAGGATAAGGATAACGCAGATGAACCAGGAAGCTATCAGTTAACAAATGAAGAAAAGAACATGCTTAAACTAGTGACTAAGAATTTTGAGCAAGTCATTGTTGTTTTAAATGTTTCGAACATTATTGATATGGCTTGGCTGAATGATAAAGAATACCTTGAAGCGATTCAATCCGTTCTCTATGTATGGCAAGGAGGAATGGAAGCAGGAAATGCCGCTGCCGATGTCATCGTTGGCGATGTTACCCCAAGTGGTAAATTAACGGATACAATTGCCTATTCGATTGATGATTATCCGTCTACACGTAATTATGGCGCTGAACATAAAAACTACTATCAAGAAGATATATATGTAGGGTATCGTTATTTTGAGACGTTTTGCCCTGAAAACGTTCAGTTTGAATTTGGCTATGGATTATCTTACACCGAGTTTGTGGTAGAAACTGACAGTGCTAAGATTGTGACAAAAGATGATGAAAACCATGTTGAATTCGTGGTGACAGTTAAAAACACTGGAGCATTTTATGCAGGGAAAGAAGTTGTGCAAGTTTATTATGAAGCACCACAAGGAAAGTTAGGCCAACCAGCAAAAGTGTTAGCAGGATTTGCGAAAACAACATTACTAGGGCCAGGAGAATCTCAATCTGTTACCGTTAGTTTTCCTGTGAGCAGTATGGCTTCATACGACGATGCAGGTGTCACTGGCCATCCTTCTGCTTATGTATTAGAAAGCGGATGGTACAACTTTTATGTTGGAACGAGTATTAAGAAGGTTGAAAAAGTTGAGAACGATGGCGAAAGTGGTTATTTCGTTGAAGAATTGCAAGTAATCGAGCAATTAGAAGAAGCGTTAGCACCAGTAGAGAGTTTTACAAGAATCAAACCAGGTGCTCTAAAAGAAGACGGATCTTATGAAGTAACGTATGAAGATGTTCCGCAACGTAAAATTTGTTTAGCTGAACGTATTGAAAAGAACCTCCCGCAAACGTTAGATCAGACGGATGATCGAGGCTATAAATTAAGAGATGTATTTGAGCAAAAAGTTAGCATGGAAGACTTTATCGCTCAGTTATCAGATGAAGAACTTGCGACGATTGTTAGAGGAGAAGGAATGAGTAGTCTGTTGGTGACACCAGGAACAGCTTCAGCCTTTGGTGGACTAAGTGATCGTTTATTCGACTTAGGTATCCCGATTGCTTGTACAGCAGATGGTCCATCAGGAATTCGCATGGAAAGCGGGGCGTTGTCGACGCAAGTGCCAATCGGAACATTGCTTGCTGCTACTTGGGACAAAGACTTAGTAGAAGAACTGTATGTAATGGAAGGAAAAGAATTAGTCTCTAATAACATCGATGTTTTACTTGGGCCTGGGATGAACATTAGACGTAGTCCACTAAATGGCCGTAATTTCGAATACTTTTCAGAAGATCCACTGATTACTGGTGTTTTTGCGACAGCTGTTACTCGTGGGATTATGAAAGGTGGATCAAATGCCACGCTGAAACACTTTGCTTGTAATAACCAAGAAAAAGCACGACATAATGTAGATGCCGTTGTTTCTGAACGTGCCGTTAGGGAAATTTACTTAAAAGGGTTTGAACTGGCAGTAAAACAAGGTGGTGCCAACTCCATTATGACGGCTTATAATCCGATCAATGGACATTGGACGGCTTCTAATTACGATTTAGTGACAACCATTCTTCGCAAGGAATGGGGCTTCAAAGGAATTGTGATGACAGACTGGTGGGCAAAAATGAATGACGTCGTAACTGGAGGAGAAGCATCAACTGAGTATACGAACTTCATGGTTCGTTCACAAAATGATCTATACATGGTTGTCAATAACTATGGGGCAGAAATCAACTCTGGAAATGACAATACGATTGAAACGTTAAAAGATGGATCGTTAACACGTGGGGAATTACAACGTGCAGCAATGAATATATGCGAGTTCTTAATGCATGCACCAGTATTTTCACGTAAACAAGAGCTTGGCGAAACTGTCACGAAGTTTGAAGCAGATCCTTCACTTTCACCAAAAGAAGTGCAAGAGCTATCTGAAAATCCAAGAATTACGCCATCACGCTCAGCATCGACGTTTATGAATGTAGAACAGGCTGGCTTGTATCGTATTATTGTCAAGATTATGTCACCGAAAACAAATTTAGCTCAAACAGCTTGTAACCTTACACTGAATGATGAGTTTGTAACGACGATTCAGACCAATGGTACAGATGGTAAATGGATCAGACAAAAACTTGTAAAAATTGAACTTGCACAAGGACTTTATCAGTTAAATCTAGAGTCTTTAAAGTCAGATTTGGAAATTGAATGGATAGAGTTTAAGAGTCTATAATTAATTTTAAATAAAAGTGGTACGTCTTCTAGTTTTTGGGAGGCGTACTTTATCATTTTCTAAGGTGAAAAATAACATTATCAAATAAGAAACTATTTACAAGCATGTTTGAGTATTATATAATTAGCTAAAGCGCTTTCGTATTTACCTGCATAAAAATCATTATAACCGAAAGCGCTTTCGGAAGTTTTATCTTCTTAATTTAATCTAATTCAAAATCTTGCAAGATTATATAATAACTTCATTTAGTTTCTAGCACTCAGTATCTTTATCAAATTAATTATAAACTATACTTCTTCAACATTTTCGAAAGCGCTTTGGTTGTCTTGTCGTTCTGTTAATGTTTAGTTATTAAAAAGGTAGATTAAGCGTATACGAATGCTAATTACTTTTAGGGGGTGACTACATAAGTTCATTATTTACAGATTCAAACCAGATTTCCAATTCTCTTAGAAATAAAATAAAAACCCCCAAAACCTAGGAGGGAACAAAGAAACCAGGTTCAAGCAAACACTTGAACGGCAAGGCTCAGCTAATGTCGAGAGACTATTATATAATATGGAGGGAAGTCAGTAATGTCAAAAAAATGGTTAAAAGTGCTGTTAGTTATTCTGTTAATTTCTTCTAATTTTAGTATGGTTGTCAAAGCGGAGGAGACCTCTAACGCGAATGATGAATGGAAATTAGTCTGGTCCGATGAGTTTGAAGGAGATAAGTTAGACGAAACAAAATGGACACGTGATACAGGAAATGGTTTTTTTCAAGAGGATGGAACATTTATTCCAGGATGGGGTAATGAGGAATTACAATCGTATCAAGAAGATAATGTAAGAGTTGAGGGTGGGAAATTAATTCTTGAAGGTCGTAAAGAAACGGTTTCTGATGATACAGGAACATATCATTACACTTCAGGAAAAATTCATTCGCATGGTAAGTTTAGCCAAAAGTATGGTCGTTTCGAAGCGAAAATGTCACTTCCGGAAGGACAAGGCTATTGGCCAGCATTTTGGATGATGCCTGAGCATGATGTGTATGGTGGTTGGGCAGCCTCTGGGGAAATAGACATTATGGAAAATGCAGGCGGAACACCGCATAAAATCGGTGGTGCGATTCACTATGGTGGCCAGTGGCCAAACAATACGTATACAGCAAAAGATTATTACTTTCCTGAGGGGCAGGATGTAACTGATTTTAATGTTTATGCTGTTGAGTGGGAGCCAGGTGAAATTCGTTGGTATGTGAATGATGACTTATACCAAACGTTAAATAACTGGAACACAACTAGCACTGGTAATCCTGCTAAATTTACTTATCCTGCACCATTTGATCAAGAATTTTACTTGATTTTAAATCTAGCCATTGGTGGTTGGTACGGCGGAAATCCGAATGATACAACCCCTTTCCCTGGAGAAATGGTTGTAGACTATATTCGTGTTTATGAATTAACAGGTAGTGATTATAAAGAACCTGTTGAGCCAGTATTTGACCCAGTAGAATTACCTACTGATGCAAAAGAAGCAATTGATGGTAATTATGTATATGATACAAATTATGAAAATAGTTTTACTGTTTTAAGAACTAATAATGATGTAGAGAGTAAATGGAACTATGATTATTGGAATTTCTTAAATTTAGAGGAGTTCAATGGAACAGGTTCAGTTTCTGTTGATACGTTAAATGGAGAAAAATTCGCAAAAGTAGATATCGCTAATGGTGGGAACCAAACCTATTCAATCCAATTAATTCAAAACGTCACGATGGGGACAGGTAGATGGTACAAATTAAGTTTTGATGCAAAGTCTAATACTGACCGTGAAATCAATGTGAAAATCGGCGGTGGTGCAGACCGCGGTTGGACTGCTTATTCTCCAAATATGGATTATGCATTAACAAATGAAGTACAATCGTATGAAATGATTTTCCAAATGCAACATGATACAGATCCACGTGCACGTCTTGAGTTTAACTTAGGCTTGAACTCAAACCCTGTTTGGATTGGTAATGTAGTAGTGGAAGAAGTAGATGCATTAGACCCTTACAATGAAGATGCTCCTAAACGTCCTTTAAGTAATGGAAACCATGTTTATAATGGAACATTTGATCAAGGTGGAATGGATCGAATGACATTTTGGCATTTTAAGACAGATGGTGCAGAGGCAAAAGCTTCTGTTGATCCAATTGACAGAGAACTAGCATTAGCAATTACTGATGGTGGTTCAAGCGTTGAATCTATTAAACTATTACAAAAAGGAATGAATCTACTTCCAAATGATGAGTATAAGGTAACATTTGATGCTAAAGCAACAGCAGATAGAGATATCAAAGTTGCTTTAATAAGTAAAGATGGTAGCGAAAATTATTCAGGTAATCAAGTGGTTTCGTTATCAACAACTATGGAACAAAAAGAGATGTCTTTCGTCATGCCTAATGTGGAAGATGTTGAAGGACAACTAGTATTCTTGTTAGGCGGAAATAATAGTGACATTGTAATCGATAATGTTAAGATGGTTAGAACATCTAATAATAATGCGGGAGTATCATTTGAACAAGCATTTCCGCTTAAAAATGGTAACTTCTCAAGTGGGTTAGATAGTTGGGATAAACATATACAAGGAGATCATGAGCCGGGTACTTCAAATGCAACCATTGAAGTCGGTGATGGAGAACTAAAAGCTTCAATTACGAATGAAGGTTGGGAGCCGTGGCATGTACTATTAATGCAAAATGGTATGAGACTTTCAGGAAACCAAACGTATGTATTAGAGTTTGATGCTAAATCTACAGTAGATCGAAAAGTAGAAGTAGTTTTAGAAAACGCAGCATATAACCGATATTTCTCAGATATTGCTGAACTTACAAATTCTATGAAAACATTTACGTATGAATTTGTAATGAGTGCTGATGACACAGTTGACCTGAAGTATTTATTAGGAAAAATAGCTAATTCTGAAGATATTGGCAGTCATGAAGTATTCATTGATAATGTGAAACTAGAAGTGAAAGGTGAAAGAGAAAAGTACTTCCCATTAAAAAATGGTGATTTCGGTGCAGGACTTGAAAATTGGCACGATCACGTTCAAGGTGTTTGGGAAGGACAATCAAAAGCATCTTTTGCTGAAGTAGACGGTAAAGCTAAAATTACCGTAGATCACACAGGAAATGATACTTGGCATGTTCAGTTTTTCCAAGAAGATCTAACATTAGAAGAAGGAAAAACATATGTAATTCAATTTGATGGAACTTCATCAATCAATAGAAAAATTGAACTAATTGTCGAGAATGCAAGTTACCATCGTTATTTCTCAGAAGAAATTGAATTAACAAATGAAACACAAACATTTAAATATGAATTTGATATGTCTTCAACTGACGTAACTTCATTAAAATTCTTACTAGGTTCTGTAGGCGAAGTTATCTCGGATACTCACGATATCTATATTGATAATGTTAGATTAGAAGTTAAAGGTGCAAGAGAAGCCCTGTATGGTAGTGAAAAGCCAGGAGATGATCAAACAGGCGTAGAGCCAGTAGATCCTGTTATAGTTGACAAAGGAGTTACTATTCCTGTATCTGCTAATGATGTAGTTAAATTAAGAGATTCTAAAACTTCTATTGTGATGCCGGCAAATTTACCTGCAGATACAACGATTTCTGTTGCATTAGTAGAAGGATTACTTACTACTCCTCAGGGTCTTAACAAAGCAGGAGAAGTGATTAAGGTAGATCTTCAGTTAGGTGATGGCCAATTTGATGGCGAATTTGAGTTAACTTTAGGGTATGAAGATGGTTTTGAAGAAGTAGCAATTTACTATTTAGATGAAACAACAGGGGAATGGGCTTTAGTTGGTGGAGAGATGAACCCTGAAACTAACACAATAACTGTTACGGTTACGCATTTTTCGACCTATGGTGTATTTGGTCAAGACCCAGCTGACCCAGTTGACCCAGTCGATAATCAAACAGAAGATGATATAAAAACTGAAAAAGATACGGATAATAAATTACCAGATACAGCGACAAATAGTTTTAACTTGTTGTTAGTAGGTTTAACATTAATTGTACTTGGTGGAATCGCTTTAATTGTTAAACGCAGAAGAAGATTAACTTAAGTATTCCTGGATTAAAGTAAGAATGTCTGACCTCGATAAGGGTCAGACATTCTTATACTTTATAAGGATAATCTCAAATGTCCAATGTGTTTAATATATTTAAAAAATAATGAAGACTTTAATCAGTCCATACCTTTCATACGGTTAATTTCAAAATCCACTTTCGTTATAAGGGCCATTTAAATATATTATGAAATAGTCATACTTCGTTTTTAGAATATGAATGAAACAAAAATTCGTAAGTTTTCTTTATTGTTTTTTGTTTTTCTTCACTCTGGCTTTAGATATTGAATTTCTTAAGTGATTTTCCAAAAAAATTCTTGGAATTGCATATTCTTTTGTTTTTCTGGAAAGCAAAGAGGTACGCAACCAATTCGCAAGATTGTATACTAATAAACTCCCTAAATGTATAAGCTAGGTTGAGAAGCTAACACACCTATTCCTAGTATATGAGTAAACAAAGTGTCTTTCGTCTTTAAATCTAAATACTGTGCCACTGTTTTTGAAAATCCTACTCTCTAAAAAGGAATTCACCGTTATCAGACGAAGGTTCACCTCCATCATTTGATAATTTTTTCTGACGATTGAAATTAAATGTAAATTGCTGTAAAGTTGCCATTGTAAGAATCCTTTATCTGGTTATTTTGTGGTGATTATACTTTAACAGAAATAGATTCTTTTTTCATTTATAGTGCAATACCAATTAATAAAAAAGCTTATTAAATAGGCAATTGTAGCTTATTCTCAATTTTATATGAATAATTCAGGATACATTTACAATTAATCTGTGGGTGTGATGACGCAGATAAAAAGGGCGGAATATGAGGTGGTTAGATGAAAACGGAAGGATTTATTGGAAAAGTTTATTATGGGCTAGATTTGTTTATGAAAATTGCTTATATCAATTTATTATGGATTATATTCACAGTCATCGGATTAGTGATTTTCGGAGTCGCACCAGCATCAGTTGCATTGCTAACGATTATTAGAAAATGGCTAATAAAAGATACTGATATACCAATACTGTCTACCTTTTTCCAAGTGTACAAAAAGGAATTTTTAAAATCAAATTTAGCAGGGCTCTTTTTTTTGTTAGTATTTATCGTTTTATATATTCAGTTTAGTTATATTCCATTAGTAGATAGCTTCCTTCAAGTTATTCTAACGATAGGTCTTATTATTAATGGAATGATCTTCTTAGTGACGTTTATCTATTTTTTCCCTATATACGTCCATTATAATTTGAAATTTCACGAATACTTCAAGCGTTCTTTTTTAATGGGTATGATTAATATCCATGTTGTATTATTAATTTGTTTCTGCTTTTTCCTTATATATCATCTATTGGTATATTTCCCCGTTTACGTAGGGCTCTTTTTACCTGGTATAGTTGGACTAGTTCTTATGTCAATAACTCTATTAGCATTTAATAAATTTGAGGAGAAAAAAGCTAGGTTGAAAAAATAGTTATTAGAAAGAAACATCATTCTAAAAACTTATAGAACGTTGAAGACTTTGCCCTTCAAAGGGAAGGTCCTATATAAAGGAAAGAGTATTAGTTATGTATACAAATAGTACGTTGTCAAATATCGCAAATTTCCAAAATTCCCTTTTAACAGGTTGACCGATACAATGGGAAACTCCCATTAGCTAAATGGTGTTGTATATTTATTGCTGTAAAAAAATTAAAACAAAGAGGTATGAATATTGAGAAGTAGATCTGTTTTTCTAATTATAATTTTCACCTTTTTAACCATCCTCATAGGAATGATGTTTAAGTCACACCTTAGCGAAAAGCCAACAGTAGTTATTGTTTTAAAAGATTTAGATACTCAATATTGGGAACTAGTAAAAGCTGGAGCAGAACAAGGTTTTAGTGATTTTGGTGTGAATGGAAAAGCTGTTGCAGCAAGTTTAGGAGATGTAGAGGGACAGAAAGATTTGTTGAAAAGTATTCTTAAAGAAAAACCAGATCTATTAATTGTCTCTCCCCTCAACTCTGATATTGTTCCAACATTAGAAGGGTTTAACGCAAATAGTATTCCTGTATTGTTATTAGATACTGACAACGCTTGGGGAAATAAAACATCTTATATTGGTACGAACAATATTAATTTAGGAAAAATGGGTGGGATGCTATTAGCTACACAACTGCAGCCTGGAAATGAAGTGGCTATACTAGGTGGTCATATTTCAGAGGAACGGATAAAAGGAGCAAAACTTAGTTTAGAAGCTGCACGTGTCAAAATTGCGATAGAAACATTTAATTTGCCGAATGAGTCTGGTCCTGTTAAAGAAGTAATGGAAACAATCTTGGAGGATTATCCTAATATAAAAGGTGTATTTGCTGATACTGATATTAAGGCATTAGGGGCTTTGGATGCGATTGAGGAATATGGTCTTAACATACCAGTTATAGGAGCAGATGGAATTAATGAAATGCTTGAATTAATAGAAGAAGGGATATTGACTGGAACAGTAGCACAAAATCCGTATGATATGGGTTATTTAAGTGTTGAAACTGCTATGAAAGTGCTTCAGGGAGAAAGGGTAGTAGAAATGGTTGATACTGGTGTAGACATTATTACTAAAGCTAATGCAAGCGAAAGACTGACTTTTCAACAAAGAGTGTTAGAGAAATTATATTTGCGATTTTTTTCAGATACAAATTCTATGAAAACATTTACGTATGAATTTGAAATGAGTGCTGATGAAGGCGAAAGAGAGAAGTACTTCCCACTAAAAAATGGTGATTTCAGTACTGGTCTTAAAAATTGGGAGAGCCATGTTCAAGGTTGGGATAGGCAATCCAATGTATCTTTTGCTGAAGAAAATGGAAAAGCAAAGATATCTATAGAACATACCGGAATAAATCCATGGGATATTTTGCTTTTTCAAAAAGACTTAACGTTAGAGAAAGGATTAACGTATGTTATTGAATTTGATGTTAACACATCTATCGATAGAAAGTTAGAATTAGTTATAGATAACGGCGCAGATGGAGGGTATCACCGTTATTTTGAAGAGATTATTCAAATAACAACAGATCCACAAACATTCAGCTATGAATTTGAAATGCCAACAACAGACGTATTTGAATTTAAATTTTTAGTAGGTTCCGTTGAAGGTGTGGTTATAGAAAATTCACATGACATTTTTATCGGCAATGTTAGACTAGAAGCAAAAGGGGCTCGTGAAAATTGATGGTGAGCAACTAGCAGATCCAGGTATTGGAGAAGATCATCAGGTGAAGAATCAAATAATGAAGAAGATATAGCTAAGAAATCACTAGATACAGCAACAAATAGTTTTAGTTTAACATTAATTATAGTAGATGGAATCGTTTTGATCGAGGAGAAAATTAACTTAAGTATTCTCCTCGATTAAAGTAAGAATGACTGACATCGATAAGGGTCAGACGTTATTATCTCCATTGGAAAAAATAACCATATGGAAGTACTAGTAAGTTGGTATAGTTTTCAAATAGCTTGTAGAGCTAAGGAACGATTTTTCTGCTCCCTTATAGAGAAGGAGATAGATCTTATCGTGAAAGTTAGAATTTTAAATTTGAGGGGGAATAAAAAGTGGGGTATCATCCGAATGAGCAAAGATATGAATCAATGGTTTATAATCGATGTGGAAAATCAGGCATCAAACTTCCGGCTCTTTCACTAGGGTTATGGCACAACTTTGGTGGAGAAGATGTTTTTGAGAATGGACGTGCGCTTATTAGAAAAGCGTTTGATTTAGGCATTACTCACTTTGATCTTGCTAATAATTACGGTCCTCCACCTGGGTCGGCAGAAGAAAACTTTGGTAAAATTCTGCGACAAGATTTTGTTGGTTTTAGAGATGAAATGGTCATTTCTACAAAAGCTGGTTACGGAATGTGGCAAGGGCCGTATGGTGATTGGGGATCAAGGAAGTACTTAGTTTCGAGTCTTGATCAAAGTTTAAACAGAATGGGATTGGATTACGTTGATATTTTTTATCATCACAGACCAGATCCAGAAACACCACTTGAAGAAACAATGATGGCACTTGATCATATCGTTAAACAAGGTAAAGCCCTATATGTTGGGATTTCTAATTATGGGGTAGAGGATACGAAACAGGCGATTGATATATTAAGAAAATTAGGAACACCATTACTTATTCATCAACCAGCTTATTCGATGTTTAATCGCTGGATTGAGGAAGGGTTAACATCACTTCTGCAAGAAGAAGCGGCAGGATGTATCGCATTTGTTCCACTTGCACAAGGATTGTTAACAAACCGATACTTAAACGGTGTTCCTACAGATTCTCGTGCATCTAAAGCAAATAGCTTTTTAAATAGTGGCGATATTACAGAAGAAGTCATTCAAAAAGCACAAAAATTAAACGAATTAGCGCAAGAACGAAATCAATCCCTTGCACAAATGGCAATTGCATGGGTGCTTCGAGAGCAAAAGGTCACTTCTTGTTTAATTGGGGCTAGTAAAGTTAGCCAATTAGAAGAAAATGTAGCGGCCCTCAATAACCTTGAATTTAGTTCAGAAGAGCTACAGTTGATTGATAATATTTTAAAAAGCCAATAATAGAACAAGAAAAAAGAGTCTTAAAGACTTACGCTTCGTAGTTTAGTTATCTTTTGGCAGAGGAAGATTAGTTGGTGGGTCCTTCTATTCTTCAACAACTAACATACATACATAACGACACAGCTTTTTGCGGTATGCAAAGAGTTGTGTCGTTTTTTTACAGTATCAGAATTTATAAATTTCTAACTTGGAAACTGTCTAGCTCTAGGCGCCATCGACTCGATCACTTCAGTCAAGGTTCTGACTTCATGACTTCCTGGATTGCTTCTTTGCTGATGCTTCATGCTACTTTGCTTCGAGGAAGCCTACTTCGAAGCATTGCTGTCAGACGCAGAAGCACATAGATTGCGGTCCAAGAGCAGACCGCTACTTGCCGACCTTCCAGTGTTTGTCGCCGATAGGCGGGCACCTTGCGCTTTCTTATAACAACATTACTTTAGAAAAATATAAAAAGTTTAAAACCCGATAGGAATAGAGATTTTTGAAATTTGTTGCTATTTTCTTCATAGTTTCTCCACATTTATTACTGTTATGAAGGGAGTCTGTTCATATAGTTTGTTAAAGGAACTTATTTTACTTGTTATTATTTTTTTACTTCCTTATGTAGTAAGTGATCACTATATGGAAGTCGTTAGAAACGTTAACAACTTTCCAAGATTCATGTGAAGGATTTTAACAAAGTAATAAATGAAAAACTGACAAAGACAGGTGAAGAGGTGTAGCTGGTGAAGTTTAAACAAAATGTAGTTGAACAGGCGAAAACAGTAGCGGATGGCTGTATGGGTCATGAGGATGCCTATTGTGTAGCTGCATGTCCGATGCATACAGATGTGAAAAAGTATGTATCGCAAATCGGTGTTGGTGATATTAAAGGAGCCATGGAAACGATCCGAGAGAAATTGTTTCTTCCGAATACGTTAGGGAGAATATGTGCACATCCTTGTGAAGCAAATTGTCGGCGAGAAACAGAATTCGGTGAGGCGATTTCGATTGCTGCTCTTAAGAGATTTGCTGCAGAGCATGCTGATTCAAAAGACCTTTGGGACAGAGAGACGGCAATCCCATCAGGAAAGCGAGTTGCTATTGTAGGTGCTGGTCCTGCTGGGGCACAAGCGGCTATTGATTTAAGAAAAGCAGGACACGATGTTGTTATTTACGATAAGCTTGACGTTTGCGGAGGGATGATGAGAGTAGGGATCCCTGAGTATCGGTTACCTCGTGAAGTGATTGATTTTGAATACTGTTACCTTGAAGACTTAGGTGTCGGTTTTAGAATGGGGATTGAAGTAGGCAAAGATATTTTATTCCAACAATTACGTAATGAATATGACGCTGTTATTTTAGCGCATGGTGCTCATAAAGGAAGTAAACCTCCTGTACCTGGTAAAGACCATGAAGGTGTTTTTCATGCAGTAGAATATTTAAAAGAAATTAGTTTAACGCGAAAGTTTCCTAAAGCAGGCAAGAAAATTGCTGTAATTGGCGGTGGTGACGTTGCAATGGATTGTGCAAGGTCTTCGTGGAGAATCGGCGCCGACCAAGTTTATTTAATTAGTTTAGAAGAATATGAGAAATTACCTGCAAGTAAAGAAGAAATAGAAGAATCTCAAGAAGAAAATGTTCAGTTTATTAACGGTTGGGGAACGGACGTAATTATCGCTGACATGAACGGTCGTGTCAAAACACTTCAAATGAAGAGGGTAGCTTCGATGTTTGACAAGGAAGGAACATTTAATCCTTCTTACACAGATGAAACAAAAGAAATCGAAGTAGATACTGTTGTTTTTGCGACAGGACAGCTTGTAGAAGATATTACTGAGGGTGCTCTTGAACAAAAAGGTGGTGGTCGTTATATCGTTGACCCAGAAACATTAGCAACGCAACTTCCCGATGTTTTTGTCGCAGGTGATGCGAGCGGTGGGGTCATTGTTATTGAAGCGATGGCATTAGGTAGAAAAGCAGCAAAATCAGTAGATAGATATATTGAAAATAAAGATTTGCGACAAGGCCGAAATTTTAAATCAGAATACAGTTTTTCTACCAACTTAAATGTACCTCTTCGAAAAGGAACAGAAAACTTGCCGAGAACTTCTGGAAACCATCGACCGGCTGAAGAGCGAAAAAGGGATTTTAAACAATATGATTTAGGTTATACGAGAGAGCAAGCGATCCAAGAAGCTTCGCGGTGTTTAAGATGTGAATGTAAACTTTGTATGACCGAATGTATTATGATGAACGATTATGGTGAATGTCCACAAGATATTTTTGGAGCTTTCGTTGAAAATGGAGATATTAATCCGATCATCCCTTATTCATGCAATATGTGTGGTGGCTGTACCCATGTTTGTCCGAATGATTATAAAATCGGAGAGACATTTATGGCAATGAGAAAGGACTTCATTATTCATAACAAAGGGAAATCACCGATGAAAGGCCATAAAGCAATTGAAATGCATCAAAAGCTAGGTTTTTCAAAAATCTTTTGTACGAAAGTGAAGGGAGTGAAATAAAATGAGCAAAAATGTAGGCTTTATGCCAGGGTGTTCGTTACCTTCTTACACTCCTGAAGGCGTTAAGAAAACAATGCAATATTTAAAAGAAGTATATCCAAGTCTTGGCGGTGTCCAAAAGTGCTGTGGAAAAGGAACGAAAGCACTTGGACAGGAAGATAAGTTTTATGAGCGTTTTGCTGGTCTGCAAAATGATATCGATAGTGTGGGCATTGAAAAAATAATCGTTGCCTGTCAAAACTGCTTTAAAACGATAAAAGAAACGAGTAATCATACTGAAGTTGAATCGTTATGGACGATTTTACCTAAAATTGGACTTCCCGATGAGGTGCGTGGAAAAGCGAAAGATAGTGATGTTGTGTTTGGTATCCATGATTCTTGTTCAACACGTTATGAGAAAGAGATACAAGATGGCATTCGTTGGATTATGAATGAACTTGGTTATAAGGTCGTAGAAACTGAATACTCGAAGGAAAATGCGAGGTGCTGTGGCTTCGGTGGGATGATCGTACCAGCCAATCCCGACTTAGCTAAACGAGTGATGCAAAGAAGAGCAGATGATTTTGAAAGTGACTATGTGGTCGTTTACTGTGCAGCATGCCGTTCTTCAATGATGAAAGTTGGAAAAAAGGCTTTCCATATTCTTGATTTGCTTTGGGGACCTGTTGTTTATGCAAATAGTGACGCTCCTGAAGATGTTTTATCAAGTCCTGCTAAATCTTGGATTAACCGTTATAAATCTAAATGTGTGATTAAGTCTGTTATTAAATCATAGTTTATCAGTTCTTGTGAAAGGAAGAACAGGATTATTCATCAGTAATATATTTAAAAATAAACTTAAAACATCTAATGAGGAGGATTCAAATGAATAAGAAAACAAAGATTATTAGTTTAAGTTTAGTGGTTATCGCAGTATTAGGAATCTTTATTTATCAGTATATGACTAGAATCGAAGTAAGGGAGGTTGACTTCTCGGTGCAAGAAGCAAAAATTAGTGAATATGCAAATCCAAATGCTTTTGTAACAGCAGAACAACTAAAAACGATGTTGGATGATACTTCGAAAGATGTTGTCGTGATTGGAACGATGGATGCAAGAGGTGGAGCAATTCCAGGTTCATTCCAAGTGTGGCGTCCTGATTATTCAGGAACAGATGTGTATGCATTTGGTGGCATGGCAAACACGAAAGAAGAAATGGAACGGTTGTTCAGTCAGCTTGGGATCACTCCAGAAACAACAATTGTTACGTATGCAGCCAACGATCAACACGATTCAGCTCGAGTATTTTGGCAAGCTAAAATGCTTGGACACGAAGATGTACGTCTTTTAGACGGTGGAATAAATGTTTGGATTGGCGCAGGTTATGAAACAGGGGATCCACTTAATATTGGCGATCGTCCTGAAACAAATTACGAAGCTCCTGATTTTAATGAAGCTGGATTTAATGCAACATTGGATGTTGTTGCAGGCGCTGTAAACAACGATGATTACATCATTCTTGATACAAGGTCTGAAAGTGAGGAAGATGGTAGCAGAACCTTAAGTGGTGCATTCGGCCCTGGGAAAATTAAAGGATCTTTGTTCATTGAATATTCGAAAGCAACAACGGAAGAAGGAACAATTAAACCACGAGCAGAGTTAGAAGAATTGTATGCAGACGTTCTTGCTTCTGAAAAAACAGCGATTTCTTACTGTCAGTCTGGCGTTCGTTCTGCATACACTTGGCTCATTTTAACGGAAGTTCTTGGTTATGAGGATGCTTTAAACTATGATGGATCATGGATTGAGTGGTCTTATGAAGTATACGAAAATGAAAACGATGAGATCATTCAGTTAACAGAAAATACTAATTAATAGGGAAGTGAGTTTAATGAGCGAAAAAAAACCCGGCTCTGCTATAAAAGTAATCTTATTAGTTGCTGCGATCGCACTTGTTTTTGGTGTCGCATGGCAAACAGGGGTTATTGATAGATTAAAAGATGTAGAGGCTATGCAAAACTTTATTGCTGGATTTGGTATTTGGGGTTACTTGATCTTTATTCTAGTTTTTATCGGAGTTGCTGTCTTTATGCTTCCGGCAGCAGTGTTAACAATCGTTGCAGGAATTACCTTTGGTCCAGTGCTTGGCGGAATTCTTTCTCTAATCGGCGCAACAATTGGTGCTGCAGCAGCTTTCCTCATAGCTAAATATGTTGCAAGAGACATGATTGTTAAGAAATTTGAAGGAAATCCGATATTTGACAAAGTCGATAAAGGTGTTGAGAAGAACGGAATTAGTTTTTTAATCTTAACGAGATTAGTCCCTGTGTTTCCTTATAACGTCCAAAACTATGCATACGGTCTTACGAGTCTCAACTTTTTAAAATATACAGGAGTTTCTTTAATCACAATGGCACCAGGAGCATTTATCTATGCATATATGGCTGGCCAGATTGTTAGAGAGGGAATTTCAATGAAGCTACTTCTTCAATTTGCTGTAGCTGGAGTGATTCTTTTCTTAGTTTCCTTAATTCCTAAATATATAGCAAAAAGAAAAGGAATTAATATGGATGAGTTCAAACAAACACCATAATTAGTGAAGCAACACCGACGGGCGCTCATGTGTTCATGAGCGCCTTTTCTAAAAAGATAAGTTTGAATTTGGAAAGCTGTCTAGCTCCAGAGCCTACGAGCACGATCACTTCAGTCAAGCAACGAACTTCAATTACTGCGTGAAAATCCTTCATTGCTTTCCTTCATGTAGCTTTGCTCCTGCGGTTACTCGTCGCACAAAACACTGCTTCGAGGAAGCTTTACTAGAGGCTATGCTAGAAGACGCAGAAAGTACGTAGAAAGCCAAAGAGGGGCTTATGACAAAGGCCTTTCATTGCCTTTTGCTCGTGACTAAGGCGCTTGCTCATTTCTTGAAAAGAGGTAGAAATCTCATGTTGAGCGTGTTTTGAGACGCTTTGCGCTTTTTACATTTATCCCACTCTTAAGGTCCGATAAGTTGAACTAACAATCGGTGGGGGATGGAGGAAAACCCCCACTGATTGAAGTTTAGCTTTATGGAGATTCTGTGAAGAAAGTTGAAGTTGGACATGTTTCTACGAAACTTTAAATAATATTTTGTATGGTAACTGTAAGGGGTTTTTCGCAATAAAAAGCTCCTAAGTTGTTTCATGGTTTATACCCATGGGGCAAGTAATTCGCAAAGATTTAAAATAATTTAGTTTGTTTTTTAAATTGAAATTTTGGGAGAGTGATTTAGTTGTGAGAAAAATTTTTTTGTCCATGTTAATGTCAGCAAGCCTCCTGGTTGGCTGTAATTCAAATGAAGGAAAGGAAGGAGTGAATTCGGCAGAAATCTTACAAACTGATTGGGATGAACTTGTCGAAATGGCGGAGGGCGCTGAAGTAGGAATGTATATGTGGGGCGGTGATCAAGGTGTAAATCAATACATCGATGATTACGTCGTGCCGAAGTTGAAAGAGAACTACGATATTACGTTAAATCGTTATCCGATGGATATTCAAGATATTCTTTCAAAGTTGATGACAGAAAAACAAGCAGGACGACAAAGTGGGACAGTTGATATTATCTGGATTAACGGCGAAAATTTTAGAAATGCAAAGAATAATGAACTTTTATTTGGATCATTTGCGCAACAACTTCCGAACTTACAGATGTATATCGGTGAAGAACTTCCATATGTTCACTACGATATGGGGACTCAGATTGAAGGTTATCAAGCTCCGTGGGGCAATGTTCAATTCGTTTTGAATTATAATACCGATTTGGTTGATGAACCACCACAATCAATAGCAGAACTTACGGAATGGGTGAAGAGAAATCCAGGTAAATTTACGTATCCAAATGTAACAGACTTTACTGGTAATGCATTTGTTCGCCACTTTTTATATAACGTAGTAGAGGAATCGCAGATGCTCGAGAGCTATAATGAATCTTGGCTTGAGATAAGTGGAGAGGAAGTTTGGGAGACGTTGCGTTCTTTTAAAGAATTTTTATGGAGAAATGGTAATACTTACCCTGAGACACTTGCGCAACTTGACCAATTATATGCAAAAGGTGAGGTAGCATTTACGATGGGATTTAATGAACATAGAACTAAGAGTTTAATAGAGGACGGGGTTTTCCCTGATTCTACTAAAACATTGGTTCTCTCACCTGGGTCTATTAGTAACACTCACTATTTAAGTATTCCATTTAACAGTTCAGAACCGGCAGCGGCAATGGTTGCGATTAATTTTATGCTTTCACCAGAAGCGCAGATTAAAAAAATGGACTCTGCAATGTGGGGAGAAGGAACAGTCATCGACCTTTCTAGGTTAACAGATGAACAGCGTGATGAAGTAAATAAAGTATTAGGCCCTTCGAGCATTTCAAACGATGATATCCTTGCAGAATTAGATTCTAGGTACCATGACTGGATCCTCAGAAAATGGGAATATGAAGTTGTCCAGTAGCATAAAAAGGTCACTAAAGCCTTATCTTTATTTACTTCCGATGTTGGTTATTATTGCTGTATTTTTAGGTAATGGGCTTTACAGAGCCGTGACAGAAAGCTTAGTCATGACTGGAGATGAACCTGTATTTGCAAATTACCAACGTCTTTGGCAAGATCAAACATTTTTAAGCGGCCTTGCGATGAGTCTCTGGGTCGCTTTTATTTCAACGTTCATTGCATTAATCATTGGACTCTGTTTTACACGGGCAATGTTTCGCTTATTTAAAAGAGACGAGTGGAAGTTAATCGCATGGTTTCCGATGTTGATTCCTCATTTTGTTGCAGCGTATATTGTTTTTCTATTTTTTGCGCCAAGTGGCTGGTTTTCATCGTTGGCTTATCAAATAGGGTGGATCAATAATATGAGTCAGTTCCCTATTTTCGTCAATGACCCTTATTATATTGGTGTAATCTTAACGTATATTTGGAAGGAGATTCCGTTCGTCGTTTTAATGCTCTTGCCTGTTTATCAAGAAATTGATTTTCGGTTTGAAGAAGTAAGCAGAACACTAGGTGGCAATGGCTGGGCTGTATTTAAATCGGTGGAGTTGCCGTGGATTTGGCCTATATCACTTGAAATATTTTTAATTTTATTTGTATTTGTTTTAGGTGCCTTTGAAGTACCGGCCTTACTTGGCGTGACTTTCCCAAAAATGATTCCAGTACTAGCTTACGACTGGTTCTACCAAGCTGCTTGGATCAATCGACCGTTAGCACAAACAATCATGGTTAGCTTATCGATTGCAGCGCTTATTTCAGCGTTTTTGATTATGTCGGTTTCTCTTAAATGGAGTCAAAAATGGGCGTTCAGAAGGGAGGAAGAGTGACAGTGCGAGGTAAAAAGACGTGGAAAATACTGTTACTCGTTTTTAGCTTCCTTCTGTTTGTTGCGCCATTACTATATATGTTTTTAAAAAGTGTTAGTTATGGCTGGACATGGCCGAATTGGAGGCCGGATAGTTTAAATTTTCGGGCTTGGGAAGTCATTTTCCGTGATCCGAGTTTGATTATAGCTTTAAAAATGACGATTTGTGTTGGCGTAGCTGTTGTGCTTCTTAATTTTTTTATTGCAGTTCCAGCAGCGATATCGTTAAGCCGTTGCAATTTCAAAGGCAAAACAATAATCGAAGCGATAGTGATGTTGCCGATATTAATTCCAGTTTTAGCCATCGCGATGGGGATGCATTTATCAATGATTAAATTAGGGTTAGCTGATCAGATGATTGGTGTGATTTTAATCCATTTGATGCCGACACTTCCATACGCTGTCCGCGTTTTAAAAGCCGGATTTGACCGGTTAGGAACGAATTGGGAAGAGCAAGCGCTAGTGTTAGGAATCAAACGCCGGAAAATTTTTTGGACGGTAACATTACCACTGATGCTACCTAGCTTAAGAAGTATGGCTATCCTTGTTTTTGTGATTTCATTAAGTCAGTATGTGTTAACAGCGATTATTGGTGGTGGGAAAGTCCTCACCTTACCAATGTTATATTATCCTTTTTTTAAAAGTTCTGACGAAGCGGTTGTTGCTGGATTTTCTGTGTTATTTTCAATCTTACCTATCCTTTTTTTACTATGTTTTGAAGCATTTGTCTGCTGTTATTTACTCGTGTTGAAACGACCATAAGAGAGGTGACATACATGCTAATGAAAGTAAAACGGTTAACGAAAACCTATCATGGTCAGAAAGTTCTTTCAGATTTAAGTTTTGCAGTGGCAAAAGGGGAATTGATTAGTTTAGTGGGGCCTTCAGGTTGTGGCAAGTCTACGCTACTTAGATGTCTAGCGGGGTTATCGAGCGGTACTTCTGGAACGATCGAGCTGAACGGTGAGGATATTACTAATCGTTCGACGGAAAAAAGGCCCATAGTGATGATGTTTCAGCAGCCATTACTTTTTCCTCATTTAACAATTTTGCAAAATGTAACGTATGGTTTAAAGTATCAAAAACCTAAAGTGAAAAAAAGTGAACGAATTGAACGTGGTTTGGGAATTTTAGAAAAGGTTGAGATCGCTTCTTTGGCACACCGCTATCCGAATGAGATTTCAGGAGGACAGCAGCAGCGTGTCTCATTAGCAAGGGCGTTAATCTTAAATCCAGCTTTACTATTGTTGGATGAACCTTTTAGTAGCCTTGATCCGCCCCTTCGAACTTCACTCCGTAAGTGGGTCAGAGAATTCTTAAAGAAAGAAGGCGTTACGGCATTATTTGTCACTCATGATCGCGAAGAAGCGATGGTCATCGGTGATCGAATTGCTGTGATGAAGGATGGTACATTCCAACAGTTTGCAACACCTGAAGAAGTTTATTCACAACCTGAAAATGCGACCGTTGCTGGATTATTCTCAGAAGGTCTTTACAATAATAGGAAATTTATCCAGGCAAATAAACTGAAGCTTACTACCGTTAACAAACTGCTACCAGCAGATAATGAAAGACTATCGGCAGTTGTGGAGCATAAAGTTATGAAATATGGCTATCCTTTTTTCCGAGTGTCGATTCCTTCGATCAAGCAAACTGTTGTCATTCAATCAAACCAAAGTTTTCAGGAAAATGAAGCGGTCGATGTGTATTATAAAATATCAGATGTATCGTTGATTACGAATCTATAGATACGCAACTGGAAAATAGTTCGAGTAAGGTAAGGAGAATGTTTTCTTCTTAAAAAATAACAGGAGGTGTCAATGATGCTTGATACGAAAGCTCGCCACTTAGTGCAGCCTATGGTTGACAGTGTTGCTAATGTTTTACTAAAAGCTGGCTTAACTGCAAATCAAGTCACCTGTATTGCTTTTTTCATTGGTATTTCATCAGGTGTTTTCATTTATTTTGACCAACCAATATGGGCATTAGTAGTATTGTGGTTATCTGGATTTTTAGATGTGGTAGACGGTACGATGGCCAGGAAAACAACATCAACGCCATTTGGAACGGTTCTCGATGTTAGTTTTGACAGGCTCGTCGAAATTAGTGTCTTGCTCGGCTTAGCGTTCCGCTATCCAGATACGATGTGGGTGCTCCTCTTGCTTAGTGTTTCTATTATTTATTGTATGACGATCTTCTTAACTGTTGGAGCAGTTTCAGAGAAAAAAGGCATTAAGACTTTTTATTATCAACCTGGTATGGCAGAACGAACAGAAGGATTTATTTTTTTCTCATTAATGATTATTTTCTCAAACTATTTAATCTATGTAGCACTCATCTTCCTAGCCGTACAAATTTTCACTTCAGTCCAACGCTTAAATGAAGCTAGAAAAATTTTAACTTAAGAATGGTGCCTGGAGTGTAGAAATTAATGACACAATTTTTCGTTAAAGTGAGGAGATGTGTCGCTTTTTTAGTAGAGCATTACCGAAGGAATCCTAGGTAGCATGAACTATTCATATGTGTACAACGACGTAGTTTTTCGTAATAGAGCGAGGAATTATGTCGTTTTTTATTTATGTTGTTAAGACTCTTGTTGTTTAGGCTCTATAAAACATAGAAGTATGTAATGATAAAACATTATATGAGATCGCGCTAATCATAGGTATTGTATTTTCTTTTTTTACATTTGTCGAAAATGCCCGACTATTGGATTGTTTTCTTGTTTTGGGTCGATAATGTTCTCTATTCAATGTATAATAGTATAGGTGCTTGATAATAGATCTTATTAAGGGAGGATGAATGTATGATGGAATGGGCGTTAGCTATTTTGTTTGGTGCAGCAGTGTTGTTGCTCGTTTTATCTTTTTATAATAATAAACAAGTACGGAAGGCTGAGGAAAGAGGCATTGAACAGTTTTCTATTACTATTATGAAAGAAGTGCAACAATTAGAGAAGCAAATTCGAAAGGTCGAACTTGATACAGAAATAATAAAGAAAGAAACAGGGATTCAGGTAAGTTTTTCATCTGAACACCGCCTATTGCAAGAAGTTCTTGATTTATATAAATCAGGCTATTCAATAGAAGGAATTGCTGCTGAAAAAAAGGTAACAGAGAATGAAATAACACTATTACTTGCTCCTTTTATGGAAACAACAAAAAAAGAAAGGAGAAGTGTTGCAAATGGCAGCTAAATTAGTTCAAAGCTTTGCAAGTGGACTTTTGGTCGCGACAACTGTAGTAAGTGCAGTTTATTTCTTTGGGCCTACGGAAGTGATTAGTAAACAGACTGATGAGACACCAACTGTTGAGGAAATGAAAGTTTTACTAAACTCCGAAGGGTATGTAGTAACGACTGAAGAAGAGATAAATAGCATGATTCCTAATGATGAAATCCAAACTGATGATGAGATGAAAAGCATACTTATTTCCAGTGGGTATGTGGTCAAAACTGAAGAAGAATGGCAGGAGCAGCTTGAAGCTATTAAAGAGCTGGAAAAAGATAATCAGAAGCTGAGAGAAAGTGCGGATGAAAAAGTTGTTTATCGAACAATGCTAACTGTAGTTTCAGGGATGACAAGTATCGATGTTGGGCAAGCGTTAGTACGTGCAAACATTATTGATAGAGCTATGGACTTAGTTAACGAGGTAGAAAAACGTGGCGTAGCCAATTCATTACGTCCAGGGACTTTTGAAATAGATAGTAATATGAATATCGATGAAATTATTAGAACGGTTTTTAAATAATCATATTCAAAAATGCAACCTGTTTGGGTTGCATTTTTTTGTGTTACATGGGTTGAACTGCCTGCCAACTTATTAAACAATCCAGGAGTGGATGTTTGTACAGTCATAGGTTTTCCGCTTGGATCTACGCTTCCTGAAACGAAAGCATTTGAAACAAAAAATGTAATTGAAAAAGGTGCGACAGAAGTAGATATGGTGATTAATGTTGCCGCCTTAAAAGAAAAAAATGATGAGCTAGTTGAACGTGATATTCGTGCTGTCGTAGATGTGGCTAAAGGGAAAGCTTTAACAAAAGTCATTATTGAAACGTGTCTTTATAACAGAAGAAGAAAAAGAACGAGCTTGCCGTATTGCGGTATTGGCAGGTGCTGATTTTGTTAAAACATCCACAGGTTTTTCACATGGCGGAGCAACCGTAGAAGACATTTCTTTAATGAGAAACGCTGTAGGTCCAACGGTCGGTGTAAAAGCTTCAGGCGGAATTAGAAGTTTGGCTGATGCACAAGCCATGGTTAGTGCGGGTGCTGCGTTATTATCTAAAAGCGGGAAAGTATATCATGGTTGTAATATTGAGAATGCAGCTTACAGCATGTGTAATTGTGCGGAACGTACTGCGCTATTTAAAGCGTATTCTGAAGGTGTTACAGACTTGGTTGCTTTAAGTGTAGTTAGCAGATACCGAACGACCAGTTCCGCCTTGTGGAGCTGGTCGCCAAGTAATTGCAGAACTATGTAATCCTAATATGAAGATTTAATTAGGGAATTTAAAAAAGAGGTAAAAGAGCTTACTGTTAATGAGTTATTACCGGGCGCATTTATGCTTGAAGATCTAAATAAATGAATAAATTCGCCAATTAAGGAATGACCGTAATTGACGGATTTTCATTATACTTCAAAAGTGACCAAGAGAACTTAAAAGATCCTTATATCTTTCCTTAGAAGAATGAATAACAAAAAAGGACGTGAAGAACTACGTTTGACATCCTTTTAATTATTTATACGAAGAGAAGAAGGAAGATGAAGGTCTAATTGAGGAACTCCTTACGATGATGCAAAAGTATCGTGGTGACTTCACAAATACATTCCGGGCATTAACTTTTGATACGATTGAAGATACATCTCTACATGGTTTTGATGATTTTGAAAAGTGGTATGAGCGTTGGCAGGCAAGACTAGAGAAACAGCAGGAGTCGAAGGAAGCATCACGAGAGTTAATGCAAAAATCAAATCCAGCAGTTATTCCACGTAACCACCGTGTCGAAGAAGCGCTAGATGCTGCCGTGCAAAAAGGAGATTATAGTGTGATGAAGCGCCTTCTTGAGGTCCTCTCACAACTATTTGCACACTCGGCTGAACAAGGCGCAGATTATTATTTTGCACAGCCTTCACCTTCCAACCATTCATATCGCACGTTTTGCGGAACGTAACCATTCACAGCCTCTTTTTGTTGTGCCTAAAAAGCTAAAGTGTGTTGGGTAAGGGAGTAATGCGTTGGTATAGTAATTACTTCTTTAGAGTAAAAACAATCAAAAAACATCACTATCAAACAAGGGACTATTCCCTAAGGGAATGAAAGCGTTGTATTCTTTTTAGTAGTTTTGTTATTATATAATAATATAATTGTATTCTTTCTAAATTTAATGAATTTCAAATTCAATATTTGCCTTTATGTAACTATATGTAGTTGTGTTAAATTTTTCGCAACTACATATAGTTTAATTTAGCTCATTATAGTAATTATGAAATTCACTCATTAAGAAGGGTTGTTACGCACATGAACTTTTTATTAGGCAAATATAATACTCTTCGAAATCAAATTCTAATTGTTTATTTGTTTGTAATGTTTATTAGTCTTATAGTCGTTGGTACGATTACTTACAGTATCGTTTTAAATTTGATTACAGATAAATCCGAAGGACAAATGCGCCATACGGCAGTTGAAGCTTCAGGAAGGATCGATTCGCTTTATGAACAAATCAACAATTTAAGTGTTCAAGTTGCGACAAATTCGAATTTACAACAATATTTGCTTGATGATCTTATGAGGCAAACACCTAGTTTTCGTGAGCGACAATCAATAATGGAAGAAGTGAATAGGTATTTAATTTATACCAATGCCATCGCATCGTTTGAACTTTATACAAAAGATTTCAGTAAAGTAATTCCCCTTGATGAAGCTATGTTGACTGATCGTATTGAAAGAAAGTGGCTGATTGAAGCAAACGTTGCTAATGGGGGGCTCGTCTGGATCGGTGAAGATCCGAAAGACCCAGGTTATTTTTTAGCCATTAGACAAGTTAATTTAATCGATCATTCTTTCGCTAACGGAGGCTATCTATTAATTCAAGTCAACCCTAATTATTTTCACTTAATGGAAACTAGAAAGTTACCATCAAGTGAAGAATATACAATTTTATTAGACAAAAACAAAGAACCAATTATTTCAAATTACACCGGGGATTACGAACAAGTTTTAGAAAAAGATGAAGGAGTCATTCTGATAGACGGGAACGACTATATGTACGTGAAACAAGTGTCCAATTACACAGGTTGGACGTTAACAATCTTGAAACCTGTGGAAACATTGACGGAAGGTGTTTCTGTATTAAAGACAGCGACTTACTCATCTGCCCTTTTCGGCTTCATTTTATTTGTGATTTTGTCATATTTTCTTTCGACAATGATTACGCGACCGATTTTTCAGTTGACAAGGACGATGCAAAATAGAGGAGAAGGGGAACTCGCTATTAATATAGATGTACCTTCAACGATTGAAATCAACGAGTTAAATACTACTTATAATGACATGGTTGAAGAAATTAACCATTTAATCCAAGTAGTTTATGAAAAAGAGCTAAGTCGAAGTAGAATAGAGTTAAAAGCTTTGCAATCACAAATTAATCCTCACTTTCTTTTTAATACATTAAATGCACTTTATTGGTCATTAGAGGAAAAAGGTGACGATAAGTTAGCTGATCTTATTGTGGCAATGTCTGAGTTATTTCGTTATACGATCGATAAAAATAATAACGAAGAATGGGTAACGATCAGTCAGGAATTAAACCATGTAGAAAAATATATGCAAATCATGAAATTTAGATTACAGAATATTTGTTGGGAAATTCAAGTGCCACCACAGTTCGAAGATGTAAAAATACCCAAATTGATTATTCAGCCTTTAGTTGAAAATGCGATCATCCACGGCATTAGTAATAAAATTGGACAAGGAAAAACCTCAGTTACTATAAAAAAATCTCCTGCAGAAGATTATTTAGTATTTGAGGTTAGTGACAACGGTAAAGGGATAGAGAAAGAAACTGTCGAGGTATTAAATGACCAATTAAAAACAGGAGAGACAATCATTAAAAGTAAAAACGGTATTGGGATTGTCAATGTCGATCAAAGGTTAAAGCTTTATTATCCTAATACGAGTGTCGGTGTAAAAATCAGTAGTGAATTAAATAAAGGAACGTGTTGTCAGTTCAAGATACCATTAAAATGGGAGGGGAATTATGGGGAAGAAGATATTAATCGTTGATGATGAGCCAATTACTTTGCAAGGATTGAAAAAAACTCTCGAGTCGTGGTCCAGTGGAAATCATGAAATTTTAGCTGCGCCAAATGCGCAAACGGCCATCGAAATCTTAGAGCAGCAAACAATTCACGTCTTAATTACTGATATATCAATGCCAGAGGTGACTGGGCTTGAAATGCTAAAAATATTGAAGGAGCAAAACCATCTTCCGGTAGTGATTATAATCTCAGCTTATTCAGATTTTAGCTATGCTCAAGAAGCGATAGAGATAGGTGTTGTTAATTATTTATTAAAGCCTATAAAAAAGCAAAAATTAATTGATGAAGTAGAAAAAGCTTTACAAGTAGAGGAAAAACGCTATCGAAGCGACATGATTGAAAAGGTAGTAGATGATAGTTTAGTAAATATAAAGTCTGAGGAAGAGTATATAGGTTCTATAAAAAAAGCGATAGATTTTATTGAAGAGAATTTGGAGCATCCACTGACATTAAAGGAAGTGGCTGCTCATGTTCATTTAAATTCGAGCTATTTTAGTGTGCTGTTTAAAGAACATACGAATATGAAGTTTAGTGAGTATGTGACACGCTCTAGAATTCAGAAGGCGAAGAATTTGTTGTTAACGACACAATTCTCGGTCGCTGAAATAGCAGAAGCCGTCGGTTATACGACCTCAAAGTACTTCATTAAAACTTTTAAAGAGTATGAAGGTTTAACACCGAGCAAGTATAAAAAATTAAAATAATCTAAAAATAGTAGCATTTTACCCAATCGTACTTACCTTATTCGAAATAACAAATGGTGCTACAATTAATTTGTGTTCAACAAAAAGGGACACAAATACAAAGTAGTAGGGGGTAATTTATTTGTTTAAAAAGAAAGCGATTACATTGTTTTCTGTTTTCACATTGTTTTTATTAGTTTTAGCTGCGTGTTCTGGCTCAAATGAAAGTAACGCAGACAACGGTTCTAGTACAGACAATGGTTCAAGTGCAGGTAGTGATGAACAAGTTACAGTTAATTTCATGCACTTATGGCCATCAGGTAGTGCAGAACAGCACAACCTGATTGTAGGAGACATTATTAGTGACTTTGAAAGTCAAAACCCAAATGTAAAAGTTGAAACAGAAGTGTTATCAGTAGAACAATATAGAGAGCGTTTACAAATTTTAGCGTCATCTAACAACCTTCCAGATGTGGGAATGACTTGGGCAGCAGGTGCATTAGAGCCTTTTGCTAGAGGAAATAAATTTGCAGTTATTGATGATATGCTTGATGGCGACTTTAGTGAATTGTTCATTCCTGGCACAGTAGATGCGTTTTCTTACAATGAACAAGCGTATGCGCTTCCACTTGAATTAAACATTGCCCCAATTTATTACAATACAGAGATCTTTGCAGAACACGGCTTAGATGTTCCAGAAACTTTTGAAGAATTTAAACATATTGTTGAAACGTTAGTTGATAACGGTGTAACACCGATTACTGTAGGAAACAGAGATGCATGGACAGGTTCGATGTGGTATATGTATTTAGCAGATCGCATTGGTGGTCCAGATACATTAACTAATGCGATTAATCGTACTGGTACTTTTGAAGACCCTGCATTAATTCAAGCTGCTGAAGAACTTCAAAATTTAGTAGAAATGAACGCTTTCGTAAGAGGATTTAATGGACTATCAAATGATGAAGCAAAAGGTCCATTTATGAATAATCAAGCAGCTATGTATTTAATGGGTTCTTGGGAATTGCCAAACTTCACAACAAACGAAAGTGTACCTCAAGAATTTAGAGATGCAATTGACTTCTTTAAGTTCCCGATGGTTGATGGTGGACAAGGCGACATTAACAGCTTCGTAGGTGGACCGGGCGTTGGTTTATTCGTTGCTGAAAACTCTGACGTTAAAGATGAAGCAAAAGCATTTGTAAGATTTTTCGTTGAGGAGTGGGGAAAAAGATCTGTTGAAGATGCAGGTGTAATCCCAGCAACAATGGTTGATACTTCTACATTGGACTTACCAGAAATGTATATTGATGTATTAGATGAGTTAAATAATGCGAGCAATATTACATTGTATGCAGATGTTCAAATGAGCTCATCGGTAGCACAAGTACATTTAAATATGATCCAAGCCTTATTCGGTGAGCAAGTTACGCCAGAAGAGTTTGCCGAAAGACATGAAGAAGCTTTATCTAGTGAAGACTAAGTAAAAAATTAACGTTAATAAGGGCATATCTTTCATTACGGGTATGTCCTTCACTTTTAAATTTTATCCGAATATAAAGGGGATGAAACTATGAATAAAGTCATGTCAAATAAATTTATCATTGCACTATATGTATTCCCCGCACTTTTTCTAATCATGCTACTAATCTATATTCCGATCGCATTAACAGGCTATTACGGGTTAATGAAATGGGACGGAATCGGAGAAATGACGTTTGTTGGGCTCGAAAACTATCGAAGACTCATAACAGATGGGATGTTTTGGACAAGTGTGTATCACTCATTTCTATTAGCAGCCTTTTCTGCATTGAGTTTAGTAGGTTACTTAGTTATTTCTTTAATTTTAGCAGGGAAAATTAAAGGTGCGAATTTACTTAGAAAAATTTATTTAATACCGATGTTGTTATCTTCTGTAGCAATCGCTCAGCTATGGTTGAAAATTTACCACCCTACAAACGGTGTAGTAAATAGTTTTTTAATGAGTATTGGCGTTAATAATCCACCAGCATGGCTATCAGATCCAAATATCGTATTATTTGCAATTTTTATTCCTATTATTTGGCAATATGCTGGTTTTTACATTTTAATCTACTATGCAGCCTTAAAGAACATTCCAGATTCAATTATTGAAGCTGCGAAAATTGATGGGGCAACTCCGTTTCAAATTGGATATAAAATTAAACTTCCGTTAATTTCAAATATCATTAAAATAACGATTGTGTTAGCGATTGTCGGCTCATTAAAGTACTTTGATTTAATTTACGTAATGACCGGTGGAGGTCCTAACGGTGCAAGTGAAGTTATGGCATCCTACATGTATAAACAGGCCTTTGGTTCATACAATTTTGGTTACGGAAGTGCGATTGGATTTTTCTTATTATTGATTATTCTCGTGATAACGTGGCTCATTAGAAAATTAACGGTTTCAGATGAAGAGATCCAATATTAAAGGAGGGGAAAATGATGAATGAAGTAACAGTACAACAAGAAAAACAACAAGCTCCTAAGTTAGACCCTCAAAATTCTACAGGTAGCTTGTTAAGTAAAATTGGTTTCGTAGTCCTTTATACAATACTAGGTATCATAGCTTTTTTCCAAATTTACCCGTTGATTTGGTTGGTATTCTTTTCGCTGAAAACGAATAGTGAAGTATTTAACGACTCACCATTTTCATTACCTAGTAATCCACAGTGGGGAAACTATATAACTGTTTGGACAGAAGGAAATATAAGCTTGTACTTCTTTAATAGTGTATGGATTACTGCCACTGCCGTAATTTTAACGGTTTTATCAGCTAGTTTAGTAACATTTGCAATTACAAGAATGAAATGGAAGCTTAATAAACTTGTTTTAGGACTCTTTATGGTAGGGATTATGATCCCGGTACATTCGACGTTAATTCCATTATTCGATTTTTTCCTAAGAGTGAATTTAATCGATAATCCGATAGCGATTGTCTTAACTTATACGGCGTTTAACCTTCCGTTGACGATAATGATTTTGCTCGGTTTTTATTATACGTTACCACGTGAAATTGAAGAAGCTGCGGTCATCGATGGTTGCTCAGTTCATCGGATTTTCTTTCAAGTTACATTACCGATGACAATGCCTGTAATTGCGACAACAGCGATTATTAACATGATTTACAACTGGAATGAGTTTATTTTTATTAACACATTTATTAGTTCCGATAAATATAAAACGCTAACCGTTGGAATTCAAAATTTCGTAGGTCAATATATGACGGAATGGGGAGCAATTGGTGCTACTTTAGTTATTAGTATTTTACCGATCTTAATTGCATTCTTCTTCTTAAGTAATAAAATCGTTGAAGGTATTTCATCAGGAGCAGTTAAAGGATAATTTCTTAAAAGATAAGGAAGTATAAAATATTTGAACTTTGGCAGCTGTCTAGCTCCAGGCGCCATCGGTTCTACGACTTCAGCCCTACCCTTGCGGTGGTTTAAGCCGATAGGCGGGCGCCTTGCGCTTTTCTAGTTAGTATATCTTGAAGAAAGTAGGGAGATAGAATGGGAAAAAATATGTTTTTTAATGCTCATCATTCACCAATTGGAGCATTCTCTAGTTTTACTTTAGGATTTCCAGGGAGTGGGGGAGGACTTGACTTAGAATTAGGTCGTTCACCTCGTAAAAACATTTTTGTAGGTGTTGAATCTATCGATCGAGATGGAATATATGAGGCATTACCATTTTTTGCTACAGGTGAAGATGAAAGTAAACGTTATGATATTGAAAATCCAGACCCTAATCCTGATAAACCAAAAATGATTTTTCCTTTTGAAAAAGAAAATATAGAACGTGATTTTCAGTTAGGAACAGACACTTGGAAAGCCGGAGATCTAACTTTTACAATTTATTCACAAGCACAATCTGTTCCAGACCCGACGGATAGTTCAGATGAAGAGTTGAAATCAACGATCATGCCAGCTGTTATAGCTGAACTAACGATCGATAATACAAAAGGAACGAAAACGAGAAGAGCGTTTTTGGGTTACGAAGGTAATGATGCATACAGTTCGATGAGAAGATTAGATGATAAGTGCCAAGATATTGCTGGTGTAGGTCAGGGACGAATAACGGCAATTGCAGCTTCTAATAAAGAAGTCAAATCGGCAATGCACTTTAGTTTGGAAAATATTTTAATGACTACTATTCAAGAAAACTGGACATTCGGTTTAGGGCCAGTTGCATCATTAATTATGGATGTACCTGCTGGAACTCGAAAAACGTATCAATTTGCAATTTGTTTCCACCGTTCAGGCTATGTTACAGCTGGTCTAGATACGTCATATTATTATACTCGTTATTTTAAAAACATCGAAGAAGTCGCTCAATACGCCCTACAAAACGTAGATGTAGTAAAAGAGCGTGCGATAAAAGCGAACCAACTAGTTAATGATGCCGAGCATTTAACAGAAGACCAAAAATTTATGATGGCACACTCTATTAGAAGCTATTACGGTAGCACACAATTTTTAGATGTTGGTGGCGAGCCGTTTTGGGTAGTTAATGAAGGCGAATATCGAATGATGAATACGTTTGATTTAACGGTTGATCAACTATTTTTTGAGTTGAAAATGAACCCATGGACAGTAAAAAATGAATTAGATATGTTTGTTAAAAGATTTAGCTATGAGGATAAAGTTCGTTTTCCAAATGATGAAACAGAATATCCTGGTGGGATAAGCTTTACACATGATATGGGTGTTGCAAATACGATCTCAAGACCACAATATTCCTCGTATGAATTATACGGATTAGACGGCTGTTTCTCACATATGACTCATGAACAATTGGTGAATTGGATACTATGTGCGGCTGTTTATCTAGAGCAAACAGAAGATAAAAAATGGATAGAAAACAATATGGAAATTTTTAATAAATGTTTTGAAAGTTTATTGAATCGCGACCATCCAGTTGCTGAAAAAAGAAATGGAATTATGGGGTTAGATTCTACTCGTGTTATGGGTGGAGCAGAGATTACGACTTATGATAGTCTTGATGTTTCGTTAGGCCAAGCAAGAAATAATATTTATATGGCTGGAAAGTGTTGGGCGTCTTATATAGCGTTAGAAAAGATTTTTGCTGACAATGGAGAAGTTGAATTAGCGAAGGAAGCGGGCTTACAAGCTGAAAGAGCTGCTGAAACAATCGTGAGCTTTGTGACTGAAGACGGCTACATTCCAGCGGTTGTTGGAGAAGGAAATGATTCTAAAATTATTCCAGCGATTGAAGGCTTAGTGTTCCCGTACTTTACGAATTGTAAAGATGCGTTAGATCCTAATGGTCGTTTTGGTCCATATATCAAAGCACTCAAAAAGCATTTAGATACAGTTTTAGTTGATGGCGTATGCTTATTTGAAAATGGAGGTTGGAAAATCTCTTCAACTAGTAATAACTCATGGCTCAGTAAAATTTATTTGTCACAATTTATCGCTCGTGAAATACTCGGCTTAACATGGGACGAAAAAGGAAAGCGAGCAGACGCAGCCCATGTTGAATGGTTAACGCATCCTACATTGTCTGTTTGGAGTTGGAGTGATCAAATCATTTCCGGAGAAATTAGTGGTAGTAAATATTATCCAAGAGGTGTGACAAGCATTCTTTGGCTCCAAGAAAAATAACGGGCGTTAAGTAGTATCTTTACAAAATAAGTGGTTAAATATAAAGGGGGTTGTCCTAAAAGAAAGTATCAGACACTTATCGGACAGCCCTAAACTTGTTATCGTAGATAATATATGAACCGTTTAAGGAGTGGGCAGAAGTGAATTTTGTAACAAGTTTTTTGTACAGAGTTTGTGAATGGATTATGAGGCTTGCTTATGTGAATATTTTATGGATTGCTTTTTCCTTTGTCGGCTTACTTGTATCAGGAGTTTTCCCAGCTACGATCGCAATGTTTTCTGTCGTTCGAAAATGGCTGATGGATCAACCTGACACTCCAATTTTTAAAACGTTTTGGCAAAGCTATAAAAAAGAATTTTTTAAAGGGAACGTTATTGGATGGATCTTTGTGGCTATAGGGTATGTCCTTTATATACAAAATTACGTTATAATGTTCAGCAATGATCCGCTCATTCAAATAAGTAAATATGCTTTTTTTCTTTTAGTACTTCTTTTTAGTTTAGTGGCATTATACCTTTTTCCTACGTATGTTCATTACAATGTAAGACTTTATCAAGTTGTAAAAAACTCCTTTTTAATCGTAATTATTAATCCAATTAATAATATTATTATGATCTTAGGCTTAGTTTTATTTTATTACATTTTTCTAATCATTCCTCAATTAGCGGTGTTTTTTGGTGGAAGTGTAATTGCTTATATCATCATGTGGTCTTGTTACCAAAGCTTTTTAAATATTGATAAAAAGAAAAAAGGACGACTTGTATCCAAGTGATGGATTATAAAGTCGTCTTTTATTTATTGCTGAAGCAAGTCAGAGAGTAAGAAATTCTCGGTCGCATAAGCGGATACTCCTAAGGCTGTCGAGTATACCGATAGCTCAGCAAAAGTAATTGTTAAGTCCGTTTGATGTTGTTTTAACGTATACCTTTCAACAACTTGTTTTACAGGTTCTTCGATCCACTTTTTTGCCATTGCCAAACGGTTACCGATAATAATTTGTTCGGGATTGAACGTATTTATGATATTATTAATGCCAATTCCTAAATAATGACCAACTTGTTTAAAATAATGGGCAATTTCTTCATTTGTATTGGCCACTTCGATTAACGACTCTAGTGTTAGTTCTTTTTCCTTCAGAGGAAGGAAAGGTAATCTTTTTGCTTCGGTTAATAGTGCTCGTTCTGATGCATAAAGTTCCCAACAACCACTACTGCCACAGCTACAAGTTTTTCCGTTCACTTCAATAATCATATGTCCAAGTTCCCCAGAAAAACCATTTTTTCCACGGTATAGCTCATTGTTTAAAATAAATCCAACACCGATCCCGATTCCTGCACTTATATAAATGATGTCTTCATAATTTTGACCAGCACCTAAAACTTTTTCTCCGTATGCTCCCGCATTTGCTTCATTGTCGATAATGACAGGTAACTGAAATTCTTTTTCAATTTCCTCTTTTAGATGAACATGTTTCCAGCCTAAATTTGGGGCTAGTAAAATTTCACTTTGTTTATTAACGATCCCTGGGACACCGATGCCGATACCAACGACTCCATATTTACTGTTTGGGGCATCGCTCAGTAAATCATTAATTACATTTTTTAGGATGATTACGGTTTCATCAAAGGTTGTATCATAAAGACGGATCTTCTTTTCGGCAACTATTTTTCCGTTTAAATCTGATAATACACCTAAAATATAATTAACACCTAAGTCAATGCCAATCGAATACCCTGATGATTTATTAAATAAGAGCATAACAGGTCGCCTTCCTCCACTTGACTCCCCAGGGCCTGTCTCATAACAAAAACTTTCATTTAATAATTCATTAACTAATGAAGAAACAGTTCCTTTTGTTAATCCTAGACGTTGTGAAATTTCCGCACGAGAGAGAGGGCCTTCATCTTTAATCATTTTTAACACTAATGATTTATTATTAAGCTTTACTAATTGCTGATTCCAAGACATTTGTTTAGCTCCCTATCATTTTTTTAAAATAAAGATTTTACTGAACTCTATAATACTAGTTATACCATAAATTATTGTAAAAAGGAAACTTAGTTTGTTCGATGTACAAACTAAAGAAGTGTGAATAAGGATGTTGGGTGTAATGACAGTAGGTGTAGGATGGTGCGAGGCAACCGTATATGAAAGTATAGATCCTTTAGTGGAAAAGTTGTATCTACCAGTTAAATAATTTGATCTATATTAGAGAGGATTCCTAAAATAAGGAGTATTAATTACACTAGTTTTTAATCGAAATAAAATTTCCTAACAAAAACTTAGTTCATTCGATAGACAAACTAAGTTTTTGCTGTTACAATATGTTTGTAAGTTAAAAAACATTGAAGAAATTAAATCACAATTTTGTTTGCTTGAGCGAGGTGGAAAATGTTCATAGAAGTTCAATCACGAGTGGAAGATTTAACAACTAAATTGAAAATTGTAAGGGGGTTCTTACAAAGAGAAAATTATGATGCTGTTTTCTATCAAAGGACAGACAACTTTGCTTGGTTAACGAGTGGTGGTTATAACGGAATTCCTTATAACAGTGAAACAGGTGAATGTGGATTACTAGTGACAAATGACAATATTTATTTAGTAACTAATACAATCGAAAAACCACGCGTTGTAAACGAAGAAATTGCTTCTTTGCCAATTGAAGTTATTGAATATCCTTGGTATGAAGATGTTGCTTCAGTAGTATGGAAAGTCGTTAAGAAAGGAAAAGTGGCAACAGATACTTTATTGGACGGCTTTGATTTAAAAGTCGCTGAATTAAGTGAATTGCGTTTCTCATTAACAGAGTTAGAGCTTAATAGATACAGAGACTTAGGTTCAAAAGCCACCGAACTGATGGAACAGTTTTGTATGACGATTACTCCTGGACAAACCGAATTAGAGATCGCTGCAAACTTAAACCGAGTTTATTTATCTAACGGATTATTACCTACAGTTACGTTAATCGCTTGTGATGAACGGATTGATCTTTTTAGGCACCCTATCGCAACGAATAAACGGTTTGAGAAAAAATGTATGGTCGTATCATGTGTTTCGTATAAAGGTTTAATTGTCGCTTTAACAAGGATTGTTCATAAAGGGAAATTATCACAAAGTTTGAACGATAAATTTTTGTTAACCGCCACCATCGACGCGCAACTTATTGAAGCAACGAAAGTTGGAACAACAGCCGGACAAATGTTCGAGAAAATGAAGCGGTTTTATGAAGTTGCAGGTTATCGTGGTGAGTGGAAGTATCACCATCAAGGTGGAGCGATTGGTTATCAAAACCGAGATTACTTGATTACCTCAATGACTGAAGAGATAATTCAAGTAAACCAAGCATTTGCTTGGAACCCTTCGATTAAAGGGACAAAATCGGAAGATACGATAGTTGCAGAAAGTACAAAGTCTGAAATAATTACAGTTTCAAATAGTGGTTGGCCACAATTGAATATAAATCTAGGTAACGATGCCACGCTGAAACGACCGGCAATTTTAGAATTATAAATAAAAACATATAAATTGGAGGAATTTTAAATGACTTATTTCAAAAACATTAACAAAATTGCGTACGAAGGGCCTAATACAAATAATCCTTTTGCATTTAAATATTATAACCCTGGAGAAATGATTAACGGTCAAAGAATGGAAGATTTCATGCGTTTTGCCGTATCATATTGGCACACATTTACTGGTGAAGGAAATGACCCTTTCGGACAAGGGACAATGGTTAGACCGTACGATCACTTAACAGGAATTGATTTAGCAAAAGCGCGTGTAGAAGCTTCTTTTGAATTCTTTGAAAAATTAGATGTACCATATTTCTGTTTCCATGATTTTGATGTTGCTCCTGAATCGGATTCATTAAGTGAAACATTTAAAAACTTAGATATTATTGTTCCAATGATCCAAGAATACATGAAAACAAGTAAAACGAAATTATTATGGAACACTGCAAACATGTTTTCACATCGTCGTTGGTTACACGGTGCTGCAACTGCTCCGAATGCTGATGTGTTTGCTTATGCAGCAGCGAAAGTGAAAAAAGGCTTAGAAATTGGTAAAGAGCTAGGTGCTGAGAACTATGTATTCTGGGGTGGACGTGAAGGTTACGATACTTTATTAAATACAAACATGAAACTTGAGTTAGACAACCTTGCTCGCTTCTTCCATATGGCGAAAGACTATGCTAAAGAAATTGGTTTTGATGCTCAATTTTTAATTGAACCAAAACCTCAAGAGCCAACAAAGCACCAATATGACTTTGATGTTGCTACAGGATTAGCATTTTTACAACAATATGACTTACAAGATACATTTAAGTTTAATATCGAGGCGAACCATGCAACACTTGCTGGACATACTTTCGAGCATGAGTTACATGTGGCACGTATTAACGGTATGTTAGGATCAGTAGATGCTAACCAAGGTGATACACTACTTGGGTGGGACACTGACGAATTCCCAACAGACCTTTACTCAACCACATTAGCAATGTATGAAATCATTAAAAATGACGGACTAGGTTCTGGTGGATTAAACTTTGATGCAAAAGTACGTCGTGGTTCATTTGATACTGAAGATTTATTCTATGCACATATTGCAGGTATGGACGCATTTGCTATCGGTACGAAAGTAGCACAACGTATGCTTGAAGATAAAGTATTAGAAGATTTTGTTGCTGATCGCTATAGCAGCTTCACAGAAGGAATTGGTCTTGACATCGTAGAAGGAAAAGCCGATTTCCATTCTTTACAAAAGCACGCTTTAGAAATTGACAAAGTTACGACAAACAAGTCTGGTCGTCAAGAGCATTTAAAAGCAATTTTAAACAAATATTTACTTGAAGCTATCTCTTCAAATAACGCCTAATTATAAAAAGTGAATGTAACGAAAATATGCTGGACGACACTCGTTTTCCAGCATATTTTTAAATCGACTATAAAAAGGATGATGATCGATGAAATATGTCATTGGAGTAGATCTCGGAACAAGTGCAGTAAAAGTTATTTTAATGAATCAAGAAGGTAAAGTGTGTGATGAAGCGTCGAAAGCCTATCCTTTAATTCAAGAAAAATCAGGGTATAGTGAACAAAATCCAACAGAATGGGTTGAAAAAACAACCTCTGCTTTACAAGAATTAGTTGCTCGGTTTGATGGTGATGTTTCAAATATTGAAGGAATTAGCTATTCTGGGCAAATGCACGGCCTCGTTTTATTAGACAAAAATAATGAAGTGCTTAGAAATGCAATTTTATGGAATGATACGAGAACGACTGAGCAGTGCGGGCAAATCTACGATATTTTAGGTGAAGAGCGCCTGTTACAAATTACAAAAAATCCTGCATTAGAAGGGTTTACATTACCGAAGTTACTATGGGTGAAGCAATATGAAAGAGAAACTTATGAAAAAGCGGCTGTGTTTATGTTGCCGAAAGATTACTTACGTTATCAAATGACGGGACAAATTCATAGTGAGTACTCTGATGCAGCTGGAACACTACTATTAAATGTTGCTGAAAAAAGTTGGAGCGAAGATGTTTGTGAACTTGTTGGTGTAGATCCTCAACTGTGTCCATCATTAGTAGCTTCCCATCAGTTTGTTGGAACACTCACAGAGCAATTCGCTACTGAAACGGGTCTAGCAGCAACAACGAAAGTATTTGCTGGTGGGGCCGATAACGCTTGCGGTGCGATTGGTTCAGGGATTTTATCAGAAGGTAAAACACTTTGTAGTATCGGTACATCTGGTGTTGTCCTTTCTTATGAAGAAAGAAATGATCGTGATTTTGAAGGGAAAGTTCATTATTTTAACCACGGTGAAGAAAAAGCATACTACACAATGGGTGTGACACTTGCGGCAGGGTATAGCTTAAGTTGGTTTAAAGATACCTTTGGCAAAAACGAAGACTTCGAAACTCTTCTTGATGGGTTGGAGGATGTTCCAGTAGGTGCGAACGGCTTACTTTTCACTCCGTATGTAGTAGGTGAAAGAACACCACATGCAGATGCAAATATCCGTGCAAGTTTTATTGGTATGGAGGCTTCTCATGAGCGTATTGATTTCGCCCGTGCGGTGATTGAAGGAATTACTTTCTCATTAAACGAATCAATTGAAATTTTCCGTAAAAGTGGGAAGAAGATCGATACGATTATTTCAATCGGTGGTGGAGCGAAAAATGATACATGGCTCCAAACTCAAGCGGATGTGTTTAATGCAACCATTGTAAAGCTATCTAGTGAACAAGGACCGGCTGTTGGAGCGGCCATGTTAGCCGCATATGGCAGTCAGTGGTTTGCGAGCTTGCAACAATGTGCGGATGTATTCACTTCAGAAGCTAAAGCTTATCAACCAATTCCTGAAAATGTAGAGAAGTATCAAGAACTTTTCCGGATTTATAAGGATGTTTATGTACAAACAAAAGGGTTAAACGAAGGGTTAAAGAAATTTCGAAAAAATTAAATTCAATAGGGGGATCGATCATGAAAATTGGTGTAATGAATGTAGGAATGAATACAGGGGGCGTAAAAGATTTTCTTTTTCATCTCGGGGAAAAAGTTAGAGAGAATGCAAACCTTGTTGGTGTTGAATATGATTCTACTGCTCGGAACTACACGTTTATGTCATTGCATCTAGTACAGGCGGTTATTAGAAATAAAAGATCTCAACTAGAATTAAAATGTACTCCATTTATGAAAGAAACAGCACAACTTCTTCAAAATAGTGTTACTAGTGAAAAGATTGAAGCTTTACTTGTCATTGGACCAATTAAAGAAACGTTACTCATCTATGAATTATTGAAAGATCGAACGAACGTTTTATGTATTCCTTCTTCGATCTACAACGATGCTCTCGAATCAGATAGTACATTGGGATATGATACTGCATTAAACTCAGTATTAAACGGTGTTTTACAAATAAAAGATACGGCTAGTTCTTTAGTTTTAGACCATATTCGTGTGTTTGGAATTCAAATTCCTGGTCGCTCGACAAATTCATTACTTTTAGATTCAGCTATTGCTGTAAATGGAATTGTCGTTTCTAATACTGAGTCACAAGAAGAAGTTAATAAAGTGAAGTTAGAAATTGAAGCAAGAGCAGGCAATGGTGAAACCTATGTTTTCTTGTTTATGAACAAGAAAATAGATGGTAATTTGTTAAAAAGAAAACTCGCTTTTACAGATGAAGTAGATTTTAAGATTATCGAAATTGATGAAGCGCAATGTGTTGGCCCTTATCCTTCTGCTGCTGATCGTGTGTTAGCAATTAAGCTTGTCGAAAAAACACTCGAATGGTTAGAGGGGGTGGAGGGGTCAAGAGTTTTAGTTATCGATAATCGTGAAGTTTTAGCAAAACAACTTATTTTATAAAGATAGAGAGGAAGTGTTTTTTTGAAAACAACACAACAAACGATTGAACAATTATCCATTAATACAATTCGAACATTATCAATCGACGGTATTGAGAAAGCGAATTCAGGACATCCAGGAATGCCGATGGGAGCTGCCCCGATGGCATACTCACTTTACAGTAATGTAATGAAGCATAGTCCGAGCAACCCGAATTGGTTTGAACGCGACCGCTTTGTATTATCAGCTGGCCATGGTTCTATGCTGTTATATAGTATTCTTCATTTAACAGGTTATGATGTTAGTTTAGATGATTTGAAAAATTTCCGTCAGTGGGGAAGTAAAACACCGGGACACCCAGAGTTTGGGCATACGGCAGGGGTTGATGCAACAACTGGTCCACTAGGCCAAGGGTTTGCGATGGCTGTTGGAATGGCAATGACAGAACGACACTTAGCGGCTACCTTTAACCGTGAAGACTATAACGTAATTGACCATTATACATATAGCATTTGTGGTGATGGCGATTTAATGGAAGGAGTTAGTGCTGAAGCTGCGTCGTTAGCAGGACACCTACAACTTGGTAGATTAGTTGTTTTATATGATTCAAATGATATTTCATTAGACGGTGAGCTTCATATGGCTTTTTCTGAAAGTGTCGCTGATCGTTTCAAAGCATACGGTTGGCACTACCTTTTAGTGGAAGATGGAAATGATTTAGAAGCAATTAATGATGCGATTCGTTTAGCGAAGGAAGATGAGCGACCATCATTAATCGAAGTAAAAACAACAATTGGTTATGGCTCACCAAATAAAGGTGGGAAATCTGCTTCTCACGGTGCGCCATTAGGTAGTGAAGAAATAAAGCTTACAAAAGAAAACTATGCTTGGGTTTCAGAGGAACCTTTCCACATTCCTTCAGAAGTTCGTGACCATTTCGAAAGTTTGAAACAACGGGGAGATAAGGTTGCGAATGACTGGAATAAGTTAGTCGAACAATATCAACAACAATACCCTGAACTTGGGGAACAATTAACATTAGCAATGAATGGTGAGTTGCCAATTGACTGGGATACAGAACTTCCTACGTACGTCGCAGGCAAAGATAAAGTGGCGACACGCTCTTCAGGTGGAGAAGCTTTAAATGCAGCTGCAAAAGCAGTAAAAGCAATCTTTGGTGGATCTGCTGACCTTGCTTCTTCCAACAAAACAATGTTAAAAGGGGAAGCGGATTTTACTCGACAAAATTATAGTGGTCGTAATGTTTGGTACGGAGTTCGTGAGTTTGCGATGGGGGCCATGCTCAACGGAATGGCATTACACGGAGGAGTGAAGCCTTTTGGTGCAACATTCTTCGTATTTTCTGATTACTTACGTGCAGCAATTCGCCTATCTGCACTAATGAAGTTACCGGTTACTTACGTGTTCACCCATGACAGTATCGCTGTAGGAGAAGACGGACCAACGCATGAACCTGTCGAACAGTTAGCGGCGTTTAGAGCGATGCCAGGATTAAATGTGATTCGTCCAGCAGACAGTAATGAAACCGTTGCTGCGTGGAAAGTTGCTGTTGAAAGTAAGGATGAACCGACAGTATTAGCACTTAGCCGTCAAGACTTAATGACAACTGCTGAAAGTGTCGATGTCGCTTATGAAGGAGTTACAAAAGGAGCTTATGTGATTTCAGAAGCGAACAGCAAGGCTGAAGGATTAATTATTGCTACAGGGTCAGAAGTACCTTTAGCTGTTGAAGCACAAAAGGAACTTGAAAAGAAAGGTATTTACGTATCGGTCGTTAGTATGCCAAGTTGGTATCGCTTTGAACAACAAACACAACAATATAAAGAAAGTGTTCTTCCTTCAGCAATCAAAGCACGTTTAGCTGTAGAAATGGGCTCTTCGATTGGCTGGCATAAATACGTAGGAGATCAAGGTGATATTATTGCAATTGACCAATTTGGGGCATCTGCGCCGATGAACAAAGTTGTAGCTGAGTACGGATTTTCAGTAGGTAACGTCGTAGAACGAATGAAGAAATTGTTGAATTAATGAATTTCATAATTCAATATTATCCCCATTAAGTAACTATATGTAGTTGCGTTAAATCACTCGCAACTACATATAGTTTTATATTGCTCATTTAAGGTAATTATGAAATAAGGAGAAGATATAATGAATAAAAATACAAAACCGAATACCCCTTTAGTTTCCCATATTTATACTGCCGATCCTTCTGCTCATGTATTTGAAGGAAAAATTTACATTTATCCTTCCCATGATCTTGATCATGATGGCCCATCAAATGTTAACGGTGACCAATATGCGATGGAAGATTATCACGTATTGTCATTGGAGGATTTTAATTCACCTTGCATCGACCATGGTGAAGCACTTCATTTAAAAGATATTCCATGGGCAAAGCAGCAATTATGGGCACCGGATGCAGCTTATAAGAATAATACGTATTATTTATTTTTCCCTGCTAGAGATAAGGATGATATTTTTAGAATTGGTGTAGCCACTAGCTCTTCTCCTGCAGGCCCATTTAAGGCAGAAGAGAGTTATATTCCGGGAAGTTTCAGTATCGATCCTGCTGTACTTGTCGATGATAATGAAAAAGCGTACTGTTATTTTGGTGGTCTTTGGGGAGGTCAATTAGAAAAATGGCAGACAGGAACTTATCAACACGATGCAGAAGGCCCTGCTGAGGATGAACCTGCTTTAGGGCCAATCGTCGCTGAGTTAAGTGATGACATGTTAACGTTCAAAGAAACGCCACAAGAAATTTCAATTGTTGATGAAGAAGGAAACCCAATTCTCGCTGGTGATGAGGAAAGAAGATTTTTCGAGGGACCTTGGGTTCATAAATATAATGGCTATTACTACTTATCCTACTCTACTGGGACAGCTCATCGTATAGCCTATGCTATTAGTGAAAACCCCAAAGGACCTTTCGTTCATAAAGGTAACATCCTTAATCCTGTTGTCGGGTGGACAACCCATCATTCAATTGTGCAATTTAAAGAAAATTGGTATTTATTTTATCATGACTGCACGTTATCCGATGGCGTCGACCATAAACGTTCTGTAAAATACACTGAAATAAAATATAACGCTGATGGGACAATTCAAACGATTGATCCATATAAATAAAGTGTCATTCAAATAGATGAAGAAGAGGTTCTATTCAATGTTCCTAGATGAAAAACAGCCTTTAGATGCTTCTGAAGGTTGTTTTTTAATTTTTTGTGTATTAAAATTTAAATAATGAAACAGAGGGTCAAACGACACTAGATAAACTGAATTCCATTCAAGATACTGATCCATATCTATACCAATAAGAACGAGCTCAATCATTCGATCACCATATCCTGGATCGTGTTTGGGGCTAATATTGATGAAAATGGTAAAGAAGTTCAATACTATGTATAAAAAGTTGTGAGATAGTAGAAAAATCTTTTTTTCTAAACTTCTAGTAAATACTCACAAAACAAATGTAGTCTTACGGAAGAATTATGTCGTTTTTTATTTTGATAGAAAATGACAAAAACAATGCTATAATGATATTTATTGAAATACGATTTAATTGTTTAACGTTAATTATGAAGAGATGAGTGTCTTAAAGATGGACTAAAACCCACTTCAAGCCACTTTTTTATTTATACGAAGTGTCACTAATAAAGGAGTGAGCGCGTTGATACATGATGAGTTATGTAGGGTATTGATTGTAGACGATGAATTGTTGATTAGACAAGGAATTAAGCACTACATTAATTGGGAAGAGGAAGGATTTCAAATTGTAGGAGAGGCATCAAATGGAAAAGAAGCTTTAGCGCTCATTGCCTCGACTGACCCACATATTATCATTACGGACATTGTCATGCCTATTATAGATGGAGAAGAATTGACAAGGGTCGTGAAGGAAGAGTATCCACAAATTGAAGTTATTATCCTTAGTAGTTTTGGAGAATTTGATTATGTACGGTCTACATTCCAATGCGGTGTTGTTGATTATATTTTAAAACCTAAGCTAGATGGCAAAATACTATTAGAGGTGTTAAAAAAAGCGAGTAATAGAATACCTCATTTTCAATTAACAAAAAAACAGTCTGACTCTCATTTATCAATTGAAAAAATGATATATAAACTGATTTCTGGCTATGAAGTCAATTATGTTCCAGAACAGATCGCTGAAATTTTCCCCTATAAAAGTTACTATTTATTAGGTATCCCCTCTGAACATCAATCAACAACAAATGAAATGGGTCATTACATCACGAATAAGCAAAAGAAGCTTGAAATGTTACTAAGTTCTAACTTATCTAAAACTAATTATTATTCCTTTAAACCAGATAAAAATCTCATTGTGTTCCTTTTTAATATAGACAAAAGTGAACGATCGAACCTTGTTGCTCATGTAAAGAAACTAGCGGAAACCGAGCGAGGTACTACTTTTATCCTAACCAAAGAGTTTTCTAGTTTAGAAGAAATAGAGACCGCTTACAATAAAATGCTAGTGGAAATGTTACAATATAAGTTTTATTTTCCTGATCAATTATTTATTACACATGAAAACCTTCCACAGCCAATTCCAAAGTGTGAAGGCTTTAACTTAGATTGGTTTACAAGTGAGTTTAAGAGGGAGAATTTTGATTCAGCTTTAAAGTACTTAGAGGAACATGTACTAACTTTGTCTACTTGCTATACGACAGATATTTATGAGTTTAAATCTTTTTTTAATAATATTATTTTTAATATAACGATTTTACTAAGTAACATGGAATACGAAATTGAAGAGTTAGATAAAGCAAAGTATACATACCTTCGAGCAATAGATGAGTCAGAAAATGCTAGCGAAGTTCTTATTCATTGGAACAAGTTTCTAGTAAACGCGAAACACCATATTACATCTTGTAAAAGTAAAGCGGGGAATCCGAATATAAATAAATTAATGCAATATATTGCTAATCATTATGCAGAGCCAATCACATTAACTGAAGTGGCTAAACATTTTCATTTTAATCCATCTTATCTATCAAACTATTTCACAACACATAATAAAGAAAGTTTTACTGAATATTTAAATAAAATTCGAATAGAAGAGGCGTCAAAACTATTAAAACAAAATACAGCAGCGATCTCTGAAATAGGCAGTATGGTTGGATATTCGGACCACAGCTATTTCTGCAAGGTATTTAAAAAAACAATGGGTATATCACCTAGTCAATATCGAAGAAAACAACAATTAAAATAAGAGATGAGCTTTTTATGAGATTAATAATTAACCGTTTAAAACAAAGCAGTATGTTCATTATCATGTTTCTAATTACTGTTATCAGTATAGTAAGTGTAACAATTATTATTACCTTTAATAACCTACGGATGTCGGAAGAATTTTTTATAGAAACGTTCAGTATAACAAACCAAAAAGTAATAAACCAGATTAAAGATAAATTTGAATCGTTCAACTACTCAGTTGTCATTGCATCAAATAATCTTTTACAAAACGGAACACTTAAACGAATACTAACTCAAGAATATTCAAATATCGAGTTGATGACTGTTTATTATGATTTAAATGCACAGATGGAGCGTAATAAATCCTATTTTGGTACCTTTGAAGTTGGGATTATGGTTTCGGGTATTAATGGAATCCATTATGCTACAGACCACCGTATGCATTGGCCTATTTCCGATAAGGAACTAGAAGAACATCCAATTACAATTAATGTACGTAATGAACCAAAGTGGCTAAAATATTATTACTTTCAACATTTAGACAATGGACAAAGTCACATAGTAGCATCACGAGCCTTTATTGATAGGCCATCGTCTAATGTATATGGTGTCATGTATTTTCCTATGAAGGAAATTGAATTTAGGGAGTTTTATTCTAATTTCACAAGTTCAGGAAATGATGTCCTCGTTTTGAATAGCAAAGGGATCATTGTGTCTAGTAATCGAACAGAGTTGATTGGTGAAAAATCAGAAGATCTTCTTCATTATGCTATTGAACTTACTGAGGAGAGAGAAAATCATCTTAATGTCGAGTTTATGGGGAATAATTATATTGTTCTTTCAGAATACCTTTCCAATTATGATATGTACTTGTTAAATTTAATCGATAAAAAGACAGCTATTGGAAACTTTGTAGACAAAAAAGCAATTTTTCTTATTAGTATGTCTATTGTTTTTGTGGCGTTAATAATTGTATTTTTCATTTCGAGAAAAATGACAAATTCATTGTCAAAACTAGTAAAGCAAATTGAAAATGCACCAAAACAAGATTTTCATCAATACGTAAATGTAACAGGTACTTATGAAACAAGACAAATTGGTATTGCATTTAATGCGATGCTTGATGAAGTTCATGAGTATGTCGATCGGTTAGTTCTTTCTCAAAAGCAAAAACGAAAAGCTGAGCTTGCGGCACTTCAGCAGCAAATAAATCCGCATTTTTTGTACAATACACTGACTTCCATTAAATTTATGGTCCTGCAAAAGGATAAAGGTGATGCTGTAAATACAATTAATTCGCTTATTTCATTATTACAAAACACGATAGGTAACGTGAGTGAAACAGTAACGATAGAGCAAGAATTAGATAACTTGAAAAACTATGTGTTTATTAATCAAAAAAGGTACGGAAATCGCATCAAAGTGAACTATTTCGTAGAACCGAAGTGTTTGGAATATTATATTCCAAAATTAGTACTTCAACCGTTTATTGAAAACTCTTTTTTTCATGCTTTTAACCAAAAGGCAGAAGGGTATATTAATGTTCTTATATGGCAAGAGGGTGAAACACTAATATGTGAAATTACAGATAATGGCGATGGAATGAAGGTTTCAAAAGAAAGCAAGTTACCGGATACCAAGCGTAATCAGCAACTATTTAGTGGTATAGGCGTGAGAAATGTCCATGATCGAATTGAATTAATCTATGGTGAGCCTTATGGTGTAACAATAACAAGTGAGTTAGGAGAAGGGACAAAGGTCAGAATTACATTTCCAACAAGTACAACGAAAATATAAATTTAATTAATACTTAAATGAATCTCATCATTCATTATTTTCGCCACTAAGAAACTAGATCTAGTTTCTTAGTGGCGCGTTTATTTTATTGAGAAATTCAATACTTACAATTCTATTATTCTAACGAACGATAGGAAGCTACCCACATTTAGTTTTCACAAGTTTTAATGTGGGAAATTACTACCCATTTACAATGGAGTAAAAATATTCATATAATCTAAAAATATTTCTATTTTCTTAAGTTGCAAATAATAAAAGTAAAAATATCACAAATATAAGAGAATATTGTTCTAACAGTGAAGTTTAGGAAGGTGGTAACATTAGCATTGTAAGTGGAAGCGATTACAAATCTTTACTACTAAAAACATGGGGGGAAAGTAAAAAATGAAAAAAGTTATTTTGGGATTGCTATTAGTTAGTATTATGATGTTAGCTGCTTGTTCATCTGGTTCTAATGAAACAGCTTCTGAAACAGAAACAGAAAAAATTACAGTCTGGGCTTGGGATCCTAATTTTAATATTAAAGCAATGAATTTGGCTAGAGATGCCTATGCTTCAGTAAATCCAGATCTTGAAATTGAAATTATTGAATACGCTCAGAATGATATTATTCAAAAATTAAACACAAGTTTAAGCTCTGGAACAAAATCAGGATTGCCAAACATCGTTTTAATAGAGGATTACCGTGCACAAAGCTTTCTTCAAGCTTATCCAGATGCATTCCACAAACTAACTGGTTCTTTTAATACTAATGATTTTGCACAGTATAAAATTGCTCCAACTAGTTTAGATGGAGAAAATTATGGCCTCCCGTTTGATACTGGGGTTACTGGGATGTATGTACGAACTGATTATTTAGAGCAAGCTGGATATACAATAGACGATGTTACGAACATTGATTGGAATGATTACATTGAAATCGGTAAAAAAGTAAAAGAAGTTACAGGAAAGCATATGCTTACTCTTGATCCGAACGATCTAGGTCTTGTTCGAATGATGATTCAATCAAGTGGTTCATGGTATTTGAAAGAAGATGGTACTACACCTGATTTGATTGAAAATGAAGCCTTGAAAGAAGCATTTTCTTTATATAAAGAGTTAATCGAAGCTGACTTAGTGAAACCAGTTTCTGATTGGAGTCAATTCTTAGCAGGATTTAATGGTGGAGATGTAGCCACTGTAGTCACAGGTAATTGGATCACACCTTCAGTCAAAGCAGAAGCTTCGCAATCTGGAAATTGGGCAGTCGTTGCACAACCTAGACTTCCTGGAATGGCGAATTCAGTTAACGCATCTAACTTAGGAGGTAGCTCTTGGTATGTTCTAGACCTTGATGGTAAAGAAGAAGCTACTGATTTCTTAGCAAAAACGTTCGGATCAAATGTTGAGTTGTACCAAAAATTTGTGACTGAAATTGGTGCAATGGGTACGTACAACCCAGCTTCAGAAGGCGAGGCGTATCAAGTTGAAGATAAATTTTTTAGTGGGCAACAAATTCTTGTTGATTTCTCAAAATGGTCTGAAGCGATCCCTCAAGTAAACTATGGATTACACACTTATGTTGTGGAAGATATATTAGTAGTAGCAATGCAAGATTACCTTAATGGAAAAGACATTGATAGTGCTCTTAAAGAGGCTCAACAACAAGCAGACGCTCAAATTAGATAATAAATAAATTATTAACGTTTGCAAAGTTAGTATAGTAAAAAGGTTTGAGTTTCAGTAACTTCGTTGAATTTGTCTTTTTCTGACTATGTACGGTCTAGTTTTCTCATCAGCAAGTGATACTGAAACTCTATCTTTTTTAGAAAGGTAAGGAGTGACTTCCCGTGATTCAAACCAAGACTAATGTAAATCAAGATATAGTTTCAAGAAAACCAAATCACAGCAGACCACATAAAAAACCTAGAAGTAGTATCCGAACAAAAAGTACTATCATTGGTTGGGTATTTATTGGCTTTTCTGTATTTCTTATCGGGTTGTTTTACTTTTATCCAATGGCACAAGCGCTATTATTATCTTTTCAATCGGGAACAGGAACGAATTTACAATACGTTGGATTAGATAATTATAAACGCTTATTAGGAGACCCTACATTTCATGCATCTGTAAGAAATACAGTGATTTACCTCCTTATTCAAGTACCCGTTATGATTATACTAGCATTACTGTTCTCAGTTTTATTAAATGACAAGAAATTAAAGTTTAAAGGTTTTTATCGTACAGCAATCTTTTTACCATGTGTTACCTCATTAGTTGCCTATTCCGTTGTTTTTAAATATTTGTTTGGTTCTGACGGATTAATAAATATGATGCTTATAAATTTGTCTATCATTTCTCAACCTATTCAGTGGATAACCGATCCCTTTTGGGCAAAAATTACGATCATTATTGCCATTACATGGCGTTGGACAGGTTATAACATGATTTTTTACTTATCTGCACTTCAAAATGTTGATAACTCAATATATGAAGCTGCTAGAATTGATGGAGCAAATGCCTTTCAACAGTTCTTTAAAATTACGGTCCCTATGTTAAAGCCAATTATTTTGTTTACTTCAATCACTTCTACAATTGGAACCCTTCAATTATTTGATGAGGTTATGAATATAACAGGTGGTGGGCCAGGGAATGCTACACTGACAATTTCACAATACATCTATAATATTTCGTTTAAATATACGCCGGACTTTGGTTACGCGGCTACTGTTTCGTACGCTATTGTGGTTATGATTGTCTTCTTTTCAATTATTCAATTTAAAGTAGCAGGTGATAAAAATGGCTAAACTAAAACGAGTATTTATCTATGTTTTTCTAACTGGAGCTGCTATTGTCTCAATATTTCCATTTTTATGGATGATTGTTAGTGCCACCAACAAATCGGTTGATGTGACAAAAGGTAGATTATTACCTGGAGCTCACCTTTTTGAAAACTTTCAAAATTTGATAGAGACTGTTAATCTCGTTCCGTCTTTAATTAATTCTGCAAAAATATCTATTTCGACGACGGTACTCTCTCTTCTAATTGCATCTTTAGCAGGTTATGGATTTGAAATTTATCGAAGTAAGGCAAAGGACGTTGTCTTCAATATTTTACTTTTATCAATGATGATCCCTTTTGCAGCTTTAATGGTACCATTGTTCCGCATGTTTGCTGGATTTTCCCAAGTAGTCCCTTTTATTGGCATTAATACATTGTCAGCAGTTGTTTTACCGACTCTTACAACTGCATTTCTTATCTTTTTCTTTCGCCAAAGTACAAAAATGTTTCCTAAGGAGTTACTTGAAGCTGGACGTATTGATGGCTTAACGGAAATTGGAGTGTTTTTCAGAATCTATGTTCCAACAATGAAAACAACGTATGCAGCAGCAGCTATTATCACATTTATGGCAAGCTGGAACAACTATTTGTGGCCGTTAGTTGTCTTACAATCTACCGATAAAATGACAATCCCGTTATTAATATCGAATTTAGGATCAAGTTATGCACCTGATTTTGGAGTGATTATGACAGCAATTGTTATAGCAACACTACCAACAGCTCTCATCTTCTTTATAATGCAAAAACATTTCGTTGCAGGAATGATGGGATCAATCAAAGGTTAGGAAACTTATAGATTTTAAAAAAGGATGTGTTCGCGAACCATGACAACAAAGCCTAGTATTAATTGGTTAACAGATTTAAATATTTTTGCTGTAAATCGTCTTCATGCTCATTCGGATCATGTTTATTTTGAAACGCTAAAGGAAGCAAAGAGTTGCGCACCAATGTCGTTAAGGCATGATTTGAATGGATATTGGAAATTCAATTATGCAGTTAATGCATTAAGCAGACCTGAGCGGTTTTATGAGCTTGATTACAATTGTGTTGGATGGGGAGAAATTTCTGTACCTGGGCACATTCAGTTGCAAGGATATGATGAACCACAGTATGTAAATACAATGTACCCATGGGACGGTCATCATGACATTCGACCACCAGAAATTCCAATTGATAAAAATCCAGTAGGTAGCTATATTAAATCGTTCCATCTCCCTGAAAATATGCAAAATGGTAAGCCTGTTTATATCTCTTTTCAAGGTGTAGAAGCAGCCTTTTATGTATGGTTAAATGGTGAGTTTATAGGTTATAGTGAAGACAGCTTTACCCCAGCTGAGTTTGAATTAACAAAATTTCTAGTCGAGGGTGAAAATAAGCTTGCTGTTGAAGTCTACCAACGATGTACGGGAAGTTGGATAGAAGATCAGGATTTTTGGAGATTTTCAGGGATTTTCAGAGATGTTTATCTCTATACAGTTCCAGAAATTCATGTTTATGATTTACATGTACGAACAGAACTTAACTCTGCCTATGATCATGGAACACTTGAGACTGACCTTAAGTTCCTTTCGCCTGTGCCTGACGGTTCTGAGGTGACGGCTGAGTTATATGATAAAACTGGTCAAGTGGTAACTAGCGGTGAGGCAAAGCGACTAGATGATGAAAAATGGACACTTTCAATTCCTGTAAATACACCAGAGCTATGGAGTGCGGAAAAACCATATTTGTATACACTTTATCTTCTAGTACATAACCAATCTGGAAGTTTAGTAGAGGTCATTCCTCAAAAGGTTGGTTTCCGTAAATTTGAGTTGAAAGATAAGGTTATGTACTTAAACGGTGAGCGTATCGTATTTAAAGGTGTAAACCGTCATGAATTTAATTGTCGTACAGGTCGTTCTGTCACGAAGGAAGATATGCTTTGGGATATTAAGACTTTAAAACAAAATAATATTAATGCTGTTCGTACATCTCACTATCCAAACCAAACGTATTGGTACGAGTTGTGCGATGAATATGGTATTTATGTTATTGATGAAATGAACTTGGAAAGTCATGGATCATGGCAAAAAATGGGTGCTGTCGAACCGTCTTGGAATGTGCCAGGTAATAAACCTGAGTGGCAAGATATAGTCATGGATAGGGCTATTTCTATGCTAGAACGAGATAAAAACCATCCATCTATTTTGATCTGGTCTTGTGGGAATGAATCTTATGCAGGAGAAGTTATTTTGAATGTAAGTAAATATTTTAAATCAGCTGATCCAAGTCGTCTTGTCCACTATGAAGGTGTATTCCATGCTCGTGATTACAACGATACAAGTGATATGGAGAGTAGGATGTACGCGAAACCTCAAGATATCGAGGAATACTTAAATAATGATCCAGAGAAGCCGTATATTAGCTGTGAATATATGCATGCAATGGGTAATTCTGTCGGTGGGATGTACAAATATACAGACCTTGAGAAGACGTATCCGATGTATCAAGGAGGTTTTATTTGGGACTATATTGATCAATCACTTGTTAAAAAAGATCGTTATGGTCAAGAGTTTTTTGCTTATGGTGGCGATTATGGAGATCGTCCGACAGACTATCACTTCTGTACCAACGGAATTGTGTACGCGAATCGTGAGTTGTCACCGAAAATGCAGGAAGTAAAATTCTTGTATCAAAATCTTAAATTAGACGTTGGTCAAAAGAGTGTAACAATAACGAATGATAATCTTTTTATTGATACGAATGATTATGAATTAGAGTATATTTTGTATTTAGATGGTAAGGAGTTATACCGGAGTAAACTTGAAGAAATTGTAGCTCCAAAAAGTGAGAAAGAAGTTCAGTTTGATTATCCTGTTGAGTTGATAAGTGAACCCGGAGAATACTGTATCCATGTGGTATTTAAGCTAAAAGAGGAAACGACATGGGCTAGATCAGGACATGAAGTAGCATTCGGACAATATGTGTTTACTAAGAGTGGCGACAGTAAATATTCAAATTGTGAACCTCGAAATGGTAATATGAAAATAGTACATGGTGATGTAAATATAGGTGTTCACGGCTCTGATTTTAGCATCTTGTTCTCAAAACAAGTGGGTAGCTTAATTTCAATAAATTATGGTGGGAACGAAATGATTTCTGCTCCACCTACACCGTTATTCTGGAGAGCCACGACGGATAATGATCGAGGCTATTCTCAGGGATTTCAATCGGGATGTTGGTACACAGCGAGCCTTGCCAGGAATTGTGTGAAAGTAGATGTGATCGAGGAGAATGATATTGTAATTGTTTCCTTTACGTATAAGTTTTCTATTAATCATGAAATTGAGGTTAAGACACAATATTCGGTTTTCCCGGATGGTAGGATAAAGGTTAAACAAAGCTATAATGGCACTACAAGTCATCTCCCGCAGATGCCAATCTTTGCTTTATCTTTTAAAGTACCAGCAGATTACGATCAATTAGATTGGTATGCGTTTGGGCCAGAAGAGAATTATTCTGATCGTTCTATGGGAGCAAGGTTAGGCAAATTCAAAAATACGGTGAAGGAAAATGTATCTAAGTATGTAATGCCGCAAGAGTCTGGTAACCGAACTGGGGTACGGAGAGTGAGTCTATCCAATTCAGGTGGAAAAGGTATGGAAATTTCCTCTGTGAATGAACCGTTAGAATGTAATTTTTCACCATATACTGCGTTTGAATTGGAGAATGCAACTCATCATTATGAATTACCGAATGTCCATTACACTATTGTAACTGTAGCAGGTAAACAAATGGGAGTTGGTGGAGATGATAGTTGGGGAGCTCCAGTACATGAAGAATATCTGATTAAATCAAATGAAGAGATGGTATTTGAGTTTATGATCCAACGAATATAAAAATAAAAAAAATCGAAAAGCATGTTGAAACTCATATGCTTTTCGATTTTTTATCTAATTTTTTTAGAGTAAAAGACCCACACCTCTAAGCGTAGCGTAGGTGGGATTTTCCAATCAGGTGGAGGAGACTCTCCACCTGATTTTCCGATGTTTCAGCTTGCTGAAACGAGTTCGCTTTTTTGGAATGCTACTAATGAATGAATATTAAAAATGAGTTCTAGGCAAACCTAGGGCTTAATTTTTTTAAAAAAATCTTTAAGCTTTTAAACGTGGGAAAGCTTTAATATTAATATATTCGTCCCTTTTTTAACGACCAAAACCAATTTTTCTTTGGTGTATGTTACTATTATAGAAACGAAACACTAACCATGAAGTTGATTCATGAATAGATAAAGAAAGTTGGAACAAATATGAAAAAACGAAGCGTTATCTTTTTTGATATTGATGGAACGTTACTCACTGATGAAAAAGAATTACCAAGCAAAACAAAAGAAGCAATATTTAAATTAAAAGAATATGGCCATGAGGTAGCAATAGCAACAGGGAGAGCCCCATTTATGTTTGAGAACTTACGTAAAGAATTAGATATAAATACATATGTAAGTTATAACGGTCAATATGTCGTGTTAAATGGAGAAGTGTTATATACAAATCCTTTAAGGATACCACCACTAGAAAATTTAACCGAAATGGCTCTGGGAAACAATCACCCTGTTGTTTTTATGGACCATGAAGATATGAAAGCAAATGTCCCAGAACATGATTATATAAAAGAAAGCATCGATACGTTAAAAATTAACCACTTTCCAACACATGACCCCCATTATTACAAAGGGCGAGATTTGTATCAAACACTTCTTTTCTGTCCGGAAGGGGAAGAGAAACAATATGAACAAGAATTTCTAGACTTCGATTTTGTTAGATGGCATCCTGTTTCAGTCGATATACTTCCAAAAGGTGGGTCAAAAGCCAAAGGTATTGAAAAGATAGTGGAGAAGCTAGGATTTGCACCAGAAAATCAATATGCTTTTGGAGACGGATTAAATGATATGGAAATGCTCTCAACGGTAAAAAATAGTGTAGCAATGGGAAATGCACATGAAAAGGTAAAATCAGTTGCAAAATATGTAACTACATCTGTTGATGATAATGGAATTTCCCATGGTCTTCAAATGGTTGGGTTGTTATAGCAATAGTATCAAAACAAGAAAAACAGCCTTTTTAAGATAGTTGTTTCTACTTTAAAAAGGCTGTTCTTTAATTTTTATCTTTTAGCTTTGGTAGAAAACTTTCTAAAAGAGATCCCTCCACCTAGCAACACAATAGCCGCTACGATAATAGCAAAAATCGTTAATTGAGAAGTGTTTGAATTACTTGTGTCACTTAAAGTAAGTGAAGCGGCATCAGCAACTATATCTGCTGCTTCTTCTGATAGTTCCATCGTACTTCTAGTGGAAAGCTCTGCTCTTTCCTCTGGTGTTCGTCTGTTTATTTGATCTGTATTTGAAACAGGTTCGTCCATAGTAGATACTGGCAAATCAAGTGTTACTGCTTCAATTCCTTCAACAACCTGAACATCATCTGTGCCGAACATTTCATAAAGGTGTTTGGCATAGGTTTCTTTAAAAGGGACAATGCCGATTTCAATTTTACCTTCTTGAGGCCCTGTATTTGTTACCTTAAATCCAAGATCACTGAAATCTCCACTTTTTTCTCCAAATACGAATTGATCAATTTCTCGATGCTTGATCATTAATTCCTCACTTCCATAGCCATTATAATCTTGTGGGAGTTCCCGGGTTGTACTAACCCCTTCATTAATTTTAATAAGTTCCCTAGTTTTTGGATCATCAGAATTTGCGAACACTCCACTCGTTAACACTAGTGTTAGGCAACTTGCGATCAAAAATACTTTTAACGATATTGAACGTAATATTTTCATTTTCACTTTCTCCTCCTAAATTAGTTAATTTTTATTAGTGAATTTACCGCTTTAAAACAAGGAAAGACAATACTATCAGTCCTTAGCGTTATTCAAACTCGTTCATAACTATTTCAAACGGAAATTTTTGATAGCTAATAGTCGTATAGCTCACCGATCACCTACTCTAATAGACGAGTTAACTCTATTTTCGTTACGCTTCCTTGAAAAAAAGTTGATTTTATAATATCTAATTTGGATGAATGTTCTTATAAGGTACCAATTCAATATTAAAAATAATAGCAATGATTAAATTCATAAAAATTACCCTTATTTTTTATTTTATTTCATTTAAAATTCATCTTGCATTCATATAGCAAGCCTATAATGAGGCAGTAGTCATAGGAAAATTTAAATGAAGAATTAAGACGAGAAAGGGTGGGGTTAATGTACGAATATGAACAAGAAGAGAGAAGAAGTTCCCAAAAGAAAAAACAAAATGTTGGCTAGTTTCTATATTTTCATCAATACTTGGCGCAGCTCTAACGATTTTTTCCATACCAGTTTTAACAAGCTTAAATATGCTTCCTGATCCAAACGAGTGGAAATGTGTTTGGTTCAATAGAAAATCCTTATTTAGAAAAATCCGAATGGGGATGGACAATTGATCCAAAAAGATTCCGAATTACAGCAAATCATTTATACGACCGTTATCAAAAACCATTGTTTGTTGTTGAGAATGGTTTAGGTGCAGTCGATGAAGTGACAGCAAATGGAGAAATTAACGATGATTATCGAATTGATTATTTACGAAAGCATATTGCCCAAATGGGAGAAGCCATTGAAGACGGTGTGGAGATAATTGGTTACACAAGTTGGGGACCAATTGATATTGTGAGTGCCTCTACTGGTGAGATGAAAAAGCGATATGGTTATAATTTATGTTGATAAAGATAATGAGGGCAACGGCACTTTAAAAAGGATCAAAAAGAAGAGCTTTTATTGGTATAAAAAAGTGATTGAATTAAATGGACAAAACTTAGATTAAAACTAAATAAGGTGAAGTAAATGAGTAAATTAGCAAAATTCCCAGAAGGGCTTTTATGGGGTGGAGCTGTCGCTGCCAATCAATTAGAAGGTGCATACCAAGAGGATGGGAAAGGTCTATCTACGGCTGACGTATCTCCGAATGGCATACTAAGTCCACCAGACTTTGCCATGAAAGAATTCAACTTATATCATGAAGGAATCGACTTTTACCACACGTATAAAGAACATATTGCTCTTTTTGCAGAAATGGGTTTTAAAGCTTTTCGTTTCTCGATTGGATGGACAAGAATCTTCCCGAATGGTGACGAGCAAACACTAAATGAAAAGGTTTACAATTTTATGATAAGATGATCGATGAATTGTTAAAATACAACATTGAACCTGTCATAACAATATCTCACTATGAAATGCCACTTGGACTAGTTAAAGAATACGGTGGCTGGAAAAACCGTAAAATAGTTGAATTTTACGATCGTTTTGCTACTACTTTATTTGAACGTTATCATAAGAAAGTGAAATATTGGATAACGTTTAATGAAATTAATGTCAATCTTCATGCCCCATTTACTGGTGGCGGTTTGTTATTTGAAGATGGTGAGAAAAATGAACAGGATATCTATCAAGCTGTACACAATAAGTAACGGCTTCTGTCAAAGGCCTTCCAGTGCCTTTCGCTCGTGACCAAGGCGCCTTGCGCTTTTCTTGTTCAAACAGAGGATAAATCCAAGCATATATCTAAAATTTAGAATACTCCAGAAATAAACTCATAAAAAATAAAAAACATATGCAAACGTCCAGACATTTATCCTCATATTTGCATAAGGTAAGAGTGAAAGGAAAGTAATTTTATGAAAGGGTGGGATATTATGTACGGTTGTTATGATCCATGTGGCTACGGCTACGGATACGCAGCTCCTACGTATGGTGCTGGTAGAGGATTTGCACTGATTGTAGTGTTATTTATTCTTCTAGTAATTATTGGAGCAGCTTGGGTAAAATAAATTAAGATTTATCAAAAGAGTGCCCGTAAATTTATGGGCACTCTTTTGACGTCACCAGGATGGTTTAGAATGAAATGATGTTCTGCATGGACAGAAAGCTTTTTTAGATTCGAGCGAAAGTACTTAGTGTAGTACTTTGACCTCTTATTATCCTAATGATTACTTATTATTAATTAATATCACTATGCAAACGCCGTCTGTTATAAAATGGCCTAAAATAAAGGTAGCTTATGGACATTTATTGTCCAAATCCTATCTTTTCAATACTTTTTCCTATATAGTATAAATGTATGAATCTTTTCTTATTTGAGGAATGAAAGAAAAGAATTAATAAGGGTATAAATACGACAACATGGGTACAACCAATAATGCATGTTAAAGAGAAAAATTTTTTTTGTAGATAGAAGATAAACTTATTGATCTCAAAAAATTTAAAACGGTGAGGTTTGAATGTTGAGAAGTAAATCTATAATTCTAACGATTGTTTTTACTTTTTTTACTATTTTAATTGTTGCTATATATCATGCAAACACAGAACAAAAGGCAAAGGTTGTTGTTGTCTTAAAAGATTTTGAGACACAGTATTGGGAAATACTGAAAGCTGGAGTTGAAAGAGGCTTTCACGATTTTGGGTTGGAAGGGAAAGTTATTGCGCCAAAATCTGAAACAGAAATAGATGCACAAGAAATGTTATTATCTCGTGTTCTTAATGAAAATCCGGATTTATTGGTTGTATCTCCAATTAATTCTGACATTATCCCAGTATTAGAAAAGTTTGTAGAGAAAAATATTCCTGTATTACTATTAGATACAGATTATCCTTGGCAAAACAAAACTGCCTATATTGGTACGAATAATTTTGAGTTGGGGAGAATGGGTGGGATGTTATTAGCATCTCAACTTCAACCTGGAAATGAAGTGGCTCTACTCTCCGGTGATATTAATCATCCAATTGCTGGTGAACGTATTAAAGGAGCAAAAGCTAGTTTAGAAGAGGTTGGAATTAAAGTCGCAACCAAAGAATTAGATTTACCTAATGAATCTGAAGTTGTTAAAGAAGTAATGGAAACCATCTTACAGACGCATCCTAATATTAAAGGTGTTTTTGCCGATACTGATATTAGGGCATTAGGTGCAATTGAGGCAATTTTAAAATCTAGCCTAAACATGAATATACCGGTTATTGGTGTAGACGGAATTAATGAAATGATTGAATTAATAGAGGAAGGGATCATACCTGGGACTGTAGCGCAAAACCCTTATGATATGGGTTACATTAGTGTTGAAAGCGCTAAAAAAATTCTTGATGGAGAAAGGTTAGAAGAAAATATCGATACGGGTGTTGATATTATTATTAAAGGTAATGCGACGCAAAGATTAAATTTCCAGCGTGATTTAGTGAGATAAGAAACAAGAACTAGCAACCTAATGAAAAAAGCAACTTTGGCTGCTTTTTTTACAGTATCAGAATTTATAATTTCTAACTTGGAAAATGTCTAGCGCAAGCCGCCGCTCGTGACCAAGACGCTTGCGCTTTTCTTACAAGGTAAGAAAGTATAAAATTTCTAACTTAGAAACTGTCTAGCTCCAGGCGCCATTGGTTCGAACACTTCAGTTCGTCAATTGCGGTCAAAGAGCAGACCGCTTCTTGTCGACCTTCCAGTGTTTGTCGCCGATAGGCGGGCGCCTTGCGCTTTTCTTATATTTCATGGCATTTTCCCAGTTGGTAAAGGTAATAGAGTTTTTTATTGATATATATGCTTAGAGTGAAATGTTCTTCTTATTAAATAAATATGAAAATGTAAAAAAAGGATTTGTTGTTGATATTTAGTAATATTGTAAGCTACAATCATGGGCAAGATGTTTTTTACAACCATGTCTTAACATTAAGGAACCATAGATATTTATATTTTCATTCGTACGTAAGTACATATTTGAAATTCAATTTAGTAGACAATTGATTAATGTACAAATTATTTATGCATTAGTCATATGACAAAATCATTGGATGTAATGGACTGCTAATATATTGAAACGGTGAGGTTTGAATGTTGAGAAATAAATTAATTATTCTAACGATTACTTTTACTCTTTTTTCTATTTTTATGGGTGCTTTATTTAAAGGAAATACAGTTCAAAAGCCAAAGGTAGTTGTTGTCTTAAAAAGTTTTGAAACACAATATTGGCAAATAGTAAAAGCGGGAATTGAGAGCGGCTTTCGTGATTTTGGAGTGGAGGGGAAAATTATTGCTCCAAAGTCAGAGACAGAAATAGCAGAACAAGAAAAGCTAGTAAGTCGTGTTCTTAATGAAAACCCAGACGTATTAGTCGTTTCTCCTATTACATATGACATTATCCCTATTTTAGAAAAATTTTCCGAAGAAAATATTCCAGTGTTATTACTTGATACAGATTATTCGTGGCAAAATAAAACAGCTTATATTGGTACGAATAATGTAGAATTAGGGAGAATGGGTGGAATGTTATTAGCATCAAAACTTCAGCCAGGAAATGAAGTTGCCTTAATAGCAAGCGATATACATAATATTTCTGAAGTGCGGATAAAAGGAGCAAAATTTAGTTTAGAGGCTGCGGGAATAAAAATTGCGACAGAAATAGTAGATTTACCGAACGAAACAGCGGTAACTAAAGAAATAATGGAAGAATTGTTACAGAAACATCCTAGTATTAAAGGAGTATATACCGATACTGATATTAAGGCATTAGGTGCTTTTGAGGCAATAAAAAAAAATAATCTCAGGATGCCGATTGTAGGCGCAGATGGAATTAATGAAATGATTGAATTAATAGAAGCCGGAATTATACCAGGGACAGTTGCACAAAACCCGTATGACATGGGCTACATTAGTATTGAAAGTGCTAAAAGAGTACTAGACGGGGAAAGTTTAGAAGAATATATCGATACGGGTGTTGATATTATTATTAAAGGGAACGCTACGCAAAGACTAAACTTCCAGCGGAAATTATTAGAATAGGGATATAAACAATAAAAAGCAGCGGTGGCTGCTTTTTTTACATAATTAATGAATTTCATAATCCATCATTCACGCCACATAGATCTAGATCTATGTGGCTCCGGTATTGTAATTATGAAATTCTCTCAATAGGCATAAATTTTTTTGGAAGATATTCGACAATTTTGTGGCAATAAGTTTCTAATTAAAAAGTAAAATTTCATGTCAAATATAGAATTTCACAGTTGTTATGTAATAAGATGTTCATATCTTATAGAAATACTTCAAAAACGAAAAATGTAAAAAAATAGATATTGTTGTTGAAAAATACCAGCATTGTGAGTTACAATCATGAGCAAGATGTTTTTTAGGGTATGAATTAGCATTCAGGAATATTGAATAAGGACTGAATAAATAGAAACAGCGAGGTATGAATGTTGAGAAGTAGATTTGTTTTTCTAATCATTATTTTAACTTTTTTTGCTATTTTAATAGGAGTGAAGTTTTATCCACTTGTAAATAACAACCCAACAACTGTTGTTGTTGTAAAAGACTTAGATACACAGTATTGGGAATTAGTGAAAGCGGGAGCAGAAAAAGGTTTTCGTGATTTTGGTATAAAGGGAAAAGTTGTTGCACCAAGATACGAAGATGTAGAAAGTCAGAAAGAGTTGTTGAAAAGTATTCTTAATGAAAATCCAGATCTATTAATTGTCTCTCCTCTTAACTCTGAGGTTGTTCCTGCATTAGAAAAGTTTAACGTGAATAATATCCCTGTATTGCTGTTAGATACTGATGATGCTTGGGAAAATAAAACAGCTTATATTGGTACAAATAACATTGATTTAGGAAAAATGGGTGGGATGTTTTTAGCTTCGCAACTACAGCCTGGGAATGAAGTGGTATTAATAGCAGGTGATATAAACCATCCTATTTCCGGCGATCGGGTAAAAGGGGCGAAACATAGTTTAAAAGCAGCAGATATCAAAATTGCAACAGAAGCATTTGATTTACCAAATGAATCTAAACATGTAAAGGACGTTATGGATAAAATCCTTCTTGACTACCCTCAAATTAAAGGCGTATTTGCAGATACTGATTTAAAAGCTTTAGGTGTCATTGAGGCATTAGGGGAACATAATCTAAATATACCTGTTATTGGAGCAGACGGTATTAATGAAATGATTGAGTTAATAGAAGAAGGGCATTTATCAGGAACAGTAGCACAAAACCCGTATGATATGGGATATATAAGTGTTGAAGTTGCAATGAAAGTGCTAAGTGGTGAGACTGTCGAAAGAAACATAGATACAGGTGTAGACATTATTGTTAAAGGAAATGCCACACAAAGATTAGCGTTTCAAAGAGAGTTATTGAGATAATTAAAAAAATGTATTATTAAAAGATTATATGGTTAATGAAAAAAGCAGCCTAGGCTGCTTTTTTCAGTTTTTTCTTATTATTAGCAAAATAGTATAGGTATTAATGATATTGTCTATTTTTACCTATAGAGATATTACATATGATGTAGTCATAGTGGAAGAATTTTTTAATTGAAGAAATGTTTGGTTATGTGAAGAAGGCTACCTTTCTTCACCGATTACCTTTAAGTTTACATGTTAAAGATTCCAATTTTGTCTTTGGGCAATTTACTAAGGAAAACTTACCTAATTAAAGGGGAGTGGAAAATGGTTAATCTCGCATTAATTGGCACATGGCATGTACATACAAAAGATTTTGTAAAAGCAGCATTAAAAACTGGAATAGCAGAGTTAAAAGTTGTTTGGGACGATGATGAAGCAAGGGGACTGGCGTTTGCCAAAGAATTTGGTGTTCCTTTTGAAGACAATTTAGACAAAGTACTTAGCGACAAAGAGGTAGATGCAGTAATTGTAGAGTGTGCTACGACAAAGCACAAAGAAGTGATAATAAAAGCTGCAAATGCAAAAAAACATATTTTTTCGGATAAATCGTTAGCGCTTTCAGTAAACGACTGTTTGGAAATAAAAAAAGCGATTGAAGAAAATCAAGTGAGATTTATGGTGTCTTTAGAAGCGAAAACAATAGGTGTATATCGGTTTGCAAAACAATTGGTTGACGAAGGTAAGCTAGGTCGAGTAACATCCGTTTACTTTAGACGTGTCCATCAAGCGGCACTAGATAAAAACATGTTACCAGCTTACTGGTTTGATCCTACTCAGACCGGTGGTGGAGTTACATTAGATTTAGGTTGTCACGGATTGTATCTTCTACCACACTTTTGTGGAACACCAAAAAAAGTAACTTGTTTCATGAATGAGCTGTATGGTACTGGAAGTGATGAAAATTCTACTACCGTTATTGAATTTGAAGACGGAGCTATCGGAACAGCTCACACATCCTTTGTTGGGTACCGAATTGATAATATGTTGGAGATTATTGGTACAGAGGGTATTTTAATTATTTCTGGCGTTGATCAATCAAACTTAAGGGTTTTGTTACAATCGAAAAATGTACCTGGTCACGAAAACTTAGTACCAGTACGTCAAGAGCTGCTCCCGCCCGATGAAGAATTACCAAGTGCCCAATTTGTGAAACTAGTGTCAACTGATGGTATACAGAGTATTCCTGATTTTGATATAAATAATGCTATTGCTTTAACCCGTCTAATCGAATGTGCGTATGAATCTGCAAAAGAACAGAAAGCTATTTTGTATTAAAGGAATTTACCAAACAAAATTTTATGTTGACTTTTTTCATTTGGAACTTAGGCGCATGAGCTATATCGCATATGTATTTGGATTGAAGCATTATTTAAAGAATATTCACTATGCGATTGTCTTACTAAATGCTAAGAATAACTTGTTCAAAGGAGTGGATTGTTATGGCCAAGAAATTAAAAGTAGCTATTATCGGTTGTGGTGGAATTGCTAAGGGCAAACACATGCCTAGCTTGGCAAAACTAGAAACAGTAGAAATGGTAGCTTTTTGTGATAGAAAATTTAAACGAGCAGAAGAAGCGGCTAAAAAATATGGTACAGAAGATGCTAAAGTTTATGAAGATTATCAAGAGTTATTGAAGGATGAAGCAATTGACGTCATTCATGTATGTACACCTAATAGCTCTCACTGTGAAATTTCTATTGCATCTTTAGAGGCTGGGAAGCATGTAATGTGTGAAAAGCCGATGGCTAAAACAGCAGAAGAAGCCCGCAAAATGATAGAGGCAGCAAAACGTACGGGCAAAAAACTCACAATCGGCTATCAAAATCGTTTCCGCCCAGACAGCCAATATCTACAGAAAGTAACATCTAACGGAGACCTTGGGGAAGTTTATTATGCAAAAGCACATGCCATTCGCCGCCGTGCTGTACCAACTTGGGGAGTATTCTTGGATGAAGAAAAACAAGGCGGCGGACCACTTATTGATATTGGTACACACGCATTAGATTTAACGCTATGGATGATGAACAATTACAAACCAAAAGTAGTGATGGGTTCTACGTTTCATAAGTTAGGAGAAAAAGAAAATGCCGCTAATGCATGGGGTTCATGGGATCCAAAGAAATTTAAAGTAGAAGATTCTGCTTTTGGATTTATTAAAATGGAGAATGGTGCCACAATTGTTCTTGAATCTAGTTGGGCTCTTAACTCCTTAGATGTAGATGAAGCAAAATGTACCCTTTGTGGTACAGAAGGCGGTGCCGATATGAAAGATGGCTTGCGCCTCAATGGTGAAAAATATAGTCAGTTATTTACTGAAAAAATAGAGTTGAATGCCGATGGTGTTGCTTTCTATGATGGAACAAAGGAAAGTGATGCAGACAAAGAAGCTAGATTATGGATAGAAGCAATTATAAATGATACAGAACCAGTAGTTAAACCCGAAGAAGCATTAGTCGTTACTGAAATTTTAGAGGCTATTTACGAATCAGCTAAGACTGGGGAAGCGGTGTATTTAGGTAAGTAATTTTCTAGAGCATATTTCTTGATTATTTTAGGATACCTATAAATAACAAGCTTCTATGATTAAGAAATTTTATCTTCATTACCAAAAAGTAACAAAATGCAAGCGTGGATGATTTCGTGATATTACAAATCAAAACCTCTCTTCCTGAGAGGTTTTGATTATTCTTTTTGAACTGAACATTTATTAAAGACTCGAGTAAAATGAATCGTTACAATTCTTATTAAAACACACACATTTTGTAATGTAATTGGTTCATTAATAACATTTTAAGTAGATATTAGGTAGTGAATATAATTTAAATTGAAATGGCGAGGTTTGAATGTTGAAAAAAAAATCAAAATTTCTAATTACAATTTTTATTCTTTTTATTATTTTAATTGGTATTATCTTTAATCCATTTGGTGCCGAAAAACCAATGGCAGTGGTTGTCGTAAAAGATTTAGAGACACAGTATTGGGAATTAGTGAAAGCGGGAGCAGAAAAAGGTTTTCGTGATTTTGGTATAGAAGGAAAAGTTGTTGCACCTAGTTACGAGGATGTAGATAGTCAAAAGGATTTACTGAAAAGTATTCTTAACGAAAAGCCAAATCTATTAATTGTCTCTCCTCTTAATTCTGAGATTATTCCCACATTAGAAAAGTTTAACGCAAATAATATTCCTGTATTTCTATTAGATACTGATAATGCTTGGGAAAATAAAACAGCTTATATTGGTACAAATAACATTGATTTAGGAAAAATGGGTGGGATGTTTTTAGCTTCGCAACTACAGCCTGGGAATGAAGTGGTATTAATAGCAGGTGATATAAACCATCCTATTTCCGGCGATCGGGTAAAAGGGGCGAAACATAGTTTAAAAGCAGCAGATATCAAAATTGCAACAGAAGCATTTGATTTACCAAATGAATCTAAGTCTGTTAATGAAGTAATGGAAAAAATCCTTCTTGATCACCCTCACATAAAAGGTGTATTTGCTGATACAGACATTAAGGCATTAGGTGTGTATGAAGCAATAGAGGAATTTAATCTTAACGTGCCTGTTATTGGAGCAGACGGTATTAATGAAATGATAGAGTTAATTGAAGGAGGAATGTTATCAGGAACAGTCGCACAAAATCCGTATGATATGGGATATATAAGTGTTGAAATGGCAAAGAAAGTAATTCGAGGAGAAAGAGTGGAAAGAACGATTGATACTGGTGTAGACATTATTATTAAAGGTAATGCAACACAGAGATTAGCGTTTCAAAGAGAGTTATTGAGATAAATATGTTGATAGAAGATAAAATCTATTTTAAAAAAAGCCGCCTAGGCTGCTTTTTTCAGTTTTTCTTAATAGTAGCAAAATAGTATATGATTTAATTAGATATTGTATGTTTTATTGTATCGTTAACTTATATGATAGAGATAAAATTAGTATATTGAATAGTTTAAAAGAGAGGTGTAAATATCAATGGTTCAAAAAAGGTTTTTAATTTCTGCTGATACAGGAATTCATGCTAGACCGGCAACTCTATTAGTGAATAAGGCAAGTCACTTTAATTCAGAGCTTACATTAACATTTAAAGAGAGATCAGTTAATCTAAAATCAATTATGGGTGTCATGTCTTTAGGTGTTGGAAAAGGTTTTGAAGTAACAATTTCTGCTGAAGGCCAAGATGAAGGAGAGGCACTAGCTGCAATTGAGGATGTAATCAAAGAAAATTTAGGAGAAGTTATTGCTTAAATAATTAAGGTTTTGCGTCACTGTGTAGTACGTAGTAGGTTTTAACAATTACGTTACTCGTTGGATATAATGAGTATTAGTTGCGGGAATTTATAAACTATTAATTTTTAAAATCCTTCCTTCCCTAATGTTAGGTGAAGGAAGGATTTTATTTTTTCCTATACTTTCAGAAGCATAAATTATTTCTGATGATAGTAAGTAAAAATAAGGTTGATCAAAAGTTAAGCTTTTCTAAACTTTATTTAACCATTTGCCGATTGTTTTAACTGAACGTTAACAAGTGATTTCTCTTGCCAATGCCCACTTCTCCATCGGAAGTAGAGAACCAAGCCTCTTACCCACTCGTCTATAATAAAGGCAGCCCAAAACCCAAAAAGTCCATAGCTTAAATGAATACCAAGAAGGTAAGTGAGTGGTACGCTAAACAACCAGGTGACTAGAACAGCAGATTTCATCGTAAAGTTTGAAGCGATTTTTCCAAAATAACATTGAAATTCCTTCCTGGTTCCAATAAGAAGCTGAACAATAACAGAGCCGATCCATACTTAATAATTTCAGTTGAATCTGTAAGCAGTTCAATAATAGGTACTCGAAATAAACTTAGTAGACAAACACCTGTCAATGTTATCCCAATACTTCGACGTAAGGATTGAAGTACTTGTGTGTAGGCCTTCGTCTGTTCTTGCGCACCTACCATATGACCGACAATAATTTGGTTCCCACGTGCGATGGAAATACCAAGGATGATGACAATCATCATGATATTTTGTGTATAAATTTTCGTCGTTTACATCGTTGCTCCAAGGGACGAAATGAACATGGTAGTGACAAATTGACTGCCCTGATAAGATAAAGTGACTCCGGCTGAGGGTATGCCAATTTTTAATACTTTCGTGATATGATCACGTTTCCATCGATGTAGATCTTCCCAACGTAGCTTTATCCCTATTGTTTTTCGTAATATCAACAGGTTGATCATCAGTCCGTTCGCTTGACTTACTACTGTCGCAATCGCTACTCCTGTTACACCTAGCTTAGGAACTCCGAATGGCCCGAAAATGAACAAGTAATTTCCCGTAATATTTAATACATTTATCCCTAAGGTAACGAACATGGTGTATCGGGTGAGCCCGTGTGATTGAATGATGGCAACGGTAACGGTATACAAGGCCTGAACAACGAGGGATCCACCGGTGATAACCAGGTAGCTTTCAGCCATCTCCACAAGATGTATTTCTAGGCTGAAAGCTTGTAGTAATCTCCAATTAAATAAGACAATTAACAGACTGACACAGATGCCAAATACAAAATTAATGCCAATCATTGTTCCGGTTAATCTGCCAATTTCACTTGTTTTTTCTGCCCCTAAATACTGAGACATAACAACGCCAGTCCCCATGGCTACAAACTGAAACAACATGACAGCCATCATGATGATTTGATTGGATACATACACCCACGGCCGCTACGGCATCGTCTGAGACCTTGCTTAACATAAATACATCGGAAGTTCGAATCAGTACTTGAAGGCTGAGTTCAATAAAAATAGGCCAAGTGATTGAAAATAATTGATACCTTTTAACACGATTCAATATTGACATGTAATGAATGCCTTCTTACTACTAAACTTCCCAGGTTGTAGGCTCTCTGACAACAACCGTCTTTTTTACTTTATTGGATTGAATAACAGCTTCTAATACTTGTTGATTGGTAAAGCCTGTCATAAAGTCCGGGAAGCCAGGGCTTGGTGAACCAGAAAGCATGTTGGCAAAATCATCCCACTCTGATACTTTTACACGATTAGGAACTTTTAAATTTTTTTCTACAATTTCACCTGTGTCCTCATCAATGTGGATCCAAACTACGTTTTCTCCACTGACTGTGCTTGCATGCAAGGTGCCTTTATCACCGTAGATCGAAACCTCATGCTGATTACCTGAGCCGATTGCATTGCGTGAGGTTTGAAAAATGCCAACTAGGCCATTCTCCATACGAGCCTGGAAACTAGCAAAGTCATCTATTTCGAATTCGACTATTTCATCAGTCTCTAAACTCTTTCTTTGTGTAACAAAGCTTTCCAATTGTCCTGATATTTCATTAAAGGAGCCGAATAGATAGTGGGCCATATCAATCATATGAGAACCTAAATCTCCTAGCGTTCCTGTTCCCGTTACATCTTTATTAAACCTCCATACGTAAGGGACTTTGTACGGTAGAGACCCCCACCCTTGCAAGTATTGGATTGAAAAGCTTCGGACTTGACCAATTTTCCCTAGTTCTAACAGTTCTTTTACAAAGCGAAATGCAGGAGTATAGCGATAGCTAAAACCGACCATACAAGGAATTGGATTTACTTTGTATTTTTCCGATAATTGTTTAGCCTCTTCATAATTTAAGGTGAATGGTTTTTCCGCTAAAATTGGTTTGTTTTTTTCAATACAGTATTCAAGAACGGATGCGTGTATATCATTAGGAGTGACAGACACTACTACATCTACTTCATTGGAATTAATCAAATCACGGAAATCTGTAAATCTGAATTCTTGTGAGAGATTTAATTGATTTCCAACTCGATTAAGCTTTTTCTCATCAATATCACAAATGGACGTTATCGTAAATTCAGGTACTGCCGTTAAACCACTAATATGAGCTTGTGCCATTTTACCAACACCAATAATTCCAACCTTGTATTGTTTCATGATCATTCCCCCATTTATTTTTGGATATTTTCAATTGGTTGTACTCTTCCGTAGCTATATTTTGCGCCGACCGATGGAGCTGCCCAATGAACACCATTAGAAATAACCTTTAAAATTTCGGGTTGATGATAAATTGGAAATGTTTCGTGTCCTGGTCTGAAATAAAATATTTTTCCAAGACCTCTTCGGTAACAGCAGCCACTACGGAAGACCTCTCCACCTTCAAACCAGGAAATGAAAATCAATTCATCTGGAGCTGGAATTTCAAAACGTTCACCATACATTTCCTCTTTTGGTAGTTCAATGTACTCGCCTATCCCCTGTACAATTGGATGGCTGTGCTCAATGACCCAAAGTCTTTCTTTTTCACCGTCATCCCGCCATTTTAACGCACCTGTTTTTGTTCCTAATAAGCGTTGGAATATCTTTGATCCATGACCAGAGTGGAGAACGATTAGCCCCATCCCTTTTAATACTTTTTTGTGAACTTTTTCAACAATATCGTCTCTAACCTCACCATGAGCCAAATGCCCCCACCAAATTAAAACATCTGTGTTATCAAGTACTTCATTGGTTAATCCATGCTCTGGATCATCAAGGACAGCTGTTTTTACTTCGAAGTAAGTATTTTCTTTAAGATAATTACCAATCGCATGATGGATTCCATCAGGATAAATGCTCGCTACATGCTCACTTTTCTTCTCGTGTCGATACTCATTCCATACAGTTACGTTAATTGAACTCATTGAAGAATCCCCCCTATCAAAAAATGTAAAGTTGCATGTTCATCCATAGTATAGGGTGTGGTAGAATAAACGAAAATGTTGGAAATAGATTCTTTTTGTATAATATCGACTTTTATAAAAAGGAGAGATAAGATGTTTGCGATTAATATGGAATTCGTTTCGAAAATAAAATTAATGGGATATGTTTCTTATAAAGCCCCTTGGCTTCATTTTAAAAGAAATACAAACGAGTATATTCTGTATTTTATTAATAGTGGAGAACTACATATAAAGGAAAATGGTATTCCATACATATTAAAGCAAGGCGATATGCTCCTCTTAGAACCAAATAAAGATCATGAGGGGATTAGGAAACATGTTTGTGATTATTATTATATTCACTTTGTTCATCCGGATATTAAATCTCAGCTAATAAAGGACGTCCGTGAGCTCGCAAAACAATCCATTCTTGAAGATGGTTCTCTAAATTTACGAGAAAGCAGTTTGTACTATTTTCCGAAAACATTTCAATTAACCTCGAATGTAAACATTCATCATACCTTTCATTTTCTTCATGAGATGCGGCAATTATATCTTCGTAAAAATTATAATCGTACTCTCACTGCTTTAAGATTGTCAGAACTTTTTATTCGATTATCTCGGGATTACCTTCTAACGAAATCTGAAGGTGCTGGCCATAAAAAAACAAAAACATTCATGAAAGCACATGAATTGTTAGATTTTATCCATCACTTTTATTCTCAAAAAATCACAAGCTATGAAATTGAGGGAAAATTTGAATGTAACTATGATTATATCAATCGAGAGTTCAAAAAAGTTACTGGTCACACAATCACTCGTTATATAAACAAGGTAAGAATCATTCAAGCAAAGGAGTTACTTGAAGCAACAAATATGGATATTGGGGAGATCGGATATTTGACAGGGTTTAATGATCCTTATTATTTCAGTAAGGTGTTCAAGATGTATGAGGGGATCTCACCGCTTCAATATTATAAGCAAAATAGTAAATATTTTTAGGATTTGAATATTAAATATACAACAATGAATGGGCTGCCAAAAAGTTATTTAAAATGACCTTTTGGTAGCCTGTTTTTTCTTGGTTGCATATTAATCAAGGAAGAAGGTGTCTTGTGTATAACCTTAAAATAAGACACTATATAAAGATATTAAATAGTTCCCATTACGTTACGAATAATGGATAATATATGTTGTGAAACTAAAAACACAGGTAAAAGCAGCTTGCTAGAGATGAGGTTGAAGTGGGCTTATTAAAAAAATGTCTTCTTAAATGAGGGAATAAAGTAATGTCTGAAAAAATGTATAAAAAAAGCTTTATAACTAAGATTGTCATTCTCATATTGATGGTTAGTTTAATTCCAACCATTTTTAATAGCTCCATCTTTTATTTTTCATCATCAAACATTATAAAAGAAAACGTAAGGGAAGCATCATTGCAATCTGCTCGTCAAGCAGTTGATTCATTGTCTTTTGTTTTATCAACTGGTAGTGATATGTCAGATCTGATTTATAGTAATATGAGACTGCAAGAGATCGTTAAACATGATCTATACGAAGAACTTCCTTTTTCCATAAGTCATGACGAATATATGGTTTCCTATTTAAATGAACAAACATTTGCTAGCTCCTTTGTAAGAATGATTTATATATTGAAGGAAGAAGGTAGAAGTTGGGGAAGTGGAGATTTTTCTCGATATAAATTCACTCAATATAATTCTCATGAACTAGATTGGTTAAATGAAACCATTGAGCTAGATGGTGAAATTTATTGGCAAGGACTTCAAATTGAGCGTTTCAGTGGAGCAGGTGAAGGTACAGAATACGTTTTGCCGATTAATCGGGTGATGAAGGATTTTGATAATTTAAATAATATTGCGTTTATACAAGTATTGTTAGATGGAAATGCAATTCTAGATAGTATAAACAAAATAAAATTAGGGAAAAGTGGGTATTTTTTTGTTGTCGATCAACATGGGAAAGTGGTGATTGATGCAAATACTGAAAATATTAACCAAACAATTACTAACGAAACCTTGTTTTATCATGTTATAAATACAAATGATCTAGAATTTGAGTATAAAGATGAGGGAATACCTTACTATGGTGTTAAACAATTACTTTCAAACGGTTGGACAATCGTAGGAATTGTTCCCGTTGAAGAAATTACTGGCCAATTAACAACGATTCAAATGATTGTCCTGTTAAGTTCAATAGGTTTTGCAACCCTCGCAATATTCATTGGTTATATACTTGCTTATCGTGTTACAAACCCTATGAAAGTACTTACAAGCCAAATGAAACAAGTAGGTAAAGGTAATCTAAATGTCAGAACTAGTGTAAAAACATCTGATGAAATTGGGATGATGAGCTTAGAATTTAATCGTATGGTAGAGAAAGTTGAACAATTAATGGAACAAGTAAAAATGGAACAAATTCAAAAAAAAGATGCTGAAATACGGGCGGTTAAACACCGTATTAATCCTCACTTTTTATTTAATACGTTAAGTACAATTCGTTGGTTAGTGAAATTTAACCAGGTTGATCGTGCAAACACCGCTTTATCTGCGTTAACCAAATTACTTGAGGCTAACATGGGGAAAAAAGGAACGTTTGTGACACTTAGTGAAGAAGTAGATATTATACAAAAGTTCATTGATATTATGGAAATTCGGTATGATCAAAAATTCTTTTTAGAATTGAATATTGATAATGAAGTAAGTAATTTTCTTATTCCACAAATGATTTTACAACCAGTTGTAGAAAACTCAATCTTCCATGGTATCGTTCCATTAGGGATTGAGGGAGTAATAAAAATATCTGCACATAAATTAGAAAGTGGAGTTGAAATTGAAATTACTGATAACGGTAAAGGAATTGAACAAGACACTTTAAACAAACTTCAACGAACGGGTTTATCTAATGAGGTTTCTACTGGGATCGGACTACTACATATATTCGATTCTGTTAAGCTTTATTTTAACCCAGAGTCAACAGTTGATATTAATAGCAGTAATACCGGAACAATTGTTAGGTTGTTTCTGTTATCAAAAGATGGAGGTGAATAGAAAGAATGTATCATGTTATGATCGTTGATGATGAGCCAATATCTAGAATAGGTTTAAAGTCTTCTATTAATTGGAAACAAGAAGGATTAAACATAATAGGGGACTTTCCAAATGGTGGTAAGGCATATGAGGCGATGGAGAATAATCATGTAGACATACTAATTACAGATATTAATATGCCAGTCATGGATGGGCTAACCCTAATGAAAAAGGGAATGGAAATCTTTCCAAAGTTAAAGGTTATATTAGTTAGTAGTTACAGCAACTTTGAATATGTCAAAGAAGCAATAATATATGGAGCAATTGATTATATACTAAAGCCGACATTGGAACAAGAAGATTTCTTACAATTAATTCGAAAATGTGTTCAAAAATTAGATGAAGAAAAAAAGTGAAATATTGATACTGACTACATTTTTAATTAAAATTTATCCCACTTAAGCAGTAAGACCCCTATCTCAAAACGTAAGAAAATCGAAAAGTTTGGTGGGGAATGAAGAAAAACCCCACTGATTGAAGTTCAGCTTTATATCACTCACCTACTGAAATAACATTGCAATAATTAATATTCAGAAAAATATATGGAGGTACAGTGATTTTTTTTAATTATGTTAAGTATTTTAGTATGCTATTTCAAGGATAAAAGAATATGCTCCAGTTAATCTTCCTTATTAAAGCAAGAAAGTAGGGGTGAAAATATAGATGCAACAAGTTAATACTCTAATCCTGATAATTGGAATGATGATCGTTTCAGGTTGCGGAAACCAAACCATCATAGGAAACAAAAGTCCTACAATAGATGTTGATCCAACGAAAGAAGAGATTGTCATTTGGCATACGTATGGTGAAAAAGAAAGATATGTGTTTGAAAATGTCATTCCTTTATTTGAAGAGGAACATCCAACAATTCAGGTGAAATCTGTTAATCAGCCATATAATGCAGAATTAATAGCTACACTAATATCTAGAGCATCAGCTAATAAGCCGCCTGATATTATCAGAATGGATATGGCCTGGGTCCCTTCGTTTGCAGAGCTTGGGCTTATATATCCAGTAAGTGAGTTTCAAGATATCCATGAAATAAAATTTCAATTTTATGAAGAACCATTAAAGTCAAACTTATACAAAGGAAAATATTATGGACTACCTTTAAATACAAACACAAAGGTTTCCATCTACAATAAAGAGTTATTAAAAGCTTCAGGATTGAAAAAACCACCTGAAACGATGGACGAGTTCATTAATATCATTGAGAAAAACAAGTATACAGTTGTAATCGAAACATTTAATTTATGGGATACTTTACATTATTTTTATGGGCTTGGTGGTGTGTTTATCGATCCAACAAACTCAAAAGCTACTGGGTACTTAGATAGTGAACAGAGTATTGCTGCTGCTAGGCAACTGTTAACCCTTTTTCAAAAGGGTTATTTTGTAGTATCGCCAGGTAATAAATGGCATAGTGTTATAGAGGGTGAATATTTTTCTAATGACGAAGGTCCGTGGTTTTACAGTGTCAATTCAAAAGAACATATTGATTTCATTAATGATGTAACAGTTGCAGCACCGTTTCCAATAAGTAATGGGAAAAGAGCTGTTTTAGGTGGAGAAAACTTAGTGATCTCTAATGGATCAAAACATAAGGAAGCAGCTTGGACATTTATCAAATGGATGACAAATGTTGTGCCACAAACATATATGGCACAAACTGGTTTAATTCCGACAAATAAATTTGTAGAACTGTCAGGTTTTTATGATCCATATCCATATTATCAAACATATTTAGAGGGGATTGAAGATGCCCTGTTACGCCCAATTGTACCGCAGTGGTGGAATATCGAGGAAATCTATAATAAGTACTTTATACTTATTTTATCTGAAAAAATAAGTATAGAAGAAGGTTTAACAAAAGCAGCATTTGAAATAGATGAAATTCTTACAAAAATAAACTGAAAGGGTATAGAACTCTATTGATTGCGATAATGATCGTAAGATGAAGTGAAAAATATGAGCTCCATAAGGCCAGAATATTTATTGAAAAAGCAGCTTAGGCTGCTTTTTTTGACTTTATGGAGAATAATCGAACTAGATTAAAATACTTAGTAGATCAATTCAAAGTTGTTCAGCCAAGTATCGGACCTACATACCATCTCGATGCTCTGTATTCAGTGTAAATATTGAAAGCGGTGTCAAATATCTCTACAAACAATCACATTATACACTATATAGATAATATGTGAAAAATAGAACTTTTATTATAGTAAAAAAAAACACTTCACTCATAAAGGAAGCGGTTTCCTGATTTCTGTATTAAATAGATAATAAGTTTGTACATGAAGTTTTCAAGTGATGTTATTAAAGCGGTTTCAAAACCAACTTTGAAAATTAAATGTACAAAAAGTGACTAAATTCAAATTAAGGGGGATATGAATGAAAAAAAGTTGTTTAATGTTAACCACTATTTTTGTAATATTTATGCTTCTAGCTGCTTGTTCGAAAGAAAGTGGTACAGACGAAACACCTAGTAATGATCAGCCAAATAGCGGGAACGATTATTCTGAATTTGTCGGTATTGATGAAGATGGAAACAGAATCCCTGATTGGAAGGAAAGAGACATTGAATTAGTGTATGCGAGTAAATTCTATGGTGAAAATGATGAAGTAAATTCGATTTGGCTAAACATTGAAAAGTTTATGGAGAAATATCCAAATATTACCGTCATTCGTGATCGTCAGTTTGCCGCTGATGCAGATGATTTTACGCAAATGGAAATGCTGACTGCAAGAGCAATGGAAGGTAGTTTACCTGATATTTTTTATTCTCCACTTTCAGCAGAATCCTATGACCGAGAGTTAACGTTAGATTTAACTCCTTATATTGAAACTGATGAGGAAGCCAAGTGGATTTCTGAAAATGCAAGAGCTTTCATGCAAACCTATGATGGTGCAGAAATTTATGGTATTCCTTGGATGTCTGTTGGACAATTTGTTGGAATCAATACAAGACTTCTTAGAGAAAACAATATTGCCATCCCAAGCTATGATTGGACTTATCAGGATTATGAAAGTTTACGAAGTGAAATTGCTAAATTGACTCCAGATAACCCTATTTTCCCTGGTGTTATTGACCTTTCTGAGCTTGGTCCTCATTATTTCGATAGTATTCCAAATGGATGGAAAGGCTACAATGTCGAGACAGGAAGATGGGATTTAGCTAACAGTAAAGGATTTGGTCAATGGTTCGAACGCTTTGCACGAGAAGGAAAAGAAGGATTACATTTCTATGATTTATCGGAAGAAGAAAGAATTGAGAAAGTTGGAAACTTAGGATGGGCTTGGGGTGACGGTTTACAAGTCATTGAAAGTATGTGGATGTACGCACTAAGTGGCGATATAAATGAACTAGTTGTCAACCGTGAAATGGAAATTGACATTTACCCTATGCCTCAAGCTCCAGCAGGTGGTACGACTAGTCTTCGTGCATACTATGACACATTGAGCTTGTCAAGTGAATTGGAAGACGATCCAGTGAAAGCAGAAGCTGCGTTTCAATTGTTAAAGTGGCTTACGTATGGTGAGGAAGGATTAAAATCAAGATGGGCATTGATTGAAGAATATACTGGCTTGCCTGAGGATGCTCCTTTACGAGCAGAAGAGTCATTGATGAATTTCGTTCAAGGTTGGCCGATTACTACCAATCCTGAAGTATTACAACATCATCCTCTTGTTGTTGGCTTCCCAGAGGACAGCTCTCTAGCAGTTTATAACTTTGAAGCATTCAGAAATGAAGATTTCCAACAGCAATTAGCAAATCCAATACCTTATCCTAGACAAATTCCGGGTGTTGCCGATGCATTTACTCAATTAAATACGTGGGAAATTATGCACCAAATGAGAGATGAAGGGATTAGTTACAATGATATTGCCGAAGAATGGGATCTAATGATGAATGAGTATCTCGATGACTATCTAAGACAGTATAACAGATAATAAAGTTTGAGGTAGAGGATAACAACTAGAATTTGTTTGAAACAGTTAAATTATAAGTGCCTGTAAGAATGAGGGAGTCCTTCCAAATAGACTAGTTAGTTTTTATGACATTACTAAACTAAAACTGGTATGGGCTCCTTATACCTATTAAATTTATAAACTATAATTTTAAAAATTATTTGTATAGGTTGGGATCATATGACGAGAAAAAAAACGATCTTGTACACGATTTCCGCCCTTTTGATCATTGCGTTCGCTATTATTCTTTTAATTGGAAAAGAAAATAGGAATAATAGTTTTGCAGAGCAATTATCAAAAGCCGATTATGAGCGTAGTATGGCTGCAATTGAAGCATATATTAGTGGGTTTCAGTCCGATAGTAATTATTATAGTGTGATGAAACAGTGGCTCACAGAACAGCTGTCAAATCCTACTAAAAGCTATACGATTGACCAGTCGCTCATTCATGGCGGAAAAATCTATGAAAACTCAAAAAATAATGGATATGGTAGTGACGTGATCTATGTAGAGCCAGGAGATCAATTATCCTTTGAAGTGGAAGTGAATGAAGATGGACTTTATGAATTATGGCTTGATTATTATATTTTAGAGACGAGTCATTTAAATCCTGAGCTTGCTATTTTGGTTAACAATGAGATTCAGTACAACGAGATGAATAGAATTACCCTCTCAATGGATTGGCAACCGGTTGCACTTGAAGGGGGACTAAAATATGACCGCTATGGAGATGAACTAACTCCTAGATCAGAGTTAATTTCCGATTGGAAAAGGGAAGGCTTGGTTGATCCTAATTATTTCTTTACTGGACCTTTAAAATTTAAGCTGGATAAAGGGATCAATTTAATTAGTATTTCTCTCAACGAAGGCTATCTTTTAATTGGCGAAATCACAGTTAAAAATCAACCCGTTACGATACCTACGTATGAAGAATACCGTACGATGCTAACGACTGAAAATAGCTCTTCAGAGAAACTTATCACGATTGAAGCAGAAGGTATGTCACTGAAAAGTAGGCAAAGTATTAGACCGAAGTATGTTCGAGATCCTCAAGTGACTCCGTATGAGTACAAGACGAGAGTTCTCAATGTATTGGATGGTTATTCTTTCGGTGATAGTGGTGACAGAGTCGAATATCAGTTCAATGTGGAGGAAAGTGGCTATTATCATCTTACACTGAAATATTCTCAAGATACGAATAACGGAATGCCGACACAAAGAAGAATAGAAATCAATGGTGAAGTACCGTTTCAAGAGCTGGAATTATATATGTTCGATTATTCTAGCAGTTGGAAAAATGAAACACTAAAAGATGAAGACGGTAATTATTTTGAAATCTTTTTAGACAAAGGGCAACACACTCTTACCTTATCCATTAATAATTCTAACGTGAGGGATGTTTATCATGAACTTCTTACGACATTGGAAGCGATGGATTCAATTTCTAGAGATATTTTACGCTTAACAGGAGGTCTCGTAGATAGAAAACGTGTATGGAGAATTGAGAGATATATCCCGGATATATCTAATTATTTATATGGGATTGCTGAAAGGATTGAAGAACAAAGGGTTGCTCTTATCGAACTAACAGGAAAAGATGATTTACCAGTAATGAATGAGCTTGAAGTTGCTTATCAGTTAATTCGACAATTTGCGGAGAAACCAGATGACTTACCAAATTACATGACAAGATTTAATGAAGGGCAATCATCAGCCTATGGTCGAATTCAAACGATATTACCGATGCTCGTTTATAATCCGATGCATTTGGATAAATTTTATTTTCATAGTGATATAGACTTACCTCGACCGAATGTGAGTGTTGTGACAAGTCTTGTTGAAGGTACTAAAGCGTTTGCGTATTCATTTTTTAATCCGAAATATAATGAAGCAGCGGTAATAGAAGATGATACAATCGAGGTTTGGGTAAATCAATCGAGATTATATGTAGAGATTATGCAGCGGATGATTGATGAACAGTTTACACCAAATACAGGAATTAAAGTTAATCTTTCCTTATTGCCTGATGAAAATAAAATTATTTTATCCAATGCAGCAGACAGTACCCCAGATGCAGCGTTAGGGATAAGCCACGGTAGACCGTTTGAGTTAGCACTCCGTGGAATTGTTGAGGATTTACGTACTTATGGCGGTTTTTTTGAGTTAGCCAAGCAGTATAATCCAAATACATTTGTTCCATTTATTTATGATGAAGGTGTATATGCAATGCCAGAAACGCAAGATGTTAAGCTACTCTTTTACCGTAAGGATATTCTAGAGTTCCTTGGTGAAGAGCCGCCCGAAACGTGGGAAGATGTCGTTAGCCTTATTCCGATGCTCCAAAGATATGATATGAATTTCTTTGTTCCGCTCGGAGCGGATAGTGCCTATAAAGGCTTTGATACAACTACGCCGTTTATCTACCAATTTGGAGGAGAGCTTTATAATGAGACGGGTAGTGGGAGTGTAATTAATCAAGGAGGAGCTTATGAAGCCTTTGATTTTATGACTAGCTTGTTTACGGTTTATAATATGCCGATTACTACTTCTGCTTTTTATCAAAATTTCAGAAACGGGAAATCACCAGTAGGGATAGGGGATGCAAACCTCTATATTCAGTTAAAACATGCGGCGCCAGAGTTAGCTGGACAATGGGGAATGATGCCAATACCTGGAGTGGAAAATGATCAAGGTGTGATTGAACGTTGGGATCCTACCTATGGAAGTACGGCAATCTTGTTTAGTGCAAGCGATAAAAAAGAGAAAGCATGGAATTTTATTAAATGGTGGACAAGTGCTGAGACACAAAGTTCGTTTTCCTACGATATTCAAGCAACATTAGGAAATCAGTTTCTTTATTTAACAGCAAACATTGATGGTTTTAGTAATAGTGCATGGCCATCAGAATCAAAAAGTGCGATTTTAGAGCAATGGGAATGGATCCAAGCAACAGGGAAAGTCCCTGGAGATTATATGGTGGAACGTGAAATCAGTAATGCATGGAATAAAGTCGTGTTCGATCGAGAAAATCCACGGGTGGCTATTGATAATGCTGTGAAAACCATCGATCGAGAATTGGAACGAAAGCTAAGGGAGTTTGGATATATTGAAAATAGTCAGCTTATCAAACCTTACTTTGTTCCAACGATAGAAAATGTAGAAAAGTGGGTGAGACCAGATGGAAAAGAGCACTAGTATGAATAAACCCGCTGTCAATCAGCCGATCTTCAATACTCCGATGAAGCCAAAGAAAAGAACGATAGTAGAACGATTGAAAACAATAAAAGATTCTCCTATGCTGTTTATTTTACCTTACGCTTCTCTTTTTACACTGCTTATTGTATTACCGGTTTTAGTAGCGGTACTCTTGTCTTTTACCTATTTTAATACGGTGCAGTTTCCTACCTTTGTAGGATTTCAAAACTATATTGATTTATTTACAGGGGATACGGTTTTTTTACAGCATGCAATATCAAATACCTTGCTTTATGCGGTAATTGTCGGACCAGTAGGATATATGATGGCTTTCTTTCTAGCATGGATGTTATCTCAGGTTCCTCATAATATTCGGACGATTTATACGGTCATCATTTATTCACCTTCCGTAACAGGGCCCGTCATGATGGCGATTGTATGGAGAGTGTTGTTTAGTGGAGATCAGGTCGGCTATTTAAACTATTGGTTATTAGAGTGGAACCTGGTTAAAGAGCCTGTTCAATTTTTACAATCACCTGAATTTTTAGTTCCCGTTATGATTTTCATTGGACTTTGGGGAAGTATGGGAGTCGGGTTTCTAGCAATGTTAGCTGGATTGTTAAATATTGACAAGACTTTATACGAAGCTGCAAGTATTGATGGGATAAGAAATCGCTGGCAAGAAGTGTTTTTTATTACGATCCCTTCCATGAAGCCTCAAATGTTATTTGGGGCGGTCATGGCGATTATTGGTACATTTAATGCGGCAGGTATAGCGGCAACACTTAGTGGTGGTACACCACCACCACAATACGCGGGTTGGCTCATTGTCGATCATGCGAATGACTTCGGTTTTATTCGTTATGAATTGGGCTATGCATCTGCAGTGACGGTTGTACTTTTGTTAATCGTTGTCCTATTCAATAAAATCAGCTACAAATTATTTGGTGAAAGCAAATAATTTCATTATTAAAGACAAAGAGTGGTGAAAACATTGGCGAGTTCAATAAAATTTAATCCCAAGAAGTTTCATAGGGATCAGTTGAAATTTCATTTCTTTTTAACATTTTTATCGATTTTTATGGCGCTTCCGATCATTTTTATTTTTAACCATGCTTTTAAACCGTTTACCGAGTTATTTGCCTATCCGCCGACATTTTTTGTTAAAGCACCGACATTAGAAAATTTTCGGTTACTCGCAAATTTTTCTGCTGAATCAGGTATGCCTTTAACTAGGTATGTGTTTAACAGTTTATACGTGACGACTATGGTTATCATACTGACCATGTTAGTCAGCTCCTTAGCTGCATTTGCTTTATCAAAATTAGATTTCAAAGGAAAAGAAACCTTTAATAAAATTAATACGTTAGCGTTAATGTTTGTACCAATTGCAGTAGCGATTCCGCGATTTATCATCATTGTGAATATGGGGATTTTCAATACGTATTGGGCACATATTATCCCGTTACTCGCAATGCCGATAGGGATATTTTTGTTGAAGCAATTTATGGATCAAATTCCTAATGACGTCATTGAGGCGGCAAAAATCGATGGAGCGAGTAACTTGCGAATATACTGGAGCATCATGCTGCCTTTAGTGAAGCCTGCTCTTGTAACAGTTGCTATTTTAACCTTCCAGGCAAGCTGGGCAAATGTGGAAAGTTCCACCATATTTATGGATCAAGAATCGATCCGAACGCTTCCGTTTTATTTAGACACTTTAATCTCACAGTCTGGTAATATCGTGGCAGGTGCTGGGTTGGCGGCCGTGGCTGGATTGATTATGTTTGTTCCAAATCTAATTTTATTTATCATTTTACAAAATAAAGTCATGAATTCTATGGCTCATACGGGGATTAAATAATGATGAGGAAATATGGGAAAATGATATTTTTCATTGTAATGATCTTTCAGCTTCTAAACCCTCATTCAACAGTAATGGCTGAAGTTCCGTATTATACGTACACCAGTGACAGTCAAGGAATGATTAGTAAGACTCAGACTGCCTATACGCCAACCAAGCAAATCAGTACCATAAATGGTGAAAAATTAGAAACACCAGAGCATGTATTTGTCGACGATGAGGATTTTGTTTATATCACTGATAGTGCTCGTAACAAGGTTTATATTTTAGATAACAACTATCGATTTTATAAAGAACTAATCAGTGACAAGTTTAGTGAAATTAGAAGTACTTTTGTGACGGAAGAGTATATCTATGTCGTAGATAGTTCCGCTAGTAAAATTTATATTTTTGAGAAATCGACTCATGAATATGTGAGAGAAATAGGTAAGCCTGAATCTCCTGTTTTTAACGAAGGTTATTCGTTTAGTCCGACGCATATCGCAGTTGATGTAAGGGGGAATATTTATGTAAGAAGCAGTGGTTCAGTTAACGGATTGATCATGTTAAACCGAGATGGTGATTTTATCACGTTCTTTGGTGCTAATCCTTTGAAAGTACCGCTACTAGACCAAATTAGGTCTTTCCTTTTAACCGAAGCACAACAAAGGAAGATCGAGCGGGTTTTCCCAGATGTTCCTAGTAATCTTGCTATTGATGAAAGAGGCTTTATTTATACAGTTACTTCATCGATTGAGACGAACCCAATCAAAAAATTTAATGTCTCAGGTACGAACTTTTTTTCAGATGATTTAGTAGCTACTTTCAATATGGAAAGCGTTTGGATTGGAAAGTATAACAATGTATATTCTGTTTCATCAGAAGGCTGGATCTTCGAGTATGATTCTGAAGGGAATCTACTATTCTTATTTGGTGGTAATGATGTCAACTCAAGTAGATTTGGTCTTTTGCAACGACCGGTAAGCATTGCTTCAAAATCATCAGATGAGCTTCTTGTGATTGACCAAGGTGCGAAGATCCTCCAAACGTATGAGACAACGCAATTTGCAGATGCCGTTCACCATGCTATGTCCGCTTATCAAGCAGGGGAATATACCGAAAGTAAAGAGTTATGGGAATATACGATGAAATATAATTCAATATTCGACCATGCACACATTGGATTAGGGTATGCTTACCTTCGTGAAGGTGTACCAGAAAGAGCATATGAAGAGTTTTATGCAGCTAAATATACTGAAGGAATTTCAGAAGCTTTTTGGGAAATGCGACAAGCATGGTTGGAAAATAATTTGAATATCGTATTTATGTTGCTAATGACGATCCTGATTGCATGGTATACTCATAAGTTCTTAAATCGAAAGTATCACTATGGAGTACTTGTCTCCCAAAAGGTCGGTGTCATCCGTCGAGTAAAAGTGATCGATGATCTGCTATATATGTTTTCCTTTTTGAGGGGGCCGTTAAATGGCATCTATGAAATTCAAGAAAAAAACAGAGTAGCCAAAAAATCATCAACAGTGATTTATCTATTAATGGCGATTACGTTTATTCTTCATCATATGTATACCAATGTCATTTTTGTACCTAAAAATGGATACATCTTGTATGAATTATCCATCATGATCTTTCTTTTCATCTTATGGTTAGTATCGAACTATTTAATTTGTTCCATTAATGATGGAGAAGGTACTTTTACCCATGTGTATAATGGTACAGCGTATGCAATCAGCCCGATTTTGATCATCATGCCAGCAGTCATTTTATTTAGTAATGGCTTAACGTTAGAACAGTCGGTCTTTTATTATCTTCCGATTCAAGCCATGTTCCTATGGGTCGTATTCTTAACGTTTTTTATGATCAAAGATATGCATAATTATGATGTCGGAGAAACGATTGGTGTCATTTCAAAAAGTATCTTTACGATGTTGATTATAGGCTTATTTATATTTGTTTTATATTCATTAGGAAACCAAATGATTCATTTCCTAATTGATGTTGTAGCGGAGGTGAGTAAACGGTGGTAGATAAATACTGGAAATACGGAGTCGCACTCCTTGTTGTAGCAATACTCGGGGCGAGCTTCTTCATCAACACCATAAATGTGCCATATGGGATTGCGGTGGCACAGGATAATTTCAGAAGTGTGACAGTCAATGATCAAATGGGAATATGTACGAACCCTCTGATAGAAACGAATATTCCTGAACGATTTAAAAAATTGGCAGAAAATGAACAGTTAGAGCTTTATCTGGAAGAAGAAACGTTGGCCATTGCTGTTAGAGACAAATGTAATGGTTATACATGGTTCTCGTATGATGTGCATCGCGACCTAGAAGCAGAAGGGTACAGTCAAGAAATGATCAGATTTATGAAATCAGGTATATCCTTAATAACCTATGATCGTTTCACACCTGGTAGAAGAACGGTAATGGATTCAAAAGTAGAAAAGACTTATGAAATGTTAGAGGATGGGTTTAGGGTAGCTGTTGATTTTACAGAACAACAAATAAAATTCGATGCCATCGTTACACTGCAAGGTGGAGATTTACTGTTTAATATACCACAAGAAAGTGTAGTAGAATATAACCCTGATTTATGGCGACCAGGAAATAATAATATCTCAATGAACGACCTGATTATCTATCCGTTTTTTGGTAGCGCCACTCATAAAGAAGACGGGTATATTGTAATTCCAGACGGATCTGGAGCGATTATTAACCTAAAGGAAACACCTACGTTTACAACAGGATATTCCGCGTCAGTTTATGGAAGAGACATGGGGTATGAAAATAACCCAAGGTCAAGTCGAAATCGTTTTACGGTCAAGCCTTTAGAAAGAGTATCTTTGCCCATTTTCGGTATTATTCATGAGGTCGATCAAGCAGGGTTATTAGTAATTTCGGAAAGTGGAAGCAGTTATGCCACGTATAATTACCGATCAAGAGATACAAATACCGATTATTATCAATCGTATTTTACGTATAACTATCGTACGGCTTATGCTCAATTTCAAAGTAGAGTTAATGAAGATCAATACGTGCTCGGTTTTCAGCCAAAACCGAATCAGTTTGATTTAGTGCAAAGATATGTGTTTTTAAATGGTGAGCAAGCGAACTATGTAGGAGTCGCTAAAAATTATCGAGATCTTCTTGAGAAGAAAGACGCATTAACGCAGAGAAACACTCTGGATTTCGAGAACATTCCGATGAAAATTGATTTTATTAATAATGAAGTGACCATGGGTACACTTGGAATGGAGAATGTTTCAGCAACCACATACCGTCAAGCTAAAGAGGTGACGAAATCCTTATTGGAGAAGGGCTATAACCATTTAAATGTCAGCTTTAAAACCTTTATTCAAAAAGACCGTACGTATAAATTTGATGTACTTAGAAATCTCGGTGGGAAGAATGAATTTGAAGAAACGTTACAGTTTTTCGCTGATAATGATATTGCCTTCCAATATTATGTTGATTACGCACAGTCCTATTTTGATAAAACCAAATACACAGCGAACAAAATGAACAGACAAGATTTTAGCGTGTGGAATCACAATCTTAATGTCATTAATTTCATGAACAATCCGAAATTTTTCACTTCATTAGCTGAAAAAGATATGAAAAATTACCAAAAACATCAAATTGGTCATTTGGCATTAGAAAGTTTATCTGGCAGTTTATTTACTCATTATGACAAAGGTACGATTGGAAGCAGTGTTGAGGGAATGGAGTACACAAAGAATTTACTGCAATATTTCCATGATCATGGAATTCGTACGAGTATGTATACACCAGATGCTTACTTGTTTTCCTTGATTGATGATTACTTTGATACTCCAATCACTTCCTCGGAGCTGCAGTTTGTCGATGCAACGATACCATTAGTTTCATTAGTTCTAAGTGGATATAAGGATATGTATTCCCCTTATATGAATTTCTCATCAAATGACCAGGAATCGATATTAAAGTTAATCGAGTTTGGTGTTTATCCATCATTTGTACTAACTGGAGAATCCGCCTACAACTTAAAGAGAACGGCATCGAATAACATCTACGTCTCCGAAATGGAATATTTGGAGGGCCGAATTGATGATTTCTATCAAAACATCAATGAATCACTAAGTGAAGTAATCGGCTATGAAATGATCAACCATAGGATTGTTGATCATGGAATCGTGATCGTCACATATAGCAATGGGAAGGAAATCATGATTAATTATAATGATACCGACTATTTCTATGAAGATGTGCAAATTAAATCAAAAGGGTTTGTGATATTATGACACTGAGTATGAAGCAGAAAAAAGCTTTAACTGGCATTCTCTTTATTAGCCCGTGGATTATCGGCTTTTTAGTTTTGGTTGTCTATCCGTTGTATAGAACGATTTACATGAGCTTTCATAATGTATCTTTTGGAAGCAGATCAGGATGGAGATATAATTGGGTTGGTTTTGAAAACTTTCAAAGAATTTTGTTTGAAGATATTGATTTCGTTGTCGCAGCCCAAAACTTTTTTATCACCACATTGTTATACGTACCGGTGATTATTGCTCTATCTGTCATCATTGCCGTATTGCTGAATCAAAAAATTAAAGGAAAGTCGTTTTTCCGTTTGTTGTTTTTCTTACCGATTATCATTATGAGTGGTGAATTGATGGAGAATATGAGTAGTTATGGCGGGATGGCCGTTAGTGCAAATCGGGTTCTACTAGATGTAATCTATACGATCATTCCTAGAGAAGAGGTTGTTTTGTGGATTGTATCACTATTTGAACTGATTGTTCAGTTAATGTGGTATAGTGCAGTTCCGATTCTCATTTTCCTTGCCGCACTTCAAAAGGTGGGTAAGGATATGTATGAGGCTGCGTCAATTGATGGAGCTTCGGTATGGACTTCTTTTTGGAAAATTACATTGCCTACCATTTATCCATTAGTGAGTGTTTGTGTCATTTTTGTCGTTGTTTTCCTAGCAAATTTTGAAATGAATCCAATTATCAGTATTATTATGGAGTCCACTTATGATGGCTCTAGGCGTGAAGGATATGCTTCAGCATTATCTATTCTATATACACTCGTACAAATTGTGCTGATTTCCTTATTGTATTTTATGACTCGTAGTAGAAAGACAAGTCTGAGGTGAGAATAAATGTATAGTAACTTACAAGAATCATATAATCGTTTCACGTCCCAAGTGAATATAAACAAACAAAAAATAAATAAGATTTTCTTCGGTTCACAAATGAACGATGGATGGTTACACAAATTATCCACCTATACGATTTTAATCATTTTCGGCTTTGTTTTTCTCTATCCATTACTTTATATGTTGTCAGTAAGCTTCATGTCGAACTTAGATTTGGCTGATAGTACAGTTGAATGGATTCCAACTAGCTTTTATACCTTTAATTATGAATTGACATGGCGAGCATTGAAGCTGCCAAATGCTTTTGTGAGTACCGCATTATTGGCTGGTATTTCAACATTATGTGTGATCATTTCGTCAGCGTTAATCGGCTATGGGTTAGCTAGGTTTGATTTCAGAGGAAAAAAGATGGTTTTCCTATTGTTGTTATTTACTTACATCGTTCCGAAAACATTATTTTTTATTCCGAGATATCAAATTTTTACCGAATTAAATTTAAAGGGGAATATCGGAGCATTGGCAATGCCAGCTTTAACTGGTCAAGGAGAACAAGCGGCTCTGTTTATTCTCATATTCTATCAATTCTTTAAAATGATTCCAAAGTCGATGGAGGAAGCAGCCTTCCTTGATGGAGCAGGTGCATTACGGACGTTTTGGACGATCGCTCTTCCGATGGTTCGGCCGGCTTTTATCATTGTTGGTGTTTACGCATTTGCTCTATATTGGAACGAAACATTATTAACTTCGTTTTATTTAGAGGGCAAAATTCAGACCGTTCCAATGCTGCTAAGCTCATTACAGCTACAATTTGAGCAAGTGGCCCACACGAGTGGAGCAGGTGATCCTGGTGTTAATCCGAACTTAAGTTATACCGAAGCAATCGCCTTTGCTGGAACGATTCTTTCGATTATACCACTAGCGATTTTCTATCTCATTGTCCAAAGGTGGTTTGTGGAAAGTATCGATAAATCAGGTATTACCGGTGAATAATATTTTGATATTCAAAACAGGCTATGCTGTAAAATCATAGCCTGTTTCCTTAAACGAAATAAAAAAATCGAATGGAGTTGTAGTATGCGGATGAACGCTTTTACTATTTTTGTCGTTGTTATCCTAGTAGCCAGTATTATCCTAGTTGTGAATATGATAAAAGGTAAGGAGCAAACGGTCAACACATCGTTAAATGAACAAGCTTCAACTAGGGTGATGCAGGTGAATTGTTGTCGGATTCCAAAATTCGAGTTCGAGTATCTGATGCTAGTATTTTAAGTGAAGCAGGATGGGCAAAGGAATTGAACGTTTTAGATAAAAACGGTAATCAATTAGAAATTGACAGTGTTACAATTTTAGATAGTGAACGAATGGATATTAATGGTAATTTTGACTCGATGCATTCTCCTTTTACTGTCACTTACGGGGAGAATACACTTCGTCTAAGTACTGTTATCGACTGGAGATTAATTGATGAAATGTATGCATACGATGGAGAATTAGGTGCCATGTTACATGAAGATGGAACCGCAACGTTAAAGTTATGGTCACCATTGGCTGAATATGTGTCAGTCATTTTGTATGACAAGGATGATCAATTTGTCGTAATAAAAGATGAAATTGAAATGACAAAAGGTGATCGTGGTGTTTGGCAGGTAACACTTAATGAAGAGAATACAGAAATAAGTAATGTTAGAGGTTATTTCTATCATTATAAAATTGATCATGGCGGTGTGAAAAAAATAGCATTAGATCCATATGCAAAGTCTATGGCTGCATGGAATAGCAATGGTCAGTATTCAATAGGGAAAGCGGCGATTGTTGATCCTTCAACAATTGGACCTAAGTTAGATTTTGCAGAAATCGAAGGATTCGAGAAGAGAGAGGATGCTATTATTTACGAAGTTCATGTCAGAGATTTCACATCAGACCCAAGCATTGAAAATGAGCTTAGTGCCCAGTTTGGAACATTTGCAGCCTTCATAGAAAAACTAGATTATATTCAAGATTTAGGTGTAACTCACATTCAACTATTACCAATCATGAGTTACTTTAATGCAGATGAGTGGGGAAATTCCGTAAGAATGTTAGATTATGCATCAACGGGAACGAATTATAATTGGGGCTATGATCCGCATAGTTATTTTTCTCTTTCTGGAATGTATTCGGAAAATCTGAATGATCCAGAGTTAAGAATTTACGAATTTAAAAAATTGGTTGATGAAATTCATAGTCGTGGTATGGGAGTTATTCTTGATGTGGTTTACAATCACACTGCTAGAGTGGAAATATTTGAAGATCTTGCCCCTAATTATTACTATTTTATGGATAAAGATGGTACAGCAAGAATAAGTTTTGGTGGTGGACGTTTAGGGACTACACATGAAATGGCACGTAGAATTTTTGTAGACTCAATCCTTTATTGGGTAGATGAGTTCAAAGTGGATGGATTCCGTTTTGATATGATGGGTGATCACGATGCTGAAAGTATTCAAATCGCCTATGACCGTGCAAAAGAGTTAAATCCGAATATCATTATGATTGGTGAAGGCTGGAGAACCTTTGTTGGTGATGAAGGAAAAGAGTATATTACTCCAGCAGACCAAGATTGGATGCAGTATACAGAAAGTGTTGGTGTATTCTCTGATGATTTTAGAAACGAATTAAAGTCTGGCTATCCTTATGAAGGAGAATTAAGATTCATTACGAATGGAGCAAGAAAGATCGAACAAATATTTGATAACATCAAGGCCCAGCCGCATAATTTTGTTGCAAGCAGCCCGGGCGATGTTGTTCAATATATAGAAGCTCATGATAATTTAACATTACATGATGTCATTGCTTTATCCATTAAGAAGGATCCTGATCTTCATCAAGAAGAGATTCATCAACGAATTAGACTTGGAAATTCATTACTGTTAACATCACAAGGAAAGGCCTTTATTCATGCAGGTCAAGAATTTGGACGTACGAAGCAGTTTAGAGCGGAGACTACAAGTGAACCTTATAAGTCAACGTTTATGGTAGATGAAGATGGAAATCCGTTTACTTACCCTTATTTTATCCATGATTCCTACGACTCCTCAGACGCAATAAATCTATTTAATTGGGAACAAGCGGCCAATGCCGAAGTTTTCCCGGTAAACAATCTTACGAGAGAGTATACAAAAGGTCTTATTGCTTTAAGAAGATCAACAGATGCTTTTAGATTAGGAACAAAAGAATTAATCAATTCAAATGTAACTTTAATAAATGCACCAGAAATTAACACACGAGACTTAGTAATTGGCTATCGAAATGAAGCAACAGATGGTACAGCTTATTATGTTTTTGTTAATGCCGATACTGAAGAAAGAACATTAACTTTAAATAAAAATTTATTAAGTGGGACAGTGTTAGTAGACAGTGATGAAGCTGGAATAGAAGAAGTATCAGAAAGATCAGGTTTTACACTGACAGAAGATAGCATTACGATCGAACCTTTAACAACAGTTGTAATTAAGATGGATCGTGAGTAAGGGAAAGAGAATTTCAAAAACAATCAATTTACAATAGCTTAAAGAAAAAAGTTTAATAAGGTTTATAATAATGAGCAGCTTTTTGTTACCTGCTATTTATTAAAATTATAGGAAAGATAGGTGCTGTATTACAATACTTTTGATTAATTGAAAAATGATGATAAAAGACACTTCTTTCTTGATAGAAAAGGTTTAATGAATATGATTTATGTATGATAATAGTCTTAATCTATGAACATGAGATGTAATTTCTTGTTAATAAATATAAAAGGTGAGGCTAGGGTGTTGAGAAGTAGATTTCTATTATTGTATATTATATTAACTCTTTTAACCATCATAATTGTTGCTAATGTAGACCGTCTTTTAGAAGAAAAACCAAAGGTAGTAGTTGTATTAAAAGATTTAGATACAGAGTATTGGAACATAGTAAAAGCAGGAGCGCAAAAAGGATTTCGTAATTTTGGTTTAGAAGGGAAAGTGGTTGCACCTAGTTACGAAGCAGAAGAAGACAACCAGGAGAATTTGTTAAAAAACATTCTTAAGGAAAATCCAGATCTATTAATAGTTTCTCCCTTAAATTCAGAAATTGTTCCAATATTAGATAAGTTCTATGAAAATAATATTCCCGTATTGTTACTAGATACTGATGATCCTTGGGAAAATAAAACAGCCTATATTGGTACAAATAACATTGAGTTAGGGAGAATAGGGGGAATGTTACTAGCATCACAACTTCAACCTGGAAATGAAGTCGCATTAATTTCAGGCGATATAAACCACCCTATTTCAGGTGATCGAATAAAAGGGGCAAAGATCAGTTTAGAAGCAGTAGGCGTTAACATAGTTACAAAAGCAGTAGATTTACCGAATTATTCAGGGCACGTTAAAGAAGTAATGGAAGAAATATTGGAAGAACACCCTAACATAAAAGGTGTATTTGCTGATACAGACATTAAGGCATTAGGTGTGTATGAAGCAATAGAGGAATTTAATCTTAACGTGCTTGTTATTGGAGCAGACGGTATTAATAAAATGATAGAGTTAATAGAAGAAGGGCATTTATCAGGAACAGTAGCACAAAACCCGTATGATATGGGATATATAAGTGTTGAAATGGCAAAGAAAGTGCTAAGTGGTGAGACAGTAGAAAGAAATATAGATACAGGTGTGGACATTATTATTAAAGGTAATGCCACACAAAGGCTAGCGTTTCAAAGAGAGTTATTGAGATGATTAAAATGAGTTATTTAAAGTCAATTTATGAAGCAGCCTAGGCTGCTTTTTTGTTTTGTCCTAACGCAAAAGGTGTAATATGTTCCGATACAAAGATTAATAAAAACCACCATTGTTAATTAAATGGAAAAAATGTTTTGTTTTATCATAATATACTACACTTCGCTCTTAATGAAAGCGGTTTCCTAAAAGCGTTTTCCGATAGATAATAAGGTTGTACCAAATAAATAAGGGGGAACTAAAAAATGAAAAAAATAAAAGTTTATTTAAATTTATCCCACTCTTAAGGGGCAGTAAGACCCCCACTGATTGAGGTTCAGCTTTAAAGTTACTTTTTGTTGAAAGTGCTACATACCACCGAGTACTGATACTTTAAGAAGGATGACAAAATCGTTTGCATTAGCAGTAATGATCTTGTAAGTACAATAAATTGGGAGGGATTAATGAAATGAAAATCAAAAATATTTTTAATGTGTTAGCAACTGCCGCGTTATCCGTTGGTATTCTTGCAGCTTGTTCAGCACCACCACAAAGTGCACCGCCAGTGAATACTACTGTCGCTGAAGAGAAGAGTGGAGAAACTCAAGATGTTGAATTTGAAATCATTCCTGAAGAAGGTGCAGAATTACTCATATGGGACAATGGTGATACTCATCGCGAGTGGGCAGAATATGTTGCTGAAAAATTCACAGAAGAATATGGTGTCCCAGTAACGGTAGCAGAAGTAGGTCATACTGATGCACCGGGTATATTGCAAACAGATGGACCGGCGGGTCTTGGAGCGGATGTATTTGCAGGTGCACATGACCATGCAGGAAACATGGATTCTGCAGGTCTAATTATAGAAAACTTCTTTCCAGAGTATTATGAAGAAAAATTCATGGATGCAGCTGTCCTTGGGACATCAGTAAATGATACAATCTTCGGCTATCCATATGCGATTGAAACATATGCCCTTTATTACAATAAAGATCTTGTTGATGAAGTTCCAGAAACATTTGAAGAAGTACTAAAAATATCAAAAGAATTTACAAACGTAAGAACTGACCATTACGGGATTATGTTTGAACCTGGTAACTATTACTTCGTTCATGCATTTTTAGGTGGATATGGAGGCTTTATTTTTGGCGACGATAACACCGATCCTTCCGTAACTGGATTAAACAACGAAGGTGCAATTCGAGCAGGTGAATTTATGCGTGAAATTAGAGAAGCGAGTTTACCACTGAATTCAGAAGATATAACTGGTGACGTTATTGGAACGCTTTTCAACGAAAATCAAGTGATGTTCCGAATTTCTGGTCCTTGGGATATTAGACCACATACTGAAGCAGAGGTTAACTTTGGTGTTGCACCATTACCATTACTAAGCAATGGTGAACGTCCAACAAGTTTTTCAGGTATCAAAGGTTATTACGTGAGCGCATACACTAATTACCCTGATGCTGCTGCGCTTTATGCAAAATTTGCAACGAGTGAAGAAATGCTTGAGAAACGTTTTGAAATGACAGGTGAATTACCACCACACTTAGATCTTCTTGAAAGTGAGGTAATTTTAGATAATCCAGTTTTAGCCGGTTTCTTAGAACAAGCACAATATGCACAACCTATGCCAAATATTCCTGAAATGCAAATTGTATGGGGACCAATGGGTGATGCATTTATAAGCATTTGGAATACAGATCGCGACGTCCAAAGCATTTTAGATAGTGCTGTAGAACAACTTAGTGAGTCGATTGATATCTTAAACAAATAATAAATTTAGGTTCCCAAGCTTAGAAATTCTAGATTGGGAACCTTCAAATAAAGGTGGGACAAAAGATGGTAGGATTACCGACTCCAGAATCAAAACCAAATGAAAATAAACCATTAGTAAATTTCATAAAAACCAAAGCTTTTATCGCTTTTTTATTATCTTTTCTATTTATGGGATTGGGACAAATTTACAATCGACAAATTGTAAAAGGTCTTTTCTTCATAGTTCTATGGTTATACATCATCATTTTTTATTCGCAACCTTTTCAATGGGCGATGTGGGGACTTCGTACATTAGGAGAAGCACCTCAAATTCGTGAAAGAGGAAGAGTTGTTTTTGAAGGACACCATTCCATTTTCTTAATGATAGAAGGAATTATCGCTATATTAATAGCGCTGATTATTGCATGTGTTTATATTATTAGTGTACGTGATGCTTATAAAGTCGGAAGAGCAAGAGATAAAGGGTTAGTACCACGAAACTTTAGACAATCATTAAAAAATAGTTGGGAGAACGGATTTGCCTATATTCTTTTAACTCCAACAGTCATTTTTACGCTTTTCTTAACAATTTTACCTTTAGTCTTTTCTGTCATGATTGCGTTCACAAACTATTCAGGACCTAACTACCTACCGCCACGAAATTTAGTCGATTGGGTTGGCTTTCAGACCTTTATTGATCTATTCAATAGGAATTCATGGAGCAGAACGTTTTACGGTGTGTTTACATGGACAATTATTTGGGCGGTACTCACAACTTTTACGACGTTCTTTCTAGGATTTTTCTACGCTGTATTGATCAATTCTGAAGGTGTGAAATTCAAACGGTTTTGGCGTGGAATATTTATTTTACCTTGGGCAATTCCTGCATTTGTTATGATTTTAATCATGCGTAATATCTTTAATGGTCAGTTTGGACCAATCAATAAATATATCAATAACTTAATAGATCAATTTCCGATTTTAGCAGAATGGGGACTTAGTGCAATTCCGTTTTTCTCTGATCCGACGTGGGCAAAAATAACGTTAGTCGGTGTGAACATGTGGTTTGGCTTCCCGTTTTGGATGATTTTGATGGCAGGAGTCATGACGGGGATTGATAAAGAACAGTATGAAGCTGCTGAAATTGATGGTGCTAGCGCTTGGCAAAAGTTTAAAAGTATTACGTTTCCAATTGTTATGTTTTCGACGTCACCATTATTAATTATGAGCTTTGCGGGTAATTTTAATAACTTTAATATGATCTACCTTTTTACAGAGGGACGTCCGACAAATCCAGATTATAGTTATGCAGGCTCGACAGATATCTTGATTAGTTGGATTTATAAAATGACCTTTGATCATAACCAATTTGCTATGGCATCTGCAGTTGGACTATTAATTTTTATTGTAGTGGCAATTTTCTCTGTTTGGAACTTTAGTAAAACAAGAGCATTTAAAGAAGAGGATATGATGAAATGATGAATAAAAAAATAAAGAAATTTATCCGGATGTTTGCCATATATGGAGTGCTAATAGTCACGAGTATTATGATTTTATATCCTGTTTACTTTGTTATTATAGGTTCACTAAACCCTGGAAATACGCTTTTTGCAACGAGTTTATTTCCTGAAAACTTATCACTTCGCCACTATATCTATTTGTTTACCGAAACCGACTATGCACGTTGGTATATGAATACTCTTAAAATTGCTTTTTGGAATATGATTATATCGACCTTTTTAGTTCTAACTGCAGCTTATGCTTTTTCACGTTTCCGTTTTCCGGGCAGACGAGCTGGTTTGATGACCATCTTGGTACTACAAATGTTTCCGAGTTTTATGGCGATGATCGCCATCTATATTTTACTTCTACAAATGAATCTTTTAGATAATCATTGGGGCTTAATTTTAGTTTACGCAGGTGGATCAATCCCATTTGGAGCATGGCTTGTAAAAGGCTATTTCGATGGAATGCCAAGAAGTTTAGAAGAAGCTGCAAAAATGGATGGAGCTGGACATTTAACGATCTTTTTTAGAATTATGATGCCTCTTTCAATGCCAATCATGGTATTTATTGCGGTAATGAACTTTATTGGACCATGGATGGACTTTATTTTAGCAAGACTTGTACTTAGGACGGATACTAATAAAACGTTAGCTGTTGGCCTTTTTGAGATGGTACAAGGACTTGGTAACACGGAATTTACTACGTTTGCTGCAGGGGCAGTACTTGTAGCTGTTCCAATAACGATTTTATTTATGGTACTTCAAAAACCATTAACAGAAGGGTTAAGAGCAGGAGCGAATAAAGGCTAAATTCTTTAAATTCGTCTAAAATTTCGCGGTGGAAAATAATTGTATGAAACAGTAGTTTTGATGAGAGTCTCTTAGAAGGAGACTCTTATTCTCTATATTTTTCGTTTGTTTTTAAAAGAATAATAACAGGAGCTGAATTTATGTTAAAAAAGAAAAAAAGATTAGTTTTAACAGTCGTACTTGCAGTCATATTTTTGTTGGTTGGTTGTTCAGACAAAACAAATAACCAAATAACATTTGAAAGGGGAAATCTGAAAACAATTGAGCCGCATGGTGTCTATTATGAAATATTTATTAGAGCTTTTTATGATTCAACAGGAGATGGAATTGGGGACTTCAAAGGAGCCACATCCAAACTTGATTATTTACAAGAGTTGGGTGTAGAAGGAATTTGGTTAATGCCAATTAATCCATCGCCTAGTTATCATGGATATGATGTCATTGATTATATGGATGTAAACCCGGAACATGGAACGCTCGATGACTTTAAAGAGTTTATTGAAGAAGCACACAAAAGAGGGATCAAAGTAATTAAAGACCTTGTGATAAATCATTCAAGTCAAGAACATCCATGGTTTCAAGCAGCACTTAAAAATGATGAGAGATACCGTGATTTTTATGTTTGGGCAGATGAAGATACAAACACTAGTCAACGTGGAGAATGGGGGCAGCAAGTTTGGCACGGTACAGGGAATAATATTTACGAAGGTGTGTTTTGGGATGGCATGCCTGATTTGAATATCGATCATCCAAAGGTCAGAGAAGAAATTTATGAAATAGGACGTTTTTGGCTTGAAGAAGTTGGCGTTGATGGTTTCAGGTTGGACGCTGCCAAACATATATATAGTATATACCATGGAAGTGATTATCAAGAGAAAAATCATCAGTTTTGGAGAGAATTTAGAAGTGAAATGGAAGAAGTAAATCCTGAAGTAATCCTAGTAGGAGAAATTTGGGATACAGCAACAGTCGTTGCTCCATATTTAGATGGTGGTCTACAATCAGCCTTTAATTTTGATTTATCTGATAAAATTTTAGCTTCTGTAAGGTCTGAAGCTGACGCTGGGTTAGTGACAGAACTTGAAAGAACAAGAAACTATTTCAATAAAATGTCTGAAGACTTTATCGATTCAACTTTTATTACCAATCATGATATGAACCGTGTGATGAGTGAACTAAATAATAATATGAACCATGCAAAAATGGCCGCAGCATTATTATTAACATTACCAGGAAATCCGTATATTTATTACGGGGAAGAAATTGGCATGGTAGGTAAGAAACCAGATGAAGATATTCGTTTGCCGATGAGGTGGTATGAAGATCCTAAGGGAGCAGGTCAAACAACGTGGAGGATAGATCGGTATCATAGTAGTGAAAATGGAATTGATGTAGAAACTCAAATGCAAGATGAAAATTCCTTATTAAATCATTATAAAGAATTGATTTATGCACGAAGATCTAGTGAAGCGTTAATTGCAGGAGAAATAAAAAGTACACGTATAAGTGAGCGAGGCATCTTGTCCTTTGAACGAGCAACTGACAATGAAGGGAAACTCGTTGTACACAATTTAACAAGTGAAATAAAAGTAATAGACCTTGAAGGTGATTTGAGTAAATATCAAAAATACTTTTTTCACATTGGGAATATTGAGGAAATTGAATTAAACAATAATGTCTTAAAGATACCAGCCTATACTACAGTAATATTACAAAAATAAAGAGCTGACATTTAAAATAAAAAACACCATCTTAATTAATGATTAAGTGGTGTTTTTTCACACTTTTAGAAGGTTGAAATTATTGAAGGAGAGTACCGGATGTAACGTTTTTATATAAAGGTGTCTTTTTTTACTACGTTATATAGAAATAAGACACCGTTTTTTATTGTATAAATAACGACGAGAGATTAATCGTAATATAAGACACTATGATATTTGTGGAAACGGTTTCTAACAGTTGATTAACGATAGATAATAAGTGTGTGTTACTCTATAGTGAGGGGAACAATATTATATCCAATGAAGCTAGTATGTAGGACAAGTCATATTCCTTTAACATAACAACAAATTTATGAATGGTAAAACAGAAATTATGTATAAAAAGAGTGATAAGATGATCAATAATAATATGAAAAAAACTCAATTTGCGACAAAGGTTATTTTGGGTATTTTAATTGTAAGCTTAATTCCCACCTTGTTTATTAGTATTTTCTTTTATGTGTCATCTTCTAACATAATAAAAGAAAATGTAAGAGAATCTTCCATCCAAATTACCCGTCAAGCAGCAGATTCGCTCTCAAACATTTTGACAACCGGAAGTGATATGTCGGATCTTATCTATAGTAGTGAAAAGCTTCAGGAGATAGTTAAAATGGATTTGGATCAGGAACTTCCTGACCGTGTTCGTCAGCAAAACAATGAACTGATGAATTCATTCTTAAGCGTCCATATTCATTCAAACTCACTTGTCAAGATGATTTATGTATTAAAAGAAGAAGGAACCATTTGGGTAAGTCGTTATTTTTCATGGGAAAAATTCTATCAGACTAATCTAAATAGGTTAGATTGGGTAATTGGTTCAATTGAATTAAATGGACAGTTGTTTTGGGAGGGGCTTCAATATGAACGATTTAGTGGTTTAGAAGAAAGCACTGAATTGGTCTTACCGATTAGTCGGGTAATGAAAGATTTCGATACTTTAAATAATATTGCTTACATCCAAGTTTTTCTTGATGGAAATGCTGTTCTTGATAATATAAATCAGCTTAAATTAGGAAAAACAGGGCGTTTTTTCGTTGTTGATCAACAAGGAAAAATCATGATTGATTCAGATATGGAGAAGATCAATCAAACGATTGCAAATGAACAGTTATATCATCGTATAGTGGACAGAGAAGAGATAGAATTTGAGTATATAGAAGAGGGCATTAAATACTATGGAGTAAAACAACCACTTGCTAACGGTTGGAAGATAGTAGGGATTGTTCCGATCAAAGAAATCACTGATCAATTATTATCAACTCAAAAGGTCGTTATTTTTTCATCTGTTATTTTCTTTATATTAGCTATTTTAATTGGTTACTTCTTTGCTAATCGAGTTACAAATCCAATTAAAGTCCTTACGAGTCAAATGAAGCTTGTTGGAGAAGGGGAGCTCAATGTTAGAACAAGTGTACAAACATCCGATGAAATTGGGTTGATGAGCATGGAGTTTAACCGGATGCTCGACAAAGTTGAACGCTTAATGGAGCAGGTGGAAAAGGAACAAATTCAAAAAAAAGAAGCAGAATTACGGGCGGTTAAACACCGAATTAATCCACATTTTTTATTTAATACACTAAGTACAGTTAGGTGGTTAGTTAATTTTAAACAAATTGATCGTGCTAATAAGGCTTTGACTGCATTAACAAGGCTACTTGAAGCAAATATGGGTAAAAAAGGGACGTTTGTTACCGTTCAAGAAGAATTAGACATCATAGAAAAATTTATAGCCATTATGCAAATTCGTTACGATCAAACGTTTCATCTTCATATAGATATTGATGTTGATGTGTATGAATTTCTTATACCGCAGATGCTTCTACAACCAATAGTTGAAAATGCAATTTTTCATGGGATTGTGCCGACTGGTAAGGAAGGTAACATTCATATTTCTGGACAAAAAGTAGAAAATGGTGTTGTATTAGTCATCCGTGATAACGGTAGAGGGATGGAGATGGAAAAATTAAATGCGCTTCAACAGTCTACTGTCGTATCTAATGCGTCTATTGGCATCGGTTTACTTCATGTATTTGACTCAGTCAACCTATATTTCACATCAGATTCAAAAGTTGAAATTAATAGTAGTAAGGATGGAACAAGCGTAAAATTGATCTTGAAACCAGAAAATAGAGGTGATAAGCGTGTATAACGTTATGATTGTTGATGATGAGCCTGTTATTCGATTTGGTTTAAAGGCTTCGGTGGAATGGGAGAAAGAGGGATTAACTTTTTTAGGAGACTTTCCAAATGGAGAAGAGGCCTTGACAGTCATGATGGAAAACCATGTTGACATATTAATTACGGATATTAACATGCCCATCATGGATGGATTGACGTTAATGAAGAAAGCTTTGAAGCTCTACCCAAAATTAAAAGTTATATTAATTAGTAGTTATAACGAGTTTGAATACGTCAAAGAGGGTATTAAATATGGGGCAATTGACTATGTATTAAAGCCAACATTAGAACAGGAAGAGTTTGTCGAATTAATTCAGAAGTGTGTTAAGCTCTTGAATGAAGAAAAGGAAGTTGAGACAAAACTAATGTTTGCTGATCAATCTACCAACTTGAATGAACGGAAAAAGCAAGAGCAAGAAATTAAACGTTTATTATTAAAAGGTAAAGCTTTTTCTCGTGATCATGAAATTTGTACGATGATGCCTGGTTCAATTCTTGTCATTTATATGAAAATGAATGATTTAGCAATGATTGAAGAAAGATATGGGGTATTATACAAAAATTTTATTCTTGAAGAGATTCAAGAGCGTTTTTACTGCGAATTTGAGCGTGGGGTTTGCTTTTCAATTGGCGATGCAGATTTACTTTTTTTCATCAATACTGAACTTGATTCAAAAAAAATGATACATCAATTACAAGATGTATTGATTAAAGAGGCAGAGGTAAGTTTCTCATTTGGATATGATGTAATTTCAAAAATAGAAGAAGCTAGTGAAGGTATAAGGCGAAGTTCCCTAGCTTGTGAGAGACGTTTTTTTAACCCTGAAGAATCAGTATTTTCCTATGTGGAGCCAAAAGAAATTAGTGGAAAACGTTTGATGACAAATGAAATGAAGCAATTTATCATGCCAGTTGACCAAAATAAAGTAGCGATGTTTATGGAAAAAATGTACAACGAATGGAAGCAAGAGGAGTTGCAAGCTACAGTCATTAAGCAAGAAGCAAGTGATATATTATCTAGCTTATTTGTAGGTAAGTTAAATCTCTCAATACTAATTGATAAATGTCAGGAGCTCCAACAAGCAGAATCACTTGATGAATTAATTATTATACTTAATAAAAATATTGCAGAATGTAATCAGCTGATATTAGAGCAAAGTCATAAACACAATAGTGATAATGAATTAATGGAAAGAGCCCTTAGTTATATTCACCAACACTATACTGAAGAGCTGACGCTTCAAAAAGTTGCTGATCATATTCATATAAGTAGAAATTATTTTAGTATATTGTTTAAACAGTTTAGTGATCAAAAGTTTATCGATTATGTGATTGAACTTCGAATAAAAAAGGCAACTGAATTGTTAATTCATACTTCATTAAAGGTTTATGAAGTTGGAGCCAAATCTGGTTTTAGAGATGTCAAATATTTTAGTAAATTATTTAAAAGAATGACGGGGTATTCACCTGTTGATTACCGGACAGAGCATCAAAAGTAGGAGGTGGAATTGTGTGGGGGTTGCAACATAAAATTTTCTATAGTTTGGTCATTGGGATATTACTGCTTGTAGGCTGTGGTAATCAAACGATTATTGGAAACAGCAGCCCAGCAGTAGAAAGTAAACTAACGAAAGAGCAGATTATTTTTTGGCATACCTATAATGAGGCGGAGACTCATATCTTTGAAACTATTATCTTGCCTTTATTTGAGGCGGAATATCCAATGATTGAAGTGAAGCCAGTTCGACACCATTATAATATGCAGCTAAGGTCTGCGATTATTTCTAGAGCATCTACAGGCAAGCCCCCAGATGTTATTAGGTTGGATATCAATTGGACTCCAGCAATTGCACAACTTGATCTTTTGTATCCTGTAAGTGAATTTGAAGATTTTGAGAAATTGAAAGGTCAGTATTATGAGGCACCATTACAGTCAAATTATTATAACGGCAAATATTATGGAGTCCCTTTAAATATTTTTACAAAAGCTAGCATTTATAACAAGGAGTTACTTGAAGCTTCTAAAGAGGACCCACCAAAAACTATGGATGAGCTAATTGATATCGTTGAAAGAAATCAGTTTGTTATTAGTATGGATCATTTCTCGATATGGGGATCGCTACATTATTTTTATGGTCTTGGTGGGCAATTGCTGGACCATAATTATACAAAAGCAACAGGTTATCTTGATAGTGAGAACAGCGTTAATGCTGTTTTAAAACTTTTAGATTTATTTCAAAAAGGTAATTTGGTCACTCATGGTAACCGATGGTTTAACGTATTAGATGGTCAAAATTTTGTCATTGATGAGGGGCCTTGGTTTTATAGTAGTTACTCTTTAGAACAGATTACTTCTATTAACAAGGTCACGGTGGCGGCTCCATTTCCAATTAGTAATGGAAAAAGAGCTATTCTAGGTGGAGAAAATATTGTTATTTCAAAAGCGGCGAAGCATAAGGATGCCGCTTGGACATTTATTAAATGGCTGACAGATATAGATGCACAAACGCATATGGCTCAAACGGGTTTAATGCCAACCAATAAATATGTTAATCTATCAGGAGCTTTTGATGAAACACCGTATTATCAACCGTATTTAGATAGTGTTAGTTCTGCATTTTTACCACCTTCTGTTCCGCAATTTGAGAATATTAATGAAATTTATAGTCATTACTTAGAACTCATCTTTTTAGAAAACATTAGTGTAGAGGAAGGTTTATCTGAAGCAGCAAAAGAAATAGATGAAATTCTTTTGAGTAATAGTTTCGACTAAAACTTTTATTATAAAGAGTTAAACAAAGCAGCTTTGGCTGCTTTGTTTGCTTCGAGTACGCTTAATGAAGCCTGCGTTTAAGAGTAATCAAATAAAGGTGTCTTATTTCTTTTTTTGAGATTGAATAAAGACACCTCAGGAAATGGAGAAGTAATTCTTTGATACTGAATCATAATAAAAGACACTTTCCTTATAATGAATACGGTTACTTGAAAGCGATTTCTAGTGGATAATAAAATCGAATGAACTTATATCTAGCATGGAAGAAACAATCTAAAATAACGAATGGATGGAGAGGACGAAGTTGTTAAAAGAAGCAATTTATCACAGACCGAAAGACAATTTTGCTTATGCTTATGATCGAGAGACACTACACATCCGTCTAAAAGCAAAAAAAGGTGATTTAACAAAAGCATACTTGATTTATGGTGATCCATATCAGTGGACGAAAGAAGGTTGGTCGAATCTGACAAAACCTATGACTTTAGAAGGAACAGATGATTTATTTGATTATTGGTTCGTTAAAGTGAAACCAGAGTTCCGACGCTTACGTTATGGCTTTGAGCTTTACTCTAAAGATGAAAGACTTGTTTACGGCGAGAGAGGGTTTAAAGAAAAAGATCCAGGTGATACTAGTTTTTATTTTTGTTTTCCATTTCTAAATGAAGTAGATATATTTAAAGCTCCAGATTGGGTGAAGGAGACAGTATGGTATCAGATTTTTCCTGAGCGGTTTGCAAATGGAAATCCGAAATTAGATCCTAAAGGAACGTTGCCATGGGGAAGTGTAAATCCAAAGGCAGATAGCTTCTTTGGCGGTGATTTTGAAGGAATTATAAATAATATCGATTATTTAACCGATTTAGGGATAAATGGGATCTATTTCACACCAATTTTTAAGGCGAAATCAAATCATAAATATGACACTATTGACTATTTTGAGATTGATCCTCAATTTGGGGATAAAGAAACGTTTAAGAGATTAATAGATGTTTGCCATCAGAATGGTATCCGTGTCATGCTTGATGCTGTATTTAATCATAGCGGATTTTACTTTGAAGCGTTTCAAGATGTGCTAAAAAATCAGGAACAATCCGAATATAAAGATTGGTTTTATTTAAAGGAATTTCCAGTGAAGCCTTTACCAGAACCGAATTATGATACATTTGCGTTTACTCATGCAATGCCAAAGTTAAATACAGAACATCCACAAGTAAAAGAATATTTACTTCAAGTTGGTCGTTATTGGATTGAAGAATTTGATATTGATGGATGGCGATTAGATGTAGCAAATGAAGTTGATCATCAATTTTGGAGAGAATTTCGTCAAGTGGTAAAAACGATAAAACCGGAAGCCTATATATTAGGAGAAATCTGGCACGATTCTATGCCGTGGTTACTGGGTGATCAATTTGATGCGGTTATGAATTATCCGTTTACCGAAGCATCGCTGGATTTCTTTGCAAAATCTGAACTGAATGCTGAACAATTTGGGCAGCAATTATCGAAGGTTCTTTGTTCTTATCCGAAACATGTGAATGAGGTAGCTTTTAATTTATTAGGAAGTCATGATACTCCAAGGATATTAACCATTTGTTCAGATAATAAAGAAAAATTGAAACTACTATTTTTATTCCAACTCACATTTATTGGTACCCCGTGCATCTATTATGGAGATGAAATTGGTTTAGATGGTGAAAACGATCCTGGTTGCCGTAAATGTATGGTTTGGAATGATGAAGAACAGGATACTGAATTATTTAGTTTTGTCAAAAAAATGATTGCTTTAAGAAAAGAGTATCCTGTTTTGGGTAATTACGGTGAATTTTCATCGATTGAAACAAATAGTGAAACTAATCACTTCATTTATGCTAAAAAATCAGCTGCGGAAACAATCCTAATTGCTGTAAATAATTCAAATAAAGACATACAACTCAACCTTCCGTATGATTTTACAGAAAAAAAACCAATCGATTTATGGGATGCAAAGTTAATAAAAAGTTCTAAAGTAGAGTTAGAACCATTTGGTTTTACCATTATTCAAATTTCTGAAAATATTTGAGTTAATGAATAGAAGACTGAAATTTTTGGAAGAAGTGTTTGTAACGTAATTTCAAAAAATATATTGAAAAATTGGAAACTGGACTACAAGATCGACCCACTTATCAACTCGTAAATATCTCACAAAAATATTCTTCAAATGTATTTATAGAAATAGATAATAGGAAAATTGATTACAAAAGTATTATGGGGGTTATGTCGTTAGGGCTTGCTCCTAATACAACGATTACTTTGATTGTCGTGGAACTGATGAAGGAGAGCTATTAGAAGAGTTAAGCTAGTTTTTTATGGGTGATAAGGTGTAAAAAAAGCCACTTTTGAACATCCTCAAGATAGTACGTTTAATTAATGGATAGCAGGTGTGTATACATGGAAAAAGTATGGTGGAAAGAAAGTGTTGTTTATCAAATATACCCAAGAAGTTTCATGGACAGTAATGGTGATGGGATAGGTGATTTACAAGGAATCATTACAAAACTCGACTATCTAAAAGAACTTGGTATAGATGTGATATGGCTTTCACCAGTATATAAATCGCCAAACGATGATAACGGCTATGATATTAGTGATTATCAAAATATTATGGCTGAGTTTGGTGCAATGGCTGATTTTGATCAGTTACTTCAAGATGCACATGATCGCGACATTAAAATTGTCATGGATCTTGTTGTTAATCATTCGTCCGATGAACATGCATGGTTTGTCGAGTCGCGAAAATCAAAGGATAATCCGTTCCGTGATTATTATATTTGGAAGCCAGGAAAAAATGGTGATCCCCCGACAAATTGGGGATCAGTCTTTGGTGGCTCATCATGGCAATATGATGAAACGACGGATGAGTATTATTTACACATATTTAGTAAAAAGCAACCAGATTTAAACTGGGAAAACGAAACATTGCGTAAAGCAGTATATAAGATGATGACATGGTGGCTTGAAAAAGGGATCGATGGATTTCGGATGGATGTCATTAACTTTATTTCAAAAGATAGTCGCTATCCTGATGGTGAGGTTCATGGTGAAAACAAGTATGGTGATGGATCGAAACACTTCATGAACGGGCCACGGATTCATGAATTTTTACAAGAAATGAATAAAGAAGTACTCTCTAAATACGATGTGTTGACGGTTGGAGAAATGCCAGGTGTAGATGTAGAACAAGGAAAGCTTTATACCGGAGAAGGCCGTAATGAATTAAACATGGTGTTTCAATTTGAACATGTCGATGTTGGAAACGGGCCAGGTGGAAAGTGGACTCCACAGCCTTGGAAACTAACAGAGCTTAAAGGGATTTTAACCAAATGGCAATATGGCTTAGCGGATGACGGATGGAACAGCTTATATTGGAACAATCATGATCAGCCACGTGTCGTATCGCGGTTTGGTCATGATAAAGAGTATTATGAAAAGTCCGCCAAAATGCTTGCCACATGTCTTCATATGATGAAGGGAACACCGTACATTTATCAAGGTGAAGAACTTGGAATGACAAATGTTGCATTTGAGTCAATCGACGATTATCGCGACTTAGAAACGTTAAATATGTACAATGAAGCGGTGAAGGAACTTGGAAAAGATCCCAACAAAGTTATGCAAGCGATTTACGAGCGTGGGCGTGATAATGCTAGAACCCCTGTACAGTGGGATGATACCGAAAATGCCGGATTTACTACATTAACACCTTGGATTAGCGTAAACCCCAATTATAAAGAGGTTAATGCAAAAAAAGTCCTACAAGATCCTAATTCAATTTTCCATTATTATAAAAAATTGATTCAACTTCGAAAAGAGAACGAGATTGTTGTATATGGAAAGTTTGAACTGCTTCATGAAGATTCTGAAGAGATTTTTTCTTATACTAGAGAACACGGAAACGAAAAGTGGTTGGTGATATGTAGTTTTTCAACTGAAGCGATAAAATTTGATCTTCCAAGTCAGATTAAGTACCAATCAAAACAACTAGTGATTGGTAACTATGAAAACGAACCGAAAACAATTGAAGCATTTGAACTAAAACCTTATCAAGCACTTGTATATAAACTTATCTAAAGTGAAGTGAACTCGTTTTTAGTTAAGAAACGAGTTCACTTCACTTCAGTTACTATTCCTCATAATGTTGCCAATGTACAATTCTTTCAATTTACGTAATTTTACTTCAGTCATTGACAAACTTTTCAGTTAAATTTAAAATCAAAGTTATGAAAACGGTTGCTTTTATAATGTATAGTTTTAAGAAGGATGTAAATAGATTTCTAGTATTAGGGGGGAATTTATATTGGTACAGTGTTTAAGTATTTATTCAAACGATTGCGCGTAAAATCAAAATACATATTACAATCAGAGTAAAAAATAAGTAGAGGTGATTTTATTGAATAAGTTTATTGCTTTACTCATAGAAAGTTTCCGTGTTAATAGTAAAACATCAGGTATTCGTTTACTCAGTAAGTTATCAACAAAAATTAATGTATTAATCTTTGGACTCACAATTTTAAGTGCAATTTTGGGTGTTTTAGTGTTTAGTTCTTATACTTCTGTTACGAATCATACTAGATTGTTAGAAGAGACTTCAGATTTCCAATACGAATATTCAAAAATATATGAGTCAGTCATTAATATTAATAAAAATCAATTACGACTAGCTAATCAAGGGTACGAAAGTCAACTCATTTCAGATATGAATTCACAAATTTCAAATACAAGAGACTCCTTAGCTGATATTATTCAAACAGTTGATGAAGAAAACCGAGTATTGAAAACGTTTTTAAATGTCTATGATGAAGTTTTAGTAAGTCAAGCAAATTTATCAGAGACTTATTTTTCAAATGTCTATGTTGGTGAAAGGGCAGTAGATGTTAGACATGCAGTAAATTTACAAGTTCCTAGAAATGAAGAAAGAATTGATCAAGCAAACATGAGGATCCAAGATTATTTACTAGACGTAAAAGAGCAAGTTTCATTAGAACTACAACAAGCAATGACATCATCGTCATTTTTTATTAGTGCTTCATTAGTTCTACTATGCTTAATTCCAATCATTGCGTTTTTATTCATTGGTAGAAGTGTAACAAGTGGGGTTAAGTATGTTTTAAATAGAATACATGCCTATCAAGACCATGATTTAACCTTTAAACAACAAAAACTGAGAAAAGACGAGTTTCATATCATTGATAGAGCATTAGCGGACATGGGTCACTCTTTACATGATTCGCAAATACGTAGTCATGATGCTAGTAAGGACGTTATTTCGGTAGTGAAAGGGACGAGCCGAGTTTCAAGTGATCAAATTAATGGAATGAGAAACATACTAGGTACGATAGAAGATTTCACAAATGATCTTAATAAACAGGCCGATGTAACAAACTCTATTTCTGCTGTTACAGAACAAGTATTGGCTAGTACTCAAGAAATTCAATCAAAAATTGAATTTTTATCGCAAGAGATAAAAGAAAATGAAAACCAGGCGAATAGAGGTTTATCACTGATGGATGATTTGTCATCTACGATGGATTATCTTTCAAACGAAGCAGAAAATTCGGCTGACAAGGTTCATTCAATGAAAGAAAAATTAATCGCGATTTCATCATTTATTGAAGGTATTAACGATATACAAACCAAAACAAATCTTCTAGCCTTAAATGCATCAATCGAAGCTGCTAGAGCAGGAGCACACGGAAATAGTTTTGCGGTAGTTGCTAATGAAATTCGTAATCTTTCTGCACAAACCAAAACTTTTTCTGAAGAAACGAACCAAAGTTTGACATCTATCTTCTCGGGAGTAAACAATGTCGTAGAAAGTTATGAAAAATTAAAGAAAGAAACAAGCGTAGCATCTCAAAAAACAAAAGAAGCATCCTCTAGTTTCCAATCAATTTCGGAAGGGGTTACAAAATCGACGAAAGAACATTATGAGATTAATGAATCGATCGAGCAAATCAATCAATCGATGGAAGAAGCTGTTCATTCGATTGCTGAGCTTGTTGAAGGTGCTACAAGTATAAAACTAAAGAACGATTCAATAAGCGAAGTTGTTGAAGAACAAGTAAGTCGTCAAGTTGATTTAAATGAAAAGATAGCTTCCTTAAATGATACAGCTCAAAGGTTAAATGTAGCAATTTAGTTTATGCCAAAAGATATGCTGAATTTTGTTACATAGAACTAGAACTAGCTAACAAAAAAAGCCAGTTACCGAAAAAAAGGTTACTGGCTTTTGGTTATTATAGTGATACTTATTCCTGTTTCCTATACTCACCAGGAGCAACCCCATACTTCTTTTTAAATACTCGATGAAAATAAGCGTAGGTACCGAACCCACAATTATCAGCGATGTGTTCAAGTGTCATTGATGTGTATTTCATTTGATTAATAGCAGTTGATAACCGAATTTCTTGCGCGTATTCAACAATCGTTTTTCCAGTACTGCTTTTAAACAAGTGAACGGCTCGAGAAACACTAAGCCCCGCATATTGTGCAACATCCTCTACCTTGAATACGTTTGTCGCGTGTTCTTCAATGTATCGCATCATCCGAGTAACTGGATAGGGACGGCTTTCAGTAGAAGCTGTTTCGTTGATCGCGCGTTCTAGCGATAAACAAAGTGCTTTTAACAAATAGCTTGAGAGCTCTTTGTTTCTTTCAGAAATTGGTCGTCGTTCTTCAATAGTGAGGTGTCGCCATAATGTTAGTACCTTGTCATCTAGATTAATTTGAGAGGCGGTAGGTTTACTAGAACGGTTCCACCATTCATCAATCCAAGCTCCTTCACAAAAAAGATTATAATCACCACTGTTTTGATTACCTTCAATATGGATTTCATATAAATCTCCAGGCTTTGCTAATAAGAGTCCACCTTTATTGAAAATCAGCTTTTTTTTGTTTAGAGCAATTTCACAAATACCTTCTGTTTGAAGTCGAAAAAGGTAGCCTGATAACCCTGATTTATCTTCTTGAGAAGAATACCCCTTTGTATGATGGGAATAACCACAAAATCCAATGTGAACTGTCATATGCATCCCCTTTCTTGTTAAATTAAATAATAATTTCCTTTTATCATTACATAATACTGTCTAGTAACAATTGAATCCTACACTTAGTTGAATTTGATTATTTCCAACTAAGTATAGCTTGATATGGCTGTTCTATTGGCATTATGAACTTCACAGTGGTAACAAACCTTTAAATTTCTTTAACAAATAGCAAAATAGTATATGTTTTAATTATATAATCTATTTTTTATTTAATCTAGATCACTTATGATAGTATCAAATAGGAAGTCACAATAACTACAACTCGAGTAAACAATGACACTCTCTGTTTTATAATTAATAGAGATTGTATTTTTCTAAAAATGAAAACGCTCTAAAAGTTGTAGCTCAAGTATTTCTTTCTATATGATTGTATTAGTTTTAGAATAGAGTTGTCCATGTGACACATAAATGCGCAAGCGTTTGTCTATTGTTATCGAAGTTAAATTAACTTCGACAGCAGAAACCTTAGAGAATACAACCCAACATGAATGACTAGAAAAATATAATTATTACTTTATTAAGGAGAGGACACTCATGATTAAAGTTACAGTTTGGAATGAAAATCGTCATGAACAAAAAAATCCACTAGTAAGAGAAGTTTATCCAGAAGGAATTCATGGTGCAATCGCTAGCTTTTTAAAGGAAGATTTCGAGGTCCGAACAGCAACTTTAGACGATGAAGCACATGGACTCACTGACGAAGTATTAAATGAAACCGATGTATTGCTTTGGTGGGGACATATTGCCCATGATGAAGTAGACGATGCGGTTGTTGAAAAAGTAAAACAACGTGTTCTTGATGGAATGGGTCTGATCGTTCTTCATTCAGGTCACTTTTCAAAAATTTTCAAGACGCTAATGGGTACTACATGTGACCTTAAATGGCGTGAAGCTGACGAAAAAGAAAGGTTATGGGTAATAGATCCAAGTCATCCGATTGCAGAAGGCATTGGTGAATGTATTGAGCTTGAAAAAGAAGAGATGTACGGGGAACATTTCGATATCCCAACCCCAGTTCAAGTAATTTTCTTGAGTTGGTTTGAAGGTGGGGAAGTGTTTAGAAGTGGTTGTACGTTTAAACGAGGTAAAGGTAAAATCTTTTATTTCCGTCCTGGTCACGAGACGTATCCAACTTATTATCAGAAAGACATTCAGCAGGTTATCAAAAATGGTGTTGAATGGGCGAAACCTACGAAACTACCAAAACCCGTATATGGGAATGCAAAACCATTAGAAGAAATTAAATGTAAAAACCAAAAAATTAAAAATTAGGAGTGGGTATAGATGAGTACATTAAAAATCGGAGTTATTGGTTGTGGAAGTATCGCAAAACATCGTCACCTTATGGAGTATGCACAAAATGATCAAGTAGAAATTGTTGCTGTGTGTGACATTGTAAAAGAACGTGTAACTGAGTTTGCAGAGTTATACGAGGCAAAAGCTTATACAAATTATGAAGATTTACTAGCAAACGAAGATATTGATGCAGTAAGTGTTTGTACACCAAACTACTTGCACGCACCGATTTCAATCGCTGCATTAAATGCTGGAAAACACGTTTTATGTGAAAAGCCAATGGCAACTTCAAAAGAAGACGCAGAAGAAATGATTCAAGCTGCAGAAGCTTCAGGTAAAAAACTAATGATTGCTCATAATCAACGCTTTGTCCCTGCTCATCAAAAAGCAAGACAATTGATTGAAAAAGGTGAGTTAGGAAAAATTTATAGCTTCCGTACGGCTTTTGGTCATGGTGGGCCAGAAGGATGGAGTGCAGATGGAGCAGATAGCTGGTTCTTCAAAAAAGAAGAAGCTTTTATTGGAGCTATGGGTGACCTTGGGGTTCACAAAACAGATTTATTACGCTTCATCTTAGGTGAGGAATTTGTTGAAGTTGGTGCCTTTGTTGAAACAAGCGCGAAGGAAAATGCTGATGTTGATGATACAGCGGTTTGTGTACTGAAATCAGAAAGCGGCATTATCGGTACGTTAGCAGCAAGCTGGTCGTATGTTTCACAAGAGGATAACTCAACAGTTATTTACGGTGAAAAAGGAATTATGCGCCTACTTGACAACCCAGTAGATTCTCTAATTATTCAATATCAAAATGGCGAAGTTGCCAAGTATGAATTAGGAAAAATGCAAACGAATGAGGCTGGTGGCCAAACGTCTACAGAAGTTATTGATCGCTTTGTAAATTCGATTATTAATAATGAAGAATCACCAGTATCAGGTGTAGAAGGATTGAATTCTCTACAAGTCGTACTAGCCGCACTTGAGTCACAAGAAACGAAGAAAATCGTTAAGATCTAGAAACTAATAGACATCGATAGTGAGAACTTCTCACTATCGACTTGATTAATAGAATAATGACGAATGATAAAATAGGAGGTTTATTGCGATGAAATTAGGAGTATTTACAGTATTATTTTCGCAAAGTAATTTTGAGGAAATGTTAGATATCGTTCAAAAAGCAGGTGTTAATGCGGTAGAAATCGGTACAGGATGTTATCCAGGAAATGCTCATTGTAATCTTGATGAGCTATTAGAAAGTGAAGAGTTACGTAAAGATTATTTACAAAAAATAGAATCTCGTGGTATCCAAATTAGCGCATTTAGCTGTCATGGTAACCCGATTTCACCGGAAAAGTCATTTGCAGAAGAGTCACATGAAACATTACTGAATACAATTAAACTAGCTAACTTAATGAATGTCCCTGTTGTTAATTGTTTCTCTGGAACAGCTGGTGATCATGAAGAAGCAAAATATCCAAACTGGCCAGTAACACCATGGCCAAATGAATTTGGCGATGTGTTGAAGTGGCAATGGGAAGAAAAATTGATCCCTTATTGGAAAGAAGTTGGACAGTTCGCCGAAGACCATAATGTGAAGATTGGCCTAGAACTTCATGGTGGGTTTTTAGTGCATACGCCATACACGCTTTTAAAATTAAGGGAAGCAACATGTGACGCGATCGGTGCTAACCTTGATCCGAGTCATCTTTGGTGGCAAGGCATTGATCCAGTAGCAGCAATTAAAATTCTAGGTAAAGAAAATGCGATTCACCACTTTCACGCAAAAGATACGTACATTGACCAAGAGAATGTCAATATGTACGGATTAACAGATATGCAACCTTATGGGGAAGTACAAACAAGAGCATGGACGTTCCGTTCAGTAGGGTGTGGTCATAGTATCCAAGAGTGGTCAGATATGATCAGTGCATTACGCACTTATGGATATGACTATGTTGTCAGTATTGAACATGAAGATCCACTTATGTCGATTGAAGAAGGCTTCCAACGAGCAGTAACAAATTTAAAATCAGTCATCATTGCAGAAAAACCTACGGATGCGTGGTGGGTGTAAAACTTACGTAAGGGGAGTGGATAAAATGGGAATGAAACTTGGTATTATCGGTTATGGCGGCATGGGCTATTGGCATGGTGAATATGCACCACGTGCTGGAGTTGAAGTAGTTGCCGCTTATGATGTTGATCCAAAACGCTTAGAAATGGCGAAAGACAATGGTATTGAAGCTTATGATAATTTAGATGAGTTTTTAAAACATGATGGAATGAATTTTGTCGTCATTGCCACACCAAATGACGTTCATAAAGAATTAACGATCAAATCAATGCACGCAGGTATGCATGTCATGGTAGAAAAACCCGCAACGATGTCAGTGGCTGACTGGGATGATATGGTGGCTGAAAGTGAGAAAACGGGTCAGATTTTAACGGTTCACCAAAACCGTCGTTGGGATAAAGATTACAATGTGATGCGTAAAGTTGTCGAAGAAGGAAAAATCGGTGAAGTTTTGTCCATCGAAAGTCGTGTATTTGGAACAGGTGGAGCGTTCTTCGGTTGGCGCAGTTTTCCTGAATATGGTGGCGGCATGATTTTGGATTGGGGCGTCCACCTCTTTGACCAATTATTAGGTATGTACCCTGATATTAAAGTAACAAATGTTTATGCGAAACTAATGACTGTACTTGATCAAAAAGTAGACGATTATTTTAAAGTAACACTTACATTGGAAAACGGTCCGTTACTACATGTAGAAGTAGGAACGTATGCTTTCTATAAGCTACCTCGCTGGTATGTTATCGGAAATGAAGGTACATTACAAATTGATGATTTTGATTGTGAAAAGGGTGGCTATATGAAACCACGTTATACGGATACGCCAGTCGCTGAAGTAGTTGTCATGACATCTGCAGGTCCAACCCGTATGATGGCGCCTCGACCACCAGAAACAAAGGAAGACTTCCCACTACCAGAAGTAGAAACTGATTGGACAGAACTTTACCAAAATTTAGTGGGTGTAATGGAAGGAAAAGAGGACTTGATTGTCAAGCCGCATCAGGTTCGTAGAGTACTAGAATTGATCGAAGTCATCTTCCAGTCAGCTGAGGAAGATCGTTCAATAGAGGTACGTATTTAATATTTTAGATTTATTAGTGAAAGAAATTTATTTATACTAGAAGAAAGGATCCTATAATCAAATTTAAAAAGATTATAGATTCTTTCTTTTCAGTGTTTTTACGATTTTAAATAATGAAAATTTAGGAAAAGGACTGATATGGAAATGGCAGAGAAATGGTTGGTTGGTGTTGATATTGGTGGAACGACGATTAAACTAGCGTTTATTAGTGAAGCTGGTGAAATCATGACAAAATGGGAAATTGACACAGATAAAAGCAATAATGGACAACAAATTCCTACTGATATTGCGAAAGCTATTCAAACAAAATTAATAGAACTAGATCAACAGAAAGAGAAACTAATTGGAATTGGGATCGGTGCACCTGGTCCAGTTAACTTTCATGATGGATCAATCGAAGTAGCTGTAAATTTGGGGTGGAAAAACTTCCCTCTGAAAGCGCTTCTTGAGCAAGAACTTGGCTTACCTGTCGTTGTTGACAATGATGCGAATTTAGCAGCACTAGGTGAAATGTGGAAAGGTGCCGGAGAAGGAGCGAACGATTTAATTTTTGTCACATTAGGTACAGGTGTTGGTGGCGGTATTATCTCAAGCGGGAAGATCGTACACGGAATTAATGGGGCTGGTGGTGAAATTGGCCATGTAACATCAGTGATAGAAGGTGGAGCACCGTGTAATTGTGGGAAAAAAGGCTGTCTTGAAACCATTGCATCTGCAACAGGTATTGCTCGATTAGCAGTAGAAGCGATTACTTCTACGGAAACACCTAGTCAATTAAGAGAGTTATACAATGAGCAAAAGAACTTAACAGCAAAACAAGTACTAGATGCTGCAAGAGAAGAAGACGAGCTTGCAACAAAAGTTATTGATCAAGTAACACTTCATTTAGGGTTAGCGTTAGCAAATTTATCTAATGGCTTAAATCCAGAAAAGATTGTTATTGGTGGTGGTGTTTCTAAAGCGGGAGATACAATTCTACAACCAGTGAAAGAACAATTTGCTCGCTTTGCATTCCCTAGAGTGTTAGATGGGGTAGAAATAACAATTGCAACAATCGGTAACGACGCAGGTGTCATTGGTGGCGCTTGGTTAGCAAAAACAAGTTTTTAATCTCCCAAAAAACATTAACGATTGCCGATTTAATCCCTTAATATACGACAGAAAGCATATCTACCCGAGATATGCTTTCATACTTTATTTAAGTAATTAAAAGTAGGAGGTCATTTCAGTGGTTAAGACAAGCATAAGAAATAAATTGATCGTCCTATTATTGTTAGTAACCATTGTCCCATTTGGTAGCGCTATTTTAGTTACATATATATATACGAAGGAATCGTTAAACGATCAAGCTATTCAAACAAATCTCAACCTTCTTTATCAAGGAAAAGTAAATATCGAAGGTTATCTAAATGAACTAAACAACCATACATTATCGATTTATAGAAACGTAGATTTCATGAATCATTTAAAAATAAGTCCTTATCCAGTTGACTATTTAGCACAACGTGTAACAAGCAGTGTAATACTTACAATGTTGTATGCAGATGAAGATATACAACGAGTTTACTTGTCACATTTAGAAAGTAATAGTTTGGTCACAGCTTCTAGACGTTCTTCCGTTTCTTACTTTGAAAATGTTAGTGACCCTAATTATGAAAATAACTTATTAGCTAAAGCCAGTCCTTTTAACCTTTATATTGAATCGATCGATAATACAAAATTTAAAGATACAGTAAACTCTTTTACATTACACCGTTCTATCGTTAATGTTCCATCAAGTGATGTCCTAGGGTTTATTTCATTAGAAGTTACACCCGGAAAGATTTGGGAGTTGAGTAAGCATTTGTATGATGAGAAGAAAGAGGAATTTTATGTTTTAACACCAAAAGGAAGTTTTATATTTAATTCTCATAAAGGTGTTTACAGTGAAACTGAAAATGAAATTTGGAAGGATAAGCTTTTAGAAGCCCCAGATGTGAGCGGATTTTTTGAATGGGATGATGACAATTTTCATGGTGTGATAGTATATGAGACACTTCCAACTCCAATAGGGGGATGGATGTTAGTAAAACGTCTTCCGTATCATACGTTACATGAAAGAGCTTATGGTGTGGCTATGATTAATATTATCTTTGGGGTAATTGGTATTTTCATTGCTGTTTTAGCAACATTGTTTGTTTCATATAAAATTACTTCACCAATTAGAGTCCTTGTCAAAAACATTCGCCAAGTCGAAAAAGGAAATATGCAGGCACAATTCCAATCCCTAGGTAATGACGAAATTGGTGTACTAGGTGAACGATTTAAAAATATGATGGAACGAATTAATCAGCTTATTGATCGAGAATATAAGCTTGAATTAGAAAACAAAACAAACGAGTTAAAGGTGCTACAATCACAAATAAATCCTCATTTTTTATATAATACACTTCAATCAATTGGAACGATGGCTCTGAAAAGTAAGAATAAAGAAGTTTACTCTGCGTTAACTGACCTTTCCCAGATTATGAGATATGGCATGAATACAGATGAAGGAGTTGTTCTTCTAGTAAAAGAGGTTAATTATATTAAAGCCTATTTACTGTTACAAAGGCAAAGATTTGGTGATGATTTTGAATATATACTAGACGTTGAAGAAGATGTCTTAGATGTAAAGGTACCAAAAATGACTTTACAACCAATCATTGAAAATTACTTTAAACATGGATTTCATACGAATGATGGAGTTGGAAAACTAATACTCAAGTGTAAACGGGAAGAAGATTATCTACTAATAAAAATTCGTGATAATGGAACAGGAATTTCGAAAGAACGCCTCAGTGAAATTGTTCATCATTTAAATGCAGAGCACAACCGTGGGCGGGAAGAAAAAAACATCGGATTAAAAAATGTATACATGCGTTTGAAACTTTATTATTCAAACAAGGCTACGTTTGAACTTCAAAATTTAGATGAAGGCGGCTTCCTTGTAACAATGAAGCTCCCACTTGAAATAGGAGGGATCAGAGATGAAGGCAATCATCGTTGATGATGAAAAACATGTTCGAGAAGGTTTGATGTTATTAGCAGATTGGGAAAATCATGGAATCGAAACGATTTTTGAAGCCTCAGATGTAGAAGAAGCAATAGAGATCATTTCAAAGCATAAGCCTGAAATTATTTTTACTGATATGAACATGCCTAAACGAGATGGGATCGATCTATTAAAATGGATCCATACTTCAAAATTAACTTGCAAAACGATTGTTGTTAGTGGATATGATGATTTCCATTATATGAGGAACGCAATTGCGTGCGGGAGCTTTGATTATATATTAAAACCTATTCAAGAAGAAGTATTAAATGAAACACTAGTTAAAGCTGTACGTCAATGGAAGGAACAAAATCAAGACCGATTATCAACGATCGAGAATAATAAAGTGATGAATGAGGTAAAGCCATTATTCTGGGATTATTTATTATCTGGAACTTTGGATAAATCTAACCTATCTATTCGGGCAATTGAACAAATAGAAAAAGACTATAAGATTGATGTTTCTTCTTCCCCAATCACCATTGCTTTAATTTCAATGAAAATGATCATTCAAAAAAAGTATCAAGATGATGTCGATTTAGCTTACTTTTCATTATTAAATATTTGTAATGAGGTTTTACGTAAGCATAATATGGGAATGGCTTTTCGGAACATGAATAAGGAAGAAGAAATCGCCCTACTTTTATGGAAAGAATATAGAATGAAGGAAGTTTTAGAAGAAATATGTACGATGATCTACCAATGTACTGCGGTTCATTGTTCAATTGTTGTAGGTGATTCATCGTTAAAAGTGAATGAAACTTATGATTCTGCTCTTAATATACTATTCCATTTAAATTTATTAGAGAATAATAAAAAAGTTGTGTTAAAAGAAAAATTAATAACTAAATCATTTTTTCATTTCTTAGATTATTCCGAGGAAATTAAATGGGCTTTACAAAGCGGAAGCACCGAACAAGTTGGGGTAATTTTAGAACGTATCTATCAATTATTTGAAAAAGAAAACTATATTTCATTAGAACAAATACAAATTTGGGAAAATCAATTTGAGCTATTAAAAGATCACTGGTTAAAAGAATATGAAATTCATAAACGAACCGAATTGTATCTGGGAAGGGATTATTGGAACGAATATGGATATTTTTCATTTTCTAAATTTAAAGAAGAGAAGAGAAAAGAATTTTATGATTTGATAGAAACTGTGTTTAATGTTCAATTTAAAAAAGAAAAATCCAGTGTTGAAATGATAGAAGAGTATATTAGAGCAAACTATGAAAAAGACATTAAACTTCAAGACATCGCAGAGCGTTTTTATTTAAGTAGAGAATATATTTCAAGAAAGTTTAAACAAGAATATCACGAGACGATTACAGATTACCTCACAAAAATTCGCATTGAAAGAGCAAAAGGGTTATTAGAAAATCCTTATTTGAAAATATATGATATTGCAGAGGCTGTCGGCTATCAAAACGATAAATATTTTATTAAAGTATTTAAAAAATTAGAAGGTATGACACCGAACGAATATCGAAGCCAAATACGATGTCTGACACCGAAAATGGACAAATGATCGAAGTGGCCGTGTGGATTGGACATTTTTAAGAGGAGATTAGGAGAAAGGCTATTCTCCTCTTAAATTTTGAATGTTTTTGAGTGATAGATAAAGGTGTACATTATTGATCTGTAAGAGGTCAAAAAAGTGCACCTTTATAGTCAATCCTGTTACTATTCTCAACCCCTAGTTATTTATATAATGAAAGCGTAATCAAAATATTGTGGGTGGTGAAAGTAACGTGGAAAAAATGTTGGAAGTAAATTTGAAAACGAATACAAAAACTGAGACGACATCTAAAAGTAGAGTTAAGTTGAAAAAAATAGTAAGCTATGCTGCTTTTGTTGGACCGGCTCTTTTATTCTTTATTGTTATTCAAATTATTCCATTTATTATGGGAGTTTACTATTCTTTTACATCTTGGAACGGAGTTAGTTCAGTCGTTGAATGGGTAGGTTTTGACAATTATAAGCGAATTTTTACAAGTGATGAGAGGTTCTTTAACTCCTTCATGTTTACAACCAAATTTATGTTCACAGCAGTTGCAATTAGTAACATAATAGGCTTTACTTTAGCGTTAATATTAAATGCTGCTTTGAAAACGAAAAATATATTACGTACAGTATTTTTTCTCCCAAACGTAATCGGCGGACTACTACTAGGATTTATTTGGCAGTTTATTTTTGTTAGAGGGTTTGCGGCAGTAGGTGATTTAACGAACATTGCATTCTTTCAAAAAGCTTGGTTAGGTGATGCCGATACAGCTTTTTGGGGAATTGTCATTGTATTTGCTTGGCAAATTAGTGGCTATATGATGATTATTTATATTGCAGCCCTACAAGGTGTTGATCACTCTTTAATAGAAGCGGCTAAAATTGACGGTGCGAATGCTTTTACTACACTTACAAAAGTGATTATTCCGTTAATTCTACCGGCGTTTACAATCTGTTTTTTCTTAACGATTTCAATGGCGTTTAAAATCTTTGACCTTAACTTGTCACTTACGGGCGGGGGACCATTTAACTCGACACAATCGGTTGCAATTAATATTTATCAAGAAGCATTTACAAACAATAATTACGGATTAGGGACAGCTAAATCAATTTTATTCTTCCTAATCGTAGCAATTGTTACAACGATACAAGTTATGTATACGAAGAAGAAGGAGGTTGAAGCGTAATGAATCCCAAATATACAAAAAAGACTTTTACATTGGAAATTTTTGCGATTTTATTAGCATTATTATTCATGGTTCCTTTTTATTTCGTTATCGTAAACTCAGTAAAAAGCTTCTCAGAAATTTTAGTAGATGCTGCAGCCTTACCAAGTCAAATTTTATTTTCAAATTACGCGAAAGTGTGGGACATTCTTAATTTTCCATCAGCGTTTATAAATTCTTTTGTTATCACTGTTTTTAGTATTATTGGGATTGTGCTCATTTCGTCAATGGCAGCATGGAAAATGGTGCGAACACCTGGAATTTTGAGTAAAGTCCTCTTTATCTGGTTTGTTTCAGCGATGGTTATACCATTCCAAACGGTTATGATCCCGTTAATCAAACTAGGCGGAATGTTAGGGATTATGAACAGCATCCCTGGAATTATCATGATGTATTTTGGTTTTGGTGTACCTCTTTCACTCTTTCTCTACCATGGATTTATTAAAACGGTACCAGTTGAAATAGAAGAAGCTGCTACTATCGATGGGTGTACACAATTTGGCGTGTTTTGGAGAATAGTTTTTCCGCTATTAAAACCGATTACGATAACAGTCATTATTTTAAATACATTATGGATTTGGAATGATTACTTATTACCGCTTCTTGTCTTACAAGATGCATCTTTACGAACAATACCACTTGCAACTAGCTCGTTTTTTGCCCAATATACGAAGCAGTGGGATATGGGACTAGCGGCATTAGTATTAGGGATTACACCAATTATCATTTTCTTCTTATTTTTACAAAAGCATATTATTAAAGGGATTGCATCAGGATCTATTAAATAGAGTGTTAATGTACTAAATCTGTTATTAAATTTTGCAGCTTTGTTGCAAAACTATATAAATAAATATCAAAAAGTTTGAGGAGGTCAATGGTCTTATGAAACGTTTACTAGGTTTTTGTTTATCAATGGTTTTATCGGTAGGTATTCTTGCAGCTTGTGGTAGTAACTCAGAAGAAAGTTCTGGAGGAGAAGTTAAATCTGATGGTAGTGATAAGGTGGTAACCCTAAACATATTCAATCCTAAAGTTGAAACTGCTGATGAGTTACAAGAATTGCTAAAAGAATTTGAAGCAGAACATCCAAATATTAAATTTACTCTTGAGACAATAGGTGGTGGTGCAGATGGTGATGCAGCATTAAAAGCAAAATTTGCATCTGGGCAAGCACCTGATATTTTTCCAAATGGTGGTTTCAATCAGTTAGAACTTTGGAAAGAACATTTAGTAGATTTATCAGATGAGCCATGGGTAGAACATTTACTACCGATTGGAGCAGCACCAATGACTGATGAAGATGGAAAACTTTATGGTATGCCTTTTAACCTTGAAGGATATGGTTTTATTTATAATAAAGATTTATTTGAACAAGCAGGAGTTACTGAGGCACCAAAGACAATATCCGAATTAATTGATGCAGCTGAAAAATTAGAACAAAATGGTATTACTCCATTTGCAGCAGGTTATGGTGAATGGTGGGTTGTAGGACAGCATTTAATTAATGTTCCTTTTGCTCAACAAGATGATCCAAATGCTTTTATCGAGAACCTAACAAATGGTACAGAAACTTTTAAAGGTAATTCTCATTTTGAAAACTTCAAACAAATTATAGATGCAGAAATTAAATTTGGAAATACAAATCCATTAACAACAGATTACAATACACAAGTTACATTATTTGCTACAGGACAAGCTGCAATGCTTCAGCAAGGAAACTGGACTGAAAACATGATTTATGAAATTAATCCTGATATGAATATGGCATTTCTACCGATTCCATTAAATGATGAAGAAGGTGCCGATCGCTTACCTGTAGGGGTTCCAAATAGTTGGGTTATTAACAAAAACTCTGAACATATTGAAGAGGCAAAGTTATTTTTAAATTGGATGGTTTCTTCAGAAGTAGGAAAACGCTATATTACAGAAGAGTTTGCATTCATTCCTGCTTTCGATAATATTGAACCTACTGGATTAGGGGCATTAGGAGAGTCTATTTTAGAGTATTCTTTAGCAGATAAAACGATACCATGGACATGGTTCATGTGGCTTGATGGAGCTAACCAGGATTTCGGAGCAGCCATTCAAGAATATGCAGCAGAACAAATTGATTATGAGACAATGTTAGAGCGCCTACAAACTGCTTGGGATAGTAGAAAGTAATTGTTTATACCCCCTTTATATAAGGAAGCACATCAAGTTTGATGTGCTTCTTTTGATCTATTATTAAAGAAAAAGTAAGAGTCTAACTATTGCGATTGAAGCTTTTTTTAGAAAATGAAAACATTGTTGATCATTTTTTGATTCGTTATAAACGGAGAATAGGTAGGGAAATGGGAATGATAAAGGATAACTTATACCAATTGTTGAAATAAAATTTCATGTTATTTTAACTTTTTAAAAAAAAATTCATATTTTTGTAGATAAAAGAAATAAAATTTCGTATAATGAAAATAACAAAAAACTTTTTTTCTTGAAAAGGGGAGTCTATACATGATACACGGAGTAATTCCAGCAGTTCTAACACCTTTTACAGCTAGTGGGGAGCTAAATGAAAAGGCTTTACGTAATTATGTTGATTTTTTAATAGAAAAAGGAGTACATGGTTTATTTCCATTAGGTACAAATGGTTCTGGTCCATTAATGTCCTTAGAAGATCGAAAAAAAGCTATTTCAATCATTGTTGAAGTAACAAATAAGCGTGTCCCAGTGATTGTTCATACTGGAGGAATTTCTACAGAGGAAACAATTGAGTTAACAGAGTATGCAGCTAATGTGGGCGCGAATGCAGCTGCAGTAGTAGCCCCTTGGTATTTTCCACATGATGATATTTCGTTAGAATTGCACTTTACAGCAGTTGCAACAGCAGTACCGAGCTTTCCTATCTATTTATATAACATACCGGGAAATGCAAAAAATGATTTGAAACCTAAATTAGTGAAAAAATTAGCTGACAAACTATCAAATATCAAAGGGATTAAAGATAGTTCAAAAGATTTAGCGAGATTACAAGATTACATCGCAGTATTAGGAGAGGGCTATGATGTTGTTGTTGGAACAGACGCACTAGTTTATCCGGCATTAGCTATGGGAGCTACTGGGGTTGTATCTGCAGTAGGAAATTGCTTCCCAGAGGTAATGGTAGAGTTATATGATGCATATGTTTCTGGAGATTTAGAGAAAGCAAAGGAATTACAATATCGAGCTAATAAAGTACGTGATGTACTTAAGCTTGGTTCTTATATAACGCCTTATTATGAAGCGCTAAAGCTACAAGGAATTGATGCAGGTGAAGTGAAATTACCACTTCGACCATTAACTGATACAGAGAAAGAAACATTAAGAAAAGGATTAGTAAATCTTAACTTATTATAAAAGGAGACGATCAAATCATGGGTGATAAAATAAACGAAATTGCTCCATTTACAAGAGCAATATTAAAAGCGCATTTATGTTCATGTGGTGTAGATTATAAAAGTATGGATAAACCAGTCATTGCAATAGCAAATTCTTGGAATGAAATTGTTCCTGGACACGTCCATTTACGTGAACTTTCTGAACGTGTAAAAAAAGGGATTCGTGAAGCTGGCGGTTTACCTCTTGAGTTTAATACCATTTCTGTGTGTGATGGAATTGCCCAAGGTCACGAAGGAATGCGATATTCACTACCTAGTCGTGAAACGATTGCAGATAGTGTGGAAATTATGGTAAAAGGTCACGGTATGTTTGATGGAATGGTCGTTTTAAGTTCTTGTGACAAAATTGTTCCAGGGATGATGATGGCAGCAGGTCGTTTGAATTTACCGAGTTTAGCGGTATTAGGTGGAGTTATGCCAAACCATATTAAACCATATGAATCAAAAGCTGCTAGAAAAGACTTTTTAGCAGGAAAGCTTGATGAAGAAGGCTTAGTCAAAATCACGAATCAGTATTATCCGAGTGCAGGAGCATGTCCGTTTCTTGGAACTGCTAATACGATGCAAGGTCTTTCAGAGGCTCTTGGTATGGCACTTCCGAAAACGTCTTGGATGCAAGCTCTTTCTGATGAGCAATTAGATGCTGCTGAAGAAGCTGGGCGTCAAGTAGTGGAATTAGTGAAAAAAGGTATTACACCGAAAGACATTATGACACAGGAAGCTTTTGAAAATGCAATTTCTGTTTTATTAGCAATGGGTGGATCTTTAAATGCATGTTTACATTTACCAGCAATTGCTCACGAAGTAGGACTTGAGCTTCCGTTTGATCTTTTTGATAAGATTAGCAGAAAAGTTCCGTTCCTCGCTGGGGTTACACCTAATAATAATGAATATACAACAAATGATTTGCAGCGTGCAGGTGGAATGCCAGCATTAATGCAAGAATTACGTTCATTACTTCATTTAGATGCAATAACTGTAAACGGAAAAACTGTTGGAGAGAATATTGAAGGTCATGATGTTCTTGATCGTGAAATCATTTATCCACTTCAAAAACCAATAACAAAAGAAGGTGGTATTGCCGTCCTTAAAGGAAATTTAGCAAAGGACGGAGCGCTGATTAAACAATCAGCAGTTTCAAAAGAACTATTAACATTCTCAGGTCCTGCAAAAGTCTTTAACTCTGAAGAAGACTTCGTGGCTGCTTATGAAGCTGATAACATCCAAGAAGGCGATACAGTAGTTATCCGTTACGAAGGACCAAAAGGTGGCCCTGGAATGAGGGAATTACATCGTTGTACAGAAGTACTAGGAAAGTTCGAGAGAGTAGCGTTAATTACAGATGGTCGTTTCTCAGGTGCAAGTGCAGGACTTTCAATCGGTTATGCTAGTCCAGAAGCGGCAGATGGTGGAACGATGGCACTTGTGCAAGATGGAGATATGATCGATATCGATATCCCGAATCGTTCGATTACGTTAAACGTTTCTGAGCAAGAGTTAGCTCGTCGTGCTGAACACCTAGAAATTCTTAAGCGTGAAGCAAGTAAGTTTTTACGTATGTATGCGAACAATGCTTCGTCGGCAGCTACTGGTGGAATTCGTGTTGTTGAAGAAAAAGAAAACGAACCAATTTTAAAATAAACTAAAGGTGACTCAAAACCTCTTCACATCGTGGCGGCTGAGTCACCTTTTTCTCTATTACAAAATTGAAAACGTTTAAGTTTGTTTTGGTATTATTTTTATCTTTTATTATTTAATGAATTTCATAATTCGTTATTCTCGTCACTAAGATGCTATATTTAGTTACGTTGAACCGTTCGTAACTAAATAAAGATTGATGTAACTCGTTTTTGGTAATTATGAAGTTCACTCATTTGAAAATTCTTCATGAGTTATAAGACTAATTTCAACCTTAATAATTTTAACGGGGAGTATGTATGATGAAAAATTTACGATTTAAAATACTAATAGGTTTTAGCTTTGTATTAATTTTATTAATCTCTGTTTCTACATACAGTCTATTTACTATTTATAGTATGAATACGAATGTGAAAGAAATCGTTCAAGAGGATTTGCAAAGATTTTCTATTAGCGAAATGCTTGCTTCAAACATGTCTGAAAGACTTGCATTAGTGAGAGGTTATGTATTAGTAGGAGATGAAGATTATAAAAAACGATTTATAGAATTAGAAGCAGCAAGTTATGAACTAGGTGAAACGATTCAAAAATTTACTCACTATGATGAACAATTAGACAAATTTGCTTTAGAGTTACTCTCAAAAAACCAAGTTTGGAATGAATTGATTACAAATCGAATATTTCCGTTATATGAAGAAAACGGTACGGGTTATATATCTGCAAATATCCGTTTTCAAGTTGATCCTTTAGCTGAGGAAATTATGGAAGGTTATCGTAATATAGCTAATTTAGCCGAAGAAAATATTGTGTTAAATGGAAAAGAAATGTTGCATCACGGAGAAAAAATGATTTTATTTAATATTATTGCAGTAATTTTAGGTGTAGTCATATCAATTTTTGTTGCAATGATAACGGCAAAACGAATTACTGCTCCAATTGTAGAAGTGGTATCTGAAGTAGAAAAAGTGTCCAAAGGAGATTTAACAGGTCAACAAATTAAAATAAAGACTAATGATGAAATCGGACGTCTAGTTATATCTTTTAATAAGATGACAGACAATTTACGTGAATTATTAGGAAGAACAGTCGAAGCATCAAAGCAAGTAGCTGCAGCTTCGGAGAAATTAACAATTAGTTCCGATGAAACTACTATAGCTGTTCACCAAATTTCAGGGACAATTCAAAAAGTTGCCAAAGGAGCAGATACAACTGTAATAGGCACAAAAGAAAGTTCTCGTGCAATGGAAGAAATGGCGTTAGGAATTCAAAGTATCGCAGAATCAGCTTCACTAGTTTCATCAAGTTCATTAGATGCAACTAATGAAGCTGAAAAGGGGAATCGATCACTACATCTAGTTCAACAACAAATGAATAGAATAAATAAAGCTGTTGGTGAAGCTTCTACTACTATTAAAAGCCTTGGAGAAAGATCTTCAGAAATTAATAGAATACTTGAAGTAATAACGGATATATCGGATCAGACAAATTTATTAGCATTGAATGCGGCTATTGAGGCTGCCAGAGCGGGCGAGCATGGAAAAGGTTTTGCAGTTGTTGCTGATGAAGTTCGAAAGTTGGCTGAAGAATCTCGATGCTCAGCTTCGAAAATCTCATCTGTTATTTATGAGATCATAGAAGATACGTCTTTAGCAGTTAAAACGATGGATAACGGAACAAAAGAAGTGAAAACAGGAATAGAAGTAGTCCAAGAAACAAGCTTGATTATTGAAAGAATTTTATCCACTATCCAAAGTGTATCAACTCAAATACAGGAAGTTTCTGCAACCGCAGAAGAAATGTCCGCAAGTTCAGAGCAAATAAGTGCGTCGGTAGAAGGGATAGCCAATATTGCTTTAGAAACATCTGATAGTTTCCAATCTATTGCACAAGGAGCAGAGCAACAGTTACTATCGATGGAAGAAATAAAAGCATCAACTAAAAACTTAAGTCATTTAGCTCAAGAGCTTCGAGCTGAAATTAGTAATTTTAAAATCAGCTAATAATTAAGAAAAGAATCAAGTAAAGATGAATAATAGTTACCAGCAATTAATCTGAAATCTAGAGTTTTAAAATGAAAATAATAGAAAGGTTTGAGAGAGTAGCTTTAATTACAGATGGTCATTTTACGGGTTAGAATACAAAAAACTCCTATTGTAGAAGAAGTGGACCTTGTTTTGTTCCTAAACAAATAAGTCTTTTACAAAGGAGTTTTTACTTTGAATAAAAAAGTATAGAGGGAGTTGCTTATTTGCTTACCTGTTCCTACTTTGTATTAGTAGTAACAGGATGATCTTTCGCTAAGTCTTTTGGCGCAGCTATAGAAAACGTTTCCTAGGAAAAATCCCCCTACCGTACAACTCACCACTACTCCCTTTTGCCTGTTAAGTAATTTTAATGAAAGTACTATTTTCCCCTTTTTAGCAAAGTCTCTTCCCAAACGTGAGAAATTGTCTAATAATAAGTGAGGTTGTCAAACAAAGTAGATTTTTGGGGACTTTGTTACATAGGGAGGATATTCAATGTTAAAAGAAAACATAGAAATTACTAGAACACGGAAAGAGAGAATAGTAGAGGAAAGGTTCAAAGCTAATAAAAGAAAAAAAGTCAAACTTGCAGGATACGTTTTAGCTGGAACTGTGGCTACAAATGCTTTCATGAATGTTAATTATGTTGGATCGGCAAAGGTTGAAGCGTGTTCTCAAGTCTATACAGTCCAACAAGGCGATACACTATATTCTTTAGCAAAGATGTTCAACGTGACAGTAGATCAGATTAAGAGTGCAAATGATCTTGCAACATCTCACATTAAAGTTGGACAAAAATTAGAACTGCCTGCCATCTATTACACGGTTTTACCTGGTGATACCCTTTTCTCTATAGCAAAAAAACATCAAGTTACCGTTAGAGATTTAAAAATGGTGAACAATTTGACTTCTGATCATATACAAGTCAATCAAACACTAATCATGCCCGAAACGTCTAGTTCAAAAATTGTCAACGAAGTCTCAATACCTAGCGGTCAAAACGAACAAGAACTAGCTTCAACTTATACTGTCGTTCAAGGAGATACGCTATTTAGAATTGCACGCATACATAATACAAGTGTTCAAGAACTTAAGAGTTTGAATAATTTACCATCTGACTTGATTCGAGTTGGACAAAAATTGAATGTTACTGCAAAAGCCGAGCAGAAATATGATAATGCAGTTATAAATAATATAAGACAGAAAGATGATACACAAACTGAACAAGTCAGAAGTGCTATCTACACTGCTGTCCCGGGAGATACGTTATGGGGTATTTCAAGGCGATTTAACCTTCCAGTTTATGAACTTAAGCACATGAACGGATTACAAGACGATATTATTTTGATTGGACAAAAATTAATCATTAGTCACAGTGATATTCTATCAACAAAAGCTGAAGTGATTGGTACAGTTGACAGTACACATGTAGCTTTTTTTGCTAACCACGTGGAACGCGTTCTTAAAATTCCTTATGGTCAGGCGAAACATTACGAAGCATTGGTAGGTCAAAAGGTTACGATCTTCTTCTTTGATGGACCATCTCCTACTCTAATTAACTATACTCCATTTTGGGGAGAATGACCTTCTGGGTGTTGCACAACTTGTAAAGGGTCATGAATAATGTTCGAAAACAAATCTAAATAAAAAGAAGCAAATAAACAAACATGTGAGAGGGTTGACTATCTTCTTTTAAAACAAAAATTAACATAGAAATAAAAGTGAATTGTTTAGACGAGAAACCCTACTTTTGAAAAAAGTAGGGTTTCTCAACAATCTGATGTGTTTACTTGCTTATATACATTACTTCACGTTACGCTGGTAATTGGCTATCGTTGAAAAATGAGGCTTTAAAACTTCATATAGTTGATAATAAGTTTTATATAATTCTTTGTAATTATTAGAAGCTAGATTATTAGGTTCGTATGTTTGCTTCATTGGTATTGAATCCTTAATAGACTCTAAAGACGAAGCTTCACCCACAGCAAGAAGAGCGAACCATGCTGCCCCCCAAGCTGAGCTTTGGTGGCTTTGGGGTACATGAACTGGTTGCCCAAAAATATCAGCCACAATTTGTAACCAAAGTGGGGAACGTGCAAATCCGCCACTAGCAAATATATTAATAGATTCACCGGCTAGCCTTTCTAGGGCTACAGCAACACTGTACAAGCTAAAAACGACACCTTCTAAACCTGCACGTATCATATGTTCTTTTTTATGTGCCATCGTTAGACCAATAAAGCTCCCTCGTGCATTCGCATCCCAATATGGAGCTCTTTCGCCATTTAAAAACGGTAAAAATAAAAGTCCGTCAGATCCAGGAGTAACTGTAGACGCTAATTTGGTAAGGAGCTCATAAGCATTTTCCCCTTTGGTTAATGCTAGTTCAACTTCTTTTTCACCTAAAACATCTCGTAGCCACTGAAAGACGATCCCACCATTGTTTGTTGGTCCGCCCATAATCCAACGGTCTTCGGTTACAGCGTAACAGAAAACTTCTTGTCGGTTATCTGTCTGCGGTTTCGAAGCCATTTGCCGTATGGCACCACTTGTTCCAACGGTAATCGCAACATCACCAGGGGCAATCGCACCAATTCCTAAGTTTGCTAATGGCCCGTCACTGCCAGCAAGCACAAAAGGAGTATCGGTTTCTAGGCCTAACAAATTTGCAAGCTCACTAGTTAAGCCTTGGCAAATAGCAGTTGGACCTACCGGCTTTGATAATTGGTTACGAGTAACCCCTGCAACTTCTAGTACATCATCATCCCAGTCGAATGTATGGATATTAAAAAGTCCGGTTGCTGAAGCAATGGAGTAATCGACAACTGCTTCTCCAAACCATCTTAACAAAAGGAACTCTTTAATTGAAACAAACATTGCAGCTTCTATATAAGGTTGGTAATCGTTTTCTTTCATCCAAACAAGCTTACATAAAGGTGACATTGGATGAATAGGTGTACCAGTTTTTAAATAAATGTCAGTTTGCAGACGAAGTTTATTAGCTTGTTCTACACTTCTACCGTCTGCCCAAATAATAGATGGAGAAAGAGGATTATATTTATTGTCTACACAAATTAGTGAGTGCATAGCCGTTGATATACCAACAGCTATAACTTGTTTTTTCATTACTCCAGCTTTTTTTGTAACTGAGCGAATCGCAGTGATTGCAGCTTTTTCGATAATAATAGGATCTTGTTCACTCCACGATGGGTTAGGATGGGAAACAGAATATCCCCATTCACTCTCAGCGATTACTGAGCCATTTTTTTTAAACAAAACTGCTTTCGCACTTGTGGTTCCAATATCTAAACCAATGACGTATTTCTCCATTATATTCACTCCCTTAAAATCTTTTTAATGAAATGGCATTTCGTATTTTATTTAGTGATTCTTGCATGAGCTCTTTTCGAGCGATACTTACATTTACATAAAGAGCATCGATGATACTTAATTGTGCTAGACGAGAAGATAAAGCCTCTGAGCGGTATTCCGTTTCATCACTAACTGTATAAAGAGTGATGTCTGCGCCTTGACTAAGAGGTGATTTAGCTAAAGTAGTGATAGCTACTGTCGTTGCACCAGCTTCTTTGGCCACATTTAATACTTGTAGCATGTCTAAGTTTGACCCGGAGTGAGAAATTAGAATAGCAACATCATTTTTACTTAACAGTGAAGCAGACATGACTTGCAAATGGGAATCACTGTAAGTAGCTGTTTGAATTCCTGTACGAATAAATTTGTGGTGAGCATCATCGGCAACAGCCCCTGAACCACCATTTCCATAGAAGGCAACTTTATCGGCATTTAGTATGGCATCAACAGCTTTTTTAAACGATTCTTGTTCAATGACCCGTAGCGTTTCTTCTAACGTACGAATATTCGACTTGAACACTTTTTCAGCTACAGCTTTTTCATCATCCCCTACTTGAATTTTTTCATGTATATTATTCATCGGGGTTACAACCTCAGAAGCTAGAGCGATTTTCATGGCCTGGTAGCCTTTAAATCCAATCCGTTTACAAAAACGAAAAACAGTAGCTTCAGCAACGCCTAGATCCTCGGCAACTTGGTTGATGGTTGAATGAATAATGTTTTTAGGACTATCCATAATATAATCAGCTATCTTTTTCTCTTTATCACTAAAATCAGAGTACGATGATTTTATTCGAGCAATACAATGTGTTTGAATCATTTTAAACACTCCTCGCTAAAAATTAGGATCTACCTATATAATATATGAAAACGGTTAATAAAAAAATATTTTTTCGTAAAAAGTCTTGAAAAAGAAAAAATTTATCATATAATAAAACTTGTAAGGAAATTTATTTCATAATACTAAAAGCGAAACAAAATTTCACCCTTACATTCATGTATTTTAAAAAGACGGATTTTTCAAAAAAAAACGGCTTTTAAAAAGGAGGAAGCAATGAAACTAGGAATGATTGGCCTCGGTAAGATGGGTTACAACTTGGCATTAAACATCATAGATAACGGTCATTCAATAGTTGGTACAGATGTAGATGCTGAACTAGTAAAAAAAATTACTACAGATGGTGGCGATGGTGTTCATACAATTGAAGAACTCGTAAAACAACTTCCGACACCTAGAGTTATATGGGTTATGGTTCCACCTGGTGAAGTAACGGGACAGGTAATAAAAAAATTGTCTGAATTATTATTAGATGGTGATATTGTCATAGACGGTGGGAATTCTCATTACCAAGATTCAATCCAACGAAGTGCTTTACTAAAGGAGAAAGGAATTTTCTTCTTTGATATTGGTACAAGTGGTGGAATAGCAGGTGCAAGAAAAGGCGCTTGCACAATGATAGGTGGAGATCCTGAAGTATTTAAAACAATAGAACCACTATTTAAAGATATTTCAGTTGAAAATGGCTATTTATATACTGGTCCAGTTGGTAGTGGACACTTTTTAAAAATGATCCATAATGGCATCGAATATGGTATGATGCAATCTATCGCAGAAGGATTTGACATTCTTAAAAAAGTCAATTTGATTATGATTATGAATCTGTTGCGAAAGTATGGAACAATGGTTCAGTAATCAGATCTTGGTTAGTGGAATTGACACAAGCAGCTTTTTCAAAGGATGCTAACTTAGAAGAAATTCGTGGTGTGATGCACTCATCTGGTGAAGGAAAATGGACAGTTGAGACAGCGCTTGATTTACAAGTTGCAGCACCTGTAACAGCTTTAGCATTGATGATGCGTTATCGATCGCTAGAGGATGATACTTTTACAGGAAAAGTCGTAGCTGCACTTAGAAATGAATTTGGTGGTCATGCAGTAGAAAAAAAATAGAGATATAAGATCAAAAAAATTTAATTATAAATGGAAACGTTAACAAAGTTGTCAAAGAAATTGAGAATGAGTTGCTAAAATTGGAATGCTTCTTTAATTCCATTTTAATAAAATAAAAATTTCAAGGGGGAAACCTGAGATGAAGAAAAAGTTAGGGTTAATGTTAAGTACTGCGGTGTTGGCAATTGGTTTAGTAGCATGTGGTGGGGGAAGCCAAAGCTCGACAACAGAGACAGACCCATCATCAGACGCAAAAGTAGAGACAAAAACGATGCGTGCTGGTATTGGTCTAAATGATCAACATCCTCAGTACAAGGGCTTACTTAAGTTTAAAGAAATTGTAGAAGAAAAGACTGATGGAGCAATTAAAGTCGAAACATATCATAGTGGACAACTTGGTGACGATCGTACGATGATCGAAGGGTTACAATTAGGTTCACAGGAAATTACAATTCCATCAACTGCAGTTATTGCTAACTTTGTTCCTGAATTTGCTGTATTTGATATTCCATTCTTATTCCCAAATGAAAAAGTTGCTGATGCTGTTTTAGGTGGTGAAGTAGGAGAAGGATTATTAGAAAAATTAGAAGCACAAAACTTAGTAGGGTTAGGTTACTGGGAAAATGGTTTCCGAGACTTAACAAACAGTGTTCGTCCAGTAGCTACAGCGGAAGATTTCAGAGGGTTAAAAATTCGTACAATGGAAAATCAATTGCATTTAGAAGCGTTTCGCGCTTTAGGTGCTAATCCAACACCAATGGCCTTCACTGAGTTATTTGCTGCGATGCAACAAAGAACAGTAGATGGACAAGAAAACCCTTATTCAACTATTTATTTGCAAAAGTACTTTGAAGTTCAAGAGTATGTGTCTAATACTCACCACATCTATAGCCCATGGTCATTTTTAGTGAGTAAGCCGTTCTTTGATGGGTTAACTCCAGAACAACAAGAAATTGTTACGGAAGCTGCTTATGCCGCAGGTGCTTACCAACGTGAAATGAATCGTGAGGCTAGTGCAGAATATTTAGCTAACTTACAAGAAGAAGGTATGATTTTCACAGAAATTACTCCAGAAGCACGTCAAGAAATGGTAGATCTTGTACAACCGGTAATTGAAAAATTCACAGATCAAATTGGTAGAGAAACAGTAGAAGCCGTATTTGACGCTGTAACAGAAGCTCAAAAATAATAGATTAGGAGAGAAGGTATTTTTAAACACCTTCTCTCCTATAAAAAAAGGAAAGCAAAAGTGTATATCTGTTTTCTACCCATACATAGGTGTACAGCTTTGCTTTCCTTAAATGAAATGGGAGTAGTTATTTTTAGTATAAATGGAAAGAGGGGAACAAAATGAAAGTATTAAAGTGGTTAGATGATCATACGGAAGAAGTTATTTTAGGAATTTTCTCGGTCATTATGGTTGCTGTAATCTTTTTACAAGTAATTATGCGTTATGTTTTTGACAACTCACTTTCATGGTCTGAGGAACTAGCACGCTACTGTTTTATCTGGCTCGTTTATATTGGTATTAGTTACGGAGTCAAAAAGCAGCGTCATATAAAAGTAGATGTATTACTTTTATTATTCAAAGATAAAGCTAGGTTAATCTTTACGATTATTTCTAACCTTTTATTCTTATTCTTTTGTTTATTTGTTATTAAATATGGATCAGACATAGCATTTAAACTACTAGAATGGGGACAGAAATCCCCTGCAAACCAAATCCCGATGGGGCTTGTATATTTAGCGGCACCAGTTGGAATGGGATTAACCGCCATCCGAATTATTCAACACTTAGTGAAACAAATTAGAGGATTACTAGGTTTTGAAGAGATTGATATTAAAACCACTCAAGAAAAATTACAAGAGGAGTAGGAGGCGAGATTTATGGTTGCAGTAGTTTTGTTCGTTACATTTGCTGTTTTTCTTTTATTAAGTGTTCCAATTGGGGTAGCCCTTGGGTTATCAACATTAGTTACTATTGTTTATTCAGGTTCATTACCATTAGACTTTCTAGCAAAAGAATTAATAACATCAGTAGATTCGTTTCCATTAATGGCCGTACCGTTTTTCATTCTTGCTGGTGAAATTATGGGTAAAGGTGGGATTTCAGATCGCCTATTTCGCGTAGCTAATTCCCTTGTTGGAAATAAAACGGGTGGATTTGCGATTGCTACAATTATTACTTGTATGTTCTTTGCCGCTATTTCAGGTTCTGCTCCAGCAACAGTAGCAGCTATTGGGGGGATTATGATCCCGGCAATGGTTAAGCAAGGTTATGATAAGCGGTTTGCTACTGCGGTAGTTTGTGCTGCAGGGTCATTAGGAGTTATTATTCCACCAAGTATTCCTATGGTTATTTATGGTGTAGTTGGAAGTGTATCGATTGCTAATATGTTTATTGCTGGTATTTTGCCAGGTTTACTAGTTGGTTTTGCACTTATTGTTTACGCATACTTTTATTCAAAAAAGATGGGTTATACAGGTTTAAAAGAAAAAACATCACTTGCTAACATAGCTAGATCAACATGGGATGCTAAATGGGCACTGTTAATTCCAGTCATCATTTTAGGTGGTATTTACGGTGGGATCTTTACACCTACAGAGGCAGCAGTTATTGCAGTTGTTTATGGTCTTATCGCTGGATTATTCTTTTACCGTGAATTAAAGATTAAAGATTTACCAAGTGTGTTTGCTAATTCGGCACTTACAACAGCTACCATCTTAATAATTGTTGGAACAGCTACAGCATTTGGAAGACTACTAACAATTGAACAAGTTCCGAATCAAGTTGCTGAAGCAATGTTATCAATCTCGGAAAGTCCGATTGTTATTATCTTATTAATTACTTTATTATTATTGATTGTTGGCTGTTTCATGGATACATTAGCTGCCATTATTATTTTAACACCAATTTTATTACCAATTGCTACAAACATAGGATATGACCCAATTCACTTTGGTATCATTATGGTCTTAAATTTAGCCATAGGCTTTATTACTCCACCACTTGGAGTGAACTTGTTTGTTGGATCTGGTATTTCGGGGTTATCGATTGAAGCGTTATCAAAAGCAATCATTCCATTTTTCTTAGTTATGTTATTTACGTTATTTATCGTTATTTTCTTACCACAAATCTCACTGATTTTTCTATAGTAAATAAAATGTAAATATTATCTTAAGGAGGTAACTGATGGTGGCTAAAGAATGTAGCAAGGAAATTGTCGTAAACATAACAGAAGAGCAAACCATTACAGGTTTAAGTAATTCTATTCAACCACTTGAGTCAGAAATATTTTTAAAAAAGATGGTACGTGGGATGATTATTGAAGTAAACTTAAAAAGTTTTCTCGGATTAATTACATTGCAGTTGAAGAATGGCGACAAAATCCAGGTTCGTGCTGTTGGAGATGACTGTGAGACTGCAATACAAGAAGTTGTAAATTACCTAACTTAATAACACAACAAAGAAAAAGCGGTATGTACATTAGTGTACCGCTTTTCTTTGTACCAAGGTAAGAAGGTATAAAATTTCTTACTTAGAAACTGTCTAGCTCCAGGCGCCATCGGCTCGACCACTTCAGGCCTACTCTTTCGGCCAAAAAACGACCGCTAGAGTAGGCCTTCCAGTGTTTGTCGCCGATAGGCGGGCGCCTTGCGCTTTTCTTATGGTGGGAGGTATTTAGGGTGGATGTTGTAACAATAGGTGAAACAATGGTGTTATTTACACCGATAACAAACGGACCAATGAGATATGCAGGGCAATTTACACGTAGTTTTGGAGGTTCTGAATCTAATTTTGCCATTGGCTTGGCTCGTTTAGGTCATAAAGTTGGCTGGATAAGTCGAGTTGGAGATGATGAATTTGGTAGGGCGTTAATTTCTTTTGTTCGTGGAGAAGGAGTTGATGTAAGTTACGTATCGGTCGATGAAAGTGCTCAAACAGGTGTGTTTTTTAAGGAAATTAAGACAGAACAAAATATTTCGGTTTATTATTATCGGAGTGGTTCAGCAGCTTCAAGAATGTCACCTGATCTCATTGATGAAGATTATATAAAAAAAGCAAGGTATTTGCATATTTCAGGAATTACACCTGCTTTAAGTGATAGTTGTTATGAGACTGTTCATAAAGCAATTGATATAGCTAAAAAGCATAAGGTTCAGGTGATTTTTGATCCAAACGTTCGGCGCAAGCTGTGGAGTGAAGAACGTGCCCGAGAAGTGCTTATTGAACTAGTTAGTCGCTCAGACATTGTTTTACCAGGAATTACAGAAGCTGAATTTATGTTTGGAGATAAAGGTCCTGAATTGTTAGGAAAGAAAATCTTAACCCTTGGAGCAAAGCTTGTAGTTTTGAAAGTTGGTGCTAAAGGTGCCTACTATTTTACTGATGATCATCATGAATTAGTTCCAAGTATAAAGGTGCAACATGTTGTAGATCCAGTGGGCGCAGGGGATGGTTTTGCAGCGGGATTTATATCAGGACTACTTGACGGTCTTACAACTAGAGAGTCCGTTGCTAGAGGTTGTGCGACTGGAGCAATAGTTACGATGTATCGAGGAGATTTTGAAGGTCTTCCGACAAAGCAAGAATTATTGGATTTTACTAGTGATAAGGCGGTAGATGATGTTACAAGATAATAAGTTTTAAAGAGGGTTAATTTTATGGAAATATTCTTTCAGGTCGTACTTCCGGTTATCTTAGTATTCTTGATCGGATACGTGGTTCAGAAATGGAAAAAGGTTGAAATTACATCTATTTCTACGATTGCTATATATGTTATGACACCTTGTTTAGTTTTTCGAACGTTTTATTCAGCAGAACTTGATTTGCAATATTTATACATGGTGATATTTTCAGTTATTTTACTGGTGGCTATTATTTTAATAAATAAAATCTATGCCAAAGTAAAAGGACATTCTCAGTCAATTGAAAGTGGTTTAATCCTTTCAACAGCTTTTATGAACTCTGGAAATTACGGTGCCCCAATTATTTTATTTGCTTATGGCGAAATTGGTTTTGCTTACTCCGTGTCTTTTCTGGTATTACAAGCAATTATTATGAATTTTTTCGGAGTTTATTATGCTGCTCGCGGTAAAGCAAATATTAGAGTATCTGTCCGTTCCGTTTTTGAAATGCCAGCTACATATGCAGTCATCGTTGCCTTAATTTTAAAAGGATTACATTTAGAATTACCTAGTAACTTGTATCAAACAGTTGATATTATTGCAGATGCTACAATTCCAACGGTAATGGTGATTTTAGGGATGCAGTTAGCAAATATTCAGTGGACGAAGTTTGAATGGGGTCATATTTCTTTTGGAGTGATTATCCGATTAATCATCTCACCGCTGATCGCATATGGCATCACATTATTATTCCCGTTTGATCCATTACTTGCCAAAGTGCTAATAGTCTCGGCAGCCATGCCTTCTGCAGCAACTATAGTCATGTATGCAGTTCAGTTTAATGCAAAGCCGAGATTAGTTTCTGCTATTACGTTGGTGACGACCATTATAAGTATTTTTACGATTACTATTTTACTAGCTATTTTAGGTTAAGGAGTGAGTGGTTATGTATAAAGTAGTTATTACAGATTATGAATATAGTAGCTTAGCACCTGAAAAAGAAGTATTGAGAAAGATAGGAGTAGAGTTAACAGCTGTCCAATGTCAAACAGAGGAAGAGGTTATCGAGGCATGTAAAGACGCAGATGCCTTATTAAACCAGTATGCACCAATTACGAGAAAGGTAATTGAGAAGCTTGAGAACTGTAAAGTCATTGCCCGTTTCGGAGTTGGTGTTAATACGATTGACATAGGTGCGGCTACAGAAAAAGGTATCATCGTTAGTAATGTTACAGATTATTGTATTGATGAAGTATCAGACCACGCCTTTGCATTATTGATAAGTGCAGCAAGGAAGGTAGTACTATTGAATAAGGAAGTAAAAAAGGGAGTTTGGAATTTTAATGTTGGTGTTCCAATTTTTCGGTTAAAAGGACGCGTGTTAGGTTTAGTTGGCTTTGGTCAAATTCCTCAAGCTCTTGCAAAAAAAGCACAAGCATTTGGACTACAAGTTAAGGCGTTTGATCCGTTTGTCCCTATAGATGTAGCCGAAAAATTGAATGTCCAGCTACTTAGTTTAAGTGAACTATGTAAAGTATCTGATTTTATATCCGTTCATGCTCCTCTTAATGAGCATACTTGTGGAATGATCGGTGATGCACAATTTGATTTAATGAAAAAAGAGGCTTTTATTATTAATACTGCAAGAGGTGCTGTTATTAATGAAAAAGCTCTAATTAAAGCCTTACAAGAAGAGAAAGTTGCCGGTGCAGCAATTGATGTAGTTGAACAAGAACCAATAAATTTAGATAATCCTTTACTCAAAATGGAGAATGTTATTATAAACCCACACGTTGCTTGGTATTCAGAAGAAGCACAGGAAGAGTTAAAACGAAAAACAGCTCAAAATGTTGTAGATGTACTGAGTGGTTATTTCCCAAGATATATAGTAAACAATTCAGTAAAAGATTTACTAGATTTAAAAGTGATGTGCAAATAAAATAATTAATAAAACCAATCTGGAATTCTGGGGATTGGTTTCTTGTTTATGGAATTTTTAAGAATAAAAAACTGTTATAAATGGCATAAAACGTATTGTTATTGATACAACTTTATTAAGTGAGAAGGAAATTTACTACTTTTGAAGGGGAATATTAGTTAACTGGAGAAAGTAAAATTATCAGCCAATTGCATAATTTGGGAGTTACTGAAAATATCATAAAAAAGAGGATTCCTTAAAAAAATAAAAATCATCACAACATGTACGTTGTTGTAGCGATTAGTTAGGGTGAGAAAATTGAAATTAATTGCAATTGATTTAGACGGAACATTATTATCTGATGATGGAACTATTAGCCGAGAAAATAGAGAGGTGATTTATGATGCACAGAACCAGGGGAATATTATTACAATTTGCTCTGGGCGTTCCCTTCATGATACACAAAAAATTTTATTAACTGCTGAAATTGATTGTCCAATTATTACTGGTAATGGAGCGATTGGATTTCATTCAAATAAGTTCATTCAAAGACTTGTAATACCAGATTGTGTTATTAATGAATTTCTTCCGGTGTTAGAACAAAAAGGCTATTATTACGAACTTTATACTAACCAAGGAATTACATTACTAGAAAATGGTAAGAGTAGATTAGAAAATGAGATTCTCTCAATGAAAGAAAGTGATTTGGAATTTCCGGTTGAATGGGCAAATAACGAAATAAATATTCAATTACGACAACATGGGATTAGTTATATGAAGCATTATCAAGATATCAATATATCTGAATTAGAAATATATAAAATTTTTGTCTTATCCTTTAATAAGGATTACTTGAAAGAACTCGAAAACATGCTAACCGGGAGGCAAGATCTTTCACTAACTACCTCAGGGTGGCATAAACTTGAGATCGCCCATAAAGAAGTAAGTAAAGGAAATGCATTAACTTATATGGCTAATCATTTAGATATTCCTATGAAAGATACAGTTGCGATTGGTGATAATCTAAATGACCTTGCAATGTTCAAAGTAGCTGGAATGAGCATAGCGATGGGTAACGGAGAAGAAGAAGTCAAAAAACAAAGTACATATACAACACGTAATTATAATGAAGACGGTGTAGCCTATGCTTTGCGGAAATACGTATTAAAACAAGGGAATGAATAATACAGATTTTATACTACAAGGGTACTATTTTTGAATTAGTACGTTCTAAACTTGAGATAACTTTGTGTAGCTGAATTTTATCCCACCCTTAAGGGGCAGTAAGACCCCAATGTCATCAGGCTAAGGATACAAATATTGGAATGTTACTTTGAGGCCACTGAAAAAGTGAATGTTTTTGAAAAACGAATGATTATAGGGGGGCAAAAATGTCGCCCTAACCCTCAAACGAGCCTTAGAAGCGATTCTAGAGGCTCGTTTTTTGAATATTATTTTTCAGATAAAAAAATTTGGACTTTTTCAGCAGTCCGTGTTACTTTCTGCTTCTTTTTTTGTAATGAGCTACTATCAAAGTCCCGTAAAATAATCATTGAAATATAGAGAAATAACTTGACTTTTGAAAAAACGCCTAACAATCGATTTTGTGTGCCTGCTGACGTATGTTCGTTAAAGTTTGGTGTAAACCAAATGGCAGTAAATAAAAAGAACACCGTCATCGAAAACGTCCCAGTGTGGCCGATCACCCTCTCAGGTCGGCTACGCATCGTCGCCTTGGTAAGCCGTTACCTTACCAACTAGCTAATGCGACGCGGGCCCATCCTGTAGTGTTAGGTAAACCCAACTTTCACTTTAGAACCATGAGGCTCCAAAGATTATCCGGTATTAGCTTCGGTTTCCCGAAGTTATCCCAGTCTACAGGGCAGGTTGCCCACGTGTTACTCACCCGTCCGCCGCTAACTCTCATAAAGCAAGCTTTAATTGAGTTCGCTCGACTTGCATGTATTAGGCACGCCGCCAGCGTTCGTCCTGAGCCAGGATCAAACTCTCCATAAAAGTGTTTGATAAAGCTCAAAATAAAACATTGACGAGATATTTACTATCTCTTTTAATTCGCTTGGCTGTGTGTTCAGTTTTCAAAGAACATTCTTCTAATTTCGACGTCACCCGACAGCGACTTAATTAATATATCATATCAACAACTCACTGTCAACAATTATTAAAAAACATTTTTTTGTAACTTTCGTTTAAAGCGACAAGTAATAATATAACATCATTAACCTATATTATCAACAACTTTTTAAAAAAACATTATTGATGAACTCATTATTTTTTCATCACACTATTTTTATAATAATAAAATCGTAAGCGCCACAGCTCTATACATATGCTGCATGTAGCTAATCAACGAAAGATTTCAAGAGGTAATTGAAGTCAGAAACCTGACTGAAGTGATCGAACCGATGGCACCTGGAGCTAGACAGTTTCCAAGTTAGAAAGTTATAAATTCTGATACTGCAAAAAAGAGCAGACCGAAAATCGATCTGCTCTTTTAACACCAACTAGTCTATTTCTCTATGTCTCATTTGCGGGAATAAAAGTACGTCTCTAATTGACGGCGAATTAGTTAACAACATAACTAATCGGTCAATACCGATACCTAACCCGCCTGTTGGAGGCATTCCATATTCTAATGCTTCAACAAAATCATCATCCATCATATGAGCTTCATCGTCACCTTGAGCACGTTCTACTAACTGTGCTTCAAAACGCTCACGTTGATCAATCGGGTCATTTAATTCAGTGAAAGCATTCGCATGCTCCCTAGCAACGATAAATAATTCAAATCGATCAGTAAATCTTTCATCCTCTGGATTTTTCTTAGCTAAAGGTGAAATCGCTACTGGATGGCCATAGATAAACGTCGGCTGGATTAATTTTTCTTCAACAAAATGCTCAAAGAACTCATTCACCACATGACCATATGACATCGTTTCTTTAATAGGAACATTATGCTGCCTAGCAATTTCTCTCGCCTCCTCATCGGACATTTCACGCCAGAAATCTACACCAGTGTATTCTTTAATTGCGTCAACCATATGAAGCCTTTTCCATTCTGGCTTCAAATCTACTTCATATTCTCCATATTGAACTGTTGTTGTCCCTAACACTTCTTTTGCTATATGCGCGATTAAATTTTCAGTTAACGCCATGATATCCTTATAATCCGCATACGCTTCATATAACTCAATCATTGTAAATTCCGGATTATGTCGTGTTGAGACACCCTCATTTCTAAACACACGACCTATTTCATAAACCTTCTCTAGGCCACCAACTATTAATCGTTTCAAATGTAACTCTATTGCAATACGCATATAAAGCTGCATATCAAGAGCATTATGGTGAGTAATAAAAGGTTTAGCTGACGCACCACCAGCGATTGAGTGCATCATCGGAGTCTCAACTTCTAAATAACCTTGATTATCTAAATAATTTCTCATCGATTTAAGAATTTTACTTCTCGTTACAAATGTATTCCTTACTTCCGGATTCATAATTAAGTCTACATATCTCTGACGGTACCTCTGTTCAACATCTTTTAAACCATGGAATTTATCCGGTAAAGGTCGTAGAGATTTAGTAAGTAACTGAAAATCTTTTACTTTTACAGAAAGCTCTCCTACTTTCGTCTTAAAAGCTACACCTGTAACTCCAACAATATCTCCAATATCAATACTATCAAAGATATCATATTGCTGGTCGCCTACATTATCTTTACGTACATAGATTTGAACTTGTCCAGTTAAATCTTGCAAGTGAGCAAAACCAGCTTTCCCTTTTCCTCTTTTTGTCATAATTCGCCCAGCGATAGTCACTTCCATATCTTTGGCTTCTAAATCTTCTTTAGAAAGCGGTCCGAACTCTACTTCTAATTGGTTAGCTGTAAAAGTCCTCTCAAACTTTTTCCCAAAAGGGTCAAGCCCTTCATCAAATAAACTTTTTAGTTTTTCTCTCCGCACCCGTAACTGATCATTTAATTCTAATTCGTTTGCCATTCTTCTCATCTCCTATATTTGTAAGTTCTCTGCCTTACCAAAGTAGTGTATATGTATAATTGCGCTATTACTCTTTATATCCATTTATCACGAACAGTATAAGGTTCGCTATTAGAAATCGTATCAAAACCGAGGGCGCTCCTTAGTTTTTGAGATAATGGTGAACTACTCAATCTATGAAGAAAAACTGCCCGCATCTAGCTGGCAGTTACTAATCTCAGAGGTATTATAGGTTACATAGCGAAGATTGTCAAATTAACGGACGAATGTCCCTTCACCTTGTCTAGCTTCTATTTCCGCAACAAAACTTTCTAAAACATCTTTAACTTTCTCTCTAGATTCAAATTGGTTAATTTGATCCTTAATCTTTGACGCCCCGTGCATTCCTTTAACATACCAAGCAACATGTTTCCTCATTTCTCGCACGGCTACCTTTTCACCTTTTAGATCAATTAAACGATCTAAATGAATCATACAAACATTCATTTTTTCTCGAGGAGTTGGTTCAGGGGAAAGTTCACCAGTTTCTAAATATTGTACAGTTCTATACAACATCCAAGGATTACCTAAAGCTGCCCGACCAACCATGACACCATCTGCCCCGGTTGTTTCTAGTAAACGTTTGGCACCTTGGGGGTCCTTGACATCTCCATTCCCAATTACCGGTATATTAACAGCTTCCTTTACCTGTCTAATAATATCCCAATCTGCAGTACCTTCATACATTTGTACACGCGTTCTACCGTGTACGGCAACTGCTTTTCCACCAGCTCGTTCTACTGCAAGGGCATTATCTACAGCGTAAATATGTTCTTCATCCCAACCCATACGCATTTTAACGGTTACAGGCTTTTGAACAGCATCAACAACCGCTGCTACCATTTCGTAAATTTTATTAGGGTCAAGTAGCCACTTTGCCCCTGCATCACACTTCGTTATTTTAGGTACCGGACACCCCATATTGATATCTATAATATCAGCATTCGTTTGCTGATCTACTACTTTAGCAGCTTCCACTAATGTCTTTTTATCGCCACCAAAAATTTGTAAACTTAGTGGTTTTTCTCTTTCATCAACATATAACATTTGTAGAGATTTTTCATTTTTATATAGTATCGCTTTATCGCTAACCATTTCAGCACAAACTAAACCGGCACCAAATTCTTTAGCTATTAAACGAAATGCCGGATTACAAACACCAGCCATCGGTGCTAAAACAACAGGATTTTTCATGGTAACATCACCGATTTTCAACACGGATGCCACCTCCAATCTATATGAATTAATTAATTGTGTTTAAATCTTCTTTGGCAATATTTAAAACAACAGAAATTTGGTTTATTAATTCCTCTGTAGGAACACGGTTTCCTCGCTCAATTTCCCCTAAAACAGAAACTGATACACCTATTTGGTACGCTAGTTGTTCTTGAGTATAGCCTTTCAGCTTTCGGAATGCCCGAATTCTTCTTCCCCAAATGGTTTCTTCCATAAGTAAACACCTTCTTTATCTCTTAGTTGTTCGTAAACTGCATCTATCGATTTCTCAATTGACGGAAAGTAAAGAACTGGATTTACTTCCCTAAGTGGGATAATCACAAAACCTCGTTCAAACATTCTTGGATGAGGAACAATTAATTGTTCCATTTTAATATTTTCATGATTATATAACAAAATGTCAAGATCTAATGTCCTTGGACCCCAACGTATATTGTATTCTCTACCAGCATTGTCTTGGATTTTTTGAGTACGACTTAACAATTGCAAAGGTGAGTAAGATGTCTTTAATTCAATCACCATATTCAAAAAGTTCTCTTGATCGGTATAACCGATTGGAGCCGTTTCATAAATTGATGAATATCGAGTAAGGGATATATTTACATCCTCTTTCATACATTTTGCCGCATACTTTAAAAAAGACAATCTATTCCCCATATTTGATCCCATTGATAAATAAACAGTATTTTCGTTAGTCATTCTTACCTCTATTAATTTCCACCGCTACTGAGTGATAATGACCTACAATCGGCGGGTTAGGCTTTATTACTTTTACAGTACAACGATCAACGACAGAAAATTGGCCAAGCACTTTCTCTGCAACTCTCTCGGCTATTGCCTCAATTAATTTGAAAGGTGGACCCTCCAGAATCCCTTTCACTATCTGATAGACCTCTGCATAGTTAACCGTATTCACTAAATTATCTGTCAACCCAGCTTCATTTAAGTCTAACTCTATTGTAAGATCAACAATAAACTTCTGCCCAAGCTTTGTTTCTTCCGGTAAGACACCATGATACCCATAAAACTCCATTTGATTTATATATATTTTGTCCATTTTCTATTCCCTCCCAACTAGAGCGTCCATCATTTTGGCTGTTCTTGATATTTGTAATATGTCATGAACCCGCATCATTTGACACCCTTTCATGATGCCGTAGCAGACAGTTGATTGCGTTCCCTCTAGTCGTTCATCAGCCGGTAAATCTAAAGTTATACCAATGAAGGATTTCCTTGATGTCCCTAATAAAACTGGATATCCTAGTTCTACAATTTTATCTAAATTTTGCATCACTTCAATGTTTTGCTTGTATGTTTTAGCAAAACCAATACCCGGATCTAAGATGATTTGCGCATCTTCAACGCCAACCCGTTTACAAAGAGAAATACTTTCATTTAGGTCAGCGATGACCTCTTCAATTAAATTGTTGTATTCTTTACTATGTCGGTTATGAGTTAGAACAATGGGTATATTATGATTAGCAGCAACCTCTGCTATTCCTGGTTCTTGTTTAGCTCCCCATACGTCATTAATAATTGTTGCTCCAGCTTCAACCGCTTGCTTAGCAACCGACTGCTTATAGGTATCAATAGAGATTGGAACATCTACAACCATGGAGACAGCTTCAATTATTGGGAGTACACGCTCAAGTTCTTCTTCCTCACCTACGGTTTTGGCACCAGGTCGAGTCGATTCCCCACCAATATCGATAATATCAGCACCTTCCTCAACCATTTTAACAGCCCTACTTACCGCCTCACCTAACACAGTATATTTACCACCATCAGAAAAAGAATCTGGTGTTATATTTAGAATACCCATAATAATTGTTTTTTTTGAAACATCTATTTCTTTTGTTCCACATTTTATTATATTGTGCCTAAGCATACGGTCACGTCCTTTCTTCGATCGACCAAAGGCGTTGATATATATATTTTTGATATAGCTCTTGCAATAAAGTTGTCACTTTCTTATCTTTTGTATATTCATGTTTATCAACCATACTAATTGCTACAACTTCTTGTATGGAATTAGTGACAAATACCTCATCTGCCTCTAACAATTCTTGGGCCGTGTAGTATCCTTCGCGACACGGCATCTCATTATCTTTTAGTATCTGAATAATAAACTGTCTTGTTATTCCATTTAAAATGCCAGTATTCACAGAGGGAGTGAATACTTGTCCATTTTTAACCCAAAAAACATTAGAAACAATCCCTTCAGCTACATAACCGTCAATCGTAAGGAAAATTCCTTCATGATCACCGTTAGGAACTTCACGTTTACCAACTATATTATTTAAATAATGATGTGATTTCAGACGTTCTTTTCCTTCAGGTGTGTTTCTTGGAGTGTTTAAGAGAACTGCTTGTTTTGTACTTACTAACTTACCGTAAATCGGCTTGATAAAAGCAATTATATTAGGAGAACTGTAAGCTTCAGTACGCAAACCAACAGGCGCCTCACCCGCAGAAACATTAAAGCGAACATACGCATCCTTTAGATCATTTATAGTTAAAAGCCGATTAACAATCTCTCGCAAATCCTCTTTCTTTAAATTAAATATAATGTTTAACTCTTTTACACTTCTTTCTAATCGACGAAAATGGTCATCCAATAAAAATGGATGACCATTATAAATACGAAATGTTTCAAATACACCAAGTCCATATAAAAAACCATGGTCAAAAGGAGAAATTCTTACTTTCTCTTGTGAAACGTACTCCCCATTAAAATATATATACATTTTATTTTACCCTCGAATAGGAATTGATGAAATTTCTTAACATTTGTTTGCCATCATTAGTCATGATCGATTCTGGATGAAATTGCACTCCTTCAATCGGCAACTCTTTATGGCGAATGGCCATTATCTCTCCTTCATTTGTTTCAGAAGAAATCTCAAAACAATCAGGAAGCGTTTCTCTTTTTACAATTAATGAGTGATATCTAGTCGCAGTAAGCGGAGAGGATATACCTTCAAAAATTGTTTTCCCATCATGGAGCATTTCAGAAGTTTTCCCGTGCATTAAACGTTCCGCTCTTACAACATCTCCACCAAACACTTGCGCAATTGATTGATGACCTAAGCAAACTCCAAAGATAGGAATTTTTCCTGCGAAATACTTAATTGCTTCCATGCTAATTCCTGCTTCATTAGGACTACATGGTCCAGGAGAAATCATTAAATAACTGGGATTTAATTGTTCAATTTCCTCGATTGTTATTTTATCATTTCGTCTTACTAATAGCTCTTGACCCATTTCCCCTAAATATTGAACTAGGTTGTACGTAAAAGAATCATAATTATCAATCATTAAAATCATTTTTTTCTCCTCCTCAGCTCTTCACTTGACTTTTCTCTTCTTCACTAAGCTCTTTGGCTTTCCATAAAGCCATTGCCTTTTTAAGTGATTCTTTGTATTCAGCCCTAGGGTTAGAATCAATAACAATTCCCGCTCCAGCCTGAACATAAGCATAACCATTTTTGGAAACCATTGTTCGGATAGCTATATTTAATTCCATATTACCATTATAACCTATCCAACCGATAGAACCAGTATAAACCCCTCGACGAACAGGTTCAAGTTCTTCTATTATTTCCATAGTCCGAACTTTTGGTGCACCTGTAATTGTTCCACCTGGAAAAGTCGCTTCCACAACATCATATACATCATATGACGAGTCAAGTTTTCCTCTTACATTTGAAACAATATGCATTACATGAGAGTATTTCTCTATCACCATTAATTCATTAACTTCTACTGTACCAAAACGACTTACTCTACCTAAGTCATTTCTTTCTAAATCAACCAACATCACGTGTTCGGCTTTTTCTTTCTCATTTTCAATAAGAGTTTTAGCTAACTCTTCATCTTCAAAGGCATTTTTACCTCTTGATCTTGTCCCAGCAATAGGACGAGTACTAATGTCATCTCCCTGCTTTTTAACTAAAAGTTCTGGTGAACCACTAACTAATTGAAAATGAGGAGCTTGAAGAAATGCCATATAAGGAGAGGGATTTATTTCTCTTAACTTATCGTAAATCTCCATCGGATGAGTTTTTAATTTCTTCTCTTGCCGAACAGATAGGTTCACTTGAAACACATCGCCCGCTGCTATATAATTTTGAACTCGTTCTACCGCGTTCTTAAAAGCTTCTTCAGAAAGAGATGTGTTCCAATAGTCCTCTTCTATTGTTGCATCTCCACTAAAATCATATGTTGGTTCAATTAAAGGTTCAAACCACATTGTCTCAAGCTCTTTTAGCCTTTTTTCTGATTTAGTCTTCTGACCTTCACTATAATGAGTAATAATCCAAAACAAATCTTTTTGGTGATCAAAAATAAAGACATCGTCAAAAATGTAAAAAAATAAATCTTCTGTTTCTAAATCATCTTCACTAAGCAGTGGTAAACTTTCGATTTGCCTAATTAGGTCATAACTTATAAATCCGACTGCCCCACCTTGAAATTCTGGCAAATCATCTATAACGGCTGTTCGGTAACAGTTCATCCACTCTTTCATTGAAGTAAGAAGTGGTCCTTTTTTTGTTTCTGTTTGTTTATCTATTGTAATTTTTAATTCATCATTTTTACCAGATAAAATCGCCCAAGGGTCTAACCCGATGATACTATATTTACCACCGCGACCACTTTCAAGAAGGATATGGTGTTTTTTATTCATTGAAAGTTGTCTATACTTATTATACCAATCGAACCCTTTTGCTTTAAACGATTTACCTAATGGCAAACGTTGAATGTTTTCGTTAGTTTGTCGCAAAATAACATTCACACTCCAAATAATACTTTTTATAATTTAGTTTCTCTGACTTGTCCTATTTTTATTTTATCACTAATCTATATAAGACATAAAGAAGTTGATAAATATCATTGAATAATAAAAGTTTTTAATTATCTTTATCGCCTATAAAACCATATCAAGAAGAGCGCAAGCGCCTTGGTCACGAGCAGCTGCTCCTGTGCCACTCCGTTTGCTCAAGAGCAATTGTTTTTCCGTGCGACGAGTAAGCGCAGGAGCAAAGCTGCATGAAGCTATTCAGAGGCGTTATTCATGTAGTTATTGAAGTCAGAAACTTGACTGAAGTGACCGAGCTCGTAGGTTGCTTGCGCTAGACAGTTTCCAAGTTAGGAAATTTATAAATTCTGATTATAACAAAAAGCAGCCCAAGAAGGACTGCTTTCAAAAATTAATCTTCAAATTGATATAATGGTGTACTTAAATATCTTTCACCGTTACTCGGAATAATTGCGACTACTTTTTTACCTTTACCAAGTTTTTTCGCTAATTTTAACGCAGCTGCTATTGCCGCTCCTGAAGAAATTCCACCTAGTACGCCTTCTTCCTTCGCAGCTCGACGCGCGTGTTCGAAAGCTTCTTCCGTAGTAATTTGAATAACTTCATCATAGATCTCAGTATTTAGGATGTCAGGAACAAACCCTGCTCCAATTCCTTGAATTTTATGTGGACCTGGCTTTCCACCTGATAGGACAGGTGAGTCAGTCGGTTCAACCGCTGCAATGTGTAAATTAGGGAATTTCTCTTTTAACACTCCACCAGCACCTGTGATTGTTCCCCCTGTACCAATTCCTGAAACAAAACCATCTAATTGGTCACCAACTTGCTCTAATAGTTCTTTACCAGTCGTTAAACGGTGAACTTCTGGATTTGCTTCATTTTCAAATTGTTGCGGGATGAAATAACCATTTTCTTTAGCTAATTCAGTAGCTTTACGAATAGCACCACCCATTCCTTCTGGTCCAGGTGTTAAAACTAATTCAGCTCCATATGCACGAAGTAGGTTACGACGCTCTAAACTCATTGTTTCAGGCATAACTAAAATTGTACGGTAACCTTTTGCAGCTGCAACCATAGCTAAACCAATCCCAGTGTTTCCACTAGTTGGTTCGATAATTGTGTCACCTTCTTTTAGTCTACCATCTTTTTCTGCCGCTTCAACCATTGCTAGCGCAATACGATCTTTTACACTACTTCCTGGATTCATGTACTCTAACTTCAAATAAACATCTGCATGATCTTCTGAAACAAGGCGATTTAATTTCACTAAAGGTGTTTGACCGATTAATTCTGTAATTGAATTTGCTACTTTCATAAATAAAATCCTCCTCGACGCTATTATTTTAATACCGAGTAAATTCATTGGTTTAATTACTATTAATTTATCAGAGGATTCTTAAACTGTCAATATATTTCTTTGTAAAAAATTACCCATTTGTAGAATTCGTTAATGAATCGTACCTTTTTCATTTTCGGCGCACCAAAGTAAAGGCTATCTCTTAATTTGAATCTTCTCTTAACTCTTGAAGTTCCGCTTTTGTAAACATATATTTCTCGTTACAGAAATGACATTCTGTTTCGGCTTGGCCATCTTTTTCAATTATATCTGTAAGTTCCTCTTTACCTAGACTAATTAACGCACTTGCAATTCTTTCCTTTGAACAATTACATTTAAAAGTAACATCCATCTTATCAATTATTTTTACATGATCATCACCTAATAGAGCCAACAGTAATTCTTCAGGGGGCATGCCAGCCTCTATTAATTTAGATACAGGTGGTAAGGTGCTAAGCCTTTTTTCAATAAAATCAATAGTTTCATCATCAGCTCCAGGCATCAACTGGATAATAAACCCACCAGCGGCAAGGATACTCATATCAGGGTTAACTAACACACCTACGCCTACAGATGATGGCGTCTGCTCTGAAGAAGCAAAATAATAAGTAAAATCTTCACCTAACTCACCTGAAATAAGTGGCACACTTCCAGTAAAATGATCCCTCATACCTAAGTCTTTCACAACCGCAAGCAAGCCATCTTTCCCTACAGCACGGGCCACATCTAACTTACCATGCTGATTTAATTCAAAGTCAACCTTAGGGTTCGCTACATAACCTCTCGTTTCACCTTTAGCATTACTATCAACGATAATAGGTCCGATTGGGCCACCGCCCTCTATTTTAACAGTTAGCTTCTCTTCACCCTTTAACATTGCTCCCATCAATGTTGTCCCAGTCATTGCTCTACCTAAAGCTGCTGATGCCGTCGGCCACGTTCCATGGCGTCTAACTGCTTCTCCAACCATATTAGTCGATTTAATAGCATATGCTCTTACTTTGCCTTCAAAACCAATCGCTTTTACTAAATAATCACTCATTTTATTCACCTCATAATAGTACAAAGAGATGGAACAAACTTCATCCTTAACAGGAGTTGAGTTGTCCATCCTCAAATTTTACTCAATATTTTTTTGATAAATTAACTTTAATCCTTTTAGTGTTAGAAACGGATCGACAACGTCTATCATCGCTGATTCATTGGCAATTAAAGAAGCCAAACCACCTGTTGCTATTACTTGAGGATTGCCTTTTGATTGCTGTTTTATACGATTTACAATTCCCTCAACCTGTCCAACATATCCATATAAAATACCAGCTTGCATTGCACTTACTGTATTTTTACCAACAATATCTTTAGGTTTAACTATTTCAATTCGTGGTAATTTAGAAGCTCTTGTGTACAATGCTTCAGTTGAAATACTTATTCCCGGGGCAATAGCTCCACCCATATATTGCTTTTCTTCGTTAATGTAACAGTATGTAGTTGCAGTACCAAAATCAATAACAATTAACGGGCTGCCATAAAGTTCAATTGCCGCTACAGCATTTACAATTCGATCAGCTCCAACCTCTTTAGGGTTGTCGTACTTTATATTTAGTCCTGTTTTAATTCCTGGTCCAATAACCTTAGGCGTAACCGAAAAGTATTTTTTACACATTTGCTCTAGTGCATACATAATGGGTGGAACTACAGAAGAAATAATAATTCCGTTAATATCTCTTGTCGTTAACCCTTCGTATGAAAATAATTGTTTTACCATCATTCCATACTCATCTTCTGTTTTATGACGGTCAGTTCCTATACGCCAATGATATTTAAGCGTATCCCCATCATATACCCCTAAAACAATATTCGTATTTCCGACATCTAAAACCAATAACATTTTATCCACCTACTTTTAAGGTTTTTCTATTTGTACCATATAAGTATAATAGTTTAAAAAGAAAAATGAATAACAAAAATGTGTATTTTTAAGAAAAGTACGGGCGCTGCAGCTCTAGACATAAAAAGTAATTTCCCATCTGTGTCTTCTAGCATAGCTTTGAAGCAGTGGCTTGTGCCATGAGTAATCACTTGCACTTGAAAGCTTTGTAACTTTAAAAATTTTATGCTTTCTTATCTTTTAAAACCGTTAAAACTTTTTCAAAATTAACTTAGTTTACTTTCGATATAAAGCCTTAGCAAAATGAAAAGTAGAAAAAAGGTGTCCTAGTGTAGACACCTTTTTAATTTTTGTTATTCTTTTTTGTTGCCTTCTTCATTCTTATCTTCTGAGTTGTCAGTTGTTACCTGTTCTCCTTCACCATTTGATGGAGGAGCTTCATCTTTTTTAGCGTGAATGTTTACTTTCACATCTTCTGTACTCTCCGTTGAGGAAGTCGCTGTTTCATGATTATTATTTGAATGATGCTTCTCTGGTAGCTTTCCATCATTCATCAATGATTTAATTTGCTCTGCATCTAAAGTTTCTACGTCCATTAACGTTTTTGCAATAAGCTCAAGCTTATCTCTATTTTCAGTTAATATCGTACGACAACGCTCATAGGATTCCTTAATAATTCGTTGCATTTCCTGATCAATTTCATAAGCAATCGCATCACTATAATTTTGATCATTATTAATATCTCTACCTAGAAAAACATTGCCGCCCTGAGATGTCCCAAATTGCATTGGACCTAACTTGTCACTCATTCCATACTCTGTAACCATTTTACGAGCTATACCTGTCGCTCGTTGGAAATCATTATGTGCACCAGTACTTACTTCACCAAAGATAACTTCTTCAGCAACACGACCACCTAAAAGCCCAACGATCTTATCTAATAATTCTGGTTTAGTCATAAAGTAACGATCTTCTTTCGGAAGCATTACAGCATAACCACCAGCTTGACCACGTGGGACAATGGTTACTTTATGTACCATATCAGCACTTTCAAGTTTCACTCCAACAACGGTGTGACCAGCTTCGTGATAAGCTACGATGTTTTTCTCTTTTTCAGAAATAACTCTGCTCTTCTTGGCTGGACCAGCAATAACACGATCAATCGCTTCTTCAATATCGTTCATATCAACTTTCTTCTTATTACGACGAGCTGCCACTAATGCTGCTTCATTAAGTAGATTCTCTAAATCTGCTCCAGAAAAACCAGGTGTACGAGTAGCAATCGTTTTAAGATTTACATCTTCAGCAAGTGGCTTATTTCGAGCATGAACTTTCAATACTTCTTCTCGACCTTTAACATCAGGTCGTCCAACTAAAATTTGACGGTCAAAACGTCCCGGACGAAGTAATGCAGGATCTAAAATATCAGCTCTGTTTGTAGCAGCAATAATAATAATACCTTCATTAACTCCGAAACCATCCATTTCAACTAGCAATTGGTTTAGTGTTTGCTCACGTTCGTCGTGTCCTCCACCTAAACCAGCTCCACGTTGACGACCAACTGCATCGATCTCATCAATAAAAATGATACAAGGAGCATTCTTCTTTGCATTCTCAAATAAGTCACGAACTCGAGATGCACCGACACCTACAAACATCTCAACAAAATCTGAACCACTTATTGAGAAAAATGGAACTCCGGCTTCACCAGCTACCGCTCTAGCAAGTAACGTCTTACCCGTTCCCGGTGGTCCAACCAATAGAACACCTTTTGGAATTCTTGCTCCGATAGCTGCAAATCTACGAGGATCCTTTAAAAATTCTACGACTTCAACGAGCTCTTGCTTCTCTTCATCAGCACCAGCTACATCCTTGAACTTCGCCTTCTTTTTATCGTCATAAAGCTTTGCTTTACTTTTTCCAAAATTCATAACACGGCTTCCGCCACCTTGTGCCTGACTAAGTAGGAAAAAGAATAAAATAAAGATAATCACAAATGGAATGATAGATGTAAAAAACGTTACCCAACCACTTGTTTGTTCGGCCTTTAATACTTCTAACCTTGTATCACCCAGTTTAGCAGTTTCGAGAACTTGTTCAATGGCAATATCAGATATAGGTACGTTTACAATGAAGAATTCATCCTCAGCCATTGTTCTCAATTGACCACGAATTACGTATACATCTCGTTCTGGCTGCATTGTAATGTTGGCAACCTCACGATTTTCTAACCTTGTTTGAAAATCACCATAAGTCATTTCCTCTGTCTCTGTTGGTGGTCCATTAAAAAAACTTACGATCCCAACAATGACTAAAAAGATTAATAAATAAAAGATTGTATTTCGAAAAATTCGATTCATCCTTTACCTCCTCCCGCTGACAAATAAAGCTTAGATAATATTACCATAAAAGTATAGTTTTTCACAATCAATTACCCTTGATAAACCTCTGGTTTTAATACGCCGATATACGGCAAATTTCGATAACGCTCTGCAAAATCTAATCCATACCCAACAACGAACTCATCAGGTACTATAAACCCGGCCAAATCAGGTGTTAAATCTACTTTACGACCTTCTGGTTTATCTAACAATGTTACAACCTTAACAGATTTTGCTTTACGATAATGAAACAATTCAACTAAATAGTTTAATGTTAGTCCACTATCGATAATATCTTCAACAATTAGTACGTCTCTTCCTTCTACGGATGTATTTAAATCTTTTATGATTTTAACCTCGCCTGATGAAACCATTTCATTTCCATAACTAGAAACGTCCATAAAATCCACCTCTAAGTGGATGTCCATTCTTTTAATAAGGTCGCTCATAAAAGGCATTGCTCCTTTTAATACACCAACCACTAGAGGAAAACTTTCACTATATTCTTTAGATAAATTAGCACCTAATTCTCTAACTTTCGTTTGAATTTCCTCTTCAGATATCAATACCTCTTTAATCTCATCTTTCATCATGACTAAAAAATAACCCCCTAAAATAAATGTAAAATAAAAACATTTCACCAAGTTCCCAATGCTGTAGTAGCCTTAAGTTTTCTTACCAGTATACCTTTTGGCCTTCATAAAGAGTAATAAGGATAACCCCATAGCAATGCTTTTATCATTCAACTTAGTATGTAAACTTATATAACTTCAATTACCTTCTTTATAATATACCAAAAGAAATTTCTTTGTCTCGCTAGAAATAGTTGCGATAGTGGACCTCTTTAAACCTGGTACCCAAACAATCTCACCATTACCATCTACCAAAATTGGCCAATCATCTCTTTTTTCTCGTTCAACTTTATTATCAATAAATAGGCTTTTCAATTTTTTAGTTCCTTTTAGCCCTTTATATGAGAGACGATCACCCTTTTTACGTGTACGTATCGTTAGAGGAAGGGTTAACTTTTCCAAATCACATACTATGGCATTTTCATTAAGGTTAACATTAGGGAGAGCTTCAAGCACTTCTCCAATTATATTACCCTTTTTCACTGTAACAATCCCTGGTATCGGGAAATCAAATTGATAACTAGTAGTCTGTGTTATTCGGTTGAAAGTAAACGTGCATTCGTCATAAGATTTCTTTATGGTTAACCCTTTTGGAAATTGTATTTGTCCAGAAGGGTGAGAATTTTTCAAGAAAGATAAAAACTCCTCAATATGTATAGTGGTAATTTCAGGCATGTTTGTTTTATAAAGATAATCTAATATTAGTTGAAAGCCTCTTCTTTGTAAAGGGACAGCAATATGATTGAAAGTAGTTATAGAAAGTACTAGCTCCTTGTCCCTTGTTCGGATGAATGCTTTACGGATTTCTGTTTCAGCAAGTTCTTCTAATAATATTTGATCCTCTAACATTAACTCACTTTGCTGTTGAAATCTAAGATGTACCGATGGGTTTTCTTCTTTTAATATAGGTAATACTTTATTTCTTATCCTATTTCTTAAGTATTTTGATGATAGGTTACTTTGATCAAGACGTGAAGCAAGGTTCTGGGTTTCACAATAAGTATTAATTTCATCTTTACAAACACATAAAAACGGCCTAATAATTTCACCAGTGGAAAACCGTCTTCTTACAGGTATACCAGCTAAACCGGCTCCATATGCACCTCGTACTTGCCTCATGAGAATAGTCTCTACTTGATCATCACCGTGGTGTGCTAAAGCAAGCTTATCTGCAGCATGCTTCATCATAACCTCTTGAAAGAAACGGTATCGACACTCTCGTGCAGCGACTTGAGTACTAACATTGTGCGTACGTTGATATGATAAAACGTCTATGTTTGCACCCTCAAAAGCAATACCACTTTCAGCACAAAATTGCTGAACGAACATATAATCCAACTCCGCCTCTTCTTTACGGAGCATATGGTTTACATGAGCTGCAACTAAGGTAAGGTTATAACTATGCTCCTGTTCTTTTAAGAAATGAAGGAGAGCAATAGAATCTGGGCCCCCAGAAACTCCAACGATAACGATCTCGCCATTAAGTAGTAGCGAATGTTTCTTTATGAAACGATTAACGATTTGCCTCATAACGGTAACTATTCCCCTTCCCTAATGAAAATACAGATAAGGCAAATACTACGCCTGCTGCTATCGCTCCTGCTTGTAACATCGTCTCAATCCCTAATTGCAAACCACCTAAATAATCCCCTTCAACAAATGCTAACATTGTATAATACGCTCTACTTCCGGGTACTAATGGTATAATCCCTGGAATTGTAAACGCGGTAGCCGGAATCCGAAATTTTTTTGCAAGAAAGTGGGCTAGTGTCGCCGCAGTAATAGAAGCAATACTTGTTGCGAATATAGCGGTAACACCATACTCTGGAAGTGTACGAGAAATACCAAAGGCAAGCATCCCAATAAATCCACCTACTAAAAGTGATTTTCTAGGAACACTAAAAATAATTCCAAAGGAAACAGTAGCAAAAAAACAAACAATCAATTCTATTATCATTTTATACACCTAGCTTTTACAGAAATAATGTTATTGCCAAGGCAATACCCGTGGCAATAGATAAGGATGTGATGGTTGCTTCAGCTCCGCGACTAACCCCAGCAACAAGATCTCCACTCATTAAATCTCTTACCGCGTTAGTTAATGGAACTCCAGGGACTAAAGGCATTAACGTACCAATAATTATTTGATTTAAGTTGGTACCAAGTCCAAAGTAAACGAGACCAATCGCCACGGTTCCACCCATAAAAGCAGCTATAAACTCAGCAAAGAACTTCACCTTTAAATATCTTTCAACCTCGATCAGACATACGCTTGCCGTTATCCCAGCAATAAAAGCAGGAAGGGAGTCTTTGATACCACCACCAAATAAATAGGAAAATCCCCCCCCTGCAATTCCAGAAGCTATATGTATAAGCCAAATTGGATATGCAAGCCTTGCACTTGCGATATTTTTAAGCTCTAAATAGGCTTGTTCAGTAGTTAGGTTACCAGTAACAAATTCACGAGAAACTTGATTGACAAGTGATACCTTGTTTAAATCATAATTCCTGTCATCAATACGAATCATCTGCATAATGTCGCCTCGCCCATCTTCTTCAAAAGAGAGAAAAATACCTGTTGTTGTAACAAAGCTATGTACATTTTTTAAATTAGCAGCATTAGCCATTCGCTCTAATGTTTCTTCTACACGATATGTCTCTGCCCCGTATGTAAGCATTATTTCACCCGCAAGCAAACACACGTCCATCATTTGATCAGCCTTGCCCATTCCAATCCTCCCTTATTTAAGAAAATGTAGAATTGTTATGTAATGATTAAACACCCTACGCCACTAAGAAAAGCGCAAGCGCCTTGGTCACGAGCGAAAGTCACTGGAAGGCCTTTGACAGAAGCCGCTCTTTGGCTTCCGAAAAGGACTGAAGTGACCGAGCTCGTAGGCGCTGAAGCTAGACAGTTTCCAAGTTAGAAATTTATTAATTCTGATACTGTAAGAAAAGCGCAAGCGCCTTGGTCACGAGCGAAAGTCACTGGAAGGCCTTTGACAGAAGCCGCTCTTTGGCTTCCGAAAAGGACTGAAGTGACCGAGCTCGTAGGCTGCTTGCGCTAGACAGTCTCCGAGTTAGAAATTTTATGCTTTCTTACCTTGTTAAAAAAACAATTCTACATCATTTGTCCAAATAAGTATAGGATATATGCTAATAGAAGGAAAGAGGCAAATAAAAATGTTTCGATAAGTCCATTTGATTTTTCTCCCCTTGAGTCTTTGTTTGTAGTTGTTGGTTTTTTAGGTTGTTTCATCGAGGACTTGGTAAAAGATGACTTACTTTTACTAATTGCACTAATAACATCTTTTTTCATTAGCTGCGCATTGCTGTATTTACCCTGTAATGCGTTTAAAAGAACAAAATCATACTGCTTTAAAGTAGATTGCTTTTCAATTTTTTCCTTCAGCTGCTTCAAGCCTTCGCCGTTTTTTTCAAAACGCTTAGGGTAACATATATTGATGATGATCATAGCGACACTAAAGAGATCATACGTAATCTCAGCTCTACGTGTTCCTAAACCCCAGTAACCACGATCAAAAAACTCCGTATACTCCTTAATTGATCGCCCTAATAATGTTGTGCCACCTACATCAATCCAACGCACTCGCGCTGGAGGTCCGATAACAATTAAATTATCAGGCTTTAAATCACCAAACACCCAACCTGCTTGATGTAAACGATCTAAATCACCAAGAAGTTGTACAATAAGAATTCCAACCCACTCGCTTCCTTTCCCTTGCATAAAAGGGATAAGTCCTTGTCCCTTTAAATATTCCATGGCATAAAAAGGAAAGGTCCCTTCTTGAGTTACCCAGTCATCGACATCGATTAAAGAAGGCCCAAGGATTTGCCCTTGGACCTTGGAAAAATGCTTGAGGACATTTACCTCTGAAGTAATTGCCATACTGTTTAAACCTATTTTCAAAGCGACCAACCCTTTTGGCGACTCTGCTAAGTAAACAGAACCTGTCGCTCCGTTACCAAGCTCTTTTACTATTTTGTAAGGCTGCTTGTGCCATTTCCCTAAAATTTTTGTATTAGGAGATAAATTACATACCTGACTCTTCTTGATACTCATCAGAAATCAGACTCCTTCTACTTTTTCTTGGAAACATGGAGATAGCTTCTTGTAATGCCGGACCTGTAGGTGTAATACCACCTAGAGATAGCTTATGGAATACACCAGTTAGAGATTCAATTTTCGGTGTCCAACCGACTAATTTGTCAACAGCTTTTCGTTTCCCCGGAAATGAATACAATGAAAAACGATTTGTACCTACTCTCGAATTGAGACTAATCGATAGATCAGTTAGAGCTTCTTGAACCATTACTAGTTTATTTTTCATACTAGCACTAGTGTCAACTAATATTAACAGCTCTAAGTCCATTGTTTCACCTAGTTCATCAACGACTTCCATAACCTGTCCTCTTTTTTCCGGTGGCAGATCTTCTATTTCTTGGTTTTGCCCTAGTATTTGGGTAAGCTCTCTATTAACAACCCCGTGAATAGTTTGTGTCATAGCTTTTCTTGTCACCATTTGAACAGTCTTTGCTAACTGCTTTGCATAAACAATTTGACTAATTCCACCACCACTCATAGCTATTGATTTAATTTCTTCTATACCTTGTTCACTGATTTGGTCATCTTCAACTACACCAATAACATTAACAGTTATTCCTTCCTCTTTAGCCAAGGCCGCAATAGCAATTGGATCTTCCCCTTGATTTGAGCACCCATCGGTTAATAATAGTATTTGCTTTAACGTTCCTTTTCCCATAAGCTGTTTCCCCTCCATTTTTACGAATGTTACCATCATTCACTTTTTTAGGAGGGAATATACTTTAATATTCAGAATTTAAGTATTAAATGGTATCTTACAAACTTTAACAACGATTCACCCACCTTCTCATCTTATTCTGGAGTGGCTTTAAAAGCCTACAGTGCTTTCTTCTTTCTATTTAATCCAACTGTCTGATACATAGGTATTGTCGCCCACCTCGGTAAATTTCTTTTCACATTCGCTACAACAACAGTCATATCATCATCTATTTTATTATCCCCTGTACGAATTACTTGTTCAATTATTAAATCAGCGACTTCTTGTGGTTCTGTTGCTTTAATTTCTTTTATGATACGCTTCATCCAAGCTTCACTATTCTCAACATGCTTTGGACCATCAAAAATTCCATCACTCATCATAATTAACAAATCTCCAGCCTTTAATTGCTCACTGACAACATCGACATCAAATTCATTTATAATTCCCATTGGTAGATTACTAGCTTCTACCATAAAAACTTTATCTCCCCTTTTTATAAAACTAGGAGTAGAGCCGATTTTCAGGAATTTTGCAGAAGCATCTTGCAAATCAATCATCGCTAAATCCAATGTAGAGAAAATTTCATCGGTAGAACGTAAAGATAGAACTGAGTTCACAGACTTAATAGCCACTGTTTCTTCTATGCCAGACTGTAATATATTTTGAAGAAGCTGCAATGTTTCATTACTTTCTAAATGAGCTCTCTCACCATTTCCCATTCCGTCACTTATTGCAACGGCATATTTACCAGCCCCAATCTCCATCGTTGAGTAACTATCACCAGAAATCCATGCACCACCTTTAGCAACTGTAGCAATACCAGTCTCCACAACAAATTGTTTAGCAGAACCGAATGATACATTCGTATAACCGTTAGGGTAGTAGTTTATATCAACTTTCTTTACTACGATCGTTTCTTCTAAAATATGAGACAACATCGGGGCAACGATTTTTTCACATTCCCCATGTTCATTTGTAGGTACACTAATTTCAATATCTACATTCCCCTCATCAAGTTGGAATATCTCTACATGTCCAATATCTACCCCTGCATCACGAAGCGCATCTAGTATTTGCTCCTCTTGAATTTGAAGATTTTCCCTTTCTTTTTGTATTTCTTTCGCAAAATCGCCCATTACCTTTGAAACTCCTAAAAGTTGGTCTGCAACAAGTTTTCTACTTTCTAGTAACTGCCTTTTTAATTTTTTTCCTGCTTGATACTGATTTAATTCATGTTGAATCACATGAATTACTTTCTCCGCCTTCAAACAATATCTTTCCCAATCAGCTTTTAACCGTTTATTTACTTGGTGGTCGTTTTCGTAACTAAGCATAATTTCTTGCATATGATTATACGTTTTATCAAAATTTTTCGTCCAACACTGCTCCTTTCGAAAACACATTTGACATGTTTTTTCCGTAACGTTACTTAAAAAGTAGTCAACTTCTCGCTCTGGGTCTTCCTCATCAGTATCTACTTGGACGTTAGAAAAACTATTTGATAATGTTTGAAATAGGGTTGAGAATTGTTCAACCTTTCCAGCTGTTACATCTCTAAATTTCCGTAAATATTGTTGTTGCTCCTTCCAATATTCTGCAGTACCTGGAATATACTTAGAAATTCTCATAATTAAATTTCGTGGGGTTATTATAAATATAAGTATAGCTACTAGTGATTCCATTACGGTTAATGTAATGGTTCCACTCCCGTCTCCATATAAGCCTATTAATAGTGTTCCAACTAAGAGTCCAATACCAACGCCTATTTTTTTCCCATCTTTTAATAGGCCACCTAACAAACCTGAGAATGCTAATAAACTCATTTGGTAAAGACTTGCAACACTCGCTAAACTTAAAATTAGCCCTGTTACCACTCCAACTGTTGAACCGATAGCAGCTCCACCGACAAAAGCAAAAATTAACACTAAGTATCTAGCTAATATATTTTCAGCTGCCATACCGTAAAAAATCCAACCGATCGTACCTGTCATAACTGAAGCAAGTAAAATAATTAAACAAATGATTTCTTCATTTTTCAAAGAATGTTTGCGCTTTCTCTCTGTAATAATTGGAACACTTTGAATAAAAATCATCGTCAGAATAAAACTTAGACCACCCTCAACAACCGATACTAACCAAACATAATTTGTAATTGTTCCTTCTAAAACATACGCAAGCAACGTTTTCGAAATAAAAATAGCAGCAAAGACTAAAAATGGTAATAACCTTGACTTGTTGTCATATAATCTATTAAATAAGCGATATAAAAATAAAAAAGTTAAAATAGAAACAAAAGCATAACCACCATTAATAGGATCAATCGTGATTGCACCGGCTATTAAAGCTAACATAGCAATAGTAGCCTTTTCACGTTTTAATAGAAAGATTGCTGCAAAAAACGGCAAGATAAAAGGTAGCATTTCTGATAAAATGATTGCCCGTCCAAGTAAAAATCCAATAATGAAAATTAAAAATCCCCATTTATAGAAGATAAGTGAAAATAGTTTGCCAAATCGATCCGTCTCACTTTCCTTTAGGTAGTTATCCCCATTCATTGAATTTGACAGTACCGTTCCTCTCATTGGTTCAACTGCTTTCAGTACTTTTCGAAACACTTATATCCACCACCCGTTTTTTTATCGTGTTTCTATTATAAGCAGATCTTTCATTCAATTTTTGTCAAAACAACAGAGCTTGTCTAAAAAAGTGTTCGACTCGTTTCTAGTAAGCTAGTCAAAAAAACACTCAAAGATTGCACAATAATTTTAGTATATGTAAAAGCATCTCGAATTGTACTACAAAACCAATTCGAAAAGGCGAAATTTGGAAAAAGGTTTTCGTGCGACGAGTAACCGCAGGAGCAATTGGTTTTCGTGCGACGAGTAACCGCAGGAGCAAAGCTGCGTGAAGTTAATCGACGAAGGATCTCATGCAGTGATTGAAGTTAGTTGCTTGTCTGAAGTGACGAAGCTCGTAGGCGCCTGGAGATAGACAGTTTTTAAGCAAAGAAATTTTATTCTTTCTTAGCTTAAAACTAAAACACCCTTCTTTCCGAAGGGTGTTTTATTATATATTAAAGATATTTATTATGTTCAATTGTCAAATGCAGCAAGTTAGCCTCGTCTAGCACCTCGACCTCCACGTTTTGATTCTGTGTTACGCTTTAAAGAAGTAAGTCTTTCCTCACTATCTTTTAAAAAGCGATTCATTTTATCCTCAAAAGAAAGGGATGGACGAGCTTGGTTATTCCTATTGCCATTATTACGAGATCCATATTGTTTGTTTCCTGGTCTTTCTTGATCACGATCACGTGGCGGCCTTTTTTGAGGTCTTGGTTGCTCTTCTTGTGGACGCTCCTTAGCCTTTCTTATTGAAAGTCCAATTTTACCGTCCTTTTCAACTGCAATAACTTTAACCTCAACTTCGTCACCAACTTTTAATATTTCATTGATGTCTTTAACATAATTATCCGCTACCTCACTAATGTGAACAAGCCCAGTAATACCACCTGGCAGCTCAATAAATGCTCCAAAATGGGTGATACCTGTTACCTTCCCTTGTAACTTGCTGCCTACTTCGATTGACATGAAAAAAATGCTCCTCCTTAAAAACATAATTATAATACTATCTAATTATACATGATAAAAAAAACAAGTGTCAATCAGCAGTAATAGTTGGGAGTTTAAAGATAATCTCTCCTGGTTTGGTTAAGAAATAATCTCTTCTAGCAATTTCTGCAATGTACTCAAGACTATTTAAATTTTCTATTTCGTCTATGAGATCTCTCTCCACTAACTGTAACTGAACTAGTTCATTCTCTAGATATTGTTTTTTCTCTATTTTCTGACTAAGAACAGTATGTTGTGATTGTAGAGTTATTACTGTAGCTACCATTACAGTCGCAACAAATAAACCTAAGGCACTAAGGCGACGAACAAGTCCTTTATTACTTATTGACTTCTGCTCTATTTTCTTATCATGCTGTTCATTGTAATGAGAGTTGAGCTCTCTTACATTCCTTTGTTGTGCGCTATTCATCCTCATCACCCTTTTACGACTCTTATATTATAAACTTACTCTTTTTTATTAAGCCGTTGTTTTATATAGTTCTTTATTTTGCTTAAAAATCCTAGTTTACTTTTATATTTTTTGATTTTTTCCTTCGGCAAAAGCCTCCAAATTCCTTTACCAATCCAAATGAAAGGTGTATAAATGACTTTTAAAAGGAAAAATATGACTGATATTGTAAAACTTATTATCATCATACACAGCTTGTATAAAAGTTTCAACAACTCTTTCGTAGGATTTATAATAAGCATAAATAAAGCAGCTTTACAAAATTTATAGGTTTTAATAATTGTTGAGATAAGTGCTTCTAGAATCTTTAGATATATACTAAATAAAAGAGCTCGATAGCAGGAATAACCACACAACAGAGCAAGCAAAATATAAAATCTCATTTCCCCTTCATTTACTTGCAATAAAATATAAAATACAATAAGCCCTTGTAAAACCCAAAACAAACTATCATTAATGACTGTAATCCATTTTTTCCACTTACGACCTCTAATTAAGCGGCTATAGGTGTCGATAGCCATACCTAGCCATCCACCCATAGCCACCATAATAAGCATGGTTTGCAGTTGAACTGTTAGACTCACTTGAATAACTTCCCAAAGAAGCCTTTGGCCTTATCATTCTGTTGCTGATCTAAATATACAAGGTCGTAAATTTTTCCTTCAATAGAAACAATACCTTGATCTACATCTAGGTTTTTCATGTGAAGATTGTGCCCTCGAATTGCTAAAAAGCCTAATTCTGTTTCCATTAAGAACTCTTCGTTATCAAAGCTTTCCACTTGCTTTACTCCTGTAATATCTAAGTGTTTTCTCCCCCGCATAGTAATATTATGTTCTTTCATCTTTTTATCTCTCCCCATTGGAGTGCCGAATTCATACTGATCCATACTAAATTCCTCCTCGTATCCTCTATTTACGCTTATATTTATGTAAACGAGTTAAAGAATAGAACAAGCCTTTTTTCAAAGCGGTGTTTTGTAAAAAGTGTAACCGTAGAAGCAGGTTTTGTGTGACGAGTAACCGTGCATAAAGGCAATCAGAGATGTATTTCATATAGTTATTAAAGCAGTTGCTTGACTGAAATGACTGACCTAGTAGCATTTCTCTCTATACTAATATTTAGAAAAAGGAGTGACCGAGGTCATCTCCTTTTTCTAAAATTGATTTTCTGTTGTATGAACTGGTTCCTCTTTTAATATCGTGTACATAGTCGCTGCTTCATCTTTTTTAGATGTTTCCTTAATATCATCAATTCTAACAGTTACCATCTTTTGACCGAAGCGTACTTTTAATTCATCTCCAATTTTCACCGTTGAACTTGCTTTTGCAACTTGCCCATTTATCGAAATTCTTCCTTGATCAGAAACCTCTTTCGCTAGAGTTCTACGCTTGATTAAGCGTGACACTTTCAAAAATTTATCTAACCTCAATTTTATCCCCCCAAATTAACTAGATTACAGTTGATTTAAACATTTTTTTGATGCTAGCAACCAAATTACATCTTTTTCGCTTCTTCCCATATGGCATCTAAATACGCCAAGTCCACTTCAGCGAAGGTTAGCCCACGTTCTTGTAGTGTTTTTTCAATATAAGCAAATCTGTTAAAAAATTTCTCGTTTGTTGAGTGGAGCGCTAACTCAGGATCGATCTGATAATATCGAGCCAAGTTAACAAAAGCAAACAATACGTCACCGAACTCTTTTCTTGTTTTTTCTGAATTATTTTGCTTTGTTTCAATCATAAATTCAGCAATTTCTTCTTGAACCTTCATCCAAATCGGGGCTACTTCATCCCAATCAAAGCCAACTTTTGCTGCTTTTTTTTGAAGATTACTTGCCCGCGATAAGGCAGGCATACTTTTAGGAACTCCTGATAAAAACGATTGATCACTTTGGCCACTTGTTTCTTTTTCCTGTCGCTTAATTTCATCCCACTTCTTAATAACTTCTTCTGAATCAGATAAATTTCCTTCTTCGAAAACATGTGGATGTCTTCTAATCATTTTTTCTGTGAGAGAAGAAATAACATCGTCTACCGAAAACATTCCTTCATCTTCACCAATTTGAGCGTGCAGCATAACCTGCAAGAGAACATCACCTAGTTCTTCTGCTAAATGATCCTCATCCTCTTCATCAATAGCATCAAGAACTTCATATGCTTCTTCTAATAAATATTTTTTCAAAGAGGTATGAGTCTGCTTTTTATCCCAAGGACATCCGTTAGGGCCTCTTAGGTGAGCAATTACTTCTCTTAGTTTCTCAAAATCACGATAAAGAATTGTTTCGTCTTTAACCGGTGGTACATAAACGGCTGTTAAGTTATTTAAAATAGCTACACGATCTAACTCATATAGTGGTACCTTTTTGATCTCTTCTTGGCTACTCCCTGCTGCAGTGACGATCGTAACTTCATATTCATCAGGTAATAGATCCATTAAAGTTAATTTCACTTCACTTGCAATAAACGCATCGTAGACTTGGCAAATGATTATATGATGTCTTACTTGTATTTCCGCTTTTAAAAGCGCCGTCCCATCAACAATTTGACAGCCTTCAATAGGGTCAATTTGTAGGGCTTGAAACATATTATCTAGAAAGCTTTGCCCACCAACTATCTCTAAAGTAATATTGTGTTCTTTTGATTGTTGTACTAGTAACTGTACAGTACTTTCAGCAACAAAAGGGTGACCAGGAACACCATAAACAATATCCTTTTCTTTTGCTTTTTTTATTAGTTGGGATGTGATTTCTTGATAAACATCTTTAAATTGGTCATTATTTTCATATACGTGGTCAAAGGATTGATAAGTAAATCCTTCAGCTTCAAGTTGTTCGACAACTGGGTGTTCTTTCGTTCGGAGATACACATTTTCAGACTTCATTAACGTATGGTATATACCTAAAGGCATTTGATTAAGGTCTCCAGCCCCTAAACCTAAAATAACAATTTTCCCCATTACCTTGCTCCTTCCAGATGTGTATTAAGTTTATAAGATAACATTTCTATTGAATTTAACAACATAAGCCTGATGAACATTTTAATAACAATAACCTAGTTATGTACTATTTTTTGACTGCATAAACGCTGCAAGCTTTCTAATTTTCGGTATATGTTCTAACTCATCTTCTGAAAATAGCTTATTTATAATCATCAATATTAATAATATAAAAACTCCAATGGTTACACTACTTATAGCAATAAATGCATTACCAATTCGACTATAGACTAAATCATTAAAAATAATTAAACTACTTTGCTTCCATATAAAAGTAACTAACCCCATTACCACCAAAGAAAGGATTGTCTTAATTCCCCTTGGATAGTGTATCGTCGGCAAAACATTGTTCTTTCGTAACACATAGAAATTTAAACTTGCACAGATAGCACATGAGATTACCGTAGCCATGGCTGCACCCAATGTACCGTGTACAGGAATTAACCAAAGATTAAGTATTAATTTAACGAGTAAACCAACTATTACATGAACAACAGTAACATAAACTTTGTTTAACCCGTGTAAAATAGCTGATGTAGTTAGAAAAATAGATGTAAAAAATATCGCCATACCCATAGTACCAAGCACAACAGAATCTTTATCGTCTTTAAAAAGCATCACATTAGTAGGATCTATAATGACTGCAAGACCTATTGAGGCCGCTGCACCTATGAGAAAGCTAATACGAAAGGCAAGGCCACTATACTTTTTGACTAAATCTTGTTTTCCCTCTAAATTTACTTTCGCAATAAGCGGCACGATTATTAAAGAGAAAGACGTTGTAATTACTGTACCCATCTGCACAAGAGGTTGTCCACGATCAAAGACTCCTTTAGATACCTTTGCAACTTCTAAAGCTACCCCATTTTCGAGTAAAATTCTTAATACAGTGATTGAATCAATAAGTTGAAAAATAATCAATAAAAGACTACTCAGACATACCATAATCCCTTGTATAAAAATGATTTTTACTATGTCCATACTTATTCGTTTGTTGTGTAGAGGTGGATCAGTTTTTTTATATTTTTGATAATAAAATAAAAGGACAAAAAAACCAATAAAACCTCCAATAACTGAAGCTATTGCCGCTCCCGTTCCCGCAGCATAGGGTCCATAACCATTTATGATAAAAATATAGGTAACAAATAAAATGGCACATACTCGAGAGAATTGTTCGCTAACTTGAGAAACAGCTGTTGGCAACATTTCCTCCTGACCTTGAAAAAAACCTCGCAATACAGAAAGAAAAGGGATGATAAAAAAGATAAACGAAACGGCTCTTAAAGGGGTTTCTAAATTTTCATCGCCCATAAATTTAGCTAACGTTGGAGTAGTAAAATAAATAAGGATAAAGCCTAAAAAGCTGAATGTTAGTAAGCTCCAAAAAGCACTCTTAATAATTGTATGACGCTCATTTTTTCTTTCTAAAATCAACCTAGAAATAATGATCGGAAATCCATATGTAGATAAAGCAACCGCAACTCCATAGATAGGATAAATTTGTTGATAAACATAAAACCCTACATCTCCAACGATGTTTTGAAATGGTACCCGATAAATCGCACTTAAGATTTTTATCACGACCGCCGCGAGGGACAAATACAATGCACCCTTCCATAGCTTCTTTCCTTTATTCAATTCGCTTTGCATTTTATTCCACCTAAACCTTTCACAAAACTCTTGCTATTATAGCATACCGTTTCAACTCCAAGTATTTCTAATGTTTTATCAAATGAGCCAATTCCATAATCATACTCTTTCAATCACACCAGTCCATACCGAAGCATTTCAATTTAACTAAATATAGTTAATGCTCTCCAAATTTGTATGATGGAACCAGCAGGAAAAAATTTATTGATATATTTTTAGGGAAATAGAAAAAGAAGGGTCAATAACCCTTCTAATGGCTCTTATATTTATTACTTTTATTGTTCCATTTGTCTTGCTAAAAATCCAGCTGCTGTTTCAGACAATTTTTGTTCAACGTCACCCATTGTTCGATCATTTTTTGATAACATAACTACAGCACCAATTGGATCACCGTTTGCTACAATAGGGGCAACTACATATGATGTAATCTCTTCGGTAGAATCCCCTACAATGTTATATTCACCCTGGCTTGTTTGAACGATAGACTGTCTGTCATTCATAGCAGTCTCAACAATTTCACCAATATTTTTGTTAGAGTAATCTTTCTTTGAACCGCCCGCAACAGCTATATATGTATCGCGATCAGCTATAAGAACGACATGATTCAAACTTTCAAAAAGCGCTTCCGCATATTCTTTGGCAAAGTCACCTAACTCAGAAATTGGGGAGTACTTCTTTAGGATCACTTCTCCGTCTCTATCGACAAAAATTTCTAATGGATCGCCTTCACGAATTCTTAGCGTTCGGCGTATCTCTTTTGGGATTACTACACGACCTAAATCATCAATTCGACGTACAATTCCAGTAGCTTTCATTTCTGATGATGCCTCACTTTCTTTGTTGTAGTTACTTGATGTTAAGGAATCAATTTCTTTAGCTTAGAACTAAGAAATTAATACTTAATTCTTAGTCTTATTATCCTTCTTTAAGTAAGAACTATTCACCATTTCTTCAATTATTTGCTTAATTGTAATAACTGGCTTTTACCATTTTTATCACGGCAAGCTTAGTTTTTCTTTTTTAGTGAACATTATTCAAAAAGGCATCGTCAAATGACGAAATAGGTCGTTACTTACTCTTCTTTTTTCACTGTCCAAATTTTTGTTAATATTTCTTCGAGAATCTCCAAATATCGTATTGATGTAAACGATTTTGTTTTAATATTTATTTTTATTTTTTGCCCAGATGTTCCGACTGAAAACTCACGGCCCATTTTACTAATCATTTCAAAAAGCTTCACTCCATCAATACGTTGACTTTCTTCTTCTGTTAAGACAATGGAACATTGTTGAGGGTCTTCTGTTATCGATTCTACTTGTTCCTTTTGAGCTAGCAATTTGATAGAAGCTATTTTTAATAAATAATTTACTTCTTGTGGGAAATCGCCAAAACGATCGATCATCTCACTTTGAAGATCTTCAATATCTTCTTTTGACTCGATGGACTTAAAACGCTTATACATATCAATCTTTTGCTTTGAATCATTAATGTATGACTCTGGGATATAGGCATCGACGTTTAGATCCAGTTCTACTTGGTTTCGAACAGCTTCTGTTCCCTTATCTCCTTTACGTTCCTCGATTGCCTCTTTTAGCATTTGGGAATATAAATCAAAACCTACAGAAGCAATAAAACCATGCTGCTGCGCTCCTAATAAGTTTCCTGCTCCTCGGATAGATAAATCTCGCATGGCAATTTTAAATCCAGACCCTAGCTCGGTAAACTCTTTAATTGCTTGTAACCTTTTTTCTGCAACCTCAGATAAAACTTTATCTTTTTGATACGTGAAATAAGAATAGGCTACGCGATTGGAGCGTCCTACCCGTCCTCTTAACTGATATAGCTGTGACAAGCCCATTTTATCAGCATTATATACAATTAACGTATTCACATTTGGAATGTCTACACCAGTTTCAATGATCGTTGTTGTTACTAAAACATCACTGTTCGCTTCTAGAAAATCAATAATAATAGACTCTAACTCAGTTTCATTCATTTTTCCATGGGCAAACGATACTCTTGCATCCGGCACGAGCATAGCAATTTTATCAGCCATTTGAGCAATATCTTCTACTCTATTATATAGGAAGTATACTTGCCCACCTCTACTTAACTCTCTTTCAATTGCTTCGCGTACTAGACCTTCGTTATATTCAACAACATAGGTTTGAACCGGAAAACGGTTTTCTGGTGGAGTTTCAATAACCGATAAGTCACGAACCCCTAACATCGACATATGCAATGTTCTTGGAATCGGTGTGGCTGTCAATGTTAATACATCTACATTCGCTTTTAGTTGCTTAATTTTCTCTTTATGTGTAACACCAAAACGCTGTTCTTCATCAATAATTAGCAACCCTAAATCCTTATAAATAACATCTTTAGATAAGAGGCGGTGTGTTCCAACCACAATATCTACGGCTCCTGACTTCAACCCTTTAAGTGTCTCATTTTGCTCTTTTCTTGTTCTAAAACGGCTCAACAGGCCAATATTAATTGGATGGTCACTAAAACGCTCACGGATCGTCTCATAATGCTGTTGAGCTAAAATAGTTGTTGGAACTAAGAATGCAACCTGCTTTCCATCCATTATTGCCTTAAACGCAGCACGAATTGCTACTTCTGTTTTCCCATACCCAACATCACCACAAAGTAGGCGATCCATTGGCCGTTGTTTTTCCATATCTTCTTTTATTTCCTGAATACAACGAAGCTGATCTTCGGTTTCTTCATACGGGAAAGATCCTTCAAATTCTCTTTGTTCGAGACTATCTTTTGAGAACGCATAGCCTACACTAGCCTCTCTTTCTGCATAAAGCTTAATTAAGTCATCAGCAATATCCTCAACTGAAGATTGAACTTTTTTCTTAACTTTTTTCCAATCAGTGCCACCTAAAGCATAAATCTTAGGATCTTTATCCTCTTGACCAACATATTTTTGAACTTGATCAATTTGTTCAACTGGAACATATAACTTGTCATTCCCTGCATACGTAATATGGAGGTAGTCTTTATGGATTCCATTAATCTCTAAGGTTTGAATACCTAGATACTTTCCGATCCCATGATTAATATGAACAACCAAGTCTCCAACTTTTAACTCAGAATAATTTTTAATTCTTTCGGCATTTGAAAGCTTTTGTTTTCTTTTTGGTCGTTTTGTTTTTTTCGTAAATATCTCTTCTTCTGTTATCACAATTAGCTTTTGTAGAGGCAACTCAAAGCCACCTGTTAATTGGCCCACAGTAATTTGACATGAACCACCAACAAGTTCAGAAGAACTTTCTAATAAGTTTGCACCAATCTTATAATCTTCCAAAATATCTTCCATTCGCTTAGCCCGCTCTAGATCAGCTGAAGAAATCACAATTTTATACTCTGCTTTTAACCATCGATCTACTTCGCTTTTTAAAAGGTTTAATTGACCATGGAAGTTTTGCATTGTTTTACAGTTGAAATTAACTATATTTTTTGGACTCGTATGAGGAACGTGCCGTAAGAAAAGTGAAAAATAAACAAATGGGACGTTTGTCTGTTGAATCATTTCATCCAAATTTTTTGACATCGTAAGTTCAGAAATAATAGCACCTTGACTTAATAATGTTGTTTGCCATTCGGCTTCTTCTTTTTCAAGATTGACACCCATTTCTTGCACACGACTAATTTCATCTATGAAAACGACACCATTTTCTGGCAAATAATCAATGAGGGTCGTTACTTTGTCATAGTACAAAGACATGTATTTGTACATACCTTCAAATGAACTTTTTCTATTTAATAGCTCGACTTCGTAATTTATTTGATCTACTAATGCTTCTTTAACTTTTGCATTTTTTACTTTTGTTAAAGTAGTAGATAAACCTTCCTTTAACCTTTTCGCTCCTAACTCATAGTTTTTTTCTTCCAAAATAACTTCTTGAGCTGGTCCTATATTTATATGTTTTAACTGTTTTTGAGATCTTTGAGAATCGACGTCAAAAAATCGAATTGAATCTACTTCTGTATCAAATAATTCAATTCTTAAAGGCATTTCTTCTGTTAAAGGGTAAATATCAATAATCCCGCCGCGTAAACTAAACTGCCCCGGACTAGAAACCATATCAGACCTTTGGAAACCAGCCTGCACTAATCTTTTTAGTGTTTGCTCAACATTAATCTCATCGCCCACTTTAAATACTATTTGAGACTGTTTCCAAATATCTTTAGGTGGTAACAACCGTCTTAAGCCTGAAATTGGCGCAATTACGATTCCTGTTGATTGTTGTTTACTTAAAAAATTTAAAACTTCTATTCGTTGCCCTCGCATTTCTGGACTAGCAACAGCAATTTCAGACGAGATTAACTCGTTTACAGGATATAGATAAACTAGCTCCTCTCCCACAAGACTAACTAAATCATCATATAATTTTTGTGCTTGAAATAGATTATTGGTAACTATTAATTGTGGTCGCTTCGATTGTTCAAATATGGAAGCTAGCAATAAAGTTCTTGCCGAGCCTGTTAGCCCTGATATCATCTGTTCAGTCAACTGAGCTTCAATACCATCCAAAACGGCTCTTACATCATCATCTTGTAAAAAAAACTTTTTCAAACCGAACAAAGCTTTTGCCTCCCCCTTTATATACATTGTACCTCTTTATCTCGAAAAATGTTTTTTCAACTTCCGCTCATATTCAATTACTTGTTTTAACCAAAGCGAAAATGCTTTGGTAGGCACCAAAGCTAAGCGTCTCGTACAAAATATTAACTTCCCTGAATTATTGAATAAACGTTTGATTTTCGTGAAAATGCGGATTTCGCTCTAATGCTTCCTGGCAGTCTTCACAAATCGTATCAACGTGAATATCTCCTGTTTCATCATATCTGATCATTTCAGTTCTCTCAGATTGATCTAACTGATGAAATCCTAATTTTTGAGCTTCTATTTGATTTTGTTCTATTTTTCCTACAGAAATCCCACAATGGCGACACTGATAATGGATAGTCATAAATATTCCTCCCTAATCATAACATTTTTCTCTCGCCTTTAGTATGTAAAAGTCTCTTTTCACTCTTCTTAGTAAGATGAGAAGAACCACTTTAACTAAAAAACACACAAAGTAAAAGACATGAAAAATTCTTATTATAGTATGAACGATAGGGAGGTATTCTATGCAGTTATTAATTAAAACTATTCATCACATTCAGGAAGTCTTTACTTAACCAACTTTCACAAGCATTCGCTGCATGTTGAACAGAATCATGAACATCTTGCTTTTCGGTTGGGGGGAAAGTACTAAGAACATAATTAGCTACCGCAATTCCAGATTCAGGCCTTCCAATACCAACTCTAATCCTTTTAAAATTTTCGGTACCTAAATGGGCTAGCAATGATTTTATACCATTATGCCCACCATGACCACCTTTTTGCCGTAGGCGTATTTTTCCTGGTGGTAGATCTAAATCATCATAAACAACCAGTACATTATCGATATCGATTTTATAAAAATCGATTAAAGGTCGAACTGCTTCACCTGATAAATTCATATAGGTAAGCGGTTTTAATAAAAATACCTTTTCACCACCAATGGTCTCATAGCCAAATAAACCTTTCCACTTTTCTTGATTTAAGGTAATGTTTAAGTTTTTGGCACACTGGTCTATTACATGGAACCCAACATTATGTCTAGTATCCTCATACTTTTTTCCTGGGTTACCAAGTCCAACAATTAACTTCACCTATATTTCCTCGCTTTCCTTCACTAACACATAAATATCTATCTTCCCTACATTCGCTAAAACTTTATGAATTCCTTTAATAAATCCTTAATTACATAAAAAGGCATAACCTAACGGCTATACCTTACAAATTTTATTCTTCTTGCGCTGAATTTTCAGCTTCAGCTTGGACTTCTTCTTTATCAGCTTTTTCTTGCTGTTCGTCTGGCTCATTTGCTAATGTTGGTGCTAAAATTGACATGATCCCTTCTTCTGGCTCATTGTTGATTTCATATTTATTACTAACTGGTAAATCCCTAACTTGTAAGGAGTCACCTATCATCATATGTGTAATATCAACTTCGATTGCTTCAGGTATATCAGCTGGTAATGATCGAACAGAAACTTCATAAAGAGTTTGCTGAATGATACCACCATCTGCAATTCCTGCTGCTTCACCAACTAAATGAACCGGTACATTAGCATCCATCTTTTCCTTCATGTTAACTTTGTAAAAATCAACATGGATAAGATCACCTTTCAAGTCATCAACTTGAATATCATTAGCGATTACTTCATGAGTCCCACTATCCGTTGCCAAAAAGATAATCCCATTTTTACCAGTAACCTTTATTGTCTTTAAAAAGTCTATTCCATTCACAAAAATCACTTCACTAGGGAGGCCTTTCCCATAAACAACTGCAGGGACATTGCCTTCTTTTCGAAGTGCCCTTAACTCAGATCCTTTTAGTTCATCTCGATTACTTGCTTTCAACATAGTTCCCATTGTTTTTTCACCTCATAATTTTTCATTACTTTATATGGTGTACCCATTACCGAGGCTTTTTAACCAATAATTACTATGAAAAAATTTCATAATCAAAATTATTGTAAATTTGAATTCCCCTAAAAAGTGAACTTTAAGCTACATCTAGTCAAGAACCATGTCGCCCAACTAAACGTAGCTTCTTAAAGCAATAACTATATTAAATCCTATTTAGTAAACTATTTATTCATTAAATAAAGAACTTAATCAAAAAGTACACTTACAGATCTTTCTTCATGAACATGAATAATAGCTTTTGCTAATAACGGAGCAACAGACAACGGCTTAACCTTATCAATTAATTTATCTTCACTTAATGGAATTGAGTTTGTAACAACTAATTCTTTAATTTTTGAATTTGCAATTCTTTCAATCGCCGGACCAGAAAGAACTGGGTGTGTACAACATGCATAAACTTCTTTCGCTCCGCTCTCTACTAATGCATTTGCTGCTAGAGTAATTGTTCCAGCAGTATCAATGATGTCATCAATAATAATAGCTGTTTTACCTTCAATATTGCCGACAATGTTCATAACTTCTGATACGTTTGGCTTAGGACGGCGCTTATCGATGATTGCAATTGGAGCCTTTAGTCGATCTGCCATTTTTCTTGCTCGAACTACACCTCCATGGTCTGGTGATACGATTACGATGTCATCAAGTTGCTTTTCTTTAAAGTAATCCGAAAGAAGAGGCACAGCTTGAAGTTGATCAACTGGAATATCGAAAAAGCCTTGAATTTGCGTAGCATGTAGATCTAATGTAATAACACGAGTTGCACCTGCTGTTTCCAGTAAGTTTGCAACTAGTTTAGCTGTGATCGGCTCACGAGCTCTTGCTTTACGGTCTTGACGTGCATAACCATAATAAGGTAATACAACATTTATCGTTTTTGCCGATGCACGCTTTAATGCATCGATCATGATTAATAATTCCATAATATGTTCATTAGCAGGTGCTGAAGTCGATTGAATAACGAATGTATCACAACCTCGAATACTTTCTTCAATGTTAATTTGAACTTCACCGTCACTAAATCTCGCTACTGAGCTTTTTGATAGTGGAACACCAATCTTTTCTGCAATTTGTTCTGCTAGCATTGGATTTGAATTTAACGTTAATACTTTTAAACTTGGATCATCATATTTGACCATTATCGGACTTACCCCCATGAATAAATACTTATTTTTTTCCTTTTAACTTCTTGGCATAATCAGGTTTGTTTGTTTGTCTTTCTCGCGCAACAGCTAATGCATCTCCTGGCACATCATGAGTAATTGTAGAACCTGCTGCCACATATGCGTTAACACCGATTGTCACCGGTGCTATTAAATTTGAATTACAACCAATGAATGCTCCATCTTCAACTTTTGTTAAATGTTTATTTGTTCCATCATAATTAACAGTAATAGATCCGCACCCTAAATTAACATCATTGCCTATGTGGGCATCACCAATGTAACTCAAGTGAGACGCTTTACTCCCTTTACCAAATGTAGATTTCTTAACCTCTACAAAATTACCTATCTTCGCTTCATCACCAATTTGTGATTCTGGTCTAATATGTGCGAAAGGACCGATAGTAACATGATTTCCAATTTCACTATTAGATACAACCGATTGTTTAATAAAAGTTTCGTTTCCTATCGAACTATTAATTAGTTCTGTATTAGGTCCGATTTGACAATCTTCACCTACAATTGTTTTTCCTTTTAACATTGTCCCAGGAAGAATAATAGTGTCCCTCCCTATAGTAACATCAGCCTCGATATACGTATTTTGAGGGTCAATGAGTGTAACACCATTTCTCATATGCATTTCATTAATGCGCTTTTTCATAATTTCTTCTGCATTTGATAAGGCAACACGATCATTAACTCCTAATGTTTCATCAAAGCTGCTCGTTTGGTATGCCGCAATTAATTGGTTCTCTTTTTGTAAAATTTCAATAACATCTGGTAAATAATACTCACCTTGCGCGTTATTGTTTCCTACTAATTTTAACACCTCAAAAAGTGCTTTATTATCAAAACAGTAAGTTCCTGTATTAATTTCAGTTATCGAAAGCTCTTCTTCTGACGCATCTTTTTGTTCGACAATTTTCTTAACTACCCCACTCTGATCTCGTACTATTCTCCCGTAACCAGTAGGGTTACTAGCTTCTGCTGTAAGGATAGTAGCTTTTGCTCCAAGTTCTTCATGGTAATTTAGTAACTCTTCCATCGTTTCTTTCGTAATGAGAGGTGTATCACCGCAGAGTACAATAGTAACTCCATCTTTATCCTTTAACAAAGACTCCGATTGCATAACTGCATGACCCGTTCCTAACTGTTCTTCTTGTAATACGTACGTTACTCCGTTACCTAATTGTTCTTTTACTTTTTCGGCACCATGTCCAACAATAACAACAGTTTCTTCAACCCCAATTTGGGAGACTTGATCCACTACATGTTGTACCATAGGTTTACCGCAAACAGAATGAAGAACTTTATAAAGTCGGGATTTCATTCTAGTCCCTTGACCAGCGGCTAAGATTACCGCAAAACGATTGTTCATAGCTATCCTCCAACGGTTCTTTTTTTCCATTACGAATATATCTTAAAACGGTTGTCTTTTCAAGCTAACATTAACATTTCGTTAAAAACGTTTTTAGAATATGTGTACATTTACTTATAAGATTTTGATTTATTACTAAAAATATACATTTTATATAGAATAAGGACAAACGTTTTTACAGGAATTTACAAACTCTATTCGCGTGTCTTAGATTTAAATACCACCGAAAAATTTTCGCAAAAAAAATGACTAAGGATTTTATAAACCCTTAGTCATTTCGGTATTTGTTGTTATGAAGCACCTGCTTCTTCATATTCAACTTGTTCAATATCTCCAGCTTTTTCATATTCAGCTAATACTGCTGATTGAATTTTTTCTCTCGTTTGAGAGGAAATTGGATGTGCGATGTCTCTAAATTCGCCATCTGGAGTTCTTTTACTTGGCATTGCTACAAACATACCATTATTTCCGTCAATCACTCGGATGTCATGGACAACAAATTCATGATCGATCGTAATGGATGCTATTGCACGCATGCGCCCTTCCGTATTAACACGGCGTAGTCTCACGTCTGTTACTTCCACTTCTGCCACCACCTTTTTCCAGTTAAATAAGTCTTTTAATAAATTCAACACTAAATCTTCATTTCCTTCTTAAAAAAACGAAAAATTATAAAAATAAACTTAGTTTTCTTCATTTTTAAACAACGTTCACAAAATTTCCAAATCTAATAAACATATGCGCCTATTTATTAACAAGAAAAGCGCAAGCGCCTTGGTCACGAGCAGCTGCTCCTGTGCCACTCCGTTTGCTCGTCGCAAAGCAGCTTCGAAGTAATCCAAGTAGTAGCTTCACTGGGGCGGCCTTTGACAGAAGCCGCTCTTTGGCTTCCGAAAAGGACTGAAGTGACCGAGCTCGTAGGCGCTGAAGCTAGACAGTTTCCAAGTTAGAAACTTATAAATTCTGATACTGTAAAAAAAGCTAATATTTGGGTATTGGTTTTTTATCAAATATACCATCCCAAATATTAGCCACTTCGTTTTTATCATTCTCTTAACCAACACTAGACATTGCTAAAAGCAAGCTTACTTAACTAAAGCAATTACCTCTATTTCAATCAATACATCTTTCGGTAATCTAGCTACCTCAACACAAGATCTAGCTGGTTTATGGTTTGAAAAGTATTTTTCGTACACTTCATTAATTAAAGGAAAATCGTTCATATCTTTAATAAAAACTGTAGTTTTTACTACTGTTTCAGCTGATGCACCAGCTTCCTTTAACACAGCATCGATATTTTTTAGCACTTGCTCCGTTTGCTCTTGAACATTTCCCTCAACCAGTTCCCCATTAGGCTTTAACGGTATTTGACCCGAACTATAAAACAAATTATTTACAACTACTCCTTGTGAATAAGGACCAATAGCAGCTGGAGCTGCAGATGTTTGTACAATCTTCATTACTCATTCTCCTTCATTTGTTTTAGTTTTTCAAAGAAGTTTCCAAATTCTACTTTCACTAATTTATCTTTAGTATTAACCTCTGACAATTTAGTCATTGAAATATATTGGTCAACAAGCCTTTCCTCTTGATGATTAGCCTCAACTAATACACCAGTACCAACAACATTTGACTGGAATTCATCTACAAGATTTATCATCCCTCGTACCGTTCCACCGGCTTTCATAAAGTCATCGATTATTAAAACATTTGAGCCTTCTTTAAGGCTTCGTTTAGCTAAAGACATTGTCTGTATTCTCTTCGACGATCCAGATACGTAATTAATACTAACGAGAGAGCCTTCTGTAATACGATGTTCATGTCTAACAATACAAACAGGAACGTTTAAATAAGTAGCTACTGCATACGCTAAAGGTATTCCCTTAGTGGCCATAGTCATAATTACATCGACTTTCTTATTTGCAAACATAGTGGCAAAATAACGACCAATTTCATTCATAAGCTTTGGATTACCTATGATGTCCATCATGTATAAATAACCACCTGGCAATACGCGATTAGGGTCCTCTAACTTTTGACACAAATCTTCGAGAAATACCACTATTTCATCATTACTAGCTGTAGGGATATACTTTACTCCTCCACTAGCACCTGCTACTGTTAATAACAAACCAATCTCTTGATCTTCAAACATTTCTTTAATGATTGTTAAATCTTCACTTATAGACGATTTTGCCGACTCGTATCGATCTGCAAAATAAGTTAACGGTATTAACTGATGTGGATTATGTATTAAGTAATTGGTCATGTCTACTAAACGGCCACTTCGACGAAACTTCTTCATAACTACCTCCAAAACCCGAATATTTAACAGTAATACTACACTTTTGTACGGATTTTATCAATAGTAACGTTCTCCCAGTAATCGTACAGCGTATACTTCATTACAAAAACCCCTTAAACCATTATAAATGCGCGCGGCTCTCGATTCGTGCTTGACGAGGGCAAAAACAGTTGGACCACTCCCACTCATTAATACACCATCAGCGCCAAAGCGGATCATCTGCTCTTTAATTCGTTGCACCTCTGGATAGAGCTTAAACGTTACTGACTCTAGTACGTTCCCTAGTTGTTTACAAATATTTTCATAATCACTGCTGTTAATTGCTGATATCATCTCATTTATATCAGGGTGGTCAATCTGATCTACCTTTAAGTTCCGATATATTTCTGCAGTAGATACACCGATAGGAGGTTTCACTAATATTATCCAACAAGGAGGTGGGGCGGTAATATGTTCAATCCTTTCACCTCTACCTGTTGCTAATGCCGTGCCACCATAAACGCAGAAAGAAACATCTGAACCGATGTATGCCCCTAGAGTCGCTAATTCATCTATACTCAAATGTAAACTCCAAAGTTTGTTTAAACCTCGCAGAGTAGCAGCTGCGTCACTACTACCACCTGCAAGTCCAGCTGAAACCGGAATATTTTTCTTAATTGAAATATGTACGCCTTTATTAATTTGATAGCGGTCCTTTAATAACTGAGCTGCTTGATAAGCTAAGTTTCTACTGTCATTTGGGACAAAACCCTCAGAAACATCAACGATAATACGATTTTCTTTTAATAAAGTTAATTCAATACGATCTGCTAAGTCAACTGTCGTCATGATCATCTCAACTTCATGGAAACCGTCTTCCCTTTTATGAAGAACATCAAGAGATAAGTTAATTTTCGCAGGAGCTTTTATAGATATCTTCATCTTAAATCACCTTCTACTGTTCCATATGCTTAGGCTATTTTATCATTTGTTGCCTCTACAAACCACAAATTTCATGTAAATCATGACAAAATTTTCTAGCGCTTACTCCTATTAGATTTTATCAGCATTACCTAGTAGAAAGAAGTATATAACCTTTGAATTAAGATTAAATGTATATTTTTCTTAAGCCTATTAGAAAAGCACAAGCGTCACAGCTCTAGGTGTAAAAAGAAATTATGCTTCTGCGCTTTCTAGTAATGCTCTGAAGCAGGCTTCCTTTCATGTAGTAATTTAGGTCAGTAGCTTGACTGGGGCGAGCAAGCTTTCTAGTCGTTACGACGTTGGAGCTAGACAGTTTTCAAGTTAGAAATTTATAAATTCTGATACAGTAAAAAAACTGACTCATTTAAGGATCATCCCCTAACGAGCCAGTTATCGTAACAAAACTAGTTATTGTTATTGCTATTGCCTTTTATTAGCAAGCTTTTGTTCAGCAATCTCTACGGCGCGCTTGACCATATTTCCAGCATCACGCGAACGTATTCCACCCCAGCCTTCTTTTTGGACAACATCGTAAAAGCCAAGCTCTTTAGCTAGCTCTTCTTTAAATTGCTGAGACATAACTCCTCGCCTTCTGGCCACACAAACAACTCCTTTGTTGTAGAAATGTTACGACATTAATAGTATAACCTGCTGAGAACTAATTTTATCAAAACAAAAAGAGGTATACTCACATGTCTAAATTTGGCACCTCCATTAAAAAGTATTTAATAAATACTTTTCTAGGGAGAAGTCAAACCTCATATGAGCATACCTCTTTTCCAACTAGTAACTATTCAACCTCTACAGCTGTAGGGCTTTCATCCTCACACACAGTTAATTGTACGGTCTCTGTTAAAACGTCTGTATAACTGTAAGACACTCTTTCGAAGGCGTTTTGCTCTTCATCTAGCTTAATAATAAATACAGACGGGTATGTTTCTTCAAGTAAACCAGAACGTTCAACAGTCTTTCTGCGGCCACCATTCGCTTTTATTGTAATCCTCTTTCCAATATTAGCGTCTAACGTTCGCTTAATATCAACTAACGTTTTTCCCATTATTGAAACCACCTCACTTAGTTAAAGTGTAACATAATCGAGCAATAATGTCAAACAAAATTAAAATTATAGCAAGGAAATGAATCGATTGTCAATACTATTTTTTCAACTTTTTTTGACTAAATATCACAAATTTTAGTATGGCTTATATTTTAGATATTATGTAAATTAATTTTTATGCACTATGAATTCCTATAACTCAGTCTTTTTTTACTACTACAGAAATTAAACAGGAGCAATGCCGCTCCTGCTTTTTGTCAATAAACGTAGAAAAAGAAAAGATTTTATTTCTTATCATTCTTTCTATCGTAATAAATTTCATCATCATTCTTGGTTGGCATTCCCCTTCTTAATAGCCCTCTTGTTTCAATACCACCTAAACCTTTTTCTCCGGTTAGTGTATTTCTTAACAATTCCCAGACACTTACACTATCCATAAACGACGTTAAACTAACTTTCGCTGCAATGTATACTGGATCTAAGGCATGAATGTTTATTCGGTCAGGAGAGCTTGCAAAATTAGCCCCAGCTCTTATTAAAGTTTCAAAGTAAGATTGACAAGCGCCTGCAAAAATAACCAAATGATCAATATGCGGTTCAAATTTCCTAGCTTCCCTTACAGCTTCTGCGAAATATTTTGTATTTCTATAAGCTTTCATCTCATTTTGATCACCTTTACTGCTCATGTATGCGTCATGACCAGTAACAACAAGGATATCCGGTCGGACCATTTCTAATAAAGAGGTAATTTGTAAAGGAATCTCTCTTTCTTCCATATGGACACCATAAATAGGGACACCTAGTTTCTCATACAAATCTGTACACCTCTTCAAATATACAGGATCTCCATCAATGTGCAAAATCCTTCCAGGAAGTTCAAAATAGGAACTATTTGATCGGTATCCAGCCGTCATCACATATTCACTCTTTTGCCTTAACATACGACTATCTTGTCTAAATAACCGATAGCAATTTTCTTGTTTCTTCTTTTCTTCTTCATGTCTCAATTTTCTATCTTGTTCATTGACTAAAACTAGGTCATTTATTGGAGCGTCTGCAATGAGTCTCATCTCTTCCCCTACAATTGTGACAGTTTTGTCATTATCTATTTGATAAATTCGGAATAATATATCATAATCATATGATTTTCTCAAAACAAAATCGCCGACTTTGAATTTCATAGCACACCTCCTCATCTACAGCCTATGAGAGAAGGTGTAAAACAGTGCGGACACTTAATGAATTTCATAATCCATCATTATCGCCACTAAGATACTATATCTAGTTTGCGGTTAGTAGTTTTTACGACTTTAATCATAAGAACTTCTCTCCACCAAAATATTAAAGTACTTTTTTAAACCAAAGAGATTTGTCCTAAATTCACAACAGTTAAAAAAGCACAAGAAAAGCGCAAGCGCCTTGGTGGCGAGCAGCTGCTACTTTGCCACTCCATTTGCTCAGGAGCAATTGTTTTCCGTGCGACGAGTAATCGCAGGAGCAATTGTTTTCCGTGCGACGAGTAATCGCAGGAGCAAAGTAGCATGAAGCATCATCAAAGAAGCAATCCAGGAAGTCAGTGAAGTCAGAAACTTGACTAAAGTGACCGAGTTCGTAGGCTGCTTGCGTTAGACAGTTTCCAAGTTAGAAATTTATAAATTCTGATAAGCAAAAAAACGTACAGACTCTGTACGTTTTTTGCTTATCATTTAAAAATTCTTGTTTATTAATACTGAAACTTTATCCAATATTTACAACTTTATATTTCCATATCTATGAGAGCATTTGCTAATAACGCAAACTCTTCCATACTTAACGTTTCTCCTCTTCTAGTAGGATCAATTTCACACTCTTGTAAAACTTTTTCTAGTTTTTCTCTTTCATTTTTTGTATATAAATTGTTAGTAAGGTTATTCATTAACGTTTTGCGACGTTGGGCAAAACTTGCACGAATCAGTTTAAAGAAAAATCCCTCATCTTTAAGCTTCACTGGGGGTTCATTTCTTAATGTAAGTTTTAATACAGCCGAATCAACATTCGGTTGAGGTACAAATACTGTTTTAGGAACAATCATCTCTGTTCGTGCCTCTGCATAGTATTGTGCAGCAATTGATAATGAACCATAATCTTTTGTTCCTGGTTTCGCAGCAATCCTCTCAGCAACTTCTTTTTGTATCATTACAACAATCCCGCGAATTGGTAACTTTTCTTCAAGAAGCTTTAACAGAATAGGTGTTGTCACATAATACGGTAGATTAGCTACAACCATTAAATCTTGGTTCTCTTTAAAGTTCTCACGTATAACTTTATGTATATCAGCCTCTAACACGTCGGAGTGAACCACTGTAACGTGAGGGTACGCAGAAAGCGTCTCTTTTAAAATCGGTAATAATCGTTGATCGATTTCAAAGGCAACTACCTTTTCACATCTTTTCGCTATTTGCTCTGTTAAAGCTCCGATACCAGGGCCAATTTCAATTGCCCCTGATTCATTCTCAAGATCTGCACAATCAACAATATTATTTAATATGTTAGTATCAATTAAAAAATTTTGACCAAGACTCTTCTTAAAAGTAAACCCATACTTTTTTAAAATATCCTTCGTTCTATTGGGTGTCGCTATATCCTTACTCATTTTCTTCCTCCTTTAACACTTGACAAATTGCTTCAGAAAATTCTTCTTTTGTTATTTTAAACATAAGTAACCGTTTATAAAGCTGTTTTCCATTAGTAAAACCAATTTTTAAAAGATCACCTAACCGTTCTCTTCGTTTTCTAGCATTTTTTCCACCGATTAACCCAAAGGCCATTAAATCGTCTGAACTAATTTGTTCTAGCCAATCATCCGACTCTTGTTGAGCATCCTTCAGCGCTAACCTAATTGCATCAGCTGTAGCATTTTCCACACCAAGATTATTGCCCTTTTTTGAAATCGCTTCTTTTTTAGGCAAAAATGCATGTTTACAACCAGGAACCTGCTCACTGATTATTTTTCTAATTCTTTCACCTGGATAGTCAGGGTCCGTTAGCACAATAACGCCTCTACGGTCCTTTGCAAACTTAATTTGCTCGATAACCTTCTTACCTATGGCAGACCCACTTGTTTCGATTGTATCGGCATCTACGGCGTTTTTAACGGCAACAGTATCATCCTTACCTTCAACGACGATAATTTCTTTTATTTTCATATAGCCTCCATTTTCCATTTTCTTAATAAGTGAATTTCATAACGCAATAATCGAGTCACATAAAGCTATATCTAGTTAAGAACACACTAACTTAAATGAATACTATCTTACAGACATAAACCTCCATTACGAAATCATTAATGCATCACTTTAAAACACTTCAAAAAAATTTCGCGTTTCTCTCTTATTAGTGAAACTAATTCATAGTATATAGCGTCTATATATACGATACAAGAAAGGTCATAAAGAAAGAGGATGACTTATAGTCACCCCCCCTAATGCGAAATCTAATTATTTACTACTCTTACTTGTACGTTTCGACGACCCCAATTTATGGCAGAGTTTTTGCTAGACATAAAAATATCAATTTTCCGTCCAACTATAGCACCACCTGTGTCAGCCGCTTTATATCGACCTAATAACCTTCCGTTATGTTTTATTTCAACAACTGACCCTAACGGAATTACACTCGGATCAACAGCAACTACGTTACTATTAGGATTGGCTTTTAAGTTTACCCCTGTACTAGTAATTCCTGAACAACCCGCACAATTGGCAGTATACGCTGTCGACTGAAATGTAACCCAGTCTCCTTGTGACCCACTACTCGTACTAGTAGGACTGCTACTACGAGAAACAGATTGTGTCACTTGTTTTGTTCCGACTGCTACTATTCGATCACGACTATCTTGAATTGTTTCAGTTTTTATCAATTCTCGTGAAACTTCTTTTCCATTTTCGATAATAACTTCATAATGTTTTGCAACTTTTCCTTTTTGACCACTTTGAACTTCACGCTCAGATCCTCTTGTAATCGAGTTGTCATTTCTCGTTACAGTGGCAAAGTTTATTGCTTCTTCCACAACATCGGTGACCTTTTCTACTCTGATGACATTGATTTCGGTATTAGCTTTTACAATTTCTTCTTGCTCTGGCTCTACTCTATCAAGCTCTCCTAGAATGACCTGTTCTGCTTTTAAAAAATCAGCGACAGTTGTCGAAGTCGTCCATACTTCTGTTTCCTCACCGTCACTATTTAGCGTGACAGTAAAAGCGGACTCATAATTGATTTGCATATCTTCAACAAGAGCTTTTTCTAGACTTGGCTCTACCCTATCATAACTGCCAATGTCTATATTTAATTCGTTAAACAAATCTTGTACCGTACTCGATGTGGTCCATATTGGTGTTTTTTCACCATTGTTTGTAAAATGGACTAGCACTGCGGGAATCCAAACAACATTGGCATCGTTTGTTAACTCAGTATCTAACGACGGTTCAATGTAATCATGTTCCCCTACTAAAATTTCATTTTCCAACATTAGTTCATCTACAGTTTTGGCATGAGTTTTCAGAGATCTTTCTTCTCCGTCTATTACTAGAGTAACAGTGCTTTTCGTAAACTCGTGTACCGAGAAACTGATAACACCAACCAGTAATATCATACTAACGATGGACATGATTAACCCTTTTCCAGATGTAGCAACGGAAAAAAGTTTTTTCATGTTTGCTGTCATGTTAAAAACTCCCCTCTCTACGGACCGAATTATATAGAGTTACAATATTATTGTCAATGGCAATAAATCCCTCCCTTGATTGTCTTATGTTGAATTATCCATAAAAAAAGAAAAAAAAGGAACAAAAACCTTTCGACAAGACTAGCATATGTGCGGTCCCCTTCATGTAGAACAAAATAGAAGCTAGGTTTTGATAGACATAATTACGCATAAATTGATTAAATTCGATATCACTTTATGGAAAAAACTCTCTTTGCATTTTCAGTTGTCTTTTCGATAACTTCTTCATAAGTTATTTCTTTTAGTTCAGCAATTGCCTCTGCTACTAACGTAACATAACTTGGTTCATTTCTTTTTCCTCTAAAAGGGTGTGGAGCTAAATAAGGACAATCTGTTTCAATTAATAAACGTTCTAGGGGAATTTCCTTGGCTACTTCTTTCGGTCGTTTAGCATTCTTAAACGTAACAGGACCACCAAAGGAAATATAAAAATTCATATCAAGACACTGTTTGGCAATTTCTAAACTACTACCAAAGCAATGCATAATACCTCCAACTTCATTAGCATTTTCTTCTTTTAAAATTTTTACAACGTCTTCGTGCGCATCCCTATTATGAATGATGATAGGAAGCCTCACTTTTTTTGCCAGATGAATTTGCTTACGAAATACTTCCTTTTGTACTTCTTTAGGAGATTTATCCCAATAATAATCGAGGCCCATTTCCCCTAATGCAACAACTTTCGGATGACTTGCTAATTCTTCAAGCCAAATTAAATGATCATCTGTCATATCAATAGCATCGACTGGATGCCAACCAACTGCGGCGTAAATAAATTCATACTTTTCAGCAATTTCAAGCGCTCCCTTGATTGTCCTTTCATCAAAACCGACGACAACAATGTTCGATACACCTTGTTTTTGCGCCCTCTTAATTACTTCTTCAACATCTTCCTCAAACTGATCCGCATTTAAATGAGCATGCGTGTCGAATAACATCGATAAATACCTCCACTTAATTAATAAAAATTGAAAATGTAGAATGCCGAATATTTCAGTTATACATAAAGTATCAGACCGGCAATTCAACATTCTACATTCTAAAAATTATATTTACTTAACTTGTGAACCATTTGGTAGTGATTGTTCTATTGTCGCTAATGTTAATTTTCCACCGTGGGAAGCTGCTAAAATCATCCCCTGTGATAATTCTCCTCTGAGCTTAATCGGCTTTAAATTTGTCACACAAATCACTTTTTTTCCAACTAGCTCCTCAGGCTTATAATATTCGGCTATCCCTGAAACAACTTGACGCTGTTCATAACCTAGATCTAATTGAATTTTCAAAAGCTTATTTGCCTTTTTCACTGGCTCTGCTTTTAAAACTTGGGCCACTCTTAAATCAACCTTGAAGAAATCATCAATTGTAATTTCATCAACCTCAGGTGCTTCTACTTGAGGCTCCTCAACTACAGGCTTTTGCGAAGGTCCTTCCATCATTTCAACGATTTTAGCGACTTCTTCAGCCACATCTAACCTAGGAAAGATCGGTTCTGCTTTTGCCACTTTCACTCCTGAATGAAGTACACCGAATTCATTCATACTATCCCATTTCGTTTGTTCCTCAGTAATAGATAATTGATCCCAAATTTTCTTTGGCGTAGTTGTCATAAACGGCTGTATTAATATAGAAATATGACGCAATGCTTCGGCTAAATGGTAAAGAACAGACCCTAATTCTTTATGATTTTCTTCTGATTTCGCCAATACCCATGGTTGTGTTTCATCAATATATTTATTAGTTCTGCTAACAAGCTGCCAAATCGCTGATAATGCTACGGAAAACTCCATATCTTCCATTGCTTCTTCGACTTTAACTTTTGTTTCTTCAACAAGTTGTATAAGGCTTGCATCAAATTCAGTAGTATCTTTTACGTATTCTGGAATTTCTCCATCAAAATATTTATGGACCATTGCTATCGTACGATTTAATAGATTTCCTAAATCATTTGCTAAATCAAAGTTTACTCTTTCGACAAAACTCTCAGGAGTAAAGACACCATCAGAACCAAAAGGAACTTCACGAAGTAGATAGTAACGTAATGCATCTAAACCGTAGCGGTCAATCAATGGTACTGGATCAACGACATTACCCTTCGATTTCGACATTTTTCCATCCTTCATTAAGAGCCACCCGTGACCAAAAACTTTTTTCGGCAAAGGTAGATCTAAAGCCATCAACATGATTGGCCAATATATTGTATGGAAGCGAACAATTTCTTTACCTACTAAATGAACATCTGCCGGCCAATATTTCTCATACTTCTCTTGATTTTCAGATCCATACCCTAAAGCTGTAATGTAGTTTGATAAAGCATCAATCCATACATAAACAACGTGTTCTGGATCATTTGGAACTTTTATTCCCCACTCAAATGACGTTCGAGAAACAGCAAGATCTTCTAACCCTGGTTTAATGAAATTATTAATCATTTCATTTTTTCTTGATTCTGGTTGGATAAATTGAGGATTTTCCTCGTAATATTTTAATAACCTATCTGCATATTTACTCATTTTAAAGAAATAAGATTTTTCTCTTACTTTTTCAACAGGTCGGTTACAATCAGGACAGTTACCTTCCTTTAATTGTCTCTCTGTGTAAAACGACTCACAAGGAGTGCAGTATAACCCTTCATATTCATCTAAATAGATATCCCCTTGTTTCAATAACTGATCAAAAATTTGTTGAACAATCTTTTTATGCCTAGATTCAGTTGTACGAATGAAATCATCGTAAGAGATATCGAGCTTTTTCCATAAATCTTGAATACCATTAACAATCGTATCTACGAATTGTTGTGGACTAACACCCTTCTCCTCAGCTTTTCGTTCAATTTTTTGTCCATGTTCATCAGTTCCAGTTAAAAACATAACGTCATAGCCACGTAAACGTTTGTACCTGGCCATAGCATCACCCGCAACCGTTGTATAAGCATGACCAATATGCAACTTATCACTCGGGTAATAAATTGGTGTTGTAAGATAGAATGTTTTCTTCGACATTATTTGGTTTACCTCCTAAAAAAATATAAAAAACCCCCGCCCTTATAAAGGGACGAGAGTTAGTTTTCTCACGTGTTACCACCCAATTTCCCTTGCTTCTTACGAAAACAAGGCTCAAAAAGTTACTACTTACTTAAGAAAAGTCCTGAATCGTTATTCTCACCATAAAAAGTTCTTTAACGACGACTAGCCACAATAGTAACTATACTTTAATAACGCCAAGTATGCGTTGTCCCCTTATTGATTAACAACTCGAAGACAAATCCTCCAAGACCATTTTCAAAAGTTCACCCTATACCAGTTTTCAGCTCCCCTGGCTCTCTGCATCGACTAAGAACTCAGTGTTCGCATGGATATGTTAGCGAAAGCATAGGTTCTTTAAGTTTCCAAATAGGTCTTCCTTTTTACTTATCTTTTCAATGGAAGCGTATGAATTTTTTTGATTTTCTTTATGGTTCAAAAATACTACAGTTCCCCTGGCAAAAATATACCTAAACAACTGTACCATTGTCAAGTTTACCCAAAAAAATAATAAAAAAACCCGCCTGCACAAAACAAAGTTTGTTGAATATGTCGAACTCATATCAGTCTTAGTAGTATTTTGTCGAAACAACAATAGATTATTGCTTAAAACCAATCAAAAAAATGTAAAAAATATATTTTTAATTTCTTTCAAAATTTTACTTTTAAACCAAAAGCATTTTGGGTAGAATATTGTTAAATCAATATTTTACCATGAGTCGAGATTAAAAAAATCTAGAAAACTTGTAAAAATTTGAATAAATTAATTGACTTCTTTTGGAAACACTGGTATTCTTAGTTTGCAGAGAAAAATGTCGAATTTTGAAGAATCAGTCGATAAATAAAAGAAAATTTTTTAGGAGGTAAATTTATGAAATCTACAGGAATTGTTCGTAAAGTTGATGAGTTAGGTCGTGTGGTTATTCCAATCGAACTTCGCCGTACACTTGATATTGCAGAAAAGGATGCTTTAGAAATCTATGTTGACAGTGATAAAATCATTTTAAAGAAATATAAACCAAATATGACTTGCCAAGTAACTGGTGAAGTTAATGACGAGAATCTATCACTTGCTGGTGGAAAAATTATCTTAAGTCCAAATGGTGCAAAGGAAATTATTGCAGAGCTTCAGAACTACGTTGCTAATACAAATAAATAACCTTTGAAGAAAGCGCTTTATATTTCATTATATCATAATATTTTCGGATAGTAAGTGATTGTACTAGCCAGATCGAAGAAATTGAACTCATATCAGAAAAAAATATAGAGCGTTTATTCATCACCACGTCAGTGGATCAAACGACATATACCAAAAAGGCTAACGATTGTCAGCCTTTTTTTCTTTGAAAAATCATCTATCTTATTTATGATATAATTGATAAACTTCTCTTTTTTGTAATCCACGATCTTTTGCAACTTGCTTTATTGCTTCTTTAGAAGAAAGCTTTAATGCAATATAATGATCAATATGTTGAATAATAGTAAGCTCCGACCACCACTCAATTTCATTTTCTTTAAATTCTTCAACAGAACCTTCTACAACTAAACAGTATTCTCCTCTTGGATCTTCCTGTTCATAATATTCAATGACTTCACTTATTTGTCCTCGAAGAAATTCCTCGAATTTTTTTGTAAGCTCACGACACACTGATATCTTCCTATCACCAAATTGGTCCAATAGTATTTGTAACGTTTCTTTCAAACGGTGAGGAGATTCATAAAAGATAATCGGACTTTTTACCATTGCAATTGCCTCAAGCTGTTTCTTTTTCTCTTTTTTTTGTCTATGTAAAAAACCATAAAAGAAAAAACATTCTGTTGGTAATCCTGAGGCTACTAGTGCTGGCAATGCCGCATTTGCACCTGGTAATGGTATAACTGCTATTTCTTCTTCTATACAACTGGCAACTAGCTCATAACCAGGGTCAGAAATTGCCGGCATCCCTGCATCACTAACTAACGCCACTTTTTTTCCTGTTCTTATTTCTTCTAATAATTTATTCCCACTCGATTCCTTATTGTGCTCATGGTAACTAACTAATTTTGTTGAAATTTCAAAGTGGTTACATAACTTTTTGGTTTGTCTTGTATCCTCAGCGGCTATTACATCGACTTCCTTTAAAATAGTCAATGCCCGGTACGTTATATCTTCTAAATTTCCAATAGGCGTAGGAACTAAGTATAGTGCACCTTCTTCAATATTACGGAAACTCTGTTGAATCCACATTATTCATGCAGCCCTCCTTTTTAATTAACCGTTCCTTCTTTTTGCCTCGTTAAATTCTTTATCGAATATTCAACTTGTTACGCTTCTTCTTTCGATTCTAACCCTTTTTTTATAAACAAGGCTTAAAAAAATTCGGAAATTATGTGTAGCAACTTATTTACTTATATTAACCGAAGTAAATCTCCTTAAAATGTTCTGTATATGTACCGTCATTATTATAAACAATGATGGGCTCTAATATCTTTACTCCTGAATTACCATTCTTTATCCCTTCAATAAGTAGAATATTTGCTTCTTTTCCTTTTTTGGGATGAATAAACTGAATACGTTTTGGTTCGATTTGATATTTTTGCATCAAAGAAATGATATCTATTAAACGTTCGGGCCGATGAACGAGTGCCACTTTTCCTTTTTGTTTTACAAGATCACTACTTATCCGAATAACATCTTCTAGGCTACAATATATTTCGTGTCTGGCAATAGCAAAGTGTTTATTTTCATTCCACTCTTTTTCAGTCACTGTTTTAAAATATGGTGGATTACAAGTTACTACATCGAATTGGCCTTTTTCAAGTTTAGGTACCACATTTTTAATATCGTCATGAAAAAAATGTACTTGATCTTCTAAGTTATTTAGCTTAACATTTCGCAAAGCCATATCGTATAGGCGATCTTGAATTTCAATTCCTACAATTATTGCTTTAGATCTTTCGCTTAATAGTAATGGAATAACTCCATTCCCACTACACAAATCAACAACTTTTCCTTTTTGAATTGGTAAATAGCAGAATTTTGATAGTAGGACTGCATCCATAGAAAAGGAAAATACAGTGGGACTTTGAATAATTTTTAATTTTTGGTTTGGTAAGTAATCGATACGTTCATCATGCTCTATTTTAACCATAATAGGATCCTCTCATTTATAACTTCCTTTAGTTTGTAGATGGTAAAAAATCTAATTTTCTAACATCTACAAGTTTCTTACGTCTAGATTATACTTTATTTTTCATATGAGAAAAAGCTAGTGATTTTGAAAGGAGTTTCTACTCATAAAAAAAGAGACAGACTTTAAAGTCCATCTCTATGCACATTACTTTTTATTTAAGAACGACAAACAGAAGAGACAGTCTCCTTCTTTACGAATACTTCCGTAATGAAGATTACAAATGTGAAATCCTTCTTGATAAAGTCGAGCTAGATTATCATATCCTTCACCTATATCGACCTTTTCATTTTTTTCTTTTACTTCTTTTAGTTGCTTTTTTGGTTTCTGTTCCGTTTTTACTTCAATCCGAGAACGTAGATGGTCGTTTTCAATCTTAAGATGCTGATTTTCTTCTAAAAGGAGTGCTAAATGTTCTTTCAACTCTCCTAGTTCACGGTAAAGGCCACCTATCTTTTCTTCCATAAGACTTACTCGCGAAAAGACCTCTTTTTTATCCACGTTAGCTTTACACCTCAATATTTGTGGTATGAGTAGTTATTGCTCCATTATTTATCAGCTCGTCGATTGTATATTCCATAATTCGCTCATCAACCAGCTCAACTTGCACCAATTTTTCCAAAATATTTAGACCAATGACCCGACCTTTTCCATGGACAGTTTGGATTGTTTTACCGATATCCGGAAGTTCTTGCTTAGCATTTTCATAGTTGTCATTTTCATACTTTAAACAACACATTAATCTGCCACAAAGACCTGATATTTTTGTTGGATTTAAAGACAAGCTTTGATCTTTAGCCATTTTAATTGACACCGGTTCAAAGTCGCCTAAAAACGATGAACAACATAAAATCCTTCCACAAGGACCAATTCCACCTAGCATCTTTGCTTCGTCACGTACACCAATTTGTCTAAGTTCAATTCTTGTCCTAAATATTGCTGCTAAGTCTTTAACAAGCTCTCTAAAGTCTATACGACCGTCTGCTGTGAAATAGAATAATACCTTATTGCGATCAAATGTATATTCAACATCGACTAACTTCATATCTAAATTATGCTCTTGGATTTTCTCTAGGCATACTTCAAAAGCTTCTTTAGCCGCTACTTTATTTTCTTCTACTGTAGTTTTATCATTTTCATTTGCGATACGAACTACTTTTTTGAGAGGGAAAACTACATCTTGATCGTCAACAATTTTCTTACCAATGACGACTTTTCCGTACTCAATGCCTCTAGCAGTTTCAACGATTACTAGCTCACCTTTTTGTACGTCTATATCTTCAGGGGAGAAATAATATATTTTTCCCGCTTTTTTAAATCTGACACCTACTACTTGATGCACTATACACTATCCCTCCTGTAACCTCATCATTAATTGTTCCATCAGTAGTTGAGGATTTACATTTGCACTTAGACGTCTCTTTGCTTCTAAAATAGCAGCCATTTGCTGGCCAACTTTTCTCTGGGAGCTATTTAAAGCTTGTCGTTCTAATTTATCGGTATGATCAACAAATATGAGTTGATCTTCAGTTGCTATTAAGGTACGTAATACATCCCGATACCAAAGTAATAGTAGATCTAACCCTAAATTTAATTGGTTTTTCTCCTTAAAGTGAGGAAACCAATTTTCTTGTAAAGTGAGGAAAACCTGATGCGGTCTTGTAGACACTTCTTCTACTAATTGTATCATTATGGCTCGAGCTTGTACAATCCAATCATCATGGTAAAGCTGGTAAGCTTCTTCAATATCATTTGTTAGCTGACCTAAAAGCCTTGTAATCGGCTTTATAACACCATTTTTTTCAAGGGTTTCCATTAATTTTAATGGTGTTAGTGGTACAAAGGAGAGAATTTGTGTTCTCGATAAAATTGTGCTTAAGATTCGATGTACTTCTGTTGTTGTTAATACAGCAATTGATTGTCCATCAGGTTCTTCAAGAAACTTCAATAAACCATTAGCCGCACTTATCGTCATTTTTTCGGCATCTTCAATAATATAAAACTTACGAATAGATTCCATCCCACGATAAGAAAATTCTTTTTTCAAGTTACGTATTTGGTCAATTTTTATTGTTTGTCCATCTGGTTGTATGATATGAACATCTGGGTGATTTCCCGATTCGATTCGTTTACAATCAGAACATGTCCCACAAGCTTCTACGCCTTCTTTTTCATCACAAAAAAATGTTTTTGCTAATTGAAGAGCTACCTTTCTTTTACCAGTCCCTTTTGCTCCTTCAAATAAATAGGCGTGAGCAAGGCGTTGTTTTCGAATACTATTTGTAATAATTTTCACAACTTTTTCTTGTGTTTCTTTTATTTCATTCCAAGTCATTGTTTACCACACCTAAAATTTTTCAAACTGATCTACTGGCAGTACAAAAACAGTAGCACCACCAACTTTTACATTCACTGGATAAGGAATATATGTATCAGCATTTCCACCCATTGGAGAAACTGGAGCTACTAGTTGGTCTCGATTTTTGCAACTATCTTTAATAATTTCTAACACATCATCGACGCGTTCATCTTCTGTACCAATAATAAAGGTAGTATTTCCTGCTTTTAAGAAACCACCAGTACTAGCAAGCTTTGTCGCTTTAAAATTTGCAGCGACTAAGGTACTGGCTAGGTTGCTACTATCTTTGTCTTGAATAACTGCAACAACAAGTTTCATTATTCATACCTCCTTAAGAAAGCTACCTTTGATATTATAAAAATTACATGTAAATCAAAAGCTTGTATTATTTCTCCCTATTATAACAGAACTTCGCTTTAGACGACTATTATAGAAAATTTGTTAAGATAATATACGATTTTTAATAGGAAAAATCCTTCAAAGTGGTCCATTTTTTTGAATTCTCTTCATGAATTTCAATATATAGATCTTACTTTACTCATATTACAACTTTACATAAGGAGGTAACTTCAGGAAACAACTAACTATAATCTCTTTTATATTTGAGTAAATTTCGTAACACTAAAAGTGAGATACGAAACTATATAATTTCGTGGTAGAAAAATAATGAATATGATATTTGAATTGATTATCTTAATAACTCTTTAATGTATCTAAGTTATATTAATTCATTTCCAAAAAATCTTCTACTATCCTTTTTGTTTCAGCTACGACTTCTTCTAAAGTCCTGTCCGCATTAACCAAGACTATTCTTTCGGGATACATTCTCAATAATTTTAAGTAACCTTCACGAACTTCATAATGAAACTGTATATTCTCTTGATCCAAACGGTTAATTTCTCGACCTGTATTATTGGCTATCCTTGCTAACCCCTTTTCTGGTTCAATATCAAAATAAATGGTTAGTTTTGGCATGCAATTTTCAATGGCAAAAGAGTTTATCGCATAAACTTCTTCCAAACCAATACCTCTAGCCATTCCTTGATAAACTAAGCTACTATCTAAGAACCGGTCACACAGAACAATTTTACCTGCCCTCAACTCAGGTACTACCCTTTCTACGAGATGCTGCCTTCTAGCAGCAGCATACAATAATGCTTCAGTTCGGCCATCCATTGCAGTATTCTTTGTATCTAGTATAATTTCACGAATATTTTCAGCTATATCTATTCCACCTGGTTCTCTAGTAGTAATAAATTGGTAACCTTTTTGATCAAAGGAGGCAGATAGTTCTTGAATTACAGAAGTCTTCCCAGCCCCTTCGCCACCTTCAAAAGTAATAAATTTTTCATTCATCCTATGTGTCCTCACTTTATCTTTTTTTAAAAACTTTAACTCCTACTTTATGTATGTCTTCTCCTTGAAGATAAGCTCCTACTTCTTTTAGTTCATACAGGTACTTAACATGCTCCATTTCAATTTGTTCTCCAGTTACTAACAAAGGTACACCTGGAGGATATGGCGTAATTTCTTCAGAAATAATTCGCCCTACTGACTTTGTTAACGGTACAAGTTCTTCCTCTTCATCTTCCATATCTTCATACGAAAGGGCTAAACTTGTACACTTTTTTTCAAATAAGCGGTGAGTTACTGTTGAACGCTCGATAACACTATAATCTTTTATTTTACATTTTATTATTTCTCCTATTCTGCGAAGGTTTATTGTATTTAGTAAAGGCATGACCATTAATATATTATTTGGATCTGCTAATTCAGTATAGATTCCTTCTTCTTCTAGAAGTTGTTGCAATTCATACCCACTAAGTTCACAGCATGATTGTATCGTCACCTTTAAAGGATCAGTCTTATATAGCTTATTTTCAACAATTTTTAACTGCGGAATTTTATTAATATCATCTTTAAAAGTTTTTATATCAAAGATTGTCTTTTCTATATCTTTTTCTGATATAGATGCTAGGAAATGTCTAGCTAAGTCAAGAGAGGCCATCAAGGGGTAAGATGGACTACTCGATTGTAACAATTGTAAATAATAAGTAAGTTTCTTTAAACTTATGAGCGAGCTATTATAATGTAAATACGAACACATTGTCATTGCTGGTAATGTTTTATGAGCTGATTGAACAACAATGTCTGCTCCATATTCAAGAGCTGACTTCGGAAAGAAATTAGAAGGATGACTGAAATGAGCTCCATGTGCCTCATCAACTAATACCACCATCTTATGTTTATGTGCTTCTTTAATAATACTTTCTAATGACATTGAATATCCATAGTAGTTTGGATTAGTAATGATCAATGCTTTTGCATATGGATATTTATTAATTGTATCTAAGACAAAAGCCTCTTTTAAATTTGTAGGTATTTGAGCAATTTCGTCAAATTCAGGCTGCAAAAAAATAGGGTGAACTTTTGCTAATCTTAGCCCATTTAAAATTGACTTATGACTGTTTCTTTGAACAAGAACTGTCTCACCTGCTTTACAGGTTGCCATAATCATTGCTAAATTTCCTACAGTTGAACCACCTACAAGAAAAAAACATTGTTTTGACCGATACCAATCTGCAGCTAAATTCTCAGCTTGTTTGATTACTCCTGTAGGATTGTGTAAGTCATCTAAGCCAGTTAGTTCTGTTACATCCATTGATAATAAAGGACGGTATAATTCTGCGCCGTATTCTGAAAATACTGCACCATTTTTATGTCCAGGAACGTGAAAAGAAAGTGGTTCACGTTTTCTATGTGCTAATAGAGCTTCGAAAAGAGGTATCCTTTTTTGATCCATACGTATTCAATTCCTTTTATATAGTAATGTTTAATTATCACTTCACCTATTATAACGAATTTCTGACTATAATGATAAAAATCATTGTTACATTAATGAAGACATACACAATATGGTGATTTCATGCATATAATTAAAAGAGTTACTATTTTAATAAAAATCAGAATTTTTTATGTATAGTTTACCTTTCATTGGAAATGATTGGACTATGGAGGTGAACACAATAATGAAAGAAAAACAATGCGTAGAAAAGTGTTCGGTTTGTGAACAAAATAATGAGAATGGAATTCATATTTGCGATATTTATATTTGTGAAAACTGTGAACGAGAAATTGTAAATTCTGATGTAAGTGACGAATTTTACAGGTACTACTTACAAAAATTAAGAAAATTAAAGCACTCATTGTTAAATATCTCTTAGAAGGCTCTTACTTAAAGGGTCTATTTTTTTTTTTGATATTTTTCCAGGATGACACTAACAGCAATTACTAGTTGATAATTAAACAAAAGCATGGGCCCGTTTAGCTGTTATTAAATTAGTTCAAGCACATTTCAGGGCTTACGTTACCATTTTTATCCTACTTCATTAAATTCAGTAACGTACGTACCTTTATTTATATAACATTTCCTTATTAAATATATGTTCTACTAATGCTATTTCCCTAAGTTAAAATTAAAGCTTGTTATGCAGCAGCCTTGCATTGGCCTTCATGAGTTATTTCTTTAGAATATGCATACTGCAGCATTGCATCGAGGAAACACACTGCGAAGCGACACTCTTAGACGCAGAAAAGCTACTGACTTCGTTTACCTCATGAATATACTTCTTTGAATTTACTACGTGCTGCTTTGCATCGAGGAAGCTTACTTCAAAGCGATACTAGCAGACGCAGATGCAGCACCACTTAACGCAAATACTCAATTTCCGAAAACAAAAAGAACACACTCCATTGGAATGTGTTCTTTAACTTACCTAGCAACGTCCTACTCTCACAAGGGGAAGCCCCTAACTACCATCGGCGCAAAAGAGCTTAACGATCGTGTTCGGCATGGGAACGAGTGTGACCTCTTCGCTATCGCCACTAGATAATATATTTAGTTGAAAGAAATCATTCTTTCAAAACTAGATAACAGTCCCAGTGTGGCCGATCACCCTCTCAGGTCGGCTACGCATCGTCGCCTTGGTAAGCCGTTACCTTACCAACTAGCTAATGCGACGCGGGCCCATCCTGTAGTGTTAGGTAAACCCAACTTTCACTTTAGAACCATGAGGCTCCAAAGATTATCCGGTATTAGCTTCGGTTTCCCGAAGTTATCCCAGTCTACAGGGCAGGTTGCCCACGTGTTACTCACCCGTCCGCCGCTAACTCTCATAAAGCAAGCTTTAATTGAGTTCGCTCGACTTGCATGTATTAGGCACGCCGCCAGCGTTCGTCCTGAGCCAGGATCAAACTCTCCATAAAAGTGTTTGATAAAGCTCAAAAATTTAAATTCATTGACGAGATATTTACTATCTCTTTAATTCGCTTGGCTGTGTGTTCAGTTTTCAAAGAACAATACTTTCGTCTTTAAATCGACAAGGATTTAACTATACCAATGTAACATTCCGTTGTCAATCTTTTTTTTCGTTCGATTTTACTAAAACTCCAATCAAACACGACGTGTATTATCATACCACTCGGATAATTAGTTGTCAACAACTAATTTTGTCAGTCTTTGACGAAAAATGAATTCCGAATGACGTTTTTATAATATACCATGACTCCATAAACTATGCAAGTATTTATAAATATTTTTTTATATTAAAATATAAATGTCTCAACCACAACTTTAAATGCAGCTGCTCTTCTAGCAGCGGTCTAAAAAAGGCTTCGCAGAAGCAAAACTGCACGAAGCCATTTAGAGATGTGTTTCATAATTGAAAGCACTAGCTTAACTGAAGTGACCGAGCTCGTAGGCTGCTTACGCTAGACGGTTCTAAGTTAGAATTTTTTTACTTTCTTACTTTGTAAAAAAGACCATGAGTTCTTGACTCAGGTCTTCTATAAAATTAGATGATCAATCGCGACCAAAACCACTAAACCCGGAATACCTAAAAAGCCTGACACTGATGCGGTGACTAAGTTAATTGGTATCTGATAGTCAAAAACCGAACCAAAAGCATTTAAAAAGAATAAAAACAATGCACCAATAATTACTTTAATCATTCCTTGTCCAATAAAACGTAACGGTTTAATCGGCGCCCCTAATATAAGTAATAAAAATACCATACCACTTAATAAAGCTACAATAATAATAGGATCCACAATCTTCCCCTCCTAAACTTTGTGACAAGCTTCTCTAATATCATCCTATTCTGAACTATAAAAAAAAGAACACAGGAAATCTTTAATAAGATTTACCTATGTTCTTTTTTCTACATCTTGCTTCTTTTAATAAAAATAAATATTTCGCTTCAGTTAATTTAAGGTTAAATAATACTTCTCCAGATGGATCCAAACTCTTTTTCACTAATTCAGTTTGATTAACAAGATTTACTTTTAATTCTTCAATATGAGACACTAAACGTTGATCTTCAAGCTTTCTTATTTTCCCTTTCCTCTTAAAAAGCCGCATCTCATTACCCCTTTTTATTATAGTTCTCTTCTACCCTCTATCGCTTTTGAAAGTGTAACTTCATCAGCATATTCCAAGTCACCACCAACTGGAAGACCGTGGGCAATTCTAGTCACTTTAATTCCCGTCGGTTTCACTAGACGAGATATATACATAGCAGTTGCCTCACCCTCAATATTAGGATTTGTAGCTAGGATAATTTCTTGAATGGTATCATCTTGAAGCCTCTTTAATAACTCTGGAATTTTAACATCCTCTGGACCAATTCCTTCCATTGGGGATATTGCACCTTGTAAAATATGATATAACCCTCGATATTCCTTCATTTTTTCCATCGCAATAACATCCTTGGCATCTTGTACAACACAAATAATTGATTTATCTCTTCTTGTATCTTCACAAATATAGCAAGGATCAGTATCAGTAATGTTATGACAAACAGAGCAATAAGTAAGATCCCTTTTAGCATTAACTAAAGCTTTTGCAAAATCTAAAACATCATCTTCTTTCATATCCAATACAAAAAAAGCCAGTCGGGTCGCCGTTTTTGGACCAATTCCTGGCAATCTCATAAATCCTTCAATTAATTTCGATATCGGTTCAGGATATTGCACGTGTTTTCCTCCTAATAGAAAAGCGCAAGCGCCTTGATTATGAGCAATAGGTATGAAACCCCTCTGACAGAGGTCATTTCTCGGCTCCCCAGTACTTCTGCGTCTGCAAGCACCGCTTCGTAGTAGTTTGCCTTGAAGCAAAGTACATGCAGTTTCTCAAAGTAGTATCAGTAACTAAAAATCAGTAACTTGATTAAATAAGGGCACTGAAAGCTTAACAAAAAAAGCACACAGCACCCTTACTCAACTACAACCATTAGTTTAGAATAAACCTGGCATATTCATACCTTTTGTAAATTTACCCATGTCTTGATTAATTAAATCATCAACTTTATTTAATGCTTCATTTGTTGCAGCTAAAATCAAATCTTGTAACATTTCAATATCATCCGGATCAACAACTTCTTCTGAAATGATCACTTCAAGAATCTTCTTTTCCCCAGAAGCGATGACTTTTACCATTCCACCACCAGCAGTTGCTTCTACCGTTTTTTCTTTAAGTTCTTCTTGAGCCTTAGCCATTTGTTTTTGTAACTTTTGCATTTGTTTCATCATATTTCCCATGTTTTTCATCACTTTTTCCTCGCTTTCATTAATCAATTATTTCAATTAACTCTGAACCTACTAATTTCATAGCTTCCTCAACAATCGGATCACCATCAGAAGTCGGATCCGCATCACCACGTTGTTCTCTAACAAAATCTTCTTTTATTCCTTCCCATTGATTTGTTAATATGGTCAAAAATTTAAGTTGATCTGAAAAAACGTTAACTAATATTTGTTCTATCATCTGACGGAATTTCGAATCAACCATATCTCTATGCATTTCATTTTGAAAAGCAAGTAAGATCATATTTTTAGAAGCTGCAACTGGTTTACTATCAGACAACCATGCATGAGCTGGTACACTTTGCTTCTTAACTAATTCCATTATTTGTCCCCAACTACTAGTTATACGCTGCAAATCTTGTTTTGTAGCTTGTTTAAGCATTTCTTTTACTTGATTTGAACTAACACTACTCCTAGCACCGCCTCTGAATTGACCTTGATTTTTCTTTGGTTTTTCTTGCGACTGGTTGGAGTGCGTTTGAGGTAGAGTTTGAATATTCGCTAATTGTTTTTCTAAAAACTCAACTTTTTTCACTAATAGTTGGTAGTCTTCACCTTTTGCTTCATTTACCTGAATTTGAGTATTACAAATCTTCACAATCGCAACTTCAATAAAAATTTTAGGATGACTCGACCATTTCATATCTTGAAGAATTTCATTTAAAATTTGAATGGTTTGATAAATCCAACTCGTATTAGTTTTTTCACTAATGTTAATGAACTTATCATCGACCGATACTCTTTCAAGTACACCACTAAGCTGAGGTGCCGTTTTGTGCAATAACATATCTCGATAAAAGAAGATAAAATCTTCTATAAACCGAGTTGGATCTTTTCCTGCAGATACAAGTTTATCAACAGAATTTAATGCTTTTACTACATCAGCTGTAACTAGAGCATCTGCTACTTCCATCAAAAGCCCTTGAGAAACCGCTCCCGTTATTGTAAGTATATCCTCTAATAAAACTTCTTCATCACAATAAGAGATCGCTTGGTCCAATAAACTCAATGCATCCCTCATACCACCTTCAGATACTCTAGCGATCATCGACAAAGCATCCTGATTAACGTTAGTGTCATAATGACTTAAAATAAATTGCATTCGACTAATCATAGCTTCACTTGTAATTCTTTTAAAATCAAATCGCTGACACCTAGAAATGATTGTTAAAGGAATTTTATGTGGCTCTGTTGTAGCTAAAATAAAAATAACGTGTTTCGGAGGTTCTTCTAACGTTTTTAACAGAGCATTAAATGCTCCGGTAGATAACATGTGGACTTCATCAATAATATATACCTTATAACGAATACCACTACTTGGAGCAAACTTAACTTTGTCTCGAATATCTCTAATCTCGTCTACTCCATTATTTGATGCGGCATCAATTTCAATAACATCAACAATAGAACCGTCTGAGATACCAATACAAGCTTCACATTCATTACAAGGTTCATCAACCGGTGCACATTGACAATTAACCGCTTTAGCGATAATTTTAGCAGCACTAGTTTTCCCTGTTCCCCTAGGTCCTGTAAAAAGATACGCATGGGATAATTTCTCTTGAATGAGTGCGTTTTTTATTGTTTTTGTAATATGCTCTTGGCCGACCACATCACTAAGTTGCTTCGGACGCCACACTCGATATAATGCTTGATAGCTCATTTGTTCACCTCCCGGGGAACTTCACTAGTAAATATTATACCTTTTCAATTGATAGATTTCAAAGTGTATATAATGTAGATTAGTACACTTTCGTGATAAGTATAATTATGTTTGATCTAAACTTCATAATAGCGGTAACTTCCTTCTTCATTTTTAAAATTCTCAAGGTTTAAGGAAGCGATATAATGATAATATACACACGATAAAATCAGTTGTGATTTTATCGTTTTCCTATAAATAAAGTTTTGCCTTCAACAACGTACTCATTAACTTGAAGACATTAAAAGGAGCAACTCTCATTTGAGAATTGCTCCTTTATAAATTTACTGCCGTGCACCTTCCTTTGATCAAGTTACCCCAGGCGTTACCTAAGCAGTTAGCTCGATTCAGGCGACTCTACGGCACACGGAAGGGGCCACTTACTGCTGCTTCCTTCCGGACCTGACAGGGTTCATGGGTTTCCGTTGCGTAGAACCCAAATGTCAACACCACTTACTTAGGGCAGACCCCACGATAACAAGACCTAGGGAAGGGATTCCGTCTCGCTATAGCGGATTGCGAGTACAGGGCACCGCTACCTCCCCACCTAGCACGACAAATTTATAAACTTTTTTACGCGCCATTTGTGTGACGCATAATTTAGTATAGACGTTTTCATAAAAAAAAGCAAGTGGACGAGGAGACTTGTTTTAGGAAAGGTAGTTAAAGTAAGGAAAAGGCTATGTTTTAAAGCTCATACTATAATAAACTCAATTTGACCTTTCTTCCTAAAAGTTGATGTTTTTTAATTATTTTTTATTTCTTTTCCTTAACTTTCTAAAAAAGTTGGTTAGTCTTTCGCCACATTCTTGTTCTAATACACCTTTTTCAACGACACACTGATGATTAAAACGTTCCTCATTTAAAAGGTTAAAAATCGTTCCTCCACAACCACCTTTTGGGTCACTCGCACCATAAACAACTCGCTCAACTCTTGATTGAACAATAGCCCCAGCACACATTGGACAAGGCTCTAGTGTTACATATAAAGTACAGTCCGTTAAACGCCATGTACCCAACACTCGACAAGCTTCATCTATCGCTAATAACTCCGCATGAGCAATAGCTCTCTGGTCAATCTCACGTCTATTGTAACCAGTGGCAATAATCACACCATTTTTAACTACAACAGCACCAATTGGTACCTCATCTATATTTTCAGCTTGTTGAGCAACCTCAAGCGCCTTCCTCATAAATAAAATATCTTCTTCTACAAACACTTCTTAACCTCCACTTCATGATCATACTTCCAATGCTATACCTTCATACCATAATGAAAATCCATAATGTTAATTTCATTAAACAACTATCAACCTTATTTGACAACACTCGTGTATAAATGCTGAGTATGACTTATTTAGAAAAAACTCTTTTAGTAGTATAAATAAGAAAAGCAAAAGGCGCCTGCCTAACGGAGACAAACACTGGAAGGTCGGCAAGTAGCGGTCTGCTCTTTGACCGCAATCTATGTGCTTCTGCGTCTGACAGCAATGCTTCGAAGTAGGCTTCCTCGAAGCAAAGTAGCATGAAGCATCATCAAAGAAGCAAACCAGGAAGTCAGTGAAATCAGAGCCTTGACTGAAGTGATCGAGCCGATGGCGACTGAAGCTAGACAGTTTTCAGGTTAGAAATTTATAAATTCTGATACTGAAAAAAGAGACCATACCGGTCCCTTTTTGAATTATTAATTATCTTAAACCTTGTAATTCCTTTAGTTTAACTCCTAAAAAGTCTCGGTTTACCCCACCAATGAAATGTTCAACAATGATACCTTCTTCGTTAATCATAATCGTCTCAGGTTGTCCAAGTGCACCAAAACGTCTCGATACATGATTGTTAAAGTCAAGAATGTACGTTTTGTTTGAATTTTTTTCTTCAACATACCTTTTTACAGTGTTTAAAGGCTCTCCTTTAACAACGATAAATAAATTCATCTCATCCTTAAATTCTTCGTTAAACTTTTCAAGTTCAGGTGCTTCAGCAACACAGGAAACACACCATGTAGCGAAAAAGTTTAAAATAACAATTTCACCACGGTAATCAGAAAGTCGATGGGTATTACCGTCTAAATCTTGTAATTCGAAATCGTATGCCTCTTCACCAATACCTACAGTATTACCAACTGATCGTAAACCTAAGACCATGGTGGCTAACATCGCAATAACAAAAACTAAAACGATCATCTGTACTACTTTTGTTTTTTTCATTAACAAACCACCGCCTTGTTCACTTGAGGTTGTAAAACAATCACTTTTTTTCTAACTCTTGTAGAAATTTCAGTTGCTTTGCAATATCACTCTGACGTTTACCAAGAGTAAAAATATATCCTGCTAACAATAACCAAATAACTGAATAAGCCGCAAATAAGTATGCCATATCAAATATCCCCCTTTAACCAAGCATCTTTTCTTGCATACGTTCTTTTATACGATCTGCATGAATTTTAAGTTTTTCAATATAGACTCCTTTTTGTAAGAGCACAAAATATACCACTGTCATTGTGAAGACTGAGAAAATAAGAGCAAATAGCATTGATGGTTCAATTCCGCCACCGACCTCATTCGCTCCTTCACCAAAAACTACAGGATGAAGTCTCGAATTCCACCACCGAATTGACATAAATACAATTGGTACATTAATAACGCTTATGATACCAAACACGGAAGCAAGACGGGCTTTCTTTTCCCAAGGACCTTCCATTTTTCTAATCATAATGTAAGCAATATACATAAAAAACATGATTAAAGTAGTCGTCAGTCTTGGCTCCCAACTCCACCAAGCGTTCCAAGAAGACCGTCCCCATATTGGACCAGTTGTTAAGACAATAGCTGTATAGACAACCCCAATTTCTGCAGAGAAACCTGCGTATAAATCAAATATTCTGTTTCGTTTAATTAGATACAGAATACTAAACAAAGCTACAACGAAAAAGGCGAAGAAAGCAACCCAAGCAGAAGCTACATGGAAATAAAATATTTTCTGTACGACACCCATCACAGCTTCAACAGGAGTCCAAACAAATGCTAAATATAAGGCCACAACCATCATCGGAATAGAAATATAAAACAAAATTTTATACGAAAGGGTTTCTTTTGGGATATCAGTTAAGTCCCCACTTTTACTATTCATACCCTTTTACACCTCCAACACATATTCAAAAAGAATTAAACATAATACAAAAAAGAGTAAATTATAAACTCCCATTAACTGCATCCAAGAAATTGCACTTGATAGTTGCTCTATATCTATTAATAGAATTCTTGTTGCTTGAACAGCAGCAATAAGAAGCGGACTTACAATAGGAAACAGTAAAATCGGTAAAAGCATTTCACTGCTTCTAGAATTAGCTGCTAACCCTGCTAAAAATGTGCCTACACTAATAAACCCAAATGTACCTAAAAAAACTACTCCTACAAACAAAGCTAAGTTCCCAACAAAGCGGAAATCAAATAATAGAAATAATACCGGAATGGAAATAAGTTGAACTAACAATACGAAAACAAAATTAGCTAAAACTTTTCCTAAGTAAATACTAGAAGGATCAGTAGGTGAAACAATCATTCCGTAAAGATTGTCGTTTTTTGTTTCAGACAAAAAGGAACGATTTAAACCTAGAATAGCTGCAAAAATAGTAATAACCCAAATCAGTCCAGGAATGATGGCACGAACAGTATTATTAGATGGGTCAAAAGCAAAACTAAAGGTTACGATAACAAGCCCAGAAAATATGAGCATCGTTGAAACGATTTGCTTTGTTTTCCATTCGGAATAAAGATCTTTACCAGCTATAATAAAGGCTGATCTGAATAAGTTGTTCATAGACTTGCCACCTGTTCCATGTATTTTTCAGTTATGGCTTCAAGATTTTTTTCGATATTTTGTAAATCATCAACTACTTTACCATTCTTTATAATGACGAATCGATCACAAGTTTCTAAGGCTTGCCCAAAATCATGTGTGACCATTATAATCGTCGCACCTTCCTGTTTCATACGCAAAATAACTTTATTTAATAGCTGAATAGCTTGTTGATCTAAGCCTGTGTGTGGTTCATCAAACAATAAAATCTCAGGATCGTGAATGATCGCTCGGGCGATAGCAATTCTTTGAATCATCCCACGTGAAAACGATCTAACTGGATCATGCATAAAAAAACTAAGCCCTACTTCATCAATTAATTTTTTCGCTCGTTCTTCAACATCTTGAACACCGTAAAGCTTTCCAAAAAACTTCAAATTTTCTAATGGCGTTAAATGATCATATAAAAAACTATTATGCGCTAAAAATCCTATTTTTCTTTTGCTATCATAAGAATCTTTTTTCATATCCAGTCCAGCAATTTTCACTTCGCCAGAACTAGCTTTAACTAAACCACCCAAAATTTTCAGCACTGTACTTTTGCCAGCTCCATTCGGCCCTAGTATTGCAACAGTTTCTCCTTTTTCAATTGAAAGGTTAATACCACGAAGAATCATTTTGTCTCCGATTGTTTTAATGAGTCCTTTTGTTTCAATCATGGTCTTATCTCCTTTTTAGTCCATAAACTGTTGCAATTGCACTTTCACTTTTACAAGGTGCTCACGGTATGCTTTAGCTTTGGTTTCGTATTCTTGATCTGAAAGGTTACCTGTTTTTTTCATTTCTTCTAACTCTAACAACTTATTCATAATGACTTTTTGTTTTACAACTAAATCATGGAACTTCTTTTCATCTGTGTTCGCTTCCAATTTCTCTTCTGATGCTCTATTTTTCATTTGAAAGTATACAAACCAACCTACGCCTGCAAAAATAATCATCACGATAATCGCAGTAAAAAGATGGGCGTCAAAGTTTCTAAGTGGCGAATCGTACCACATTCGCAAATGGCCTGGGTTATGAAATGCAGGAGAAGAACGTGTGATTGCTGAAGCCAAAATCAGGTCGATCATTAATCTCCCCTTCTTTCTTTTCGGAGTTTCGCCAACTCCTCTTCTATTTCAGCTTCAATATCTTTCACTACACTTTCATTTGTGTTTGTCGTTGTTTTATCACGATTTTCTTTTGCAATAAATTCTGCGGCTAGTTTCTCATATTCAACTTTTAACCTACTATAATCTTCTTCAGACAACTTTTGCATATGATAATCCATTTCTAATTCATTTAGTGTTGCATAGATATTTTTTAGCGAAATATCATCCATATCATCTACTATTTTTACTGCCTCTAACTCCACTTTCGGTCTTAATAAAGGAGTAATTACAATATACAAGCAAAATGCCGTTATTAATAAAGCAACTATATAAGCCATGAGCTCTCACATCCTAGTAGTACTTTTTACGTTCTTCGTCAATGATCGATTGCATAATTTCATCTTCTACATTCTCTACTTTAGTTTTCTCAAAAAGTTTTCCTTTTTTATTTATAATAATATTTTTTAACCCTATAAATAGGATAAAGCTAGCCACACCCAATACAAAGAAAGGCGTAATCCATGCAGCTAAACTAAAACCACGTTTTTCAGGTACTATTAACCCTTCTTCGCCATACATACTGTAATAGTAATCAAGGATCTCTTGCTCACTCTTACCCTCATTTAATAGACTTGCGATATCTTCATAATATCGTTGTTTTGTTGCACAGGTTGCCAAATCATGATTTTCATGACCTTGCATTGAAAACTTACTAGCAACCTCTTTTACTTCAGGAGAGTTTATATCATAAAACTCTCCATTAACTAAACCTACATTTGAGCTAAGAAAAACTATGAAAAATAATATTGTTGTTATAATTGTTTTCACTATTCAACATCCTAATAATATTTTTTACGTTCTTCGTCAATGATTGATTTCAGAATTTCATCTTCTGTCTCATCAAGGTCCGTAGTATCAGAACTTACATTCTCAGAACTACGGTTTACTTTGATCCATTTTCGAATAACATAGAAAAGGCCAGTTCCAGCAGTACCTAGTACAAAAAATGGCAATATCCATGCAGCAAGACTGAACCCACGTTTTTCTGGTGCTGTTAAGATTTCCTCACCATACATACTCACGTAGTAATCTTTTATTTCATCTTTATTTAGCCCATCATCCATCATTTCTTTCATTTCTTGTTTAAAGGCATCATTTAAACCACAACCTTGCATATTACATTCGAAATGATCTTGACCACAGCCACACATACACATAAATTGACTAGCCACTTCTTTAAACTCTTGTGATTTAAAGTCGTATTGATCAACGGCAGAAACAGGCAATGCAACCATTGACAACAGGAGCACCAAAACAAAAAAGACTTTTTTCATTACGACACCTTCCTATTTGGACCTTTATACCTTGGTGTAATGTTTCCATATTTCCCACCCCAGATTGCAAAGATTGATCCTAGAACTAATACATAACTACCGATCCAAACCCAACGAACTAACGGATTTACCTTAACAACAAAAGTTGCTCTTTCATCACTTTCCCAAGCACTTAAAACGACATATAAATCTTCACGAAGGTTTCCTAATACCGCCACATTTGTTGAAGGTTCTTCCCAATTCCCGTAAAAAATTCGTTCAGGTTGGACATAACCAATTTCTTTACCATCTCTTTGTACACGAATATTAGCAAATACTACATCGTTTAAGCCTTCCGAACGTTGTGCAATATATTCATACGTTAAAACATAGTCTTCAATTTCAATCGTTCCGCCTTTTGGAATAGTTTTCATCGTTTCACTATCAAAGTTTGAACCAACAATTCCGATTGCCATAAGAGCAATACCAAAGTGTACGATATACCCACCGTAACGTCGGCGATTTTTAACCATTAACCAATATAAAGCTACTGGAACCGATTCTTTTGTTACTTTTCTTCTCGCCTTCACTCCACGGTAAAATTCTAAAATATGTGTTAGTATCATAAACGAAATAATACCATAGGAGATGATCGGATAAGCGGCTCTCATTCCTAAGCCTGCTAACAAACCAACAATAACTAAGCTAATAATCGCCGGAATTAAGAAGTTATCTCGTAAATTCTTAGTCGTTGAGCGTTGCCAAGCAATTAAAGGACAAACAGCCATAACAAAAATTAACGCTAGTAAAATTGGTGACATAACTGTGTTAAAAAACGGAATCCCTACTGTTACCTTGTAGCCCCTTACTGCCTCAGATACTAACGGGAAAATCGTTCCCCAAAACACCGCAAACGTACCACCAACTAAAATTAAATTATTAACTAGGAAACTACTTTCTTTTGATAAAAACGATTCAAACTGACCACTATCTTGTTTCAATAAATGATATCTACTCATTAAAATATATAAAGAGAATATAACTGCTAACGCCATGAAGATTAAGAAATACGCACCTAGATTTGAATCACCAAAGGCATGTACTGAAGTTAGCACTCCACTCCTTACTAAAAACGTTCCAAAGAGTGTTAACGCATAAGAAAGAATAATTAAACTAATGTTCCAGATTTTCAACATACCTTTTCGTTCTTGGATCATGACAGAGTGTAAGTATGCAGTTACCGTTAACCACGGCATAAATGAGGCATTTTCTACTGGGTCCCAAGCCCAATAACCGCCCCAACCTAATTCCATGTATGCCCAATAACCACCAATTACGTTTCCTAAAGTTAAGAACACCCAAGCAACGATCGTCCAACGTCTAGTCATGCGAAGCCAAAAAGCATCGATATTTTTAATAATTAGTGCAGCAATTGCAAAAGCAAACGGTACTGCTAATCCAACATAACCTAGATATAAGGTCACCGGGTGAAGAAGCATTCCAGGGTCTTGTAGCATCGGATTTAATCCACGACCTTCAGCTGGAACATAATCTAGCAATATAAATGGTTTCGTTACAAAACTTAATATAAGGTAGAAGAAAATTGTATTAGCTAGCATAATCGAACAAACATAAGGGGTTAATGGATTGTTTTTCATTTTCTTTGAATATGCAACCATAAAGGTATACATCGTTAAGAAAAATGTCCAAAGTAGTAAAGAGCCTGCATTCCCTGCCCATAAAGCTGCTAACTTATAAACTAAAGGTAGATCCGTACTCGTGTATGATGCAACATACTCAAACTGCAATTGACTAGTACCTAAGGCAATAAATAATATTGCCATGGAAATAGTCGCTAAAATAAAGACAGCTAAAGTAGCCGCTTTCCCACTATCTACTAACCTTTGATCTTGTTTATATATCCCTAAAATAAATATAATAAATGCATAAATTGATAAAGCTAACGCCAAATAAATTGATAAATTTCCGATAATATGCACGATGTTCACCTTCTTTGTTTTTAGATCACTAAGATAAAAGAGGCCTTTCACAAGGAGTAACCCTGCAAGGCCTAAATACCCTTAGTGTATTGTTTCTTAATCGTTCTCTAGAAGCTCTTTATGGAACTCAGCATCATAGTTAGAAGGATCCTCTCCTTCATATTTTGACGGACATTTCGTTTGGACACGTTCTGCTCGGAACGGTTCCCCTGGTTCAATATACCCCCCTAGGATAACAATAACTCCTTCTGAAAAGTTATCTGGCCTCGGACGATCGTGGAAAACAGATAGCACATTCCCATCTTCATCAACAATATCAAAGCGTAGCTCTATTTCATCTGCTCTCCAATCAATAGAATCTTCAATTAGGAATCCTTCTGTCGTAATGTAACGATCCTTGTATTTCTCTGGGTTTGTGATTGCTTCGTGAAGAGGGATCTCCGTACCACTAGCTCCTGGTGTTGCAGCAATTAATAATATTAAGATAGCTATAATAATTGTACTTCCACCCAGTAAAACTTTAGTATTTTTCTTCATCTTAACGCCTCCCCTTTAATCTAACTTTGATCTTTTTTCTTTATATGTTCTTTCATCAATTTGCCCATCGGCTAATAATTTTCTAAGCTTTTTTATTTCTTCATCTTTATTAACAATCTTTTTCGGCGTGTCTTTATTCTCTTTAGTTTGAGTTTGTGGCATATTCTTTTTGCGAATAATAATAAAGATAAAAGCTCCTATCATTAGGAACATTAATATTACCATGACAATATTTTCAGCATTCATAAAAGATTCATTACCTTGATTTTGTATAGGTGCTTGTTGGTTAAGACCTGCGTGTGTTTCATCATTAGGCATCGTGAAGTCGTTAAATGCTTCAACTGTAGTTACGATACTATCCTTCTTATAAGAAACGTTAAAATCAAGAATCTCACCTTGTTTTATATCGTTATACTCAAAAACTTGTATTTCTACTCCAAATGATTGTGTTATTAAATCTGCTTCTTTATTAATTTGAAAATTTTCTGCTTGAAAAGGGGCGTAAAATGTTAAACTCAAATATTGAATATCAGAGTCTGGAATATATTCATATTGGAAATTTCGTTCAACCTCTCCTTCGATAGGAGCACTGAAATATTCCAAAACGAAATAGTACTCATCATTAGGTTGGATAGGGTTCGATGGAGACCAAGAAAAGTATTGCTCCTCAAAATTAACTGTATAGGCCTCTTCTGTTGGTTGAGTATCAGTTGGATCTTTAAATTGAGCCACAAAACCTTCTTTAAAAAGTGGCAAATGAGTAGGAACACTTATTGTAATTTCACCATTAAAAACGCTATCAGAATGGTTAGTAAATGTTCCATGATAACCAACTAGCAAAGAAGGAATAGTATCATCCCAATCTTCAGGATTTATAAACTCTGGCATTACTTTTATATCTAATTCTGTTAAAGAAATTTCAGCCTCACTACTATATACCTCGTTTACTGGTAAGATGGTTATTTGTATTAAGAGGATCAGTGCAAATAGGACAAAGCCTCTAAATTTCCTTTTCATATATATTTCTCCCCTTCTATTCATCTATGTCTCTATATAAATACTCCCTAGTTTGACTTTATAATGTAATCGATTTAATAACTGTGAAAAATGTCACAGGAGAGAGTGAAATAACTGTGACTGATTTATGTGATAATGTGGGATTTTCCAATATTAAACAACAATTACAAAAAACCATTAAAAACGATGTTAAAACTAACAAAATCCATTATTGCCAAAACTAAAGAAAAAAACACCACAAAATATTTGCGGTGTTTTTACATATTTTTTTAATATTGTGCTGGGAACCATTCATTTATTGCATGTTTGTGTTTTTCAAAATGATCTTCTTCATCATAAATAGTTTGCATCGTTACTTCAATTTGGCGTTTCAACTCTTCAATATCTTCACCTAATTTTGCTAATTCTTCAGTAGCCTTAACAATTGCTGCTTGAGATTCAATTGAAGAAATTCTAAACGCATCTATTGATCCATCAGGGTTATGAAAACCATAAGAATTCTCAGCAGCTATAAAATCCCAATACCATTGAGCTTTTCTAACATGTTGCTGTGCTTCTCCAATTTTTTCTTCTGATACTCCTGCAGTGATCATGCGGTTCACATAGTAATGGGAAATTGTGTTTAACTCCTGAGCCTCTAGTAATGCAACTTTATGACGTTCTTGAATGTCTTTAACACGATCCTCTAACTGTGTTGGTGTTTTATCACCGTGACATGTGCGACAAGATTCTTCTATAGTTTCTAAAGGAGATCCCCACCGGTGAGAAGAGATTTTCTTTTTACCATCGACACGTTGGTAAGGCATATGACAGTCTGAACAAGAAACACCTGCTGTTCCGTGCGGCCCATAGCTAGATAACTCAAATTCAGGGTGCTGAGCTTTTAGTGAAGGAGTTCCAGAAATTTGGTGTATCCAATCGTAATCAAAACCTTGCTCTTTAGCAATTGTTTCTTTATATTCATATATATTTTCAACTCGTAAACCTAAGTCCCAAGGGAATGTTACTTTATTCTTTTCTGGTTCAAAATAATATTCTACGTGACATTGTGCACATACATAAGTACGCATATCATTTTGAGTTGCTCGTGATAAATCTACTCCCATTCTTTCCATTGCATTTGTGAAAGATGGTCGAGTCACTCTCAATTCCATTGTAACCGGGTCATGACAATCTGAGCAACCAATTGAAATATGCCCCCATTCTCCTAATTCTTCACTAACTCCAGGAGCCCCAAGTTCAGTAATACGTGGAAGAATTTCATTATTGAAATTAGCTGCCCAATATTCATCTCCAAATTCTTCATCACTAAGTAGATGAGGTACTACAGATGATTTACATGTTAAGCATGAACCACCTGTCTTATCTGTAACTCGTCTAATATTAATTTGATCTTCTAAGGCATATGTGTGACCTCGTGTTGTATTATACTCAACTGCAAATCCATACCCACTCCATAAAGCCGGAAGATACGGTTCGATTGAAGGATCACTTTTAGGAATAACGTCCTTTTCATTGACCATATTTTTCATGTAACTTTCCCATTGTAGAGGAAATTGATCTTTAAATGCTATATTCAAAAATTCATTTTTGTCTAAACCTGTGTCCATAGGTTCATTTTCTTTTGCTTCAGAACTACTACACGCCACTAAGGCTGTGAGCAACAAGAAATACAACGCTATTAACAAAAGTGACTTTTTCTTGAAGTTCCCCATTTATTTCATCCCTTTCAACTATTAATTACCTATTAAACTCAAAATTACCTGGTTCAAACCACTCATCAGGTCGGAAATCACCACTCATATGTGGTACTTGACGATGGCAATCAATACATGAGCCTTTAGCGTCATGTGAAATATTTTGTAACCCTGGTTCATGACAACTAATACAGTTTTTCTCAATAATTTCTCTAGATTTTGCAGTGGCATGAATGACATCTGGTATTTTACTAGCACCAATTGTTGTCATATAACCATGACTTACTGCACTAATTCCTTTGAACGTATATTTTGCGATTTTACTATCTGTAGGTGCGTGACAATCGTTACAGTTAAGAGCAGCATGATTAGAGTTATTAAATGTTGTTATTGTTCTTTCATAGACGTGACAACTAGCACAAAACTCTGGAGTATCAGTAGCGTTGATCGCCCCCTCTGTTACAGCAAGCCCTACTATACCAATAAAGACACCGACTAATGTAAACAGTAGAAGTTTTTTGTTCAGTTTCTCTAGTAGTTTTTTCACGTTCTCCCCCCTCCCAAAAGTATCTTTAGTAATTTTATAGGTTAACTAGGTAATAGTTAAATGGAATATTACCTAAAATTAGTACCTAACAAGTCCTTGGTATGTAAAACCATTCAACATTAAAATCATAATTTCACACAAAATTATATAATCTACTATAAGATTACGTTCAAACCTTTGACACCACTGTGAGAAATATCACTCATCTTTGTGAACATTTTTTGAACAAACTTAAAAAGAAAAGCGCAAGGCGCGCGCCTGGAGCTAGACAGTTTTCAAGTTAGAAATTTATAAATTGTGATTATGCAAAAAAACTCTTAACCTTTATATATAGAATATTCTCACCTCCTAGTCATGTCGCTTTGAAGCTTATTATCAAAGGATATAGAGATTTTGTTAAAAAAAATCATTTTTTCACTATTGATATGTTTAGAAATGACTGGCACACAAAACAACTTTTAACATGAGCAAAAATGCCACAACTGTGATCATCATCACATTTCATTGTGACAAATTCATGAACAAAAAGTTGAAAAATATAAAAAAACTCCTTTCAAAGTGATGATCTTTGAAAGGAGTTGCTAAAATTATAAACTAGTTATCACGAACATTCGGGAACCATTCGTTAATTGCCTGCTTATGTTTTTCATGAGAAACTGTTTCATTGATAACATTTTGTTTTGTTACTTCAATTTGACGCTCTAACTCATCAATATCTTCCCCGATAGCCATTAATGCTCTTGTAGCAACAAGAATAGCTTCTTGAGATCGATCAATTGATCTTGCAAATGACGCCATCGCACCGTCTGGATTATGGAACCCATACGAATTTTCAGCAGCAGGCATATCCCAGAACCATTGTCCTTCACGCACTAGCGCTTGAACTTCTTTAATCTTTTCTTCATCAACACCACGAGTAATCATACGGTTTACATAGTAGTGAGCAGTTGCACCAATATCTTGTGCTCTTAATAATTGTTCTTTATGACGTTTTTGAATATCTCCCACACGGGTTTCTAAATAGTCTTGTGACTTATCACCATGACAAGTGCGACAAGATTCTTCAATTGTTAATAGTGGTGAGCCCCAACGGTGGGATGAAATCTTTTTCTTACCGTCTACTCTTTGATATGGCATATGACAATCCGCACACGATACTGTTTGGTGAGGACCATAGCTCCATAATTCATATTCAGGATGTTGAGCTTTTAAGATTGGTGTATTAGAAATAGTAGAAACATACTCACCTTTAAAACCACCTTCTCTTGAAGCTTGGTACTCAGAGTATTCCCACTGATCTTCAAATGTTAATCCATACCCCCAAGGGAATGTTGTTTGTAAATCATTTAATGGATCGAAATAGTATTCAACATGACATTGGGCACAAACTAGAGAACGCATATCATGTTGGGTTGCATTTTCATAATCAAACCCTAATCTATCTAATGCGTCAGTTAATTGCGGAAGAGAAATACGTAATTCCATAGTTACAGGATCATGGCATGTAGCACATCCAACAGATGCATGGCCCCACTCAGCAACATTTCCTTTACCATCAGTCATCATACCTTTATCATCGCCTGCGAATTCTTCTAACCATGGTAGTGCTTCTTCATGATAGTTAAGTTTATATGCACGTTCAGGACCAAACTCCTCAATCATTGCAGGGAAGACAGTTGTCTTACATGACATACAAGCAGAAACTGCATTTGGGTTTCCAGTAATTCGTCTAACATTCATTTGATCTTCAAACGCATATGTGTGACCGCGTGTTAAGTTATATTCAACCGCAAAACCAAATCCGTTCCAAACAATCGGTAAAAGTGGCTCAATTGAAGGATCATTTTTGGGTACTACTTCTTTTTCATTCTCCATGTTTTTCATATAACTTTCCCAATGTAGAGGAAACTTATCTTTAAATGCTAAGTTATTCCATTCGTTTGGATCTAGTCCAGTGTTCATTGGCTCTTTCTCTTGCGCTTGAGATCCTGAACACCCTACTAATACAAGCATTAAGATGGCAGATATTATTAGTAACAAAAGCGATTTTTTGTTAGTGCTACGCATTATATTCATTCCTTTCTATTATTAGTTGGTTCTGCAAATTTAAATTGTCCAGGCTCAAACCATTCAGCCGGTCTAAAGTCACCTTTATTATGCGGTACTTGACGGTGACAATCGATACAGCTATCATATGCACCACTGTGATCTACGTTTTGTAACCCTGGTTCATGACAACTAATACAATTGTTATTAATAACTTCTTGCGAATCGGCTGTGGCATGTAATACATCAGGAATTTTACTAGCTCCAAGAGTATTCATGTACATATGACCTACCCCTGCTTTTGCTTTAAAGGCCATTTTAGCTGTAAAACTATCACGTGGTGCATGACAATCATTACAAGTTAATGCAGCATGATTAGAATTTGCGAAAGTTTCAAATGCCGTCCCCATGATGTGACAGCTAGAACAGAACTCACCCGTATCCGTCGCTTTCATCGTTCCAGCAGTCCCTGCAAAAAGAACGATACCTGCAAAAATACCAATCAAAGTAAATAATAAAACTTTCTTGTCTAGTTTTCTCAGCAAATCTCTCACCGGTCTCTCTCCCCTTTCTTAAGTAAGTACACTATTGATTAAACACCTAATAACGGAGCTTAATACCGAAACTAAGAACATGTATAAAAGTAAAAATGATTTTTTTCTCTATGCTTTTATCATACTTTCATACATTTTCCCACAATGTGATAAAAATCACTTTTTTTGTGACGTAGTTGTGAACGATGATTTATCCAAAAAGAAAAAAGCAAAAATTTATTCTCGCGGGCTAAAAAAGCACTATTTAGTGTATTTAGTAGCTACTATTTAATATTTGAACCAACCTTTTTATATTTTCTTTCAAAAAAATGTTTAATTTTATGAAAACAAACAACAAAAAGAGACTAACTCTGTAGAAACGCATAATGCGATCTAAGAGTCAGCCCCTTTTACGTTATCATCCTTATTTTATTGTTACATTCCCTAATTGGAACATTCCATTTGGATGTTGCCAGAAACCTTGAACATTCTCACTAACACCTACAAGATATTGTTGGTGGTGTGTGTAAAGCATTGGAGCTTCTTCTACAAGAATTTCTTGTGCTTGTGTGTAAAGTTCATGGCGTACTTCTGGATTAGATTCTTGACGCGCCGCATCTAAAATCTCATCTAGTTCGTCATTTGCAATAAATGAACGGTTACCAGCCTCACCATGATTATTAGAATGGAATAATGCATACATACCATAGTCAGCGTCAGCTGTAACAGTTACCCAACCAAGGATAAACATATCATGTTCACCACTAGCTGTACCCGCTAAATATGCACCCCACTCCATAACTTCAATTTCTACGTCAACACCAATCTCTTTTAATTGAGACTGTACAAATTCTGCAGTATCCATACGAGCAGGGTTGTCATTAGTCCAAATCGTTGTTTTGAAACCATCTTCATAACCAGCTTCTGCTAAAAGTTCTTTAGCTTTTTCAACATCGTAGCTAATTGGAGAAACAGTTTCATTAAAACCAAATACATTTGGAGCTAATGGCCCAACAGCAGGTGTACCAAATCCATCTAAAAGACCATCAATAATAATATCTTTATTAACTGCCATTGAAATAGCTTGACGAACTCTTACATCATCAAATGGAGCTTTTTGTAAGTTAAAACCGATATAAGCTAAACTTAAGCTATCTGTTTTTTCTACGAATGAATCCGGGTTAGCATCAATACGACTTACGTCAGTTGAACGAACTTGCTCAATAATATGTGAATTACCAGTTTCTAATTCAGCAATACGAGTTTGATCTTCTGGAACTACTTTAAATGTTACAGTATCAATTTTCGCTTGCTCTCCCCAGTAGTTTTCGTTTTTAGCTAACTTAACATATTGACCAGGTACCCATTCTTCATAAACAAATTGACCAGTACCAACTGGATTCTCATTAACTACACTTCCTGGATCTTTCCCTTCAGCCATAGCCGCATAATCAGCTTCAATTGACTCAAGGCTAATGATCCCACCACCAGTATGCGCTAAGTGAGATGGTAGTGGAGCAAACGGAAACTCAGTAGTAAATTGTACTGTAAACTCATCTACAACTGTTACATCAGTAATCATATCAAATAGGAAAGAACGCGGTGAAGCAACCTCAGGATCAAGAACACGATCAAAATTTGCTTTTACAACTTCAGCGTTAAAATCTGAGTCATCATGGAACTTAACTCCTTCACGAAGCTTAAACTCCCAAACAGTATCTTCAACTAAATCCCACTCCGTAGCAAGTGCAGGATGAAGTTCACCATTTGCATCTTGAAATAATAGTGAATCGTAAATATTTGTTGCTACATTACTTGAAGGTGAATCATTTGACCCATGCGGATCTAATGAAACAGCATCAGATGGAAGAGCAATAACTAAATCGCCACCTTCAACAACCTCAACTTCTCCTTCTTCACCAGCTGGTGTAGTGTCGTCTTGTGCACCACAGGCAGCGATTACAAAAGATAACAACAAAGCAATTGTAATCATAAAAAGTTTGTTCTTTGAAAACATTTTGAAACCCCCTATTTTTATTTGTTTGTATATTCAAAAAACTATTTTTAAAAACTAAAATGAATATAACTTAATTTTCTCAAAAAAGCAAATATAATATTAATAACAGTTAAAATAATTATTTTCTTCCTATTTTAATATCGACAAATTCCCATGGTATAACTAGAGTTTTTAGAAATTTCAGCAAGTGCTGAATAATTATAAAAATCAGTAAACTTAGTTATCCCTCTAACTAAAAAAGCAATTTTAGTATAGTATTTTTTAACATTGTAATATAACAAATAAGTGATATAATTATTTCTTGTGTAGCTATGATGCAAATTATGTCGAATATTTAAAATTTAGAGAGGGTGAAGTATTCTATGATTGAACAAACAGACAAGAATTCATTTATGCAGAACTCTCCATCTAATCCTAGGTTGGAAAGCTGGAAAACTTTTTTTAAGAAATTAAGAAAAAACAGGGCTGCTACGGTTGGTGGAATTCTAATATTACTTTTTATAATAATAGCTCTTATTGGTCCATTCTTTGTTCCTTATGACGGAACCGAACAAAATCATATGAACAAATTATCAGCTCCTTCAGCCGAGCATTGGTTTGGTACAGATCACCATGGTAGAGATATCTTTAGTCGAATTATCCATGGAATGTCGATTACGTTATTTATTGGTTTCTCTTCAGTAGCAATTGGAACCGTTGTCGGAGTGTTTCTTGGTTTAATTTCCGGTTACTACGGTAAAAGAATTGACGCTGTTATTATGAGGACAATGGACGTATTGCTTGCTTTCCCAGGAATACTTTTAGCATTAGCTATAGTAAGTGTACTTGGTGGAAGTTTAACTAATGTTATTATTGCCGTTGGTATATTTGCTATACCATCTTTTGCGAGGATTGTACGTGGTTCAACATTAGCAGTGAAAAAACTAGAGTATATCGATGCAGTAAAAGCACTTGGTGCAAGTGATGGAAGGATTATTTTCAAGCATATCCTCCCAAATGTTTTATCCCCTATAATAGTACAATCTAGTCTTTATATGGCTTCAGCGATTTTAACTGCAAGTGGTTTATCATTTTTAGGAATGGGTGCTCAACCACCAACACCTGAATGGGGAGCAATGTTAAGTGCTGGACGTAGTTATATGTTTGACGCTCCACATGTTGCTTTATTCCCAGGTCTGGCTATTGTTATCGTTGTATTAGCATTTAATATCTTTGGCGATGGCTTAAGAGACGCACTAGATCCGAAAATGAAAAACTAGAAGAGAGGTGCACTAAAATTGTTTACATTTATAATTAGACGGATTATTCAAACGATTCCTGTACTCATTGGTGTTACTGTTCTTGTATTTATGCTTATGCACCTCATTCCTGGTGACCCTGCACAAATTATCGCCGGTGAGAGTGCTTCAGAACAACAAGTTGAACAAATGAGAGAGAGATTAGGATTAAATGATCCATTACCAGTTCAATATTTTAAATATATAGGAAATGCAGTACAAGGTGACTTAGGGAGCTCTGTAAGAAACGGTCGTCCTGTAATGGATGAAATTAAAGGACGCTTTTGGATCACTGTAGAGCTTGCCGTATATAGTACGATTTTAAGTATTTTTATTGGTTTATTCGCTGGAATTATCTCAGCAACAAGACATTATACTTTCACAGATGTCTCCATTATGATTGTAGCTTTATTCGGTCTATCAATGCCAAACTTCTGGCTTGGGCTTATGTTAATACAATGGTTTTCTATCGGTAATATCAGTTGGATACCATTTGATACAAGTTGGTTTTCTCCATCTGGTTGGGGTTCATGGCAACAAAACGTTCTCCCAGTCATTACTTTAGGTACTGGTGGTGCAGCAATCATTGCTCGTATGACCCGTTCAAGCATGCTTGAAGTTATTGGACAAGACTATATTCGAACAGCTAGAGCAAAAGGTGTGAAAGAACGTGTAATTATTTACCGTCACGCCCTAAAAAATGCTTTAATTCCTGTTGTTACTATCGTTGGTTTACAATTTGGTTCTTTACTTGGTGGAACAGTATTAACAGAAACAGTATTTTCTATTAATGGTATGGGACGACTTATTATCGATGCAATTCGTGCACGTGACTTCCCAGTTGTACAGGGTGCTGTTTTAATAATTTCTTTACTTTTCGTACTAGTTAACTTAATTGTCGATATTTCATATCGTTACTTGAATAAACGTGTTGATTTAGATTAAAAACAACCTAAACAAAGGGTGTGAGTTACTATGAGTAATAATGAAACAATTATTGAAGTTCGTGATTTACGAACTTCGTTTTATACAGATGCTGGAGAAGTTAAGGCTGTAAACGGTGTAAACTTCACTGTTCCAAAAGGAAAAACTTTAGGTATCGTAGGTGAATCTGGTTCAGGAAAAAGTATTACATCACTTTCGATTCTTCGTCTTATTCAAAACCCTGGTAAAATTGTAGGTGGGGAAATCCTTTTTAAAGGAGAGGACCTATTAAATTTGACTGAAGCCCAAATGCGTAAAATACGTGGCAATAAAATCTCAATGATTTTCCAAGAACCAATGACTTCTTTAAATCCTGTATATACTGTTGGTGATCAAATTGCAGAATCTTTTCGAATTCACCAAGGTCTTGGTAAGAAAGAAGCATTAAAAAAAGCAGTTGAAATGTTGAAATTTGTTGGTATACCTTCACCGGAACAACGAGTCAAGCAATATCCTTATGAATTATCTGGTGGTATGAGACAGCGGGTTATGATAGCTATTGCCCTAGCTTGTAATCCAGAACTATTAATTGCTGACGAGCCTACTACGGCATTAGATGTAACAATTCAAGCTCAAATCTTAGAACTAATGAAGAAACTTCAAAATGAATTAGGTATGTCTATCATAATGATTACACATGATTTAGGTGTTGTTGCTGAAACTTGTGACTATGTTGCGGTTATGTATGCTGGTAAAGTAGTCGAATACGCAGATGTGAAGTCCCTTTTCCATTCACCTACTCATCCTTATACAATTGGTTTATTAAATTCACTACCACGTCACGATGTAGATGTTGAAGGTGAATTAGAAGTTATTAAAGGATCAGTACCAAGTCCTACAAATATGCCTGAAGGGTGCCGATTTGCCCCACGTTGTCCACATGCGAGTGCTATTTGTGAAGCAAAATTACCTGAACTTAAAAAACTAGATTCAGAAAACGAAGTTCGTTGTTGGATCTATTCAAATGAATGGGATGGTAATCAGGAGGTGAAAAAAGAGTATGAAAAAAGAGCTCTTAAAAGTAACTGACTTAAAACAGCATTTTCCGATTAAAGGTGGTTTATTAGGTCGTACAGTAAATCATGTTAAAGCTGTAGATGGAGTCAATTTTACAGTATATGAAGGTGAAACAGTAAGTATCGTTGGTGAATCTGGCTGTGGTAAATCAACAACTGGCCGTGCAATTTTAAGACTTGAAGAACCTACATCTGGACAAGTTGAGTTTGATGGTATAAATCTATTAACATTAAGTAAAAATGAAATGCGCAAAAAGCGTAAAGATTTACAAATTATTTTCCAGGATCCTTATGCTTCTATTAACCCACGCCAAACGGTTAGACAAGTACTAGAGGAAGCTATGGAGATTCAAAATGTAGTTCCAAAAAGTGAACGGACTGAAAAAATTTTAGAGTTAATGGAAACTGTAGGCCTTGGTCCACACCAAATTGATCGTTTCCCTCACGAGTTTAGTGGTGGACAAAGACAACGTATTGGTATTGCTCGAGCTTTATCAGTAGACCCGAAGTTAATTATTTGTGATGAGGCTGTATCTGCTCTTGATGTATCCATTCAGGCTCAAGTAATAAACTTATTAAAAAGACTTCAAAAAGAATTTAAATTAACTTATTTATTTATTTCACATGATCTTGGGGTTGTTCGTCACATTTCTGATCGTATTATTGTTATGTATCTTGGTAAAATTGTTGAAATCGCCGATAAGAAATCACTTTTTACTAACCCAAAGCACCCTTACACTAGAGCTTTATTATCAGCAATTCCAGTTCCAGACCCTGATAATAAAAGTGAACGAATTATATTAGAAGGTGACGTACCATCTCCAATTAACCCACCAACTGGCTGTCGTTTCCACACTCGTTGTCCTTTTGCAACGGATAAGTGTAAAGAAGAAGATCCAGTATTGAGAACGACTGATGAAATGTCAGATGAGCACCAAGCTGCTTGTCATTACATCGAAGAATTTACATCATAATATGAAACATTCAAACCTTGAGATATTTCAGTGTCTCAAGGTTTTATTTACAGTATCAGAATTTATGAATTTCTAACTTGGAAACTGTCTAGCGCAAGCAGCCTTTCGCTCGTGACCAAGGCGCTTGCGCTTTTCTTGTCTAAATTATATTAATGTCAATCGGATGGTGCTAGTATTGCTCGCTCATTTTGCTAAAACGTGCAGAAACGTGTCATATTTCGCACAAAAGATGCGGGGTAGGTATATTATATCGTAACGATCAGAAGCTCATATCAGGCGCATACAATGTCTTTCGGGCGAAAAAATAACTTACATTCATGCAGAAGGCAAGTTTGTATATCTTGTTCCTATTTCACAATACATGTACATAAGCTAACTAATAAAGGCATAGGGAGTTAAGATTCCCTACGCCTTTATCGTAATTTTTATTACTTCTTAGTGTTAAACTTGTTATAAAAACAAGTTTCTAGCGATGTATGTCAAACAACATCATTATTTTAGTACTGTTGCTCCACCCATATAAGGAACTAGTACTTCTGGAATAACTACTGTTCCATCTTCTTGCTGGTAATTCTCTAAAATTGCTGCAACGGTACGTCCTACAGCTAACCCAGATCCGTTTAATGTGTGTACAAATTCCGTCTTTCCTTTTGCTTCTCTACGGAAACGGATATTTGCTCGTCTTGCTTGGAAGTCCTCAAAATTACTACAAGAAGAGATTTCACGATAAGTTTCTTGGCTTGGAATCCAAACTTCAATATCATACTTCTTAGCAGCCGTAAATCCTAAATCTCCTGTACACATACTCATTACACGGTATGGAAGTTTTAAAAGCTGAAGTACTTTCTCAGCATGACTTGTTAGTATTTCTAACTGTTCATATGACTCTTCTGGCTTTACAAACCTAACTAGCTCTACTTTATTAAATTGGTGCTGACGTATTAAACCTCTAGTATCTCTACCGGCTGAACCTGCCTCTGAACGAAAACAAGCACTAAAAGCAGTGTATGAAATAGGAAGTGTATCTCCATCAATAATTTCATCACGGTGCATATTTGTTACTGGTACTTCAGCAGTAGGAACTAAAAAATAATCTTCTTCACGAATTTTAAAAGCATCCTCTTCAAATTTAGGAAGTTGACCAGTACCTGTCATACTTGTACGATTAACTAAGTACGGTGGAAGAACTTCTTCATATCCATGCTCGTCTTGGTGTAAATCCATCATAAAATTGATAAGAGCCCTTTCTAACCTAGCACCTTTACCTTTATAAAATACAAAACGGCTTCCTGTTACTTTTGATGCTCTTTCAAAGTCTAAAATATTTAAATTTGTTGCAAGGTCCCAGTGAGCTTTTACCTCATGAGTAAAGCTTGGTACTCCCCCCCAACTTCTAACTTCAACATTATCATCCTCAGTTAAGCCCACAGGAACACTTTCATGGGGAATATTAGGTATTGTAAGCAAAATAGCTTCTAACTCTTCTTCTACCTTTCGAAGATCCTCATCTAGCTCTTTCACTTTATCTGATACTTCCTTCATTTCTTTAATTAGATGGTCAGCATCTTGTTTTTCTCTCTTTAGTTTTGCTACTTCTTGAGAAACAGAGTTTCTTCTACTTTTTAACTGTTCTCCTTCCCCAATAATTTCTCTCCTTTTAACATCTAACTCTCCAAAACGATCTAAATCAGCAATTTTCTCGCCACGATTTTCCAATTTCTTTTTTACTTCGTCAAAGTTTGCTCTTAATAATTTTACATCCAACATGTATATCCCTCCTAAATATTAAAAAAGTTTATGTACATCGATTATGAAATTCATAAGCATATAAAAAACTCCCATCCCTTAAAAAAGGGACGAGAGTTAACCCGCGTTGCCACCCTAGTTGTTAAGGACATTATCCTTAACCTCTTAGCATCTTATTAACGGAAGATGAACCGGAACTTATCTAATAGAAGAAAAATCTTCGTTCAATAATCTACTCTGGGATGGATTCACAAAAGTACTACATCGATTCTCACCAACCATCGACTCTCTGATCGTAGCTACAAATGTTACTATTTCCCTTCTCAGCATTTAATATATAGATCTATTTTTACCAAAGCTTAAACGTTTAAACATTTATTCTTTGTCTCTTTAACAATCTCTACAAAATATTGATGGAAACGAGCGTCTTCAGTTAGTTCTGGATGGAATGAACAAGCTAAAAACTGATCTTGTCTTACAGCGACAATTTCACCATTGTATTTAGAAAGTATTTCAACATCTTCTCCAACTGACTTAATAAGAGGCGCACGAATAAAAACGGCCATAATATCATCAGCAATACCTTTGACCATTAATTCAGCTTCAAAACTTTCCCTTTGTCTCCCGAAAGCATTTCGTTCAACTTCCATATCAATAATTTCTAAATGCCCTTCACTTTGTCCAATTAATTGCTTAGCCATTAATATTAAGCCGGCACAAGTTCCAAATACCGGTTTTTCGGATTTAGCAAATTGTTTTAACGGCTCAAAAAAGTCATATTTATCAATAAGACGTCGCATCGTCGTACTTTCTCCACCAGGTAAAACTAACCCATCTAATTCTTCAAGTTGTTCTACCTTTTTGACAACTACAACTTCCACACCAGGGGCTTGCAGTAACTTTACGTGTTCACGAACGGCGCCTTGTAGAGCTAGTACTCCTATTTTAACCATTGTTAATGCTCCCTTTCTTGAAAAGCGTAAGTACCTTGTTGAAACACAATAGACATTTATTCTGAAGCCAAAAGCTTTAGATTATGACTATTGTGTTTCAAGCTTAGGCACTAAAGCTAGACACCTTTCCGAATTCTATGTTTGACGGTAAAAATTACCAACCTCGTTCTTGCATACGCTCAGAAGGGTGTAAACTTGAAATTTCAATTCCCTTCATCGCTGTACCAAGACCTTTTGATAACTTAGCAATCAATTCATAATCTTCATAATGTGTTGTTGCTTCTACGATAGCACGTGCAAACTTCTCAGGGTTGTCCGATTTAAAGATACCTGAACCAACAAATACCCCGTCTGCACCTAACTGCATCATTAATGCAGCGTCTGCTGGAGTTGCTACTCCACCAGCTGCAAAGTTAACTACCGGCAACTTACCATTTTCTTTGATTTGAAGTAAGATTTCAAATGGAGCACCAGTATTTTTAGCTTCTGTCATTAGCTCATCCGTAGACATAGTTAAAATTTTACGAATTTGAGACTGCATCATACGCATATGTCTTACAGCTTCAACAATATTACCTGTACCAGGCTCACCTTTTGTACGGATCATAGAAGCTCCTTCACCAATACGTCTAGCAGCTTCCCCAATATCACGAGCACCACAAACAAATGGCACTGTAAAATCACGCTTATAAAGATGATATACTTCATCTGCAGGAGTTAAAACTTCACTTTCGTCAATGTAGTCTACTCCCATAGATTCTAATATTTTTGCTTCTACAATGTGACCAATACGGCATTTAGCCATTACTGGAATTGAGACAGCATTCATAACTTCTTCAACAATTGTTGGATCTGCCATACGAGCGACGCCGCCCGCTGCACGAATATCTGAAGGCACTCTTTCAAGAGCCATTACCGCTACTGCACCAGCTTCTTGAGCGATTTTTGCTTGTTCAGCGTTAACAACATCCATGATAACGCCACCTTTTTGCATTTCAGCCATACCACGCTTTACGCGATCTGTACCTGTTTGAACCATATGTAATTCCTCCTAACAAAATATACAATCTTGATAATCTCTATTGCTTTACTATACATATTGTACTTTATTTTACCAAAGTATGAAAGAAATACAACACTGTAGTCTATGCAATTTAAATTATTTTAACACTAATCCAACTTTTTTAAAATTAATAATTGTGAATATTAAGTTTATACTTGGTTTATGATAACGCTTTGTAGTAAAAAAGTTGCTACAAAGCGTTATATTTTAATATTAAGAAAAGATCCCTTTTACTCCATCTGCTACACTAGTCCAAATACCTGAAAAGAAGCCACCAATTGATCTCATAGTTAAAGAAAACCAACCTGCCTTTTCAACTGTATGATTAGCAAGTAAAGGAACTCTTTCTTTAGTATATCCATCTTCAGTCAAATATGAAAAGGTATTTTCACCTTTATATTCATATGATAACCAACCAATTACTTGATCTTTTTCAATCGGAGCAATGACATTGCCATCTTCATCAAGTAAGTTACTATCTAACTCAAAATAAGGAGTATAAAGTTCCTCTTCTCCACGTCTAATTAAAAAGCTTAAAGGTTCGACTGATGAAACCATTAACTCTTTTTCTTTACCTTTTACAACCGAAACCTCTAATGACTCTTGCATATTTAATTTATCAAAGTTATTAAAACCATAATCCATTAGTTTTGCTGTTTCAATAAACCTCATTTCGATACTTTCTGCACCCATAACGACAGAAATAAATCGGGTTCCACTTCTTTCGGCAGTACCTGTAAATGTATATTTAGCTAAAACAGTGTATCCAGTTTTTAATCCATCTAATCCTTCATAAAAGTTTGGCAAACCAGGAAGCATGTCATTCCAGTTTTTCATACAAGTCCAATCTTCTTTACACTGCATCCATGTTTTGTCGGTTACGATATTACCTTGGAAATTTTTCATTGGTATTTTCGACGTTTCTAATAGTTCAGGAAAATCGTTAACTAAATGATACGCTAATCTTGCAGTGTCTCTTGCAGACATTCTATTTTCATCTTCTGAAGTTGTACCTTCTGCACGATTTTCTGCATTATACATTCGGTTTGGTAACCCAGTTGAATTTACAAATTTAAATTTTTCTAAATTAAGCTCTTCAGCTTTATCATTCATTAACCGAACAAAACTTGTATAACTACCACCTAATAACTCTGCAAGTGCTATTGTAGCAGCATTAGCAGATTCAATAGCTACAGCTTCGTACAAGTCTTTAACAGTATAAGAACTATCAACTTCTAAAAACACGTTCGAACCAGCCTCATCATGAGAGAGCCTTGCAACCCATGGACTGATCGGTACATTTTGATCCCATCTAAGTCTTTGTTCACTAATTGCTTCTAAAATTAAGTACTCAGTCATCATCTTACTCATACTTGCAATACCTAATTCAATATCTGCATTTTTTTCATACAAAACCTTACCAGTTTTACCCTCTACTAAAATTGCTGAGTTTACACCTACATCAAAGTTAGCTAGTATTGTTTTCGGTGAAAAAGATAAACTTGTTATAAAAAATAGAATAACAAAAGATAATGCTATAATCTTTTTATAATATTTCTCCATCATAAATGACTCCTCTCCAACTTCACATAAACGTAATTTTAACATATCTAGCATAAAAAAAATAGACAGGTGGTGTACCTGTCTATTGGAATTTTTTTTAATTTTATAGTGAGTAGTTAGGTGCTTCTTTTGTAATTTGTACATCGTGAGGATGGCTTTCCTTTAAGCCCGCGTTTGTAATACGAATAAATTGTCCGTTTTCTCTTAAATCCTCTAATGTAGGAGTTCCGCAATATCCCATACCCGCACGAATACCACCTACTAATTGGTGAATTGTATCGTTTAATGGTCCTTTATAAGGAACTCGTCCTTCAATTCCTTCTGGTACAAGCTTTTGGTTATTTTCTTGGAAATAACGATCTTTACTTCCTTTTTCCATTGCACCTAAAGATCCCATGCCGCGGTAAACTTTAAATTGTCTACCTTGGTAAATTTCACGATCTCCTGGGCTTTCAGATACACCTGCAAGTAGACTTCCTAGCATAACAGCATGTCCACCAGCTGCAAGGGCCTTAACGATGTCTCCAGAGTATTTTAAACCACCATCAGCTATAATAGGTACCCCATGTTTCTTAGCTTCCGTTGCACAGTCGTAAACAGCTGTAATTTGTGGGACACCAATTCCTGCAATAATACGTGTTGTACAAATAGAACCAGGTCCAATCCCTACTTTTACTATATTAGCACCAGCTTCAATTAAATCTTTTGTAGCCTCTGCAGTGGCCACGTTCCCTGCAATAATATTAAGCTCAGGGTAAGCATCCCTAACTTCTCTGACTTTTTCTAAAACCCCTCTTGAATGACCGTGAGCAGTGTCAATAACAATAACATCAACTCCCGCTTCAACTAAGGCTTTAACTCTTTCCATTGTGTCAATTGTGACACCAACTGCGGCACCAACTATTAGCCTTCCTTGTGAATCTTTAGCAGAGTTAGGGAACTGAATAACTTTTTCAATATCTTTAATTGTTATTAACCCTTTAAGTACACCTTCGTCATCAACTAATGGTAACTTTTCAATTTTATGTTTTTGAAGAATTTTTTCTGCTTCTCTTAAAGTTGTCCCTACAGGTGCTGTTACTAGTTGTTCTTTTGTCATTACTGTATCAATCGTAATTGAGTAATCTTCAATGAAACGTAGGTCTCGATTCGTAAGAATGCCTACTAACTTCATTTCATCGTTTACAATAGGAACGCCTGAAATTCGGTATTTGGCCATGAGGTGTTCTGCATCAAATACTTGATGTTCTGGAGTTAAAGAAAAAGGATTTGTAATTACTCCACTTTCTGATCTTTTAACTCGGTCAACCTCCTCTGCTTGGGCTTCAATGGACATATTTTTGTGAATAATCCCTATTCCACCTTCTCTTGCAATAGCGATAGCCATTTTAGCCTCTGTTACTGTATCCATACCTGCACTTATAACTGGTATATTTAAGTGTAAAGATTTTGAAAGACTTGTCTTTACAGAAACATCTTTCGGAAGTACTTCTGATTTTGCCGGTATTAGTAATACATCATCAAACGTTAAACCTTCTTTAGCAAACTTATTTTCCCACATCCAAATTTCATCCTCCTGCTAATTTCACTAAAATATTATTAGTAGCTTATCAATTGGATAAACTACTGTCAAGAACAGATTATAGATCTCACTACTCTAACATTTCAAAAGAGGTTTTTTATATGAATATTTCTAGCCCTTGGAGTTACTTTCGTTCTTTTTATTCAGCTAATCATACGCAACAATACTTAAAAAATAGATACCAAAATTTCCCTGATTCGGATAAGCTAGCTTTTCAAAATTGTTACACCCTTATTTACTACATACAGCACGGGAAAAAATATTATGACCAATCCATTACTGCACCGTATGAATTACAACCGGTGTTACTGTTTTATGGCATGATTCAATTAATGAAAGCTTTAATTTTAACGGTTGACCCAAACTACCCAGAAACGACACAAGTTCTTGCACATGGTGTGACAACTAGAAAAAGAAAAAAAAGCCAATATGAGTTTTTAATGGATGAGGTAAAGATCCAAAAAAACGGACTAATTTCTCATTTTTCTGACAAATTGTTTCATATGAAACAATTAGAAAGTGAAAAATTTAATATGGATGATCTCATGAAGCAAATATCAGAACTTCACCCGATTTTTAAAAATATAACAAAAGAAAAAATATCTATACCATTAACTAATGTTAAAGATAACGACAATACTGTTTCTATAAGCAGCGAAGTACTTGATATTCTTCATTTAACTGCAAATGGATTTAACCATTATTTAAACGAACATACTCCATTAAAGGTAGTCAATTTACATGAAGAAAAAGACAAAATATATATAAAAACCAAAAACAAACTAAACGCAATTACCTGTTCACCTATTCAATTTAATTATTATAATCAAAAATATTACCTACCTATAAAACGAAAACTAAATTGTAATATTCCAGAAGTTCTAGTTCATTATTTAATTTTATACAACTTAAGCATGATTTGCAGGTATGAAACCGAATGGTGGGGCGAGTTATTCCATACATACTCTTCTAATGACTTACCTTTTATCACTGAATTTTTAGATGTAACAAAAAATAAGGTTCCCTATTATCTCTCTTTAATGTTTCAAAGGCATAACTAAGAGCTTTATTTGTTTTACCATGGGGTTGCATTTCTTTTGCAATAACTCGCTTTACCACCATGTTAGATAGCAGCTGAGGGATTCACTCAACTTGTTTAACCTAACGGAACAGGTTGCCCTTATTGTATTCTTTTGAGCATCTAGCTTAGGATTTTGTTATTTTTTTATCTTTGCTCAGCAATTTTGGGCACGTATCGCTCCTTTGCGTTACCTTGTTACTCTTTGCTCAACAGCATGCAGCTTTGCATCAAGGAAACACACTGCGAAGCGACACTCTTAGACGCAGAAAAGCTACTGACTTCGTTTACCTCATGAATATACTTCTTTGAATTTACTACGTGCTGCTTTGCATCGAGGAAGCTTACTTCAAAGCGATACTAACAGACGCAGATGCAGCACCACTTAACGCAAATACTCAATTTCCGAAAACAAAAAGAACACACTCCATTGGAATGTGTTCTTTAACTTACCTAGCAACGTCCTACTCTCACAAGGGGAAGCCCCTAACTACCATCGGCGCAAAAGAGCTTAACGATCGTGTTCGGCATGGGAACGAGTGTGACCTCTTCGCTATCGCCACTAGATAATATATTTAGTTGAAAGAAATCATTCTTTCAAAACTAGATAACATACATTTAAGATTCTTGAGTGTGAATTCAATTCTTATTTGTCCCAGTGTGGCCGATCACCCTCTCAGGTCGGCTACGCATCGTCGCCTTGGTAAGCCGTTACCTTACCAACTAGCTAATGCGACGCGGGCCCATCCTGTAGTGTTAGGTAAACCCAACTTTCACTTTAGAACCATGAGGCTCCAAAGATTATCCGGTATTAGCTTCGGTTTCCCGAAGTTATCCCAGTCTACAGGGCAGGTTGCCCACGTGTTACTCACCCGTCCGCCGCTAACTCTCATAAAGCAAGCTTTAATTGAGTTCGCTCGACTTGCATGTATTAGGCACGCCGCCAGCGTTCGTCCTGAGCCAGGATCAAACTCTCCATAAAAGTGTTTGATAAAGCTCAAAATAAAACATTGACGAGATAATGGTATCTCTTTTTTTGTCTAGCTTCAGACACCATCAACTCGAGACGCTTCAGTTCATCAAACGAAGTCAAAAAACACGACTTCTTTTTGTTGACCTTCCAGCGCTTGTCGTTGATAAGCGGGTGTCTTCCGCCTTTCATATTCGCTTGGCTGTGTGTTCAGTTTTCAAAGAACCATCTTTTTTTAAAATTTACGTCGTTGTTTTTTAGCGACAAGAGTTATTGTAACATAACATTCAATTCCGCGCAAGTTAATTTGAAAAACTTTTTTTCAAGACAACAACTTAACTTCTTCGCTTTTTAGCGACAAGGAATAACATATCATACCATCACGTTCTACACAATACTTTTTTTGAACTTATTAATAGATAATCGCATCCAAAAAAGTTCTGCGTAACAACTTCAGAAGTAACAGTCTTATTAATCTATCATAGAACTATTATAATAGCAAGTAAAATTACACATAGCATATCACTAGCATTGCATTAATGTTATTTGAAAATTCTGTTTATTATTCAATCCTCTTTAGAGCCAAAAAAGTAAAACGTGAATAAAAGGTGGTTCTGTCCATTTGGTGATATTATACAATAGATCTTCAGTTTCTAAAATAAACTGAGAGATAAAGTAAATGTTTCTTCAGGTGTAAATCTTTCACTCCTAAACAGAGTAAGTTTTTCCATAACAGCAGGGGACCAAATAACTTGGCGCTCATACATTACATAAAGCCCTTTTTGGAAAGTGATCTTAATAGCTTTGTGGTAGTCATGCCCCGTCCATTTTCGTACTGCTCCATGCTTTCTTTTAACATACGCTTGAGCTCAGGGGTTTTTTTCAGCTTCAATTTTTATGGATTGTTCATCATCTTTTAAAGTCACTTCGAATAAGTGGCTGCCATCCTTTTGCTCTGTTAATTCTGGTTACGATGAACTCCTCTTCCGTATCTAGCCACATCTTTGCGGTTAATCAATGCCCTCGTTTATTATTAAAAACGAATTAAGGCCCTCTTTAAAGTCGACTACTATACTATTACCCACCTACTTGGTTCATTTGAAACAATTCTCAGTCAAACCTATTCCTAACATCAGAATAACATTTATATCCAATTATGAGTATACAGCTGAACTTCAATCAGTGGAGGTTTTCCTTCATCCCCTACTGATTGTTAGTTATTCTATATCGGACCTTTAGGGGGAGTTAATCCCCAATGTCATCAGGCTAAGGATACAAATATTGGAATGTTACTTTGAGGCCACTGAAAAAGTGAATGTTTTTGAAAAACGAATGATTATAGGGGGGCAAAAATGTCGCCCTAACCCTCAAACGAGCCTTAGAAGCGATTCTAGAGGCTCGTTTTTTGAATATTATTTTTCAGATAAAAAAATTTGGACTTTTTCAGCAGTCCGTGTTACTTTCTGCTTCTTTTTTTGTAATGAGCTACTATCAAAGGTTAGGTAAACCCAACTTTCACTTTAGAACCATGAGGCTCCAAAGATTATCCGGTATTAGCTTCGGTTTCCCGAAGTTAGGTAAACCCAACTTTCACTTTAGAACCATGAGGCTCCAAAGATTATCCGGTATTAGCTTCGGTTTCCCGAAGTTATCCCAGTCTACAGGGCAGGTTGCCCACGTGTTACTCACCCGTCCGCCGCTAACTCTCATAAAGCAAGCTTTAATTGAGTTCGCTCGACTTGCATGTATTAGGCACGCCGCCAGCGTTCGTCCTGAGCCAGGATCAAACTCTCCATAAAAGTGTTTGATAAAGCTCAAAATTTAAATTCATTGACGAGATATTTACTATCTCTTTAATTCGCTTGGCTGTGTGTTCAGTTTTCAAAGAACCATCATTTGTTTTTCGCCGTTGTTTTTAGCGACAAGAATTATTGTATCACAACATTTAATTCTGCGCAAGTTTTTTTAAAAAACTTTTTTTCAAGACAACAACTTAACTTCTTCGCTTTTTAGCGACAAGGAATATCATATCATACCATCACGTTCTACACAATACTTTTATGAATTTTTATTAGATAATCCAATTCAAAAAAGTTCTGCGTAACACCTTTCGAAGTGACAGTCTTAATAATTTATCACAGAACTATTATAATAGCAAGTAAAAAAACCATAGCTTATTTTCTTTATATTATATAATAGAAAGAAAAAAATTTATATCTGTTCCATTGTTGGAATCATGTCTAGCATGCGAAGAATCATCTAACTCGATACCACATACAGGTTGCATTGTTTCACTTGAGCATAGTAAAAAATCAACGTGTTTTCGACTTATTTTATTGAAATACTTACTTTGGTTACTTCTATCCTTGTCTGTAACAAAGAAAATATCTTTTAGTGAAACTTTAGGACAGATAATCAAATCTTTAGGAATGACTTGTCCTAAAACTTTATAAAAAGAAAGCTCAGAGGGAGATAAGAAATCATCCCTCATTGCATACGGAAAAGCCACTTCTTTTAAATTTTTGTTTTCAAATTTAACACCAAATAATTTCAAAATAGCTCCTAGACAACCAGGATTATTAGCAGACATTAAAATCTCCCCTTAATTTTTTATTTGCTCTTCCTCTCAAAATGAACGTGTAGCCGGTACTCACAAATTTCCTTTGTCCACTTATACAGTAGCTCTTCGTCTTCTTTAACAACATCAAAGTTAAATCCAAAACGGTTATTTTCAAATGTCACTAACCCTTTGGAACTTCCACTCCATTTTGTCATTGGCATTTTGACAATTAACTTCCTGACTTTTTCTTCATCGTAATCCCAAAGCCGTTTCGTTTCTTTATCTGAGAAATCGATTTTTTTACGATATTCGGTTTCCGTTAAGTAGTGGTGAAAAAATGGGGCTGTTTCTTCAGGTGTAATTGGTTGATACCAATTACTTTCCCCTCTTGTTAACATGGCTAGTAATACGACCATCTTGTAGCTCTTAGCCATCCCTGTTTTTTCTACTTCAATGAACCATGGTTCGGATCGTTTAAACACTTCTTTTTCTCGTTCACTTAGCTCGCCTGCCCAGTATAAAAAGCCAAGATAAGAATTGAATTCTTGTTTATATTGGACGCTTTCTGACTGACCTTTTAAATGAAGTTCTAAATAGCTAGGCCTTCTACCTAACTCTTGTTTTAACGTAAAATAAGCGTCCTTTAATTTTTCTTTTCTAGGTTGAAGTTTCTTTGCCATTTCAGCTAATAAATTGATGACTTCTGTTTCTAAATTCAATACACAGTTAGCTGGAACATTCGGTTGAAATTGTTTTGGTTTCTTTGGATCGTTGGACGTATCAAAAACACTTAGTTTTACATCGGCATGTCGATAGTTTCCAATTAAATCGATGACCACGCAGTAGTCTTTATCTCGATGTAGTCGTAAGCCCCGCCCGATTTGTTGAGTAAACACGGTTAATGACTCTGTTGGTCGAACAAACAAAAGGGTGTCAACAGCTGGGATATCAACACCTTCGTTAAATAAATCCACGGTAAAGATCGCGTCAATTTCTCCACTATCTAGTAATTCAATTGCTTTTTTACGGCTGACCTCCACCTGTCTTGAGTGCAAACTGATGGTCTTGTAGCCTTTTTGTTGAAAATAATCAGCAAGGAAATCCGCTTGTTTGATCGATGAACAGAAAACGAGTGTCCGTGTTTGCTTGTGTTTTTCCCATGCTTGTAGTATATTTTCGGCCATTTCTTCTCTGAGCTGCACTTGCAGCAATTCTTCTTCGGCATAGCGATTGCCTAACCAGGTGATTTGACGGTAATCCGTATCATCATAGATGCCGTAGTAATGAAATGGTGCGAGCCATTGTCGTTGAATCGCTTCAAGAAAATCTAAGCGAAACGCAACGTTCCCATCACACAACGCATAAACGTCTTTATTATCATCTCGGTCAGGAGTTGCTGTAATGCCAAGTAAAAACTGAGGATGAAAATAGTCCAACACTCGACTGTAGGAGTTTGCAGCTGCATGATGAAATTCATCGACGATAATTAGATCAAACTCATCTGAAGAAAACACCTCCAAATGCTGCTTCATACTTAATGTAAAAATAGATGCAAAAACGACATCTGCTTGTCCCTCTTTTTGTTTTCCATTATAAATCCCGTACGTTTTCTCTTTCATCACATCTTCAAACGAACGTTTCGCCTGATGTAAAATTTCTTCTCGATGAGCAATAAAAAGAATTCGTTGAAAGCTCTTAGCAAAAAAAGCTGCTAAATACGTCTTTCCTAATCCGGTTGCCATGACAACGAGCGCACTTTTATAGCCTTCTTCTATCGTTGTTTCGAGTTCCTCTAAGGCAGGAATTTGCGCAAAGCGTGGTTTGATTTCCTCTCCATATGGATTCGCCACTTCTTTGATGACCTCATTTGACCGCTCTTCATCTTTTTTAGAAGGAAGCATCAGTTCGATTTCTTCTTGTTTTGTCCACGTACGAATAAGACTCGGATTTTTTTGATGAAATTGTTCGTACTGATCCTCGTACGATTTGATTGTCTCTTTATTAACTTCGATTGTTTGCTCGTGATACATCACCTTTGTAAATTGATCGAGAGCATCATCGTATACTTGTGGACTCTCTGAGAGCGAAACGTTCCACTCTACTCCTGTAGTCAAAGCAGACCGGGATAAGTTTGAGGAACCTACAATTAATTGTCCATCATTATCGAATTGAAAAAGATAAGCCTTCGGATGAAACGATGTACCATTACTTTTCCAGAGTCGCACTTCAATTTTTTCATGAATAGTAGTGAGTGTTTTTAATGCTTCTGGTTGAGTAATAAATAAATAGTCACCCGTACAAATCTTAATATCAGCTCCTCTTTCAGCTGCTTTTCGTAAGGGTTCCCGAAGCAACTCACAGCCTGATTTCATGACAAAGGATGTTAATATACAAATACTAGAGGCTTGTTCCATTCCACGAATAAGATGTTTAACTAGGCTTTCAGTGATTAACTCTGCCTTAGTCATCCTCTACCTCAATTAAAAAGATTTTTTCTTGAAACCCACCCCGTTTTTCGGCTTTTCTCTCGCGAATTTTTTCTACTTCATCGATCGACGAACCGTGATAATCAGCTAATGCATGGATAATTTCAAGTACATCTGCTAGTTCTTCTAAAGCATCTTCATTGTTCGTAGTATTCACATACTCCTCAAGCTCTTCAAAACTTTTTTTCTTCAATTCTGTTATGTATTGTTCTTCATTTAAAATAGAAGTTGTAAACTTTCTCCCTGCATTTCCAATGATTTCAGGAATCCTATCTCGTACTAATTTTTTGTATGTAGGCATTTTCTCTTCTCCTCTTTAATACATTCTCTTTTCTGGAATGACTCCACGAACGCCACCACGAGGATTTTCCATATCCCCTTCGTAGCGCGGAATTAAATGAACATGGACATGGAAGATCGTTTGTCCGCCGTTTCCCCGCAATTAATACCGATGTTGTAGCCATCAGGGTGATATTTCTCTTCTAAAAGGGCTTTCCCATCCTCTAAAAGCTGATTGATTGCTGCTCTTTCTTCTATTGTTGTATCAAAGAAATCACTAATGTGGCGTTTAGGGATGATCAGCATATGGCCTTTGTTGACTGGGAATATGTCAAAAATCACAAAGGCTAGATCATTTTCTAATACAATATTTTCTGGTTGGCAAAACGGGCACGGTTTCGTCATTACATAACTCCTTAGGTAAAAATATATATCATTCTCTCTTTTGGAATTATATAACAAAAATCAAGATAGAAAAAGGAACTAGAGCGAATCTAAGTGGGAAGAAATTAAACATCTAATCATATGCATCTGTTATGTTTGGTTAGTTTTTGGGGAACTAGAATAGCTATAGAATAAGAATTAACTGCTACCTATATACTAATACTATAATTTTTTTGGTGGTGATTCTTTTGGTAAAGTATTTGATCAAACCCAATGCGAATTTAGAACAAGAGATCAATTTAAATAGAACTAATTTTCGTAAAACAAATACTCTTAACCCTGCTCTTATTGAAAAAGGAAGTATGGTTTTATTTTACATTTCGGGTACCAAATCAATACAAGCGCATGCAACATTAAAGGAAACTCCAAAAGAAAGACCCGAATTACAAACTAACCCCAATTTTTCAGATTTTATCTGGTTCGCTGAATTAGAAGACTTAACGATATATAAAACTCCTATTAATTTATCGGATATTAGTATTAGAGAAAAGTTAGATTGGTTTAATGAAGTCAATACGAATGGAGAGAAAAGAAAACTAACATCCTGGGGAAATTTTGTGATTACTACTAGAGAGATATCACTACATGATTTTTTATTACTTTCAAGGGATATTGATTTAAAAGAATGGATTAATGATGGAAAAATTTCGTTAAGTAATCCAAGGTCAGATTTTATGGAAGAAGAGACTTTTCCAGAAGGTAAAACAGTTTACCGTCTACATAAAACTAAAGAACGAAATGCACGTTTAATTGACAAAAGAAAAAAGCAAGCAATCGAAAGAGATGGCTCGCTCAAATGTGAAGCGTGCGGCTTTGATTTTGAAGAAACTTACGGTAGTGTGGGAAAAAACTATCTCGAAGGACATCACATCATTCCTCTATCTGAAACTAAAGAACCATACGAGGCAAAAATTGAAGACATCGTATTAGTATGTTCAAATTGCCATCGAATGCTCCATCGTAAAAGACCATGGTTGACAGTTGATCAACTTCACAATTTATTGAAAAAATAAAATTATTACAGGACAGGGGTTCCCTTGTCCCGCCTAGTAGCTATTGTTATTTATTCAATCAAATAAAAGAGACTGACTTAATAGGTTACTTGTTGTAACCCAATGAGTCAGTCTTTTTATAAAACTTATTTTCACTTTAAAAATTAAAGGCCCTTAACTGCTCTATCGTTATAAATGTTATACATTCTAAAGCCGCCTGTTTTGTATATACAAGAAAATACTTTTCCCACAACTTTATTCGCCAACAACACTAACTTTGCTGGCATCTCTTCAGTTAGTCGTCATTAAGACCGCTGTTTCATCGTTTTCCACTCTTCATCACCAGTCGATCAGTAAACTTATGTATCCGCTCACTTCTTAAAATTATTTTTCATACAATACATAATGACATTTTTTAATCTCTTCTTTTAATTTTTCTGGTGCTGTTTCCCATAACACTAAATCAATTTTCAGTAAAGTTTCAAGACTTTCGTCTATTAATTCTATAAACTTCGCCCATTCCCTTTGTGAAATTTCTGGAGCAAAAACAGCTAAGTCAATATCAGAACGTTCTTTATTATCACCGTAGGCTCTTGAGCCAAATAGAACTACTTTTTTTATACAAGGTGATTTTTGGGAAATTTCCACAATTTGATCATTAACATTTTTAGGAATTATCATAACCGATCATCATCTTCCACTTTTCCCTTTAGCATTATAAAAGTTTCTTTCATTTCAGGAAAATACGATTTAATATTCTTGAGTATTCTCAAAGCGGTTTCTTCATCATATGTATGTGACGTTTCATTTCTGTCTTTTAACATTTGAAGCCATAAATGATCATTTTGTAACCAACCAGCTTGGTATGCTTCTTTCAATGTTTCTCTAGGAGTTTTGGATTCTATACCTTCTGCTTGCAGCATCCTCTTTAAGGTTTTCCAATACAATTCAATAGTAAATTCAAACCGTCGGATCGTTCCATCAACAATTAGGCTATTATTAGTATCTTCCATTAAAGCTTCTTCTAATCTTATTAATGCCTTATCAAGATTTGAAATACTTTGTCTTAATTTCCGCATTTCATCCATAATTTAACCCTCCCCCTAATCATGTATTAAATAATCATGATGATATCTCTCATAATTATATAATTAGTTTTTGGTACCTGTCACTCCTCGAAAATTCTCTTTAAACAGTAAACTTTCATGGTTCATTCGCAGAATTAGCCCGGTATGTTTCAGCCACATCTTTTCATTTACTTCCCATATTAATTCAAAGCTTATATCTTTCATCTCAGTTTCGCTATAAACAAAACTCAAAAACGTTAAGTGTTCGAGATTTGTTTATAAGGCTCTAGCAATAAGGATCTCTTTACCTTCCCCATAACTATCATTTGCCTGCATCTGCTCCCTCGTTTTATATACATTATCCATCTGATCATGAAATTTGCAGGCCTTCTTATCGGCTACCCTCTTGCAGATAACCTGATTTCCTATGAAAGGAAGTAATTGTTTTAGAGAAGTATTCAAGATACTATGGATGAAGAATACATGATATCCTTCTCGTAAAAGGGTACGCGAGAACGAAATTAGGGGATGGTTAATTTGTATAAGATTGCCTTAGTAGAAGATGATACTGAACTAAGTTTACTGATTTCTACATTGTTAAAGAGGTACGACTACGAGGTCGTAGTTATCAATGATTTTGAAAATGTACTTCAGAAATTAATTGATTTGAAAGCTGATGTCATTTTGTTAGATATTAATTTACCTTATGTAGATGGTTTTCATATTTGTAAACAGGTAAGAAAAGTAAGCATTGTACCGATTATTATAATTTCTGCAAGAAATAACGATTCGGATCAAATTTTAGGAATGGAACTTGGCGCCGATGATTATGTCATTAAGCCTTTGAATGTTGAGGTTTTACACTCGAAAATTAAAGCCAGTATTAGACGTGCTTATGGTACCTTTACCGTTGAAAAAAGTAATGTCGTATTTGGGAATTTCAGCTTGGATTATCGTACGTTTACAGTATCAAATGAGGGAAATAAAATCGAATTAACAAAAAATGAATTTAAAATACTAAAATATTTAGCTGAAAAGCCGAATGAGCTTGTTACTCGTGAAAGCTTATTGCGTGAACTATGGGATGACATTTCATTTATTGACAATAATACATTGAATGTAAATATTTCAAGAATAAAGAATAAATTAAAGGAAATTGGAATTGAGGAAGTGATCCATACGAAAAGAGGATATGGATATAAATTTGTTCGAACAGGTCTGGAGAAAGTAAATGAATAAAAAGGTGTTAATCAACTTTTTTAAAGATCATCTGTTGTTTACCTTTGCCCTATACGGTAGCTCTGCCCTTGTTATCACGTTTTTTTGGCTGCAAACTAATCATCAAATTGAATTGATCTATCCGTTGATCCTCGTATCTTTTGTTTATCTTATTTTTATGATCATTCGAGCGTATCGCTATCTCACTTTTCATCAACTGGTTGAGAATGCAAATGGACGGCTAGATGACGTTTCTATAAAAGGGTCAAAATGGACGGAAGAACAACGCATGGTTATCGAAAAAATCAAATCCATGGCAGACGACTCACTAGCAAAGGTTAATCAGCTTGAAATGCAAAACGAAAATAAATATAAAATCATCTCGCAAATCATCCATAATATAAAAACGCCTACATCTGTGATCGACTTGATGGTCCAATATAGTCAAACTGAAAAAACAAATGCTCATGAAGTCATTACTAAGATAAACAAAGAAAATCAATTAATTAATGAGCATCTCGATCAAGCTTTACATTATTTACGGTTAGATTATTTTCAACATGACTTTTCCATTGAAAAAACCGATTTAATTCAACAGTTACGTGAGATTATAAATGTAAAAAAAGACCAGTTTATTTATAATCAAGTGTTTCCACAGTGGAACGTCGATGAAGATTCTTTCTATGTGCTGACGGATAAAAAGTGGAATAAAATCTTGCTAGATCAGCTAATTTCTAATGCGATTAAATATACAGCATTGAAGCCTGGTGAAAAGAGGGTTTCTTTTTACGTCCAGTGTAAGGAAGACCGGGTGCTCTTATTCATCGAAGATACAGGGATAGGGATTTCTGAACATGACTTAAAGAGAGTCTGTGAGCCATTTTTCACTGGAGAAAATGGACGTAAAATACGAAATGCTTCTGGCATAGGCCTTTATTTAAGTAAAAGTATATCGGACAAAATGAACCATCAGATGGGCATTTCATCTAAAGTCGATAAAGGAACAATAGTAACTTTGACTTATATTACAAAAATGTAATATTAACGTAAGCTCGTGTAATTGTTTCCGAACGATTGCCTTTACTATAATAATAATATAGGTAAGTAAGACTAGGAGGCAATCATGAGTGTAATAAAGGCAATAAATATTAAGAAAGTATATGGCGGTGGAAAAGAATTTGCGCAAACAATCGCGTTAAATAATATTAACATCGAATTAGAGCAAGGAGAGTTTACCGCCATCATGGGGCCTTCGGGCAGTGGGAAATCGTCATTGCTTAATGTCCTTAGTGGTTTTGATCACCCTACATCTGGAGACGTTTTTATTCAAGGGGCTAAAATGAATGAGATGACAGGTGATGAATTAGCCATTTTTAGAAGAGACCATATCGGCTATATTTTTCAGGAGTTTAATTTACTTGATAGCTTAACAATTCAACAAAATATTATGTTACCGATGATGTTAAACCGTGAAGAGACAGAGTTAATGAATAAAAAAGCGGAAGAATTAATGAATCTCCTTGGCATTTTAACGATAAAAAACAAGTATCCTTATCAAGTCTCAGGTGGTCAGCAGCAAAGAGCTGCCATCTGCCGTGCTCTCATCAATGATACATCCATTATTTTTGCAGATGAACCAACAGGGAATCTTGATTCTAAATCTTCAAAAGCGGTACTGGAATGTTTAAAAGAAACGAATGAAGCATATCGTACAACGATCTTATTAGTAACCCATGATCCTTTTGCCGCAAGTTATTGTGATAAAGTGCTATTTTTAAAAGATGGGACGTTAAGGACGCAGTTGTATAAAAAAGAATCACAAGATCACTTTACCAAACAAATTTTGGACAACTTAGCGGTGTTGGAGGAAGATGACTATGACGTATAATCAATTCATCTTCAAAGCGGTCTTGTACAATTTCCGCAAATATCTCGCTTATTTTTTCTGTATTACGTTTTCGATGACGGTGTTCTTTTTATTTACTGCCATTTGGTTTACACCAAACTTTAACGAACATACGTCAGCAGGCACACAGCAAATTGTTCAAATTGCAGGAGTTATTTCATGTGTCTTTTCGATATTTATTATTACATATTCCTATCAGCAGTTTTTTAAAAGTAGGACAAAAGAGTTGGCGATTCTCCTTTCATATGGCCTACTACATCGAGATATGAAAAAAATGATCATCTTTGAAAATAGTTTTATTTTTCTCACAAGCCTCAGCGTTGCCTTAATCAGTGGCAGTGTATTTTCACGCCTCATCTTTATGATCACGACATCGATTTTAGCGATCGAGGATATTCATTTTTCCTTAACGTTTCAAAGTTTTTTATGGACAACCGTTGCTTTTATTCCGATTTATGCTTTGATTGTTGGTTTAACATTAATGAAAATGAAAAATAATCACGTGACAAATCTGTTGAAAACAAATCGAGTGAAGGAAATGAATCGAGAAGGCAATCGCTTTTTCATGGTACTCGGACTTGTCATTATCATCACTTCTTTCACCCTCTTAACGATCTATACGAGTGATTTTTCGAACGTTGATTCGATGAGAGAAGTGATCCTACTAGCAGTCGCCCTTTGTATTGTTGGTGTATATTTATTCCTTAGTCACTTGATGAGTCTACTCTATTTGTTTTTCAACCGAAAAGGAAAACTATTTCATCAACATATATTACCTCTAACTGAATTTGCGAGTAAGTTTGTTCAAAATCGAGCGATCATCTTTATCGTTTGTTTACTGAGCATGGGAACTGTTTTCTTCTCAACCCTCTCTTATACTCTGTATCATCAAAGTTATGCGATTGCTGACAATGAACAGTTATTTGATGTGATGATGAAGGATTACGAAGCCGTTCATTTAGCCGAACATATGAAGATCGATCATCTGCTAGCACAAGAAGATGATCGAATAATAGATAAGCAAAAATTTAACGTTGCTTACTTATATGCTCCCGAAATGGATCATACCCCATGGAGAACGAATAAGCATGTGATGGCAGCATCAGTCGAGGAAATCAATGAGGTGCTTGGGACAAACTTTTCAGTAGACCAAGGTCATGCAATTGTTATTGATTTTAATCAGGAATATGAAACGATTACCTATTTTACAGAGACTATCTTATTAGAAAACAATCAATCTCGTTATACGTTTGTGAATCAAGGAACAGAGCAACATAAGTTGTTTGATCGTTATGTATTTACTCAGCCAATCGTTATTTTATTGAATGAGGCGGAAATGAAAACGATCGTAACCGATGCTTCGACCTATGAATTAGGGACAATTTATATGTTTACGTTTGATGATTGGTTGAAAAGCGGAGCCTTTGTTTTTCAGCTAAAGTCAGAATTGGATTCTGCTCTTGAAGGAATAGCCGATCAGAATCTAGAAGCGATAGAAACTATAAAAGGGCGTTACAATCAACCTTTTATCGTCCATTCAAAATATGATCGTTATCAACATACGAAGCAAGTATCAGGGTTTGCTCTCTTTATTATGTCATTTATTAGCATTTTATTTGTCGTCACAGCTTGTATAGTCCTCTATTTTAAAACGTTTGCGGATGCAGAGTCGGATCGAAAAAAATTGAGATTATTACGGACAGTCGGCATTACCTCATCAGAAATCAAGGCTTATGTATATACTAAGCTGAAAATGATCATAGTTCTCCCAATTGTGTTCGGTAGCTTATTAGGTTTATGTTTAAGCGTAGCGATTAATTTGTACAATGTAGCAGAAATCGAAATACTTAATGGAACGATATTCACAAATGGACTAAAGATCATCGGTTTGTATTTTATTGTTATCGGTGTTTACTATTACTGGCTCCGTATGACGTATCGAAGAACTGTGGAATAACATTTTTGGCATGCTATAGAAGGAGTTTTTGTGATGAGAAGTAAGGCGACTTTAGACGTTAACAACCTTTCAAAAAACATTGGAAAAATAACTATCGTTAAAGATATTTCTTTCCAGCTACAAAAAGGTGAAATTAAAGGGCTACTAGGACCTAATGGCTCTGGAAAAACAACAATTTTAAAAATGTTAGTCGGTTTATTAAAACCAACAACAGGAAGCATTACGATAGACGGAAAAGAAATTCAAAAAGACTTTGAAAGTGCTATTCGTAAAGTTGGTGCAATTATTGAAAATCCGGAGCTTTACGATTACCTATCTGGTTATGATCATTTACAAATCTTTTATCGAATGTCACCTGGTGTATGCGAAAATAGAATAGAAGAAGTGATTGAAGTGTTAGGGATGGATCACTACATTGATGATAAGGTCAAGACGTATTCCCTTGGAATGTTGCAAAGACTCGGATTAGCGCAAGCCATGTTACATCGTCCTGCGATTCTTTTGTTAGATGAACCAACGAATGGTCTGGATCCTTCAGGAATTCAAGACCTCAGAAAACACTTGAAAATGCTTGCCAATGACGGGACAGCGATTATTATTTCTAGTCATTTATTAGCTGAGCTTGAAATGATTTGTGACAGTGTTCTTATTCTTGACAATGGAAGAATGGTTAGTGATGGAAATCTAGAAGAATTAAGACGTAATACAACTAAGGAAAGTCTTTATCAATTTCACGTGTTAGAATCATACAAGCTGAAAGAAGTATTGGCGCTTCTCCCCCAATATGATCAAGTAGTTGACATCGTTTCAGATGGTTTTTCAATCCATGTATCAGAGCGTGAAGCTGCCACCATCAATCGATTTTTAGTAGAAAATCAAATCAGTGTTGTTGGTATCGAAAAAAATAAAACAACATTAGAAGAAGCATTTCTTTCACGACTTAATCAAGCGAAAAGAGGTCAATGATGAACTACTTTTTTGATCTAGTATTCAATGAAAATGTAAAGATATATAAACGTCCACGGGCATGGGTATTAATCAGTTTGTTAGTGACTATGAACCTTTTTATAGCGATGGTCATGAGGTTTATATTTTTTGATACAGATTTTACCTTTTGGGACCATTTAAATATTAGTACCTTTGTTATATTTGTGTTGAATTTTCTTTGTATAATTATTGCAGGCGATATCGTCTCTAGTGAGTTTTCATCAGGTACGATCAAGCTCCTCCTCATTCGCCCAGCCAGTCGCATCAAAATATTGTTAGCCAAATTTATTTCTGTCCTATTGTTTATTGTATTAGTAGTTGTTGTTCACCTACTGACATCTGTGATGTTTGGAGGCATCTTCTTTTTTAACAGTATATTTGTGTTAGAGCCTCCATTTATCTTGAACATCATCTTAAGGTACGGATTTGGTTTTATCGAAATTGTCGTTGTTTGTTCTATGGCGATGATGTTATCTGTTGTCACAAGAAGCAGTGTGTTTTCAGTGTCAGTTCCTATTTTTTTAGTAATGTCAGTAACATTACTATTAGAATTACTCGCTCATTATCAAATACAAATGGGCAAATATATATTATTTGCCAACACAAACTTAACACAGCATTTCCTTGGTCGACCATTATTTGAAGGGATGACTCTCCCCTTCTCCGTTTTGAATATAACGATCCATATGATAGTGTTTTTCATTTTATCAACTGTCGTTTTTTCTAGAAGAGATGTGAACATGTAAGTTGATGGTGGGCCTACTCCTAAGGATGCCGCATATTCACCAGTATCCTCTATCAAAAACAATCGGTAAATGAATAAGCTCAGCAATTCCATAAATATACCAATGGCGTTTCCGCTTTGGTATATTTATGGAGTACATATTAATACCTACTATGTCGGTCCATTGCGCAGCTTCCACTTTCTTTCCTTGATGGTGAGTGTGAAGGAAAACCACATCCACACTCACCATCAATGTTACATATTCTTCCTCAAATTACTTTTTCCACCTACAAATAATTTACTCTACCTTTTTCAAAGTTCCAAGAATGTTTATTTGTTGTGAAAATAACTTATCTATTTTCTTTATAATAGTTGGCTTAACTGTAAAAATAACACAGGTTGCCGGACCAGAAGCTTTATTGATATTTAGATTTGATTTTATTTCATCCATTAAAAGGTGGTTTCGCTTTTTCAATTCATTAACTTCATAGGCAATCCCTTTTGAACCAACTGGAACAATTTCGTGTACTTCTTTTATCTGTCGTAACCTTTGGATAGCAAGCAAGTCAGCTATTTCAGGGTCATCTAGCCTAACTTCATGACCTACCTTAGGTATACCTAAACAAAGTACAATATCACCATTAAAACTTTGACAATGCAATTTTTGCCCTTGACCAATACCTGTAATCCCAATCCCCGTTTGTTGAACAGGTACATTTTCTTCAGTGCTTCCATTTAGAATTTCTTCAGATTTTAAACCGATTAAACTACTTTCTTCTATAATACCTGCAATAATTTCTCCCCCAGTGGGATTCATTTCTACAGCTAACGTATCAATGAGTGCGATCGGCTTGGCTCCTACAGAAATTAGCTCCATAAGCACAACTCGACTAGTAAATCTTCCTAAAATACGCCCGTCAACTTTTACTACGTCTAATTCTTTAGGGCCAATAGCTCCTGAAGAATCGCAAGCTATGACTAGTTTTTTTTCAAAGTCATCTAAAATAGTTAAATCTCGATATCTACTAATTTTCAAAACTTAATTCTCCCTTTCAAGTATCGAACTAACGTGCCTGATACAATCAGATTTAATGCTGATCCTATGACTAATGGAATAATCATTGCTATAAAAAAGGGAACACCAAATTGTGGAATAAGAATGAATGACGCCGGTAGTACAACCCCATTAAAAAGAACGCCAACCATGAGAGCAAGTATCAAAAATCCTTTTTTATAGATGATACCAATTATAGCGCAGACAAAAGCCATTTCCAGACTAATTAATAAATGAATTGGGATTGATAAAGGAAACCCTACATTTAACGACGTTAATATATGCCCCATAAAACCCACAAGCGCCCCGCTAGTTGGACCTAATAGAAGTGCTGCTAGAAACGCTGGCGCCGAATCAAAAGCTACTGTCCCAAATGGGCTTGGGATTTTAATAAAGCTCCCCACTACAGATATGGCAATAAACATTCCTAATATAGCAATCTTTCTTATTTCTAATCTGCTTGTTTTAACACCTTTCTCAACCTTTAACATAAAACTTTCCCCCTCAAATTTGGCTCTTCGCTAATTTCTATTGGAACACAAGATTTCATAAAGAATAATAGTCTAGTAATCTTCTCAACTTTTACTAGGGTTTCATACTTAAACTTGTTAGCTGTTGCATAGATCATGGCAATAAAGTTTTCGATTGATCGGTAGCCTCTTGCTTTCCGCTTCGATGCTTGAACAAGGCTATTAATTCCTTCAAGTAAACCATTGGTCATCCTTGAGGTGAACCAACGTAAGATGCCTTTTTCATGTTTTTTGAGTGAACGAGCAACTTCTACCATGGGCTCTAAACGAGACCGTATAGCCCAGTTGTACCAATCATCAAAATACCAACCTGAAAATAGTTGGCTTGTAGACCAAAGTCCCTGCAGAGCTAGTCTTAACCGATAAGCCTTAGCTGTATTCAAATGACTATCTTTTAACTTCATAAGCTTTTCTTGTTGGTACTGCGATAGGTTTTGTGAGTTTTTCAACCATAAATAACGTGTTTTTTTAAGCAATGGCTCATCATTCTGTTCCTGTATCCTGTAGTGTTAGGTAAACCCAACTTTCACTTTAGAACCATGAGGTTCCAAAGATTATCCGGTATTAGCTTCGGTTTCCCGAAGTTATCCCAGTCTACAGGGCAGGTTGCCCACGTGTTACTCACCCGTCCGCCGCTAACTCTCATAAAGCAAGCTTTAATTGAGTTCGCTCGACTTGCATGTATTAGGCACGCCGCCAGCGTTCGTCCTGAGCCAGGATCAAACTCTCCATAAAAGTGTTTGATAATGCTCAAAATAAAACATTGACGAGATATTTACTATCTCTTTTTTGTCTAGCTTCAGACACCATCAACTCGAGACACTTCAGTTCATCAAACGAAGTCAAAAACCGACTTCTTATTGCTGACCTTCTAGTGCTTTTCGTTGATAAGCGGGTGTCTTCCGCCTTTCATATTCGCTTGGCTGTGTGTTCAGTTTTCAAAGAACAATCTACTTTTTCCTGTTTCAACAACAAGAAATTGATTATATTACAATAATTCTCTTGAGTCAATACTTTTTAAACTAATCATTTTAGTTTGTTTATTCTATACATTTGTCATCAAATAAAACTAATATGAAGTATTAAAACATTTTAGTATCTGCACTAAAAGCTCCTCAACGCAATATTACAACGATGGATAATCAGGAAATACTAATGGTACCGAGGGCCGGACTTGAACCGGCACGATAGTCACCTACCGCAGGATTTTAAGTCCTGTGTGTCTGCCAATTCCACCACCCCGGCAAAGCAGACTATAAAATTGGAGCGGAAGACGAGATTCGAACTCGCGACCCCCACCTTGGCAAGGTGGTGTTCTACCACTGAACTACTCCCGCGAAACAAATTGTGGTGCGGGTGAAGGGACTCGAACCCCCACGTCAAAGACACTAGATCCTAAGTCTAGCGCGTCTGCCAATTCCGCCACACCCGCGTATGGATTTTTTTGCTAGGCAAAAAAATGGTGAGCCATGAAGGATTCGAACCTTCGACCCTCTGATTAAAAGTCAGATGCTCTACCAACTGAGCTAATGGCTCCTAAAATATAAGAGTGCCGGCCAGAGGACTTGAACCCCCAACCTACTGATTACAAGTCAGTTGCTCTACCAATTGAGCTAGGCCGGCATATATAGGTAAGTTATTTTCGCTCCACTTTAGTTACGCAAAAAAACTCTGGTGGCTCGGGACGGAATCGAACCGCCGACACGAGGATTTTCAGTCCTCTGCTCTACCGACTGAGCTACCGAGCCACACTTTTTTTAAAAAAATGGCGGACCCGACCGGGATCGAACCGGCGATCTCCTGCGTGACAGGCAGGCATGTTAACCGCTACACCACGGGTCCAAAATATATTTACAAAATAGTTGGTTGCGGGAGAAGGATTTGAACCTACGACCTTCGGGTTATGAGCCCGACGAGCTACCAGACTGCTCCATCCCGCGGTAATATAAATTAATCAATTTAACTTTGCTTTTGATGTAACGACTCGCTCTTCCTCTACTAGCAATGCTCTGCAACTGTTGCATCGAGCTGCGGTGCTTATCCTTCGAAACAAACTCAATGTGCTCCATCCAGTGATAATAGTATGGTGGAGGATGACGGGATCGAACCGCCGACCCCCTGCTTGTAAGGCAGGTGCTCTCCCAGCTGAGCTAATCCTCCGTTAACAATACGATTACACTTACACCTTAACTTGACGTTTTCATCTTAACAAACATTCTGATTATAAGCAAATGGTGACCCGTACGGGATTCGAACCCGTGTTACCGCCGTGAAAGGGCGGTGTCTTAACCGCTTGACCAACGGGCCAATAACTAGTTATATCAGGCACTTTGAATATTTAAGTAGAATTAATAAAGTTAAGCTTGGTATGGTATGGTATGGGTTTGGTGGGCCTAAGTGGACTCGAACCACCGACCTCACGCTTATCAGGCGTGCGCTCTAACCAGCTGAGCTATAGGCCCATTCTTTTGGAGCGGGTGATGAGAATCGAACTCACAACATCAGCTTGGAAGGCTGAGGTTTTACCACTAAACTACACCCGCATTGATAAATTTATTATATTATATAGATTTATTACCGCATTTTGGCCTTATCATGTCTCTTCCTCTGCATGTTAATTCATAGATGGTTATGCGTCGAGACAACTCGGGGTTTTACCACTAAACTACATCAACAGTGTCATTTTTTAATTTAATAATATGATAATAAACACCCCAAAAATTGGCTGGGCTATCTGGATTCGAACCAGAGAATGACGGAGTCAAAGTCCGTTGCCTTACCGCTTGGCTATAGCCCACTAATATAATAACATGGGGCGATCGATGGGAATCGAACCCACGAATGCCGGAGCCACAATCCGGTGCGTTAACCACTTCGCCACGACCGCCATGTTAATTATCTTCAATGGCAGGGGCAGTAGGAATCGAACCCACACTGGAGGTTTTGGAGACCTCTGTTCTACCGTTAAACTATGCCCCTATAAAATCTAAATGGTGGAGGGGGACGGATTCGAACCGCCGAACCCTAAGGAGCGGATTTACAGTCCGCCGCGTTTAGCCACTTCGCTACCCCTCCATAATATTAAATTGGTTGGTTATTGATGGCGGAGGAAGAGGGATTCGAACCCCCGCACGGTTTAACCCGCCTGTCGGTTTTCAAGACCGATCCCTTCAGCCGGACTTGGGTATTCCTCCGTATCACTTCAAAACAATTATGTTGGTAGCGGCAGAGGGGATCGAACCCCCGACCTCACGGGTATGAACCGTACGCTCTAGCCAGCTGAGCTACGCCGCCAAAAAGTAAATAGGTAAGTTTTTTTACTCCACTTCGTTTCGCGAAAAATTGGTGGAGCCTAGCGGGATCGAACCGCTGACCTCCTGCGTGCAAGGCAGGCGCTCTCCCAGCTGAGCTAAGGCCCCATAATACATAAACTCTTAATATTTAGCGACAAAATTTATTATATCAGAACAACATGTTCCGCGCAAGTGTTTTTTTGTTTTTTTATCGTCTACTTAAAAAGCATGGTTACAGCGACAAAATTTATAATAACACAAGTGGTGATTTTGTACAACCATTTTCAAAAATGTTTTATTGATATTATCAAGCGCACTAAATAGTTTGTTCTACGCAAATACTTTTGTAAACCATAACTTCTTTAAAAAAATTTATTTTTTTGATCTTGTTATTAGTCTTCATGTATTAAGTATTACAACTAAACTTCTGTACCCTTAAAGTTTATTTTGCACACTTTGTGCATTCAACCTAATGTTTCTATTCAAAATCCTATTTTACACAATGAGCGAATATAGTGAGATGGAAGCCTTTTTTTAATGAAAGGAAATATAAATGTATCAAAATTTCAATTCTTTGTCATCACGTACTCTTTATTCACAAATTAAACTAGTAAACATTACAACAACTTAATAACTTTTGATTTAGAGTAAAAATTTACAAAAAGAAAAAGCGACCTCATCTAAGAGCGCTTCTTGACTTTATATAATATCTCTAACCTTACCTTATACTTAATTAACACAGAAACAATAACCTAAAATATTCTATACTATTTGTTCTTCTTCGTCACCTTTTATTATAAATTGTCTTTTATTAATCCGTTCATTTAAATAATTTTTCTTTAATAAATATTGTAGATGCGGAAGCGGCATTGAACCATGTCCTTTACATTCATTAAGCTTAAATTGTACAATAGCACCCACCTGTCTAATAATAGTCATAGCATCTGCCGAATTAAAGTTACGTTTAACATCTTCCGAAATCTGGTATTCAGTCCCTACTTCAATTTTCATAATATTGCTCCTTTTTTAGTATCTCGTACTAGTATGCCACTAAACTTTGTTAATATACTTTTTCCTTTCCAGTGAATTTAGGTACTTTAAATGCGTTCCAGAAATCTAAAAGTCTAAATTCACTTTTAAAATCCCTTTCTTGCATTTCGATCGGCGCCATGTCCCATTGAATATCATGTCGATAGATTTTATCATTCATAACAAGAAAAGCGCAAGGCACCCGTCTATCGGCGACAAACACTGGAAGACCAGCTCGTAGCGGTCGGGTTTTTGACCGAAAGAGAAGGTCTGAATTGATCGAGCCGATGGCGCCTGGAGCTAGACAGTTTCCAAGTTAGAAATTTATAAATTCTGATACTGCAAGAAAGAGGTTGCACAAAAGTAAAACCTTTTGTGCAACCTCTTTTAAAATTTAATTTTATTTAATCTCAAGAGTGCCGGCCAGAGGACTTGAACCCCCAACCTACTGATTACAAGTCAGTTGCTCTACCAATTGAGCTAGGCCGGCATATATAGGTAAGTTATTTTTGCTACACTTTAGTTACAAAAAACTCTGGTGGAGGATGACGGGATCGAACCGCCGACCCCCTGCTTGTAAGGCAGGTGCTCTCCCAGCTGAGCTAATCCTCCGACATAAAATATTTTTATTATCTTATTACATCTAAATCTTTGGTGACCCGTACGGGATTCGAACCCGTGTTACCGCCGTGAAAGGGCGGTGTCTTAACCGCTTGACCAACGGGCCACTATTAAAACCGCGACTGGCGGAGAAGGAGGGATTTGAACCCTCGCGCCGCTTACACGACCTACACCCTTAGCAGGGGCGCCTCTTCAGCCACTTGAGTACTTCTCCTTAATATGGCTCCACAGGTAGGACTCGAACCTACGACCGATCGGTTAACAGCCGATTGCTCTACCACTGAGCTACTGTGGAATTAATCTAGTATGGTGGGCCTAAGTGGACTCGAACCACCGACCTCACGCTTATCAGGCGTGCGCTCTAACCAGCTGAGCTATAGGCCCATTCTTTTGGAGCGGGTGATGAGAATCGAACTCACAACATCAGCTTGGAAGGCTGAGGTTTTACCACTAAACTACACCCGCATTTATAATCAACCGCATGGTCGGGAAGACAGGATTTGAACCTGCGACCCCCTGGTCCCAAACCAGGTGCTCTACCAAGCTGAGCCACTTCCCGTTATTTTATGGCGCGCCCTGAGAGATTCGAACTCCCGACCTTTTGATTCGTAGTCAAACACTCTATCCAGCTGAGCTAAGGGCGCATGTTGTTTATTCGATGATGTTATTCCAAGAAGATTAACGGACGATGTATTGCTCCGTAGATATCCTGTCTCTTCCTCTACAANTTGTGGAGCGGGTGATGAGAATCGAACTCACAACATCAGCTTGGAAGGCTGAGGTTTTACCACTAAACTACACCCGCATTTATAATCAACCGCATGGTCGGGAAGACAGGATTTGAACCTGCGACCCCCTGGTCCCAAACCAGGTGCTCTACCAAGCTGAGCCACTTCCCGTTATTTTATGGCGCGCCCTGAGAGATTCGAACTCCCGACCTTTTGATTCGTAGTCAAACACTCTATCCAGCTGAGCTAAGGGCGCATGTTGTTTATTCGATGATGTTATTCCAAGAAGATTAACGGACGATGTATTGCTCCGTAGATATCCTGTCTCTTCCTCTACAAGTACCGCCTTGTAGCAGGCTGCGTCGAGACAACTCGCAGTTGTTTCACAGATGTTACGCTCGTAGCTGAGCTAAGGGCGCATGTTGCCTTTTAAATTTTTCTGGTACCGAGGGCCGGACTTGAACCGGCACGATAGTCACCTACCGCAGGATTTTAAGTCCTGTGTGTCTGCCAATTCCACCACCCCGGCAATTTACTAAAGACTTAACAAAAAAAAATGGCTGGGCTATCTGGATTCGAACCAGAGAATGACGGAGTCAAAGTCCGTTGCCTTACCGCTTGGCTATAGCCCATTATTATTTATAATTTGTATGGCGGACCCGACCGGGATCGAACCGGCGATCTCCTGCGTGACAGGCAGGCATGTTAACCGCTACACCACGGGTCCAAAATATAAAACTATTAAGTTGGTTGCGGGGGTAGGATTCGAACCTACGACCTTCGGGTTATGAGCCCGACGAGCTACCAGACTGCTCCACCCCGCGATAATAAAAGTATAATATTTTTGTGCTTGCTCCTGACGTGTCGACTGTTTCTTCCTCTTCCAGTATTGCTTTGAAGCATGCTGCGTCGAAACAACTAGTAGCTTATTCAATGATGTAAATGCTCGTCGCTCCACCCCGCAATGATATAAATTTAATGTACCCATTAAGAATCTAAAAATATATTTTCATGGTGGACCCTGTAGGACTCGAACCTACGACCAATCGGTTATGAGCCGACCGCTCTGACCAACTGAGCTAAGGGTCCGGAATTAATATATAAATTATTTTTTTATATTTTAATATAATCTAGCAACGTCCTACTCTCACAAGGGGAGGCCCCTAACTACCATCGGCGCAAAAGAGCTTAACGATCGTGTTCGGCATGGAAATGAGTGTGACCTCTTCGCTAACGTTACTAACTCTACTGACTTCAATTATTTCATGTGATGCTTCTTAGAATTTGCTACATGCTACTTTGAGTCAAGGAAGCATACACTTGATGACGCAGGAGCATTTTCAACGACAAGAATTATCATAACATAGCACCTAATTCTACGCAAGTGTTTTTTGTATTTTACTTTATTTTTTAAAACGTAGATAACTTCACCATTATTATTCTTTATATTGGTGTAAACTAAGTGCTGACCTCACCATTAGGCTTATAAATTTATCATAGAATGTCTTTAGTTTCAAGTTTTATGTTAAAGATTTTTCAGATTACAATATTAAAACTAAATTAAACCTTCACACTTTTTTGTTATAGCTGAGGGAACTTAATAAAATAATAATCATAAAAGGTAGGTGTAAATTAATGAAAACAATGTTACTTTTTTTACTTTTTTTCACTCTCAGTTTAATTGTAGCCCTTATTTTCGATCTATTATTAGGTTTGTCCATACACAGTTTTTTTAGAAATATCGTTATTACTTTTATGGTTATGGACCTACCAGAGTATTTACTATTCTTTTCCCTATTTATCCTAGTAATTATTAAACCCCTAACAAATATAGTTAAAAAAATCAAAAACTAACCTCTAACCTTCTGTAGATTGATTAACTATTTGCTTTTGTCCTTTTTTACGAAATTTAGCAATGATTAAAAGCAACAAAGGGATAAACAATCCAAATATAGCATGGATGGTTTTTAATGAAAGCTTCCCCTCTTCTAAATGCTCAGCAAAATCCGTGGCAATAAACATAGATAACAGAAGAATAATAATCCCAAAAGGTAGAACTAACGTCTGTTGTTTTACTTTAAAAAGATCTGATGCAGCAATAACTGCTGCATAATAGAACAGAGATGTTTTAAAAAAAGCTCCGATAAATAAGGTTAATACAACAATTGCGTCCAATCGTTGAATAAAATCAGCAATGTTTATTAGACTAATTGTTGAAAATAATGGAAAAGTTGAATCTTGGGTAATTTCCATCCCTAGAACCGCAACATTTATAGCCGTTGAATAAGCTAATATTAGACCGCTTAAAAGGATCGAATATATACCAATTTTACGTGAATTTTCTTTTGTGTTTAAATAGTGAAATACCATTGTAAAACATACCAATTCACCAAATGGGAAAACTGTAGTATTTGGAAAAATTGTAGTAAGAATCGGTTCAAAGCCATTTTCTAAAATTGGAAATAAATTATTAAACTCAACTAATCCTGAAATTAATACTAACATATTCCCTAAAAAGGAAAGACAAATTAATATGAGTAAATATAATTCTGATAACCTTGCTAATACAACAATTCCCTTATTTAGTACGTACGCTATTGCTACCATCATAAATAAATTAATCACAAATAACGGTGTAACATTATAAACCGATGATGCTAATAAATCTCCTACATCTCTTAAATCCCTTGAAGAACCGTATAAGAAATAAACCACATAAAAGATGCCAACTAAAAACCCAAGATACTTCCCTAAAATATCTCGTGAATAACTAGTAAGGGGTTTTGAATATAGTATATAAAGCTGGTGAAAAATGAGAAATATTAAAATCCCTATCCATGAACCGAGTAAAATAGCAATCCATGCATCTTTTTTAGCATCTAACCCAAACCCTACAACTATTGATGTTCCAAGCTGAAATAAAACTAACAATGAAAATAATTGAACGCAAGTTATTTTAGCATTTTTCATTCTTTATCCCTTCTTCTCTGATCAAACACGATATTAAAAAATCATCCCTGTACGGCGAATGTTCGATTCAACCCTTACTTCTACTTTACAATCTTTAAACACATCTCCCCAGTTGCCCTCAAATTTCTTCCATTCTTTCGGATACTCCAAATGAAAAGCTTTTCCAAAACCAAAAACATCTGTACGAACCTGTTGTGCTTGGTCGATAGCCTTTATTATCTCTCCCTTAGTTCGTTCTGATAATTGTTTTTCTAATTTAGCAATGTCTTCTTTTTTATTTAAATCCAAATCACTACACTCTACATCACCAATCAATCCGTTTTGTAAAACTTCTAGGTAAAATACTGGGTTTTCTTCTTCTACTTTAGGTTTTATAGTTACTTTCGAAAAAAGAATCTCTACTGTAAGAACTTCTTTTTCTTCATTTGAATCTAGAACCACGATCGTATTTTGCATTTCATTAATCAGTTGTAAGAATGCCCTTGAATAATCTCCCTCAACCCAAGTTTGTAACTTATCTTCCTTAAAAAGCGCTAAATCATCAATGATAATCGTAGCCGACATTTCGGTTTTATCATAATTTGATTTTCCAAAGCCCTTCTCCACATCGCCTTCAACACTAACCCCACTAATCATAGCTTCTTTTCCCTTACTTTTGATATCTTTGATTACATTTTTAGCATCATTCATAATCTTAGTAGACATTAACTTTTCAGAAAATTTCAACTTATCGCCAATAGCCTTCGCCGGTAACAATTCAATCGCTTGTATTGTTTGGACAATTACTTTTGCAGGATGACCTTTTGCAATGAGAATTCGTGAGGTCATCCGCATTTCTACATCTCTTCGGATAAAATCTAAAAGATCCTCAATTCCTTGACGGGCTAGTTCTTCACTAAAAACAAATATTTGTACGTGACCTAAAAATATTTGTCCAGGTATTTTATGTATACTTCTTTGAATAGCATCCAAAAAAGTTTTTCCATTACCAGTAAATACAGTTACCGGTAATCGATCTCCACCTCCAACCCCCTCACTCGCTGTAACAATCGCTGGATTAACTATTTGTAACGAAACCTCATACTCATCAGACTCAGGGTGCTTATCAACTCCTATCACCGAAACAATTGCAAGATCTTGAAGTTCTACCGAATTATAGCAACCCGTAAGAAATATAGGACAGACCAAAACTAATAAAATAGACCTCCTTTTTACGCGGAAACCCTTAAACATATTGTTAATTTGTAGAATTTTCTCTAGGATACTTTTTTTCATCAATATCCATCCTTTTTCTATTTGTTTGATGAAGGAATTTTGGACGCGATCGTTTTGCCCATATTGGAAATCGAAATATATTATCCTTCTGATCTTGAAGATAAAAAGGAGCAAGCGGGGCCATATACGGAACACCAAATGATTCTAAACTACACAAATGAGCGATAATCATTAAATTCGTAATTGCAATTCCATAAAACCCGAAATAACCAGCAGCTAACATTACCCCAAAACGTAACATTCGTATCGAAATACCTAAATTGTATGAAGGAGATACAAAGCTTGCAATTCCAGTTAAAGCTACCACGATAACCATCGCAGGCGAAACTATACCAGCCTGAACAGCAGCTTCCCCCAAGATTAACGCACCCACAATAGATACCGCTTGACCTACAGCTCTCGGCATTCGAATTCCAGCTTCTCTTAAAATTTCAAAACTAAATTCCATCAACAGTGCTTCTATAATTACTGGAAAAGGATTTCCTGCCCGCTGCGCCGCAAGACTTAACAATAACGGGGTTGGAATCATTTCGGGATGAAATGAAATTGCTGCTATATAAACAGATGGACCTAATAACGCAATTAAAAAACAAATAAAACGTAGACAACGGATTAAACTAGCAATATCATATCGTTGATAATAATCTTCAGTAGCTTGAAAAGATTGAAAAAATGTATACGGTACTATTAGGGCAAATGGAGTTCCATTAACCAGAATACTAATTCTGCCTTCTAATAAATTCCCAGCGACACTATCGGGTCTTTCCGTATTAAACACTGTTGGAAAGGGGGAAAAGGAACGATCTTCAATAAATTCTTCAATATTGCCTGATTCAAGGATTCCATCAATGTCAATTTGATTTAAACGATTTTTTACTTCCTGTAAAATCTCTTCATTAACTATTCCTTTCATATACATGACTGCTACTTTTGTATGAGTAACTCTACCAATATCAAAGCCCTCTACCCAAACATTAGGGCTCTTAATTCTCTTTCTAATTAGAGCAATATTTACACTTAACGATTCAGTAAATCCATCTTTCGGTCCACGAATGACAATTTGCGAGGATGGTTCTTCTACCCCTCGAGACTCCCCTCCCTGTGATGAACCACTAATACCTTTCAAGCAGCCATCGATAAGAATAACTGTGGCTCCTGATAAAATTGAAAGCAATATTTCATTGTAGTCTTCAATTACTTTTATATCACCGAGAGATGAAGCCTTCTTAATCATGAAATCAAATGTATTTGTGTAATTTTTAAATGACTCTAAAATAAAAAGATTAGCTATAAAATCGCTAACAATATTTTTAGAGACTAATCCTTCTAAGTAAATTACTGCAATCTGCTCATTTAAATTTTCTTTTAATTGTAATTGTTTCACAACTAAATCTGAACTATTACCAAGGTCATTTATTATTTTCTTTATATTTAAGTTTAGCTCATCATCTAAGACCAAAGATTTTTTATCATTTATTAATTGGTTATCTTCGCAATTCCATTTCATAAAAATCCCTCATAACAAATAAATTTCTAGTGTGTTATTTTGGTTTAAATTACATTTTTCCTCAACAAAATCAATACGTGTTAATTAATTACAGAGTGGTTTTATTGTTTACTCTAAAAGACGTTTGTATTCCAGCTTTCAGTTTATTATTCTATTCATATTAACGTTTAGTAAATTTTTTTCATTAATCTAATCTTTTAGAAGACAACTTTAATCAAATATAAAAAGCCCTCGTACGGGGAAGAAAACCTATCCATACACAGGGCAAAATAATATTATTGCAACCTTTCTACACAACAATCAACATGAATGAAATCGATCGCAAATAAGAACAACTCAATAATTAGCGAACCTGGTGTCCTCTTACTTTGATAAAACACTGGTTTGTTCACAAATAACGGCTCTCTTGTCCGATATAAATATAATTAGAAAAGCGCAAGCACCTTGGTCACGAGCAGCTGCTTTTGTGCCACTCCGTTTGCTCAAGAGCAATTGTTTTCCGTGCGACGAGTAACCGCAGGAGCAATTGTTTTTCGTGCGACGAGTAACCGCAGGAGCAAAGCTGCATGAAGCTAATCGACGAAGGATCTCAAGCAGTAATTGAAGTCCGTTGCTTGACTGAAATGATCGAACTCGTAGGCTGCTTGCGCTAGACAGTTTTCAAGTTAGAAATTTATAAATTCTGATTATATAAAAAAGGTGATGGAATCTATTAGATTCATCACCTTTTTCTATTAAATAACAAATTTTATTGGCAAACGATAACTTGCCGCATAAAAGTCCCTTTTTTAGCAACACAACGGTCAACAATATCAAATCGAGCTTTAGTAATCAGTGAATCGATCTCCTCAATCGTGAGCACCACTACTTTCCTAGCGAAATTTCGAGCGCTTTGAAGCATCTCTAATTGCTCTTTCTCGTCAAGTACTGAACATAAATTGTATGGCATATCAATGATAGCTACATCATACTTTCCTTCAACAAAACGAATATCTCGTAATGTTACTTCTGTATCATAACCAAAAAATGCGATATTTTTACGTGCACCAGGTAAAACGAGTGGATTTAAATCACTTCCAACTATATCAATTCCCATTGATAATGCTTCAATTAAAACCGTTCCAATCCCACAACAAGGGTCAATCACTTTAACCCCAACTGGGTTAGGTGCAGCAATATTCACAACTGCCCTTGCTACACGTGTACTTAAGGCTGTTGAGTAATTTTGAGGTTTCTGTTGGTGCTTAAACCATACCGCTTCACCTTCAAAGTACTCGCCAAATATCCATCGTTCATTCACTTTTATAATCCCAAACAATACGTCTGGGTTTTGAAGATCAGCTTTCCCTTGAATTCGTAGTCCTACTTTACGTTCAATATTCCGTCTCTCTTCAAACCCTACTTTTTGAGATGTGTATCCATCGCTATGTTTTATAAAAAGAACTTTAAACGTTTTACTTAATTTTAAACCCTCTACTTGGGTAACAATTTCCTTTAAGCTTTCCCCTTCATAAATAACATCAATTCTCTCTTTAATAAATGGGCTTCTATTTGGGTCTAACTTTAACGGACTTTCTAAAATTGTTGTTTCAGTATCACAACCAAAAAAGGAGCGCATTTCCAAGCGACACAAATCTATTTCATCTTCATGACGCGAATAAGTATAAATACACATTGACGTCTTTTGTTTATTATTAGCCAAATTATTCTCATCCTCTATTTACTTTCTCTACTTAATTATAGCTAAAAAGCGACTCAAATACCTTAGTTTTTCATAGCTATTGTTTCAGAGCATTAACACTTCATTAGGTAAATAGGAAAGCTAATTACCCACATTTTCCTCTAGGAATTTTTTGATTTTCTCCCTATACCATCTACTTTCAGGTTCTAAAATATCGCCAACTAGAAAATGTCCCTTTCCTTCAATTATCCATAATTCTGTATGTGCCCCCGCCTTTTCTTTTAAATTAAAAGCATGCTGTACCGAGGTTTGCTGATCGTTATCACCGTGAATGAGTAAAATTGGACGCGGATCTATTTCGCTTATTACATTCAGTGGTGAATTTTTTAATGGATCAACGTTATACTTTACGTACAATAAGATCTTAAAAGCTGGCTTATACATACTTATCACGAGGCTAGGTACTCCTCCTGCTTTCATGTAATCAACAATTTGACTCTCAAATGCCTCATAGGCACTAGCTGAAATGACTGCACTAACATCATCACGTATTGCCGCAGTGTTTATTTTATTGCTGTAGTCCCTCCCATCGAAAATCCATATAAAATAATTGGCTTATTTTCGTATTCTTCTTGACTATTGATCCAATCTAGAAGCACACTAAAATCTTTCACCTCTGTATACCCTAATCCAATCGTATCACCATCACTAAAACCATGAGCTCTCATATCTAAAACAAATGTTTCATAACCTTCTTTCTTAAAAAACATCCCATAATCTAGCATTGAGGATGCGTCCATTCCATGCATGCCGTGAGTAACAATAACAATTCCTTTTGGATTATCTACTTTAAACTGCCAAGAACTAATTGTTAATCCATCACTATAAATCGTTTCAACTCTTTCTATTCCATCAATATATTTATCAATTATCGGATCATTAATTTCAACCCGTAGCTTCGTCATTGAATTAATAATCGACAAACTATGAACGAAAATTCCTACAATCGAAACTAAAAAAATAGCAACAGCAACGATTAGTGTAATCCTACTATTTTTTTCAAATTACTCCCCTCTTCCCTCAAAAGCAAAAAAAATTATAATTGTTGTTAAAATTACACAATACTTTTATACTATTAATTTCATAGATTTTAATAACGTTTGTTGAAGGATTTACTTTATCATCATCACAAAATTTAGGTAATTTTCAAATGCTAAAAACAAAACGGTCCTATCCTGTTAAGAATTACTTGTTGACAGTTTATATTTATACTAGTAAATTATTATTTATAATATTTTCGGATAGTTAGGAGGCACCTATGAATTTAACAAAAAAGATTATCATTTCTCTTATTTTAGGTCTTATTGTTGGGTTAGGTTTTAATTTATTTGCACCTAATTCGTTTGAGGTGGTTGATGCATATTTACTCACCCCACTAGGAACTATATTCTTAAAGTCTATTATGATGTTAGTAGTTCCACTTGTCTTATTTTCAATTATTTTAGGAACAGCCGGAATTAGTGATCCTAAAAAATTAGGTAGAATTGGCGGAAAAACAATTGCCTTCTATTTAATTACTACAGCTATCGCTCTAATAATTGGCCTTTCTATGGCTTACATTATTCAACCAGGTGCTGGTGGCGTTTTCGAGACAACTACGGCAGATTTCGAAGCTAGACAGGCTCCACCAGTGGTTGAAACGTTACTTAATATTATTCCTACAAACCCAATTGATGCAATGGCTAAAGGTACAATGCTTCAAATTATTGCTTTTGCTGTATTAATAGGATTTGCTCTAGCAAGGCTAGGTGAAAAAACAAAAGGTTTATTAAATTTAGTAGCACAAGGTAATGAAGTGATGATGTACCTTGTCAATCTAGTTATGTTATTAGCTCCATATGGCGCTTTTGCTCTAATTGCTTCTGCAATTGGCAAGTTGGGTTTAAACGCATTACAAGCTATGATTTTATATATGATTGCTGTTCTCGGAGCACTGATTATTCATGCATTGGTTACGTACGGTTCAGCGGTTGCATTTTTAGCAAAGCGTAATCCAATCGAGTTTTTCAAAAAGTTTTCACCGGCAATGATCGTTGCATTTAGTACATCTAGTAGTAGTGCTACCCTACCTGTTTCCATGCGTACTGCTCAAGAAAATTTAAACGTTTCTAAATCAGTAAGTAGTTTTGTACAGCCTTTAGGCGCTACTATTAATATGGATGGTACAGCTATTATGCAAGCAGTTGCTACGGTGTTTATCGCTCAGGTTTATTTAATCGACCTAACTTTTGGTGATTTATTAACAGTAATTTTAACGGCAACTTTAGCTAGTATCGGTACTGCTGGAGTTCCTGGTGTTGGATTAATTATGCTTACAATGGTACTAACTTCTGTAGGATTACCTGTAGAGGGAGTTGCGTTAGTTCTAGCTGTTGATCGTATTTTAGATATGACACGTACAGCTGTCAACATTACTGGAGATGCTGCTTGTGCAGTAGTTGTTTCAAGTGGTGAAGATCAAAATAATTTAAAACAACAAAAGACTGCTTAAATTATTACTTAAGAATGCTAGGATACTAACTCCTAGCATTTTTTGTATGCTTTATGTTAATAGTTTGTTTATCATTGGTCAATTTGAAAAAATAATTTCATTTAACAAAACAAATAATTTGGAGTTAAGTACATGTCTGTTGATGTTTATATTAATTGTGATGGAAATTGCCTTGAAGCAGCACAATTTTATGCAGAGGTATTTCAAACTGAACAACCACAAATAATGACTTTTGGAGAAGCTCCTCCAAACCCTTTGCTTCCTCAATCAGAGGAAGCAAAGGAATTAGTTATGCATACTCGCCTAAATATCAGTGGAAGTAATGTAAGGTTTCAGATGTTTCACCTGAGATTTCCAATCCCTGTTTTGTTGAAAGTCTTTAACTACTTTTCACAGAAATACATCATCCAAAATCCGACATCAGGGGATTTACAAGAAAAGCGCTAGACAGTTTCCAAGTTAGAAATTTATAAATTCTGATACTATAAAATAGACAAAGCCCTTTCCCTGACACCCACTTCTCCTTATTACCAAATTTTGTGAAACTAATATTTTTATAGTATAATACAGATACAGTTATAAGACTGAATAAATACATTAAGATCGAGAGGAAAAAATTATGGCAAGAATTTATGAATTTATCCCAGGTTGGGTAAGTCATCGTAAGGCAGTAATCGAATTACTAAATACAGTTCAAGATGAACAACTTCATTACAAACCATGGAAAGGTGCCATGAGCTTTGCTGAACTAGTCTTACATATTACTGGTTCAATGAATATGTTTGTCGAAACTGTAAAGAATGGTGAATTGGTACAACAAACAGAAAAGAAATCGTTTAAAACTGTCGGTGATTTAAAAGCTATCGTGATAGAAGAAACAAAGCAAACAAGAATTGAACTAGAATTACTAACAGATAAACAATTAAATAAAATCATTGATTTTTATGGAACGAAAATGACTGGGACAGCGTTACTTACTACTGCCAAAGACCATGAAATTCATCATAAAGGTCAATTATTAACATACGCTCGTTTAATGGGAATAAATTCTCTCCCCTTTTTTGTTATTCGCTAAAGACTGATCCACAAAGGCGCTTACTGAATTCCAGGAAGCGCCTTAAAATTAATAAATATTTAATTTTAAGGTTTTAGTTGTTATCAACTCCTGATACCGTAAATAATACGTACTTTGTTACTTTATACATCTAACCAATTTGTAAAAACATTGTTGACCTTTCTAAAGCGTTGCCTGCCTTTGTTAATTAAATTTGATTTCGCTTCGTTAAATCTCCCATCAATCATTAGTTTAGTGTTTATTTTAGTAATTTCACAAAATTCATTCCATGCATACTTAAATTGTTCTAAAAATTCCTTATCCGATTGAGTCATTTTCATACCATTAATATTGTTTAAAGTATCAACTATTTTCTTCTCTTCTGTTTCCTTTTTTTTACACAAAGAAGTGATGGCACCTTGATCTGTTGAACTCACCATTTTAACCATAATTCCTCGAACCTTAAGTGTTAGTTCATAAAGATACTCAATTTCATTTATTAATGTGTGTGAAGTTTTTGGTAGTTTAAACTGAGATACTACGGCGGCCAAAGTATTCATATGTTGAGCTGTTTCTTGTATCGTTTCATTCGTCCTTTCGATGTTCACTTGCTGATCTGTAGATGAAGCCAAAACTTCTTGGCTACCTGCTGAAAGTTCTTCTATGATGGATGACGATTGATCCAGAGAATTAGAAATTACTTTTGTACTATTTAGCATATACTTACCTTCTTGATCAATATTATCAATCTCATTTTTTATAGACTTAATTTCAAATTGAATTTGATTTAAAGATAAGCTAGATGTCCCTATACTCTCAACAGCTTGATTTACCAAACTTTGTACAAGAATCGTTCTTTCTGATGAATTTGTAATTTTATCTACAACTTTTGACACAAGTACCTCAATATGCTCAGTCGATTCTTTTGATTGTGATGCCAACTTACCTATTTCTTCAGCTACTATCGCAAACCCTTTACCGTGTGTTCCTGCCCTAGCCGCTTCAATGTTGGCATTCAGTGCAAGTAAACGAGTTCGATCAGCTATATCACGAATTATGTGAATGATTTTAGATATCTCTTTCGATGCCTGAAGTAACTGATAAGTCGTTTCTTCATTTTTTTTACTCTCCTCGTTTAGATTATTCATAATTTCAACAGAATGACCGACATTTTCTAGTCCTACTCGAACACTTTTTTCTACATTTTCGCTCGATTTTACAATATGATTATTTTTTTCCACTAAGATTTTTGCAATATGGTTAATATTGTACATTTCTTCTGCTATTTTTACTGTTTCACCAGCAGATTGTTGAATACCCTCTGATAGCTCATGAATTGTCTTTGTAATTATTTTTACATCTTGTGCGATCATTTCAGCTGATTCCGAGAGTTGATTTACATTTTTATGTACTTGAACCGTTGATTTATTTACAAAGTGGATAATATTTTTAATACTAGCAATAGTTTTTCTTAAAATACCTCGAGTCGAACTTGTATCACTTGCAGGAGCAAGAAGGGACAATTCAACACTTAAGTCTCCTTCTGAAACATCTCTTAATATCTGATTTATTTTATCTTTTTTTTCTCTTGAGAATAACACTTTTACCATTACTCCACGTCCTTATATATAGAAATAGTCTTATAGTTTTTACATTTTTATACTTTTTCAACTATTAACTTTACATAATACGCTACTTTATATCAAACACTGTGATAGATTATTTTCCAAACGAATTGAAAGGTTTGAATTTTCTTACAAAATACCGAACACTCACAAGTGTCATGGTTTATAATTATTCACAACATAGTCATTCTTTCCGATTTTGAAACTAACCCTCCCATAAACACGTATTTAAAGTATAGTACATTTACTCAAAGGAGAATGATATGTCTAACTCACCCATTTACTTTACTGATAACTTTTTTTCTGTAGGTTTAACAACTATTTATAATGAAAACGAGGAACAAATAGGCTCCCTAGATTTGAAGAGTATTTTAACTTCAAGTGTTGATATCCTAGATAAAGGAGGAAAGCTCGTAATAAAAGGATATTTCCCTTTCTTCTCACGACGCTGGAGAATAACGGATGCAAATGATAAAGAAATCGGTACTCTAAAACAACGTTTTTCTTTCCTTTCAAAGAAATATGAATATGAAACTCAAGGCCGAGCGGTTTATCAAGTTGAATCAGAAATATTTTCAAAAGAATATAAAATTATAAACGAACACGGAACCCTTGTTGCTGACTTCAAAAGAATTAGTGGTTTTTTTGCTTCTCCTGCTTTTAGGCTCACCAACCAATCCGATAAATTAAAAAATGAAGAGTTAATTGCGGTTGTTATGGGCGTTAGTATGATTACGAAACGTAACAATGCATCATCTAATTCTGCAAATAGTCATTAACTATAGGTCATACTATAGTTAATGTTGCCTTCTCATAAACTCTGGAGATAAATTTTTTATAATAATCTACCAGTTTAGTCCGTTTGAATTGACTAGGTCCGATGATTGCAATACAATTAAAAAACAAAATGTATATCATATTTTATTTTTCGACTCTAGTCTAAAATTCTCTAAACAAACGAAATAGTTTGACTAAGGGATTCATTGCGATTAAGCTCAATGTATATTCCTCTCAGCCAAACTCTAGCTTATGTCTGGAGTTTTTTTTCATATCTTATATTAGTGAGTGAATTTCATTATTACCAAAACCTAGCTGCATAAATCTATATCTAGTTACTACGAACGATTCAACGCAAATAGCTATAGTACCATAGTGGCTAGACTAATGAATGAAATTCATTAAAAGGAGGAATTTTTCGTGAAACCAACAAAAGAACAATTAAAAAAGCGGATTGCTGTTGCTAGCCATAAGGAACTAGCTGATCTTGTTATTAAAAACGGAAAGATAATTGATGTTTTTAATTTAGATGCATTTATTAGTGATATAGCAATTGTCGATGGGGTAATCGCCGGTATCGGAAAATATAACGGACATAAAGAAATCGATGCAAAAGGCCGTTATATAGCACCAGGTTTTATAGATGGGCATGTTCATATTGAATCTTCAATGGTGACGCCATCGGAGTTTTCAAAGGTTGTACTACCACATGGGATTACATCCGTTATTACTGATCCGCATGAAATTGCGAACGTACTAGGTTCAGATGGGATCTCATTTATGCTTGACAATTCAGAAGACCTAAAGCTAGATGTTAATGTAATGTTACCTTCTTGTGTACCAGCAACACCATTTGAAAATGCTGGAGCTAAGTTAATGGCTAAAGACTTAGAACCATTTTTTTCTCATCAAAGAGTGTTAGGGCTTGCTGAAGTTATGGATTATCCAGCTGTTATGAACAACGATGATCATATGCTCGATAAATTAATTACAACCTCTCAATATACTGATAAAATTGATGGTCATGCCGCTGGACTAAATACAGATGGAATAAATGTCTATTGCGCTGCGGGAATTCGAACTGATCATGAGTGCGTTACTAAAGAAGAAGCTAAAGAACGCCTAAGACGAGGAATGTATGTATTAATTCGACAAGGATCTGCAGCAAAAAATCTACCGGAATTAATAAAAGTCGTTAACGAACGTAATTCTAGGCGTTGTTTATTCTGTACTGATGATAAGCATTTAGATGAGTTAATTTCTGAAGGAAGTATTGATCATAATATTCGTTTAGCAATAAATCTTGGTTTAGATCCTTTAATCGCCATCCAAATGGGATCATTAAACGTTGCTGAATGTTTTGGATTAACAACAAAAGGTGCGATTGCACCAGGATTTGACGCTGATTTGATAATACTCGAGGATTTAGAAGCGCTAAAAATTGAAAAAGTATATAAATCGGGGCAGTTAGTAGCTGAAAATGGTCAGGTCGTACACGACACAACTAACGCGCAAGGTCCTAGCAAAACACTAACTAATTCAGTTAACCTCCCTGATATGACAATACAAGATTTGCAAATCCCTATTAAAAATAATCAAAAAGCAAACGTCATAGGTATTATCCCTAATCAAATTATAACAAAGAAGCTCATTGAAGAGGTAGATACAATGGATGGAAATTTTGTTCCTTCCATTGAAAAAGATCTACTAAAACTAGTAGTTATCGAACGTCATAAGAAAACTGGAAATATCGGATTAGGAATAGTCAAAGGATTAAAATTAATAAAAGGGGCCATCGCCTCAACTGTTGCCCATGATTCCCACAACCTTGTTGCCACTGGTACGAATGATCGTGATATTTTAGTTGCTATCAATGCTATTCAAAAGATGAATGGTGGTTTGGTCATTGTAGAAAACGAAAAAGTAGTTAGCTCTATATCATTACCAATAGCGGGACTCATCTCTACAAAAGATTATATAACAGTTAATCAAGAGTTACATGAATTGCACGACGCCTTAAATAAGGTACGGTCATCCGATGAATTTAATTTATTCTTAACCCTTTCTTTCCTTTGCTTACCCGTTATTCCTGAATTAAAGTTGACAGACTTAGGCTTGTTCGATGTAAATACCTTTGAACATATTGATGTATCATAAATCGAACGGTTTTTACGATCCCCCTTAACCATATAGGGGGATCATTTTATCTTTATTAGAAATATCGCTAATGCTTACCAAATATAGGTCCGCTTAGTGTCAAGTGTTTTAGGAACACTATTCTATTACTCGAATTACAAAAATCAAATATACAAGCAAAGCAGCAAATTAATTAATCAATGAAATTAATTAACTATCTTAGTAGTATGGATAGACTGGATATGGATATGGATACGGATACGGGTACGGTGGATATACCGGTGGTAAAACATAAGGTAATAATGCTAATGCAGCCAAGCTAGCAAACGGAAATTCACGACGTCTAAATCTTCTAAATCTTCTTCTTGGCGATGGGCCATAAGGGTAATATTGTCGCTCATCAGATTGATTTTCATCCTCCCGATCCATTACATCCTCACCAACTAAAACAGAAAAACGATCTGCACCTACATTTTCAATAATGCCATCAAATGTACTTCCATCGGTCATTGTCAATGTCACATGATAGTACATATGCTTTTTACAATTATCTTGTAATGACTGTAAGTGGCTGTAATAATCCTGTCTTTCTAATGTCATTTAATACCATCTCCTTTCGAAATACATGATATTCAACTATAGGCAAAACGGTACATTTTTTTTATAAATAACAAAAAAACTTTATAAAGCTGAACTTCAATCAGTGGGGGGCCTTCATCCTCCACTTTGTTAGTACAACTTATACCACAGGCATAAGAATAACTAATCATCAGATTACACTGCTGAAAGTTATTCTATATTGGACCTTGAGCAGCAGTTTATCCCCAAAACTTCTCGATTTTCTTAAGGCTTACTTCCCCTTAAGAGTGGGATAAAAGAAGTTGTTGTTGTATTATCCAAATGACAAAAGTTCAAAGTTGATCGCTCAATTTATTATTCATTAAAAATATTTATATTTTTTAATATTACAAAAAAACAGTCCTTCTAGCTTAAAAGCTTCGATGAACTGTTTTATTACTAAATGTAGTTTCCATGCTACGGTTCGACTACCTTAACAAGTTTTCTAAAAAATTAATTTTTTGCTTTGCATTCTCTTTAATTATGAAATCGACACCACTGTTAATGGTTCTTTCAATTGTTTCTCCCACTAGTACTTTCCTTGCTGTTTCAACACTTAAATATCCCATATCATAAGGATTTTGTGCAACAGTTCCACGAATTTCACCTTCATCTATCAACTCAATCATCTCTATAAGGCCATCTGCCCCAATTACAGGAATTTCTAATCCCTGCTCCATTATTGCTTCCATAGCGCCTAAAGCCCTGATGTCATTTACTGCATATACACCTTTAATATGTGGATATTCTATCAGTATCTCTTCCATTGCTCTTTTTGCAAGTATTTTCTCATTTTTGACATCCGCTTTCAACGTAGCTACCTTGATAGCTGCTCTTTCCAAATTAATTGTAGCTCCTTCGATCCGACTAGCAGAAACAGCTTGATTAATATTACCAGAGATAAGAGCAACTTCATCTCCAGGTTGAAGTTGCGTGGCTAAAAAAGCTCCTGCCATTTTTCCTATCTCAACGTTATTTGTACCAATATAAGCCGTTTTATGTTTCCAAGGATCATCCGTATCTAACAGTAGTACAGGAATATTAATCTCGTGAAACTTCATTAATATAGGAATAATATCCGAAGAAACCGAAGAAACGATTAACAAATCTGGTTCTTGATTTAGAATGTCCATAAGCAGTGCAGATTGTTCTTCAATCGTTTCATTAAGGGGAGCATGTACTTCTCCAACGAGATTAAAATCTCGAAAGCCCTTTTCTAATCCTTTTTTAACAATTTGCCAATATTGGGAGTCTATGTTCTTTAGAACAACAGCTACAGTAGGCTTGTGCTCTGCAAATGGCTTCGACATAAAAGTTATAAAGATTGCAAAAATCAAAAAAACAAGGAAAATTATCGAACTTTTTTTCATATAGAGCTCACCCTATCTTCCAGGATTACAATTAGAACATTCTATCTGTGTAATTAAATGTTAGTTTCAATATTAAAACGAATGTAAAATGTTGTACCATTATCTCCTGTTGCTATTTGAATATCCGCATGATGACGTTCTGCTATACTATAACAAATTGCTAAACCTAAACCAGTGCCATTCTCCTTTGTCGTATAAAACGGCGTACCAATTTTATCCAAGACTTCGGGTTTCATTCCAGATCCTTGATCTTTGATTTTCAGAACAACAGCATGTTCCTCTAAATAAGTTTTTATTGTTAATTTTCCACCAGGGGACATCGCATCAAGTCCATTTAAAGCGATATTTAATATTAATTGCCGAATTTCTTTTTGATCTATAAATATACTAGGACAATCAGCTAAGTTAATAGTTATATGTTTACTAGATCGTAATGCTTCTGCTTGTATAAGTGGAAATAATGCTTTAATGATCGAATTCAAGTTTTGATTTTTCCTATCGCTCACTTTATTTTTTGCCAAGTTTAGAAATTCAGTAATAATACTGTTAGCTCTTGTAAGTTCATCCATCATTAAATCAACAATTTCTACTGGTAATTGATCACGATTGCTTCTTGCTACTTGTAAAAAACCATGCACTGTCGTCATCGGGTTTCTAATTTCATGTGCGATACCTGCAGCCATTTCACCGATAAGGTTTAATCTATCTAATCGTGACATTTCTTTCTCCAAAAGAACCCTATCAGTAACATCAGTTATAACAATTAGAACACATATTTCTTTATGTATTTCGATTAATTCTGATGAGAGTAGCCCCGCTCGAATTTCATTACTCTTTGTCTTATAATTAATCCTTATGTTTCGATTCGGCTGTTCGATATCTATTAAATCGCCATTAAATTCTTCAACAATGTTTAATATATTAATGTTTTGATTTCTTATTTCATCATAATTATAACCCGTTATATTTATCCAACTAGGGTTTGCATCAATATATGTACCTTCTTTTATCGATATTATAGCCTTTAAGCAAGGACTAGATTCAAAGATTTTCCTAAACCGTTCTTCGGAAACATATAAATTATCAGCTATTTTTTTTCGTTGCTCTATTTCTTTTTGTAAATTCTCATTAGCCATTCTTAACTCTACTGTTCGTTCAGCAACAATTTTTTCTAGGTTTTCAAACTGTTGTTTCTTAACTTCCTCGATCTGTTTTCTTTCTGTCACATTACGAATGGTACAAACAAAGATTTGTTGTCCCTCAATTATTGTTTCTCCTATTTGAACATCAACGGGAAATTCACTACCATTTTTTCGTAAAGCAACAGCTTCAATTACTTTCCCAATAGAAGCTTTCATTGAGAATAATATGAAGGACTGTGAGTTCTCTACTTTTTCTTCGGTATTAACCTTAAATAGTTCACCTACGTGCTTTCCAAGTAACTCGACCTCGTTAAATCCAAACATCCTTTGTATTGAAGGGTTTACCGAGAGTATATGTCCATTTTCATCAAAGGTTACAATAGTATCCATCAACGTTTCACCAATTACTTTGGACAATGCTTCAGAACGACGAAGGTTCAAAGTGGTTCTATCCAGTTCTTGGTTAATTTCTTTAATTTCTATCGAATGCTCCCATTCTCCTAATAACTTACTTTCCTCATGCTTTTGATGAATCTTTACAAATTGTTCTATTTTTTGCCTCAACGTTTCAGGATTAAACGGTTTAAAAATATAATCTATTGCTCCTACCGAATAACCTCGATTAACATGTTCAATGTCTTGACTTATTGCAGTAATAAAGATAATCGGTATATATCTTGTTTTTTCTCTTTCCTTTATAAGTTCCGCTGTTTCAAACCCGTTAAGTCCAGGCATCTGTACGTCTAATAATATTACTGCAAAATCTTCCTTTAGCATGCATTTAAGTGCTTCTTTCCCCGAGCTTGCACTAACCAAATGGTAGTTGGGAGAGGTAAGTACAGCTCTCAACGCCAATAAATTCTCAGGATGATCATCGACCATTAATATATTTACTTTTTGAGTAGCTCCACTATTTAATTTTTCGATAGAGTTTTTCTGTTGGATCAAAGTCTTCGTAGTAATTTCCATAGCTCGTAAATCTCGTCCCCTCTCTTTTGCCCAGACCAAGAAATCCTGATACACTTAAGCTTTCATAAAACAGTCGGTGGACATCATTTTGTAAAGATTTATTAAAATATATTAATACATTTCGACATAAGATTATGTCGAATTCATTAAAAGAATGATCAGTAGCTAAATTGTGTTGTGCAAATACAATATTTTTTTGAAGAAAGGGATGAAAGACAACTTGTTCACCAACTGCTTTATAGTATTCTGAAAAAGCTCTCTTTCCTCCAGACTCAAAATAGTTGTGAGTATAAAGCTGCATCCCATCTAAGGAAAACGTTCCTTTCTTCGCTTTTTCTAAAGAATTCTCATTTATATCAGTTGCGTAAATTCTAGTTTTATCGTAAATCCCTTCTTCATGTAAAAGTATAGCCATTGAATATACTTCTTCTCCAGTTGAGCAGCCTGCATGCCAAATATGAATTTTCGGATAGTCTCTAATAATTGGAATAAGTTTCTTTCGAAAAACCTTAAAAAATTCGGGATCACGAAACATTTCTGTAACATTTATTGAAAGGTCAGAAAATAACTTTTCCAATAAGTTAGGTTCCCGAAGAACTTTTTCCTGTAAAGCAGAGATACTTGAAAGCTTTTCCTTACGTACACGGTAGTAAATTCTTCTTTGAATAAAAGGAAAAGCATAATTTCGAAAATCGTATCCATAATAACGGTAAATTGCTTCTAGCAGCAGGTCAATCTCAATTTCTTCAATGTCTTTACCGTGTGCTTGATCTTGTTTTTTGTTGTCACTTAACATGCTATAACTCCTATTCGACCTTACTATACAACCATACTTGCATTAGAGAAAACAGTTGATCTAAAATAATCGGCTTACTAATGTAATCAGACGCACCAGCATCTAAACATTCTTGTCTACTATGTTTCATAGCTTTAGCCGTCAGCGCTATAATAGGAAGTGTTTTAAATTTTGGTATACTTCGAATTCTTCTCATGGCCTCAAATCCATCAATCTCGGGCATCATAATATCCATCAAAATTAAATCAACATCTGGATTTTCATGTAAAGTCTCGATACCCTCGCGACCATTTTCGGCGTAAATAATATCCATTTGATATTTTTCTAGTGCTGTTGTTAGTGCGTAAACATTACGGATATCATCATCAACAATAAGAACCTTTTTCCCTCTCAGCAAGGATTGACCGTTATCATTTGATTTACTTCTACTTGGTGCTTTTTCCTGATTTTCAAGTAGCATTACTGAAGGGACGGGTTGATCTACAGATGCAGCTACTTCCTCATTAGGAATTTCATGAGCTACTTCATCCATTGACTCATATAGCGGTAAATAAAATGTAAAAGTACTCCCTTTACCTTCCTCACTATCTACTTCAATAAACCCATCTAACAAAAATGCAATATTCTTACTAATAGATAGCCCTAGCCCAGTTCCACCAAATTGACGACTTGTCGTACCATCTGCTTGTTGAAACGCCTCAAAAATGATATTTTGCTTTTCTCTCGCTATTCCTATACCAGTATCGATGACCGAGAAAACAAGCATGGATTGGGCAGTGGTATTGTTAAACCTATGCTCTCCCAACTCTTTTTTTGTTGTTTTACGAATAACTAAAGACACACTTCCGGTCTCTGTAAATTTAAACGCATTAGAAAGCATATTTTTTAAGACTTGATGCAACCGTTGCTCATCGCTAAATAATACATTAGGTAAATTGGGTGCGAGTTCAATATTAAAAGCAACTTTTTTCTGAATAGCAATAGGAGAAAATTGCTTTTTAACAAATTCTTGTAGCTCTTCAAACTCTATTTTACTATAAATAAGCTCTATTTTCCCTGCTTCAACTTTTGATAAATCTAAAATATCATTAATTAATTGTAATAAATCTGTCCCCGAAGAATAGATTGTACGAACATACTCTTGTTGTTTCGATGAAAGGTTCTTTTCTTCATTCTCTGTAAGTATTTGAGCTAAAATTAACAAACTATTAAGCGGTGTTCTCAACTCATGAGACATATTAGCTAAAAATTCAGATTTATATTGTGAGCTAACTTCAAGTTGTTGAGCTTTTTCTTCAAGCGCTTCTCTTACTTTTTCAAGTTCCTGTTTTTTATTTTCAGAGTTCTCGTATTGCTCTTCAAGTTTTTCATTTGCTGTTCTTAACTCTTCTTGTTGTAATTGTAATTCCTCAGATTGAGCTTGTAATTCTTCAGATTGAGCCTGTAACTCTTCTGTTAATGCTTGTGATTCTTTTAGTAGTCTTTCTACGGCCATACGGTTTCTAATACTATTAATTGTCATTCCAACATTTCCAACAATTTCTTCAAGAAGTTTTATTTGAAGAGTATTAATGCCATTTAATGAAGCAATTTCAATTACAGCAAGGACATTTCCTTCGAATTCAATCGGAACCATAATAATCGCTTTTGGTGAGGATTGTACTAATCCAGTTTGGATTCGAATGCCTGTATCATTACTTTGATTTAATAATATAACACGTTTTTCAGCTGCACATTGCCCGATAAGCCCTTCACCGATACGAAAACGTTCAAACTGGGGCTGATCATTTGAAAAAGCGTATGTAGCTATCCTCTTAAGGTAATGATCGTTTCCTTCAGTTTCTTTAATATAGAACACACCATAATTAGCTCCGATCATTGGGACGAGTTTAGTAATTAGTGATTTAGCAAGCATTTTAACATTTTCAACTTCTGGATACATTGTAGCAATTTCAGCAATATTTGTTTTTAACCAGCTTAATTCTTCTGCCTCTTCCTTTAATTGTTTCTCAAGACTACTTTTATCCTCTAGTGTTCTCGCCATTTTGTTAAATGCAACAGCTATAGCACCAACTTCACCTTTTGACGAAATCTCAATCCTAGGTAACGCTTCAGTATTAGTGTTTGATACGCTCTTTAATACAGTTGTTACATTATTTAAATCTTTTGTAATATTTCTTATTATCCACAATGTGAATCCTACTCCTAAACTTAAACTAAGAGCAAGATAAATATAAATCATCTTAACTGCTAAACTATAAGATTCTCTCGTTCTAAACAACTCATTTTTTAACTCTTGTTCCTGTAATCCGTGAAGAACTTCAGCCATTTGGAGCATTCTTTGTCTAGTAATCTTTGCATCATTACTCAAAAACGGTTCAACATTGGCATTTTTATCCACCTTTTGAAGGGTGATGATTTGGGTTGCATTAGCCTGATAGGCACCATGTAATGTTCTAAATTTAGCAATTAATTCCTGCGATTTCACTTGTGCATCCATCTTTTCAAGCGTCTCAAGTGCTAACCGTAAATTCACATGTGCCTCTTCCCATTCGTTCATAACTGAAATATCTACTTCATCACCTGTTGGATTAGCAGTAATTTCCCTTAATGCTCTTCCGATATTAGCAGTTTCATATTTTATTGTAGATGTCATTTTTGTCCGTTCATACAACTCGTTAACAACTACATGCATATTTACCGTTGACTGTTCAAGCATATTCATTAAAATAATGACAATAATAGAAATTAACACTATGATTGATCCTATGCTCGCGTAGAGTTTTGTCTTGAACTTCATATATTTTCCTCATCCCAACTTATTAATATAATGTTTTCATTATTATTCAAAATAGCATAATTACTATATTTGGTAAATGCTTTTTTTCTTTCATAAAACTTATGATTATTTGTAGATGTTTTTGTTGCTATCTATCGATTTATGCCATTTATATATACAACCCATTATATTACATATTCAAAAGTTTAAATATATTTATTTCAAAAAAATTAATATATTTCCTTTTATTTCATAAATTCATTAATGAAACTCGTCATATTCCTACACAGACATAAGAGTATTGATAAATAGTTTTGATTTAATGAATTTTGTTATTCTCGACACTAAGATACTATACGTAGTTACGCTGAACGGTTCGCATCTAATTTTAGATTCATGCAGCAATTATAGCTAAAATGCAATCAGTGGAGGTTTTTCCCTTCAATTCGCCCTCCACTGATGAAAGTTATTCCTAACCTAAACTTTTCAATTTTCTTAAATTTTAAGATTGACGTCTTACTGCCACATAAGAGTGGGATAAAATTCATTTGCCAAATTCATATAAGAAACACAAGAAATCCCACCTACTTTATCGTAAGCGGGACTTTAGTCCGTGTAACAAAATAATTATTTTACACTACTGTAAATTAAATTTTCTGTAATTGTCTTTCCTACTAGAGTAATTTGTTTATGAACAGAGCTCGTTATCGTGTAATTATCAGGGATTGAAACCCCTTCTCCAATAATCGCATTTTCAATAAGAACATTCTCACCAATTCTTGCCCCTGTTAATAAAACAGAGTTTTTAACTTTAGACCCTTTGCCAACTTTTACATCACCAAATAATACAGAGTGTTCAACATTACCGTATATTTCATTTCCGCCACCAACTATCGATTGTTTAATTAGTGCATCTTTATCGAGATATTGTGGTGGATAATTATTTTCCACAGTACAAATCTCCCATTCTTGACTTGTCAAAAAGATATTTTTATCTCGCTCTAACAGATCCATATTCGCTTCCCAGTAACTTTCTATTGTACCAACATCCTTCCAGTAACCATGGAATTTATATGAATACATAGATTGATTATTTCTAAGCATGGAAGGTATGATATCTTTACCAAAATCTTTTGAAGAAAAATCATTTCTTTCTTCTTGTTCTAAATATTTTTTTAGTACACTCCATTTAAATATATAAATACCCATTGAAGCTAGATTTGAAGTTGGAAATTTAGGTTTCTCTTCAAATTCAACAACTCGATTACTAAACTCATCTATATTCATAATTCCAAATCTACTTGCTTCTTTCCACGGAACACTCATTACGGAGATAGTTGCATCTGCGTTATTTTCAATATGCTGCTGTAGCATGTCATTGTAATCCATCTTATAAATATGGTCACCAGAAATCACCAGAACATTTTCCGGATTGTGTTGTTCTATGTAATGTAAGTTTTGATAAAGTGCATGCGCAGTACCTTCATACCAACGATCAGAGTCTTTACACTGATATGGTGGAAGGATTGTTAAACCACCATTTCTTTTATAAAGATCCCAAGCATCTCCTCTACCAACGTAGTTTTGTAATATGTGAGGCTGATACTGTGTCAATACTCCAACTGTATCAATTCCTGAATTACGGCAATTACTCAATGTAAAATCAATAATACGATATTTTCCGCCAAACGGTACTGCTGGTTTAGCATTTTCATCTGTTAAATCTTGTAATCTGGTGCCTCTTCCACCAGCTAATAACATTGCCACACATTGTTTTTTTCTCATTTTTGCCTCCTAGGTTTGTTATATTAATTACAAACGATCATCTTCCCATAATTTGTAGTACAAATCTTCTTCATGATCGTCCATAGTAATTTCTAATTCTTCTTTGATCTCTACATCAAGTTTAATCATAATTACCCTCCGTTTAACTTTGCTGAATACTTTAACGAGATTTATAGTACCATAGGATTTCTATTTTTCTTAATAAAATATTCTGACTATTACCGACCCTTATTGACAATTCTCTACCTTTTTATTAAATAACAAAAAGAGATCAGTAAAAGAAAATATTATTTTTACGTTTCTTTGTCGAATTAAATCTAAAACATTTTTTTTATTCGTCAAAATTCCGTTCACATTTTATACATATTTTGGATATTAAGTGGATTTACCTAAAGTGAAACAGCAAATCTACGTGAATAATTATTAGAAAGTAATTAAATCAGCAATATAAATACAAGAATTATTAGGTTTAGGTTACTTTGTAACAAATTTCAACTAAAAGTCTCCGTATAGCTTAATGACTATTGCGTCAAATTTTAATACATTTAGATCCTCTTTATAAAGTATCGATTATGCAAACGATGCTTTTATCATTAACTGAATTGAGAAACTATTAAAAAATAGCAATAGCAAAAGACCATAACACACAAAGCGTTATGGTCTGAATTTAATTCTTTTTCAATATTATCCCGACAACTCCCTATCAACTTTTTGGTCATTAGTAATTGATCTTGTTTGTATTACTTTCCTCCATCACGAACAATCATAAATTATAGAAATAACCTTCTTAAAACTTCATTAAATTAAGTGAACTCGTTTCAGCAAGCTGAAACATCGGAAAATCCCACCTACGCTACGCTTAGAGGTGGGGGGTCTTTTACCCTAAAAAAATTCAGATAAAACCATCTTAACTAAAGTTTTTTACCCACAAAAGAATTGCTTATACTCAAATCACCAGTCTTACGATCTATAAAATCAGAATTGAAAGTTACCTTAGCTTAGGATCAGCATACTTTTAATAGTACTTTTCTACTATAACAATTTTCATTGTTTGACCGTATTTATTTGTTAGTCACTCTTTGTATTAGTACGTCCCTCTGCACCTTCATTTATACCTCTACTATGACTTCGATCTGTTTCGCTTATACGTTCATCACCAGAGGTATCCCCACCTAGATGTGGTGATTTATGTTTATTTGCAACATCAGTAAATTTATCTAAGTTTTGATTGACCAATTTTAGTCATCTCCTCATTTTAGAATTCTTTTTCACCCTATTATAATCTTTTCTTTACAATTTTTTATGCGACATCTGTAAGGTCCAAATTTTAACTCTGCTATTTATTAAAAAGAATGTCCATCTACAAAGTTTTATACATCATATATAAGTGCATATTTATGATATACTTAGCACTTGAAAATGTACTAGGAGTTGATGAAATGAAAAGATTCGCGCTACTCTTCTTTATATTGATGATCGGATCGATAATAATAAGTTCTTTCTATTATGCAAGTAATGATGCTGTTAAAAAAAACACTAAAAAATTCATTCAAGAAATTATTGAACAACAATATTCAAAAACATTAACAAATGCAGATAATGAAAAAATTAAGGCATTTTTTCAGAGCTTTCAAACACTAGACCTCCCTCATCCAATTATCGATGGTGTAGATATTCCTTATTTTGATGTTTTCACTCATCCAACAAATAATAACAGTTACTCTCAGTACATTTCCGTAAAATATGAAGATGTAACTGATTCAATTTATGATACATATATATATTTCGAGTATATTTCCTATTCAAAAGACGGTAATATTAATGAAATTTTTTTTGGACAATTAGTCATACGAACTTCCGATGTAGATCAACTAAATCAAGACCTTATTATGGTTAACCCTATGGAAAAACAAAAGTAAAATTTTCCATTAGTAAAGATAAAAACTCCGGACATACTATTTATCGAGGGGGACAAAAGCCCTCACAACCCTATCCCATCATCCTAATGATGATGTTAAAATAAATAACATGTAGGTGGTATTGATTAAACCTTAAATGAGGTGGTTAGCTTGCACAGCGACAAGAAATTTCAAGATTGTTATTAACATGAATGAAATGAGGTGTTACTGTGGAAAAGTAAGATCGATACGACCCCAGAAGTAGAATGTATGGGTAAAGGTTTTGAGGAGATGGTCATAAATCGATGACCATCTCTTCTTTTTATTCTTAGTCTATTTTATAGTACAAACAAATAAACACATAAAAAGTGTGCCAAACTACCGAGCAAAATAAAAATATGAAAGATTTCATGAAAGCCCATATATTTGAATAGAAGAAACTTTGGCTTCAGTCCATAAATAATTCCGCCTATTGTATAGAAAATCCCCCCAGCAACTAATAAAGACAGACCAACATGACTTAAACTGTCTGCTAATGGTGAGAAAATAAAGATAGCGAGCCACCCCATGATAATGTATAAAGACGTGGATAACCACCTAGGACAATCGAACCACACCATTTTAAAAACAATCCCACTAATGGCAAGCATAATTACAAAAACAAACAATATCCACCCGTTGCTGCCACTTAAACTAATTAAACAAAAGGGTGTATAGGAGCCTGCAATTAATACATAAATCATTGAATGATCTAACCGTCTCAAAACACCTATGATTTTATCTTTGGCAATAACCATATGGTAGATGGCTGATGCAGAGTAAAGCAATATCATACTAACACCAAAAATAATTACTGCCGCTATTGAAATTGGCGACCCAGTTACCATAGAAGCTTTAATTACCAAAGCAATTAAGCCAACAAATGACAATATTGCGCCGCCCAAATGTGTCAATCCATTTATCGGTTCACGAATGTACGTACCCATCTTCAAATCCCCCTAATTCGATATGTAGTTTTCGATACTACTTATAATAATATTACAACGCCGTCAAATAGTCAACTTTACCTTTTGAAATATTTCACGTATAATAATAAGAAAAAATGAGGTTTAAGTAATGAAAAATATGAATGAAATAATAAATAATTTACACTTAGAGCAAACCATCACATTAGATGACATCCCAAACATTGATCTTTATATGGATCAAGTCATTCAACTATTTGAAAGTAAATTTGATGTTACAAAACGTACGAAAGAAGAAAAGGTTTTAACGAAAACAATGATTAACAATTATGCGAAAGGCAAAGTATTTTTCCCAATAAAAAATAAAAAGTATTCAAAAGAACACCTTATTTTATTAAGCATGATTTACCAATTAAAAGGGTCTCTATCTATAAACGATATTAAAACTACACTAAAGAGTATTAATGATAAAATCGAAAAGACCGAGCTAGATTTAGATGCTTTGTATAATAAGTATCTGACCCTTTTTTCAAGCAATGTCTCATCGTTTAAAGAAAATGTTCGAGAGAAAGCCAAAGAAGTTACTGTTGAAGTTCGCCAGTTAGAAGCAAACAATACCGAGGAATTGGAACAAGTTTTATTAATTGCTTCATTAATTCATACTAGTAATATGTATCGAAAGGTTGCTGAGAAGTTGATAGATGAGCTTTCTTAGTAACAACACAAAAGAGGTGCACATTTATGTGGCACCTCTTTTGTCTACATATTAATAATTAATTTTAGCCACCCAATAATAGCCATCCATAAAGGTAGACTAAATAAAGTTCCCCAAAATAAACCTTTCAAAAAAGTTTTCTTCGTCCATTTAACCAACTCCTTTTTAACAGTGTTGGTTTTGTTAGCTTTTTTTAAACGATAACATGTCCACCGAATTTTTTTCAAATAGCACAAGAATTCATAAAGCTGAACTTCAATCAGTCGGTGTGTTCCTTTCCCCCACCTAAACTTTTAAATTTTCTTAAATTTTTAGATAAGTGTATTACTACCCTTTAAAAGTGGGATAAGTGGATCACATTACTCCGTTTACTTTTACAAACATTAGTCACTATTATGATATTTTTGTTTTAAAATCTGAATAACGTATTGCTTGCTTAATAGCTTTGTTTATTTTCGATAATTCTATAAAATGTTTCTTCTCTGTTATCATAATTACTTTTTGCTTTCCACTTTTAAACTTTAGTTTAATTGCATATCGCTCTGATTGCGGTAACGTAATTAACAATGTTATTAAGATAAAAACAAGTCCAATCAGGTCAAAATAATTAGATGCCGAAAAGAGTACATGAATGTCTAAAATTTGATTTAGTTGGCCTGATCGAACTTTACCAAGGGTAATACAAACTATTCCTATAAGGGCAAGTGAAAAATTTACTGTTTGATCTGGTTTTCCAACGAAAGCCTCTCCACTTCTTATGTGTTCAATTTTATATGAAAGTTCAAATATACGAATATAACGATCAGTAACTATAATCTTAGCATCTTCACTTTTGTAATATATAATCTCACTCATACACTCACCGCCATTCTATTAATTCTCATTAAGAAATCATATGTTTAGTAAGACAAACATATGATAAAGTTTCATTTCTTACTTTTTATTCTTTGTCTAATAATCTAATAAATATGTAGCATTACTAAATAAAGAAAAGTATGATTAATCTATGTATTTTGTATTTTAATGAGGTGAATTATTTTGAAAGAAATTTCGCTTGGCATTTTAGCATCAATGTTTTTTGCAGTAACATTCATTTTAAATCGTTCTATGGATCTCTCAGGTGGTAGTTGGATGTGGAGTTCTTCGTTAAGATTTTTCTTTATGGTACCTTTCTTATTCATTATCGTGCAAATGAGAGGTAATTTAAAACAATTAGTAATAGAAATGAAGAAGCAGCCAACACAATGGATAGGATGGAGCTTTGTCGGTTTCGTGCTCTTTTATGCCCCTATCACCTATGCCGCTGCTTACGGACCAGGTTGGTTAGTTGCTGGTACTTGGCAATTAGTAATCGTAACTGGAGTTTTGCTAGGTCCTTTATTTCTCTATACAGTAGAAACACCAAAAGGACCTATAAAAGTTCGAAATAAAATACCATTACACGCGCTAGGCATTTCTTCATTTATATTACTTGGTGTGGTGCTTATTCAATTTCAAAATGCTAACAATTTATCAATACTTGGATTACTTGTCGGTGTTATACCGGTTATGATTGCAGCCATTGCCTATCCATTAGGAAATCGAAAGATGATGGAAATATGCGGCGGAAGGTTAGATACATTCCAAAGAGTGTTAGGAATGACATTAGCAACGATCCCATTTTGGCTTATCATCGCTATCGTTGGTTTTGTTAAAGTAGGTGCTCCACCTACTGATCAATTGCTTCAATCTTTTATTGTCGCTATCACTTCAGGAGTAATTGCCACTCTATTGTTTTTTATAGCTACTAACCGTGTAAGAGATGATCATATCAAACTAGCATCCGTTGAAGCAACCCAATCAATGCAAGTTCTATTTGTTGTAATTGGTGAAGTTTTACTCCTCTCAAGTCCATTTCCAAGCAAACTTGCTACTCTAGGCCTTTTCATAATTGTAGTCGGAATGCTTGCCCATAGCTACTATTCCAATAAAATAAAATCCGAGAAAAATTTACCAGTATATACGAAAGCAAATTAAGACTAACACTGCTGTACCTTTAGTATTAAAACCACTGAAATCAGAATATTTAATCTTATCGAAAAAGACTTGAAAAAAATCAGAAATATTATACAATCATAATTGTTGTAAAATTCAGTTATAGAAAATCTACGACGATAACAGTAAGAAATATATGTTAACTATAGAGAGTTGACTCCTGGTGCAAGTCACTGTTTCATTATTTCTGAAAATCATCTCTGAGATGCAGAGCCGAACACACTAGTAAGCTTTCGCCGCGGAGTCCGCCGTTACAAAGAAACACGTATGTTAGTACGTTGGTTATAAGAGCCGCAACATTAATGGTTTTGTTAGCAGAAGTAGGGTGGTATCGCGATTAAACTCGTCCCTAATTTAGGGGGGAGTTTTTTATTTTGCTATTATTGAAGGTATAAGAATGAAAACTACGCTCAACCTGGTTGCTAATCGCCAAGTTGGTATTCTTTATGCTCAATTTAGGTAAAGTCACAGATTTTTTATAATAATTTTGGAGGAAAAATCAATGAAAATGAAAGACACATTACTTGTAGGACTTATGTTATTTGCTTTATTTTTTGGAGCAGGGAATTTAATCTACCCACCATTTTTAGGGATGGAAGCAGGATCATCCTTTTGGCCAGCAATGATTGGTTTTGTTATTACAGGTGTAGGATTACCAATCATAACGATTGCAGCTATCGCTCTTGTCAAAGGTGGTGCCGAAGGATTAGCAAGTCGTGTCCATCCGCTGTTTAGTTTTGTATTTATTACAGCCGTTTATCTTGCTATAGGCCCATTTTTCGCAATTCCAAGGGGTGCTACTGTAGCATTTGAAATGAGTGTAAAACCTTTTGCTGATGGGAGTACTTTTTTATTATTTTTTTCAATCATTTTCTTTACACTGGTTTATTTTGTTAGTCTTAATCCATCAAAAATGGTCGATCGTATTGGTCAATGGTTAACGCCAGCATTATTATTAGCAATTATCGCTTTAGCAGTAGCTAGCTTTTTTAACCTTGAGTATGTACCTGGCGCACCAAGTGCAAAATATGAGGCTTCACCTTTTTTCACAGGTTTTATAGAAGGTTATTTAACGATGGACACAATTGCTGCTCTTGCTTTTGGTATTATCGTCATCACTGCCTTTAAAGAAAAAGGTATAACTGATCAACGAATATTATTAAAGCAATCAGTAAAAGCTGGGATCATTGCTGGAATCGGACTTGCTTTCGTCTATATTTCCATAGGGTGGATGGGAGTTAAAATGACAGGATTAGGTTCGTATGAAAATGGTAGTTCGATTTTATCAAGTGCTGCTAATTTACTATTTGGACCTAATGGAAAAATGCTACTCGGGCTCATCGTTCTTCTTGCTTGTTTTACAACTTGTGTTGGCTTAACTATTGCGTGTAGTCAATACTTTACAAAACATACGTCAAAAATAAGTTATAAAACTTCAGTTACAGCAATTGTTCTTTTTAGTCTATTTGTTTCAAATCTCGGCTTAAATCAAATCATTACATTATCAGTTCCTGTCTTAGTAATGGTTTATCCACTAACAATTGTTTTAGTTACATTAGTGTTTTTGGATCGTTTATTCAAGGGGTCACAAATGGTTTATCGTGGAACTGTATTATTTACTGGTCTCGTAAGTTTATACGATGGTTTATCAATGTACGGTTTACAAATTACTTTTATCCAGAGGTTCATCGACCAATTACCATTAGCTCAGTTAGGTTTAGCTTGGTTCCTACCAGCGATAGTTGGAGGATTTGTTGGTTTCTTTTTAGAAAAGATGAAGAAATCATCAGTAATAAAGAAAGAAAAATCAAATAACGCGGCATAATTGTAAAAATAAAACGGCATTCTACTCTATCGATTGAGTAGAATGCCAGTTTTTTGGCTAAAATTATGTTCTTACACTGCAAATTTCCTACAAACAGATTTACTCCAAGCCGCTTCCCTTAACTCATCTAAAATTACTCAAAGTTGAGCATTTTTCGATAATATTTAAGAGGAACTCTTCTTCAGGCGAAGAGTTCTTTTAATTTCTCCTAGTGACTCATTTACACTAGCCAGTTGACGGTATTTTCCACGGACAATAGATTGTCGTTTCCAATCCCACCAAACCGTATATGTAGGGGATTTCACGCCTACATAGCCCAAGCGTGGCAATAACTTTCCTTCTTTCTTACCAATATTAA
>NZ_MLQR01000002.1 GCF_001866005.1 Anaerobacillus alkalilacustris
ATTGCAAGATGACCTGCCTTACAAACATACATACCCGCATCTTTATTAAATTCAAACTCATCCTCTTTTTTGCGAAATCCTTGTGTTACAGAGGGGTTTAATTTAGCTACTAAATGTATTTCATTCGTATTAGCATATTCAATATTTCCTTTTTCCGAATACGCTGCATCACCAATTATTGCTTTTACTTCGAATCCAGCCCCTTTACTTTTTTCAACTAAAGTTTCTAAATGCTTCCCATCATTTTTTTCTCCCGTTGTAATAACTGCAGCTGTGATAATTCTTTCTTCACTCATTGCAAGATGTGTTTTATAGCCAAAAAATGAAGAGTCCGCTGTCTTATGGCCGACACGTGCATCAGGGTCATTGGATGTTTNGAGTTGTTCATTCATATCTTCGAGTGTTTCTTTTAATAGATTCACCTTTTCTTTTACTTTGGGATACTCACGGATTACTTCATTTTTTTCAACTACCTCCATAAGCTTCTGACAATATACAATTTCATCCTCAAGTACATCTGTATTAGATTTGGATGGAAATTGATCCTTCATATTTTCATNAACTTGGTAAATAGCTTTTCGAAGCAACTTAGATTTTTCCATTAATATTTCTTTTGGAGACTTTTGGTTATATCGAGCCTTCGAGTGGGTCGCATCAACGATAACAGAATTACTTTTGATGATTTCCTTCTCAATCGCAATTTCTACGGTTTTATTTATAAGTAAGTCTAAAAGATTTACATCCTTTAAACGCAGTTTACGGAACTTAGTCAAAGAACTTGGATCAATGACTTCATCCTCAGGGGACATATCTAAAAAGTACTTAAACGACATATCGTACTTTGAACGTTCTACTATGTCGACGTCCGATAAATCGTGGATAGATTTTAGAAATAAATATTTAAACATACGAATTGGGTGAACAGCATTTCTTCCATTGTCGTGACAATAATTGCCCTTAAGTTCATTATATACAAAGGAAAAATCAATTAGTTCATTAATTTTTCGAAGCATGTTATCTTTGGGCACGATTATATCATATAGTGCCATATAAGGGCTTAAACTCATTGCTTGTTGATTTGGAATCATCGTTAACACCCACTTCTTATTTGTTAATAAAATAATTCGACAAAAAAGCACCCTTTCCTTCATAAAATAGAAGGAAAGGGTGCTTTTGAGTTTGAAAGGGACTTTTTCAGTGCCCTCTTGGAGTCACCCTTCTATTTTTTGACTTTTCCTGACCATTTACGAAAGCCGCCTTTTAAATGACTTAACTCTTCACAACTACGCTTCTTTTTTAAAAATTCAGCAGCGCGCAAACTTCTTGTACCATTCTGACAATATAGGTATACGGGCTTGTCAGGTCTAATTTCATTAGATCTTTGACGTAATTGTGATAATGGTATGTTTCTTGCCCCTAGGATATGACCAGTTTCAAACTCATTTTGCTCTCTAACATCAATTAATTGAGCTTTTCTATAACCTTGACGAAATTCTTCCTCATTAAGGTCCGTTAAGTATTTTGGTTTGATAAATCTTCGTACAATAAAATATACTAAAACGGCAGTCATAATTGCTAAAATCCAATTCATCTTATTGTGACAACACCTTTCTAAAAAATTTTTGGAATTTGTTCTAGTAGGTATGTAATCTTAAATAACAACTTAGAACTTTTATCTATATATTAATATATTATCAAATATAAATTAATCCATTCGTTTAATCAAGAAGGAATACAAATAAAGATGTTTGACAGTCGTTACATATTTACTATAGATTAATGATAACAATTCAAGAATAGAAAGAGGAATATCATGAAAGAAACATGGAATTTTATTAATTCAGGTAAGTGTTCACCAGCTTATAATATGGCCTTAGATGAGGCGTTGTTAGAATGGCATAGTGAAGATAAGATAAGGCCAACCATTCGTTTTTATGGTTGGGAGCCAGCTACATTATCTATTGGTTATTTTCAAAAAGTTGAAAAAGAAATTAATTTAGAAGCGGTAAAAAAGAATGAACTGGGTTTTATAAGGCGGCCAACAGGCGGAAGAGGAGTGCTACATGATAAGGAGCTTACATATAGTGTTATTGTTTCAGAGAATCATCCGAAGATGCCAAAGGGAGTTACCGAATCTTATAGAGTTATTTCAGAAGGCGTACTAGATGGATTTAAACAATTGGGACTTGATGCTTATTTTGCCATTCCAAAAACAAAGGAGGACCAGGAAAATTTAAAAAATCCACGTTCGGCAGTTTGTTTTGATGCACCATCCTGGTATGAACTCGTTGTAGAAGGTAGAAAAGTAGCGGGAAGTGCTCAAACTAGGCAAAAAAATGTCATTTTACAGCACGGGTCTATTATATTAGAACTCGATGAAACTAAACTTTTTGAATTATTTAAATTTCCAAATGAGCGAGTTCGAGATCGTTTATTAAAAGGATTTAGTCAAAAAGCTGTTCCTATTAATGAGTTAATTAAACATAAGGTTACAATTGATGATGCAGAGGTTGCTTTCAAAAGAGGCTTTGAAAAAGGGTTGCAAATTGATTTAGTGCCTTATCAACTGTCTGAAGAGCAAGAAGCATACGTACATGAACTAGCTGTAAAACGTTATGCAAATGATGAGTGGAATTTCCGAAGGTAATACGAAATTCAAATGGTACAAAAGGAAGCCTAAAACTTAGAAGGCTTCCTTTTGTACCATTACTTACAATGTATTTCTACATATTTATTAAACGACTGTTGTAAAGTTTTTGTAATCTCACCAATTTGAAAAGTAGCATCAACATCACCAATTGCATTTCTTATTGGGGTTATTTCTTGTGTAGTACTAGTAATAAAAGCTTCGTCTGCACCTTTTAGCTGCTGTAAGGAAATAGCTTCTTCTATTACCTGGATATTGTTTTCACGAGCAAGCTGTATTACAAGTTGTCTTGTAATACCATTTAATATCAAGTTTGTCACAGGATGGGTATATAATGTTCTGTTTTTAACAATAAAGATGTTTGACGAGGATCCCTCAGTGATGTTCCCGTTACGATGCATAACACCTTCTTGACATTGTTTATCAAAGGCATTTCTTTTTATCATTGTATTGCCTAATAAATTAATTGTTTTAATATCACAACGTAGCCAACGAATATCTTCTGTTACAAAAACATGTATCCCTTCTTGTTTGGTTCTTTTGGGAAAAGACATTTCTCTACTAAAACCTGTAATTATGCCGTTTAAATCACGTTCATAAAGGTGAGATCGGGGTGAAACACCTCTAGTCATTTGTACATAAATAATCCCATTGACGATTTTATTTGCATCCTTTAATTGATGTAATAGTTTTTCTAACTTATTTTTGTCGTAAGGAAGTTTTATTTCTAATTTTCTTGCACTATCTTTAAACCGCTCTAAGTGCTCATCTAGTGTAAAGAGTTTACTGTTATAGATGGGAATTACTTCATATATTCCATCACCGAAGTTATATCCGCGGTCTTCCATATCAATTTTTACATTTTCTCGTTCCATAATTTGATCGTTAAGTAGAACATAGCTCATTTTTTTCATTCCTCCAGTATATTACAAATTCTACATGTATTAATGGGTTTATGTATAAGTAAGTATAGATAAAATTTATTTATGTTTCTATTGTAAAATATTTTTTTGGCGATTAAATCTAACAAATGCTTTTATTATAAGGACTTAGAAGACATTTTTCTAATGCAAATAAGAAAATTGTCCATATTTATTATTTTTTAAGGGATTTTGTTAGAATTTCTACATTTTTCTTTTATATTTATTCTCTTTTAAAGTTGACAAAAACAAAATTTTTCCGACTGATAACAATATATAGTATTTTAGTGTGATAATCGAACACTATATATTGAATAGTTATTATTTCTATGGTAAGCTTAGACAAGCTATCATGAGAAATATTTTGGTATCAAATACCAAAAGTGGTAAAAAAACTCACGTATATTTTTTACATCATGAAAATGTATATTATTTAATAAAAGGGGAGAATGCGTGTGGCGATGACAATGTCAAAAGTGATGCGAATTAATGTGGAGAGTCTTAACGAGGATATTAAACAATTTCCGCAAGTTCACACAATCACACCGGACATGAGACTCAGTAAAAAAGGCGTATCACGTCTCGTAATGTTAGATCGTTATACCTTTAAAGATACGGAGAAAAAAACGTTAAAAGAAGGAGATTTTGTCGTCTTAACAGTAAAACAAGATCCGAAATTTCCTGCTCGCGGATATGGTTTTATTCGAAACATTGACTGGGATAAAAGTGAAGCAAGTATTTTAGTTGACGAGGAATTTCAAGGAGTTCTTGATGATCCTGAAGAAATGGCTACTGGAATTGTAACGAGAGCTCTTGATTCGATTGAAAAGCCCTTAGAAATATTCTATGAACAAATTGCCATGCGTAATGCAACTGGACTTGCTTCGGTAGAAACCTCAGAGGAACGTAAGCAATCGTCTTTTCAAGAGTTTTATGAAGAATTAGTTAATCTCAATTTTATTCCAGCGGGAAGAGTACTATATGGTGCTGGCTCAGGTACAGACGTTACTTATTTTAATTGCTACGTTATGCCTTTCGTAAAAGACTCTAGAGGTGGAATATCAGAACACCGTACTCAAGTGATGGAAATTATGAGCCGTGGTGGTGGCGTTGGAACGAACGGTTCAACTTTAAGGCCGAGAAATACACTTGCTAGAGGAGTTAATGGTAAATCTTCTGGGTCAGTATCTTGGTTAGATGATATTGCTAAACTCACACATTTAGTGGAACAAGGTGGTTCGCGTCGTGGCGCTCAAATGATCATGCTTGCAGATTGGCATCCAGATATTTTAGAGTTCATCATTTCTAAAATGCAAAACCCAAAAATATTAAGATTTTTGTTAGAAAATACGAATGATTCTCAAATTAAGCAACTTGTTAAGGATAAGCTCAAATTTTCGCCTTTATCTGAAGTTGAAAAAGCAATGTATCAAGGAATTTTGAATTACCAAGCAATACCAGGCTTCGGTGGGTTTGATGAGGATGTATTTAAAGAAGCTGAAGAAAAGCTTCGCTTAGGTGGAACTTATAGTGTGAATAACCCTGAATTTTTAACAGGTGCAAATATCTCAATATGTTTAACAAAAGAATTTATGAAAGCTGTAGAACACGATGAGGATTACCCACTACGTTTTCCTGATGTTGAAAATTATTCACCAGAAGAAATGGAAGCATATAATCGCGATTGGAATAAGTATGGAGATGTTCGTGAGTGGGAAGCACTAGGTTTCAATGTTAGGACATATCGTACAATTAAGGCACGTGAATTATGGAAGCTAGTCAATATTTGTGCAACATACTCAGCTGAGCCAGGGATTTTCTTTATTGATAATGCCAATGATATGACTAATGCCGTAGCATATGGTCAAAAAGTTGTAGCAACAAATCCTTGTGGAGAACAACCCCTTGCGCCATATAGTGTTTGTAACTTGGCTGCGATAAATTTAGCTGAAATGGCAAACAAAGAAACGAAGCAGGTTGATTTTGAGAAATTAAAACGTACGGTTAGTGTTGGTGTAAGAATGCAGGATAATGTCATTGACGCAACTCCGTACTTCTTAGATGCTAATACAAAAATGGCAAAGGGAGAGAGACGTGTAGGTTTAGGGGTAATGGGTTTACATGACTTATTAATCTACACTGAAACTGTTTATGGGTCCCAAGAAGGTAATCAGTTAATCGATCAAATTTTCGAAACAATTGCAACGACTGCTTACCGAACAAGCATCGAGCTTGCAAAAGAAAAAGGTAGTTTCCCATTTTTACTTGGAGAAAGCGATGCAGAAACAGAATTGCTACGTGAAAAATTTATTAATAGTGGTTATATGAGAAAAATGCCTGAAGATATCCGTCAAGATATTCTAAAATGTGGCATTAGAAATTCGCACTTATTAACTGTTGCTCCTACGGGAAGTACAGGAACTATGGTAGGAGTTAGCACAGGACTTGAGCCTTACTACTCATTCTCTTATTATCGAAGTGGCCGTTTAGGTAAGTTTATTGAAGTAAAAGCAGGAATTGTAGAAGAATATTATAACTCTAATCCAGATGCTGATCCTAATGAATTACCTGAATGGTTTATCTCAACAATGGATTTATCTCCGGAGGCTCATGCGGACGTTCAATGCATTATTCAACGTTGGGTAGATAGCTCCTTATCTAAAACTGTTAATGCTCCGCGTGGATATACAGTTGATCAAGTTCAAGCTGTATATGAACGTTTATATCGAGGTGGTGCTAAAGGTGGTACTGTTTATGTAGATGGTAGTCGTGATGCTCAAGTACTTTCTTTAACTGCAGAAGAAAATAAATTAGAGGATATAAATGTTGACGAGAAAAAGACAGCGAAGCAACAAGTGGTTCTTCTTGATACAATTGCTGATCTACGGTCGACATCAGTAACAATTGGGTCAGAGGTTGGGAACACTTGCCCAGTTTGCCGTACAGGTACAGTTGAGGATATAGGCGGCTGTAATACATGCACAAATTGTAATGCTCAGTTAAAGTGTGGACTATAAGTTTAATGGAGGGAGAGAACATTATGTATGTTCTCTCTTTTCCATTTTCGGTAGCTATTACACCAAAATAAAATAATAAATCTGCACACCTTAATAAAGAATAAAGATACAATAAAATAAGGTGGTAAATAAAATGGAGCCTTTTATACCTCAACTTGTTTATATAGAACCAAAAGCATTGGATTATACACTAGGACTTGAGTTAAAAGAAAAGTTTGAAAAAATGGGGTTAGAAATTAGGGAAACAACTTCACACAATCAAGTCAGAAATATTCCAGGAGAAAATGAAAACCAAAAATACCGAAATGCAAAATCAACACTTGTTGTGGGTGTGAGGAAAACATTGAAATTTGACACGTCAAAGCCATCTGCAGAATATGCTATTCCGCTTGCTACTGGGTGCATGGGTCACTGTCACTACTGTTATTTACAAACGACAATGGGTGATAAGCCATATATTCGTACTTATGTTAATTTGGAAGAGATATTTGAAGCTGCAACAAAATATATTAAGGAAAGAGAACCAGAAATTACTCGTTTTGAAGCGGCATGTACCTCTGATATTGTAGGTATTGATCATTTAACTCATTCTTTGAAAAGGGCTATTGAATTTTTTGGTCAAACAGATTTAGGGCGACTTAGGTTTGTAACAAAATATCATCATGTTGATCATCTTTTAGATGCAAGGCACAACGGAAATTCTCGGTTTCGTTTTAGTTTAAATTCTAATTATGTAATTAAAAATTTTGAACCTGGTACATCCACGTTTGATAAACGAATTGAAGCAGCAGGAAAAGTTGCAAAGGCTCATTATCCGTTAGGTTTTATTTTAGCGCCGCTATATCGACATGAAGGATGGGAAGAAGGTTATTTAGAGCTGTTTGAGAAACTTGAATCTACTCTACCTTTATATGCAACTAAAGACTTAACGTTTGAACTAATCCAGCACCGCTTTACGAAAACAGCAAAAAGAACAATCTTAAAACGTTACCCAAAATCAAAACTTGAAATGAATGAAGAGGATCGAAAATATAAATGGGGAAAATATGGTAGAGGGAAATATGTATATAAGAATGACGAATCTGATGAATTAAAAGGTACTATCGAAGGATATATTCAAAAATTCTTCCCGAACGCTAAAATAGAGTATTATACTTGAAGCGTTTTTAACTGTTTTAGATGAGTTGTCCATCAAATTTGATTGTAGTATAATCTTAAGCATGTAAAAAAGTAGTATGGATGGCTGGAGAGGAAAGCGGAGGGGACACGATGCCAACACCAAGTATGGAAGATTATTTAGAAAGAATTTATTTATTAATAGAAGATAAAGGGTATGCTAGGGTTTCTGACATTGCAGAAGCTTTAGATGTACATCCTTCCTCTGTTACGAAGATGGTTCAAAAGTTAGATCAAACGGAGTATGTTATATATGAAAAGTATCGTGGTTTTGTATTAACTCCTAAAGGTAAGAAGGTCGGAAAACGACTCGTATACCGTCATGATTTGCTTGAGGAATTTATGAGGATAATTGGAGTTAGTAATGAAAAAATTTATCAAGATGTAGAAGGTATCGAGCACCATTTAAGCTGGGATGCAATTGATCGAATAGGTGATCTTGTGCAATACTTTGAAGAGGATAAAAATCGAGTTGAAATACTAAGAAAAGTTCAGAAAAAAAACGAGACTGAAAATCAACAAAATTAATGACATGTTAAGAAAAAATCGAACTCTTAAAAAAGAGCTCGATTTTTTTTCTTGTTTTTCTTTCCTTCAATTACTGTTAAATTTACTTCAGTTCGCTTTTTAACTAGCGGACGGGGAATTTTTTTGGTCTCTTTCTTGTTCTTCTGAGGAACAATTTTACTCCCATTGGAAGTTTTGAAATTCATTCTCTTTGGTTGAGGTTGATGTGAGCCATAATTAGTACTATTACTATGTTTATGTGCTAAAAATTTCTTTACTAAAAAGAAGATAATACTTGCGAATACAATCATAAATAACAACTGACTAAATAGTCCTATAGGATCTTTATACAGTCTGTGAAACAAGCCAACAATTGATAAACCTAAAACACATAAAATAAGTGGATGAAAAGAATAACGAGTCATATGCTCACCTCCAAAAATTCTTAAAATGTTTTAACACATTAACAGATTTATTCTTCCTAACTTCCCTCATAAAGGTCCCACCATAATGCTGACGTTTGTATTTTATACTCTATGCTCTGTTTTATAATAGTGGAACATGTTTTAGAAATAGGGAAAAACTAGGAATATTATAATGGGAAGAAAATAGATGAAAGTTAAAATGCTTAAGAAATTAATATTATATTTAATTAAATATATTCTACGTGTAAAACATTTTTCCTCTAAAATTTGCTTTCTACTATATATAATATTCCCAGACTTATAATGTTTTACACTCTTTTCCTGAAAATTCTAATTGCAATAGTTTAAAGAATTACGGTCATACTATACTTTGAGGTGATTAAAAAAATGGAAAACTTAGAACAAAACAAACGGGAACAGCAAATGAGTTTTAACGGAACTGTTGCATCAATTGGATTTTTTGGTGGATTAATCTGGAGTCTAGTAGGATACTTTGCTTTCTTTTTTAATTTTATTCGAGTAGGCCCAGCTTTAGTATTAATGCCTTTTGCATTAGGGGATTGGAAAAATGGTTATCTAGGACAGTTGGTAGGAATAGCGTTAATATCGTTCATTTCAATTCCTATCTCATTTTTATATCGGTATATTTTAGCTAGGTTTAATAGTATATGGCCAGGTATTGGTTTTGGTTTCGTCTTATGGTTCATTGTTTTTTATTTCTTGAATCCAATTTTCCCTGGATTAAAACCATTAGTTGATTTAGATCTTAATTCAATTATAACAGGAATATGCTTGTATGTGTTATATGGTGTTTTTATAGGATATTCCATCTCATATGAGTATAGTGAAAGGCTTAAATAACAAGGTGGTTACCTATTCAAATAATAATAGCTTGTGATAGAATGTCCATTAGGGACATTCTTTTCGTTTTACAATTCACAATAAGAAAAATTAACAAAATTTATGTAGGTATAAGTTTACATATATCTTAGCTAATGAATTCTATAATGCTATAAGGAGGATGGATAGTGGAAAGATTAACTAAACTTAGAGAAACACTAAAAAAAAATGAAATTGAAGGAATATTAATTGCTAGTAATTACAACAGGCGTTACATAACTGGGTTTACTGGAACCGCTGGTGTAGCACTAATAACTGAAACAGAAGCTAAATTTATTACTGATTTTCGTTACGTGGAACAAGCATCAGAACAAGCTGTTGACTTTGAAATTGTACAGCACAAAGCTTTATTAGTTGATGAATTGGCAACTCAAATTAAAAACATGGGGATCGAAAAGTTAGGTTTTGAAAAATGCCACGTTTCCTTTGCTCAGTACGAGGAGTATAAAGATTGGTTTGAAAATGTTACATTAGTTCCTACTAGTGGAATTATTGAAAATTTACGCTTGATTAAAGATGAACAAGAGATTAAGATACTAAAAGAAGCAGCAAAAATTGCTGATGCAGCATTTGATCATATAATTAAATACATAAAACCAGGTTTAACAGAGTTAGACGTATCAAATGAGTTAGAATTTTTTATGAGGAAACAAGGAGCAGAATCCTCCTCATTTGATATTATTGTAGCTTCAGGTCTAAGATCTGCATTACCACATGGAGTAGCAAGTTCTAAAGTGATACAAACAGGGGAGCTTGTAACTTTAGATTTTGGTGCATACTATAAGGGCTACTGTTCAGATATTACCCGTACAGTAGCAGTTGGAAAACCTTCGAGTGATTTAGAAAAAATATATTATACTGTTTTAGAAGCTCAGATAAAAGGAATGAAAGAAATAAAGGCTGGATTAACAGGAAAAGAAGCTGATGATATAATAAGGGACTTTATTTCACAAAAAGGTTATGGTGAATATTTTGGGCACTCAACTGGACACGGTCTTGGTATGGAAGTTCATGAAGGACCAGGCCTTTCTAAGAAATCTGAAACAGTACTTCAACCAGGTATGGTTGTCACTGTAGAACCTGGCATCTATATTTCAGGGGTTGGTGGGACGCGTATTGAAGATGATACTGTAATAACTAAAGATGGTAATGATACATTAACATTTTCTACAAAGGAACTACTAATATTAGGCGATTAATAAATTTGCATATAAGGATTAATTAGGAGGAAAATCAATGATTTCAGTAAATGATTTTAAAACAGGATTAACGATTGAAGTAGATGGGGGGCTTTGGCAAGTAGTAGAGTTTCAGCATGTTAAACCAGGTAAGGGCGCTGCTTTCGTTCGTTCAAAGCTTCGTAACCTTCGAACAGGGGCTATTCAAGAAAAAACTTTCCGTGCTGGTGAAAAGGTTTCAAAAGCACATATTGAAAATCGTCGCATGGCGTATTTATATGCTAGTGGTGATACACACACTTTTATGGATAATGAGTCATATGAGCAATTAGAATTATCGTCGGCTCAGCTTGAGTATGAATTGAAGTTCTTGAAAGAAAACATGGTAGTTCAAGTAATGACATTCCAAGGAGAAACTTTAGGGGTTGAATTACCAAATACAGTTGAATTAAAGGTAACTGAAACCGAGCCAGGAATAAAAGGTGATACTGCTTCAGGTGGTACAAAACCAGCTACTTTAGAAACTGGATTAACTGTACAAGTACCGTTTTTTATCAATGAAGGTGAAGTTCTTATTATTGATACACGTAATGCAGCTTATATGTCAAGAGCCTAAATCAAAGTTTGGTTTTTCACTATGAATTATTTCAATAAGTTATTAAGATTAAGCATCTATCTACATTTTGTAGATAGATGCTTTTTTCTGTTCTAAATTATTGTTTCAGACATAAGGTTGTACTACATGCTAAACAGTCTTATAAATATGTCTATTTATTCGAGGTGGAAATAAATATGAAAAATTGGATAACTACAATAGAAACTGCAGTTTTGGGGATGGTTATTTTAAGAATAATATCGGGCCTTATAGAAATAACTGCTGCATCTATTATGTTGAAATTTAATTCGATTGATAAGGCATTAATGGTTAACGCCGCATTAGCAATAGTAGGACCAATAATATTAATATCTACAATGAGTATTGGACTGATTGGTATAGCTGACAAGCTATCTTATTCTAAATTACTTCTCATTGGTCTTGGGGTGTTATTAATTCTAATAGGAATACGTAGATAAAATCTATTGTTATGAAAATAGTCATATTATGGTCAAGTATGCATACATTTTCAATAGTAAGGCTAGTACTACACAAACGACATTTGGAAGGTGGGTAAAAGATTGAAGGAGATTTTAGCGGTTCTACCGGAGAAGATCAAGGAGTTAGTTGTTTCGCTACCTTTACCTACAAGAGAAAAAGTTGAGGAGATCCGTATTCGTGTCCACCGACCACTTGAAATTGTGATTGATGGGAAAGCGATCTTTCCTAAATATAATGCTTGTCCGTATCTTGTTGCTCCTAGTGACGCCATTCATTTATTAAACCAATTAAGCGATTATTCTCTATATGCCTTAGAAGAAGAATTAAAACGAGGTTATATTACCATCCGGGGGGGGCACAGAGTTGGATTGGCAGGAAAGGTGATTACTGAAAAAGGACAAGTGAAGGCCATTCGGGATATAAGTTCTTTTAATATTAGAATTGCTAGACAAAAGCTTGGAGTGGCAGAACCTTTTGTTCAATATTTATATAGCAGTGAAGAATGGAATAACACTTTAATTATTGGTCCACCGCAAACAGGTAAAACAACATTGTTAAGAGACTTGGCAAGAATAATTAGTGAAGGTAAGGGGGTAATTCCATCTATGAAAATTGGTATAGTGGATGAGCGTTCAGAGATAGCTGGATCCGTTAAAGGAATACCCCAACACTCTCTTGGAAATCGAGTTGATGTGTTAGATGCTTGCCCTAAAGCTGAGGGAATGATGATGTTAATTCGATCAATGAGTCCTCAAGTGTTGGTAGTAGATGAAATTGGTAGACATGAAGATAGTGAAGCTATTATGGAAGCTATTCATTCAGGAGTGAAAATTATAACCACTGTACATGGGAGGACGTTAGAAGATGTTATTGACCGCCCATCATTAAAAACGTTAATGAATATGCACGTGTTTAAAAGAGTGATTGAATTATCTAGAAGCACTCAACCTGGGAGAATCAATCGGATACGAAATGAGTATGGAAAAGATGTGGTGAGGTTGCATTGAAAATAATTGGAGCTATATTAATCATTGTTGCAACGACATGGGTTGGATTTGAATTTGCTAGAAGATTAAGTGACCGGCCAAGACAATTAAGACAATTAAAAGTTGCCCTACAATCATTAGAATCAGAGATTATGTATGGGCTAACACCATTATCAGAAGCGAGTAAGCATATAGCTAAACAGTTGCCGAAACCTATTTCATACTTTTTTCAAAGTTTTGCTGAGAGATTAAATAAGGGTGAAGTTAGTGTTCATAAGGCATGGGAAGAAAGTTTAAATGATACGTGGCACATGACTGCTCTATGTAAAGGGGAATTAGAAGTAATGAGTCAATTTGGAGCAACATTAGGACAACACGATAGAGAACATCAGCAAAAACAAATTCGATTAACATTAAGCCATTTAGAAAGGGAAGAAGGGGACGCAATTGAAGCGCAAAATCGTTATGAAAAAATGTTAAAAAGTCTTGGGTTTTTGACTGGACTATTAATTGTCATATTAATGATGTAGGGGTACAGCTAAGGAGGAGATTACATGGGCTATGATGTTAATACAATATTTCAAATCGCAGGTATCGGTATTGTTGTGGCAATGATCCATACAGTATTGAAACAGATGGGAAAGGAAGACTGGGCTCATTGGGTGACATTAATAGGGTTTGTTGTCGTCCTTTATATGGTTGCAACAATTGTTGATAATTTATTTCAAAAAATAAAAGGAGTATTCCTGTTTCAATAGGGAGGTGTTTTGCCATTGAGATTATTCAAATAGTTGGGTTAGGATTAATTACAACATTTTTAGCTTTGGTAGTAAAGGAACAAAAACCAATTTTTGCATTCCTATTAACGGTATTTGTAGGGATCTTAATCTTTATTTTTCTTATAGACCAAATATATCTAATTGTTTCAATGCTTCAAAAAATCGCCATTAACGCTAATATAAATATGGTTTATGTACAAACAATTTTAAAAATCATTGGCATCGCCTACATTGCAGAGTTTGGGGCACAAATTGCAAAAGATGCTGGTCAAGGGGCTATAGCTTCGAAAATTGAATTGGCAGGAAAAGTATTTATATTAGTAATGGCTATTCCTATCATTACAGCAATTATAGAAACTGTGATTGGTTTATTACCGTACTAAGGTGGATAGGGGTTTTAAACATGAAAAAAATATTTGCACTACTAATTTTTACTTTCCTTCTTGTACCTACTGTAGCAATGGCTGAACCACCACCAAAAGAAAATCTAGTCGAACAACAGCTTTCTCAATTAGGAATCGAAGAAATTAGAGAGTATTGGGAAGAAATTGTAAATGAATATGGCGGTTTCCTTCCGGAAAATCAAAAAGGTTCATTTATGGAATTTGTTCGCGGTGAAAAAGAGTTTTCTCTAAAAGAGTGGTTATTTGGTTTTGTCCGATATTTTTTTCACGAAATAATTGTGAATGGGAAATTACTAGGAACTTTAATTCTATTAACAGTTTTTAGTATGATTCTTCAAACGCTACAAACTGCTTTTGAAAAGAATACAGTAAGTAAAGTCGCGAATGCTATTGTCTATATGGTATTAATGATTATTGCCATAAATAGCTTTTATGTTGCCATTACTTATGCTCAGACGGCGATTTCTTCGATGATAAATTTTATGATAGCCCTACTTCCTTTGCTTTTAGCCTTACTCGCTTCGATTGGTAGTATTACATCAGTTGCTTTATTTCATCCTTTAATTATTTTCCTAGTTAATACAAGTGGTCTGTTAATTCAACACTTTGTTTTACCTTTACTTTTTTTGTCAGCGTTATTGAGCCTAGTTAGTACTTTGACTGATCATTATAAGGTAACGAAGCTTGCAAATTTACTTCGAAACATTAGTGTAGGGACACTTGGAATATTTCTTACAATATTTTTAGGTGTTATTTCCGTACAAGGGGCAGTCACGGCAGTAGCTGATGGTATAACGATACGAACAGCAAAGTTTGTTACAGGTAATTTCGTACCAGTGGTAGGAAGAGTATTTACTGATGCTGCAGATACGGTCATGGGGGCATCAATTCTCTTAAAAAATACGATTGGAGTAGTAGGACTGGCTATTCTTTTATTAATCAGTGCTTTTCCGGCAATTAAAGTGTTAACATTAGCCCTTATTTTTAATCTAGCCGCAGCAGTCTTGCAACCGCTAGGAGGTGGAGCGATCATTAATAGTCTTTCAATTATTGGTAAAGCTGTTATTTTTATTTTCGCTGCACTAGCAACAGTTTGTTTGATGTTTTTCCTAGCAATAACCATAATGGTCGCTGCGGGGAATTTATCATTAATGATGCGATAGTAACTTCAAAACAAAATCATACTACGTATTATGTCTACATAAAAAGGAGGGAGCCGATGCAATTTTTAACAGAATGGATTAGTAATATTATCTTATTAATACTTTTAGCAACGATTTTAGAACTCCTCCTACCCAATTCAAGTTTACAACGTTATGTAAAGATGGTTGTTGGACTTTTGTTATTAGTAATCATTTTAAATCCCCTTTTCACAATTTTCACAAGAGAAGCTGATAGCTGGGTTTCTTCAATAGGGATTTCAAATCAATTTAATGAAAAAAATTTAGAAATTTCAATTGAAAATAAGAAAAAAGAAATAGAATCGGCACAACTTGCATATATTTCAGAACAGGTGGCTGTCCAATTAAAGAGACAAGTAGAAGAGGAGATGATTGACAAGTTTGAAAAAGAAATAAAGTCAGTAAGCGTTAACTTAACTAATTTTTTGGATGAAGAAGATTACTTAAATAGTGTTGCAGAAGTTCTTGTGGAGCTTAAAGCCGTAAACAGTGATCAAATCTTGGGGGAAAAGGGCAGTATTGATGTTGTTTCACTAGTGACGATTGATACGTCAAAACAATTAGTAACTTCTGAAAAAGGTGAAACAAACAAGCAAGAAATCATAAATTATTTAGGTACTAAATGGCCAATACCGCTTGAAAAAATTGAGGTTGTTATGGAAGGAGGGAGTTGAAATAAATGACAGACAAAAACGATAACAAGGAGTCATGGCTAAGTAAGATAATTCCCACTAACAAAGATGATAAGAAAAAACGAAGCAGTCCAATTCAATATGTAGCCATCCTTCTGTGTGTTGGTCTGGCTTTAATGATTTTTAGTAACTTTACAAAGACTAGTAACATCCAAGAAAGTATGCCAGTATTTAATGAACAATCAAATAAAATAAGTGATGATGTTGCTGTATTTTCTAATAAGAATTCTAGTGATGAACCACTCACGATGCAAGACTATGAATCTACTTATGAGAAACAACTTCGCGAGGCATTAGAACAGGTTGTTGGCATTTCAGATGTTACAGTTATGATTAACCTAGCAGAAACTGAAAACAAAGTTTTTGAAAGAAACACAAGCACTAAACAACAACATACAGATGAGACTGATCGTGAAGGTGGAAAAAGAAAAGTCGAGGATATTACAAAAGATGATGAAGTAGTCATTATTCGAAGTGGTGATAGGGAAGAACCGCTTGTAGCTAAAACAGAAAAACCAACAATTAGAGGTGTATTAGTTGTAGCTAGAGGTGTTGAAAATATTCAAGTGAAGACCTGGGTAGTAGAAGCAGTGAGTAGAGTGCTAGACGTACCTTCTCATCGTGTTTCTGTATTACCTAAGAAATCTAAGGGGGAATAAAATAATGGTATTAAAAAGACAAACAGTTTGGTTATTAACAATGTTAAGTTTAATTATTGTATTATCGGTGTATTATATTACGGCACCACCTCAAAATGAGCAATTAGCTTATTTGGGTGAGAATGGTGAGGTTGTTGAAGAGAGTGAGACAGATTCTTCTTTTGTAGAATTCGAAGAAGTAACAGAAACAACGATGGATGGTCTATTTGATGAGGAAATTCTGACTGGCTTTACAAATGATGAAGCATTTAATTCAATTCGCTTAGAAAGACAAATGTTGAGAGATCGATTAAGTGAAGATTATACGGCTGTCATTGCATCATCTGATGCTTCGGCAGATCTTCAAAGTCAAGCGTGGGATAATATAGAAAGCTTACGAGTGTTAGCACAAAAAGAAGAAATGCTAGAAACGCTAATTAAAACTAAAGGTTATGAAGATGTATTAGTGATTGCAGAAGACAATGAAGTGAAAATTATTGTGAAGGCTGACGAGTTGTCGAGTGAAGAAGGTATAAAAATTATGCACATGGCAAAAGAGCAATTAAACATTAAGGATGTAGCTGTAGCATTTCAGCCAAATAACTAATAAATAAAAGGATTGATCTACAGTAGATCAATCCTTTTATTTATTTGAGTTAAATGTGCAGTATCAGCTTGCCCTTAACTTTATGATGAACGAATTAAATTTAAATGATAATATAGAATAATTTTGTAAAAACTATATGAAAAGGATGCATTTCTATTTTTTTAATGATATAATACGACCTTGTTATAGAAAGGCAAATTAATGCTTTTTAAATGGTATAGCCTACATATGTTTAATACTTTTGAGGATAAAATAATAAAACCTATGGCTCCGCTTTGGGTTAGAGGAAAGAGCAAAATTATTTAAATAAGGGAGAGATCATTATGCAGTGGACTGATTTAACAGAAGGAGCAAAGGCGGTTTTAGAACAAACGCGAAATATGAAAAATGATCAAATTCAAATTGTAGAATTTGAAGTAGGTTTTGAACAAGAGATTGAAACATCAGATAATGAAGCTTATCGTGTTTCAATTAAAGAAGAAGATTATCAGTCACTCAAGAGGTATACAAAGGAAAATGAGTATGGTGATAAATTCCACATGGCACGTAATAAAAATATTGTTAAGATTATATTGTTAGAAAATGGCAAAATCCCTGATAATCTTTCAGAATTTCCTGTCTTTAAACAATATAAAAATGATAATAATATCGTAGTTGAAGAATAATATTTGTAAAGTTGGTGGCTCAAATTAAAAAGGGTCACCTTTTTTTTTTGAAGGGGAATAAAATTCTCTAATATTAATTTGTAAAAAGGTTGAGTAATACGTAATAAATTAGCGCACTAATAGCTGTGCTTAGTAAATTTTTTATTTAGTATTTTTGAAAAAAAACTTTTAAATTAGGAAATTTTAATGTAGCATTAAATTAGTACTTAGTCATAAGACAAAGGCAGAAGATTTTTCTTATAATATTCAGAAAAACTAAGGCTTTGCAGTTAAGGATAAATGAAAAACAAGTTTTTCTAAAATGATTAAGAAACTTCATTTTTTAGAGTTGGAAAGTGTCTAGCTTCAGTTCCTACCGCTCTAGGTTACTTCGCCACATTACATAAAGCAAAAGAGTAGGCTTCTTGAAAAGTAGGGGGGGTCTGGTGCTTGTCGCGGGATCAAGGCACTTGCGCTTTTCTAACTAACCTTGATTTGAGTATAAAACAATGCTAAAAAAGAAATGATGGAAAATAATGAGGAGTGAATAATCATGTTAAATATTCAAGATATTCGTGAATTAATAAAAGCAATTGATCAATCCAGTATAGAAGAGTTTAAGTACGAGCAAGAAGGAACAAAAATAGTCTTAAGAAAAGAGCGCGAACACGCTATTGGACAAGTAACACAACCAATTATTCAACAAGTACCTTCAGCGACTATAACTGAAACACCAACAGTAGTACAGCAACATAAAGAGACGGAGTTTGAAAAAGATGTTAAGCAAGAAGTGCAAGTAACTAATAGTCATTTACATAAAATCACATCTCCAATGGTTGGGACGTTTTATTCTGCACCATCACCTGATTCACCGCCTTATGGTAAAGTTGGAGATAAAATAAAGCCAGATACTGTTGTTTGTATCGTTGAAGCGATGAAGTTAATGAACGAAATTGAAGCAGAGGTAAAGGGAGAAATTGTAGAAGTCCTTGTAGAAAATGGACAACTTGTAGAGTATGGTCAAGAGCTATTTTTAGTGAAACCTGAATAGGAGAGATTGCTAGATGATAAAAAAACTATTAGTAGCAAACCGAGGAGAAATTGCAGTTCGTATTATTCGCGCTTGTCGTGAGATGGGGATAGAAACAGTTAGCGTTTTCTCGGAAGCAGATAAAGATTCTTTGCACGTGAGATTAGCTGATGAGGCTTATTGTATCGGTCCAACACCATCTTCAAAAAGCTATTTAAATTTCACCAATATAATGAGCGTAGCAACATTAACTGGGGTCGATGCAATTCATCCAGGGTATGGATTTTTAGCAGAAAACGCCGACTTTGCAGAAATATGTGGAGCATGTAATATTACTTTTGTTGGACCGAGCCCGGAAGCTATTAGTAAAATGGGGACGAAGGATGTTGCACGTGACACGATGAAACAAGCTGGTGTCCCAATTGTACCAGGTTCAAATGGAATTATTAAAGATATTGAAGAAGCTATTCGAATTGCGCGGCAGATTTCTTATCCTGTCATCATAAAAGCAACTGCAGGCGGTGGCGGAAAAGGAATTCGTGTTGCTAGAAATGAAGAGGAATTAGTAAAAGGTGTTACGATTACACAACAAGAAGCTCAAACAGCATTTGGTAACCCGGGAGTTTATCTTGAAAAATATATTGAGGATTTCCGTCATGTTGAAATTCAAGTTTTAGCTGATAATTATGGAAATGTTGTTCATTTAGGCGAAAGGGATTGCAGTATTCAAAGACGACTGCAAAAACTACTTGAGGAAACACCTTCACCTGCCATTTCTGAAGAGAAACGAAAAGAAATGGGCGATGCGGCAGTTGCAGCAGCACTAGCTGTTAATTATTCAGGTGCAGGTACAGTTGAATTTATTTATGACCATAATACAGGCAAATTTTATTTTATGGAAATGAATACAAGAATCCAAGTAGAGCATCCGGTAACAGAAATGGTTACTGGTATTGATTTAATTCAGCAACAATTATTAGTTGCTCAAGGAGACAAGTTGCAAATTTCTCAAGAAGATATAACTTTTAGTGGTTGGTCGATAGAGTGTCGAATTAATGCTGAAAATCCAGATAAAAATTTTATGCCTTCTCCTGGTAAAATTACTATGTATTTGCCACCTGGTGGGCTAGGAGTTAGAGTAGATTCAGCTGCATATCCAGGTTATACTATACCGCCTTACTATGATTCAATGATCGCTAAAGTAATAACTTATGGGGTGACAAGAGAAGAAGCAATCGCAAAAATGAAACGGGCGCTAAGTGAATTTGTAATCGAGGGTATCGATACTACAATCCCATTTCATCTTCGACTCCTTGAAAATGAGACATTTGTAAGTGGCCATTTCAATACTAAGTTTCTTGAGATACATGATTTATCTCAAAAATAAACATTGGTAATACTTGAATATATTAAGCAATTATCCATATAGGAGGCTAATAATATGACAGATAAAAACCATGTAATAGATATGGATGAACAGCATACGGGGTTAGGGAAAGTTGAAATTTCTCCTGAAGTAATTGAAGTTGTAACAAGTATTGCGGCTGCAGAAGTAGAAGGCGTTGCAACAATGAGGGGGAATTTTGCTACAGGAGTAGTCGAGAAACTTGGAAGAAAAAGCCATGGGAAAGGTGTAAAAGTAGACCTTGGGGAAGATGGGATATCAGTTGATGTTTACGTGATCATGAACTATGGTGTATCTATTCCAGAGATAGCAAAGAAAATACAAGAAAATATACATCAAACGTTAAAAACAATGACTGCCATTGATTTAACTGCTGTAAATGTTCATGTGGTCGGTGTTCAACTTGAACATCAACAAGTAGATCAAGAGGCTAAACACGATTAAGAAGTACTGAGGATGACTCAAGGCGCTTACTTTCTCCAATAATAAGGAAGTAAGTATGTCCACGAGTCATCTTTTTCTACTTTTCTAAAATGAATTAGGTCATATCATGCTTTTAAAATTTTATGTTATTGTAGATAAAAATAATGTATTTTTTTAATACTAATAACTAATTGTATTCTGTATTGAAAAACAAGATTATGATATGATCATGTTTAGGAAAATGGTATTGTATTTAAAAGGAGAAATTACGTATGAAAAGAAGGCTTGCGAGAGTAAAAGCAGTTCAGTCCCTTTTTCAAGTTGATATGAGTGGAACTGATAAAAATGAAGCAATAAGCAACGTATTAGAGAATAATGAAAAAAAAGATGAGTTTTTAGAACAACTAGTTACAGGCACGTTAGATCATTTAGAAACAATTGATAAAATTTTTAGTGCGCACCTCCAAAATTGGAAAATAGATAGAGTTGGTAATGTTGATCGTGCAGTCATTCGTATGGGTATTTTTGAGATGATGTTTATTGATGAAATACCTATAAATGTTTCATTGAATGAAGCAATTGACGTTGCGAAAAGTTTTGGTGGCGAAGAATCGGGACGTTTTGTAAATGGTGTTCTGTCCAAAGTTGCAGAAACGTTAAAAACAGGAGTTTAAAATAAAGGATTTTTCAATCTGGATTTATTGAATAAAAAAATCACACAATTAATAAAAAAGGTAAGGGGTAAAAGAAATATGTCAGCATTAATAATTAGTGGGAAAGAATTAGCAAAAGAAAAAAGGGAAAGTATGAAAAAAGAAGTTGAACTTCTTGGGAAAGAAGGGTTACAACCTGGACTAGCAGTTATTTTAGTAGGAGAAGACCCAGCTAGTCAATCCTACGTAAAAGCAAAACAAAAAGCTTGTGAGGAAATTGGAGTTTATTCCGTTCTTTACAAACTAGAAGATAATGTTACAGAAACCGAATTATTAAATCAGATTGAGGCTTTGAATAATGACCCTAAAATACATGGGATACTCGTACAATTACCGTTGCCTGCTCATATTTCGGAAAAGGCTGTAATTGAAAGTATTAGTCCGAACAAAGATGTTGACGGGTTTCATCCAATTAGTGTCGGTAAAATGATGATTGGTGAAGATACGTTTTTACCTTGTACACCATTTGGAATTGTAGAAATGATTAAATCAAAGGGAATTACCATTGAAGGTAAGCATGTTGTTGTAATTGGCAGAAGTAATATTGTAGGTAAGCCAGTGGGACAATTACTTCTTAATGAAAATGCAACCGTAACTTATTGTCATTCACGTACGAAAGATATGAAAAATATTACAAAACAAGCAGATATTTTGATTGTTGCTGTCGGTAAGGCTAACTTTATTGATGCGAGTTTCATGAAACAAGGATGTGTAGTTATCGATGTAGGAGTTAACCGTTTAGAAAGCGGGAAACTTTGTGGAGATGTCGTTTTCGAAGATGCGAAAGAAGTTGCATCTTATATTACTCCTGTACCAGGTGGTGTAGGTCCAATGACAATTACTATGCTTCTCTTTAATACAATACTATCTGCCAAAAAATCAATCGTAACAGTTAAGTAAGGAGATGTCTTAATGTCAAATGATCAAATATTTACGATTACATCCTTAACAAAATATATCAAGCGAACATTTGACAATGATGAAGTGTTAAAAAATATTTGGGTGAAAGGTGAACTTTCAAATTTTAAAAAGCACAGCCGGGGCCACATGTACTTCACGATTAAAGACACACAATCACGAATTCAAGCAGTTATGTTTGCTGGGAATAACCGTTTTTTGAAATTTATTCCTGAAGATGGTATGAAAGTTCTTATTCGGGGCTATGTATCAGTCTATGAAGCAAATGGTCAATATCAAATGTATGTTAATGAAATGCAGCCTGACGGTGTAGGTAATCTTTACCTTGCTTTTGAGCAACTTAAAAAGAAGCTAGAAATAGCTGGATATTTTGATGAAAAGTACAAAAAGAAAATACCAAGCTTACCTACACAAATTGGTGTAGTCACCTCACCTACCGGTGCTGCTATTAGAGATATTATCACAACTCTAAAAAGGCGCTTCCCTATTGCCAGTATTACTTTATTTCCTGTTCTGGTTCAAGGGGGGGAAGCGCCAGCTTCAATTGCAAAAGCTATTCAAAAAGCTAATAATTTAGGTGACTTAGATGTTCTTATAGTTGGGCGCGGTGGAGGCTCAATTGAAGAGTTATGGGCCTTTAATGAAGAAGTCGTTGCAGAAGCAATATTTGAGTCAAATATTCCTGTTATTTCAGCGGTCGGTCATGAAACTGATGTTACGATAGCTGACTTTATAGCTGACCTTAGAGCAGCTACCCCTACTGCAGCAGCTGAACTTGCTGTTCCTAACACGGATGATCTTTTAGAAAAAGTAATACAAAGGAAGATTAGATTTCAAAGAGCTATTGTAAAAAGGATTGAAACAGAGCGAAGAAAACTTACAAACCTTCAGAAATCTTATGCATTTCGTTATCCAGAGCAACTTATAAAACAGAAAGAACAACACCTAGATCGTCAGATAGAAGATCTACAAAGAAGTATGTTGTATATAATTGAAAGAAAAAGAAGCGCTCTGGCTCATTTGCAAAAAGATGTTGTTAGAAATCATCCACATGAGATGGTGCTAAAAGTAAAAGAACAATTACTTAAAAATGAAAAACTTTTGCAACAAAGTTTAATTAGGGTTCAAAAAGAAAAAGAGTTTTCCTTTAATCAACTTTTGACCAAATTAGAATCATTGAGTCCATTGAAAGTAATGACACGTGGATATAGCTTAGCTTACACTAAAGAAGATAAGTTAATTAAAAGTGTGACTGATGTATCTAAAGGCGAAGAGTTGACAATAAAGTTAAAAGATGGATCAGTTTATTGTCAAGTTGAGAACATTAGAGAAGTGTGAGGTGAATACATTGAGTGAAAAAAAAGATATATCCTTTGAGGAAGCTATGGAGAAACTTGAAGAAGTTGTTGGGAAACTTGAACAAGGTGATGTTCCGCTTGAGGAAGCAATCTCTATGTTTCAAGAAGGAATGACACTCTCAAAATTTTGCCATGATAAACTAAAAAATGTTGAAAAAAGTATGGATCGAATTTTACGTGAGGATGGAGAATTAGAATTTACGACATTTCAGGAGGAGTAACTAGTGACAAGTGTAAATTTATCGTCGTTCATTGAAGAAAAAAAAGCACATTTAGAAACTAAACTTCCTGAATATGTTCTGCGATTAGATGCGCCTTGCCAGTTAAAAGATGCAATGCTATATTCACTAAAGGCTGGTGGGAAACGTCTCAGACCTTTGTTATTATTTGCAACATTGGAAGGGTTTGGGCAAAACTATGAATCTAGTCTGCCGGTAGCTTGTGCTCTTGAAATGATTCATACATATTCATTAATCCATGACGATCTTCCAGCAATGGATAATGATGATTTTCGGCGAGGTAAGCCAACAAACCATAAGGTTTATGGTGAAGCGACAGCTATTCTTGCAGGAGATGCGCTACTTACCTATGCCTTTCAGATCATTTCAACTATGGATCAAATAGCCCCAACGCAAAAGTTAAGCTTAATAACGGAACTTGCTAAAGCATCGGGACCAGAAGGTATGGTTGGTGGCCAAATAGCAGACATGGATGGTGAAAATAAAGATTTATCGTTAGATCAGCTAGAGTACATTCACCTACATAAAACTGGTGACCTTTTAGGTTTTTCCATTATTGCTGGAGCGATATTATCAAATGCCAAAAAACAAGACATAAAAAACCTTAGGGAATTTACGAAACATTTAGGATTAGCATTTCAAATTAAAGACGATATTTTAGATATAGAGGGAAATGAAGAAGACCTTGGTAAGCCTGTCGGTAGTGATATTACAAATGAAAAGAGCACGTATCCAAAACTATTAGGTTTGGCTGGTGCAAAGAAAAAATTAGCTAATCATATTTCAGCTGCAAAAGAATATCTTTATAGTGTCAACATGAAATATGAAAAATTAGAACTAATTGTTGATTATATTGTACATCGTGACCATTAAACTATAATTTTAGCTTAATTTCCTAAAGAAGTATAATGGTAGCCTTAAGGCTTTACTTTGCGAAGTTTTCTGTATTGTTGATTTTGGTTGTACCATGCTATAATTGTTTAAAGTAAGTGGTGCAGTATTCTAGTCGGTCCTCCATTTTCGAAGGCGGGCCTAAAAATCCGCTAAAGGGCACATCGATGAAGTTCCTAGTTTTGGCTTGAGGCGCCCAGCCTTGGGTCATTGCTGGGAGTAAAGGGAGTAGGGCGATCCACAATGGCATGTGGGCGTTGACCCTCCTTCCGCGGAGGCCTTAATTCGTGGAATTCTCCTGGGAATGATAATTTTACGGATTACGGTATGAACCTGCATAGCAAGTTTCCCCTTGTTTGCAGCGTAGCCTGCCTTGAGTGGAGTAGAGGGGATTATGGATACTAAATTGTATACACTGTTATTATTATATTAATTAGTGATCCACATGAAATCTGCTCTGCAAAAGAGGATAGAGAATGTGTAGGGGCTGCTGAGGAAAACTCCTAGACTGTTCGAAAGACATTTAAAGGGGATTATAGTGCGTTCTAAGTGGTAATCTAGTCTAGCGTTTGGTGACAGCGCTAAGGTGGATTTAAAGGGAAACCGCCAATGTGGCGACACATCGGTATCTACTTGGGAAAACCTACTGGACCTAAGACGCAGTCTTTACTCTTTAAATGACCACTTACAAATACATAAAGCCCACTTTAAAGAATTATAGATTGTTAAAAAAATATGCTCTTGCGCTTTTTTTATATTAAATGAAAGATTGGTGTGTACTAAACCTTTATGAATAAAATTAAAGCTTCTTTAAATTGGACTTTAGCGATCGCCGTTATCACTCTTGTGTTAGCGGCTATTTTTTCCATTGTATCAACATTTTTTTTAAGTGGAGTTACTTGGGGAGTAGGAATGTTCATTGTATTTCTGATTGTACTTGTAGGTATTATTTTTGATACAATAGGAGTTGCAGCTACTGCAGCTGAAGAATCTCCTTTTCATGCGATGGCAGCCGAACGTATTTTAGGTGCAAAGGAAGCGGTATTAATTACAAGAAATGCCGACCGCTTTGCAAACTTTTGTAACGATGTTATTGGTGATATTGCTGGAATAATAAGTGGTACAGCAGCAGCTTTTGTAGTTTTACAATTAGCCAACTCATTAGGTCAGGGCGAGAATACTAATTATCAATTTTGGATTTCTGTTTTTTTCACTAGTATTGTGGCAAGCCTTACAGTTGGTGGTAAATCATTAGGAAAAACAATTGCCCTAGAGTACGCAACTCCAATTATTTTCCAGGTAGGTAGATTATTTTATTTATTACAGGTAAAATTGAAAATAAATATTTTAAATAATGGCAAGAACAAAGATAAGAAAAAAAAGAAAACCAAAAGAAAGTGAGGGTTTTTCTTGGATGTAAAATCAATAGATGAACCAATATTTCTTAAAAATTACAGTTTAAAACAACTTGAAACGCTAGCTGAGGATGTACGAGGTTTTCTGGTGGAAAAACTTTCGGTTACAGGGGGGCATTTAGGCCCTAATCTAGGGGTAGTAGAGTTAACGCTTGCTTTACACAAAGAATTTAATAGCCCAACTGATAAAATTATTTGGGATGTTGGACATCAAGCTTATGTTCATAAGATTTTAACTGGACGAGCAAATCGCTTTGATGAACTCCGCCAGTATAAAGGGCTTTGTGGGTTTCCGAAACGATCTGAAAGTGAGCATGATGTCTGGGAAACAGGTCATAGCTCAACATCTCTATCTGCTGCAATGGGGATGGCTGTTGCAAGGGACTTAAAAGGTACAAATGAGAATATTATTGCAGTAATCGGTGACGGTGCATTAACTGGTGGAATGGCGCTAGAAGCCCTTAACCACATTGGGCATGAACAAAAAGATCTGATTGTTGTGTTAAATGATAACGAGATGTCTATTGCCCCAAATGTTGGGGCTCTTCATAATGTATTAGGAAGGCTTCGTACCGCTGGAAAATATCAAAAAGCAAAAGATGAGTTAGAACAATTACTGAAAAAAATTCCTACATTTGGTGGGAAAATTGCTGCAACAGCAGAACGACTTAAAGATAGCTTAAAGTATTTACTGGTATCAGGAATGTTTTTTGAAGAAATGGGCTTTACGTATTTAGGACCAGTAGACGGACATAATCTTGAAGATCTCCTTGAAAACATAAAATATGCAAAAAAAACAAAGGGACCAGTTCTTATACATGTACTGACAAAAAAAGGTAAAGGTTATGCGCCGGCAGAAAATGATGCTTTGGGAACTTGGCATGGATTAGGCCCTTATAAAATTGAATCAGGAGAAGTTGTAAAAAAACCTGGGCCTCCTAGTTATAGTGCTGTATTTGCTAATACTTTAGTGAAAACAGCTAAAAATGATAATAGGGTTGTTGCAATTACTGCAGCAATGCCAGGTGGAACGAGGTTAGATATATTTGCAAAAGAATTTCCTGATCGTATGATTGATGTTGGTATTGCTGAGCAACATGCTACTACGATGGCAGGTGGTTTGGCTACCCAAGGGCTAAAGCCAGTATTTGCTGTATATTCAACATTTTTACAAAGAGGATATGACCAAGTTGTACATGATATTTGTCGTCAAAATTTAAATGTCTTTTTTGCAATTGATCGCGCTGGTTTGGTGGGAGCTGATGGTGAAACTCATCAAGGTGTATTTGATATCTCGTTTTTAAGGCATATTCCAAACATGACAATTTTATCTGCTAAAGATGAAAATGAATTACAACACTTAGTGTATACAGCAGTTCAATACAATGATGGACCTATTGCTGTTCGTTATCCACGTGGTAACGGCTATGGTATAAAAATGGATGAGGTATTAAAAGAGATACCAATTGGAAAGTGGGAAGTCCTTAGAGAAGGTTCAGATATTACAATTTTAACATTTGGTACGACAATTCCTATGGCTGAAGAGGCGGCTGAATTATTAGCGAAGGAAGGTATATCTGTAAAAGTAATTAATGCTAGATCAATTAAACCGGTGGATTCAGATATGTTGTTAGATCTAGCAAAAAGAAAATATCCGATTTTAACGATTGAAGAAGCGACCCTGCAAGGTGGGTTTGGTAGTGCGATAATTGAATTTTTCCATGATAACGACTGTCATGGTTTGATAGTTGACAGAATGGGAATACCTGATCGATTTATAGAACATGGGAGTGTGTCTGAATTAATGGAAGAAATCGGGTTAACAACAAAAGGTGTTATAAATAAGGTTAAACATATGCTCCCTAGAAAACAACAGAGGGCATAACGATGGGGAAAAAAGAAAGAATTGATGTTCTCTTAGTTGAAAAAGGCTTATTGGAGACGAGGGAAAAAGCAAAGAGATCTGTAATGGCTGGCCTTGTCTTTTGTAATAACGAAAGAATCGATAAACCGGGTGCGAAAATTGATGTTGATTCAGAGTTAACTGTTAAAGGCAAACTCATACCGTATGTTAGTAGAGGTGGTTTAAAGCTTGAAAAAGCAATAAATGAATTTGAATTTGATTTAAATGATAAAATTGTTTTAGATATAGGATCATCAACAGGTGGTTTTACAGATTGTGCACTACAAAATGGAGCGAAACTCGTCTACGCTGTAGATGTTGGGTATAACCAACTGGCATGGAAATTAAGGCAAGATGACCGGGTTGTTGTAATGGAAAGGACAAATTTCCGTTATGTAACTCAGGATACATTTTTAAAAGGGTTACCGGATTTTGCAACCATAGATGTTTCTTTTATTTCTTTAAGATTAATTTTACCTACATTAACGACGGTAATAAATGAAGGTAGTCATGTCTCTGCTTTAGTAAAACCTCAATTTGAAGCAGGTCGTGATGAAGTTGGAAAAAAGGGAATTGTCAGAGATGAACGCATTCATAAACAAGTATTGGAAGAGACTATTAACTTCTCTTTAAATACTGGTTATGATGTACTAGGTCTTTCTTATTCGCCGATTAAGGGTGGTGAAGGAAATATAGAATTCTTGTTGCACCTTTATTGGAGTGGAAAAAAAGAACAAGGGGAAAATAAAATTCCTTCGATTGAGGATATTGTGATTTCAGCACATAAAAAGTTGAAAGAATAAAACATGAAAGGGTATACTGCGTTAGTCGGTATATTCTTTTTGGCATTATACAATACTTTCATTTTATGCCCGGCCCGTTTCTTGGGCATGCAGATTTGTACGTGATTTTTGATATAATCAGAATTTATAAATGTTTAACTTGGAAACTGTCTAGCGTAAACAGCCTACGAGCTCGATCACTTCAGTCAAGCTCCTGACTTAATAACTACATGTATAACGTCTCTGAATAGCTTCATGCAGCTTCTGCGGTTACTCGTCGCACGGAAAACAATTGCTCTTGAGCAAACGGAGTGGCACAGGAGCAGCTGCTCGTGACCAAGGCGCTTGCGCTTTTCTTGGATTTATACATGCTCCTCCTATTTTCTGCTCGATTCTCTGTTTTTTTGCACGTTCACTGAGTTGTGCACGATCCTCCGAAACAGTGCTTGAATGAACAAGCCTGATGATAATTGGTAAGATTATATTTATACACACTCTTAAGGGGCATTAAGAAACCCTTCTTAAAACTTAAGAAAAATCAAAAAGTTTAGGGGTGGGTAACCAACCATAAAGCTGACTCCAATCCGTAGGGAATGAAGGAACCCCCACGGATTGGAGTCAGCTTTATACAATGTTTTCCTAGATTATTTCATTGTATAATGTATAAAAATAAGTTAATATACAATTAGTTAATATATAGAATAAGGTTAATAAATGGTTTACACTTTTTGGAGGAGATGTAATGAATAAAGGGCAACGTCATATTAAAATTAGAGAAATTATTGCTAATAAAGAAATTGAAACTCAAGATGATTTAGTGGATCATCTAAAAAATGCTGGTTATAACGTTACACAGGCTACTGTTTCAAGAGATATTAAAGAATTGCACCTTGTAAAAGTACCGATGTTGGATGGTAGATACAAATACAGCTTGCCAGCAGACCAACGGTTTAATCCTTTACAAAAGTTAAAGCGTTCGTTAATGGACTGCTTTGTGAGTATAGATCAAACTAATAATTTAATCGTGATGAAAACTTTACCAGGTAATGCTAATGCTGTTGGGGCTTTAATTGATAATTTAGATTGGAATGAAATATTAGGAACAATTTGTGGTGACGATACAATCTTGATTATTTGTCGGACAAATGAAGACTGCCCTGTACTTGTTGAGCGTTTTTTAGAAATGCTCTAGGATGAGATGTAACCAAGGAAGTGAATGATGTGTTAATTGAGCTATCGATTAAAAATTTTGCCATTATTGAAGATTTAACAATTCCTTTTGAAAAAGGTCTTACTGTATTAACTGGTGAGACAGGGGCTGGAAAGTCAATAATTATTGATGCTATTAGTTTACTTGTCGGGGGAAGAGGATCTTCAGAATTTGTACGTCATGGAGCAAAGCGTTCGGAAATTCAGGGTCTATTCTTTATTGAAGATCAAACTCATTATATATACAGTAAGGCACAACAGTTAGGGATTGAAATAAATGAGGATCAAATGGTTATATTACAAAGAGACATAACAGCTCAAGGTAAGACCATTTGTAGGATTAATGGTAAGCTGGTAACTCTCGCAATTTTGCGTGAAATTGGACAAACATTGGTTGACATTCATGGCCAACATGAACATCAACATTTAATGCAAGTCGATCGTCATCTATCATTACTTGATCAATTTGCAGATGAAAAAATAAATAATGCTATTATAGAATATAAAAAAATTTATAAAACTTTTGTCTCGTTAACTAACCAAGTGAAGCAATTTTCAGAAAACGAACAACAGCTAGCTCATCGTTTGGACTTACTAAAATATCAACTTAATGAAATTGAAAAAGCAAACTTAACTCCTGGTGAAGACAATACGCTTTATGAAGAGCGGTTGAAACTTTCTAATGGTGAAAAGCTTTATAAAACCATTTTTGATAGTTACCATAGTTTATATGGTGATGGGAAAGGTTTAGATTGGGTAATGCTCGCAATGAATAATGTTGAGGAAGCGGCTTCAATCGATAAGGAATTGACTTCGCTCAAAGAAACGGTTGATAATTGTTATTATTTATTAGAAGAAGCATCTTATTCATTAAGGGATTATTATGAGTCAATTGAATTTGATCCTAATCGATTAAATTTTATTGAGTCTAGACTTAATGAAATTTTGCAGCTAAAACGTAAATATGGGGAAAGTGTATCAGAAATATTAGAATATGCTTCTAAAATTGAAGAAGAAATTGACTCTCTACTTCATAGAGAGGAGAAAATTGAAAAACTTGAAATTCAATTAGAGAGTATAATTCAAGATCTTTTTATTGAAGCTAAAAATTTGACGCTATTAAGAAGAGAAGCAGCAATTGACCTCACTGAACAAATATCTCGTCAATTAAAAGACCTGTATATGGAAAAAACAAAGTTTAACATACAATTTACGTATAGGACAGCCACTGAAAAGGATCCGATATTAGATGGAAAAAATATTCATTTTAATGAGGACGGCTTAGATAAGATTGAATTTTTACTATCTACGAATCCTGGAGAACCATTAAAGCCTTTAGCAAAAATTGCTTCAGGAGGAGAAATTTCGCGTATAATGCTAGCATTAAAATCAATTTTTTCTAACCAGCATGGTGTAACTTCACTCATTTTTGATGAGGTTGATACTGGGGTTAGTGGGCGTGTAGCCCAGGCAATAGCTGAAAAAATCTATAATGTTTCAACAAAGTCACAAGTACTGTGTATTACTCACTTACCACAAGTTGCTGCTATGGCAAATACGCATTTATATATATCTAAAGAACAATCAGATGATAAAACAGTGACAAAAGTTGCTTCCTTGCAAGAAAAGGAACAAATTGAGGAAGTTGCACGAATGTTATCTGGAGTTAAAACAACCGACTTAACAAGAGAAAATGCTAAAGAACTATTAAGTCAAGCTAAAAAAAAGAAATATATCTTGAAAAGCTAACCAATTAAGGTTAGCTTTTTTATTGTTTGTTAGTTATAAATGTGGTGTTAAGAGGCAACATTAATATTACAGCCAATCATGGAGGTGTAGGTTAGGAGCGAGGAGAGTGAAGAGAAAAAATGGTAGAAAAAAGAAAGATTATAGGTGTAATTCTCCTTGTTTTCGTTATAGGTATCGGATTTTACAAACCGATCCAAAAGTACGTCAGTATCCCAAAGGAGTTGGTACTTATTGAAGGCCAACAAAAGGATTTGCAAAAAGCGTTTCCTGTATTTAATCTTTCCTCAAAAAGTGATTTTGTAAAAGTAAATGAGGATACATTTGCAGTAGAAGGTGCTAAGCAAGGTGATGCTAACGTGATAGTTACAGTGGGAGGGGCTCCTGTAAAGAACGTAAATGTAAAAGTATTAAAAGATATAAGGGTAATTCCGGGTGGACAATCTATAGGTGTCAAGTTAAATACATTAGGAGTGTTAGTCGTTGGTCACCATTTAGTTGACAGTAAAGATGGTGAAAAGTCTCCAGGAGAAATTGCTGAGATTGAAGTAGGCGATATTATCACTAAAATTAACGGAAAAAAAATAGAAAATATGACGCAAGTAACTCCACTTGTTCAAGAAGCTGGTGAAAAGAAAGAACCATTAAAGTTAGAGATAATGCGTGAAAACGAAATACTAAAAAAAGAACTTACTCCAATAAAGGCTAAAGGAGAAAGCTCATATCGGCTTGGTTTATACATTAGAGATTCAGCGGCTGGTGTAGGTACGCTTACTTTTTTTCACCCTAATACCAATAAATATGGTGCATTGGGACATGTAATTTCTGACATGGATACCCAAAAGCCAATTATTGTTAACGATGGGCAAATTGTTAGTTCATTAGTTACTTCAATTGAAAAAGGAAGTAATGGTGATCCAGGAGAAAAGCTAGCGCGCTTTACTAATGACAGAAAAGTATTGGGAACCATTACCAAGAATAGTCCATTTGGAATATTTGGCGAGTTACATGATCCAATAAAAAATAATGTTTTAGATCAAGCAATGCCAATAACGTTATCGCATCAAGTAAAAGAAGGTCCAGCGCAGATTTTAACTGTTGTAGAAGGTGAAGAAGTTAGAGAATTCGATATAGAAATTGTAAGTTCAGTTCCACAAAAATTTCCTGCAACTAAAGGTATGGTAATAAAAGTAACCGATCCAGAACTTTTAGAAGCGACAGGTGGAATCATTCAAGGAATGAGTGGTAGTCCTATTATTCAGGACGGTAAGGTAATTGGAGCAGTAACACATGTGTTTGTTAATGATCCAACTAGCGGTTATGCTTGTCATATTGAGTGGATGTTGCAAGAAGCAGGAATTGACATTTATAATAACGAAAAGGCTAAGGCGAGTTGAATACAACTCGATCCAAGCCTTTTTTTTGTGTGGAAAAACGATCGAAACACCCTTGATATACAATAGTTGTAATTTTTATTCCATTTTTGATGAATAACATGGTATTATATACGTAAGTAGTAAAGAATTTTCGACAAATTAGTGTTTTGATTATTGTCAAGTATCGAATGAGGTCGAAATTGTAAGAAAAACAGGGATTTTTCTATAAATAATGAGAATTCTAATATTTTTTTAAAAATTTAAAGGTATTTTTACCTTGTTGTCGAAATGGTTGAGTGGATGATAACAAAGAATAAACTTATATATCAGGGAGGAACAATCAGTGCAAATAATAAAAGTTTGTATTGCGGATGATAATCGTGAGTTGGTCGGTTTACTTGAAGAATATATTTCAAGCCAAAGTGACATGGAAGTAGCAGGTGTGGCATATAATGGACAAGAATGTTTAACGTTAGTACAACAAGAACAACCGGATGTGCTTATTCTAGATATAATAATGCCGCATCTTGATGGATTAGCTGTGTTAGAAAGATTAAGTCAACAAGGTTTAGCTAAGAAACCAAACATTATAATGTTAACAGCTTTTGGTCAGGAGGACGTAACTAAGAAAGCGGTAGAATTAGGGGCTTCTTACTATATTCTAAAACCATTTGACATGGATACCTTAATTAATAAAGTGAAAGAGGTTTGCGGAAGTGGTCAACCGATCTTACCACAAAAAAACTCTTCATTTAATGTTGCTAGAAAGGAACCTAAACAATTTAATTTAGATGCTAGTATAACGAGTATTATTCATGAAATCGGTGTCCCAGCACATATCAAAGGCTATATGTACCTACGTGAAGCGATTACAATGGTTTATAATGATATAGAATTATTAGGTTCTATTACAAAAGTACTTTATCCAGATATAGCGAAAAAATTTAATACTACTTCTAGTCGAGTTGAACGTGCCATTCGTCATGCAATTGAGGTTGCGTGGAGCCGTGGTAATATAGAGTCTATATCTAATTTGTTTGGCTATACTGTAAGTCATACGAAAGCAAAACCTACCAACTCCGAGTTTATCGCAATGGTTGCGGATAAATTAAGAATTGAACATAAAGTAAGCTGATATAAAAAAGTATTATTTGCGACAGGCTCCGTAAATAATACTTTTTTTGTCGTTAAAGCAGAACTATTATATTTGAGTTCCGAAACTTTTTGAAAGAACGAATGTTAAATGTAAGTAATAATAATTATTGTTTTTTCATTTACTATTGTTTTTTAATTTTTATGTAAAAATTAAGTAAATTCTGTATTAGGTAATTATATAACAGATAAATGATAGATATATAACAGTGAGAGATTTTTAGGAAATATCCCCCAATTAAATTCGTGAAAAAAAATTATAAAATAGTAATATTTCACGTTTTTGTCATATACATTTGAATAAAAACAGTATATAATATAATTAACGAACACGGTGATACAGCAACTGGACCTTCAATGGAACAGGATATGGGGGGCCTGTATTAACCGGTTGTCTACTACAAAGAGTTTTAGTTATCTAACTTTTTTTTTAGATGAGAATGTGAAAAAAATCACAACACTTTTAAAAGAAGTTTTTGAACAGAGAGGGAGATGGAAATGGAAGCTATGAAAGAAAAAGTGGAAGCTTGGAAAGGTTTTAACGTTGGCGAGTGGACAGAAAAAATTGATGTAAGGGATTTTATTAACAAAAACTGGGATCCTTATACTGGTGATGATACTTTTTTAGTTGGTCCAACTCAAACGACAAAAGAGCTTTGGGATCAAGTATTAGAATTAATGAAAAAAGAGCGTGAAAATGGGGGAGTACTAGATGTAGATACATCAACAATCTCTACAATCACTGCTCATGCTCCTGGATACATTGATAAAGATAAAGAAACAATTGTAGGTTTACAAACAGATGCTCCTTTAAAACGTTCTATTCAACCAACTGGTGGAATTCGTATGATGGTTTCAGGTTGTGAGGCGTATGGTTTTAAATTAGATCCTGAAATCGAGAAAATTTATACAGACTATCGCAAAACACACAATCAAGGTGTATTTGATGCTTATACAAGTGAAATGTTAGCGGCTCGTAAATCGGGGATCATTACTGGCCTTCCAGATGCATACGGACGCGGTAGAATTATTGGTGACTATCGTCGTGTAGCACTTTACGGTATAGACCGTTTAGTTGAAGATAAAAAAGCAGTGAAGAAAAGCTTTGAAAAAGGTGCGATGACTGCAGATACTATTCGTGATCGTGAAGAGGTTTCTGAACAAATTCGTTCACTTCAAGAATTAAAACAAATGGCAGCATCTTACGGTTTCGATATTTCAAAGCCTGCTGCAACTGCTAAAGAAGCATTCCAATGGCTATATTTTGGTTACTTAGCTGCTATCAAAGAGCAAAATGGTGCAGCAATGAGTTTAGGGCGTGTATCGACTTTCTTAGATGTTTATATTGAAAGAGATATAAAAGCTGGAATTTTAACTGAAGAAGAAGCTCAAGAAATTGTTGATCATTTTGTTATGAAGCTTCGTTTAGTAAAATTCTTAAGAACGCCTGACTATGATGAGTTATTTAGTGGAGATCCTACTTGGGTTACAGAATCTTTAGGTGGTATGTCTACAGATGGACGCCCGTTAGTAACGAAAAACTCATTCCGTTTCTTATATACTTTAGTAAACTTAGGACCAGCACCTGAACCTAACTTAACTGTACTTTGGTCAACTGGATTACCTGAAGGATTTAAAAATTTCTGTTCGAAAATGTCAATTATGACAAGTTCTATCCAGTACGAAAATGATGACATTATGAGACCAGAATATGGTGATGACTACGGTATTGCTTGCTGCGTATCTCCAATGCGTATCGGTAAGCAAATGCAATTCTTTGGTGCTCGTGCAAACTTAGCAAAAGCTTTACTCTATACAATTAATGGTGGAGTGGATGAAAAATCAAAAGCCCAAGTTGGACCGAAATTTGATCCAATTACTTCTGAGTACCTTGAGTATGATGAGTTAGTTGAAAAGTTTGATAAAGTTCAAGATTGGTTAGCAGAGCTATATATTAATTCATTAAACGTTATTCACTATATGCATGACAAATATAGTTATGAAAGAATTGAAATGGCTCTTCATGACCAAAATATTCTACGTACAATGGCTTGTGGTATCGCTGGATTATCAGTAGTAGCTGATGCACTAAGTGCAGTGAAACATGCAAAAGTTAAAGTAATCCGTGATGAGGATGGAATTGCTGTAGATTATGAAATCCAAGGAGATTTCCCTAAATACGGTAATAACGATCCACTTGTTGATGACATTGCTATTAATATTGTGAAAAACTTTATGGAAAAGTTACGTCAGCACCCAACTTACCGTGGTGCATTACAAACTCAATCAGTTTTAACAATTACTTCTAACGTTGTTTATGGTAAGAAAACTGGTAATACACCAGACGGAAGAAAATCTGGTGAGCCTTTTGCACCAGGTGCAAATCCAATGCACGGGCGTGATCAAAAAGGTGCATTAGCATCGTTAAACTCTGTTGCAAAAATTCCTTTCGAACATTGTCAAGATGGAATTTCTTGTACATTCTCAATTGTACCGAAAGCTCTTGGTAAAGATGAAGAATCTCAAGTTAAGAATTTATCAGCAATACTAGACGGTTATGCATCACAAACAGGCCATCACATTAATGTTAACGTGTTTGATCGTGAACAATTATTAGATGCTATGGAGCATCCTGAGAAATACCCTCAATTAACTATTCGTGTGTCTGGCTATGCTGTAAACTTTATTAAATTAACGAGAGAACAGCAAATTGATGTTATTAACCGTACTTTCCACGAAAGTATGTGATCTAAATGATAGGAAGAATCCATTCAGTTGAATCTTGCGGAACTGTTGACGGACCTGGTTTACGTTTCATTGTATTTCTCCAAGGTTGCAGTTTACGTTGTGCATATTGTCATAATCCTGATACATGGAAGCTTAGTGGTGGAACTGAAAAGAGTGTTGACGAGTTATTAGAAGAGGCAAAAGGGTATTTACCGTTTATGAAAGCATCCAACGGTGGTGTTACTTTAAGTGGTGGGGAACCTTTATTGCAACCTGACTTTGTTTTAGAGTTTTTTAAAAAATGCAAAGAAGCGGGTATTCATACAACTTTAGATACTTCTGGTTCCGTTAAACCTAAAAATATTGATGAAATTCTTAAAGTGACAGATCTTGTACTCCTTGATATTAAGCATATTAAAGAGGAAAAACATAAAGAAATAACAGGTTTGTCGAATAAGAATACGCTAGAATTTGCAAAGCTTCTTGATCAAAAGGGTATTCCAGTTTGGATTAGATACGTTCTTGTTCCTGGATTGTCTAATGATGACAAAGATTTAAGTGAGTTAGGTGACTTCTTAGGAACTCTTTCAAATATTGAAAAGGTCGATATACTACCTTATCATAAGATGGGAGAGTATAAATGGGAACAGCTTGGGTTAACAAATACTCTTGTAAATGTTATGCCACCAAAGCAAGCTGACGTTGATAAAGCATATAACTTGTTAACAAAATCGAATAAAATAGTATCAGTTTAAATTAACATGAGAAAGAGCATAGCCATTCAGGCTATGCTCTTTCTCATGTTAATTTGCTTTATTTACAGAATTTATAAATTTCTAACTTGAAAACTGTCTAGCGCAAGCAGCCTACGAGCTCGGTCACTTCAGTCAAGTTACTGACTTCAATGTCTTCTTGGATTACTACGAAGCAGCTTTGCTCCTGCGATTACGTCGCACGGAAAACAATTGCTCTTGAGCGAACGGAGTGGCACATGAGCAGCTGCTTGCGCTTTTCTTGCTAAATATCATACCACAGGTTTTGAGCCACTAAGATATTATATTTAGTTGGGTTACTTTCATCTAGATTTAGTATCTGTGTAACTTGATTAGTGAGGAGATAAAATTCCCTCAAATAATAAAAGTTATAAATAATAGTAACAAAAGGATGAAAAAACAGGAAATGAGCAATACTAATAATGGAAAATTTTATAATTAGAATAGTATCTTTAATGGAGTGGAATGAATGTTTCCTTTTGAGAAGATTAAAGGCCTTGCGTTTCAAGATGAAAAAACAAAACGGTTAGTGAAAAGGTTAAAAAGAAATAATATTGCTGTTATTGATCACCAAGATATTGATGTTACTGCTGCACAAATGCTAATTGATTGTGGGGTTAAAGCAGTAGTGAATTTAAGCAATTCAATGACTGGAATCTTTATTCATGATGGTGTTGAGGTTTTATTAAATGCAAAAATACCAGTATTTGACGTTATGGAAGACTTATTAGATATTAATGTTGATGGGAAGTTTTTATTAATTAAAGAAAATTGTTTATTTGTGGATAGTAATGGAATTTGGGAAGAGCTATGCACATTAAAGTTATATAATTCCTTAGATGTTAAATACTTGAAAGAAAAAGCAAATTTACTTTTTCCGGAGCAATTTAAAGCTTTTGTTGGTAATTCCTTATACTATGGAGAGAAGGAGCTAGAAGTTTTTGTTCAGGAGGTGAAGAAATTACCTATATTAAGACAATTATTTAATAAAGAAGTTTTGGTTGTTGCTAGAGGTGCAAATTACGAAAGGGATTTAAAAGTACTAAAACCTATTTTAAAAAGAAAAAAGCTTACTACAATTGCGGTAGATGGTGGTGCCGATGGCTTACTCAAAAATGGTAAAAAACCTGATTATATCATTGGTGATATGGACTCTGTTTCTGAAAAAGCATTGAAAAGTGGTGCCGTACTAATTGTACATACTTATTGTGATGGAAGAGCTCCTGGAGAAGCGCGAGTTAGATCGTTACAAATACCTTATGAAAAATTGACGTTTATAGGTACGAGTGAGGATATAGCAATTATTTTTGCGTATTGTTCTGGTGCAAATAAGATTTATACTCTTGGTACAAGAGTGGGAATGAATGAGTTTCTTGAAAAAGGTAGGATAGGTATGGGGTCGAGTCTTTTAACAAGAATGAAAGTTGGACATGCACTTGTAGATTTAAAAGGAATTCATACTTTATTAGAAACTAAAGAAGATAAAACATTAAATCGTGTGATGGTGCTACCTGCTTTTTTATCATTAGTTTTGCTCAGTATTAGTCAAAGGTTTGAGTTGTTTTTATCATTAGTTTTTCAGTGGTGGAGCGGGAGGTAATTAATATGAAAAAAGTACATTTCATGCAGCTGTTTACAATTTGTGTGTATTTAGTAATTGGCATTTCTATCGGACTGGCATTTGATAAGGATTGGTTAAAAGAAGAACAAATGGCATATGTTCAACAATTGAAGAATGAAAATGCACTTCTTCAAGAAGAAAAGGAGGCTTGGGTTAATTATGTAGAAGATGAAATTAATCAAATTAAAATTTTTGCTAAGGCTGATAAAGAGAATTTCCAAGATTTAATGAACGTTTTTTCTAATATAGGTATAAAGTTAGAAGAATTACCAGAAACCATTGGGGTTTATCAGCAAAATGGAATTATAGTTTCGTTAGGTGAAGAACTTGAAGAAACATATGGGTTACCTCATCTATCACTTGAAAAAATACCTAGTCATGAGGATTTAACAATTATGTATTTATCTTTATTGCGCCTTAAAGAGGAGTTATCTAATGAAATCGTTAACTAGTGTTGTAGTACCGGCTTATAACGAAGAGGATATGATAAAAATAACGTTAGCGACATTGAATCGCTGTTCTTGGGTAAATCAGTTAATAGTTGTAGATGATGGTAGTAACGATAGAACAGCTTTAATTGCTGAGAATTATTGTGATCAAGTTATTAGTTTAAAACAAAATAAAGGAAAAGCATGTGCGTTAAAAGAAGGGTGGAAAGCTTCGTTAAACGATGTTGTTATATCTCTAGATGCAGATTTAGGAATAACAGCAAGGGAAGGAGAGAAACTCGTAGAAAAACTTCTGTCTTCTAAACTTGATTGTGTTATAGCCCGGTTACCGATACAGCAAAAAAGTGGGTTTGGAATGATGAAACATCGTGCACAAAAACTGATTTTTTCACAAACTGGGAGATGGTTTAATGCCCCTTTATCAGGTCAAAGGGCTATAAGGAAAGGTTGGCTTCCGTTATTGTTAGATAAAAGCTATGTAGGATATGGAATAGAAATGGCAATGACCATTGATTTATTAAAAGCAGGAGCTGAGGTTGAAGAGGTTGAGGTTAACTTTTCTCATAGAGCTACTGGTAAAGATGTTCGAGGTTTTATCCATCGTGGTAAACAGTGGATTGATATGGAAAAAACTTTAAGGAAAATGAGATGACATGGTGATTGCAATTATTTTAAACTTTATAATTTTGTTTGTTACAGCTAGGTTATTTGTCAAATTAGGTTGGACAGTTGTTAACTATAAAGGGGACAAGGTACCATATAATATTGGACTGTGTGTTTTCATTTCATTGTTTTTACTTCTAGCCTTAAAGCAAAGCATTTCTTTGATTGCTTTAATATATTTAGCAACTCTTTGGTTGACGGGGTTTATTGATGATCGTTTTGGAACAAAGTACCCCAAAGGATTGAAAGGTCATATTAGTTTATTTATTAGTAAAGGAAAAATGTCAACTGGGTTATTAAAGTTAGTTGGAACCATTATCATTTCGTTCATTTTTGCAACCTTTATAGGTGATAGGGCTATTTTAGAAAAAATAATAATATTTTTAATCTTGATTATGACGCCTCACGTTATGAATTTATTTGATACTCGACCATTGCGAGTGTGGAAAGTAATTTTTATACATTCATTTATTTTTCTACCAACGTTAATCAGATTGTCAGTATCTACTCAAGTTTCAGTTCTGCTTATTTTGTCCTCCTTCCTATATTATGAAGGAAATAAGAGGGGAATGTTAGGTGATAATGGTGCCACTCTATTAGGTGGGGGAATAGGGTTGGGGTTAATATACCATTTATCTTTTTTTCTACAATGTATCCTAGTACTTGCTTATTTTTCTATTATACTAATTACTGAAAGAATTTCATTAACTGAGTGGATTGAGAGTAATCCGATCTTGAGTAGGATAGATCGATGGGGTGTGTCGTAACAAAGGAAGCGCTAAAATATAGGTGTCTTCCTTTTTCGTATGTCAAGAGTTTCTTTATTACTTTGAGGTTAATAATTCCATTAATCAAACTGATTTGTACGTAAGGGTCATAGACCCAATCTGAATTTCCGATGTTCTAGCGAAGCTAGAACGAGTTCTTTTTCAAACTATATGTATTTGATAACGCAACGACCAAGTAGATATAGCTTCATATTCACTTAAAATTTCTATATTGAAATTCATTAATTTCTAAATAGTGTTTCATTTTTGTTTGTTACTACCTAGATAGTGTATAGTAACTAGTGAAAACTATTATTTGTGATAGGGGAAAAATTGAATTAAATGACATGCGACGAAATGAATGGTATGTTAAAACTTAGGGAGTGCAATATAAAATTGTGAACAAATTTTATTTTATCCCATCGATAAAGGGAATTTATTCATAGGTCATGAATTATGTAAGGTAGGTTTGTAATTTGGATATTTATTGTTAGAATGGAGGATTTTTATTGCTTTTAGATTCATTTATGCAAGAGGCAACAGAGTATCCATCGAAAGTAGTTGCTGTAGCATCTGCTGACAATGAAGAGGTAATAGAAGCAGTTGTCAAAGCTCTTGAAGGTAAGTTAGCAACCTTTTTACTATACGGACAGAAAGAAAAGATTAATTCGTTTCTTTCTGGTAAAAAATTAGCTTCTACATATATGAATAATATTCAAGTTGTCGATGCCGAAAGTGTTGACGATGCGGCAAAATTTGCTGTTCAAGCAGTCAATGAAGGTAAGGCCGATATATTGATGAAAGGGATGGTCTCGACCTCTATTATATTAAAAGAAGTCTTAAATAAAGATTATGGTTTACGGGATGGGAGATTACTGTCTCACATTGCAGTTTTTCAGATCCAAAATTTTGAAAGACTAATTTTTGTTACTGATGCTGCGATGAATATAGTACCAGACCTACAGCAAAAGGTTGAGATCATCAACAACTCTGTTCGCTTTGTAAGGAAATTAGGTATAGATAACCCGAAGGTCGCTGTTATTTCATCGGTTGAAACAGTTAATCCTAATATGTCTGCAACAGTAGACGGTGCTCTACTTTCAAAAATGAATACAAGAGGACAAATAAAAAACTGTATAGTTGATGGACCGTTAGCTTTAGATAATGCGATCTCGCCACAAGCAGCCAAACTGAAAGGTATAGAGGGGGAGGTTGCTGGTAAGGCTGACATCATCATGGTTCCAACTGTTGATGTTGGCAATGTGCTATACAAGTCATTAGTATACTTTTCAAAGGCAAAAGTTGGTGCTGTTATTTTAGGAGCAAAAGTTCCAATCGTGTTAACATCGAGATCAGATTCTACGGAAAGCAAGTTATATTCACTAGCCTTGGCAGTTCGTTCTGTTAGGTAGAAAATTAGAGGCTTTAGTTTTGATAAAGTTAAACGTAGATCATTTTAATGGTAGAGAAGTTTCTAGTCATAAACCACTACAAAAAGCTTTCCTCGTCTACCACAAGTCGAGATACTAATTTACATAAAAAATTAAGTAACTAACAGTGCAACAGGTAAAGGAATTCAAAAATAGTGTGAATTCCATAATTATCAATTTGAGCCACATAATCTAAATCTATTGGTAGGGATAATGAATTATGAAATCCATTAAATTAAGATAAATAAATTGTTTTGGAGGCAGTTTATGTGTTAGAAGAATATCGAATTTTAGCTATAAATCCAGGATCTACCTCTACCAAAATAGCGGTTTATACTAATGATTGTTGTATTTTTGAAAAGAACATAAGGCATGATACAGCTTTGTTAAGGTCCTTTAACAAAGCTATCGACCAATTTTTATTCCGAAAAGAGATTATTTTAGAAACGATAGAAAAAGAAAAGTTGGATCTGTCACAATTAAATGCTGTTATAGGGAGAGGTGGATTGCTCCGACCGATTGAAAGTGGGACATATGAAGTTAACGAAGAAATGTTAAAAGATCTACGTTTAGGTTATTCAGGAGAGCATGCTTCAAACTTAGGTGGGATTTTAGCATATGAGATAGCTTCACTGTTTAACATTCCATCATATATTGTTGATCCAGTTGTTGTGGATGAAATGGATAGTATTGCTAAGGTATCAGGATTTTCTCTTTTTGAAAGAAAAAGTATTTTTCATGCCTTAAATCAGAAGGCTGTAGCAAAACGGATTTCCAAAGATTTAAGTAAAGATTATAAAGACCTTAATTTAATAGTTGCCCATATGGGTGGTGGAATTACCGTAGGAGTTCATAAAGGTGGACGAGTAATTGATGTGAATAATGGTTTGAATGGAGAAGGTCCATTTTCTCCGGAGCGGTCCGGAACGATACCAGCAGGTGAATTAGTTTCTTTGTGTTTTTCTGGACAATATACGGTAAATGAGATCATGAAGAAAATTGTTGGGCAAGGTGGTCTAGTTGGGTACTTGGGTACAAATGATGCTACACAAGTAGAGAGTATGATACAAGCTGGTAATAAGAGAGCAAAACTAGTTTTTGAAGCTATGAGTTATCAAGTAGCAAAAGAAATTGGTGCTGCTAGTGCTGTTTTAAAAGGGGAAGTTGATTATATTGTATTAACAGGTGGTTTAGCATTTAGTAGGAAATTCGTAAAAGACATATCCAATCGTGTCAGCTGGATTGCAAACGTTATTGTTCAACCAGGCGAAAATGAAATGCAGGCATTAGTAGAAGGGGGATTAAGAATTCTTCGTGGAGAGGAATTGGTAAAAGTATACCCTGCTGAAACATTAATAAAAAGAAAAAAGGAGAGGTAGAAAAAGTGGCGAAAGAGTATGATTTAGTAATATTAGGAGCAGGTACAGGTGGTTATGTAGCAGCTATTAAAGCATCTCAATTAGGATTGAGAGTAGCTGTTGTAGAAAAAGGAAAACTAGGTGGTACTTGTCTTCACCATGGATGTATACCGAGTAAGGCACTCCTTAGAAGTGCAGAAGTATATTCAACTATGAAACATTCTGAAGAGTTCGGAGTTACAGCTAAAGATATCACACTACATTTTGATAAAGTTCAACAAAGAAAGGAAAAAATTATAGATAATCTTTATAAAGGTGTCCAACATCTAATGAAGAAAGGAAAAATTGATGTATATGAAGGTATTGGGCGTATTTTAGGTCCGTCAATTTTTTCGCCGACACCAGGTACAATTTCAGTGGAGTTGAATGACGGTAGAGAAAATGAAATGCTTATTCCTAAAAATGTAATAATAGCTACTGGATCAAGACCTAAGTCTATGCCCGGAGTTGATATCGATGGTAAGTATGTACTTTCAAGTAATGAGGCGTTACAAATGGATGAGCTTCCTAAATCAATGATCATTGTTGGAGGCGGTGTTATTGGAGTTGAATGGGCTTCGATGTTAAATGATTTCGGAGTTCAAGTTGTCATTCTTGAGTATTCTGATCGAATATTACCGACAGAGGACCACGAAATCTCAAAAGAAGCAGCACGAGCATTAAAGAAGAAAGGCGTGAAAATAGTTACAGGAGCAAAGGTTCTTTTTGAAACGATCGAAAAAAGTGATACTATTTCCGTACAAGCACAGCGTAATGGGGAAACAAAATTGTTTACAGCTGAAAAGTTACTTGTTTCTGTTGGTAGACAGGCGAATATTGAAGGAATAGGAATAGAAAACACTGATATAGAGATTGAAAATGGTGTTATTAAAACAAATGAATTTTATCAAACAAAAGAATCCCACATATATGCTATTGGAGATGTCATTGGTGGTTTGCAATTAGCTCATGTAGCATCACATGAAGGTATTAAAGCAGTAGAGCATATAGCAAACCAAAACCCTTTAGTTATTGATTATGATCTTATAGCAAAGTGTGTATATAGTTCTCCTGAAGTTGCAAGTATTGGCTTAACAGAAAACGAAGCTAAAGATAAAGGGTATAAAGTGAAAACCGGAAAGTTCTTATTTAAAGCAATTGGAAAAGCGTTGGTCTTTGGAAAAACTGATGGTTTCGTAAAACTTGTAGTTGATGAAAGTACAGAAGATTTATTAGGGGTTCATATGATTGGACCGCATGTCACAGACATGATTTCGGAAGCTAGTTTAGCTAAAGTATTAGATGCCACTCATTGGGAAGTTGCAAATACTATACATCCCCATCCGACTCTCTCGGAAGCAATCGGTGAAGCTGCCTTAGCTGTTGATGGTAAAGCCATACATGGATAAATGATATAAATTTTAGGTGGTATTTCATTAATTCAATAAAAAGGGAGGCTTATAATGATAGAAAACCGCCACACTCAATTGGGGTTAACAGACACTGATGTAAGTGAAATTTATGAAAAGATGTTATTAGCAAGGAAAATAGATGAAAGAATGTGGTTGTTAAACCGTGCAGGAAAAATTCCGTTCGTTGTTTCTTGTCAAGGACAGGAAGCAGCTCAAGTTGGGGCAGCTTTTGCCTTAAATAAGGAAAAAGATTACATATTACCTTATTATCGAGACATGGGAGTCGTACTGACTTTTGGAATGACTGCTCGTGACCTTATGTTATCGGCTTTTGCTAAAGCTGAAGATCCTAATTCAGGTGGAAGACAAATGCCAGGGCATTTTGGTCAAAAGAAGAATCGAATTGTAACTGGATCTTCACCAGTTACAACACAAGTTCCTCATGCTGTCGGTATAGCTTTAGCGGGAAAAATGCAGCAGAAAGACTTTGTAACATTCACAACATTTGGGGAGGGTTCTTCAAATCAAGGAGATTTTCATGAAGGAGCAAACTTTGCTGCTGTTCATAAACTACCAGTTATATTAATGTGTGAAAATAATAAGTACGCTATCTCGGTTCCGATTCATAAACAGTTAGCATGTGAAAAGGTGTCTGATCGTGCAATTGGTTATGGAATGCCAGGAGTAACTGTAGACGGTAATGATCCTTTGGAAGTTTATCAGGCTGTAAAAGAGGCAGCTGATCGTGGTAGAAGAGGTGAAGGGCCAACTTTGATTGAAGCAGTAACATATCGCCTAACACCTCATTCTAGTGATGATGATGACCTGGTTTATCGCTCTAGAGAAGAGGTTGAAGAAGCAAAAAAGAAAGATGCAATCATCACTTTTAAACTTTATTTGAAAAAGTTAAATATATTAACAGATGAAAAAGAAGTAGAACTTAATGAACGTATTACCAATCTGGTAAATGATGCAACTGAGTATGCCGAAAATGCACCTTATGCACTTGCTGAAGACGCACTGAAATACGTTTATGCTGAGGAGGAATAATCAATGCCTATCATATCTTATATCGATGCCGTTACACTTGCCATAAAAGAGGAAATGGAACGAGATGATAAGGTTTTTGTTCTTGGTGAAGATGTTGGTGCTCGAGGTGGAGTTTTTAGAGCGACAAATGGGCTATACAAGCAGTTTGGTGAGCAAAGAGTAATTGATACACCACTAGCAGAATCTGCTATCGTTGGTGTAAGTATAGGTGCTGCGATGTACGGGATGAGACCAATAGCAGAGATACAATTTGCTGATTTTATTATGCCTGCAGTTAATCAAATCGTTTCTGAAGCAGCGAGAATTCGTTATCGTTCTAATAACGATTGGAGTTGTCCACTTGTTATTAGAGCCCCTTATGGCGGTGGGGTCCATGGGGCCCTATATCATTCTCAATCTGTAGAGGCAATGTTTAGTGGCATACCTGGGCTAAAAATTGTAATGCCATCTACACCGTATGATGTAAAAGGTTTGCTGAAATCGGCTATTCGTGATAATGACCCAGTATTATTTTTTGAACATAAACGTGCATATCGATTAATAAAAGGTGAAGTGCCAAGTGAAGATTATACTCTCCAAATCGGAAAAGCTGATGTTAAGCGAAATGGTGATGATCTTACTGTCATTACGTATGGATTAGCTGTTCACTTTTCTTTACAAGCTGCTGAAAGATTAGCTAGAGATGGAATATCAGTTCATATCATAGATTTAAGAACGGTTTATCCTTTAGACAAAGAAGCGATCATAGAAGCTGCTAGTAAGACAGGGAAAGTTCTTCTTATTACAGAAGATAATAAAGAGGGTAGTGTTATGAGTGAAGTAGCGGCAATTATTGCTGAAAACTGCTTATTTGACTTAGATGCACCAATCAAGCGTTTAGCAGGACCGGATGTGCCAGCGATGCCATATGCACCTACTATGGAAAAGTTCTTTATGATTAATCCTGAAAAAATTGAAAAAGCAATGCGTGATTTAGCAGAGTTTTAATGAGGGAGGTATACAAAGTGATCTCAGAAATAAAAATGCCTCAGCTAGGTGAGAGTGTAACGGAAGGTACAATTAGTAAATGGCTTGTGAAAAAAGGAGATAAAATAAACAAGTATGATCCTTTAGCTGAAGTGATGACTGATAAAGTAAATGCAGAAATTCCTTCCACTTTTTCAGGAACGATTAAAGAGCTAATTGCAAAAGAAGACGAGACAATTGAAGTTGGTGGTGTTATTTGTACTATTCAAATAGAGGGAGATAAAGTAGTAGAAACTATTGCAAAAACTACTTCGATAGATAAAAAAACGAATTTAGATCGTACTAATATTAGTGTAAAGAGTCGTTACTCCCCAGCTGTTCTTCGTCTTGCTAGTGAGCATAATATTGATTTGCTAATGGTAACGGGTACAGGCCGTGGAGGGCGGATAACTAGAAAAGATATTCAATCAATAATAGAAAGTGGGAATTTATCTCACGTAGAAATAACTGAACCAGTACAAGAAAAAATAACAAATAATGAAGTAAATGATGATAAAATCGATATACAGCCACGGGCAACTACTGTGGTAGGCGATATAGAAATCCCGGTTACAGGTGTTCGTAAAGCTATTGCAGCAAATATGGTGAAAAGTAAGCATGAGGCACCGCATGCATGGACAATGGTAGAAGTGGATGTAACTAACCTCGTTAATTTTCGCAATGAAATTAAAGAATCTTTTAAACAGAAGGAAGGGTATAATTTAACGTATTTACCATTCTTTATAAAAGTAGTGGTAGAAGCGTTAAAGGAATTTCCTCAATTAAACTCACTATGGGGCGGAAATAAAATTATCCAAAAGAAAGATGTTAATATCTCGATAGCAGTTGCTACTGATAATGCTCTATATGTACCTGTTATTAAACATGCTGATGAAAAGTCAATAAAAGGACTAGCTGGGGAGATAAATGCACTTGCAAGCAAGGTTAGAAACAAATCAGTTACGAGCAATGATATGCAAGGTGGAACGTTTACAATTAATAATACAGGTTCGTTTGGTTCAATACTTTCAGCTCCCATTATCAATCATCCCCAGGCTGCGATATTATCTATCGAAGCCATTGTTAAACGACCAGTTATTTTGGATAATGATGCCATTGCTATTAGACATATGGTCAATTTATGCTTATCGTTAGATCATCGTGTTTTAGATGGATTGATATGTGGACGGTTCTTAGCCAGTGTAAAAGAAAAGTTAGAAAAAATATCAAAGGAAAATATAAACGTATATTAACGATCCGTATAGTTTAATCAAGCTGATTTGTACTTAAGGGTCATGGACCCCCACCTCGAAGCGTAGCGTAGGTGGGAACTTCCGTTCAGGTGGAGTTGAGACTCCATCTGAATTTCCGATGTTCAAGCGAAGTTAGAACGAGTTCTCCTAACGTGAACTGGTCCGTTTTTCAACCAGATAGTTCGATATAACCCACTCTTAAGGTGCAGTAATACCCCTGACTCAAAACTTAACAAAACCGAAAAGTTTAGGTTGGGGATAAACTGCACCTAAAGGTCCGATACAGAATAATTTTCATCAGTGAAAGTTGATGCTTAGTTATTCTTATGCTTGTGGTATTAGTTAAACTAACAATCAGTGGGCAATAAAGGAACCCCCACTGAAGTTCGGCGATAAAAACACTGAGTTGTGTTGTACTAGTGAAATTTCTAGTATGATGCAACTTTTTTTGTTAAGAAAACTATGATGGTAAAATAAAAACTTTATTTACATGGTTTATATAGATATGGGAAAGATAGTAACTGTTAGATTTGTAAAGAAGAAAGGAATGTTTTGAATGAGATGTCCAAAGAAGTTGCTTTTTATATTAATGATAACATCCATACTATTTTCATTTACATCATTCTCTATTGTTAATGCAAAAGAAGGCGTAAACGAAGAAGCTAGTTCGCAAGTAGGGAAAATAGGGTTTGAACAACGAGTGATCCGAGCGCATTTTAATTTTTATTATCAGCTTCTAGCAGAAAAATATGCTCCCAAGCATGTAAAAGTATGGAATAATGTTATGAAGGATAGAGATGCTCTGATAAAAAAGTTCAAAGAATTAAAGAAAGATGGAAAAGAACTAGATAATTTTTACGACGAGACATGGTTGAAAGAACATAACGAAATTCAACAACAGTTTTTAGAGGCAGTTGAAAAAAGAGATGATGAAATCCTTAAAGTAATTGTTCCACAAATTATAGATCACCAAAAGCAGCTTAATTCTATTTTAAAGAAACGACTGAAAGAGATTAAATAAAAACCAATGGAGACAAAGAAATTGTCTCCATTGGTTTTTATTTAATCAGAATTTATTAATTTCTAACTTGGAAACTGTCTAGCTCCAGGCGCCATCGGCTCGATCACTTCAGACCTTCTCTTTCGGTCAATAACCGACCGCTACGAGCAGGTCTTCAAGTGTTTTTCGCCGATAAGCGGGCGCCTTGCGCTTTTCCTGAAAAATTAAGTTCTATTTTAGAGAATGAAAGTATAAATAAGACTATAGGCTTTGCAATGAAGCTATAGTTTTATTAATGAGGGTTTAAATGTTTTACAAATCGTAACATTTACGATATAATCCTTTTTGTTAATAAAACGTAATCGTTACGAAAGGGGATTGACATGAAAATTAAATCAAGCTTATTTGCAATTATGTTAGTGTTGTCTACATTTTTGGTAGCATGTGGTGCAAATCAAGAGCAACCAGAAGAAAGTGCAGAAGAAAGTATAGAAGTTGCAGGAGAGGTTTTACAAGTCTACACAACAATTTTTCCACTTATGGATTTTGTCAATAAAATTGGAGGAGAGTTTGTAGAGGTAAAAAGTATAGTTCCAGTTGGTGCAGATGCTCATACGTTTGAACCTACAGCCAAAACAATGGTTGATGTATCAAACGCAGATTTATATATATATAATGGAGCAGGTATTGAAGGGTTTGCTGATGCAGTAGCAGATGTTTTAAAAACTGGAAGTGTCAAGATTTTAAGAGCAGTAGATGGCATCGACCTTATTGATTTTAATCATGATCACGACCACGATCATAGTCATGAAGAAGATGATCACGGACACGACCACGATCATAGTCATGAAGAAGATGATCACGGACACGACCACGATCATAGTCATGAAGAAGATGATCACGGACACGACCACGATCATAGTCATGAAGAAGATGATCACGGCCACGACCACGATCATAGTCATGAAGAAGAAGGTCACAGCCACGACCACGATCATAGTCATGAAGGAGATGATCACGGACACGACCACGATCATAGTCACGAAGAAGAAGGTCACAGCCACGACCACGATCATAGTCATGAAGAAGGTGATCACGGATACGATCACGACCATAGTCATGAAGAAGATGATCACGGACACGACGATCACGGTCATTCGCATGGTGAAGAGGATCCGCATGTATGGTTAGATCCAATTCGTTCTATTCAATTAGCTGAAAATATAAAAAATGCTCTAGTTGAATTAATGCCTGATGCAGCTGAGGAGTTTGAAAAAAACTTTAAGGTTTTAACAGAACAATTAGAAACATTAGATCAAAAGTTTAAAGACATGGTAGCAGAAATATCAAAAGATACTATCATTGTATCTCATGCTGGTTATGGTTACTGGACGGACCGTTACGGCATAAAGCAAGTAGGGATTTCTGGTATTTCACCTACGAATGAACCTTCTATTCGCCAGGTACAAAATGTTATTGAATATGCGGAGGAAAATGGTATAGATTTTATTTTGTTTGAACAAAACATACCAACTAACATCGCTGAAACTGTTCGTTCCCAAATAGGAGCAGAAGCTTTATGGATTCATAATTTAGAAGTATTAGTACAAGAAGATGTAGATAAAAACGAAGATTACTTTAGTCTTATGGAAAGAAACATTGAAGTACTAACAACAGCTTTACAATAATATAGAAAAGCTCATCGTATTGATGAGCTTTTCTTGCTGAATTTCATAATATAGATTTCACAAGAGTAAAACTAGTTGAATATGTGTGTCTAGTTAGATGTCGCTCAATTAATGAAGTTATGAAAGTGAAAAAGTCGGTATGTCTAGGTACATTATTTTTGGTGTGTTACGGTCCTATTCTATACTTCTGGTATGTAGAAGATAAAATAGTTAATATTAATAATGCTTTTTATTTTGTAAAATGATCTAAGAAGTGTACAATATAAACATAGTGTTAATATTTTAAAAGAGGTGAGACTTTTGCAATTTAGTTTTTATAATGATGTTATTAATGGTGCAAGAAAAGAAATGGTTGATGCCGGTTATACTGAATTGAAGACTCCTGAAGAGGTAGATGAAATTTTAGGAAAAGAGGGAACTTCGTTAGTTTACATTAATTCCGTTTGTGGTTGTGCAGGTGGTATTGCTAGACCTTCTGCAGCTTATATGGCTAATTATGAGAAGAAACCTAATCATTTTGTTACTGTGTTTGCGGGTCAAGATAAAGAAGCAACAGAAAGAGCAAGAACTTATTTTAAAGGGTATGCACCGTCTTCACCATCATTTGCAATTATAAAAAATGGAGAAGTTAAAGCAATGGTTGAAAGACATGAAATTGAAGGTCATGAGCCAGTTGAAGTGGTACAGAAGCTTGAAAAATATTTTGATGAATTTCTATAAAAAGCAAGAAGGCTTTCACAATAAAGTGTGAAGGCCTCTGTTTATTTAAAGATAAGCTTTAATATAATAACGTAAAAGACTATTAAAAATAATTCATTCTATCAATAAGTACTTGAAGTGGTGATTTTGTAATGCTATAATCTTTTCTTATAATAATGTAGATTCATGGAATTAGTTAGCGATCTACTCTTAAAAAGGAGAGTGCAGCATGATGCAAGAATTATATGATAAAATTCATTTTTATTTGAATATGAATGAGGAAATTTCTTTTGAGGAATTTGATGAATTTTATAAAAAAGTGATTAAATACTATAGCGAAAATGTAGAAAGTTTTACTGAAGAAGATATTTGGAAAGGTCTATTTATTGTTGAGAATGTTATGTCGAATGCAGAAAGCCGATCCAAAGAAGTGAAAGGTGCAAAGCAAAAAAAGTATAAAAAGATTTCAGAGCGTTCTTCGTTATGGGCACAAAATTTTGCTGGTAAATTATACAGTAAAGGATACACAGAAGAACAATTAAACGAACGTTTTGAAAGTATGTTTGACGATTATGAAAAAAAAGAAGCATAAAAATGGTGGGATGGGAGTACTTCTCCTTCCACCTGTTTTTCTTATTGACATTTCAAAAAAGGGATGTTATATTTATTTAGCGTCACAATAAGCGCCTATAGTGAAATGGATATCACACGAGATTTCGGCTCTCGGATTCTGGGTTCGAATCCTGGTGGGCGCGCCATATACATATAATCTAAGACTTTAGGAGAATTCCTAAAGTTTTTTGCATTAAAATATTATTAATTACTTCTATGATAAATGAATGTCAAATACAGATCTCAAGTCATTAAGATACTATATCTAGTTTAGGCGTTTGAACTAAATTATGGTGCGACTGAATTAATGGGATTATAAAATTCACTCATTCATGAAAAAATAATTAAAATTAACACATACTAATTACAACAAAAAAGTTAAAAGTAATAAAAGACTGTTGACATTTTTTTAGAGCGTGTTATTATACAAAAGGGTGAATAATCATTAATAAAAAAGAATAAATTTTTTTAGAAAAATATGGGGGTATAGAAATGAAAAAGATATTATCATTTGCATTGAGTTGTGTATTGTCCATTGGAGTATTAACTGCATGTGGTGGTCAGGCTGATGAAGAGAAAGTAACGTTAGTAATGGGTACTTCAGCAGATTATCCACCTTATGAATTTATTGATACTGCTGTAAGTGATGAAATCATTGGCTTTGACATTGATATAGCGAACTATATTGCTGATCATTTAGGTTTTGAATTAGAAATACAAGATATGGATTTTAACGGATTAGTTCCGGCACTTACAAACAATCGTATTGATTTTGTATTAGCAGGAATGACTCCCACACCAGAACGACTTGAAAACGTGGATTTTTCTGATATTTACTATGTAGCAGAACAAACAATCGTTTTTAATGCTGAAAAAGGTTATACAAGCTTAGAGGATTTAGAGGGTAAAAAGCTTGGCGTTCAATTAGGTTCTATTCAAGTAGAATTGGCTAATGAGATTGCTGAAGAAATTGGTGGGATAGAAATATTAGAACGTAATCGAATTACTGACTTAATTCAAGAAATAAAGACTGGTCGAATTGACGCTGCCATTATAGAAGATACTGTTGGTAAAGGGCATATTGAAGCAAACCCTGAGTTAACTTCATTTGTAATTGTTGAGGAAAATGAAGCTGGTTCAGCAATTGCGTTTCCAAAAGGAAGCGAATTAAAGGATGAGTTTAATAAAGTTTTACAAGAAATGGTTGAAAATGGTGAAATGGATAGACTAATCATGAAATGGTTTTATGGTGAAGAGTAAAGAAATTTTTAATTAAGAGAGGAATGAGACAGGCATGAATTTGGATATCTCCCAAATCGTGCCTTCTATCCCTTATATAATTAAAGGGATATGGGTCACGTTACAAATTGTAAGTGTATCGCTTATATTTGGATTTATACTAGGGACTATTTTATCAATTATGAAAATTGGTAAATTTGCACCTCTTAGATTGATAGCAGATGTTTATACATCAGTTTTTCGTGGGACGCCGTTAATTTTGCAATTATTTTTAATCTACTTTGCTACCCCACAGGTTATAGGATATGATATTTCTGCCTTTCAGGCGGCAGTTTTAACTTTCGGTTTAAATTCAGCCGCGTACGTTTCTGAAATCATTCGTGCGGGTATCCAAGCAGTGGATAAAGGGCAAAAAGAAGCAGCTCAAGCATTAGGTGTTCCTTACACGCCAATGCTTTTAAATATCATTTTGCCTCAAGCAATAAAAAATATTTTGCCAGCACTAGTGAATGAATTTATCACATTAACGAAAGAATCGGCAATTATCTCAACTATTGGGGTACTAGACATTATGAGGAGAGCTCAAATTGTCCAAGCTAATCTCTATAGACCTTTTGAACCGTTAATATTTGCGGCATTAATATATTATATTATGGTTATGGCACTTACACTGTTAGGTAGACTTCTAGAGAGGAGGTTAAGCCGCAGTGATTAAAGTAAATAATCTCTATAAGTCATTTGGCAAACTAGACGTTTTAAAAGATATCAGTACTGAAATTTCAAAGGGAGATGTCGTAGCTGTTATTGGTCCATCTGGGAGTGGGAAATCAACGTTTTTACGTTGTTTGAATTTACTTGAAGTACCTTCAGCTGGGCAAATTTGGATAGATGATCAAGAAATTACCGATCCAAAGACGAACATCATGAAAGTTCGTCAGAAAATTGGAATGGTGTTTCAGCATTTTCATCTTTTTCCGCATATGAGTACGCTAGATAATATTACGTATGCACCTATGAAAGTTAAAGGGTTGGATTCTGTAACTGCTAAACAAAATGCTATTGACCTTTTACGGAAAGTTGGATTAGAGGAAAAAGCAAATGAATTTCCTTCTAGGTTATCCGGTGGTCAAAAACAAAGGGTGGCAATTGCACGAGCACTGGCAATGGAGCCAGAAGTAATGCTATTTGATGAACCAACCTCTGCGTTAGATCCTGAAATGGTAAAAGAGGTTTTGGACGTAATGAAATCCTTAGCCCTTAGTGGTATGACAATGGTTATTGTTACTCATGAAATGGGTTTTGCTAGAGAAGTGGCTGATAGGGTTTTCTTTTTAGAGGATGGTAAGTTACTCGAAGATACTCCACCGGAAGAATTCTTCTCAAATCCACAAACTGAAAGAGCAAAAGAGTTTTTAAATAAAATATTATAATTCAAGGAGTGACTTCGTCATTCCTTTTTTATTTTATTTAAATTTCGTGTAAAATAGAAATTATAACATAGAATGGAAGGAAGTATTATGTTTAAAATTGGTTACAGGACGTTAAAAACAGCTATTGGTGCTGCAGCAGCAATAGCTATTGCTCAGTGGTTTGACTTAATTTTTTACGCTTCAGCGGGAATTATTACCATATTATGTGTTCAGAAAACTAAACGTAGCTCTCTTCAAATATCTTGGCAACGTTTTTTGGCATGTGCTATCGGAATGGCTTTTGCAGTTATTATATTTGAAATCTTAGGTTATAATCCGGTGTCAGTTGCTTTATTGCTTATAATATTTATCCCAACTGTCGTATTTTTAAAAGCCCATGAAGGTATAGCGACTAGCTCTGTTATCATCTTTCATATATATATATTTGGAGAAATAACAGTTCCTATTGTACTTAATGAGCTTGCTCTAATTACTATAGGTATTGGGATTGCATTATTAATGAATGTTTACATTCCAAGTGTTGAAGGTGAACTTGAAAAAATTCAAAGAGAAATTGAGGAGAATTATAAAAAGATTTTTCAACAATTTACTATTTATTTAAAAGATGGAGATAGTAATTGGGATGGACGAGAGATTACCGAAACCGCAAATTTATTAAAAAGAGGAAAAAATATAGCTTTACAAAATGTTGAAAATCACTTGTTACGGTACGATGATCAGTATTATCATTATTTTAGTATGAGAGAAAAACAATTTGATGTAATTGAACGAATGTTGCCATTGATTTCTTCATTAGATCATACAGTGGTACAAGGGAAGAAAATTGCTGACTATTTAAGAGAATTAAGTGAAAATGTGAAACCAGGCTTTGGCCCAGTCGATTATTTAGAGCGATTATATGAACTTCAAGATGAATTAAAAGAAATGGAGTTACCAAAGGATCGTGAAGAATTTGAGATTAGATCAGCATTATTTTCTTTCGTTAAAGAGATTGAACAGTATTTAATAATAAAAAGGCATTTTCGTAATGAAGGAAGTAAATAAAACATATTTTTCCCTTATTAAACAAATACTAAGATTAAAAAAACTCCGGGGGTAGAAATTATGTTTATGAAGCTTCTGGTTGTATGTATGATGGTAATCTCACCGATTTGGCCATTGGGTAAAAATCCATTGCTTGGAGATCCGTACATTATTGTAAATAAGTCCACGAATGAGATGGCATTCATTGCTGATGGTCAGGTGGTAAAGGTGTATGAAGTAGCTACTGGTAGTTTAGAAACATTAACTCCAGAGGGTGAATATAATATTGTGGTAAAAGCCATCAATCCATATTATCGCAAGAAGGATATTGCTGGTGGTTCAAAAGAAAATCCATTAGGCACCAGATGGATAGGGTTTGATGCAGAACAAACTGACGGACGTATATACGGCATACATGGAACGAATGATTCTTCAACAATCGGTGGGTATATAACAGGTGGATGTGTTCGTATGTATAACGAGGATGTTGAAGAACTGTTTACAAAAGTGCCACTTGGGACAAAAGTGTATATTACAAAAGCTAGTACAGATTTTAATTCTATAGCAATAGAAAAAGGTGTTATTAGTGAATAGGACTAAATCATAATTATAAAAGAAAGAGCTCAATTAATTGATTGTGAAAAAATATAGAAATATAAAAAAGGCTGATTTCTATCAGCCTTTTTTACTTCAATTTTTAGAAAAGGGCAGCTGCTCCAGTAAATAAAGTTCCTAGAAGCATAGTTGCAATCATAATATATAATACAATTTTACGATATTTTCGGGGCATATTAATAACCTCCCAAATAAGTTCTCAATACTATTTTACTTTGAATACAGAAATAATACAAGCCTCCCAGGAAAAACGTAGCGGATACTTGGTGTAACAAAATTTCTAATCTACCTGCTCTTCATTACGGAAGAACTTGAAACGGTAATTCTTAGATTTTAAAAGGGGCTAGGACAAACACTTAAGTTAAGTTTTGTTTTGTTATAAATTGGGTACGGTTTTAAAAAATTGTGTTAATTTACCGATGGTATTTTCAATGATACAATATTTTAATAAACAGATATAAATATGAATATGGAGGCATTTATTAATGATAAATAAAGACCGTTTAGTTGCTGAATTTTTAGAATTGGTAAAAGTGGATTCTGAGACGAAATTTGAAAGACAGATTGCTGATGTATTAAAAGAAAAATTTTCTTCACTAGGAGTAGAAGTGGTTGAGGATGATACGACTGAAAAATCGGGCCATGGTGCTGGAAATTTAATTTGTACATTAAAAGGAAATCAAGATGGTATTGATCCGATATATTTTACAGCACATATGGATACGGTTGTTCCTGGAAATGGTGTAAATCCAATTATAGAAAATGGTTACATAAAAACAGACGGTACGACAATTTTAGGTGCAGATGATAAAGCTGGACTTGCTGCTATGTTAGAGGCAATAAAGGTTTCAAAAGAGAATAATATGAGTCATGGAAACATTCAATTTATCATTACAGTCGGTGAAGAGTCTGGCTTGAAAGGTTCTAAAGAATTAGATCCAAGCTTGATAAAGGCAAAGTTTGGATACGCATTAGATAGTGATGGTAAGGTGGGTAACATTATTATTGCAGCACCAACACAAGCGAAGGTTCAAGCCACAATCTTAGGTAAGACTGCACATGCTGGTGTTGCGCCTGAAAAAGGTGTATCAGCGATTGCTATTGCTGCAAAATCGATTGCCAAAATGCCACTAGGACGTATTGATCATGAAACAACCGCAAATATTGGTCGTTTTGAGGGTGGAAGTCAAACAAATATTGTGTGCGATAGAGTTCATATATTAGCAGAGGCACGCTCTCTCGTACCAGAAAAAATGACTGCGCAAGTCAAAAAAATGAAAGAAGCATTTGAAACAGTTGCTACTGAAATGGGTGGACAAGCAGAAGTAGAAATTGATGTTATGTATCCAGGTTTTAAGTTTGGTGCAGGTGACCATGTTGTAGAGGTTGCAAGAAAAGCAATTAAGGGGATTAATCGAGAAGCCAAATTACAAACAAGCGGTGGTGGTAGTGATGCAAATGTTATTGCTGGGTTTGGAATTCCAACGGTTAATCTAGCTGTAGGATATGAAGATATTCACACTACGAATGAAAAGATGCCTATTGAAGAATTAGCAAAAACTGCAGAACTAGTCGTGGCTATTATTAATGTGGTAGCTAACAACAACTAACTATTTACTTTCCGATTAAAAAGTTTACCTATGGTTCTAAAGTGGGATAAATTTTTTAGTTGGTTTTTTTTATTCACTTAAGTAGATATATGGATGTATACATTTGTAGTAAAAACGTTGTCTTTTACAAAAAAATACTAAAATACTACCATTTTTTGGTTTTGTTATGGTAAAATATATAAAAATTGGAAGTTTAATAGATAATGGAAAGAGGAACATGAATGAAGACTACAAAGAATTTACATTCTATATTAAATTTATTGCGAGGAACTTCAAAGGTTGTTGAGGAGGATTGGCAAAAAGTAGCGCACTTAGCTGGTCTAACACAAGCAGAACAACACACTTTGTGGATTATATATTTCGAAGAGCGTGCATCGATAACCAAAATTGCAAACTATGGGTTGTGGGATCGTTCAACTGTTATGCAGGTCGTAAAAAGACTGAAAGAAAAAGGATTAGTAACTATTGAAAAAGATGAGAAAGATCTAAGGGTTACATATGTAATATTAACGGAAGAAGGGAGAAAGCGACAACTAGCCACGACAAAAGAAGACTATAGTTTGTTTAATTACATAAATCAATTACGTATTGAAAATGAAGAAGCTTTTAATCAGTTTATAAAAATTTTAGTGAAAATAAATCAACAGTATCATGGAGAAGAATATGTACAATGGGTAGAAAAAACAGCAAAAATTTATGAAGATCAATTTTAACGTCAATTCGTAAGTTTACATTTATTTTAATTGAAACAGCAGAAATAATAAAATAAACAAGCGTGAATACGAACTATTCAGAAGGTTGTTTTTATGAATGTTCGTTTTTGTGCTTGCTTTTTTTTTGTTCGTTATGTAAGATAGTAAAGGTTGAAAAAGTGATGTAAGATTTTTTTACTATTGTATAGATTTAAGATAGATAGATTTGGTTTACAGATTTAGGAGGACATAATTTATGAAACATTATGATGTAATTGTCGTTGGGGCAGGACCTGCAGGAATTTTCACGGCTTATGAGCTTTTAGAGCAAAAAAAGGATTTAAATGTTTTATTTCTAGATAAAGGACACTCCATCTATAATAGACGATGTCCAATAAATGAAAAGAAGATTGAAAAGTGTCCACCACCAAAAGGAAGAAAAGATTTTGCTGGATGCTTACCAGCATGCTCAATTACTGCAGGCTTTGGTGGGGCTGGTGCTTATTCTGATGGTAAGTTTAATATCACAACAGCTTTTGGAGGTTGGATGCAAGACTATTTACCACCTTCAGAAGTACTTGAATTAATTAAATATGTTGACTCTATCAATTTAAAGCATGGCGCTCCTGAGGAAAGTACAGATCCAACAACACCTGCTGTTAGGGAAATTGAACGTAAAGCAATGGGTGCTGGTCTAAAGTTATTACGGGCACAAGTAAGACATTTAGGTACAGAGAAAAACTTAGAAATATTAACGAGTATATATGAATACCTAAAAGATAAAGTCGAATTGAGATTCCGTACTGAGGTAGAAGATATTCTTACAGAAAAGATGAACGATTGTTTTAAAATTTCAGGAATAGTTCTTAAAAATGGAGAAGAGATCGGTGCAGATCAAGTAGTGATTGTTCCAGGTCGTGATGGTTCAGAGTGGTTAGGAAACCTTTTAAGAAAGCGCGACTACAAAATGATAAATAATCAGGTGGATATTGGAGTCCGTGTAGAAACTTCCGATGTAATTATGGAAGAAATTAACCACCACCTATATGAAGCAAAATTTATTTTTAATACATCAGTTGGAACTCAAGTACGTACGTTTTGTTCGAATCCTTCGGGCCATGTAGTTGTAGAGAATCATAGTGGAATAATGACAGCAAACGGGCATGCATACAAAGACCCAAAACTTGGTAGTGAAAATACAAACTTTGCTCTACTCGTTTCACACACATTTACGGAGCCTTTTGATGAGCCAATTTCCTTTGCAAAGGAAGTTTCGAAACGGGCAAACGATTTATCCGATGGGTCTGTAATTGTTCAAAAGTATGGAGATATACTAAAAGGAAGAAGATCTACGGCGAAACGTGTGAAAGAAGGATTTTTAGAGCCAACGTTAAAGGAAGCAGTTCCGGGTGACTTAGGTCTTGTATTGCCGTATAATACAATGAAAAGTCTAATCGAAATGATGGAAGCTCTCGATCACGTAACTCCAGGTATTGCTTCGGAACATACATTATTCTATGGAGTAGAAGCTAAATTTTATTCAGCTAGACCAGTACTAACAAAACAATTTGAAACACAAATCTCAGGATTATATGCTGGTGGAGATGGTGGTGGTGTTACACGCGGACTAGCTCAAGCAGGGGCAAATGGAGTTCATATTGCCCGAGCAATAATCAAGAAGCGCGCAGAACAACTAACTCCTGTTTTGAATTAATTTAATAGGGTCAATGAATTTCATTATTCTCGCCCCTAAGATGTTATATCTAGTTACGTTTAACCGTTCGTAGCTAGCTATAGGTTCAAGCGCTTCAGTTTTAGTAATTATGAAATTTTCTCAGTATATTAAGCTTCGTGAAATGAATTTTCGCGGAGCTTTCGTATTTGTTTTTAATGCAATGTAGCAATATACTAAAGGATGAAGTGATATGTCTACACTCGAATTGTTAAATTTGAAGTAAGGTGTGGGGAAATGAAGGAATTTTATCCGAAAGATGGAAGAGTGATTTTGCACGTTGATATGAATAGTTTTTATGCATCGGTAGAAGTAGCTTTTGATCCTACTTTAAAAGGAAAACCATTAGCCATTGCGGGAAATGCGAAAGAAAGACGCGGTATTATCGTAACCAGTAGCTATGAGGCAAGGGCTAAAGGTGTTAAGACAACAATGCCAATTTGGGAAGCGCTGAAACATTGTCCAACTCTAATTGTAATGGAACCAAATTTTGAACGCTACCGTAAAGCATCCTTACAAATTTTTCAACTTCTTAAAGAATATACTCCATTAGTTGAACCTGTTTCAATAGATGAAGGATATATAGATATATCAAGTTGTTACCATTTAGGTACGCCACTACATATTGCACATACGATCCAAACCCGATTGTTGAATGAACTAAGTCTGCCATGCAGTATCGGTATTGCTCCTAATAAGTTTTTAGCAAAAATGGCTAGTAATATAAAAAAGCCTTTAGGTGTGACGGTAATTAGAAAAAGGCAAATAGGAGAAGCGTTATGGCCATTAAAGGTGGGAGAAATGCATGGTATTGGTAAAAAAACAGCAGATAAATTAACAAAAATTGGAATTGTATCAATTGGTGATTTAGCTAAGGCAGATGTAAATGCGTTAATAAAATACTTGGGGATTAACGGAAAAAAACTATTTGAGCGAGCAAACGGTATTGATAACCGCCCTGTTGATCCTGATTCTATTTATGATTTTAAAAGTATTGGAAATTCTACTACTCTTCCTGTTGATACTACTAATTTGGATAAAATTAAGCTAGTACTTACGAATTTATCGGATTCTGTTGCCAGAAGAATGGGCAGAAAAGAAGTCTGTGCTGAAACGATTCAAATAACAATCCGTTATTCTGATCGCAAGACTGTGACAAGAAGCAAAACAGTTATTAATCCAATAGAAAGTCAATCTGATATATTCAGAATTGCTTTACAACTTTTTATGAAACATTGGGATCGAGAGTCTATTCGTCTACTTGGTGTCGCAGCGCAACAATTAATAGAGAAAAAATATGCATATAAACAACTGGACCTATTTAATTTTGAAGAAGATGTGAAAAAATATAAGTTAACGAAAACAGTAGATGAGTTACGAAATCGTTTTGGGGAAGAAGCGCTCCTTAAAGGTTCACAACTTTCAAAGTTGAAGGAAGATAGATTAACTGATAGGAACTAGTTTAGAAAAGGATTTCTTTTATGAAAATCGTGATAATGAAATAGATTATTAATTAAAAAAGGGGCAATGTTCTTTTATTTAACAGAACATTGCCTTTTTTTGTATCTAAACAAAAAAATGTAATAAACCGATAAAAAGGATAGATAGCAAGGACGTGGGAGAGTGAAACAATAAATGCAGATTAATAGTCAGACAATTTCAAATCAATTAAAAACCCATGATAATACCCCTGAATTTCGCCAAGGTGAAATTCATCGTGCGATAGTAAAAGAAAGAAGTAGTCAAAATGAGGCGATTCTTCAAATTAGGGGAAGAGACGTTCCTGTAAAATTTGAAGGGGATCTACCAAATAACGAGAGAATTACTGTTCAGATATCAGGTCAAACTGATCATTTTGTACAAGTAAGAGCAATGGCTACTACTAATAAAACAACAGGTACTACTACTGAAACTACAAGCATAAATTTAGCGATACGTAATCTAGGAGTATCTAATCCATCCCGAGAACTCAGGCAAGCAGCTCAAATGATATTAGATAAAGGAGTTCCGTTAAATCGGGATTCTATACAAGAATTACGTGCTTTTGTTGAAAAAGAAAAAGGTACAGTAGAACAACGGTTACATACTGTTCAAGCTGTTGCAAATAAACGATTAGATGTGACAGCAAATCATTTGCGATCAGTTCATGAAGCTTTACATGGTCGACCGTTAAATGAAGTTTTAACAAACATTGTAAAAGAAATCGACCCTAATTACAATCTTCGGAGAGAACAGACATCAATGGAAAGACCAGTGAGTGAGCAAGTACGAGAGGTTAGAGAACAGGTCCAACGAGAGTCGAATGTTCAAAGAGCCGTAGAGCAAGTCCGAAATGAAGTGGTAAATAACCCGCGAGTAGATAGAGAAATCGCACGACAAGTAGGCCGAGCAGTAGAAGAATCCCGTATGATGCACCAAAGTGGAAGAGAAGCAGTAGGTCGTACTCAGTTAGTCCAAGCGTTACAAACAGCAGAGCGAGAGATTGTGCGTACAGAAGCACGTCAGGTAGAAGTGCGAGTACCAGAAAGTCGTCCGGCTGTAGAAAGACCAGTGAGTGAGCAAGTACGAGAGGTTAGAGAACAGGTTCAACGAGAGTCGAATGTTCAACGCTCTATTGATCAGGTCAGAAATGAGGTTGTCAATCACCCGCGTGTAAACCGCGATCTAGTTTTACAGTTGGAAAAAACTTTAAATGAAGTCCAAAGTTTAAATAGAAGTGGTCACGAATCAATAGCTAAAAATCATCTTGTTCAATCATTAGTAAACATAGAGAAAGTGCTAAAGAATAATTACCAAACTAAGGAAACTCAGCTAAGGTCAGAAGGTAAACGAGAGTCTATAAACCATGTTGAGTTAGTAAACCAAATGAAGGCAACTATTCAGAAGGAAGGGGATTTCCAAAAGCTTATTGCCAAACTGCAAAATGGTATTGAAAAAGCTTCAATTGAGCAACCGATAAAAAAACAGATAATAAACTCTTTGGAAGATGCTACAAAATTAAATGAACAAGGTCGTGAATTAGCAGCAAGACAACAATTAATGCAAACTTTTACAACTGTTGAGCAGCAAGTAGCCAATACGGATCAAGCAATTCAACTTGAAGCACAACAATACACAATGAATGATAATTTCCAATCTCAACAACTAAGTAGTAAAAATATGATTGTTCAAACAATTACAGAAAAGTTAGCCCAAGCTCAAGCGGATTTTAAATCATTACAAAGAGAAATCGCAAGGAATTTGGATAATATTCAACGACTAACAGAGGCATTTAAAAGCCAAGCGATTAAACAAGTAAAACCATTACTTGAAACGACGATAAAAAAGCTAGATAATGCTATTTTAAAAAGTGAAATGATGCTTCTAACCGACATGAAAACAGAAAAGAGACTTATGCAAGCAAGCAGTCAGCTAGCAGAAGCAAAAAAGCTACTTACCAAAGGAAATTATCAAGAAGCTAACAAAATTGTTCAAGAAGTAAAAACATTGGTCGAAAAATTAGAATTTAAACCATCTGAAACAAAAGTGAAACATTTTATTACGAGAGAAGAACAAAACATTCAAAACCGGACCCCTTCACAACAACTCATACAACAATTCGATGAAATGACAAGACGAACTGCTGCTACGCAAGATTTTTCAGCGCGTCAAGCCTTTGAGTTAGTACGAGGATTAGGTTTAAACAGAGATAGTGAAGTAGCCCAAATGCTTGCGTCCGGACGACAGGGTGATGCAGAACCGAATCAAAACATGAAAACTGCTCTTATGCAATTAATGAAAATAGAAGAAGAACAAGGAAGAGTTTCTCAGCAAACAAATCAAGCTTTAGCTAATATTACCGGTCAGCAGTTGCTAAGTAAATCTGATTCAAATAGTAATTTACAAAGTATGTTTTTTAGTCTTCCTTTTTTACTTGAAGATGATGTTAAAAACTTACAAGTGTTTGTAAATTCTCGAAATGAAGGTCAACAAGTGGATTGGGAGAATTGCAATCTTTACTTTTTAATAGAAACTAGAAAATTAGGTGAAGTTGGAATTTTAGTCACATCAACGGACCGCAATCTTTCCTTAACTATTAAAAATGATCAACCTTTCTTTAAAGAGAGAATTGAACCGCTGGCTGAATTGTGTAAGGCAAATTTAAAAGATGTTGGTTACAACATTACTAGTATTAACTTCACAAAATTAAATGCAACAGCTTCATCTAATATTGTGCAAGAAAAAGGTCGAGATGAACAAGAAAATTTGACGCCAACGTTTACTGAGAAAGGATTTGATTTTAAAATATGATGATCTCAAAGCATTTTAATCAAAAACAAAAAAGAACTGTTAATGGTCCAACAGCAGCTGTCATTCGCTACGATGATGATTCAGGAAAAGGGCCTCAAGTTGTTGCTCACGGAAAAGGTCATATTGCTAATCAAATTATCGAGTTAGCAAAAAAAAATAATATCCACATGCAAGAAGATCCATTACTTGTTGAAAATCTATTAGATATGGATTTAGGTGACAACATACCACCACAACTTTATGCAGTTATGGCAGAAATATTGCTTTTAATTGAACAAATGGAGAAAAAATATTAAACTTCGACAAAGTTTTAACCGATAAATAGGATAGAAAGAAAATGAAGGTTGGGAGGGTCATCAGTGACACTAATAACAAAAGAAGCTCTTCATAAGAAGTCTCCACAAGAGATTACAACGCTTTTATATGAAGCATGTATAAATAACCTTGAAGAAGCTAAATTAGCTATTCAAGATAATAATTTTAGTTTAGCAAATGAGAAACTCCAAAAATCTAACGATATACTAGAACGTCTTGGTGCGGGGTTAAACTATGAAGCTGGGATAATCTCAGATCAGTTAGATGCGGTTTATAACTATATGGCTGAATGTCTAATAAAAGCAAACCTTAATAAGGATGTTACTATAATAGACGAAGTGTTAAAACTATTAACTGAAATTTCATCAGCATGGCGTAAAGCTTTAGTAGAAAGTAAAAATGTTTTTCCGAAAGCGGCTAAACAAAAAACAAATGCATATGAGCAACATTCTATCTACGGAGATTAAATAATAAAAGGGAGCTAATTAATATGAAAATTAATAATAATATTCAAGCATTAAACGCATACCGTAACCTGAGTTCGAATCAATTTAATACTTCGAAAAACTTAGAAAAATTATCTTCTGGTTTACGCATAAATCGTGCTGCAGATGATGCTGCGGGTCTTGCAATCTCTGAAAAAATGCGTTCGCAAATCCGAGGTTTAAAACAAGCCGAAAGAAACGCACTTGATGGTGTATCATTAATTCAAACAGCAGAAGGGGCAATGCAAGAGGTACATTCCATGCTACAGAGGATGCGAGAATTAGCAGTTCAAGCTGCTAATGATACCTATGAGACTGAAGATAGAGCTGCTATTAAGGCTGAAATTGACCAGTTAATTGATGAAATTGATGCAATTTCTGATAAAACAGAGTTTAACAAAAAGAAATTATTAGATGGCACTTTTGAAACTAATGGACTAGAATTTCAGATAGGTCCTAACACCAATCAAAAGGTAACTCTTACAATTGCTAACATGGATACTACAGCTACAGGTTTAAATATAGCAAAGGCAGATATTACTGTAAATTCACATGCCAATGCGGTAAGTTCTATTACTAGTATTGATGCAGCAATTACAAAAGTATCACAAAACCGTTCCGCTCTAGGTGCTATTCAAAATCGTTTAGAACATACAATTAATAATCTACAAACGACTCACGAAAATTTAACAGCATCTGAATCGCGTATTCGTGACGCAGATATGGCACTTGAAATGACGGAATTTACTCGTAATAACATTATTAACCAAGCTGCAACTGCAATGCTTGCGCAAGCTAACCAATTACCACAAGGAGTACTTCAGTTATTACAATAATTATTTTACTACCTAGTATAAGCTCTTCTTAAAAGAGGTAAGATCCTGATGGTCTTACCTCTTTTTAAAGGTTATTTCCTTAACCGTATTTGCTAACAAAATTATGATATAATCAATAATAATCTAACGTTAAAGTGGTGAAATGTATGGACGTACAAAGAGTTGGACGTGCTAGTTTAAATAAAGCTGAAGTAAAAAAGACAGGACCTCAAGCCAGTGTCTCTTTCTCGGAATTAATGCAAAAGGGGCGTGATGAACAGGCTTATGCAAAATTGAATAAATTAATGGAAAAAATTGACGATCAAGGGAAAGTATTAGCTGAAAGTCGGACTGTTGATGAATTGCGTAAATACAAGGCTCTTGTTAAGGAGTTTATGGAAGATGCAGTTAACCTTGGTCTCAGCCTGGAAGAAAAACGTGGTTTTAATCGCCGTGGGCGTACCAAGATATATAAGATTGTAAAAGAAGTGGATCGAAAACTGCTTGATCTAACCGATGCAGTCTTAAAGAAAGAAAAAAAAGGTTTAGAAATTCTCGATATGGTTGGGGAGATTAAGGGACTAATTGTGAATATATATGCTTAAAAAACTATAACGAGAGGGGACGGCGTCTAACAAAGCAATCCCCTTTTTTATATAATCAGAATTTATAAATTTCTAACTTGGAAACTGTCTAGCTTCAGGCCCCATCGGCTCGATCGCTTCAGTCAAGTTTCTGACTTCACTGACTTCCTTGATTGCTTCTTTGATGATGCTTCATGCTACTTTGCTCCTGCGATTACTCGTCGCACGAAAAAACAATTGCTCCTGCGATTACTCGTCGCACAAAACACTGCTTCGAGGAAGTTTGCTACGAAGTTATGCTAGAAGACGCTAAAAGCACGTAAACGTAAGAAGCCAAAGAGCGGCTTCTGTCAAAGGCCGCCCCAGTGAAGCTACTACTTGGATTACTTCGAAGCGGCTTTGCTCTTGAGCAAACGGAGTGGCACAGGAGCAGCTGCTCGTGACCAAGGCGCTTGTGCTTTTCTTATTCTTCTGCTGGCTCGTAAGGTTCAATTTCCTTGAAAATATATGTTTTTGTTACGTCAATTTTTTGATGAAAATTTTCAAATGCAGCTATTGGATGTACGTCTGACATATTTAATGAATAAAATATTTCCTTATCTACTTTAAGACTATAAATATATTGATCCTCAACATATCCGGTTGCTTTATTTTGAATTTGTGTATAGCCAGAAATGATAATTTTCTCACAAGTTGGTAGTAGTGAAAATACATAAGAGCATAAATATAGTGCAGTCCCACCGACCATTATTGCGTAATGTTCGCGCATTTCTCGTTGAGATTTTTTTTGTACTTTTAGTTTTCCAGACTTTAATATGGATGCTTTTGTTAATGGAATTTCTTCCATGGTTGGTAAATCAACATCAATGCAAGCGGTGTCACTAGATAATATATCAAATGAAACATTGGTATCGAGAGGGAAATCTAGTTCTGCTAGAAAAATTTCAAGCCAAAGCTTCATGTTATTAGCATCACCATTAATAACTTTTTCTACTTGTGATAAACGGTGAATTTTTTCTTCTTCATATTCTTCTTTTGCTTGGTTATACTGCTTCATTTCAATATTAAATTGAGCAGAAGTCTCTATTTCAATTTTTCCTAGAAATTTTTTGCGATTTGTTGATATAATTAAGCTTAACTTCTCAAGAAAATTTAAATTTTCTTCAAATTCAGCCTTTAATTCTTCAAAAATTTCTTCTTGGTTTGGTAGTAGTACGTGTAAGGAGATAGTTGCTATTGCTAAATCTCTTAGTTGTTCGGGAGAGCGTTTTGGTAGGATTTCTTTATGAAGTTGTAGTAATTTTGTCGTCTGTTCATTTATTTCTTGTTCTTTCTGTTCATAAAGTTTTTGAATATCATCGCGAAATTCCCGTTTAATTTCCTGCTCAACAGTTGCAGGAACTCTCTGATCATCTTCGTCAACAAAAACTAAGGAATAGGATTGTTTGTCATATTTTAAAGAGACTGTTTTAGGCATGTTTTTTACGTCTGTTTGATACCAAGTGTTTGAGGGACGTCCAGTTGATTTGTTTAAATTTGTGCGATAAGACAATCCACTACCTGGAATTCCTACATTACCATATAATCCACGGCGTCCAACCGTCACAGAAGCCCCTTTCCTACCAATTGAGGTACTTACACCTCGTTTACTAATATTTAAACGTAATCCCGGTGCTACTTTTACTCGTTTTTGAAATCGAAAACTCATGCAAAACACTCCTATAATACGTTATATACTTACTATCGTACTAAAAATTCACATAATATTAAAGGGAGTTTTCACAAATTATTCAAAAATATTATTTCGCTCGTTTATATGATAAATAAAAAAGGCTAAAATTTATTAATAGCCTTTTCTAAGATGGTAAGAAAGCATAAAATTTTGAAGTTAGAAAGCTGTCTAGCTCCAGGCGCCATCGGCTCGATCACTTCAGACCTTCTCTTTCGGTCAAAAACCCGACCGCTACGAGCAGGTCTTCCAGTGTTTGTCGCCGATAGGCGGGCGCCTTGCGCTTTTCTTGTTTATGAAGGTATACATTTAGTTAATACAAATAATTGTTGTTTATTACCAACCACGCTCATACGGTTTAGGAGTATCAATAGTTATATCCAATTCTTTTGCAAAAGTTCTAGGTAGGTATGGATCACGTAAAAGTGGTCTAGCGATAAAAATTAGGTCTGCCCGCTCATTTTTTAGAATTTCTTCTGCTTGATTTCCACTTGTTATAAGACCGACGGCTCCCGTAGATATATTAGCGCTTTTACGAATTCTTTCAGCATAAGGAACTTGGTAACCAGGGTAAACATCCAGCAAGGCAGGTACAACAGCTCCAGAACTACAATCAATTAAATCAACGCCTTGTTCTTTCATCTTTCGTGCATAGTTAATAAATACATCGAAATTATTTCCTTCTTCAGCATACTCATTAGCTGATACCCTTACTAATAAAGGACCTGACCACACAGATTTTACCTCACAAAGTACTTGTTTTAATAGCTCATATCGTTTTTCTTCATTACCACCAAAAAAATCTTCTCGTTTATTTGTTAAAGGAGATAAGAATTCGTTTATTAAATATCCGTGCGCTGCGTGTATTTCAATGACATCAAAACCAGCTTCTTTGGCTCTCTCTGCTCCTTTTTTAAAAGCATTGATTGTTTCAGTTATTTGTTTTTCAGTCATTTCCTCAGGCTTTTTCATTTCATCGTTATAAGCGATAGGAGAAGGAGCGAGAATTGGCCCTTCAAGCTCAGCTTTTCTTCCAGCATGTGCTAATTGAATTCCAATTTTTCCACCAAGCTCATGGACATGGTCAACTAAACGTTTTAAACCTTCAATATGGGCATCGTCCCAAATTCCAAGATCTTGTTCAGAAATCCTTCCTTGTGGAGTTACAGCCGTTGCTTCAATAATAATTAGCCCTACTTGACCGATAGCTCGACTACCATAGTGAGTAATGTGCCAATCTGTGACAAATCCTTGTTTATTATAGGCCATATACATGCACATAGGAGCCATAACTAATCTGTTTTTTAATGTAATATTTTTCAGTTTATAAGGTGAAAAAAGTAGTGATGCCATTTTTATAACCTCCTAAATATATGTAAGTTGCTATACATACTGTATCATAAATTATGGAAGTAGTCAGATGTTGTTAAAGTTCTGGGGGGACTAGTAAAACGCGTAGTCATGAAACTTAAAACTTATGTAAGAAATTATAGTTTGATAAAAAAAAGAAGGCTTAATCGCCTTCAAAAAAAAAATTTTGTAGATTAATCTAAAGATTTCCTTTGAAATAACTCTTGATTTAAATAAACAAGTAAAGAACGTCTCGTTAAAATCCCTTTAAGAGAGTCGTTAGAGTCTGTCATACAAATAAATGGGTTGTTTATCGAGAGAGCAAGTGCCTTTGCAAATGTGTCTTTCATTTCCATAGTGGCTATTTTTAATTCCATAACGTCAGATACTTTAAAGTCATGGAGGCGGTCTAGTTCAATTCTTTCTAGCCCAAGAATGGAATCTAAAATGAGTGCTTTACTAATAACGCCGTTAAGTTTTGAATCTTTGTCTAATACAGGAATGGCGGTGTACCCAGATTTAACTAGGACTAATAGTGCATGCTCTAAGCTATTGTTTAAATGAACATGGGCTACTTTTTCGATAGGAATGATTAAACCCTTTATAGTTTCATCCAAAAACGTACGATTTTTTAAATCTTCTCTTTTCATAAGTTATCACGATCTTTTCGTCTAGAATTGTAGAGTGTTGTATTTCTACTAAAAAAAGTAGGCACGCACTCTAAGTCTATACTAGAAGTGAATAAAATTTTTGTCAACCTTAATTTGTAAGCGTATTCTTTGTGGTTTTCGGAAATTAAAATAGTAACTACATATTTTTATTATGGTTTGGACATACTACTAAAAAACTGTTGAGTGGAGTGGCTAAAATGCATACAAAGAAAACTGTGAAATATGTTTGTGAAAAGTATCCCTCAGGTAATACTTATTATTTTAAACAAGAAATTATTACTCATGACTGTTGGGATAATCTAGACTCGTTATCATGGTCAGCGCCGAGGCCAATCTCTAAAGCTACGTACTTGAAGCAAAAAAAAGCAGGGTATAAAACTGAAATGAAATTTATTAATAAATTACCAGCAAAAGTTTATCAGCTTAAAAAATAAAAAGCTCTCAAATGGGCAGGTTTAGTATATGGAGAGAAGTTGATTAAATTTAATTTAGAAAATAAGCCACGTATATTTCGTCTTGGAATTGATTGTCAACATATAATGGATCTTTTTGAATCCCCTCAATAACAAATGCATATTTTTTATATAACTTCTTCGCAATCACATTCTCGGAAAAAACAGTTAAGACAACTTTATGAATTTTGTGCTGTTTTGCCCACTCCAAAGTGTATTCCAACAATACCTTTTCCTTGACCTTCGTTTGAACGCCATGTTCGAAAAACAGTAACATGTCGTTTCATTTCTAAGTCTCCACGAATAAGACGTGCTATGCCAATAACGTCACTGTCTAATTCGATGACGATATACATATTATATTATCATTTCTATACATTCTATTAATAAAATCTATTTCTTGTTTGTTGTTCTAACTTTTTCTTTTTGAATAGACTTCCCTTCAGAGACGATCTCTTTAGCCTTGGCAATAATGTTTGCTATCTGAAATTTCTGCAGGGTAAATTAATACGTTAAATAATTTTTCTGTTTTAAAGGATGAAGTTAATTCAGTAGCTACTTTCATTTCATTCACCTACTCTTGCCAAAAGTAATCTGGTTTTTTTTCTATCTTAGTTTTTAAAAGGTGAGAGGCAGGAACAATTTTTATATTATCACTGACATTTTTTATAGCTTCCTTTACACCTTTTACTGTTGCGTCGCCTTTAATACCAACATGCCCGATACCGATTGCTTGACCATTTTTTTCTGCAACTTTAATTAGTTTTTGCATTTGTTTATACACATGTCCGCTAGAAGAACGGGTATCATCTAAAAAAATATCACGTCTTGCCCATGGAACGCCTAGTTCCTCAGCGAGTTGTGGAATTACTGATTTAGGATTCGTACCACTGTCAATAAAATATAAATGATGTTCTTTTGCTGTCTCCATAATTATACGCATGATGTTTTCATCTTCTACAATTAATGAACCCATATGGTTATTTATCCCTTTAGCATGGGGAACACTTTCTATTGCTTCAACGACACGATTCTTCACTTCTTCTAAAGAAAGGTCTTTCGTAATCGGTTTTGGTCCTAGCCATGAAGCTTTACCCTTTTTGGGTTGGAGCGGTAGATGGATCATTACTTCTAAGCCTAAATCGTGTGCTAACTCCGCTTGTAGCTTTGATTGGTCTAAAAAAGGCATGATTGCTACTGTAATAGGAATTTCTGAGTCGAAAAAATCTTTTACTCCTTTAACATTTCCGCCAAAATCATCAATAATAATCGCTACTTTCACTTCCTCACTAATATTTTCAGCAAAAGTGGTTGTTATTGGAAAAAACATTGAATATGTAATAAGAAGCAGTATTGCAATTTTTTTAAAGTTCATAATTTCGCCCCCGTTAATATTTCTCTTAAATAATTTAACCAATTCCAATCTTTTTTATTGTAAAAATAGAGGCTGGGACAAAACTAGTTTCTAATTAGAAAAAAAGTGAGCTTGAGTGTACTCAATCTCACTTTTTTCCATTTATCTACATTACCACTTTTATATTCTTAGTTGTTAGCCGTGAATTTTCGAATATTCACGGCCATTAATGCCAGGCCCATTTCGTTTCCAACCTTCGATTTTCCACGTACAGAAAATCGAGTAAAACGCAAATTAGCCTTCAAGAATCCAAAAACTGGTTCTACATCGATCTTAC
>NZ_MLQR01000003.1 GCF_001866005.1 Anaerobacillus alkalilacustris
TTCGTATAAAAATCTAATTTCAGTGTTTTCACCTGTTCTTCAAATAATTCAAGATTTATTGGTGAAAACCATTGTCCAAATGAAGTTTTTCGTGTAATCTTGTCCATGAGATGTGTCCTTTATTAGTGGATTTGGACGGGTTACCACCTGACTTATCCATTATAAAGGACTTTTTCTTTGCATAAAATAATTTATTGAAGATTTCGAATGTTTTTAATAGTAAAACAAAATTAGTGCAACACTAGTGAAGCAGCTTGAAAGAACTAAAATAAACATGGAAGTTCAAAAAAACAAATATGATTAAAACTCTTAGTATAGCAACTTATAGAGCGCTTTCGAGAATTTTCTGAAAAATCTAGTGTGTTAGAAAACTTATCAAATTTGTTGTTATGAATTTTCAGAAATATATAATCTAACTTAACAACAGATGTTAACGACAAGTTAACTAATACAAACAAAAGGGAGTGTTGGAAAATGGATCCTATCTTTTTAATGAATAATGTTTGGATCATCATTTGTTTTACGTTAGTACTATTAATGCAAGGTGGATTTATCTTACTTGAAGCAGGTTCTACAAGAATGAAAAATGCCGGTCACATTGCCGGAAAAACAATTTTCACAGTTGGTGTTGCTTCAATCATTTTCTGGGCAGTAGGTTATGGATTTATTTATGGTGAGAGTATTGGACTTATAGGTTTTTCAGATTTCTTCTATGGTGATTTTACAAGTGTAGTAGACGGCTTAGCTGGATCAGTTGACTTTATCTTCCAATTAGCATTTGCTGCAATTGCTTTAACAATAGCATTCGGGGGATTTGCAGAACGAGGAAAGTTATCAGCTTATGTATTATTTGCAATTCTTTTCTCAGCATTTATTTACCCGGTAGTTGCTCACTGGATCTGGGGAGATGGTTGGTTAGGAAGTTTAGGAAAACAAGACTTTGCTGGATCAACAGTAGTTCACTTAACTGGTGCAATGGCAGCACTAGCTGCTACAATAATCTTAAAACCTCGTATTGGGAAATATAACAAAGACGGTTCAGCTAATGATATTCAAGGGCATAACCAAGTGTATACAGCTTTAGGTGTACTTGTACTTTGGGTAGGTTGGTTTGGATTTAACGCTGGTAGTACGTTAGGTGTAGATGATGCATTCTTTGGGTATGTTGCATTAAATACAAATCTTGCAGCTGCAGCTGGTGCAATTGCCGCAATGTTTATCGTATGGGCTGTATCAGGTAAAGCAGACATTCCTACAACATTAAATGGAGCTTTAGCAGGTCTAGTTGCAATCACAGCATCGTGTGCGTTTGTAGCGCCTTGGGCTGCAGTATTAATTGGTACTATTGCTGGTTTAATCGTATTCTATAGTATGAAATTCTTTGATAAAGCACGTATTGATGACCCAATTTTCGCTCTTTCCGTTCACGGTGTAGCAGGTGTTTGGGGGACAATTTCTACAGGGTTTTTTGCAACACCTGAATTAGCAGAAATGAATGGTGGAGCAGCTGGTTTATTCTACGGTGGTGGATTCGGACAATTAGGAGTACAAACAATTGGTGTCGTTGCTTCTGGAATATTTGCTTTCGTAGTAGCATTCATTATCTTGAAAGTTATGGATAAAACAATGGGTGGTATCCGTGTAACTGAAGAAGAAGAGATCATTGGACTTGACCTAAGTGAACATGGTAGCTACGGATATCCAGAGAGCATGCCTAATTCTTCAGAAAAGACTGGAGCTTAATACCCTTTAAAACTTAAAAAGTTTCTTGATCACCATTCTAATATGGGGAGATTGATTTTAGATTGAAAAGTTATGAAGAATTAAAACAATGGCGCAAACAGTATATTCATTCAGTTTCCTGGGATCATCAGAAGTTGAACTCATTTCATGATGAATTAATGAAAAAAACTGTACAAATCGCCCTTGAGAAAGTAGAAGGTGAGTGGGGGCATCCCCCTACTCACTTTGCTTTCTTTGTAATGGGAAGTGCAGGAAGAGAGGAACAATCGGTCTGGAGTGATCAAGACCATGGAATTGTATATGATCACTCAACAAAAGAGTGTCAAGAATATTTTCTTAAACTCGGTGAAGAAATTACAGATGGGTTAGCACTTGTTGGCTACGAACGCTGTGAAGGGAATGTAATGGCGTCTAATCCTTTTTGGTGTAAATCATTATCAGAATGGAAAACTCAAATTAATATCTGGTTTGATAAAGCGGACTGGGAATCACTACGGTATTTTTCTACTTTTTTTGATTCGCGTGCATTGTACGGAGATGATAACTTAGTAGATAAAATAAAAGTCTATGCAATGAAAAAACTTGATGAACAACCATTCCTCTATAAAAGGATGTATGAGAATGTCGGTTTTATCAAGAAAGGAATCGGCATATTTGGGCAATTATTACCTGAACAAAAAGGTGAAGATGCTGGTTGTATTAACTTGAAGCAAACCATCTTCTTCCCATTTGTAAACTCATTACGGTTGTTAGCTCTAATGGAAAAAATTACTTCTTCTCCTACGCTTGAGCGCTTTCAGCAGTTACCGGAACACTTTCACTCATTAAAGACATATCAAGCAGATTTTATGAAACTTTTAAATTATCGCTTATACTTTCAAAAAGAAGCAACTAATTATAAAAAAGTTCATCTACTCAATATAAAAGCTTTATCAACAAATGAAAGAAAAGAATTAAAGAAAATGATGAAAAAAGGATACAAACTCTTTGCTATAACAAAGGATATTATAGAAAAAAGGTGTTCTCGATGAACATGAACCAGATGTTTCAATATTTAAAACAGTTATCTGGAAAAGTAAGTCCGAATATGTATGCTTCCGTCATGAATCAAAACACAGCAAGTAACATTGCATTTGTAAGGCAGCTTCAGAGGGATTTAAAGAAGCAGGATATTTTGGAGGTGCCGTTTTCTGAATTAAAGTTAGTTGTCTTTGATTTAGAAACAACTGGTTTTTTCCCCAATAAAGGAGATCAAATAGTATCGATTGGTGCTGTGAAAATGGAAGGTGAAAAAGTATTAGAGGATGAAACCTTTTATTCACTAATTCATAATACAGTAGGCTTAAGTAATGAAATTGAACAATTAACGGGAATTACAAAGGATGAATTATTAAAAGCACCGCCAGTCGAAACAGTCCTCAGCAATTTCTATCAATTTATTAAAAGCGCTCCTCTTGTAGCGCACCATGCTAGCCATGAAAAAAGCTTTATGCAACACGTTACATGGACAGTCTTGAAAACGCGCTTCGAACACCGGGTGATTGATACCTCATTTTTAACTAAAATAGTTGAACCAAAAACAAATTTAGTAAGCCTTGATGATTGTTGTAAACACTTTGGAATTAAGATTGAAAGAAGACATCATGCATTACATGATGCTGTTGGTACAGCAAAGTTGTGGTCTGAAACCGTACGCGAAATACAAGGACTTGGATTTCAGCATCTTAAAGATGTTTATTCTTATTTAGCAACATTAAAATAAAGAAACAACTTGACGGAAAAAAGGAGTGGAGGTGGCATGAAAAATAAAATTCCTCAACATTTAGCAATCTTCCCAATTAGTAATGTCGTGGAAATGACTAATTTAACTGCACGACAAATTCGTTATTATGAGGAACAAGGTTTAATTAATCCGTTGCGAAATAAAGGTAATCAACGAATTTTCTCACTTAATGACATTGAACGCTTACTTGAAATTAAATCTTATATTGATCAAAAAATTAATATTGCTGGTATTAAAGCTATTTTCTCCTCGAAAAAACAAGAGGACAATGTAATAGTGACTAACGATTTCACCTTTTCGGAGACAGAGTTAGAAGAAATTTTTTCGTTTGTTCAAATGAAAATGGCACTGTTAAAAGGAAATAAGGAAAAATAAAATGGTTTCCAGATGGGAACCATTTTTCGTTTGGGTAAAATTAACAATTTATATAAACATCACAAAAATATTTCATTTTTATATGGAAAGATATCGGGTTGCATATGTTTGTACCTCATAAAAATGTTGATTTTATTTTTTACAAATTTAGCATAAGTTATTAAAGCTTACATTATTTATTCACACTCATAATGGCTAGTTAAACTTTATTGGTTGAAGTGTGAAGTTATGCAAAAGAACGAAAAATGAATAAGATACTATAAAAAGAGGTGGATTAGTTGAAATTAAAAGGAAAGAAAGTAATCCAAATAGTTAGTGATGATTTTGAAGATTTAGAACTTTGGTATCCTGTACTCCGTTTACGGGAAGAAGGGGCTCAAGTTGATATCGTTGGTGAAGAAGCTAATGTGAAATACATTGGTAAATATGGTGTTCCTATTGAAAGTAACCTAGCTTTTAAAGAAGTCGATCCAAATGAGTATAATGCGTTATTGGTACCTGGTGGATGGTCCCCAGATAAATTACGTCGCTATGAAGAAGTACTTTCGATGACAAGAACGATGGATATACAAAAAAAACCAATCGGTCAAATCTGTCACGCTGGTTGGGTGTTAATTTCTGCGAATATCTTAAAAGGTAAGAAAGTAACAAGTACACCTGGCATTAAGGATGATATGATGAATGCTGGAGCAATCTGGGTAAATGAACCAGTAGTTGTTGATGGTCATATTGTGTCTAGTCGTCGTCCACCGGATCTTCCAGATTATATGAGAGAGTTTATTAAGGTCTTGGCTGATAAGTGAACTCGTTTCAGCAAGCTGATACATCGGAAAATCTGGTGGAGAGTCTACTCCACCAGATTGGAAAATCCCACCTACGCTACGCTTAGAGGTGTAGGTCTTTTACCCTAAAAAAATTCAGATAAATTTTTAAAAGTAAAGGGTGACTTTTTGTAAAGTCATCCTTCCAGAAATGTAACTATAAGAGCTATGGTTATACTATAATAAAGTTTAGAGCGATGGAGAGAAGGAGGAGAAATAATGATATTAACAGAAACGAAAAATAATCAAGACCGTTTAAAAATTTTAGAAGATATTGTCAAACCTTTTCATGGAAGAGCATGGGAGTATGATCAAAAAGCCTCTTTCCCAGTTGAGAATATTGAGGATTTAAAAAGAAACGGTTATCACACATTAACAGTACCTAAAAAGTATGGTGGGTCTGAAATTTCACTACTTGAGCTTGTTCAATTACAGGAAACAATTGCGAAAAGTGACGGTTCAACAGCATTGTCAATTGGTTGGCATATGGGTATTGTCAAACACTTAGGGGAAAAGCAAACATGGAAAGAGGAAATATACAAAAGGTTTTGTGAAGATGTACTTCATAACGGTGCGTTATTAAACAATGCAGCTTCTGAGAGAGCAACAGGTAGCCCAACAAGGGGTGGGAAGCCGGAAACGACAGCGGTTCGTAATCAAGATTGTTGGGTTATAACGGGAACAAAAATATTTACAACAATGGCTCCTTTTCTCGATTATTTTGTAGTTAGTGCTCAAATACATAATTCAGGTGAAATTGGTAATTTTTTAATTCATAAAAGTTGTAAGGGAATTAGAATAGAAGAAACGTGGGATTCTGTTGCGATGAGGGGGACAGGAAGTCATGATTTAGTACTTAGTGAAGTGGAAGTGCCTCTAGAAAATCTAGTAGAAAATATCACACCTGGGAAAAAACAAGCAGCAGGTTGGTTGTTGCATATTCCAGCTTGTTATTTAGGAATTGCAAGAGCTGCCCAAGAGTATGCAGTACGTTTTGCCAGTAGTTATACACCTAATAGCATTGAGGGATCGATCGCTGACTTACCGTTTGTGAAACAAAAAATAGGAGAGATGGAACTATACATAAAACAAAGTCAGCATTTCTTATATTCTGTTGCAAGATCCTGGGATGAAAAAGAAGATTTTGAGCGTCAGAAAATGCTAGGTGAATTAGGAGCAGTAAAACATTCTGTCGTGAACCATGCGATGCAGGTAGTTGATTTAGCAATGCGTGTGACAGGGGCTCGTAGTCTTTCTGAGAAAAATCCATTGCAACGTTACTATCGTGATGTTAGGGCTGGTCTACATAATCCACCGATGGATGATGCTACGATTATGCTTTTAGCCTCTGAAATAATAAATCAAGTTAGTGAATAAGTGTTTTGTACAACAAAGAGGGAAGAAGAGGTGAGGTACTTGGCAGACTTCCAAAAGCTAGGTATTAGCTCAACAATAGATAAAATTCTGAAAAAAAACGGAATAAGAGAAGCAACACCCATTCAAGAAAAAGCAATTCCTATTTTATTAAATGGGCAAGACATAATAGCCCAAGCACAAACCGGAACTGGAAAGACGCTAGCTTTTCTTTTACCGATTTTAGAAAAAATTAAAGTTGAAGACGTATCTATTCAAGCGTTAGTTGTGACTCCAACGAGAGAGTTAGCGATTCAAATTACCGCAGAAATAGAAAAATTAATTAGTAACGTCGAAGGTCTAAATGTACTTTCGGTTTATGGTGGACAAGATGTAGAGCGTCAAATTCGAAAATTAAATAAGGCGACGCAAATTGTCGTAGCGACTCCTGGACGCTTATTAGATCATTTGCGGAGAGAGACAATTGCCTTAACCAATGTATCTAAGTTTGTATTAGATGAAGCGGACCAAATGCTGCAAATGGGATTTTTAGAAGAAGTAAAACAAATAATTCAACAAGTAGGAGAATTTCGGCAAACAATGCTTTTTTCTGCTACTATGCCAAAAGAAATTCGTGAGTTAGCATTACAATATATGGAAAATCCAGCAGAAGTTCGTGTGAAAAGCGAACAAATTACAGTTGATAAAATAAACCAAGTTGTCATCGAAACGACAGATCGAGCCAAACAACAAACACTAAAAACGTTAATTAAACACTATCACCCGTTTTTAGCAATTATATTTTGTCGAACAAAACGTAGAGCTAAAACATTAAATGAAGCGTTAAAAGAAAGTGGCTTTCTTTCTGATGAACTACACGGTGACTTATCACAAGCAAAACGTGAAGATGTTATGAAGAGGTTTCGTGAAGCAAAGCTTCACTTGTTAGTGGCTACTGATGTTGCAGCACGGGGCTTAGACGTCGAGGGAGTTACGCACGTTTTTAACTATGACATCCCTCATGATGTAGAAAGTTACATTCATCGCATTGGCCGAACAGGAAGAGCTGGAGATGAAGGTGTAGCGGTGACCTTAATAGCACCAAAGGATCGAATGTTTTTGGAAATGATCGAAAAAGGGCTTCGAATGACTCTTGATAGGAAAGTGTTTGAGCTGCCTAGTGCTCAAAAAGAATTCCGAAAGAATGTAGGGAAGTTTACTAAAAAACAGGAAAGACAAAAACGTCGAAATTATATTAAGCGGACAAGATAAATACCATCACAATCGGGAATGCTTATCTTTCTTAAACTAAATAATATACCGACTGATTGTCACACACCAGCTACCGTAAGAGGAAGCAAGTGAAGGTTATGAAAAGTTTAACTAACGAATTGACGATTGTTTAAAAGGTTGTCTTGAGACCTTAAACAAAAAAGGTTCACTCTGTATAGAGTGAACCTTGACTTATGTTAGCACTTGTAATAGCCAGTTTTTGTTTTAGTAATTTTTCCAATTTCCACAAAACGTTCTAAAATATTTTTAATACCCATAGTATTTTTCTGAGTATCTTGTAACTGTGGATTTGCTGCTTTTAAGCATTTCGCTGCGTCCTCGTAGGAAATAGCCTTTTTTGAGTCTTTTACAATTTTCAGTAACTGGGTTGCATAATTCTTTTTACTCATTATTTCATCACCCTTCCGTTAATCTCTTTATTATAACACAATAAGTTTTTAAAAGATACTTAGGTTGGGGAATGAGTTTGATTTTCCCAGTCATTAAAAGATCCTGTCCCATTACAACTATAACACCGATAATCAAATGAAGGCATATAAACGTAAGCATTACCTATCGGGGCATGATAGCCCTTACCGCGACATTCAGGACAAATCCCTTGATCTCTCATTTTTTCTAATTTCTTCTCACGGTTGGCTGCAATCATATCAAAAAAGTGGTTGAAAATTCCCATTTGTAACACTCCATTTTATTATATTTTCTAATAGCTTGTGGGAAAATATGGTTTTTATTCGTTTTTTAAAAAATTAAGTCTTTACATATACAAAAATAGGAAAGCTAGACACCGGTAATGTCTTTAAAATATCTTTAGTTAGTGGTAATCTTACTGCAAATTAAGAGTGAGATAAAAAATGTGAAGATAGTAAGAAGTGTTGTTGCTAGTACTATACATTATACGAACGTTTTTCGTTAAATGTGCTTAGCTTTTTTGTGTATAAGTAATTTATTGTAATCTTGGAAGGAAAGTCGTATATATTACAAATTTTCATTAATTTCAAGCAAGTATAATCAAGTTATGGACAGTAAAATGATGTCATGTGCTAGTAAAATACAAATTTTCTCAATATAACGAAAATACGTACAATCTTCTGGATTAAATTATTGATTTAGCTTTAGCTTTTCAAGCCTGATGAGCACATCAATAAATGATTAAAGAAAATTGTGATACGATACTTAAAAAGAGGTGAGAAATAGTGGCTTTTGGAATTAAAAGGGAAGAATTAATAGCTTGGAAAGAAAAAGTGCAGCGTGGAGAAATCGCCTATCTTACGCATTACTGGTATGACCCGCGTTTTCCGGATTGTAAAACTGTCACTAAAGTTGGGTGTGCAGATCTTGAGCGCTTATCTAACTGGGGAAAACAATATAACATACCAACAAAATATATAGATAACCGATCTAAATATCCTCATTTTGACTTATTGGGTATTCGTCAAATAGAAATATTAACGAAAGAAAATATGTTAGATCAACTATCTAGATTTAATAGGTAAATAAAAGATGAAAGAAGTGAAAAATCATGAGTTTAACAGGAAAAAAAGTTGTTATTGCTGGTTCTAGAAAGTTAGAGGAAATGAGTTTATTAGTAGAGAAGCAAGGTGGGGTGCCTTTAATTCGGTCTTTACAAGGTACTGTATTTTTAGCGGAAAAGCAGGTTGAGCCAACACTTCAAAAACTGGTTCAAGAAGGATGTGACGTAATCATTTTTACGACTGGAATAGGTATTGAAACATTGATTGATATTTCTGATAAAATAGGAATTAAAGAACAATTTCTTAACCTTGTAAAAACTGTAGATGTTGCTTCAAGAGGCTATAAGTCGTTTGCTGCTTTAAAAAAACTTGGTGTTCATCTAGTAGCAGTAGATGAAGACGGAACAACTGATGGACTAATTCGTGCATTACAAAACTATAACTTTTCTGGAAAAAAAGTTGCCGTACAGCTTCATGGTGATTTAGCACCTCGTTTAATTCAGTTTCTTGAAGATCATGGTGCTACTGTGCAGCAAATCCTACCGTATCAACATACACTACCTAAACAAGAGACTGTTGAACTTCTTTGTAAGGAATTACAAGACCAAGAGGTGGATGCTGTTTGCTTTACAACAGCTATTCAAGTTCGTTCCCTCTTTCAATATGCAAGAGAATATAATCTTAATGACTTGGTCGTCCATGCTTTTCAAAATCATGTCCTAGCTGTAGCAGTAGGGAAGATTACAGCTGAAGCGTTACGTGAGGAAGGCATAAATAATTATTTGTCGCCTGATAGAGAACGTATGGGTGCTATGATTATGGAGTTAGCTCAATTTTATAAAAATAAATTAATATAAAATGAGAAAAGCACACTAAATAGCAACATTATTAGTGTGCTTTCTGTATTCCATAGTAATTGAAACGTAAAAGTTTAGGTGGGTAATTATTTATGTTTCTAGAAGGAATGGCAAAATTTTTTGATAAATGAGTGAAAATGACACCTCATTTTAAAAAATAAGATTAGTGTTTCTTTAAATTGTTATTCCCATCATAGAATTGAATTATTTGGCAATAATAATGACAAATAAAATTCTCTTTACTAGTTTTCGTGTTTTAATGAATATCATACTTCAATAATTTCATCACAGATATATATATAGTTCCCGTGGACCGTTTGAAACTGAATATATATTTACCGGCTCGTTTTTAGTAATAATGAAAATCAATTAATTAAATAACTTTTGGTGAGGTATTAAAATGCATGATCCAAGTAAAATAAAGGAACTATATGAACACATAAGTATTAGTACATATGATAAATTTTCAATATGGTTAAATAGTGTAGTATTTACATGGCAATGGTGGGTAGGAGTAGGACTAAGTATTATTCCTTGGATATTATGGATTTTCTTCAGAAAAAAAGAGAGTACGCTAAGGTTATTGTCGGTAGGGTTCTTTGTTATGTTTTTATCAACCTTTTTAGACTCTATCGGAGCTCAACTGGGTCTTTGGTACTACAAGTATGCTCCTCTTCCTTTTATTCCAGCTTTTTTTCCTTGGGATACAACATTGATGCCTGTTGTCATCATGTTTTTACTTCAAATTAAACCAAAAACGAGTCCTTATTTTAAAGGATTGATTTTTGCAGTTGGTACATCATATGTGGGTGAACCTTTTTTTATTTGGATCGAACTTTACCAACCGGTTGCTTGGAAGCATATACACTCCTTGCCCATTTATTTTCTGATCTATTTAATCTCTAACAAAATTTATCAAGGAAATTCTTATTATAAAATTACTTGACCTCGTTTCGGTAAGTTAAACAAACAAGAGAAAGGGGATTAAATCATGTCAAATACTCATGAGGTTGATGTGATTATCATCGGAGCGGGACTTTCTGGATTATCAGCAGCATTAAAATTAGCAAAGCAAAAGCTTTCATTTGTTGTTTTAGAAGCAAGAGACCGACCTGGTGGAAGAATTGAGAGCTTAAGGGCAGAGGCGAATATCCCAATTGATATAGGTGCTCAGTGGATAAGTGGAAAACATCTTCGTTTAAAAAAATTAGTTTCTCAATTTGGCTTACATACGGTATCTACATTTAAAAAAGGGAAAAACATTTATGACTTAAATGGGAAATTAGTAAAAAGCAAGCAACCGCCAATACCATTTATATCACTTATGGATACCCTTCAATTTACAAGACAATTAAATAAAATTAGTAAACAGATAAATAATAATGCACCATGGGAATTTGGTGAGGCATTACACTATGATAAGGTTTCTATTGAGCACTTGTTACAAACAAAAATGTATACACGTGATGGAAGGAAATACTTTTCATTATTACTTGAAGAAAATCTATGCTCTCATTTGTATGAAGTTTCAGCACTTGATGTTTTATGGTGTATAGCAACGGCAGGTTCAATTCAAGCTATTCAATCTTCTGAGTCTTACCATATAAAAGAAGGTGTTGGAACGTTAATACAACGTATAGCTGAAGATTTAAAAGATAATATTTATTATGATTGTCCGGTTTACTCAATTTCAGATCATGAAAATTTTGCAAATGTACATGTGAAAAATTTTTGTTGGAAAGCAAATAAAGTAATTGTTGCACTACCGCCTAACTTACAAGCAAAGATTGATTTTAATCCACCACTTCCTGCTTCTCGTGCGCAGTTATTAGAACGTGCTGGATTACCATCTGTAACAAAGATTATGATTGTCTATCAAAGGCCATTTTGGAGAAAACAAGGACTTAGCGGTATATCCTATTCCGATATAGGGCCTATAAAGTTGACGATGGATACTTCCCCTCAAGATGAAAAAAGAGGGGTATTATCAGTAATTGTTAGTGGTCAATCAGCAAGAAGGCTTGAAAATCTTCCTTATGATAGGAGGAGGAATGAGGTCATTAAATGTTTAATACGATTTTATGGTGAGGAAGCAGCATATCCTTTGGAATATTTTGAGAAGAATTGGTCTGAAGAACAATGGACTAGAGGCGGTTATGGTTTTCATTTCCCCCCTGGTATCATAACGAATTACAATTCTACGTTACTAAAATCGGTAGGTTCACTACATTGGGCTGGATCAGAAACAGCTACAGAATGGAGATTGTATATGGAAGGGGCCGTGCAATCAGGGGAAAGAGCAGCAAAAGAAGTGATAAAAAGGTTAGAAAGGTAGTGTGCTGCTAACTTTAAACAATATTTGGAAAGCTGACTAGCTCCAATTTCTACGAGCTCAGTTTATCTGAATTTTTTTTTGGGGTATAAGACCCCCCACCTCTAAGCGTAGGTGGGATATTCCAATCAGGTGGAGTAGACTCTCCACCTGATTTTCGATGTTTCAGCTTGCTGAAACGAGTTCACTTTGAAGCTATAAATTCTTCCTTAATTGTTGCTAATAAATCAGGATTTGTTATTACATCAAAGGCGGTATTAGCCATTGATTTTGCACCTAACATTAAACCTTCAAATCCTTGATCACTCAAGGCAGCTTCCCGAAATTCATTCGTATGGCATGCATGTGGCTGATCACAAATTTTGACATATGGATGAATCGATGGGACAACATGACTGACGTTGCCCATATCTAATGAGCCTCCACTTTCTTTACTGTGAATTTCTTCTTCTTTTATTCCTAGTTGAATTAAATTATCTGTAAAAGCTTGTGATAATGCTTCATTTGTATTCAAGTCATCATAGGAAAGCTCATAAAAAGAGGTTTCTAATCTAGTACCTGTAGCAAGGGCAGCCCCTTCTGCACACCTTTTTACTTTTTCTAGTAGCTCGTTTAAATAGCTACGGTGTTGGGCACGAACATAAAATTGGGCAACAGCGTAATCAGGAACAATATTCGCAGCTTTTCCACCTTCAGGGATAATTCCGTGAATCCGAACATCGGGTGTGACGTGCTGTCTTAATGCATTAATTGAATTAAAGGTTTGAATAATAGCGTCCAGTGCATTAATACCTTCGTGTGGGGCGGCAGCTGCATGAGCAGGCTTACCAAAAAATTCAAACTGAATTGCATCCATTGCAAGGGAAGAACCACTTTTTTCATGACGGTATAATGGATGAACCATCATGGCAACATCTAGATGATCAAAAATTCTAGCTTCAGCCATTGTCACCTTCCCACCATGAGTTTCTTCTGCAGGAGTACCATAAACGTATATCTTTCCACCGACTTCTTTCAATGCTTTACTTAATCCAATTGCTGCGGCAATGGCCATTGTCCCGATTAAATTGTGGCCACAAGCATGTCCAATTTCAGGTAGGGCATCGTATTCTGCCATAAAACCAATAGATGGACCAGGTGACCCACTATCAAAAACTGCTTCAAAAGCAGTAGCAAGTCCTACTGTCCCTAGTTCAACTTGAAAATTATGTTTTTTTAGTTCATCTGAAAGGATCTTTGAAGCTTTAAATTCCTCATGACCCAACTCAGGGTTTTGACCAATATATTGACTAATTTTATAAAATTCTTTACGTAATTGTTCAATTTCTTCGATAATTTTGTGTTTCATCTTCCTACCTCCGTTATTAATCATTTGTTTATTTTACCATTAATGAGATATAATTTTGTAGTAAAGCGAAATAAATTTTTGAGGAGTGTGAGGAGAAATGAAAAATTTGCAAAGCACAGCTACATTACATAACGGTGTAGAAATGCCCTGGTTTGGTTTAGGGGTCTTCAAAATGCAAGATGGCCAGGAAGCTGTAAGCGCTGTTAAATCGGCCCTAGAATTAGGCTACAGAAGTATTGATACAGCATCTGTTTATCGAAATGAAGAAGGAGTAGGTCAAGCAATTGCTGAATTTAGTATACCTCGCGAAGAGCTTTTCATTACAACGAAGGTTTGGAACTCCGAACAAGGCTATGAAACGACACTTGCAGCTTTTGATGAAAGTATGAAAAAATTAGGGTTAGACTACTTAGATCTTTACTTGGTGCATTGGCCAATGCCTGAAAAGGGTAAATATAAAGAAACTTGGAAAGCGTTAGAAAAGCTCTATAAAGACGGCCGTATTCGAGCAATTGGAGTTAGTAATTTCCAAGTTCACCACCTAGAAGATTTAATGTCAGATTGTGAAATCGTACCAATGGTTAACCAAGTAGAGTATCATCCACGTTTAACACAAAAAGAACTTCATGATTTCTGTAAGAAAAACAAAATTCAGCTAGAAGCATGGTCACCACTTATGCAAGGCCAGCTTCTTGATGATCCAACATTAATGGAAATCGCGAACAAATATAATAAGTCTGTAGCTCAAGTCATTTTACGTTGGGATTTACAAAACGAAGTTGTAACTATTCCTAAGTCCGTAAAGCCTGAGCGAATGAAGGAAAATGCTGATATTTTTGATTTTGAGTTATGTACTGAAGATATGAAGAAAATTAATAGTTTAAACGAAGATCGTCGTGTTGGTCCTAATCCAGACGAATTTAATCGAGAATAATTCATAGAAAAAGTGTTTCCTAATATGGAAGCACTTTTTTCTATGAATTCTAAGAAGAATTCTAATAAACAATAAAGGAAAATACGTGGCGTTGTAGAAATTTATTTTAATACAAAGTTTTGGTAAGGGAGAAAACCTAATTTGTTCCAATCTAACGAAATACCTAAGCACCATAAGGAGCAAATAAATATTATGATGACTGAACTTAACCTGCTCAGATCATTATTAATGATTATTTGACATTAGCAAAACCCCAAGCAGGAAATAATGGTACTATCGTTTAAAAGAACAAGCAGAATTAATCGTTCAGACGATGAATTCTTATGCCTAAATGAAATGCGTAAAAATAACTATAGACAAAAGAGGTAACGAACCTTTCCTAGTTTTTGGCAATAAAGAGAAAATTCAACAGGTTTTCGTAAATATTATTAAAAATGCCATCGAAGCTAGTTGTGAATCTGGAGAAATACAAATTACATTATTCCAGGAAATTGATTATCATGTTATTACTATTTGTGATCAGGGGAAGGGATTAACAGAAACGGAAATTGAACGATTAGGAACACCCTTTTATTCTACAAAAGAAATAGGAACCGGGGTTGGTTCTTTCAATTACATATAGCATTGTAAAATCAATGCACGGTCGTATCGATGTTACTAGTAAACAAGAGGTGGGGAACTTTTTTTTACTATTAAGTTCCCAGTTTCTAGAGAAAAGGTTTTGTGAATGGTAATAATTGTAATGATCAAGAATAGTTATTATTTCAAATGGATTAATATATGAAAGTGAGAATTTAGTCATCTAAATAATAGTTATTAATCTTGCCATCATTGTTTATTAGTTTTGCAATGATGGTTTTTCGGGGTACTCTTCAGAAGGATGGAGCGCTTTTGTATTGTTTGTATAACATTGAAAGTTAAGGAGTGTTTAGAGATGAGTGAGAGAATTGTCATAATAACAGGAGCTAATTCAGGAATAGGGAAAGCAGCAACCGAAAAGTTTGCGAGGGCTGGCTATCATGTTGTCATGGCATGTAGGAATCTCGAAATTAGTAAGCAAGTTCAAGAAGAAATAAAGGAGGTTACAGGTTCTAGCCGCGTAGACTTAATGCAAATAGATGTATCTTCATTTAACTCTATTCGTACTTTTTGTTCCGAATTTAAAAACAAATACCAAAAGTTAGATGTTCTAGTGAATAATGCAGCATATTTTAATCATGGTGAGAAAAAATTTCAGCTGTCTAACGATAATCTTGAATTAACATTTGCTACAAATTTATTTGGACCATTCTTATTAACACAACTGCTAGTTGATGAGCTTGCAAAATCAGAAGATCCTAGAATTCTAAATGCCTGCACGACAAATATCCGTCACTTCTTTGATCCAAAACGGGAAATTGAGCTTGATAACTTATATGGAGAGAAAGATGAGCCTTACAACGTTTATAAACGTTATGGCGATTCAAAGATGGCATTATTAATGACGACAATTAAAATGGCAGACGAATACAAGAATAAAAATATAAAAGTTAATGCGATACAAATTCCTGCCATTAAGATATCTAAAAGGACAATTCAAAAAATAGATTCTGTTTGGTGGAGAACAGCCGCGAGAATTCAAAATTTGTTTACTCCAAATCCTTCAACAATGGCTGAAACGTACTTTTCCATTTGTACTTCAAAACAATGGAGCGATGTAACAGGTAAATTAATTAATGATAAGGTTGAAGTCGTTCAACCATCTCAATATGGTGCCAATGGGCGTGATAGTATAAAACAATTTTTTGATAAAGGAGTTTATCCTAAATATGCAGATAACAAAGAAATGATCGAATATATATGGGAATTATGTACTGAACTGACGAAATGTTCAAAGGAAGAAGAAATCGTTTTTTGTTGAAGGGAGTATCCAAACCTATCTTGAAGATATTAAAAAATGTAGTGGTAGTATCCTTGTTGTAAAAAAAAGGATCATTTATAACTTTTCATGGCAAAATAAACTAATGCCCATGTGAAAAAGGCAAGGGAGCAATCCCTTGCCTAGTTAGTCTGTTATTTTATATAAGCTGAACCTACAATAACCAGTAGGATAAACAGAACAACGATTAGTGTGAACCCACTACCTGTGCCGTGAGCACTAGGATATGCGTGAAATTGTTGTGGTGCGCCATACATCATGGAAAACCCTCCTTTTTGTTTGGCTACACTATATAGCTATGTAGAAACGATAAAAACGGATGGGTATTAGACTTAAATACGTAAAAAATTAAGTATTTGCCTAAGTATTAAAAATCTCCTGTAAGATAGGATCTTCGTCAAGTAATTGTATTGCTTTGTTTCTATTTATTTCATCGTGAATAAAAGTATAGCGGTTTGGTTTGATGCTAGGTGCTAGTTTTATTGCGTTTATATACTCTTCTTTTACTAGCTGTAAACCTTTCACGTAATCAAAAAATCCTGTACGTTGTAAAACTTTATTCACTCTTTCTGCTCGGTGCTCTTGAACATGAGCCATGATGTATGTTGCGATCCCTACTTGAATTCCGTGCATTTCGGGTTTTATTGAGATTTTATCAAGAGCATGAGAAATAAGATGTTCCGAACCACTTATTGGTGAACTATTTCCACTAATAGCAGTAGCAATTCCTCCCATAGTTGCTGAACTTATTAGCTCTTTTAGAAATATCGTGCTATTAATATCATTCATGGGTGTGCGAACAAAACTGTTAACAGCTTTTTTACTTAGCATAGACGCAAAGGCGTTAACAAGACAGACACCTTGACGTTCTTCAAACTCCCAATCATAAAGTGCTGTAATATTACTCATTAAGTCACCGACTCCAGCTAGTAGAAAATGTTTTGGTGCGTGTTGAATCATATTTAAGTCAGCAATAATTCCATATGGAACTTTCGCTGGAACAGTCGTTTTCTTACCGTTCACGTGAATGGAACAATTACTACTAGCAAACCCATCATTTGAAGCAGAGGTAGGGATGCTTATGAATGGACTTCTTCTAGAATAAGCAATATATTTACCATAATCTATAATTGATCCGCCACCGATGGAGATAACGACGTCATAACGCGGCATAGCAAATGCTTTCTTTATTAGATCTTGGATGTCCAAATTGGAATGGAGAATAACTGTTTCAACCTCTATCCCTTTTGTAGAGTTCTCAATATCATCTTTGAAAGCTTCAAATGTAAAATCGTCATATAATATTACAACATTAAAAAAATGATGTTTCTGTAAAATATTCCCCAACTTATGTATGGCCCCATTATTTATTTCCAAAATAGCTGGTATGGGTACACTAGTCACAGGATTGTTCATACAGTCATAACTCCTTTTTCTTGTAAATATATCTCCACCTCATTAAACGTTTCCACAGGAACAAAGCTCACACCTTTCTCCTCTAGGATCTCTTGAAGTGCATCTTTAGCAAATGTGATGTCTGCATAAACGGCAGGGTGGCTATCTGGTTCACTATCACCGATAAAGTAAACATTTTCATACTCTTTTTTTAAGTCTTGGATGACTTTAGACTTATCAATCCCATATCGACTAGAAAAGTGGTGATGGTTTTCATCGATGTTTAAATGTACATTTTTTTCATGGAAAAACCCAGGGTTAGAAAGTACTTTTACGTTTTTTATATTATAGTCTTTCAAAAGGTGATGTATATAATAATCTGTTCCTGCGCTTAAGATGTATACATCACCGTTATTATTTTGAACATTTTTGAAAAAGGTAGGTACATATTCGTCAATCGCTATTGAGACAATGTCGTTGATTATTTTTTCTTCGTCCTGGTGAATGGATAAAAAGACTTCTTTAAGAAAATCAATGTCTAATAGTTCCCCAGCTTTCCATTTTTTATATAGTTCTTGTCCTTCAGGGAAATATTTTTCAATAACTAGCCAATAAAAATCCTGTTTTGAAATTGTTCCATCAAAATCTGATACAAACGCCCATTTTTTCAATTTCTTCAACTCCTACATAATTTAGTTTGTTTTTATCCCACTCTTATGCCTGTGGTATAAGTTAAACTAACAATCTAGTGGGGATGGAATAAAACCCTCACTGATTGAAGTTCAGCTTTATTATTATGTAATCAATAGTGTTCCACAGTCGGCAGCGTAATACAAGGTTTTTGTAATAATAATCACTAATTTTGTGAAAGATGCCCATATTAATAAGAAAGGAGGGGTTAGGTGATAACATTTAGAGGAGATGCATGGAAGTTTTATTGTAAATTAAGAAGAACTAAGAAAAAAGGTAGAAATTTAAATGAATTAAAAGAACTAAATGAGCTAGATGAAATTCAAACTTTTTATGAAACAATAGAAGATAGAGCATTAATAAACATTCGTTATCGAATGTTAAAAGAAAAAAAGGGTTCTGGGATGATACCGGTTTTTGTAAGTGCAATTCCTTGGCTATTATTTATTTTTTCAAAGCAATTACAACAGTGGTTGTTCCAAGAGGGTGCTTACTTATGGGTTGTATTTATTATTCTTTATGTATTCATTTTACTTACAAGTGTCATTGTTCATTTTCGTGAAAATGCATGGGCGCATGTACATACAGAGATGATCGAAGATATATTATCGAAACGTAATGGTGGTGAAAATCACAAGAAAAAAAGTCATTCATATTATTAAGAGAAGAGCGGATGTAGTTGACGGTTTCAGGCTTTGGAGAAAAAAGCTGATTTAGCACCTAGTTTCACTCTGGAAAAACCTGATATAAAGGAGTACTGAAAAATGAGTCGTGAAAAAGAACAAACTCAGAAAAAAGAGTGCAAATTAGAGGATCTATTAAGCAAAATCAAAGATGAAAATAAACATGAAGAACACATAAGAGATACACAAGGAAAAGTAAAGTTATAATAAATTATTTTGCAGTTAACAAAAGAAAAATTAATATAACACACCAATAAGCTAATTGGTGTGTTATTTTGTGCTGTTTTCTCTTCCGAAGCTAAATGGTATACTAAATAATTTCGGAAGTTTAATACTACTTGAAATAATCAGTTTTAAGTGAGTCTAATATGTCTAAAGACTTTTTCGCAAAAGGAGTACGATCTTCGGCTAGTTCTTTCACTAATTCATTCAATGCGGTTTTTAATGATTCTTCATAAGTTGGTACTTCGCTTTCATACGGTTTTACGTATACTTTTGGAATATTTACTTGTTCACAAAAAGCTAAGGCTCGTCGTTCATGAAAAAATCCTACATCTATCTTTTTAGGATTATGGAGATCACCTTGTGTAGGGTGTTTGAGAACGGCTAAGACACGTATGACAAAATTTAATTCTTTTATTACTGTGATTTCCCCTATGTATTTCCCTGTTTTATAAATCCCTGTAACAATTTGGCCAACTTCAAATTGTTGAGTCATGCAATCACCCTTTCATTCGTTTTTAATTATTTTATCACGTTTTGTCTCGTTTCCACTATGTTAACGTTTAAAATATACATTAGTTTTTTTTCATAGTAATCAGAATTTATAAATTTCTAACTTGGAAACTGTCTAGCGCAAAGCAGCCTACGAGCTCGGTCACTTCAGTCAAGCTACTAACTTCAATAACTACATGAATAACGTCTCTGAATAGCTTCATGCAGCTTTGCTCCTGCGGTTACTCGTCGCACAAAACACTGCTTCGAGGAAGCTTACTACGAAGCAATAATAGAAGACGCAGAAGCACGTAGAAAGCCAAAGAGCGGCTTCTGTCAAAGGCCTTCCAGTGCCTTTCGCTCGTGACCAAGGCGCCTTGCGCTTTTCTTACAAGGTAAGAAAGTATAAAATTTCTAACTTGGAAGCTGTCTAGCTCCAGCGCCTACGAGCTCGGTCACTTCAGACCTTTTCGGAAGCCAAAGAGCGGCTTCTGTCAAAGGCCTTCCAGTGCCTATCGCTCGTGACCAAGGCGCTTGCGCTTTTCTTGTAGTAGAGGTTTTATTCCAGTGTTCCAGATTTTTGAAAAAGCTGAACATAAAGTTAAAGCTTTTTTCGTTGTGCCTTTTGTAAAAATGAGAGTATAATCTAACATGTTGTTATATTATTAAAGCAAGGAGATCAAAATAACGGTATGAAATTAATATCTTGGAATGTGAATGGACTAAGGGCTTGTGTTAAAAAAGGATTTTTAGCCTTTTTTGATGAAATAGATGCAGACATATTTTGCGTTCAGGAAACTAAGTTGCAAGAAGGTCAAATTGATTTACAGCTAGAAGGATATAATCAATATTGGAACTATGCTGTAAAGAAAGGTTATTCAGGAACTGCAGTTTTTACAAAAAAGGAGCCTCTATCCGTTCAATATGGTCTTGGTATCGAGGAACACGACCAAGAAGGTAGAGTAATCACTTTGCAGTATGATGATTTCCACTTGGTTAACGTGTATACACCAAATGCAAAACGTGACTTGTCTAGACTTGAATACCGACTTTGTTGGGAAGAGGATTTCAGGTCCTATTTACTTGAATTAGAAAAGGTAAAGCCTGTGATCATTTGTGGAGATTTAAATGTTGCTCATGAGGAAAAAGATTTAAGAAATCCAATATCAAACCATGGTAATTCTGGCTTTACAATTCAAGAGCGCGGAAAGATGACAGAGCTACTTAAGAGCGGCTTTGTTGATTCTTATAGACACCTTTACCCGGATAAAGAGGGAGTATACACGTGGTGGTCCTATATGAATAAAGTCAGGGAACGTAACATTGGCTGGAGAATTGATTATTTTGTTGTTTCCGATAATATAAAAGAAAAGATCGTCGATGCGAAAATTCATGCAGATATCATTGGTAGTGACCACTGTCCTGTACAATTACTTATAGATTTGTAAAAAATTAAAATTATTGGATAAAATCGAAATTTGTACAATGAAAAATGGTTATTTCTAGGAGGGGGAGATTTTTATTTCTGAAAAATTTGTCAAAAAAATAATGGTTTCGAAAAATAATGTTGAATTTTCTTGAAATTTCCCTTGTACATATCGATCAATAAAACTTAAAATGAAATTAACAGAAAAATTTAAATTGAACAAGAATTTTTGAAAAAGGGGATCAGTTTATGAGTGCCACAGTAGTTGAAATTGTTAAATCAAAAAATTTAAAGCAAAAGCCTAATGATGATAAATTAGGTTTTGGAAAATATTTTACTGATCACATGTTTGTGATGGATTATACGTCTGAGAAAGGTTGGATTCAACCGAAAATTACACCCTATGAGCCAATTTCATTAGATCCAGCAGCGGTTATCTTCCATTATGGACAAACAGTTTTTGAAGGAATGAAGGCATACCGTACGAGCGATAATAAAATTCTATTATTTAGACCTGATGAAAATTTCAAAAGATTAAACATGTCTAGCGAACGTTTAGCTATGCCGCCTGTAAATGAAGAAGAAGTACTAGAGTACTTAAAGCAATTAATCAATGTAGAAAAAGATTGGGTTCCAACTGCAGAAGGAACATCGCTTTATATTCGACCGTTTATTATTGCAACAGAGGCATTTTTAGGGTTAGCTGCATCAAAACAATATAAATTAGTCATGATTCTTTCACCTGTAGGTTCATATTATACAGGTGGGATAAAACCGGTTAGTATTAAAGTTGAAGAACACTATACAAGAGCTGTCCGTGGTGGAACAGGAATGGCCAAAACAGCAGGGAATTATTGTGCAACGTTTAACGCACAAACAAAAGCAACTAGTGAAGGGTTCACTCAAGTATTATGGCTAGATGCGATTGAGAAGAAATATGTTGAAGAAGTTGGTACAAGTAATGCATTCTTTAAAGTAAATGGTGAAGTTATAACTCCAGAATTAAGTGGGAGTATCTTACCTGGAATTACGAGAAAGTCCGTTATTGAAATGTTAAAAGATTGGGGAGTTCCTGTCACCGAAAGAAAAGTTTCCATTGAAGAAATTTTCCAATATCATAAAGAAGGAACTTTAGAAGAAGTGTTTAGTACAGGAACAGCGGCAGTTATTTCTTCAATTGGCGAGTTAGAATGGAATGGGCAAAAGATCACAGTTAATAACAATAAAATTGGAGATTTGTCTCAAAAATTGTATGACACATTAACTGGCATTCAAACAGGTAAAATCGCAGATCCATATAACTGGACAACGGAAGTAAAATAAGTTTAGACTGAAGTGCAAAGTGCATCGTGCTTTGCACTTCAATTATTTTGGATATTAAAGGTGATATAGTATGAACGAATATGTAAGTGAGAAAAATGGAGTATTTCCATCTGTTTGCTCCCTTGACTGTCCAGATCAATGTGGATTACTTATTACTAAGGAAGATGGTAAAATTGTAAAAGTTCAAGGTGACCCGGATCATCCAGTAACAAAGGGAAATATTTGTAATAAGGTACGCCATATGACAGAGCGTATTTATGATCCAAAGAGACTTTCATTCCCTTTAAAGCGAGTTGGTGCTAAAGGAGAAGGGAATTTCGAGAGAATTTCATGGGATGAGGCAATTGAAACGATCCGTATGCGTTGGTCAAAATTAATCGATGAATCAGGTCCAGAAAGTATTCTACCTTATAGTTTTTATGGAAATATGGGTAAGTTAAATTCTGAAGGGATGGATCGACGTTTTTTTCATCGATTAGGAGCGAGTCTATTAGATCGAACGATTTGTTCAGATGCGGGTTCTACAGGATATAAATATACAATGGGTGGAGGGTTTGGAACAGACCCAGAAGAAACGATCAACACAAAACTTTTTATTTTTTGGGGCGTTAACGCGGTAAGTACAAATATGCATCAAGTTGCCATTGCCGAAAAAGCGAGGAAAAATGGAGCAAAAATAGTCGTAATTGATGTTCATAAAAACCAGACAGGACGTTGGGCGGACTGGTTTATTTCAATATTACCTGGAACTGATGCAGCCCTTGCTTTAGGTCTTATGCATATATTGTTTGCGGAAGAACTGACAGATAATGATTTTCTAGAGCGTTATACAGTAGGGCATAAACAGTTAAAGGAGCATGTGAAACAATATGATCCCAAAACAGTTTCCGCACTGACTGGAGTTCCAATTGAAAACATTTACAAACTAGCTCGAATGTACGGTGAAACTTCTCCATCGTTTATACGTATAGGAAATGGAATGCAACATCATGATAATGGTGGAATGTGTGTTCGAACAGTTGCTTGCCTTCCTGCTTTAGTTGGTCAATGGCGTATCAAAGGCGGCGGTGCGATAAAAAGTAATAGTAGTATTTTAAATCATAATAGTGAAGCTCTCGAGCGTCTTGATTTATTAGAAAAAAAGGATACACGTATCATAAATATGAACGTGATTGGACAGGCACTTTTGGATAAGGATCAGCCAATTCGTTCATTATTTATTTATAACTGCAACCCGGCGATAGTAGCACCGGAAGGAAATAAAGTTCGCGTGGGGCTAGCTAGAGAAGATTTGTTTACTGTTGTTCACGATTTATTTTTAACAGAAACAGCAATGTATGCAGATCTTGTTCTTCCAGCAACCTCATCCTATGAAAATACAGATTTCTATACGTCATATTGGCATCACTTTGTTCAAATTCAACAACCTGTTATTGAGGCTTACGGGGAAAGTAAATCTAATACGGATGTGTTTCGTTTGCTTGCACAAAGTTTTGGATTTGAAGAAGAATGCTTTAAAGATAGCGACGTGGAGATGATTCATCAAGGGTTGAATTGTAACAATCCTCATTTACTAGGAATAGATTACAAATCTCTTAGTGAGAAACAATATATAAAAGCAAAGAGGAAATCGATATTAGAGGAAAGGCTTCCGACACCTAGTGGAAAAATTGAGCTTTATTCTGAAGCTCTGACAATACAAGGATTTCCAGCATTGCCTTCATATATGCCTCTTGTAAAAGAGAGCGAGCATCCGTTTTTATTTATTCCTGCACCTAATCATAATTTTTTAAACTCTACGTTTTCTAACAATGAAAAGCATGTTCGTTTAGAGAAGGTGGCTAGAGTGCATTTAAATGAAACGGATGCTTTCAAACTGGGAATTGAAAATGGTGACAAAGTAAGAATCTGGAATGAACGTGGTGAATGTGAACTTCTTGCAGCAGTAGGACAAAATGTACTTCCGGGTGTTGTCGTTACGCAAGGTTTATGGGCTGATGCACTAGGGACAAAATATTTTGTCAACGCACTTACGCCTGATCGAATTGCAGATATGGGTGGAGGAGCAACATTTTTCTCTGGAAGGGTAAGTGTAGAAAAGTTATCACAGAATTGAAGGTTTTAGAAGAAAGTTATGATTAATAAATGATCATAACTTTTTTTCATAATCAGAATTTATAAATTTCTAACTGACCATAGTAGCAGAAGCCAGGAGGAATGGTGCATAAATTGGAAAGAGCGTGCACAAATGGGAGGATCGCAAAAAATTATTGCAGAGATGTAACGAGTAATGCCACTGTATAATCTCAATTGTTTGGTAGATAATAACAAAAAAATAATTTGAGGTGAAAAGAGAGTTGAAGTATCTTTTTGTCGCTTTCTCGATGTTTGTTATGAGCATTTCTCTAAATACACTACTCGTAAGAAGTGATGATACATCTGAGTCACTTTCTCCTGAGTGTGTGGAAGAAGGAAAATTGAGAGATGAACTATTCAACAAAAAAGTAATGGAAGATATTATTAATAGCTTTCAACTTGATATCGACGACACTTATGAAAAATTTACAATAAGAGATATTGAGGCCGCACATTTGGCTTATGGAGGTAAAGAAAACGATCAATACTATCATACGTTGTCAGGTCTTTTTAAAAATATAAAAGCAAGTACAAGGGGTACACCAAGACTCTTTGTTAGACCTTATCATGCCTATTTCCTATACAAAGAAACGTCAAATACAAATGTGATGGTATATTTGACTTTAAAAAATGATCACTGGGTTGTAGTTGAAGAAAAGAAGGTAGCAGGTAACATGATTGAATACGAACAATTAAAATGTGAAAAAAAGTATTTCCAAAAAAGAAAAAACACTAGTAATTCTAACTGGATACGGTCGAAACTATTTTCGGTCATTGTAAAACAGAATTTTTATGATATGTAGCGCATGTGAATTTTTTCTTCCCGTAATGATATTTTTCTTGGTCATACTTCTTGATTATCATTTATCCTCTCCAAATATTATCAGGAGAGTTTTGTTACAGATAGGTTAATCTATGTTTTGTAGACACATTGTCTAACAACGATATGGAGGGATTTAAAAATGGGAATCTTAAGTGGAAATCCAAAAGATGAACCAATGCATTACGGCGAAGTATCTTCAATTTGGGTGTACCTGTCAGGAGTTAATAGTACGATTGCAGCATATCAAACGTTTATTAATCATACAGGGGATGGAGATTTAAAGAAATTCATTGAGGATAAAATCCGTAATGAGATGAAGCCACAGGTACAAGAACTAGAAGCCTTATTAAAAGAAAATGGAATTGCACTTCCACCAGCACCACCTGAAAGACCAATAGCAAATTTGGAAAGTATTCCGGTAGGGGCACGGTTTAACGATAGTGAAATAGCTATGACTATTGCCAAAAACATTGCTACTGGTTTAGTTTCTTGTAGCCAAATTATGGGTGAAGCAATTCGTGAAGACATTGCTACAATATTTGGTAAATACCATGTGGAAAAAGCCACATATGGACTTCGTTTATTACGTATTCAAAAGGAAAAAGGTTGGTTAGTACCTCCACCACTTAATATTGAAGAACGTGAACTGGCGCACGTTTAGTAGAAAAGTACAGAAATCATAGACAATCAAAAGAAAGCCGATCACACTAGGTCGGCTTGTTAAATTCATATAAACGAAATTTAAGCATTGATAAAATTCCGAATAAAGGTCCAACGGCAAGGAATAGAAATACCAACTCCCAACCGATATATGATTGTAATAAAGGAAAAAGTTGAATTGTAATAATGGTTATCATAAAACCGATACACATTTGAAATGTTAATGCAGTTCCTACGTACTCTATTTCTGCAAAATCTGAAACCGCTGCTGAAAATTGAGCTGAATCAGCAATAACGAAAACACCCCAAATTACTGCGACCACCATCGTAAGCCAGATTGCTCTGCCAAATGTAAATCCAATGAGAACAGCACAAAGACCACTGATCCCCATTGATATAATTGTTAAACGAGCTCGGCAAATTCTATCAGCAACATAGCCACCGAGAATGCACCCGATAGCCCCGGCAATTCCGATACAAATAAATGAAGCCAAAGCACTAAACCATGGCTTAATCTCGGGTGAAAATGTCATAAAGCTTGCTGTCATAAAGGCCGGTAGCCATGTCCACATGGCATAAAGCTCCCACATATGACCAAAATAACCGTAGTTTACTAGCATGACAGGTCTATTTTGAATTACTTTTTTTAATAATGTAAAGGAAAAGGCAGTTTTGTTCATGGTGTTAGGAGCGTCTCTAACAATCCAACACATGATGATAGAAGCAAGCATGGCTAGGCTAGAACTACTAATTATAATAAAATGCCAATGAAAGCCTGAGAAAAATACAACGATAAAATGAGGGAGCGCTGAACCAATGGTTAAGGCAGCGATTAATATGCCAATTGCTAGTCCACGATTTTTCGGAAACCATTGTGTGAGAATTTTTACAGCTATCGGATAAACGCCGGCTAATGTTACACCTGTTATAAAACGTAGAACAATACCTACCCATGCTGTTGTTGATAATAAAATCAAGGCATTAATAATTGCCCCTAATAGTGCCGAGAAAGCAAAGATTTTCTTTGCGTTAAATCGATCAGCTAAACCAAAATATGAACTAAACAGAGCACCAACAATAAAGCCAATGGGAACTGATGAAGTAATAAATGCTTCTGAAAACGTACTTAACCCCCAAGCTAATCTTAAATCATGGATAATAACAGAGGCACTGAACCAAAGGCTTAGTGCAAATAATTGAGCTAGAGAGATCCACCATAATGCGATCCAACGATAATGCACATACATTCTCCTTAATTTTGATAAAAATATCATAACATACTTTTTTTCAATTCATAAAGTTAAAGAATTACATAATTCTTTATTTAGAGTTGTTGTTTTATCCCACTCTTAAGAGGCAGTCAGACCGCCACCTCAAAGCTTAAGAAAATCGAAAAGTTTAGGTTGGGGATTAACTGTCCCTAAAGGTCTGATATAGAATAACTAACAATCAGTGGGGGGTTCTTTCCCAATGATTGTTAGGTCAGCTTTATAGGAATATTCTTCTTTAAAATTAAAAAAGAATAATAGATAATAAAAAGTACAAGTTATTTCTTCTAACAATGTGGAAATTAGTGTTATGATTACGATTGTTATTTTATCTTAGAATAGAAAAAACGTTATCTCAGAGTGTAAAGGAGAGAAAACATGCATAATGAAATGACAGATTTTCCAAAGCGATTTTATCAAAGGTTACTATTAGATTATGATCATAAGTTAAATGTTGAAGGAATTAATGGTAAGCGTCTTGCTGAGCGTTTAGCCAAATTAGCTGGAATTGGTTTAACTCCTAACAACGGTTCAAGTAGAATGGGTTTTTCTGAAGAAGAACGAAAAGCAAAGAAACTTGTTAAAGAATGGATGAAAGAAGCTGGCTTAGAAGTTCGTGAAGACGGAGCTGGCAATGTTTTTGGACGTTTAGAAGGAAAAGAGAATGATTCGCCTGTTGTGATGTCTGGATCTCACCTTGACACTGTACCTAATGGCGGCCACTTTGATGGTACTCTTGGTGTTCTACTTGCCTTAGAGGTAGTAGCAGCTTGGAAAGAAAAGGGCTACCAACCAACGAAACCTTATGAAGTAGTCATTTTCACTGATGAAGAAGGATCTCGGTTCAATGGTGGATTAAGTGGTAGTGGAGCAATGGTGGGAGAGGTGATTCGTGAGGAGCAGCTAAAACTAATTGATGTTTTTGGAAATTCATTTGAACAAGTACTCGAAGAAGCTGGCTTAACAGTTGATGGTTATTTATCAGCAAAACGTAATTTGAAGGAAATTGCAGCCTTTGTTGAAGTTCATATTGAACAAGGAAAACAATTAGAAAAGGAAAATTTACCTGTAGGCGTTGTAACAGGAATAGCAGGACCATGTTGGATAGAAGTATCGTTTTTAGGGATTGCAGGTCATGCTGGAAATACACCAATGAATGATCGATCAGACGCTTTAACTGCAGCGAGCCAATTTATCTTACAAGTAGAAACGTTACCGAGTAAGGTTAGTCCTTCAGCAGTAGCAACTGTTGGCAAAGTTCATGTACACCCGAATGGAGTGAATGTAATTCCAGGTAAAGTAACTCTTTGTGTTGACATTCGGGATATACATAAAGAGACACGAGATCTTCTGGTAGATAAAATTACTGAATCAGCAAAACAGGTAGCAAGTGATCGAGGAATATCAGTAGAAATAACTGAGAATTTTCGAATTACACCTGTGCCAATTAGCATTCAAATGCAAGGGAAAGTTATGAAAGCTGTTGAAAATCATGTGAGGTCATCCCATTTATCACCTAGTGGAGCAGGGCATGATGCAATGATTGTTGGCCGCCACCTCCCTATTGCCATGGTGTTTGTGCGGAGCAAAGGTGGTATTAGCCATAATCCAATGGAATGGACATCATTAAATGATTGTGTAATAGCGGCTCGTGTATTAAAAGATTTAGTTGAAGACCTTACGATGTAGTTCATTTTTTGTAAATAAAAATCCTAACGTGTAAAGAGAAACTAAGACTACTCGCTACCTAATTATAGCTTGAGTCTTAGTTTTTTCTTACAGTATCAGAATTTATAAATTTCTAACTTGGAAACTGTCTAGCGCAAGCAGCCTACGAGCTCGGTCACTTCAGTCAAGTTTCTGACTTCAATGACTTTCTGGATTCCTTCTTTGAAGATACTTCATGCTACTTTGCTCCTGCGGTTACTCGTCGCACAAAACACTGCTTCGAGGAAGCCTACTTCGAAGAAGCCTACTTCGAAGCAGTGTTGTTAGACGCAGAAGCACGTGGAAGCCAAAGAGCGGCTTCTGTCAAAGGCCTTCCAGCGCCTACGCTTTTCTTGAATTAGTTGCTTTCTTCAATTAGTGTTAAAAATAATTGTCCATCTTGTTCATAGAAAAGGTATTTTACCTTATCATCTGTTTCAAGGGTAGAAATAGATGATCTAACTTCGTCAGTAAGACGATAAGCTTTTGGCTCCCCGTTACTATCAATAATCTCAACGGAATTGTTGTCAATTTGCCCAACGTAGGTACCGAGATTTTCTTGATTAATTGTAATTTCAATTTTTGATCTTAAATCATTGGTCTCTAATGCTACTGACCAAATTTCTAAAGTATATGTGCCATCTTCAAGGTTCACCAAATACTCTACATCGACTTCTGTTACATAATCTTTATTTGGAGCGATCGTTCTTTCGACGAACATTTCTGCAAACATTTTATCCATTGAATACGTATATAGGTGCTCTTTGTTACTGTTTGTTATCGTATACTCATATTCTTGAGTACTGCTAAAGGACAAATCTATATCCTCGTCACTGTTATTTATCAATGTAAAGAAATACTGACCGTCTAACAACTCAATTTTTGCAGTAACCATTTCTTCAAAGTTAACCACTTGTTTTTCAGCATCAGTAAGATTTTCATATTCGTTCCCGCTTGTTTGGTTTTCTGATGTCTCCCCACCAGTCCCACAAGCTGTTATTAATACAGTAACCAATGCGATAGATAATAAAATTTTCCATTGTTTTTTCATTTTTTATACCCCCAAAGGTGATTATTTTTTATTCAAATATGTAGTCGTTAAAGATAAAGAAATGTTTCAAATTTTTAATGAATTGCTTCATTCATTATTCTCGTACTAAGAATTTATATCTATGTACGTTGAACTGTTCGTAACTAGGTATAGATTTATGTCGATCGATCCTAGTAATTATGATATTCACTCAATTATAGAATAAATTTTTCTGCCAATTTCAGTACCGGGTAGTTATTATTTGATTTCAAGAAAATTGGTCAACAACTTTTGAAAATTTTGTCCCCAATACTAGTCATTTAGCCTTCGATTTGAATAATTCTCTATTTGGGGTCATGATTAGGTGGGTTAAAAACATAGTATGGTAATTAAGTAGAATATTGTACGGGTGAGGTGTTTTAGTGGGATTAACTGTTAGGGATATTGTCCAAATGTCAATTATGCAAACAGCTAAAATAAGGTGTGGGAAATCATTTTTAGATAAGAAAGTGGTTGAGTGGGTAACAGTGATTGAACTTCCGGTAGAAAATTTCGTGAAAAAAAACGAACTTGTATTAAGCACTGGTATCGGTTGTGAGGACGATCCAAACTTATTGGAACAATTTGTTAAAGATATTATTGATTCTGAGGCTTCTGTCTTAGGATTAGCCACAGGAAGATATATTTATGATATTCCAGACCAAGTATTGGAATTAGCGAAAAAACATCAATTTATCATTCTTGAAATTCCATGGGAGATTAGATTTGGAGATATACTAAAAATAGTTTTAGAGAAAATAAATCAAGATAAGCAAGGAGAACGACAGAAAGCAGAAACTGTCAGACAAGAACTAATCAACTGTGTTCTTCACGGGAAAAGTTTACAAGATATAGCTAATTTACTTTATAAATATACAAAAATTCCAGTTGCGATCACAGATCAAACTCAAACAATTAGAGCAGAACGTCATTTTGATAAAAAGTTAATACAAGTTTTTTTCGAAAAAGAACTAGGGCAACTTCAGCAAATTCCTCATTTAAACATTTTATTTAGTGAACATCCACTTTATCATTTCATGGAAGAATATATGGTTAATGATCAAATGTGCTTCCAACTCTCCATTTTAAACAATCAAAAAAGTCAAGGAAGTTTATTTATTCAGTTAGAGGATAGGGAACAGTTAACATGGTTTGTTATGAATGTGCTTGAACACGCCTTAACTGCTTGTGCACTTTATTTTGTTAAGGAAAATGCGGTAGAAATGACGAAAATTCGTTTAAATGATAATTTTATATTAAATTTGGCAAAAACGAAGGGAGTAGTGACAAGTCAAATTATTTCAAAAGCACAGTTACTCGGACATGATTTAACTCGTCCTTATATATGTATTGTTGGTGAAGTCTCTCTTAAAGAAGTTAAAAATAAACGTAAGGTTCAACAGGAAGTCAAATCTCTTCAAAGTTTAAATTATTACTTGCAAAAGGAAATTACTAATGCAGCTAAATTACTGCACAGACGTAATATGATAACGTTTGAGGATGGTGAAGTCATTGTTTTTTTAGAAGCCGATCATCATCCATATATGGAAACAGCTAACCAATTTTTAGATATAATAGAACGAAGGTTATATGAATTATTAACAGGGGTTGTATTATCGTGGGGGATCGCTACACATAAAGATGGACATTATGCCTTCCATGAAAGCTATAAAGAAGCCAGTACTGCACTTGATATTGGCAAGCGACAGAAAGACGTTGGACAGCGTACATTTTTTAGTGATACGAAAATTAATCGATTGTTAATGGCTATTTCCAAAGATGATGAAATAGCTGAAATTGTGAAAACTACAATACAACCATTGCTTGACTATGATCGCAAAAGGCAAACTGATTTAATTTATACATTTATGATTTATAACAAATACAAAGGTAATGTAAGTCAAACTGCAAGGGTCTTAAATTTACATCGTCAATCTTTGTTACATCGATTAAGAAATATCGAGTCTCTAACTCAATTGTCATTAGTAGATTCTGATGATTTGTTTTTATTAGAGCTAAGTGTTCGCCTCTGGATGTTAAAGGAAATATAAGGTGTATGCTACGAAGCTTGGTAGCTATACCTTATTTTTTTGAGATAAAGTTATATTTCACTTGTTCGTCATTTTTCGTAGGAAATCTTACATTGTCTAACTATTTTGTATAAAATCATTCGTCCAAATTTCATACAATTTTAACATTCCGTATAAACCAAGAAATTAATATGATGATAGTAACAAATAACCAACATTTTTACACTATCGAGAAGTAAGTATAATTTTTCTTCAGATGGTAGTTTAGCAAGGTTTTCTATTAACACAAGGAGGGGATCCGATGCTTCCATTTGATATATCAGAATATCAAAACCGTTTAAGTGAGACGAAGCAGCTTATGGCCCAGCGAGGAATTGAGGTTTTACTTGTTACGGATCCTGCAAATATTAATTATCTTTCTGGTTATGATGCTTGGTCCTTTTATGTGCATCAGATGCTAATGATTATTATAGATGAGGCTCAACCAATTTGGATTGGGAGAAATCAGGATGGTAATGGAGCCAAAAAAACAACGTGGCTATCTTCTGAAAATGTCATTGGTTATCCAGATTACTACGTTCACTCAACTATCCATCATCCAATGGATTTTATTGCCGATATTTTAAGGGGAATAGGGCATGGCAAACGCTATATCGGAGTGGAAATGGATAATTATTATTTTTCGGCAAAGGCATATGCGCAACTGAGTAAGCATCTATGTTATGCAACGTTTAAAGATGCAGGGTTACTAGTAAACTTCGTTCGACTAGTGAAGTCAGATCAAGAGATTGAATATATGAAGCGTGCAGGAAAAATTGCTGATCAAGCGATGAAAAATGGAGTTGAATATGTACGTACTGGTTTAAGAGAATGTGATGCAGCTGCGAAGATCTATCAATCAATAATAGCTGGTACAGATGAGTATGGTGGGGATTATCCAGCGATTGCACCATTGTTACCCTCAGGGGAGAACACATCGAGTCCTCATTTAACGTGGACTGATCGTATGTTTAAAGAGGGAGATGAAGTTATCATTGAATTAGCAGGCTGTTATAAACGATATCATGTCCCACTCGCACGAACCATTACAATTGGAACTCCATCAGAAGAATTAAAGCGACTGTCTCCTATAGTTATCGAGGGTCTAAATGAAGTATTAGAAGCAGTCAAACCTGGTTTAACATGTGGTGAACTTGAGAGTGCTTGGTGTAAAAGTCTTAAGAAACATGGAATTGAAAAAGAATCACGTTTAGGATATTCGGTAGGTTTAAATTATCCACCAGATTGGGGAGAGCATACGGCTAGTATTAGAAATGGCGATCTAACCATCTTAAAGCCGAATATGACGTTCCACCTCATACCAGGACTTTGGTTTGATAATTATGGCATAGAGATTAGTGAAACGTTCAGAGTAACAGAAAAAGGGTGTGAAACGTTTACGACGTTTCCACGCCAATTAATCCTACAGGATCCTTTTTCATATACGAACCAAGATGGGAAAATTAGCTAAGACATCCTTTTGCCTGTTAGTACTTTTATTAACAGGCAAAATCGTTCATTTAAGGAGGGTTTCTATATGAAGAAAACAAATATTGGTACTGAGGTCGTATGGGCGGGTGAGCGTGACTATCTTGCTTTTGGAGCAACCCAAGTTCCTGTCGTTCATAGTGTATCTTTTGGCTATGACGATATGGATGAATGGTATGAAGTGGCAATTGGAAATAAGAAAGGCCATATTTATGGCAGAAATACCAATCCAACCGTTCAAGCTTTTGAAGAAAAGATTCGAATATTAGAAGGAGCAGAGGCTGCTACTAGTTTTTCAACTGGTATGGCTGCGATTAGTAATACGTTAAGTACATTTTTATATCCAGGTGACCGTGTTGTATCAATAAAAGATACTTATGGAGGGACAAATAAAATATTTACAGAATTCTTACCGAAACAAAAAGTCGATGTAACCTTATGCGAAACCGGTAATCATGAAGAAATAGAGGATGAGATTGCCAAAGGTTGTAACGTTGTTTATATTGAATCGCCAACTAATCCAACAGTGAAAATTACTGATATTTACCGTATTACAAAAGCAGCCAAAAAACAAAATGCACTGGTTATTGTTGATAATACGTTTGCCACGCCAATCAACCAACAACCTATAAAACTTGGTGTTGATCTTGTTATTCATAGTGCAACAAAGTTTTTAGGTGGGCATGCTGACGCTTTAGGTGGTGCAGTCTGTGGCGAAAAAGAATTAGTTGAAGCGATTTATCATTACCGAGAAATAAATGGGGCGACACTTGATCCGATGGCCGCTTATTTATTGCTTCGTGGTATGAAGACACTTTCTTTAAGAATTAATAGACAAAATGAAAATGCTATGGCCATTGCAAAATATTTGCAAACAGTAGATATGGTGGAAGCTGTGTTTTATCCAGGACTAATTGATCATCCAGGCCATGAAATAGCGAAAAAACAAATGTCTAATTTTGGTGGAATGTTAAGTTTTGCAGTAAAAGGTGGCGTAGATACAGTTAGGCATTTATTACCGAAATTAAAATACGCAAATCGGGCAGCAAACCTAGGTGCTGTTGAAACAATAGTTGGTCCATCTAGAACGACAAGTCATGTAGAATGTACCCCAGAAGAACGTGCAGCAATGGGGATCCCAGAAGGGCTAATTCGTTATTCAGCAGGAATTGAAGACATTGACGATCTTATTTATGATCTGAAGCAAGCATTTGATGCCCTACCAAAAGAGAGTTGATCACCTTTGAATATAGCAACGAAAGCAGAAAGTCTTAAACAAGAACTTATTAATTGGCGTCGTCATTTGCATAGTAACCCAGAACTAAGTTTTCAAGAAGTTAAAACGAGTGCGTATATTTTGGAACAGCTTAAAGCCATAGGGTTTACACAGTTTCATACTGGGATTGGTGGACACGGTATAGTAGCTACAATAAGTGGAAAAAAAGGGCCAGTCATCGGACTACGTGCAGATATGGATGCCCTACCAATTCAAGAAGAAACGGGATTAGAATATGCATCAACTAATCATGGAGTGATGCATGCTTGCGGCCATGATGCTCATTCAGCGATGTTATTAGGTGCAGCAAAACTATTAAAAGAAGATGCAGATGCCGGATTGCTAAATGGTACGGTGAAACTAATTTTTCAACCAGCTGAAGAAAATACTGATGAACAAGGCCTTACAGGTGCCCCACACCTTTTACGATCAGGAGTCATTGATGATGTGAAAGCAGCTATTGCATTGCATGTTTGTCCTTGGAGAAAAACAGGTGAATTACAGGTGAACAAAGGGCCAAGTATGGCTAACATCGACAATTTTATGCTAACAATTAAAGGAGTAGGTGGACACGGTGGGTATCCACACCAAGGAAAAGATCCTCTCTGGATGGCAAGTTTCGTTCTACAAGGAATTTATAGTTTAACAAGTAGACGTGTGAACCCACTAGACGTAGCGGTAATAAGTGTAGGGGAAATACATGGTGGCACAACTGCTAATATAATTCCTAATCGTGTACAGATAAGAGGAACGATCCGTTCTTATAAAAAAGAAGTCCGACAACAGTTAATAGATGAATTGAAAATCGTAGCTAGCATCGTAGAAAGTTTAGGTGGTAGCTACGAACTTAAAATTGAACATGGTGAACCAGCTCTATACAATGATGAAAAGATTACAGAGGTTGTGAAACGAACAGCTAAAATTTTATATCCTTCAATAAACATTTTGGAAGAGCCTTTTGGTTTGGGTGGCGAGGATTTTAGTTTTATTGCTGAGAAAATTCCTAGTATGATGTTTTTTTTAGGATGTGGGTTAAGAGGCGAGCTTCATTCGCCCTATTTTCAATTAGACGAAGATGCTCTTCCAGTCGGGACAGCATTACTAACGAAATGCGCTCAAAATCTATTACTCTATATTGGAGGTGAACAACACCTATGAATATAGCATTTATAGGATTTGGCGGAGTCGGTCAGGCGTTAGCTAAGTTATTAGTAGAAGAAAAGAAGAAACTAGAAAAATTGTATAGTTTACAACCAGTCGTAGTATCGGTTTGTGACAAAAAAAAAGGTTCGGTTTATCATCCAGAGGGATTAAATATTGAAAAAGTATTACAAGTAGTCAATGATACCGGAAATGTTGAAAACTATCCAAATACCCCTGGTCTTATAAAAGGCTGGGACAGTATGAAAACGATTAAAAATTCAAATGCTGATATGATTGTTGAGGTAACCTATACTGATGTAAAAACAGGACAGCCAGCTATTGACCATTGTCGAACCGCTTTTAAACAGAAAAAAAGTGTCGTTACGACTAATAAGGGCCCTGTTGCAATCGCATACAAGGAGCTTTCTGATTTAGCAAAAAAGAACGATGTTTTCTTTGGTTTTGAAGGAACAGTTATGAGTGGAACTCCCGCACTTAGAATGCCTACCGTGACATTAGCTGGAAATGATATTTCAGAAATAAAAGGAATTCTAAATGGAACGACTAACTTTATTTTAACGGAAATGGAACAAGGACATTCTTATGAAGATTCACTACTAAAAGCGCAAAAATTAGGGTATGCAGAAGCAGATCCAACTTCTGATGTCCAAGGCTATGACGCTCGTTATAAAGCAGTGATATTAGCTAATTATATTATGGGGGGAGAAATAGTTACTGAAGATGTAACGTGTATGGGAATAACCGATTTAAACGAAAAAATGGTTCAAGAAGCTCTACGCAAGAAAAAGAAGTGGAAGTTACTTGCTCGAATTAAAAAAGAAAATGGGAATGTAATAGCGAGTGTAAAACCTGAACTGTTAGATGAAAATGACCCATTAGCAAGTGTGACAGGTGCGACAAATGCAATTATGTATGATTGTGATTTAGCTGGTCCGATATTTTTATCGGGAGCCGGAGCAGGTCTAGTAGAGACAGGTTATTCTTTGTTAATTGATATCATTAATTACCAATGGCAATACAAATAAATGGGGAAGGTGGTGTGTGATGCGGATGAAAATCCAATCACGGAAAATGCTTCTTGCAGGTGACTGGGTCTATTCGAATCAGTCGTTTGATGTCATAGATCCCCAAGATAATAAAATTATTGGAAAGTCCCATTAGCAACAAAGAAAGAGATGGTTAGTCCAATTGAAAAAGGTGCTGAAGCGTTTAGAAATTTTAAAAAATGGCCTACTCATAAACGAATAGAGGTACTCAATAGAGCGGCAGCCTTTATTGAAAAACATGCTGAGGAATATGCATATACAATAAGTTTAGAAGGTAGTAAAACAATAAGCGAAGCTAGAAGTGAAGTTCATCGCGCGATTCAAACTATTCTACTAAGTGCTGAAGAAGCTAGACGAATAAATGGTGAAACAATAAACTTTGACCAGAGAGAAGGAAGTGAAAATCGATTAGGGTATTATTATCGCTTTCCTATTGGGGTGGTCGGTGCAATCACTCCATTTAACGATCCTCTAAATCTCGTCGCACATAAAATAGGTCCAGCACTTGCATCAGGAAATGCTATCGTTGTAAAGCCAGCATCAGTAACACCAATAAGTGCTTTATTACTTGCCGAAGCATTTACCCAATCAGGTTTACCAAAGGGTTATCTATCTGTAATTACAGGTTCGGGTCGTGACATAGGTGAAACGCTTGTACGCCATCCATCTGTAAAGATGATATCTTTTACTGGAGGGTTAGAAGTTGGCAAAAAAATTATCCGTCAAGCAGAGCTTAAGAAGATAAATATGGAGTTAGGCTCTAACTCTCCAGTTATAATATTAAACGACGCAAATCTTGAAAAAGCCGTGAGTTCATGTGTTTCGGGTGCTTTTTCGGCAGTTGGACAGAATTGTATAGGTGTTCAACGTATTTTTGTTGAGAAACAAATTTTTGATAGCTTTTTAAAGAAATTTATTGAAGAAACAGCCTTGCTCAGGATTGGAAATAAAATGGATGAACAAACAAATGTTGGTCCGATGATTACTGAAAGAGAAGCCAAACGAGTTGAATTGTGGGTAAATGAAGCTTTAGATGAAGGAGCACAGCTTAAATTAGGTGGAAAAAGGTACGGTAGCTTTTACGAACCTACAATTTTAACGGAAGTTCCAGCAACAGCCAAAATAGCGAAAGAAGAAATTTTTGGTCCAGTAGTAATGGTTACAGCTGTTGAAAGTTTGGAAGAAGCAATTGAAAAGTCTAATGCTGTAAATTTTGGTCTCCAAGCAGGAATTTTTACTTCTAACCTAGATAAGGCTTTCTTTACAATAAAGAACTTGCAAGTAGGCGGTGTGTTGGTAAACGACAGTAGTGATTATCGTATTGACGCCATGCCTTTCGGGGGGATAAAGGGATCAGGTTTAGGTCGAGAAGGGGTAAGGTATGCAATTGAAGCAATGACAGAGCCGAAAGTAGTATGCTTTAACTTGAGTAAAAATAAATAAGTTATATTCGGTAGCAGAAAAGAAAGGAGTTGAAAGATTTTCTCCTTTCTTTCGTTATGTTTTAAGTCTATCTTAGAAGGTGGAATAATCTCTAGTCCTAAGTAGAATATTTGAGTGACAATACTGTTAAAAGTGTTTATGTTTGTTTCGCTTTAGAAATGTTATTATTATAATAAATAGATAACAATAGTTAATGTTATAGTATGAATTAAAAAGGGGAGTATTAATGTGGAAAATAAGGAATTAATAAAACAGCAAATTCTAGATGCGTATCAATTTAGACACGCAACAAAGAAGTTTGATCCAACTAAAAAAATATCAGAGGCTGATTTTGATTTTATTTTGGAAACTGCAAGATGGTCACCGAGTTCGATTGGTCTTGAACCGTGGAAGTTTGTAGTAATTGAAAATGAGGACCTAAAGAACAAACTAAAAGAAGTGTCTTGGGGGGCTCAAGGTCAGATCCCAACTGCTAGTCATTATGTAGCTATATTAGCTAGAACTATGAAAGATACGAAATATGATTCTGAATATATAAAAAATCATTTATTGGAAGTTAAAGGATTGCCAGAAGATTTAATTGGTAAAGTTCATGAACGCTATAAAAACTTTCAGGAGTCAGATCAACACTTATTAGACAACGAACGCACAATGTTTGATTGGGCAAGTAAACAGACGTATATTGCTTTAGCAAATATGATGACGGCTGCAGCACAAATCGGTATTGACTCTTGTCCTATCGAAGGATTTAACTATGATGGTGTACATAAGATTTTTGAGGAAGAAGGTTTATTAGAGGGTGGGCATTTAGATGTCTCTGTTATGGTGGCTTTCGGCTATCGTATCGACGAGCCACGACCTAAAACACGTAAGGCAAAAGAAGATGTTATTACTTGGATAAAATAAAGAAAGACGCCCAAAGGGCGTCTTTCTTGCGTCTTGCGGCGAGAGACTGCACTCCACATAGTGCATTACCATAAAGGTGTGTCAATCTCGACTTATGCAACTTGAGCTCATCGCTTGTTTAATATAACACCATTACACAATAAATACAATAGGAAAATTTACCACTTTTAATTTATGAGGCAAAATCACAATTTTTATGTAATTCAAATACAATAAGTAAGAAGGGCTTTTTACATAGTGGAAAAGGGGGAGAGATACTATGTCTAATTTAGAGCGCTATTTTAAAGCATATCGAAAAAATATTGTGGGTTTGAACGAAACCTATCAAACACCGTACGGGAAAAAAAAGCTTCTTTACGCTGATTGGGTTGCTAGCGGAAGACTATATAAGCCGATTGAAAAAAAGTTACTGACTACATTTGGCCCTTTTGTTGCAAACCCCCACACTGAATCAAATATTACTGGTTCGGCAATGACAGCTGCCTATTCCTATGCAAGGAAACTAATTAAAAAGCATGTAAATGCTGATTTGGAACATGATATCCTAATTACATCAGGGGCTGGTATGACTGATGTTGTAAATAAATTTCAACGAATGCTGGGGCTTAGGATCCTGGAAAAATACCAAAAACGAATGTACCTTACAAGCGAAAATCGTCCTGTTGTTTTTGTGACACATATGGAGCACCATTCGAACCACACGTCTTGGCTTGAAACGATTGCAGAGGTTATAGTAGTAGAACCTGACAAAAATAATTGTATAAGTCTTACAAATCTACGTAAAACTGTAGAACAATACAAAAATCGCAAGCTGAAAATTGGTGTATTTACTGCATGTTCAAATGTGACCGGAATTGAAACACCTTATCATGCGATGGCTAGGATTATGCATGAGTATGGCGGTTATTGTTTTGTAGATTTTGCATGTTCCGCTCCATATGTAAAGATTAACATGAGACCACATAATGAACTAGAGCGGTTGGATGCAATTTTTTTCTCGCCTCATAAGTTTTTAGGGGGACCGGGAACGAGTGGTGTGTTAATTTTTAATAAAAATTTATATGAAAGTCATATTCCAGATCATCCAGGGGGTGGTACTGTTCTATGGACAAATCCATGGGGAGGGAAGAAATATTATCCAGACATAGAGATGCGTGAAGATGGAGGGACTCCTGGTTTTCTACAAGTAATAAAAACAGCACTTTGTATCACCCTGAAAGAGGAAATGGGGGAAGATAAAATCCTCCAAAGAGAAAAAGAACTGTTAAATTTAGCATTTAATAAACTTATCTCAATTAGAGGACTAACCATTTTACAAGGAGATACGATAAAAAGACTTGGTGTTATATCTTTTACAGTTGAAGGAATCCATTATAATTTAATGACGAAGCTATTATGTGATCGGTATGGGATCCAAGTACGTGGCGGTTGTGCTTGTGCAGGAACCTACGGTCATTATTTATTAAAAATAGGTAAAGAAAAATCGAAAAAAATTACAGATAACATCAATAAGGGAATTTTTTCAACTAAACCAGGGTGGGTACGTTTATCATTACATCCAACAATGACTAATTCAGAAATAGTTTTTATTACGAATGCGATAGCTGAAATCATTGAAAATATAGAAGAGTGGAAAAAAGATTATCATTATGATAAACATAGAAATGAATTTTTCCATGGTAGAAATATTGTTCAAAATGTGAACAAATGGTTTCATAAATTTTAAAAAAATTGGTAATTACCCTTGGAAAAATTGCCGTAATTAGGTAAACTATAACTAGGAAAATTCCTTATATATCAATGCTTAGAGCGGTTTCAACTGAAATTTTTTTTGAGGGGAAATGTAAGATTTTCTATCAAAAATAACCTCAAATACTTGTGGAATCGTTTCTATTGCCCATGTTTTTAAAAGCGCTTACATTATTGTCAGAAAAAGTGACGAGATATTGGTTTTTTTATATAAGTAGGAGGCGATTTCAATGGAAAATTCTAAAGTTAGTACTCAATTTTTCACCAAAAGGGTAGAAGTATTGAATTTAAATATGAAACGCAAAAAGCAAATTTCAAAAAAATCTGTAAAGGTTAAAGACCTTAGTTACGCTCAAATAAATATTGATTATAGTGAAATTAAAAGAATAAAAGCCACTGTTCGTGGATATTTTGGGAAGGCCTTTACTGTGGACTTAAATTTAGAAAATTATCAAGGTGTATGGGCACAAGAAAGTGGGACGTATGATGAAACGGTAATCACATTTTCTAATGAAGAGTGTGAAAAATTTAGAGATGAATTAAAAAATACGAATATACTTCATTGGAATCCTAAATATGAAAAGGCAAATTTAGTGGGTGGTAATAAATGGAGTGTACAAATCCTTACAGAGGAAGGGAAAATCTGTAAAAGTGGAAGTAATAAATTCCCTAAAGAGTTTGGGTTGTTTTGTAAATTGATCGAAGAAGTTTGTGGTCAAACTTTTGAAATTCCGTGTTAAGAGTAATAATATAAGTGTCAGCTACTTCAAACTGTTAGTATTGGGGTGGCTGACACTATTTACGTTATATTAAAATTCAGGTAGATTATCTAAGTTGTTTTCTTTAATTCCATCTGGTTCACTTCGTAAAATGTCTCTTTCGTATTTATGAAATACATCAACATGAGCTAATAATCCTGCCTTTGCTTCATTTAGAGCTGTAATGTAATCTAATTCACGTCCACTCTCTGTTTTGAATGCAATTAAGTCTCCATCATTATTTTTACGAACAGCTACAATTTTTTCTTTACCTTCCTCAATGTTACCTTCAAAAATTTTAACTTCATTTCGATATTGTTCATAAATTTTTTCGAAATCTTGATTGTTGTTAACCATGTAATCCCTCCTTACTGGTTTAGTTTGCGTTTTGTTTATAAAGTTATGAAGTTTATTTATAAACCTAAAGTGAAATAATTGAACAAAGGACAGAAAGGAGAATTCATTTGCAAATATATTTTTCCCCAGAATTCATCAATCAAAATGCTCAAGTTTTAAATATAGTTACAGATCGGAATGAAGCTGTTGGATACTTATCATTTGTAATGGAAGAAACGAAAATGTATGTGTTTGCCAATATGAAAGAAGAAGGAATTTGTGAAGATTTTAAAGATTTAATAAAACCGTATTTGCAAGGATTAACAAAAATAAATACTGAGTTAGAGGTTTATACTTTTATTTCTGTTGGTGGTAAGAAGGTAGATATCGAATTAGATAAGCAATAATTTAATTGCTATAAGAATGAAAGTATTAGTAAAGTTAAAACATCCTCTAGTCGTAAGAAGTCTTTTTGCTGAATACAATGTACAAGCGGTCGGTTGTCCAACTGACTTTAGATGACTTTTTACAGACTGGAGGATATTTTTATGAGCGTCTTTTTAGGTTACATATTTTTAGGACTTTCATTAGCCGCACCAATAGGTCCTGTAAATGCTGCACAGCTTGATAAGGGAATAAAAAATGGATTTTTACATTCTTGGTTAGTTGGCTTAGGGGCAACTGTTGCCGATGCCATTTATATGCTTTTAGTATTTGTAGGCGTCGTTAACTTTTTAGAAATTCCTTTTATGCAAACCTTTCTTTGGTTATTCGGTTTTTTTGTACTTGTCTATACAGGGTTTGAAAGTATTCTTGGTGCTCGGGAAGTTGCTACAATAAATTATGAATATCGTAATAAAGCATCGTATTTAAAATCCTTTTTATCTGGTTTTTTTATATCGTTATTTAACCCATTAACGATTCTCTTTTGGCTCGGTATTTTTGGCTCTATTTTAGCGAAAACACTGACTCAAAATGAATTAAGTACGGTTTTGTTATATAGTGCAGCAATTTTTATCGGAATTACCGTTTGGGATATTACAATGGCCCTTTTATCTAGTAATTTACGTAAATTTTTAACAAATCAGCTATTAGTAGTAATTTCAATTTTATCAGGAATATCGTTAATTGGTTTTGGTGTGTATTTTGGTATTCAAGCTGCTACTGTTTTATTTTCGTAAAAACAGAAGGGGTTGATGGGTTTTTCGGTTTTTTCCAATGTTGTTTCATAAATAAGGTTACGACCGCAATGATTGCAACAAAGGCAATACTAACAAAAAAACCAGGTCTACTTATTCCATGAAACAAGGTACCAATTACCGCTAATACAACAAGGAAAAAACCGAGAAAACGCTTTGTGTTATCAATTGTCGTCATCTCTAGTAATTTTCCGTAAGAACCAATAATAAATAACCAATTATACAATAGCATTAAACCAGCAGCAGTAGTAATGTACTCATAAATCCGGCCAGGCATAATAATGGCTAATATTATTGAGACAATGATACCAACAGTAGTTAATAAAATCGCATTTATAGCTATTTTATTATTTTTAACTCTTTTTGCTAGTGCTTTCGGAGCATCTTCATCTTCGGCTAACGTTACTAAAATCCTAATGACAGCAAATAATGAAGCAACCATGGTTGAAAATCCTGCAATAATAAAAACACCATTAAAAATATGAGTAACATAGGGGATTGCATAATTATTTAATGCCGTAACAAATGGGCTAGTATCGTTTGTGAAATTATTTAGAGTTACCATAAACAATGCAAGTCCAATTGAGCCGATATAAAGAAAAGATAAGGAAAAAAGCATTACTTTTCCGGCTTTTGGAGCGTCTTTCATATTCGTTAAACGTATTGCTAGTAAACCAACAATCTCAATACCACCAAAACCATAAAATCCAAAAATAAGTGATGGCATTAAACCTCTAATGCCATTTGGGAAGATGCCATCATAAGTTCTAGGAAATCTAGCCGTCTCTTCAGCTCCGCCGAATACACCAAAAAGTGCGATAATGGCTAATACGATAAAAATGACAATCGCTGCGAGCTTTAAAACCGCTAATAAATTTTCAACTCGATCGAAGCCTTTTGGACCAGCTAAGATGACAAGTAGCCCTAACGCAGCATAGCCACTAGCAAATATCCATAACGGAATGTCTGGAAACCAAAACTTTGTAAAAATCGATAGTGCGGTCATTTGGCTTCCCATAATAAGCATTTCTGAGAGGAAATAAACCCAACCACTAGTAAATCCAGCCCAACGACCATAAGCTTGTTTAGCATATGTACGAAAAGACCCCTTTTGTGGGTTAGCAATCATCATTTTTGCCAATGCTTCATAAACAAAATAGGTACCTAACCCTGCTAGAGCATAAGCTAACAAGACGGAAGGACCGGCCATGTTAATAGCGATGCTTGATCCGAGGAAAAAGCCTGTCCCAATAGTACAAGCTACACCTAATAATGAGAGTTGCCACCAAGCTAAAGGCTTTTCTTCTTTTTCACCAGAAGCTGTCTTCATTGTATCCCCCCTTATTCCTACCTTATATATTTTGCGATATATATATAAAGTTTATGTATAAGGAAATCACAAGGGAGGAATTAGTTTAATAAAAGGAGTACTTTGTTTGGATATTAGCGGTTATGGTAATTTCACCAGGTTGTATTGGCGTAGTTTCGGCTTTAGCAAGTAGCGGACCAGAAAATGGAACAATTGGAGCAGATATTAATTCGTCAACTTTTTGTGGAACTGGGTTAATCCTGACATTTAATTCATTAGCTAAAACTCGAGCCTTTCCATGGGCGTCTTTCATTGCTAGAGTTAGAGCTTTATGATAATAGAGAGTAGGATGAGCTACTTTGAATTCAATATTTGTAACAGAGTTAGCACCATTTAAAACAGCGGTGTCAACAATTTTGCCGGTAAGCTCAATATTATCAACCAGTATTTGTAGCTGATGATTAACTTGATAACCCCGAAAAATTTGCCTGCCGTCTTTGTAGTCGTATTGGACGTCAATACGATAAACAACAGTTTGGATGTTTTCTGAGCTTATTCCTAGTTGTAGCAAGCTATTTATTACTCTTGTAATAATCATAGCACTTTCTTGTTGAACTTCTTGTAATTGTTCCCCCTCAATAATAACACCAAGGGTAACCGCTGCTTGATCGGGAGAAATCGATAAAGAGCCTTCTCCATAAACCGTTATTAATGGAGGTGTTTGCTTCGGTATACCAGATATTTGATACATATACTTATCTCCTTTCAAAAGGTATATCATTACATAATATTAAGGAGATAAAAATAAAAGACCGTTTAATGGAGTTAGTTTGGAATTAAAAAACAGCCCAGATTAAGGACTGTCAAAAAATGTCATTTGAATTCCCGCTAAATTTTGAGCTTTTTTATTTCTTCTGTAACAATAAAAGCGAGCTCTTCATTTCCAAATACCGATAGAACGGTTAGAAGTGTTTCATCAGTTATACATTCGGATTCTTCTTTTGAAACGGTATTAGCTAAGGCTTCCTCTAAAGCGGCGTTACTAGATTGCTGTGGATAAGCTCTTTTATATAGTTGATTAGGGTCTAAATCATGATTAACACACCATTGGGCAAAAATGAGAATCATCATTTGCTCATCACGTAAATAGTTGTCAATTATTTGCTTATCTTTATCGTTCATAATATTATTTTATCCTTTCTATGTGAGTGATTTCATAAGCTAAATAAAACAGATAATTAGCTAAATTTAATTGCAAACGTACTAACTCAATAGATAAAAATTTATAATCAGACTTAGAAAATTAATTTGTTGAATAGGGATGAAGCAAACAAAACAACAAAGGACTCACTAGGAGTCCTTTACTATTGTTCTGTTTTAGCTTCTAATTCCTCTTCAAAGTAAAAAGTTTGAGGGTTTTCATTTACAGTGTAGGAGTATCTTTTCATATTTGGGACGTATTTAAATTTATTAACTGTAACTGTTTGACCTGTTGCTAGGATGCTTACTTTATCATTCGTTTGAAATTTGTTTTTATTTTTCACGTAAATCCCTCCTACTTGAATATCGCATGCTAAATCCATTATCGCATAATTAGACATTTTTTGCACTTGTTCTAGTAAGTTTATTTATTGGAGTGAGGAGAATTGTAAAAGGAAATTATGTAATTATGTCGAAATGTTTATTAACATGAGTATTTTTATAATTACCAAAAGTGACTCACATAAATCTATATTAAGTGACGTGCGCTTCAACGTAACTTAATATAGTACCTTATTGGCGAGAATAATCAATGATAAAATTGATTAACATGTTTATATTACATAATCCATTAATACAGTGAATTAGGAGAAATAAAAGGATAGATAAATAAATTGAATAAGAAGGTAGAAACTATAATATATGACTCTTATTTGGATAGTTTCTTACAAAACTCTTCTCAACATTAGAATTCATCCATAGAAGGGAGAGTATTTATGGATCGAATAAACGACCTCTATACAGAGGCAATTAAACATACAAAGATAAAAGTATATGAAGACATTGATCGTTTTCTTGAAACAAAAACAGTTGCTCAAAGTTATAGTCAATATATAACTGAAAGAATTACTTATGTTGAACAAATATGGATTAATGTATGGCTGAACATGACAAACAATGATGTTCCAAGAAAAGAAAAAAAACGATATTTATTTGAAAAGGGCTATCAAATTGAAGGGGTAGATAAAAAATTAATTAATAAACTTTTTCGAAATGAAATGAGATCATTCCCGTCATTTGAAGTATTACAATGGCTAAATGAACAATTTCTTGAGAACGAAAATTCTTGGCGGCAAAGATACCCGATAGCACGAGCTAGCTATTTGGAGAGAATGGAAGAAGAGTGTTTAGCTTATAAAAAGCGCGAAATAAAAAATGAGATTGATGAATGCGTAGCAAGATACATTGAAGACAATTTTACTACTTTATACATTTTCGTTAGGAATTATGTAGCTATAAAACTTACTGCTGATTTTAAGAAGAAGCAGAAGTACTCAACTGTTGAAGCTTATAAAATTGAAGAAAAGTTAGTAGAACAAGGTCATTTTGACCCTACAAAATATACAACGATGGTGACCTTTTTTACAGAGTTAACTGGTGAAGTCCATAAAACTTTTCACTGGGAATATGTAACGTATGAATTTAAATATAAGTCATTAGTTGACAAGTATGTTACTGGTCTTGTTTCAAATGGTATTATTGAACAACTACGCTCGCCGATTGTAGAGGAATATGAAGAGATAACTAAACAATCTCTTACAATTACCCATTTAAAAGAAATGATCCAAGATTATCTTTTAGCACTCCAATCCGATTATTTCTCAAAAATTAAAGCAGAGTATGTGGAAGATCTTTTGAAATTGGCAACGATACCTTTTGACCTCCGAGCTCATATGGCTATTTATGAACACGACATAAAGGATCGAGAGCGAAAAAAAGAAGAAGAATTGGCTGAAATCGAGCGAAAAAAAGAAGAGGAAGCTCGAATGATAGAAGATATTTTCGGAAGAGAATACAGTCCATCTGCTGGTCGCAATATTCGTTATGTTCTTCATATAGGAGAAACTAATACAGGTAAAACGCATTATGCTTTGGAACAAATGAAAATAGCGGAAACGGGTTTATATCTTGCCCCCTTAAGATTATTAGCTTTAGAGGTATATGATAAATTAAACAAAGAAGGAGTCTCGTGTGGTTTAAAAACGGGTGAAGAGGAGAAGGAAGTAGAGGGTGCTAGTCATTTATCTTGTACTGTTGAAATGTTTCACGAAAAGTCATTTTTTGACATAGTCGTAATTGATGAAGCTCAAATGATTACAGATCGGGATCGCGGCTTTTCTTGGTATAAAGCAATTACTAAAGCCAATGCCAAAGAGGTTCATATTATTGGTAGCATGAATTCAAGAGAAATGATTATTCAATTATTAGGTAACTCAGAAATAGAGATTCGTGAATATTACCGTGACATTCCTCTTATTGTTGAAAAAAAGGAGTTTAAGATTAATCATACAACGAAAGGTGATGCTCTCGTTTGCTTTTCAAGAAGGAAAGTATTAGAGACTGCTTCAAGGTTAGAAAATGCTGGGCATTCTGTAAGTATGATATATGGGAGTATGCCACCAGAAACGAGAAAAAAGCAAATGGAACGCTTTATAAATGGGGAAACAACAGTAATTGTAGCAACAGATGCAATAGGTATGGGATTAAATTTGCCAATACGTCGTATTATTTTCTTAGAGAATGAAAAGTTTGATGGTGTTAGGCGGCGCCGTTTAACTTCACAAGAAGTGAAACAAATTGCAGGGAGAGCCGGAAGGAAAGGTATTTACGATGTTGGCAAGGTAGCGTTTACTGGAGAAGTAAAGTTAATGAGACGTTTACTACATCAAGAAGATGTTTTGATTTCTACGTTTGCCATTGCGCCAACAAGTGCAGTGTTTGAAAGATTTCAGAAGTACTATAGAGACCTTAGTAAATTTTTTGAGCTTTGGTATAAATTTGAAAGTCCAAAAGGTACAAGGAAAGCATCTTTATCAGAGGAACGAGAGCTCTACGCAACTATACGAGATACTGAAGTTGAAGCGCGTCTCTCGATGATGGACCTTTATGGATTTTTACATTTGCCTTTTTCACAAAAGGATCCAGAGCTAATTAAGCAGTGGAGAGAAACGATGTTTGCACTTGTACGTCAAAATGAGCTTCCTGAGCCTGTTATAAAAAGAGGTAGTTTGGAGGAGCTAGAGCTTTCCTACAAATCATTAGGTTTGCATCTTTTATTTTTGTATCGATTAGGACGAGGAACAGAAGCAATATATTGGGAAAGAATTCGTCAAGAAATTAGTGATGAGGTTCATGAGCGACTAAAAACTGATGTTCGAACCCTCACTAAAAAATGCAAGCGTTGTAGTAAAATATTACCATGGAACTTTAATTTTGCTATTTGTGATGCTTGTTTTGTAGCGAAAAAAAATTAGCCAGCTTATTTAAATTACTTTACTTACTACTTAGTAAAATAGAGCACCGCAATGGCGCTCTATTTTACTTTGGGTGATTGATAATAATAAACAGCCCCTAATATAATTAGAAGAATTACAACTACAACGACTAATGCAGCTCCAAAACCCGAACCATAACGTGATGGCGGTGGTGGTGGATATGCAGGAATAAAAACAGGTTGTGGAGTGTAACAAGGATCTATTGGTTGTGGAGGACAGCATGGATTAATAGGTGATGTCGAATAAGTCGGTTCACCATAATATCCCATACGAACACCCCTTTCATGGTTTATAGTACAAATTATGAAAGCTTATAATAAAATGATACATAAAATATGCCATTCTTTTAGGAATGGGCAATTAATAGACGGTTTTCCTAATAGATTTTAGTGTTTTTGTTGTATTAAATAATAAGTCAACAACTATTATTGAGGGGGCTAGCTTCAACACTCGAAAGCTGTGCAGTTATACTAATTCATTTGTGATAGGTTTACAAATCTTCGTTTAGCTTTTGCTTCGTTGTGAAAGATGAATGGTTCATAAATTAACTACTTTGATATAGTAATTGTAATAAAGGATTTTAAATAGCGAGGGTGGGCAAGGGAAGAAATTAGCATTGGTTATAGAAGGTGTTATTGCATTTATGATTTCGTAAATGTAATTGCGGCATTAATCGTATTATTTCCTCTGGGGGCTCTATAACAGTTTAGTTAAAAGTATTTAATCTTATCTAAAATTCACTATTTTAGGTAAGATTTTTTTATTCAAATAATTAATAGGTTGTTATAAAATGGTTTTATAGGAGGTGTTTTCATGTATACACTAAAAGAAGCCGCAAACATTTTAGGGGTTTCTAGTTCCACGTTACGTAGGTGGGAAAAAGAAGGTAAAATTACTTCAACAAGAACTTCCGGAGGGCACAGGAGATACACTACCGAAGATTTATCTAACGTTAATAAAAATAAA
>NZ_MLQR01000004.1 GCF_001866005.1 Anaerobacillus alkalilacustris
TTAAGTTCATTATATACAAAGGAAAAATCAATAAGTTCATTAATTTTTCGAAGCATGTTATCTTTGGGCACGATTATATCATATAGTGCCATATAAGGGCTTAAACTCATTGCTTGTTGATTTGGAATCATCGTTAACACCCACTTCTTATTTGTTAATAAAATAATTCGACAAAAAAGCACCCTTTCCTTCATAAAATAGAAGGAAAGGGTGCTTTTGAGTTTGAAAGGGACTTTTTCAGTGCCCTCCATTATCGTCAGCTCTTTTTTCGTGATCGTATTAATAAGCTACATAAGCTGCACCAATAATTACTAATAGAATAAATAATACTAAGATTAACGCAAATCCTACCGCTGGTCCTGGTGCTGGTGCTGGTGGTATACAACCTGTCATGTTAAATCATCCTTTCAGTCTTTTTTTGATGAGGATCTTTTCCTCTCTTAATCACTCTATGTAAGAAATATAATTTTCGTACTGGGCTATTATGGAAATTTCCCATTAAGTTGTAGGTCCGACGATATAAACAAGCTTATTAATGAATAAATTGTAAGGTTGTTCTACTGTAGCAAGAAACAAAAAAACACAAAGAATGGTAATCCTTTGTGTTTTTCAAAAGTTTTAATTGTTAAAAAGATGCTTAAATTGATTGTCTTTAATATTAATCTTTGCATTATTCATTAATTCTCTTTGAACTTCATCAATTGGTCTAGATTGTCTTCTTGCTAAAAGTTCTTCTAATTCTTCTTTTACATCCTCAAAGTCTTCTTCAAACGGTGTACGGTCAGTTACTTTAATAATGTGATAGCCAAAGTCGGATTGAACAGGATCGCTAATCTCTCCAACTTCAAGTGAGAATGCAACATCTTCAAATTCTGGAACCATTCTACCACGTTCGAATGAGCCTAATTGACCTCCTTCAGCTCCACTTCCTGGATCAATGGAGTGTTCTTGGGCAAGTTCGCTAAAGTCTTCACCATCGTTAAGCTTGTCTAGAATTTCTTCAGCAGTGTCCAGGTCAGAAACTAAGATGTGGCTAGCTTCTACTTCTTTTCCTGCTTCATACTCTTTAAGAACTTCCTCTTCTGTTACTTCTACATCTTGACTTGCAATTTTTTGAATCACTAAATGTTGTTTAACTAAAGTGATGAACTCGCTTTCATCACTGAAACCTTGAACTAGCAGAAAATTAGTAAAATCATCATCGTCAGTAAGCACATATGCTTCTCTAACCTTATCAAGCTCATTGTTAACATCTTCTTCAGTAATGTTTAATTTCTCTGCTTCAGCTTCAAATAACTTCTCTTGTACTAACATGGTAAGTACTTGATCACCATGAGCCTCTTTTAATTGGGTAATAAATTCAGCTTCTGTAATCGCAATACCTTCAACTTCTGCGATAACACGATCTTCATTAGTATTAGCGCCGGTACAAGCAGAAAGTGCGAGTAATCCAGTTAAAGCGAATGCTGTTATTAACTTTTTCACGTTCTACAACTCCTCTATCATATTCTTCTAGTTGACACAATGATTACTATAGCATAAAAAAACCAATAAAAGAAAAAAGTAACTAAAAATTTTTATGACAATATTAGTTCATTGGCAAAACATTATGTAATAAAAAATCCTTTTCATTTTAAGTGAAGAGGATTTTAATATAAGATGAAGTTAATAGTATAGTAATTAGAACATTTATAGTACGGAAAACTTTAGGTTGCTTTTCTTCAGGGATTTCCTTCTGAAGGCATAATGAATTTGTCATAGAATTAATCATGAATAAGATAAATAAAGCAAAGGGAAAATAAAATATTAGCATAGTTACCTCCATGTCCGTAGGATACCACCTATTACTTTATCATTTAATTAGAAAAAAAGATAGTTTTTAGTTGGAAATAATACTAACACTAAATAATTAAAATATCCGAGTGATATGTTAGGATTTCTCCTAATTTCTGCTAGTTCTTAATATACGGTATCCACTTTTATAGATTTGAATATATGAATCTTTAGGGGCTTTGACAATTTGAATTAATGGAATGATGTCATAAATACATAGCCCTATATTTACAGCTGCAATTAAGGAGATATAATGCAATAATTGTGGTGCTAGTAAAGAGCTGATTATCGCCAAAGTAGTAATCATTATAGTAGGAAAAAGTAGAACAATTATTGCTAGGTTCTTTGGTACAGGATTAGGAACTTTTCCAGCAACTATTGGTACACCTTTTAAAAATTTTAATATTAATTTTATTTTTTTATTAGTTATAAATAATGGTATATAATGAAATAAGGAATGAATTGGAATAATAATATATATCGATACAATAAAAAATATAAAACCAAGATCATGTAAAGTTGTGTTAGAAATAAAGGTTCTAAAAATTAAGTAGTACAAAATAAAAAATGAAAGAAATGCACTTGAAGAAAAGAAAACAATTTTACTTCTGCCATATTGTTCAATAACGTTCACGGATTTATAACAAAACATAGTAAGAAAACTCCTAACATTTTAGACATACTTGATTAATTTACGCTTTTTTTATTAGGATTTCAATAGTTTATAGAAAAAATTATGAGTAATTTTTAGGATTATTTCTTTCCAATACGTATTATGTTCAATGTATAATAAGTATGGATCTTTTTAATATGAGAATGTTGTATTCATTGGAATTAATTAATTTTATTATACGAATTTCATGCATTTAAGATACTATATGGTAGGTCCCATTTAGGTTTAGATTGATGCGGCTCAAAAAATGGGATTTGAAAATTCACATAATTACCAGTTTTTTTATTGTATAAGAGAGGGGGATTAGATGGATCCGAATAAGCTAAAAGCTAGTAAAGAAATATACTTGATACAAACCCCGAAAAAAATAGAAGTATTAATGAATGAAGTTATTAACAGAAGTAATGCTAATAGAGAACTTTCCTCTGAGATGTTGGAACAACTTCAAGATCTAGAAGCTTCATCAAAAAAATTCAATATGAACGATGTCACCCACATTGCTCAGACGTTATTAACTATGGTTAAAAGTGGATACTTACCACTTTATATGGAACGTGCATTTTTGCATTTATTAGATGAAATATTACTTATTATACATACTCCTACGCAAATTCAATATCGCTTGCCCAAAATAAAAGATGAACAAGTCTTACATTTAGTAAAAGAATATAATCATAAAGACCATCCAAAAACTTTATTAATCATTGAAGATGATTTGCTTTTTTTAAACAAAATTGCTCGCCTATTATCAGAAGCTGGATTTAATGTTTTAAAATCACATAGAGGTAATCTAGGACTTCAAATTATTGATGAAACATTACCAGATTGCATTCTATTTGGAGTAGATTTAGTCGATATTACAATAGAAGAGTTTATTGAAAAATTAAAGCGAAAAGTCAGTGATTTTTTTGTGCCGATCATTGCCATAGGTCATAAAAATCAAACTAAATTGATCGAAAGAATAAAATTCGAGACCGACGACTCAATCTTAAAACCTTTTATCATGGATGATTTATTCTTAAAAGTAATGAGATTAACTGATAAAGCTTTACGTATGAAAAATCAAGTGAACATAGATGAGTTGACAGGAATTTATTCAAGAAAATTTATGATGGAGCGACTCGAATATTACTTAAGTAATCATAAAGAAAAGCAATTTGTTCATTCTGTAGCAATATTTGACTTAGATTACTTTAAACACGTGAATGACAAGTATGGGCATTCGGTTGGTGATAAAGTATTAGTAGAATTTACAAAGTTTATTAGAGGAAAAATAAGGAATACCGATATCTTTGCTCGTTATGGTGGTGAAGAATTTATTTTATTAATGCCAAGAACTGAGGAGAAAAACGCTTGGAAAAAACTGAATTTATTACGAAAAGAGTACTCAAAATTACATATTAAAGTCGGTGTTAAAGTTATTCAGCAGACATTTAGTGGTGGAATTGCATCCGCCCAGTCTAGTATAAATAATCCTGTTGAAATATTAAATTTGGCTGATATAGCACTGTACGCAGCTAAGAATAATGGACGTAATCGAGTGTTCATATATGAGCCAAAATTGAAGCTGAAGAAGCAACAATCGAAAATTTTAATTGTTGATGACGATAGGTTTACACGGCAAATATTATTGGACGGTCTAAATGAGGAAGAGTGGTCCTTATTAGAAGCCACAAACGGTAGGGAAGCGCTTGAAATTGCTAAGCGTGAGCATCCAAAATTAATTTTACTTGATGGTTTGATGCCCGAAATGAATGGTTACGATGTTTTGGTTGAAATAAGAAAGAATATTAGGTTTAAACAAACAGCAATTATCATGTTAACAGCAAACCAATCTGAGGAAAATATTGCTAAAGCGTTAGATGCAGGGGCAGATGATTATATTACAAAGCCATTTTCCTTAATAGAGCTAAAAGCAAGAATTAACCGTTTCTTAGTAAGATAAATTTGGACAACTCGATTAATAAACTGATATAAGGGGGAAGTCAGTTAATGGAAACGAATGAAGAAAAAATTCTAAGATTGGAATTCTATCAAGAGCTACTTCTTTCAGTAACAAAAACTTCTTACCCTTTTTATTCTATGATTATAAATAATAAGTTATCAAAAAAAGAAGTAGAAGAAATATTCTATCTTTGTAAACATTTGAATAATGAGTATGAAAAACAAAAAGAAGAGGGGTTTGTTACTTTCTTCCCTCTTCTTACACATTTTGTTGGTATGCTTAATTATAAACTAGACCCCTTTAAAACGTTAGAGGCTTTACATGATCAAGGTATTTATCGTGATTTAACAAATGAATTAATAAAGGCTAGTAAACAAACTTAACTTGTTTCAGCTTTCACGTTAGAGGTGCTAATTAAACATCCGTTTTCTTCACTAAAGTCTTGCTCCATTTTTTCTAATGTTTTTTCAAAAATAACCATAAAGTCGGGACCGTAAATATGTCTTACTATTGTCATGACCTCAGAGAACTCAGGGAATTTCCCGTAAAGTTCTTTAATTGGTAAGGCACCTTCATAAATCCCATATTCTCTAGGGTCGAATACTTCTAAAGTGTCTAGTAATAACTTTTCACCTTCGTCAGTTAAGCATATATAAGTATTACGCTTATCATTTTGTTTCTTCGAAAAAGTTAAGAGTCCTCTTTCCTCAAGTTTTTTTGAGAAGTTAAATGCAGTTGAAACGTGCATTACCCCAAATTTAGCAACATCAGAAATAGAAGCTCCCTCAAGTTGATAGGCAATTAATAAGATATGATGTTCATTAATATTCAAATCAAATGGTTTGATCCAATTTTGCCAATCTTTCTCTATAGATTTCCACAATGCTTTACTTAATTGAGCAACCTTATGAGCAAATATAATTGATTGTTTGATGGAGTATGGCGAATTCTTATCCATATAAAACCTCCGTTGTATTATAGGATTTAGAATGTTCATTACTTTTTTAGTAAAATGATATATACATAATATCACATAGTAGAATTTGAAAACAACAAAAAATTTAAATTTATTTTATTTTCTGATAATTTTTAGCGCATTAAGACTTTAAAGTGTAACAATTTTAAAATAAAACTAAGGCTTCCTTCATGTAGTTTACTTTATGACAGGAAGCCATTATCGTTATTAAAATTCAATTTAAATTGCACTTAGGACTACCTCTGGTTTGTTAGTTATTTTGTAATAAATCAGATAGTTTAATGTAGATAAGTTATTCAATTCATAAAAGAGGTTTTTTAATTTCTCTTTCAAGTTGATCTATAGTCTCGTGAAGTTCCTGAATACTTTTTTGGATATCTGTCATAGTGGGCTCAACATCTTTTTTCCATTCTTTAATCGAGTTTTGGACTTCATTTGAGACACTTTTTATAGTTGTTGAGCCTTCCTTTGCAACTGTTTCAACTTGAGATTTAAGTTTTAACGTTTTTTCTTTGACACAGGAGAGTGAGTTAATAAGCTCATTTGCATTGGTAACAACTAATTTTTGTACTTCTGCACCTGATTTTGGTGTAGACAATAATGTAACTGCACCAGCAATAATACTTCCAGTTACGAAACCATAAAAAAGTGATTTTCCACTCATTAGCACCATTCCTTTCACCATAATTAGAGGCGTCCGTTTTTTTTATAGATTATCACATTTTAGAAAATGTTTGAATAAAATAATGATATTTCTATAATATTCCATTAATATTCCTTTGAAATCTGTAATATTATCTAAAAATAAACAAATTTCACAAAAAAGAGGAGGGGGTTACATGTATAGTTTTGTGTTTGCCTTAATCTCTTTAGCTATGGTTTTATTATACGGAATGCTTCACACGTTCTTATTCGTCAAAAAAATGAGACAAGAATTGGAAGATAAAAGAAAGTACTTACGATATGGAAGTATTCTTGGTATTTTCGGATGCGTAAGCTTATGTTTAGGCATTATTCTATACTTTTACGGAGTTGGATAATCCAACTCCGTTTTAACTTTGTTATGCGTTTGATTTTTGAAATTTAATCATAAAGTTACGTAATGCTTCACAAGCCTCAAATGGAACGGCATTATAAGTAGATGCTCTGCAACCACCTACTGAACGATGCCCATTTAATCCTACAAATCCAGCATCTTTAGCCTCTTGTAAAAATTTCTTGCTTAATTCATCAGAAGATAAATTAAATGTAATGTTCATTAGTGAACGACTGTCATTTTGGGCATGCCCTTTATAAAATCCATTACTTTCATCGATAGCGTTATAAATAAGAGCTGCTTTATCTTCATTTAATTTTGCAATGGCTTCTACCCCACCTTGATCAGTAACCCATTGTAGAACATTTCTTAACATATAAATTGCGAAAGTTGGTGGAGTGTTATATAAAGAGTTATTTTTTGAAAAAGTATCATATCGTAATACTGATGGAACTTGATCATGACTTCTTTCAAGTAAGTCTTTACGGATAATAACAACAGTTATACCAGATGGACCAAGATTTTTTTGTGCACCAGCATAAATCATAGCAAAATTATTAATAGGTAATGGTTTACTTAAAATATCACTCGACATATCGGCAATTAACATATTGTCTTTAACGGTTGGGAATTCCTTCCATTGTGTTCCGAAGATCGTATTATTAGAAGTGATGTGTAAGTATCCATCCTCTGGCGCAACGTTAAGTTCGGATAATTTAGGGATACGGTCATAATTCGTTTCTTTAGCACTAGCTGCAATAGAAGTAGCTCGTCCTAGTATTTTTGCTTCTTTGATTGCTTTTTCTGACCACGATCCAGTTAAGACATAGTTTCCAACTTGCCCCTCGGCTAAAAAGTTCATTGGGATCATCGAAAATTGTAAACTAGCACCACCTTGTATAAAAAGGACTTCGTAGTTATCAGGTATTTGTAAAAGCTGTTTCAATAAAGATTGAGCTTCATTATGAACAGCCTCATAATCTTTACTTCGATGACTAAGTTCCATTACAGACATTCCTGTATCTTGGAAGTTTACTAATTCCTCTTGGGCTTTTAATAAAACCTCTAATGGTAATGCAGATGGTCCAGCATTAAAATTGTATGCTCTTTTCACTGTTTTCCACTCCTAACTTCTTTCATACATTTATACGTTAAATGATTAAAATAATAGTTTTATCCTACCATGTTAACTGTAGAATTTGCTATTATTTTTTTAAAAATTCACAAAATATTTTCAAGGAACAATTAAGGTAATTTTTACCTCTAATTATTGGGTAGTTAAAAACTTTTGATTTTCCTGCGTTTTTATGAAAAATTAATTTTTATATTTTATGTATTTCATCATTCATTATTCTCAGCACCTAAATATATATCTATTCGTAACTAGATATATATTTAGGTGCTCGCTTTTGGTAATTATGACAGTCACTTAATTGATGAGGAAATTTCAGAAGCAATTTCTTGTAAGTCTTCTTTTTTATATTGGGAGCTATGATCATGCCATACAGCACCAAAACCATCACCTTTTCCATATCTAGGTATTAAATGTAAGTGATAATGAAATACTGTTTGGCCTGCGATTTCACCATTATTGTTTAATATGTTCAAACCAAGTGGTTTATAAGCTTCTTTAATAGCATTTGAGATCTTAGGTACAACACTAAATAATTCTTTAGCTGTTTCTGGCTTTAATTCAAAAATATTTTCTTGATGTAGCTTTGGAATTACGAGTGTATGACCTTTTGATACTTGACTAATATCTAAAAATGCCAGAACGTGCTCATTTTCAAACACTTTTGCTGCTGGAATGTCTCCATTTACAATTTTGCAAAAAATACAATTCTCATGCATAGACATTTGGTCCATCCTTTCAAATCTTTTTATTTTGTAGAAATTTTTAACAAATTTTATCATAAAAATGAATGAAATGCGACCACTGTGAAAAGTTTCCCTTTATAAGATAATTTGTTACTATATTTATAGTAAATTTTTCTAATATAAGGAGAATGAGATGAGTACATTGTTGGAACTAAATCATGTATGTGGTGGCTATCATAAGGGCAAATCAGTTTTGCACGACCTCTCTTTTTCTGTTAATAAAGGTGAAATAGTTGGATTAATTGGGTTGAATGGTGCAGGTAAAAGTACAACGATAAAGCATATCTTAGGGTTAATGGAACTTCACAGTGGTGAAATAAAAATAAATGGAAGAAGCTTTCTAGATTCTCCAAATGAGTATCGTCTTTCTTATTCTTATATACCTGAAACACCTATTTTATATGACGATCTAACATTACAAGAGCATTTAAATGTTACAGCTATGGCTTATGGATTATCACAGGAAGAGTTAAAGGAAAGAAGTAGCCACCTTTTAAAAGAGTTCCGTATGGAAAAAATGTTAAATTGGTTTCCGGGCCACTTTTCAAAAGGAATGCGTCAAAAAGTAATGATTATGTGCGCTTTTTTATTATACCCGCCACTTTATATAATAGATGAACCTTTTATAGGATTAGATCCTATTGCTATAAAATCTTTATTAAATCATCTTGTTCTAATGAAGGAGCAAGATGCTGGAATTTTGATGTCTACTCATATTCTTTCAACTGCTGAAAGGTATTGTGATCGCTTTATTATGTTACATCACGGGAAAATCATAGTTGAGGGAACATTAGAGCAATTAAGGGAGAAAACAAGTATGCCAGGTGCAGCGTTAGACGATATTTATATTGAAATAACAAAGGAAGGCTAATATGAATACTATTGAAGAATTATGGAGTCAGCGTGCAAAAGATTATTGGAGTAGGGCAATAAGATATTTACGCCTAATTGGTAACAGTGGATTTTTGTTTACAATATATTTATCAATCATCGCTGGAAGTTATTATTATAGTGAATTGTTAAAGTGGCTTCCTGAGTGGTTTCCGGCTGCCCTATTTTTAGCTGCTATAACTGCGGTATTTGTAACCAAAAGTCCGCTACGAACATTTCTAAAATCAGCTGATGTTGTTTTTCTATCACCAATAGAAGGCAAATTACAAGCATATTTTCGTTTTTCTTTCTTTTACTCATTTATCGTACAAAGTTTTGTGATTACTTTCGTGATAGTGTTATTAACGCCGATGTACCGTCATTTTATTGTAGATGATGCAAGCTCACTGATATTTGTCATTGTAGTATTGCTTATTAGCAAAGGGTGGAATCTTATTGTTCAATGGGAAGAAGCTAGACTATTATTTTTAGGTATACGGCAGGCACATACACTTATGAGGTTTGTTGTTAATTTGACATTAACATATTTTCTTTTTTCAGGAGCATCAATTTATTTTATCGTTGCTTTAGTTATTATGAAAGGATTATTACTATTACTTTATTATCAACATTTAAAGCAGCAGCATAGTTTGAAATGGGAGGTTTTAATAGAAGTAGAAGAGAGAATGGTTATGTTTTTTTATCGTATCGCCAATATGTTTACCGATGTACCGAAGTTGAGTACAAAAGTAAAGCAAAGAAAATTTTGGAGCTCTATTCCAAATTTATTAACGTTTAATCAAACATCAACCTTTCCATATTTATTTTTAAAATCTTTTATTAGGGCTAATGATTATTTTGGTATTTATATTCGACTAACCATCGTTGCAATCGTTTTTTTATTTTATGTTCAGATTGATTACGGACGAATATTTGTAGCTCTGCTTTTTCTTTATATGTCAGCATTACAGTTATCAACACTTATGAAACATCATAATCTTAACTTGTGGATTGATTTATATCCGATAGATGTAGAAGTAAGGAAGAAAGCTTTTTCTTCAGTCGTCTTTTCTTTGCTTTTAATTAAAGTTAGTATTTTTACTTTGTTTACATTTTTAGCAACGAATCTAACAGAGGCCCTCTTTGTTTTGGTATTAGGGTTTGTATTTAGTTATCTATATTCGTATTTTTACATGAATAAGACAAGTCAAAGTTAGGATAAGTTTTATTGTTGGAGGTGAGTGGGGAGTTGGATGAGTTATATGAGGATAGAGCACGAATAGAGCTAAAGCGTTGGCAAAGGAAAGTGGAGAAAAAAAGCTCCCTAGCTAGCATTTATACTAGAAAGTTACAAACAAAAGTAAATAACCAAATACCTGAAAAAATTCATTCGATCTTTACAATAAGTGTAAAAAATATGGTGCAAGCGACTTTAGTAGGTTCTGAGTACACTACGACAACTATTCCATTAGAAGGTGTTCCTTTACAAGAACGAGAGATAAAGTTAGAAGAGAAAGTGAAAGTATATAAGAAGACAGCGGCATTCGAAGGTGCTGGAACAGGTGCGGGCGGAATAATTCTAGGAATGGTCGATTTTCCTTTACTTTTATCGATAAAAATGAGATTTTTATTTGAAGCTGCAAGTATTTATGGTTTTGATGTAAAAGATTATCGAGAAAGATTATTTATTCTTTATCTTTTTCAGCTTGCATATTCAAGTGACAATAAAAAAAGAGATGTCTTTGAAAAGATTAAGAGATGGGAACAAATAAAAGATGATTTACCCGATAAAGAAACATACTTAGAGGAGATAAATTGGAAATCTTTCCAGCTTGAATATCGAGATCATATCGACTTGATAAAGCTATTACAACTAATACCAGGATTTGGTGCGATTGTAGGTGCTATTGCAAACTATCATTTTCTCGAAGTCTTAGGGGAAACAGCTAAGAATAGTTATCGGATGAGATTATTAGAGTCATAAACAAAGTAACCAAGAAAAGCGCAAGCGCCTTGGTCACGAGCAGCTGCTCCTGTGCCACTCCGTTCGCTTGTCGCAAAGCTGCTTCGTAGTAATCCGAGTAGTAGCTTCACTGGGGCGGCCTTTGACAGAAGCCGCTCTTTGGCTTCCTACGTGCTTTTAGCGTCTGTCTAGTATTGCCTCGTAGTAAGCTTCCTCGAAGCAGTGTTTTGTGCGACGAGTAACCGCAGGAGCAATTGTTTTCCGTGCGACGAGTAACCGCAGGAGCAATTGTTTTCCGTGCGACGAGTAACCGCAGGAGCAAAGCTGCATGAAGCTATTCAGAGACGTTATTCATGTAGTTATTGAAGTCAGTAGCTTGACTGAAGTGACCGAGCTCGTAGGCTGCTTGCGCTAGACAGTTTTTCAAGTTAGAAATTTATAAATTCTGATACTGTAAAAAAGAGCCAGCTAAAGTTAACGTTCCTTTAGTTGGCTCTTTTTACAGTTTAATGAATTTCATAATCCATCATTATCGCCACTAAGATGCTATATCTAGTTACGTTGAAGCGTTCGTAACTAGATATAGATTTATGTAGGTCGGTTCTTGTAACTATGAAATTTACTCAGTTAAGAAAAATTTTTCGGTTATTTACTTTCGGTTTAATTAAGAAAGTGGTATGCGAGAAATTATAGTTTTTTCCAACGATAAATAATAAACTGTGTATTAAAAGTTAAATGGAATATATTGAGCTAACCATCCAGAAATACGAGCAAATAACCCAGTATATAAAAGAATACCAAGAATAATCATAACAATACCACTAGTCTTTTGAATAATTGGTAAATACTTATTTATTCTTCTAATCTTATTTAGTGATCGTGAGTAAAGGAGAGCCACGAGCAGAAACGGAATACCAAGTCCGATAGAGTACACGAATAATAATAACATCCCTGATGCCATTGTTCCGCTTTGAGCAGCTAAAATAAGAATAGAAGATAGGACCAGTCCGATGCAAGGGGACCAGCCAGCACCAAATACAAACCCAAACCCAACGGAACCTAAAAAACTCATCGACTTCTTCGGTTTTGTTTGAAGTTTTTTTTCACTCATTAACATTTTTATAGAAAATAAACCAAGCATTTGTAAGCCTAAGACAACGATAACTATGCCACCAATTTTCTCGAGTAATTCCCGGTTTCTCATGAACAGTTGTCCGAAAGCGGTACTTGAGGCACCTAATAGTAGAAAGATAATTGTGAATCCAATAATAAAGCCTAGACTTCTAGAAATAATTAACTTTCGGTCTGCATGAAGTTGATTATCAGAAATGGACGTTCCGGTTAGCTGAGCCAAATATGCAGGAACTAACGGGAAAATACAAGGTGATAAAAAAGAGACTATTCCAGCTAATAATGCTAGCCAAATCGAAATAAAAGTAAATTCTGTAATGACCAATCAAAACACCTCTTATATTAATTATGGAGTACTAAAAACACCTTAAGGTACGAGTTTATCAAGTATATTTTATCATAGAATATAAAAGCAACTTGTAACTTTATGATACCTTTGTTCGTATAGAAAAGAAAGTCGTAAAATTGCACTATATGTCGAATGTGCGTTAATATAAAATAATATATCTATGAAATCTATATGAGATAGAAAGGAGGTCTTTTATGCGTAAAAGCCTTGTAATTGGTATTGCACTATTTTCGTTTATGTTTATTTTAAGTTTCTCTATCTATATTACTATTATCCTGTTAGGAAACTATGCTATCGATAATAAAAAACTTGTTATGGATGCTGCAACGACCTTAGTCAATGAAGATGGGGAAATAATAACAAAACTTTTTGTTGAAAATCGTGAAATTGTACCAATTTCAACTGTGCCAAATCATGTACAAGAGGCCTTTGTAGCTGTTGAAGATGCTAGATTTTACGATCATCGTGGTATTGATTTTCGTGCAATTGGTAGAGCTTTGTATCGAGACATTATTGCTCGAGCGAAAGTTGAAGGTGGAAGCACAATTACACAGCAATTAGTAAAGAATACGTTTTTATCGAATGAAAAAACATTGATGAGAAAAACAAAAGAAGTAGTAATAGCAATTAATTTAGAGCGACGTTATAGTAAACAGGAAATTCTAGAGATGTATTTAAATAGAATTTACTTCGGACACGGGGCTTATGGGATACAAGCTGCTGCAAACCTTTATTTTAATAAAGATGTAAGTGAGCTTACGGTCGATGAAGGAGCGTTGTTAGCAAGTTTGCCTAAAGCCCCAAATACGTATTCTCCTTTTAATAATTTGGAATTAAGTAAACAAAGGAGAAACCTTACATTAAGTGTTATGGAACGAAGAGGTTATATATCCGCCGAAGATGCCGTTACTTTACAAAGACGTTCTATAAATGTAGATTTCAATAAAATTTCTGAAAATCCTGCTTATTTAACATACGTTGATATGGTATTAGAAGAGGCAGAATCGCTTTACCAATTATCAAATGCTGAGATCTTACGTGGGGGTTATACGATCGTTGTACCGATGGATACTCATCTTCAAAACAAGACTTATGATCTGTTTTTAGATGAAACATATTTCCCAAAGGATGGTCCTAATCAAAAGGTTGAAGCTGCCTTTGTACTTTTAGACAATGAAACAGGAGGAGTCACTGTAGCCCTAGGTGGTAGGGATTATGTAAGAAAAGGGATAAATCGAGTAAATGTTAAAAGACAGCCTGGTTCAACGATTAAGCCTCTAATTGTTTACAGTCCGGCTTTAGAGTCAGGGCTTTATGAGCCGTATTCGCTTCTGAAAGATGAATTAATAGATTATGCTGGGTATCAACCACGAAATTATAGTAACTACTATGATGGTGAGATTACAATGTACGATGCTTTGGTTAGTTCAGCTAATGCGCCGGCTGTTTGGCTGTTAAATGAATTAACGATTGAAGAGGGAAAGGGTTATTTAAAGGAATTTGGTATCTCTATTGAAGAAAAAGGTTTGGCACTTGCTTTAGGAGGAATGTCTGAAGGGTTAACTCCACTTGAATTAGCGACTGCTTATCGTCCTTTTGCAAGTGAAGGTAACATGATAGAGCCTTATTTTATTTTAGAACTATATGATCGTAATGGTGAAAAAATAGTAGACGTTAATAAGGTTGAACGCCAAGTGTTGTCTTCTCAAACGGCTTGGTATATGACTAGAATGTTGGAAGCAGTTGTAACAGATGGTACTGCACGTCTCGGTCATATCGATGTAGCTTTGGCTGGAAAAACAGGGACAACATCCTTCACAGGAGTAGAGGGAGCTGTTAGAGATGCGTGGTTTGTTGGTTTTACTCCGGAATTAGTAGGTTCATTATGGATGGGTTTTGATCGAACGGATCTTGACCACCATCTTACTGTAGGAAGTTCATATCCAACAAAATTATTTAAAGAAATTGTTAATAAAGCAGAGGTTGAAAAGAACTCATTGACTTTTACAAAACCTGATCATGTAATTGAGTTAGAGTCGCCGGTTCGTCTCGTAGAGATTGATGATTTATACGCTTCTCTTTCTTTTAAAGGTCTAGGTTTAACTGTACATTTACAATGGTCAACGTCTAATGATGAAAGACTTCATTACCATATTTATGAAGTTAATCGTACCGGGAAATTAATAAAGATCGGGCAAGTTGAAGGCAGTGGTGAGTATTTTGTTCGTGGAGTTAATTTATTTTCATTAAATGATTATGTTGTAAAGGCGTATAATCCTCAAACAAATATGGAAGGTGTACCTTCGAATCAAGCGAAAGTAAGTTTTTCATTAGTAGGTTCCGAAGACAACAATATTAAAGGGATAAATAATACTCCGTAGGTTTCGTTACCTGCGGAGTTTTGTTATGTAGATTTCATATACATATTTTAGGAAGTAAGGTGAAAAATACTATTATGATAAAAGTAGTTCGAGGAGATTGAGATGAACGATTTAATAGATCGAATTTTTGGCTTTTTACCTAATCGGGGGATTTTTTGGACAGCTGTTGCGCTATGTATTGTCATGTTTATTACACGGTCAGTAACAAACTGGTTAGTTGAAAAGGTTAAATTACCATGGATGGAAGAAAAGAATCAAAAGCAAAGAAAAGCTTTTCAAAATGGAAATGATACTAAGTAGGTGAACTATGGATCCAAATAGCTATCAAATTTCAAAAATAGAAATGTCAGTAACACTCATTTGTATGATTATCGGAGTTGGTATCTTAACTTTACCACGTGTTTTAGCTTCGTCAATGGAAACACCAGATGGGTGGATTTCAGTAGGAATCGGCTCCTTGATGACGATGGTTATCATTTTCTTCATAGTGAAACTTCATCGTCATTTCCCTGGTGAAACACTTTTTATGTTTGTAAGTAAGAGTTCGAAAGGAAAGTGGATAGGGAAGTTGCTAACAATCGCATTCTTTGTACACTTTTTGTCTTTGTTGTCTTATGAAGCTAGAATACTAACCATTGTTATTCGAATGTATTTACTAGCCGAAACTCCTTCAGAAATTACTGCCGTTATTATTTTTTTAGCGACTACTTATGCAGTGACCAAAGGGCTTCAAGGTATCGTTCACTTAAATTTAATGTTCTTACCTATTGTATTAATCATGATCTTTATTATTCTTATGTTTAGTATGGGAGAGGGACAAGTCGATCACTTACTTCCTATAGCAGCAGAAGGCATTTCTCCCATCATAACAGGAGTTTCCGATACTGTTTTTTCATTTTTAGGATTTGAAATATTATTTTTTTTCATAGCGTTTATGAAGCTAAAAGATATTATGGCTGCTCCTTTGAATGGGGGAATTACGGTAATAACGATTTTTTATGTCGCGGTTGTTGCCATTTCTTATAGTGTACTTTCAGTAGAGGGAACGAAAGTTATTGCTTTTCCATTAGTTGCTTTAGCAAAAGAGTTAGAAGTTGTCCAAGGTATTATTGAACGTATGGAACCCCTTCTCATAACGGTTTGGATTATGACCATTTTCAATACAATGACCATTTCTCATTTTCTTGCTACAAGATTAGTAAAGGAGGTATTAATAACGAAACCACGAAGCTCCACCATTGCGATAATTATCACTTTTTTTTCATTTATCATTGCGTTTATCCCTAACTCCATTCAAGAGACATTTATATTTGGGGATTTACTTTCTTATTTTGCAATGTTTATTACGATTATTTCACTAATTATTGGATATACGTTTGTTGTCGTTAAAAAGAAGAAACAAAAACAAGAGGGAAGCGAGGCGATGTGAGTGCTCCGTAAGTTATTTTTTCTCTTCGCTGTTTTATCACTGTTAACTTCTTGTTGGGATTCAACAGAAATAGAGGAGGTCGGGTTTGTAGCAGCAGTTGCTTTAGATCCTATAGAAAAAAAAGATTTAGAACTTTATAAGGAACAGTTTCAAAAAGAAACAGGTATAACACCTGGTCACCTTTATAAAACAACGTACCAAGTATTTATTCCAAGTGCAGCTAATGGAGAAGGAGTAGCCACAGATGACGCTTTTTTTAATATTACTTCTGTTGGAAGAACGAATTTTAAAATTAATCGAAACATAGCAGCACGGAGAAGTCGTCGCCTTAATTACGAGCATTTAAAAGTGATTATCATAAATGAAGAACTTACGAAATCAGGATCGATGATCGGCCACCTTATTGATTTTTACATTAGAGATCACGAGATGCGCAGAAACGCGTTGGTTTTTATTTCTAACGGAGCGGCAAACGGAAGCTTACAACACAAACTTCCTCTTGAACTTATGCCAACTACTTCTATTAAGATGGTTCAAGAGAATTATAAAGCTAATCATGCGATGCCACCTCCAAAAGAAATAGGTGATTTAGCAAAAGATATTATTAATGATCAAAGTTATATTCTCCCAAGAATAACTCCCTTTGAGGGGATAGATTTTAAAGTTGCAGGAGCTGGTGTTTTTTTAGGACGAACAAATGAATTTGTTGGTTGGTTAGGGGAAATCGATTTATTGGCGTATAGCTTAGTAACGGGTGATGCATTTAATGCGATTTTAGAAGTTGATAAAGACGGGAAATTGTTTGTTTTTGAAATTGACACGATGGGGTCGGTCATCAATTATCAACGTAAAAATGATCAAGATTATTTTCAAATAGACATTAAGGCTGAAGGATTTTTAGGTGAAAGTTGGCTAGGAGACATAGAACTCAGTGAAGATATGAATGAAAAGTTGGAAGTGGCGGTAGAAAAGGAAATTGAACATTTAGCCAAAAACATCATTGACAAACTGCAACACGAATTTCATGCAGATATTTTTGGTCTATATAAAAAGGTAAAGCAAAAAAATTATCGTTATTGGAAAGGGATTGAAGAGAATTGGGGTGGAGAAGGTGGATTGTTTTCAAAGGCAACCATTGATGTTTCGGCCAAGGTGAAAATCAGACATTACATGACTGAAGAAAAAGTTTCGTAAGGTGAGTGCGATGCTAAAAAAATTATTTTCAAAGCTACATTCGACGGAAGTAAGGAAGGAAGCAGAATTCCAAATTGAATTTACTGGAAACATTGATAAAACAGTTGAGTCAATCAATAATATCGTCGGTGAAAGCGATGATATTATTCAAAGGGATTTTTTAATTGGTAAAAAAATTAGAGCAACACTCTTTTTTGTTGATGGATTATGTGATTCTGATAGTATAGAGGAAGATATTATTCGCCCGTTAATATACTTTACCGAGCCAGATCGATTTGATGAAAAAGATTTTTTATTCTATTTGCAAAATGAAGTCATCACTCTTTCTGAACTTAAATTTGAAAAATCGTTGGAAAAGGCGATGCTTCCGTTCCTTTCTGGTGAAACCATATTGGTTATTGATGGATTAAAGGAGTTAATTCTTTTTGAAACTCGCAAATTTAATGAAAGAGGTATTGCGGAGCCAGAAAGTGAAGTCGTTGTTCGTGGACCTAGAGATGGATTTGTTGAATCGTTACATACGAACATTCTACAAGTACGTAGACGAATTCGAGATCCGAACTTAACTGTTCAATTTGGTACATTAGGCAGAAGAGCTAAAAGCGATATTGCGGTCGTTTATATTAAAGGTGTCGCGAACGAAAAATTTATTGATGAAATCCGGTATAGAGTTTCATGTATAAATAATGATCATGTTACTGAAACAGGGACATTAGAACAACTTATTGAAGACAATGTATTATCTGTTTTTCCGCAAATGTCTAGAACGGAACGCCCTGATAAAATAGTTGCAGCTTTAATGAATGGAAATGTTGTGATATTTCACGATGGCAGTCCATTTGCGTTAATGGCTCCAGTAATGTTTCATATGTTATTTCGCTCACCAGAAGATTACTATGATCGTTGGCAAATTGGTTCATTAATTCGGGTGCTGCGATATTTTGCCGCCCTAATCGCTATATTTCTTCCGGCTATATATATCGCAATGGTTTCCTTTCACCAAGGAATGCTTCCGACTACGTTAGCCGTTTCAATTGCTGCCTCTAGGGAAGGTGTACCATTTCCAGCATTAATTGAAGCGATATTTATGGAAGTAACAATTGAACTTCTACGTGAAGCGGGAGTTAGATTACCAAGAGCGGTAGGACAAACAATCGGAATTGTTGGTGGGCTTGTCATTGGAGATGCTGCAGTTCGGGCTGGGATTGTTAGTCCGGTTATGGTCATCGTTGTTGCACTTACTGCCATAGCATCGTTTTCCATTCCTGCCTACAACATCAGCATTGCTTTTCGGGTAATCCGTTTTTTGATGATGCTAAGCGCAGCAGTGTTTGGTTTATATGGTCTTGTCATGGTTTATATCTTCATAAATATTCACCTTGTTGGTTTAAGGAGTTTAGGTGCTTATTATACGGCACCATTTGCTCCCTACCACTTTGGAGATTGGTTAGATTTACTTATTAGAGCACCTTTAAGTGTTTTAACTAAACGCTCTACAGAATTGAAGTCGCCAGATCAACAAAAGAAAGGTTTATAGCGCTTGCTCTTGAGCAAACGGAGTGGCACAGGAGCAGCTGCTCGTGACCAAGGCGCTTGTGCTTTTCTAACAGTATCAGAATTTATAAATTTCTAACTTGGAAACTGTCTAGCTTCAGCGCCTACGAGCTCGGTCACTTCAGTCAAGCTATTGACTTCAATAACTACATGAATAACGTCTCTGAATAGCTTCATGCAGCTTTGCTTCGAGGAAGCTTACTACGAAGCAATACTAGAAGACGCAGAAGCACGTAGGAAGCCAAAGAGCGGCTTCTGTCAAAGGCCTTCCAGTGCCGTTCGCTCGTGACCAAGGCGCTTGTGCTTTTCTAACAGTATCAGAATTTATAAATTTCTAACTTGGAAACTGTCTAGCTTCAGCGCCTACGAGCTCGGTCACTTCAGTCCTTTTCGGAAGCCAAAGAGCGGCTTCTGTCAAAGGCCTTCCAGTGCCTTTCGCTCGTGACCAAGGCGCTTGTGCTTTTCTAATGAAATTTTATCAGTTTTATGAACTTTATATTTTTAAAAAACGAAATGTTAAAAATATCACATATAAACCGATTGGCTATCGTTAAGATAGTAATTAGGTAAATCAAAGAACCTTGTTAGGAGGGCGAAAGCTACAAAAGTGTAAAGTTAAATAAAGTAATACTATTGAAAAAGTCGGAAAAAAAGATCGGTTTTATGACAAGTTGTTCGAAAATATATACAGACTTCCTTAAGAAAGTATATAGTAAAAAGGTATATAAGAACTTTACAAAAGAAAATTTACTAAGTGTTGTGATTTACATAATAAAAGTAATACCTTAAAAGAAGGGTGAGGACGAAATGACAATAAATTTTAATGGGAATTTTTTAAAAGCATGTAAAGGGGAGAGTGTTTCGCATGTTCCTGTGTGGTATATGAGACAAGCAGGGAGATCTCAGCCTGAGTACCGTGCGATTAAAGAAAAATATTCATTATTTGAAATTACACATCAACCTGAGCTCTGTGCCTATGTGACAAAGCTTCCTGTAGATCAATATAATAATGATGCTGCAATTCTTTATAAGGACATTATGACACCACTTCCTGCTATTGGGGTAGATGTAGAAATTAAACCTGGAATTGGTCCTGTTATTGCCAACCCTGTTCGAACAATGGCTGATGTGGAGAAATTGGGAACTATTAACCCACAAGCAGATGTTGCTTATGTATTAGACACAATTAAATTGTTAAGAGAACAATTAACCGTTCCGTTAATTTCATTTGGCGGAGCGCCATTTACACTTGCAAGCTATATGATTGAAGGTGGACCTTCAAAAAACTATAATAATACAAAGGCGTTTATGTATTCACAGCCTGAAAGCTGGTTTTTATTAATGGATAAACTAGCAGATATGACAATTACTTATTGTAAGGCACAAATTCATGCTGGTTCACAAGCCATTCAAATTTTTGATTCATGGGTAGGAGCGTTAAATGTACAAGATTATCGAACATTTATTAAACCTACTATGCAAAAAATCTTTACAGCATTAAAAGAAGAGAATGTTCCACTTATTATGTTCGGTGTCGGTGCTAGTCACCTGGCAAATGAATGGCACGACCTTCCGTTAGATGTAGTTGGGCTAGATTGGAGATTATCAATTAAAGAAGCCGGTGAGCGTGGAATCAAAAAAACTGTTCAAGGTAATTTAGATCCGGCAATTTTACTTGCACCTTGGGATGTAATTGAAACGAAAGCAAAAGAAATTCTAGATCAAGGAATGGCTCACGAAGGTGGCTTTATATTCAATCTTGGCCACGGTGTTTTTCCACAAGTGAATCCTGATACATTACGTAAATTAACTGCTTTTGTTCATGAATATACAACTAAATAATCATTTTGTATCTATGGGTGTAGAATGAAAAGAAAGGTGCAATAAAATGTCTAAGAAAAGGATAGGTTTACTAGTAATGGCTTATGGAACTCCTCGTAAGATTGAGGAAATTGAGCCTTATTATACACATATTAGACGTGGAAGAAAACCTTCGGAGGAGATGCTAGATGAGCTTATTGAACGCTATGAAGCAATAGGAGGTATTTCTCCGTTAGCCAAAATAACGGCTTCACAGGCTAAAGGGTTAGAAAAAAGGTTAAATGAATTAAATCAAGATGTTGAGTTTAAGCTTTATTTAGGATTAAAGCACATTGATCCATTTATTGAAGATGCTGTTGATCAGATGAAAAATGATGGAATTGAAGAGGCGGTAAGTATAGTATTAGCACCACATTACTCAACATTTAGTGTTAAGTCATATAATGGTCGAGCAAAAGAGCGATCAGAAGAGGTAGGCGGACCAAGAATTTATAGTATCGATAGTTGGTATAGCCACCCAAAGTTTATTCAATATTGGGCAGCTCAAATAAAAGAGATCTTTGTTAATATGAATAATGAAGAAAAAGAAAAGGCTGTTGTTATTTTTTCGGCTCATAGTCTTCCGGAAAAAATCTTACAGCATGGTGATCCGTACGTGAAGCAACTACAAGAAACAGGTGATTTAATTGCTCAAGCAGCTAGTATTAAACATTATACAATTGGATGGCAAAGTGAAGGGAATACACCTGATCTTTGGTTAGGACCAGATGTTCAAGACTTAACGAGAGATTTATATCATCAAAATGGCTATACTTCAATAATTTATTGTCCAGTTGGCTTTGTTGCTGACCACTTAGAAGTTTTGTATGACAATGATATTGAATGTAAAGTAGTAACAAATGAGCTAGGAATTCAATACTATCGTCCACCAATGCCAAATGATAGCATTAATTTTATTGATTGTTTAGCGGATGTTGTTATGAATAAGTTTTCAAAGAAAGAAAGTGAGCGCTAATGAGTAAAAAGAGAGTAGCAATTATCGGCGGTGGAATAACTGGATTAACAGCTGCGTACTACTTACAAAAAGAAATTTTAGCAAATAATTTAGATTGTGAATACCGCCTTTATGAGAAATCTACAAAGTTAGGTGGGAAAATCGCTACAGATTATCGAAATGGCTTTGTTATTGAGATGGGCCCAGATTCCTTTCTTGCAAGAAAACAAAGTGCTTCTAGATTTGCAAAAGAAGTAGGATTAGAACAAGAACTTGTTCATAATGGGACAGGAGGCTCATTTATACTAGTGAATGGTAAGCTTTATCCTATGCCAGGCGGGGCAATTATGGGTATTCCAACACAAATGGCCCCTTTTGCGACAACAAAATTATTTTCACCACTAGGAAAATTACGGGCAGCTGGAGATTTAATTTTACCAAAAGCGAGTGACCCTGATGTGGATATGTCATTAGGAAGCTTTTTTCGAAAGCGCCTAGGCAATGAAGTTGTCGATAATCTTATTGAACCACTACTTTCGGGAATTTACGCAGGTGATATCGACAAATTAAGCTTAATGGCTACATTTCCGCAATTTCACCAAGTGGAACAAAAACATCGTAGTCTTATTTTGGGAATGAAGAAAGCGACACCGCCAAAGCCTAAAAATGTTTCAAGAGAAAAGCCGAAAGGAATGTTTTTGTCCTTTAAACGGGGTTTACAATCATTTGTAGATGGAATTGAAAAGCATCTAGACGAAGATTCGATCGTTAAAGGTGTTGGGATTGTAAAAGTTGTAAAGAAAGGTGAGCAGTATGAGCTAACCTTCTCTAGTGGAGCAGTTGAATTATTTGACTATGTTGTAATGGCAACTCCGCATTATGTAACAGAACAGGCTTTTAAAGACTATTCTTTCTTGCAACCATTAGCTAGTATTCCATCTACATCTGTTGCAACAGTCGCTATGGCTTTTCCTAAAAATGCAATCAAACAAGATATTAATGGAACAGGCTTTGTAGTTGCAAAGAAAAGTGAGTATAATATAACTGCTTGTACATGGACACATAAAAAATGGCACCATTCTACCCCTGAAGGCTATGCGTTACTACGCTGTTATGTAGGAAGAGCTGGCAACGATTCAATTGTTGATTGGTCTGATGATAAAATAATAGATGCTGTATTAACGGATTTGAATAAAACAATGAAAATCGATGTGAAACCAGAATTTCATATTATTCACCGTTGGAAACATTCCATGACTCAATATGTTGTTGGACATAAACAACTAATTGAAGAGGTAAAAGATCAATTGCAAAAGCAATTGCCAGGGGTCTATGTAGCCGGCGGTTCCTACGAAGGTATTGGTGTACCGGATTGTATTGACCAAGGTGAAGCTGTTGTTCAGAAATTAAAGAAAAACCTCATATGAAAAATGCCCTTTTAGTAATTAGTCTTTACTAAAAGGGTATTTTTCATATGAGGATAAGTGTAATTTTCTAAAGCAAGAAAGGTGTTTAGTTTACGTGCATCCTCGCTCGAAGTCTATTTCCGTAGCAAGAAGCTAGGGAGGGGTTCACATGTAATTGCGGTAAGTAACTTTTGTAGAATGAAAATGTTTAAGAAGTAAAAGAGTTATTTGTGAAATAGGTTTTACTTTATGTATAAATATTTTTCTAATTTTAAATACAGTAGTTAATAGGCGGTTTCTAAGAAGTGTTCTACTGTTTTATAGAAGAAAAACGATAGGATAAAATCATCCTATCGTTTTTTGTGAATTTTTAAATATATATTAGATTTAGTTATCTGCTAATATCTTATCAAGTCTTGATGTGTCTACGAAACCATCTAAGTTAGGCTCGTTATCAATAAAGTTTAATTCATATGAAGCCGTAGCCCAAGCTTGAAGAGCATCTGAATGTGTTTCAGTTGTAACAACCATTCTAGTCCATGCATTCTCTAAAACTGACTCAGGAAGTCGTGTTTGCGATAGCTCATAAAGAGAATCGTTAATTGTAGCTAGTGTATCTTCAGTGTGTTCCTGTGTATATTCAACAGCGCGTTTATGGGCACGTAAAAATTGGTCAACAGCTTCTGGGTTTTCGTTTAAAAACTGAGGTGTTGTAACAACAACAACACTTGGAAGAGTTTCTCCTAAGAATACATCATTCCATTCGGTAATAACCTTTGCACCTAACTCTTCAACTAAATATGTTCCCCATGGCTCTGGAGCTGCAGCAGCATCAATTTCACCTTGCTCAAACATAATCATCATATTTGCTGGGTTTACACGTGGTTGATGATCGACAGTTCCACCGCGTCTAGTTGTTGTTAATCCAATATCTTGAAGCATAATTTCTAACTGTACATTATGTGTGCATCCGTTACCTGGTGTACAAAATGATTTTCCAGCGAAATCTTCTAACGTTTCTATTCCTGCATCTTCTCTAGCAACGATTAATGTTGCCCCATTAGCTGCAGCTCCTAAAACGACGATATCGCCTCCTGCTAAGAAATAGTTAATGGCTGGACCTGGACCAACATATCCAAGTTGAATAGACCCACTATCTAGTGCTTCGATAAAGTCATTTCCATTTGGAAAGTTTGTAAATGCCACATCTTTACCTTCTAATTCTTCTTCAAAAAAGCCTTTCTCTTTTCCGATAATCCCAGCTGCGTGATCTAGGTTTGGAAAATAACCAATACTTACAGAATTAGACTTATCTGATCCGCAAGCGGCCAAAATTGCAACAGCTAAAATAAACAGCGTTACTGATAAAAGTTTCTTCATTATTATTCCCCCAAGATTCATGATATTTTAATATTTTATGAAACTTCTTTCATAAATTTTAATATTACTTTGTTAAACCCCAACGTGTCATAACTTTTTTCTCCATCGGAGCGAAAATTAAATATTCTACAATTAAACCAATAACAGAAATAATTACCATAATTGCAATAACTAAATCCATATTAAACATGTCTCTAGCATCTAATAGTGTTCGCCCTAAGCCACCACGACCTAAAAGTTCACCTGCCATTAATGCTCTCCAACCAAATGCCCAAGCTAAACGTGCACCGGTTAAAGCTGCAGGAATAGAAGCTGGGATCATAACTTTCCAGACTAATTCAGAACCTTTATACCCCATTGTCCTAGCTGCTCTTATTAATATTGGTTGGACGTTTTTTATTCCCATTCGCATGTTCATTGTCATGGCCCATGTTCCACCAAGAACGATAATAAAGATGATTGGAGTGTTTCCTTGTGAACCAAACAGAATAAGGGCAATTGGAAGCCAAACGATACTAGGAATTGATTGTAAAGCAATAACTAAAGAACCGATTGTTTCATCTGCTAATTTTGATTGCCCTAATAAAATACCTAGGGCAGAACCGATAATTATAGCTAATGTAAAACCGAGGCTTATCCGTTGTAAACTAGTAATAAGTGCACTACTTAAAATCCCAGATTCAAAAAATCCTTTATATAATTGTTCGATCGCCCCGCTTGGTGAGGGGGAAAATCGAGTAGTACGAAATTCAAAATTTAAATTTAACCTATATATGCTCTCCCATATTGCGATTAGAACTGTAAAGAAGACTAGCCTTTTTAGAGTTGTAGTCATCACCCATTTCCTCCTTCATAACTTTCTCGATTTCACCAGCTAATAAATTCATAATATCTTCTTCTAGCTTTATGAATTCTGGTGATGAAGGTTTTCGTGGTCTTGGAATATTTACTGGAAACTCACTAATAATCCCTCCTGGTCTCGTGCCCATTAAAATGATGCGATCCGACAAAAGTACAGACTCACGAATGTTGTGTGTAACAAAGATAATTGTCTTACCGGTTTGTTCCCAAATGTATTGAACTTCTTTATGAAGCATAGAGCGAGTTTGCTCATCCAAAGCTCCAAATGGCTCATCCATTAATAAAATTTCTGGGTCCATCGCTAAGGCTCTTGCAATGGAAACGCGTTGTTTCATACCGCCAGATAATTCGTGTGGGTAAGATTTGACGAATTTACTTAAATGTACAAGTTTTAAATATTCTAGTGCTTTCTTTTCTGCTTGTTCCTTGTTCATTTTTTTCTTTAAACCAAACATTACATTTTCTAACACTGTTAACCATGGCATTAGTGCTGCTTCTTGGAATACAACACCACGATCAGGACCAGGTCCATTAACTGGTTTTGACCCAACTTGAACCATCCCTTTTGTTGATTTGTCAAGTCCTGCAATAATATTTAATAATGTTGACTTGCCGCATCCAGAAGGTCCAAGAAGTGAGAGAAACTCTCCTTTTTTAATTTTTAAGTTAATATTATTGAATACGGTAAACGAAGTCTTTTCTTCTTTATTAAAATACGTTTTTTCAACGTCCTTAATGATTACATGATCCATAGTCAAACCTCCAAACCTATTAACATCATAAAACATATATTTTTAGTCGGAATTAAAGTACTCTTAGTATATGATGTATATATGAAACTGTCAACGAAATGTATTGAAAAATATATATAAAGAAAATATAGTCAAAATGGTTACAATAATAAGGTAGTGTTGTTATTTGAAAATATTTATATTATAGGTAAATATCGGGTTTTTATATTAGTTGAAAGTAAGTAGCAATAAATAAATTATATCTTGAAAGTATGTGACATAAGGAAAATATTACTGGTTTGTCTAGAATTAGATTGAGAAAGGGATTTTTTATGATAAACTATAGTGTAGGATTGAAATTGTCAGGATCATATTAAACAAGTTTTTAAGTTTTTTCATGATGCTTTGTTTATCAACAAAGCTTTTCTTGCATAATCAGAATTATAAATTTCTAACTTGGAAACTTTCTAGCGCTAGCAGACTACGTGCTCGGTCACTTCAGTCCTTTCGCTCGTGACCAAGGCGCTTGCGCTTTTCTTGTTTTATTACATTCTTCAGTGGCAGTATGTGGTTGAAGTTCAGCTTATACATCAACACTTTATTTATTAACTTACAGTATGTTAAAGAATAAAGATTAAAAAATTGGGAAAAGGTGTTAAATAATGAAAGAAGATTGGAACATCTTACAAATACTTCGGCATTCTCGTCATGATTGGCTCAATTTTGTGCAATTAATTAAAGGTAATCTTGCGCTAAAAAAATACGATCGAATTGAGGAAATTATTCAGGAAATCGTGAATCAAACTCAACAAGAAAGCAAACTCTCAAATTTACATATTCCTCAATTAGCAAGTGAATTATTAGTGTTTAATTGGAAAAGAAATAATCATTTTCAGCTAGAATTTGAGGTGTTAGGACCAACTAAGAACCTTGAAACATTTGAGGTAACGTTACTTCATTGGTTTCTTGATTTAGCAAATTTGCTAAATACTAGTTGTCAGCAATTTGCTGAAAATCATTTACTAATAACAATAGAAGTTTTTGATGAGGATGCACTTAGAATTAATTTTGATTTTCATGGAAATTTATTGGAAGTGAACTCAATAAAGAAATTTGTTGAAAATGAAAGTAGTCAGAATGAACAAATGGAATTAGTGGAATTTTATATAAATAATGAAGAGTTTTATCTAGTTCTAAAATTAATGTGAAATGTTAGAAGAAAATTTTGAGGTGAAAAGATGTTTGTAGATAAAGTTACAGTATTTGTTAAAGGTGGCGACGGAGGGAATGGTATGGTAGCCTTTCGTCGTGAAAAATATGTTCCTAATGGTGGTCCGGCTGGTGGTGACGGTGGAAATGGAGCAAATGTTGTATTTGAAGTTGAAGAAGGATTAAGAACATTAATGGACTTCCGTTATCAGCGGCACTTCAAGGCTGAACGTGGGGAGCATGGTAGACCTAAAAATCAGCATGGTAAAAATGCTGATGACATGGTAATCAAGGTTCCGCCTGGAACTACTGTTATAGATGAAGAAACGCAACAAACGATTGCTGATTTGGTTAAGCATGGACAAACTGCAATTATAGCAAAAGGTGGACGTGGTGGTAGAGGGAATAGTCGATTTGCGACACCTACTAATCCAGCTCCGGAAATTGCTGAAAATGGAGAACCAGGACAGGAGAGAAATGTAACATTAGAATTAAAACTTCTCGCTGATGTAGGACTTGTGGGCTTTCCGAGTGTAGGTAAGTCAACGCTTCTTTCGGTTGTTTCGGCCGCAAAACCGAAAATTGCAGAATACCACTTTACAACAATTAAGCCGAATCTTGGGGTTGTTGATGTTGAAGATGGTCGTAGCTTTGTAATGGCCGATTTACCTGGTTTAATTGAAGGTGCCCATTTAGGGGTAGGTCTAGGGCACCAATTTTTAAGACATATTGAGCGTACAAAAGTTATTGTTCACGTTATTGATATGTCAGGAATAGAGGGGCGTGACCCTTACGAAGATTACGTTAAAATCAATGATGAGTTAAAAGAATATAATCTTCGTTTAACTGAACGTCCACAAATTATTGTTGCTAATAAAATGGACATGCCTGAAGCTGAAGACAACTTAGCAGCTTTTAAGGACAACTTAAATGATAAAGATATCTCTATTTTTCCTATATCAGCTATAACGAAAAAAGGATTACGTGAATTGCTATTGGCTATTGCTGATAAGGTAGATGTTACAGAAGAGTTTCCACTAACTGAGGAAGAAACAGAAAGTAGGGTTATCTACCGACATGAAAAGCAGGAAGAACCATTTAAAATTACAAGGGATGACGATGGAGCATATGTCCTCTCTGGAGATCAAATAGAAAAGCTATTTAAAATGACTGATTTTTCAAGGGATGAGTCAGTACGCCGTTTTGCGCGCCAAATGAGAGGTATGGGAGTAGATACATCACTTCGAGAACGTGGTGCAAAGGATGGAGACATTGTCCGTATTTTGAAATTTGAGTTTGAGTTTGTTGAATAATGATAAAGAAGCTGCCTTTAGAGGTAGCTTTTTCATATACAATTCAGCATAGCTTCAAAATTACTTCTCTGTGGGAAACTATTTTTGAAGCTATGCTGAATTTTAGTTGTCAAAATTATCTTGCAAATTTATAATGTAATAATAGGAATTTTAGGTGGTGGTTTTGTTTGGGAAACAAAAGTGATGAGTTTTATCTTGTGCGTGCTGATATATTGTCTGAAGCGATGCAAAAGACGTTAGAAGCAAAAGCTTTAATAGATAGTGGTAAAGTTAGAAATATAAATGAAGCTGTTCAGGCGGTTGATTTAAGTAGGAGTGCTTACTATAAATATAAAGACGGAATTTTTCCTTTTCACAAAATGGTGAAAGAAAAAATAATAACTCTTTCTATACATCTTGAGGATAGATCAGGTACTTTATCGAAACTTTTATCTGTTGTAGCAGATGCAGGTTCAAATGTGTTAACAATTAACCAAACAATTCCTCTACAAGGACGTGCAACTATTACCTTAACAATTGAAACTGCACCAATGACTGTTGGGATAGATCATTTAGTGAAGAAAATTCAGCAACTTGATGCAGTTGAAAAAGTAGAATTAATCGGATCAGGAGCATAGATCGAAAGGAGTTAACAATGACTAAAATTGCTTATTTAGGTCCTAAAGGAACATTTACTGAGATGGCTACTATATCAGTATTTCCGAGTGAGGAACGAATACCTTTCCGTACGATACCGGATTGTATGGATGCAGTATCGAAGAATATAGTAGATTTTGCCGTAGTTCCTATTGAAAATACAATCGAAGGATCAGTTAACTTAACATTAGATTATTTAATTCATAATCAAAAATTATTAATTAACGGTGAAATTACAGTGCCAATTGAACAGCAACTATTAATTCATAGCAATAATACTAAAAATTGGACGGCAATTAAGAAAGTATATTCACACCCACATGCAATCGCACAATGTCATACATTCTTACGCTCTTTATTACCGGATGCGGAATTTGAATATATGAACTCTACGGGTTCTGCAGCAGATTATGTAGCAAAAAATCCTGATCAGCCTATTGCTGCAATAGCGAATGAGCTAGCTGCCAAAGAATACAACTTAGTTGTTGCCGAAAAAAACATACACGATTATGAAAATAATCATACACGCTTTGTTATATTAAAAAATGAAAGTAGTAGTATGCCAGAATCTCCTTCATACTATATTGGGGATAAAACTACATTAATGGTTACTTTGCCTGCAGATTATCCAGGAGCCCTTCATCATGTACTGTCAGCGTTTGCCTGGAGGAAGTTAAACCTTTCGAAGATAGAATCTAGGCCTATGAAAACGGGGCTTGGCAATTATTTCTTTGTCATTGATGTCGCTATGAAAATGGACGAAGTATTAATTCCAGGGGTTATTGCTGAACTAGAAGCCCTTAAGTGTCAAGTAACTCTATTGGGAAGTTATCCATGTTATTCATTATCAAAAAAAGTAGATGAAATCAGAGTAGAAACGTAAAAACACGAGAAAACGCTTTTCCTAGCGTTTTCTCGTGTTTTTTGTAAAATAAGATTTATAAATTTCTGAGGTCAGAAAGCTGTAACTCCTTGCTGCACTGCTTCTGCGATTACTCTTCCACGAAACACTGTTTCGTCGAAGGTCACATCAGAGCCATGCTACAAGACGCAGAAGTACAATTACTTCTGTCTAGAGCTACCACGCTTGTACTTTTCTTATTTGGACGGCTCGTACTAATTATCCTCTAACAAGTAACCTGCTTGAGCTAAAGCAATACATATCTCATTAATTTCTTCTTGTGTTCTTGCCTCAATTGTATGAAGGTGAACACCTCCAGTAAGTTGTGATAAAAGTGAGGCATTAGTTGAATTAATCTTTGAAATGAATTCCTTTACGTCTTTACGATTTCGTATCATTAAGGAGGCTGTAATCTCACCGTAGACTTGATGTTCGACAACAACGTCTTTAACTATTCCTCCGTGATCTACGATAATATTTAATTCATGAATTGCATCTTCCGGTGAATGCTTACAAGCGATTACCTTTGAGTGTAAATCAACTTTTAATTGCTCTTTAATAAAAATATAGCCTTGTGAAGTAGCTAAGATAGGGTAATTTCTTGCTTTTAATATCGAAATGTCTTGAACAATAACCTGCCGACTGACATTTGTTTTCGTTGCTAAATCATTTCCAGTAATCGGTGAATCTGTTTCCATCAGCCATTGTAATAATAATTCTCTCCGTTCTTCCCCTAAGATTTTGTCTTGTTGTTGTTTCATCCAGTAGCCCCCTTATGGTAACGTAGTTTCTACTATACCTTTAATTGCTTTTGCAGTTTCTATAATGTGTGATTCTGTCGTATGTTTACCCATTGATATTCGAATGAGTTCCCTGGCGGCGTCTTTTTTGTATCCTAATTGAAGCATTGTTTTCGATGCATTTTGCCCTTCAACTTTACAAGCTGTCCCTGTGGATATAGCAATATTTTTCCTGTTTAGTTCTAACATTGTATATTGCCCTTCTATACCATGAATCCTTAAGGCTAAGTGGTGACTTAAACGTTCATCTGGGTGCCCGATTAAACTATGGGTAACACAGTTATTTGATAATAATGTTAATAATTGTTGACTTAATTGCTTTAAACGTAATTGTTCAACCTCCATATTTTCACAAATCTCTATAGCTGCTTGAGCAAAGCTTGCGATAGCAGGCACATTTACTGTTCCTGCTCGAAATCCACTTTCATGGGATGTGTTTGGAATTACTGGCTTCCAAGATATCTTTGGAGAAATATAAACTGCCCCCACTCCTTTCGGTCCATAGATTTTATGACTTGATAATGAAATACTATCTACGTTTAAGCTCGTAATATCTATAGGTATCTTACCAAAAGCTTGGACACAATCACTATGAAATAGAATATTTTCATCTTTTAAAAAAGCTCCAATTTGACTGATATTTTGGATTGTACCGATATCTGAATTAGCATAACAAATTGAAACAAGAACAGTATTATCTTTAATTGCTTGTTTCAATGTATCGAGGCTAACAACCCCATATTTGTCTACATTTAGGAAGGTGATTTCAAAGCCTTCTTCTTCTAATTGTGTAAAAGTATTTAATACCGAAAAATGTTCAGTACTTGTTGTGATAATATGACCTTTTTTCCCTTTAACTAAAGATTTTATGGCTAGGTTATTAGAATCTGATCCACCACCTGTAAAATAGATCCCTTTTGCCTCTGTGTTGACACAACTGGCAATTGCCTTTCTAGATTGTTCTAAAATACTTTTAGCTTTTGTGCCGACGTCGTGAAGGCTACTAGGATTTCCGTAGAATTCTTTTGATGCTTTTATAAAAACTTCTAAAGCACTATCTGACATAGGAGTTGTTGCACAATAATCCAAATAAATCATAATATGTCACCTTCTTTACTGGGTATTTAAATTAGTTAATATTGTCAAATTTTATACAATAATTAGATAAACTACTTGAGGACTACTTGTAATAAGGTTTTCTCTCTATTAAAAGATAATATAACTTTTACTTACTAAAAAAAAGTCTTGTCACTAGTTTAAAATTATGTAAATATAGGTGTCAAGACAGTTGTAGACATTCATTAGAATATTTTTTTTTAGATAAGTGTCAAACTTCTATTCTGATAAGGTTTTATGTAACGAATATTATCTTCTAATTTTAGGAGGGTGAGTATGAATGTAATGAAAACTGATGTTGTTATTATTGGCAGTGGTTTAGCCGGACTAATGACAGCGTATTACCTTTGTGAAAAATACAATGTGGCACTTGTCACAAAAACTAAATTGGCTAATAGTAACTCAAGCCTCGCACAAGGCGGTATCGCAGCGGCAGTAGCAAAGGAAGATCATTGGAAAAAACATTTTCAAGATACAGTTGTTGCTGGGGGTTATCATAATGAAAAAAAAGCAACTGAACTCCTTGTAAAAAAAGGTACGACTCTCATAAAGAAGCTTGTAGAGATTGGTGTAAGTTTTGATAGAGATGAAAAAAATGAATTTTCACTAGGAATGGAAGGGGCTCATAGAGTAAGAAGAGTACTTCATGCGGGTGGAGATGCAACTGGTAAGGTAATGGTGGAGTCAGTTATTGCAAATGTCCTCCCGAAAATAAATGTTATAGAAGATTCAACGGCATATGATTTACATGTAGAGAATGGAGGGTGCTGTGGAGTCTATATAAAAGATCAAAATGAAAATTTATGTTTCATAGAAGCTGATCACGTAATTTTAGCAACCGGTGGGATCGGACAATTATATAAAGTTACATCTAACTGTAAAGAAGCAACAGGGGATGGAATAACTATGGCTTATCGAGCAGGTGCAGCGATAGCCGATATGGAATTTATTCAATTTCATCCGACGCTAATGATGGTTGATGGCGATTGTTTAGGTTTAATCTCAGAAGCTGTACGAGGTGAGGGAGCAAAGCTTGTAACTGAAGATGGCAACTATCTAATGCAAGGTAAGCACCAATTGGAAGATTTAGCCCCTCGTGATATTGTTGCTAGAGAAATTTTTAAAATGAGACAAAAAAGTGAAACGGTATATTTAGATATAAAAAACATAAGGAATTTTAAAGAACGTTTTCCATCAATTACTAACATGTGCAAACATACAGGTGTACTAGAAAAGGGATTAATCTCAGTTGAACCAGGTGCTCATTTTATCATGGGTGGTATAAAGGTAAATGAAAATGGTGAAACAACAGTGAAAAATTTATATGCTGTTGGTGAATGTGCAAATACTGGGGTTCATGGTGCAAATCGGTTAGCAAGTAATTCTTTGCTAGAGGCTGTTGTGTTTGCTGATCATCTCGCAAAGACAATTTTATTAGCAAGAAAACAACGGTCATACGATGTAAAGTTAAACGTAAAAGTACCTTCGTCAGTTCCTTTGAATTTACCTACGATTGAACAGATTCAAAATGTGATGGATCGTTATGTCGGAATTATTCGAAATGAAAGAGACTTAAAACGAGCAATTAAATGGTTCAAACAATTTAAAGATATTTATGAAGAACAAAATCATTTGCATTTATCTATTCATGAAAAAACAATCTGCAACATGCTAATTGTCGGATATTTAATTGCAAATGCAAGTCTTAAAAGAAATGAAAGCCGTGGTGGCCATTATCGATTAGATTTTCCTCAAACGAATGACGAGCGTTGGGTTGGTTTTAAAAATGTTAGTGTTAATGGTGTTTTATATCGTGAAAAGTTTCACGAATATAATGATCTTATTGAACAATCATTACCTAAGGTTAAAAAGGAGTTGTCCATTTCGTGAATAAATTAAAATTAAAGTCGTCTTTACAAGGTTTTTTCGAGGAAGACTTAGGACTTGGTGATTTAACTAGTGAATCAATTTTTTCAGAAAAAGATTATGGATATGGTGAATTTATTTGTAAAGATGATGGTGTTTTTTGTGGTGCAGAAGTTATTGAACAAGGTTTTAAACTACTAAATGACCGAATTTCAATCGATTTTACAATCAAAGATGGCAAAGAACTTAAAAAAGGTGAAAAAATCGCCTTGGTCGAAGGTCCTGTTTTAGACTTATTAATGGGAGAACGTGTAATACTTAATTTATTGCAACGAATGAGTGGTATTGCAACAATAACGAAAAAAGCAGTTGGAAATCTACAAGGTAATCATACAAAAATATGTGATACTAGGAAAACAACACCAGGATTAAGAATGTTTGAAAAATATGCAGTTACATGTGGTGGTGGTTACAATCACCGATTTGGTTTATATGATGCTGTCATGATTAAAGATAATCATATTTCTGCTAGTGGTGGAATTGAAAATGCAGTAAAGAAAGTCCGAAAGAGGCTTGGCCATACAGTAAAAGTTGAAGTGGAAACAGAATCTGCTGAGGATGTTATTGCTGCTGTAAAAGCAGAAGCAGATATTATTATGTTTGACAACCGAACTCCAGAGGAAATCTTTCAACTCTTGAAGCTTGTACCTAAAGGAATTGTGACGGAAGCTTCTGGTGGGATAACATTAGACAATATCGGGAGTTACTCATTAACGAATGTAGATTATATTTCTTTAGGCTTTTTAACTCATTCAGTAAAAGCCTTAGATATTAGCTTTAATATAGAAGTTTAGAATTATTTTTGTAATTTTGACATTATAAAAAGGGGATGGAGTCGTGAGTATTTTAGAAGTAATGAATGAAACAATTCAAATTCCAGATCATTATAAAAATATGAAAATAGAAGAAATGGAAGCTAGGATTAAAGAAATTAAAGCGAAATTTGGCACGCGTTTGTATATTCCAGGACATCATTATCAGAAGGATGAAGTTATACAATTTGCCGATGACACTGGAGATTCATTAAAATTAGCACAACTTTCTGCCAACAATGCCCAAGCTGAATTTATTGTTTTTTGTGGAGTTCATTTCATGGCGGAAACAGCAGATATCTTAACAAATGAAAATCAAAAAGTATTTTTACCGGATATGAGAGCAGGCTGTTCTATGGCTGATATGGCCAATATAGAACAGACAGACCTAGCGTGGACAAAGCTCCAACAAATATTTGGTGATACTTTATTACCGCTAACATATGTAAACAGTACAGCAGAAATAAAAGCTTTTTGTGGGAGGAATGGTGGTGCTACTGTTACTTCTTCAAATGCAAAGAATATGGTAGAGTGGGCATTTACGAAAAAAGAAAGAATCTTCTTTTTGCCAGATCAACATTTGGGTAGAAATACAGCATTTGAATTAGGGATTTCGTTAGAAGATATGGCTATTTGGGATCCAGAACTTGAGGAGTTACAGTTTCAAGGAGATGTAAACAACATTAAAGTGGTTTTATGGAAAGGTTATTGTTCTGTTCACGAAAAATTTACCGTAGAAAACATTGAGGAAATGAGAAGTGAGTATAAAGATATAAATATAATTGTTCACCCTGAATGTAGTCATGATGTGGTTCAATTAGCAGACTTTGCTGGTTCAACCAACTATATTATTGATAAACTTCAAGAAGCCGCTTCGGATACTGTATGGGCTGTTGGTACCGAGATGAATTTAGTAAAAAGGCTGGGGCAAATTCATTCTGATAAGAAAGTTATGTCCCTGAATCCGAATATGTGTCCATGCCTTACGATGAATCGAATTGATTTGTCTCACTTATTATGGTCGTTGGAAAGTATCGAAATGGGGAAGCCTGTAAACCAAATCGTTGTTAATAAAGAAGTTGCTAAAGATGCAGTAAAAGCAGTTGATAGAATGCTCCATAGGTCCTAATAAATAAAAAAATTATTCACTTTTATAAAATAAATGAGCATAGAGACAATCTCTATGCTCATTTATTTTTATAAAAGGAAATAAAAAGCTCGGGTACAATTCTAGAACTGTAAAAAAAAGAAATGATATTCGTTTGGTTATATATAACTTTTTATCTGCATAAATTGTGCTGAAGAGTATTTTTGAACGTAGGTATAAAACTAAAGTAAATAAATGCTTTTGCTGAGATTAGCTTAAGGAGGGAATGTAAACGTGAAAATTCATATTGTTCAGCAAGGAGACACTTTGTGGAAATTAGCTAAGAAATACAATGTAGATTTTGAACAATTAAAAGCAGTTAATAATCACCTTAGCAATCCAGATGTAATTATGCCAGGAATGAAAATCAAAATCCCTACTGCTGGCGTTCCTGTAAAAAAACAAGTTCCTAAGAAAGAAGAACCGATAGCTATGAAAGAACAACCAAAACCAAAGGAGGTACCAGTACCAAAGAAAGAAGTAAAAGTACCACCACCTGCGCCTGTACCAGAAGTAGTGAAAAAGCCAGAGCCAGTAATTCAACAACCGATACACCCTCAACCAATTCAACAACCTATTACTCAAGAACAATATCTTCATAATATGAATATGAATTTTAATATTTATAAGCCGATGGTACCTCCACCACCAAAAGTACCAGCACCACCAAAAATGGCAGAAAAGGAAATTCCGAAGGTGGAAAAGCCAAAACCGATGGTACCACCACCTGTACCACCTAAAAAAGAAATTCCAAAATCAGCACCAATAAAAGAACCTGTAATAAAGGCGGAGCCACCGAAATATCCTACGCCGCAACAACATTGTTATCCAGTAACTGGGATAATGCCTGGATGTTCTTATCAAGTACCACCAGTAGTTCAACAACACCAAGTATTTCCACATTACCCAATGATGCCGTTGCCAGCGCAATATGGATATCCACAAGCACCAATGGGGGCACCAATGCCAGGAATGCAAATGCCAACAATGCCTACGTATCCACAGCCACATGGTAGCCCATATGGAGTTGGACCAATACAGCAACAACCATGGAGCTATATGCCAGAAGATGTAGATTTGGATGAACAAGATATTGAAGATGGTTCTCCGACGGGAATGCCGACATTGCCTCCATATCCTGGCATGCAAATGCCGCCAATGCAAATGTCGAATTATTGGGGGCAACCAACAGTACATCCGCAATATGGAGATGTCACCATGTATCAACAACCTGTTTCACCAGTAAATGCACAAATGATGCCACAACCACAATGGGGTTATACGCCATACCCAATGTATCAACCTCATTCAGCACAATTTAATTCGCAATTTCAACAACAAGTTCGCCCAGAAGGCGAGGATGATGAAAATAAAGATTAATATTTCAAAAGCTAGTCCTTTGGGCTAGCTTTGTTTTTATACAAAAGTATAAAATTTTGAAGTTGGAAAGGTGTCTAGCTTCAGTCAGCTTTGTTTCTGCGGTTACTCGTTGCACAAAACACTGCATTGAGGTAGCTTACTATGAAGCTGCTTGCTCTTGAGTCAACGGAATGGCACAGGCGCAGCTGCTCGTGACCAAGGCGCTTGCATAATCAGAATTTATAAATATCCAACTTTGAAACTGTCTAGCTCCAGGCGCCTCGATCACTTCACTTCGTCAATTGCGGTCAACAAGAGAAATCGAAAGAAAAAAGTGAAATACAAGTACTGCCAAGTGTGTCTTTATATTTAGTGTATTGTATTCAAAAATCCTCCCCAACTTCCTAGATATAACAGATTAAATTTATGATAAGAATGACAAATTAAATGTGAAAGGAGGAATTAAACCAATGAAAAAAATTGCGATTACATTATCTGCAGCAACAATATTGATGGGGGCATTAGTTGGTTGTGGAGTTGGTCAAGATGGTGCGCGTGGACTAGGTGGCGCTGATCAACGTGGATTTGGTTACCATACAACTGAAGAACGTACTGGTTTTACAGGTCAACGTGCAGGTGAAGGTCCTATCACTGATATGTTTACACGTGATGATCGACGAGGGGCAAAAGGTCTTGGGAGAGATGGCAGACATCCTACAACGGGTTTAGCTGGCGAAAGAGGAATGACTGGTCGCGCTAGGCTTGGTGGTGGTGATATGGGCTATGGAGGCGGCTTTGGAACAACTGGAGCTGGTCGTCATGGTGGAGGTTTTGGTGGCTATGGAACTGGCTATGGTACTGGAGTAGGTCAAGGCGCTGGTTTAGGTGTACGTGGTCATGGAACAGGGTTTGGTGGAGCTGGTACAGGTTATAGACCTGGAATGGGTCATGGGCCAGGCTTCGGTGGTGCTGGTGTTGTAGGTGACCGAGAAGGTTATGTAGATGATCGTGGAATTGTGCGTGGTCGTGGAACGACTGGTCGTCAAGGAATCGGTGGCTTAGGTCAAACTGGTAGAACAGAAATGAGAGGTTTTGCGTATCCTCATGGATATGATGCAGCTACAGTACAAAGAATTAGTGCTAAAGTAGCTGATGTAGAAAATGTAAGGGATTCACGAGTAATTGTTCATGAAAATAGAATTATTGTTGGTGTTGACGCTAATGGTCAAGATACAAAACGTATTGAAAAAGATGTTCGACAAAGTGTTAGTGACCTCGCTGATGATAAAGAAGTTTTTGTTGTAACTGATCGTGGACAATTTGACCAGGTACGTACAGCTGATGATAGACTTCGCGCTGGGGAACCCCTAGAAGAAGTAGGAGCAACTATTAATGAAATGTTCAGAGATTTTGGACGAGCAATTCAACGTCCGTTTGAACGTACTCGATAAAAAATAAATAGACAAAGAGGCTAGATGGCTAGCCTCTTTGTCATATCCTATGTGTATCTAGCCTTCAGTTCGAGAAGATCCAGCTGCTAAGCAAATATAAAGAAAGCCTCACTATTAGAAGCTAGACATCTATATATAAAATTAAATGTTTTGAAACGTAAATTTTAGGTATGTATCTTGATTTGTGTAAAACTTAACTTTATTTTAATGATTTCATAATTGTTAATTTTCGCTCTCTTAAACTAATTGTTGTTGGAGGAAGACGGTTTTCCAACAATTTTAGACTTATGTAGCTTCATTTAGGTAATTATGAAATTCACCCCATTTAAATACATAAAATAGAAAAAAAGGATAAAAGTCTTTATGATTGGCGATAATATAATCTAGCCAGTCATAAAGACTTTGTTACTTCTTAGAATTTGTTTGTTTTTTTAAAAGTGAAATTAAAATGACCAAAAGTGCTTGAATCTATATCTAGTTACAAACGTTTTAATGTAACTGGATTTAGTATCTTGGTGGCGAGAATAATGAATGATGAATCATATTTTTTTCATTTAATTTTATTTATTATGGTGGTGTTATAATGGGAACCAAGCGAGTCCATCTCTTGAAAAAGTACCCAAAAACAATAGGTCTATTTATTGTTAGTTTTATTATTAGCAGTTTGATGATTGTTAATTTACCGTCAAATGTACGAATAGCTGAAACAGCAGTAGACATTCCTTTTATTCGAGAAGCAAGTGAAAGAGAAAAGAACATAGGTCCTACAATTGTTTATGAAGCATTAAATCCTAAATCAATTCGTGTAGTGTTAGAGAGGATTTATTTGGATGGAGAAATTAGTGAAGAAATTGTAGATGAAACCATTTTATCAATGGAAGATTTTTGGGCAGAATATTCCGATTGGGAATTAGTAGATCAAGATGAAACTCAAGTAGTGTTTATGCAAAGAATTGACGATATATCCCCTTTATTAAAAATAAATGGGTATTTTGGTATTACTGATAAAGGTACTTTGACTATTTATGAAGGAAAACCCTCGGATGCAAAAATAATTCAATCGTTTTTCCAAATAAATACAAAAGAACTTAAAAGTCATCAACAAAAAGAGCTTCAAAAAGGCATCCCAGTGTTATCGAGGGATCGATATAAAGAGGTCTTAAAAATGTACAAGAAATATGCAAAACAGGAAATGTAAGTGAAAAGGCTGATTGAAAGGACTCTCTACTCTTTGTGGAATTAGAAGATCCCTTTAATCAGCCTGTTTTTTTGTATAGGAGTGTATTTTATAATTGATCTGACTTAAAAGTCGTTTAATAGGATAGAAGGAAATGAGTTAATTGAAGTTCAACTTTATTAATGGTCCTTTTATTGGTAAAATGAAAAACAAATAGATGTTCGCTTTTTAAGAATGGAGAGGTATTAATGATTGAATTTGTAAAAGGAAAAGTTAACTATATAGATTTGCAATATGTTGTTATCGATGTAAACGGAGTCGGTTATCAAGTATTTTGTGCCAATCCTTATATTTATACAGGTGACATGAATACAGAAGTTATTGTTTATACATATCATTACGTTCGTGAAGATGCAAGTAAACTATTTGGATTTCGATCTAGGGATGAAAGAGCCCTATTCGAAAAATTATTGAATGTATCAGGGATTGGTCCGAAGGGAGCTTTAGCAATTTTAGCTTCTGGAGAGCCACAACAAGTAGTATCGGCTATAGAGGATGAGAACGAACAGTTTTTAACGAAATTTCCAGGGGTAGGTAAGAAAACTGCAAGGCAGATGATCTTAGATCTAAAAGGAAAATTAACAGATTTTATGCCTAGTTTAATTGGACCAGTTTACAATCTGCCATTAGATCAAAGTACAAGTGAGATTTCATCAGAATTAGAAGATGCAATTGAGGCTTTAAAAGCATTAGGATATGTTGAAAAAGAAATTAAAAAAATTACTCCGAAGTTAGCAAAAGAAGAGTTGTCAACTGATCAATACATAAAAAAGGCACTACAATACCTTTTAAAAATATAAATTTTAATTAACTGAGTGAATTTCATAATTACCTAAATGGAGCTACATAAAACTAAATGTTGTTGGAAATGCTCTTCATCCAACAACATTTAGTATTATAGTAGCGAAAATAAGCCAAATATTAAATTCATTAAACTTAAAATTTATCTCGAGGAGGTTAGAAAATGGATGAGAGAATGATTTCTGCGGAAGTTCAAGAAGAAGAAGAAACGATAGAAAATCAACTACGACCTCAGCTACTATCACAATATATTGGTCAAAAAAAAGTAAAAAATAATTTAAAGGTATTTATAGAAGCGGCTAAAATAAGAAACGAAGCATTAGACCATGTTTTATTATATGGACCACCTGGACTAGGGAAAACAACATTAGCGACAATTATCGCTCATGAAATGAACGTTTCAATAAAAACTACATCAGGTCCTGCAATCGAGAGGCCAGGTGATTTAGCTGCTATTTTAACTTCTCTTGAACCAGGTGACGTTTTGTTTATTGATGAAATTCACCGACTAAATCGAGTGGTCGAAGAAGTTCTTTATCCAGCTATGGAGGATTTTTGTTTAGATATTGTTATAGGAAAAGGACCAACAGCTAGATCAGTGCGTCTTGATTTGCCCCCCTTTACATTAATTGGTGCAACGACCAGGGCTGGTCTATTGTCATCTCCGTTAAGAGATCGGTTTGGAGTGTTGTCAAGACTAGACTATTATACAACTGAAGACTTAAAAAAAATTGTTTCAAGAACTGCAGAAATTTATCAGATGGATATTGGAGAAACTGCAAGTGAGGAGCTAGCTAGACGCGCAAGAGGAACTCCAAGGATTGCCAACCGTTTATTGAGAAGGGTGCGTGATTTTGCTCAAGTGCAAGGGTTTAGTAAAATTGACTTCGATTTGGCAATAGATGCTTTAGAAAGACTACAAGTTGACCGTCTAGGATTAGATCATATTGATCATAAACTTTTAAAAGGGATTATTGAGAAATTTCGTGGTGGTCCTGTGGGACTTGATACAATTTCAGCTACGATAGGAGAAGAGGCGCATACAATTGAAGATGTGTACGAACCGTATTTATTACAAATTGGGTTTTTGCAACGTACTCCTAGAGGGAGAGTAGTAACTCATAAAGTTTATGAGCACTTTCAAATGGAGGTTCCGGATTAAATGCCCAATATACCTAAATTACTTATTATTGTCGGTATTGTATTAATTTTTATTGGTCTTTTATGGTTAGTAGGTGAGAGGTTTTTACCTATAGGGAAATTACCTGGGGATATATTCTTTAAAAAAGGGAATACAACATTTTATTTCCCAATTGTTACATCTATTGTTTTAAGTGTTGTTATTTCGTTAATCCTATATTTTATTGGTAGGTTTCGTTAAAAATTTAACTTGTCAACTATCTATTTTTTTATGTATGCTTAAAGCTGTTAATTTTGAATTAGAAAAGGTGAATATTGAATATGGAAGTTAAAGATTTTGATTTTTATTTACCAGAAGAGTTAATTGCTCAAACTCCACTATTGGAACGTACCTCTTCTCGGTTGATGGTCCTAGATCGCTCATCAGGTGACATTCACCATCGAATTTTCTCAGATGTCATTGATTATTTAAGTGAAGGAGATTGTCTCGTTTTAAACGATACTCGAGTATTACCGGCACGCCTTTATGGGACGAAGGAGGATACGGGAGCGAACATAGAATTCTTGTTACTTAAACAAATGGAAAAAAATCAATGGGAAACATTAGTAAAGCCTGCTAAAAGAGTGCGCAAAGGAACTATTGTTACTTTTGGTGATGGAAGACTGAGAGGTATTTGTAAAGAAGAGTTAGATCATGGGGGAAGAATTATTGAATTTCAATACGAAGGAATTTTTCATGAAATTTTAGATTCCTTAGGAGAAATGCCATTACCACCTTATATAACTGAAAAGTTAGAAGATCGAGAAAGGTATCAAACAGTCTATGCTAAGCATCGTGGTTCCGCAGCTGCTCCGACGGCTGGTCTTCACTTTACAGAAGAACTATTAGATAAGATAGCATCAAAAGGAGTAGAGATTGTATATATTACTTTACATGTTGGTTTGGGTACGTTTCGCCCCGTAAGTGTAGATACAATTGAAGATCATGAAATGCACGCTGAATTTTATCAAATGAGTCGTGAAGCGGCTGAAACGTTAAATAAGGCAAAAAAGAATGGTAATAAAATCGTTTCAGTCGGAACTACATCGACTAGAACATTAGAAACAATTGCCCAAGCTAATGGTGGTAAATTTATCGAAAGCTCAGGGTGGACAAATATCTTTATTTACCCTGGATATAAATTTAAAGGGATTAATGCATTAATTACTAATTTTCATCTACCAAAGTCTACATTGATAATGCTTGTTAGTGCATTAGCTGGAACAGAGCATACATTACATGCATATAAGGAAGCGGTAAAAGAGAGATATCGTTTTTTTAGCTTTGGGGATGCTATGTTAATCATAGAAGGGAGCAAAAATTGATGGTTGCTATTCGCTATGAACATATAAAAACTTGTCGCCAATCAGGAGCCCGTTTAGGTAAAGTTCATACACCACATGGTACGTTTGAAACACCTATTTTCATGCCAGTTGGAACATTGGCCACAGTGAAAACAATGAGTCCAGAAGAGTTGAAAGAGATCGGCTCACAAATTATACTAAGTAATACATATCATTTGTGGCTTAGACCTGGTCATGAAATTGTGAAAGAAGCTGGTGGTTTACATAAGTTTATGAATTGGGATCGACCTATCTTAACTGATTCTGGAGGCTTTCAAGTCTTTAGTTTAAGTGCTCTTCGAAAAATAGAGGAAGAGGGAGTAAATTTTAGAAATCACCTAAACGGAGAAAAATTATTTTTAAGTCCTGAAGGGGCAATGGAAATTCAAAATGCTTTAGGTTCCGATATTATGATGGCTTTTGATGAATGTCCACCATATCCTGCAACACATGAATATATGTTAAAGTCGGTGGAACGTACTAGTCGGTGGGCAGAAAGATGTTTGGAAGGGCATAAGAGACCTGAAGCTCAAGGACTATTTGGGATTGTTCAAGGTGGGGAGTATGAAGATTTACGAAAACTAAGTGCACAGGATTTAGTATCATTAGATTTTCCTGGCTATGCGATTGGTGGTCTGTCAGTAGGCGAACCTAAGGACGTCATGAATCGAGTATTGGAATTCACAACACCACATTTACCATTTGACAAACCGCGATATTTAATGGGGGTAGGGTCGCCGGATGCTTTGATTGATGGTGCTATTCGCGGTATTGATATGTTTGACTGTGTACTGCCAACTAGAATTGGAAGAAATGGAACGTGTATGACCAGTACTGGTAGGCTTGTGGTTAGGAATGCAAAGTATGCAAGAGACTTTACTCCATTAGACGAGAATTGTGATTGTCATGTTTGTAAAAATTATTCTAGAGCGTATATTCGCCACCTAGTTAAATGTGACGAAACTTTCGGATTTCGGTTAACCTCTTACCATAATCTCTACTTTTTGTTAAATTTAATGGAGAAAGTTCGGGAAGCTATTCGCGAAGATCGCCTTTTAGATTTCAAAGAAGACTTTTTTGAAATGTATGGATTTAATAAACCGAATGCAAAAAACTTTTAAAACTTTTGAAAAAAAAGTAATAATAAGGTAGTATAAATATTGATGCTGAAATATTTAAAAATAAAAATAAAAATTTAGAAAGGAGGGAAATAAACATGGAATTTATGACAGCGATTTTACCTTTATTATTTATGTTCGCGATTTTTTATTTCCTTTTAATTCGTCCGCAGCAAAAGCGTCAAAAGAAAGTTCAACAAATGCATGCTGACCTTAAAAAGGGAGATAAAATCGTTACAATCGGCGGCCTACATGGGACGATTGATGCTATTGATGAAGACAGAGTTATTTTGTTAGTAAATGATAACAAAAAATTAACATATGACCGTAGTGCTGTACGTGACGTTGTTAATCCAGACTAAGTGTACATAGCAAACCTGAATAAGGGACTTCCATAGGAAGTCCCTTTAAGTTTGAAAAGAAAAAAGTGAAAATTAAACCATTCTAGAATTTCTTACAACATTAACTCCTAATACGCCACCGATAATAGCAGTTAAAATAAAACCTCCATGAAATAAATATTGCTCTGTCGAAAACGTATTGTTGTACCCTAAAAACTGTACTAAAAATACTAGTAAAGAATAAAGAAGACCTGTTCCTAAGCCGACCATCCATCCTTTTTGTTTAGATTTACCACCAGAAACAAAGCCGCCTACCAATAAAGCTACAAATGTAAGAAGCATAATGATCCAACTAAATGATGACTCTGTTAGTGATGTAAATCTAAGCAGTAAAGAAATAATGAAGCTTACAGAAAGGATTATGACTAATATAGTAATTAGTCCATAAACCATTGAAGTGAAAATTCCTCGATTCTCCAAATTATATTACTCCTTTCCAATAATTCAGTTTTTCTGCTTACTAAAGCTTATTCAGCCTTGTACCAAAATAGAATTAAATTAGAAAATAGAACTTTTGAAAGTGAAAGATGCGTTGTGGATTGTGGATACACAATGGAGTGAATTTTATTAAGTATAATTGAATTTTGAGGAATAGAATTCAAAATTCTAATTGAGACAAACCCTTCATACAATGTAGAAATGGGTTGTTATGAAAGGGGATTAGAATGGAATTAACCACCGCCTTTATTATTTTTATCGTTAGTTATGTCTTAATTATTTCTGAGAAATTAAATCGGGCTTTAGTTGCGTGTATTGGTGGTGTCCTCATGTTGTTTTTCGGGGTTTTAGACTTAGATGCTGCCTTTATTAACCATATTGATTGGCATACAATAACGCTTTTACTATCGATGATGATCTTAGTTTCCATAACTAGTCAGAGTGGATTTTTTGAATATATTGCTATTACTGTTGCTAAAAAAGTAAAAGGAAAACCAATTCCTTTATTAGTAGTCATATCTTTGTTGACTGGTGTGGGCTCTGCTTTTTTGAACAATGTTACAACTGTTTTATTAATTGTTCCAATTGTTTTAACATTAACAAAGTTATTAAATATAACGGCAATTCCTTATTTGTTAATGACAATTTTAGCTTCAAACATAGGTGGTACCGCTACTTTAATAGGTGATCCACCAAATTTAATGATTGGTCAAGCAGTTGAGCATTTGAACTTTAATGATTTCTTGATACATCTTGGGCCTGTAGTAATTATTATTTTTGCTGTAGTAATTTATGGAATGGTTCGTTTTTATGGAGATAAACTTCACGTTACAAATGAAAATCAGGTTAAATTAATGGGTGTGACAGCTAGTCGATACTTGAAAAATAAACCTTTGCTGTTTAAGTCTGTAACTGTTCTTGTAGTAACTACATTAGGGTTTATTATTCAACCATTATTAAAAGTTGAACTAACTAGTGTAGCGATGGCAGGGGCTTTGTTGTTGTTACTCCTTACTTATGAGGAACAAAAGGTGGAAGAAGTATTTAAATCAGTTGAGTGGGTAACAATATTTTTCTTTGTCGGACTGTTTATGTTAGTCGGTGGACTAAAAGAAGTCGGGATTATTGATGAAATAGCTAAGTCAATCATCTATTATACTGAGGGGGATTTACCTAAAACATCAATACTTATTTTATGGTCATCAGGAATACTATCAGGGTTTGTTGACAATATTCCTTTTGTAGCAGCTATGATTCCTGTTATTTTAGAATTTCAAAATTATGGTATGACAAATTTGGATCCGCTATGGTGGGCACTGGCATTGGGGGCCTGCTTAGGTGGAAATGCTACATTAATCGGTGCAACTTCTAATGTTATTGTAGCTGGTTTAGCCGTTAGAGCTAATCAATCCTTTAGCTATATGGAGTTTCTTAAAGTTGGGGCCCCAGTTGCTCTTGTCTCTTTCATTATTTCTACTATCTATATTTATTTTAGATATTTAATTTACTTTTATTAATTATTTCCTCCAATAGTTAATATTGATTTTTGGCTTGTAGCTATGCTCTTGAATGGTTACAAGCCAAGCCTCAGAACTGCCCTCACGTTACTACTCTTTGTTATATTGCGTTCAAATTTCCATATTCTCATTCCGATTTTTTTTGCTAAATATGGTCAAACTAAGATAAATTAGTTTGTAAATCATTAAAGTTTGGTCGTTAAGCTATGTAAGGGAGGCGATCAAAAGTTGGACTATTCGACCATAATCTTGAGAACGTTATTAATTTACTTTATCATCTTAGTTGTATTACGTTTTATGGGTAAAAGGGAAATTGGTCAACTTTCAGTTCTAGATTTCGTTGTTTCAATAATGATTGCAGAATTGGCAGTAATCTCTATAGAAAATATACGGACCCCAATGATGAACACTATTGTCCCGATTTTAGTACTATGTGTTATTCAAATTACTTTAGCTTGGGTATCTTTAAAAAGTGAAAACTTGAGAAAAATGATTGATGGAAAACCTTCAGTTTTGATTAATAAAGGGAAAATAGATGAAGATGAAATGAGAAAGCAACGTTATAATTTTGATGATTTGATGATACAACTTAGACAAAGTAACATACGAAATGTTTCTGATGTTGAATTTGCAATTTTAGAACCATCAGGAAAACTTTCGGTATTAGAGAAGACAGAAAAAGAAAAACAATACCCTAGTTATGAAGAAAAAGTGAATTTACCACTTCCACTTATTTTAGACGGAAAAGTTCAAAGTGAACACCTTGAGAGAATCAATAAAACACCACTTTGGTTAAGGCAAGAGTTAAGAAAGCTTGGGTATAGAGATATAAAGAAGATTTCATTTTGTTCATTAAATGACAATCAAACATTTTTTGTAGATTTAAAAGATGAAAAATAGTCAAGAAAAGCGCAAGCGCCTTGGTCACGAGCGATAGGCGCTGAAGCTAGACAGTTTCCAAGTTAGAAATTTATAAATTCTGATTATGTTGAAAAATTAAAAGCATCGGATTAAATAAGTAATCCGATGCTTTTAAAATTGAGTCCAGCTTCATTAATTTTTACTAATAATAAATTTAGACAACCAACTTCCGATAAAAGGGACACGTCGCATTTCTTCTTTTTTTATAAGTCCAAAGAGCATTAACAACAATATATAAATAATACTAACGATGCCGATTGAAAGTAATGTTTTCCATAGAAGGTCAACTTCTAAGAAGGAATGTTTATACAAAGTTATTGCTAGTAGTCCACTAATAGTAATACAGGTAATTGCTTTTAAAAATTCTCTTACATGTAATGTATAAGAAATAGTCTTCACTAATGTTGCGAAATGTAGTAAAGTGACAAGCATAAATCCTGCTACAATAGCTAAAGCTGCTCCCATAATTCCTAACTCTGGCCTTGAAGCTAAAACAAAAACAGCTACAATTTTCACAACATTACCAATTAAACTGTTCATCATTGCTGCTTTAGCTAAATTTAATGCCTGTAGAGCAGCTTGTAGTGGTCCTTGGAAGTATAAAAAGATGCTAAAAGGAGCCATTATTTTTATATAACTTGCCACTGTAGGAGCGTTATACATTAAATCCATGATAGGGACCGCATAGACGTAAAGAATTACACATGAAATTCCACCAGAAACCATAGCTAAACGAAGTGCTTGAGACAATCTATGATGGATTAATTTATAATGTCTTTGTGCTGCTGCTTCACTAATTGCAGGTACTAGTGACACGGACAAAGAGTATGTAATGAATGTTGGTAAAAATAACAATGGAATAGCAAAACCTGCTAATTCCCCATACTGCTTTGTAGCAATGACTGTTGTTATACCAGCAATAGCTAAACTTTGAGATACAACAATTGGCTCAAAAAAATATGAGACAGAACCAATTAATCTACTACCTGTTGTCGGAAGTGCGATGGTCATAAGTTCATTAAATGTACTTTTTCCTTGTTTTAAGTAACCAAAAAAGTTACTACGAACCTTAACTCTTTTTGCGTTTTTAAACATAAAGATCATATAAAGTAACGAAGCAAGTTCTCCAATTACTACAGAGATCATCGCTCCTGCAGCTGCATATTCAACTCCATAGGGTAAAAATGCACTTGTCAGTACAGCAACAAGTGTAATTCTGACAATTTGTTCAATGACTTGTGAATACGCGGAAGGTTTCATGTTCTGTCTTCCTTGAAAATAACCTCGTAGTACTGAAGAAAGTGCAACAATAGGTACGATTGGTGAAATAGCTACTAATGGATAAAATGCCCTTGTATCTGTAAGGAAATATTTTGATATAATTGGAGCAAGGCCGATCATTCCAAACGTAAAAAATATACTTAAAACACCTGTAGTGGCAAGGGAGACAACTAAAATTTGTTTAATTTTAGAACGATCATTTCTAGCTTCAGCTTCAGCTACAAACTTTGATATCGCTACTGGTAACCCTATCTGCGTAAGAGTAATAACTAGTAATAAGGTTGGTACAGCCATTGAGTATAAACCTACACCTTCAGCCCCCATTATTCTAGCTACTACAATTTTATTAACAAATCCTAGGATTTTAGTTATAAGACCGCCTATAATTAATATAAATGCGCCTTGTAAGAAGCTTTGTCTAGTCACATAAGTTCCCCTACCTTTTAAAAAATGATGGATATTTTCCGTAATTATTTATATGCTTAGTAGGGGGCCAAGCATGACAAGTTCTGTTAAATTAAAATGTAGAATACTAAATCGAGAGGTTTTTGTTAATACCCTATAAATAATACTATTACATAAAGGAGAGTAATTACGTGAAAGAGAGTTTTCAAAATTTTTTAGTAGAGAATTTAAGTTTTTTACCTACAGAATTAATTGTTGTCATTATTTCAGCTATGCCGATCTTAGAATTAAGAGGGGGAATCCCTTTAGCTTTTCTAGCGGGATTATCTTTTGGCGAAGCGTTATTTTATGGTATTTTAGGTAACCTATTACCAGTTATACCAATCTTAATTTTATTTCGACCATTAAGTACTTTCTTAATGCGTTTTCCATTGTACAAACGTTTTTTTGATTGGTTATATAATAGGACGATGAAAAAAAGTGAAAACGTTGAAAAATTTGGTGCGCTTGGTTTGATATTGTTTACTGCTGTACCTTTGCCAACGACGGGTGCATGGAGTGCTTGTTTAGCGGCAATACTTTTCTTCATTCCTTTCCGTGCAGCCTTTATTGCAATTTCGTCTGGCGTTGTTATTGCAGGAATTGTTGTTAGCTTGTTTGTTTATTCAGTCTTTTAATTTAAGTGTAAGGTTTAAATCCATTGTATTTACCAGCTTAGAAAGAATGGTTGTGTCTGAAAACGAAGAGGAGGAGTTATAAATGGGAGATAGTCAACAATTTGAGATTTGGAAGAAGGATATAATGCCAGTACTAACAAGTAAAGTTGAAGAATTTCATATGTTGGGTTACGACAGGGCAACACAAGAAGATGTATGGGAATGTGTGTTGGCGAAATTAAAAAAAGAAAAAGAATATGTCCGAATTCATCATTTAGTACGTATAATTCTAACTCTTAAAATAACAGACTATATGACTTTTCTTACTGTAGGCGCCTACAAAGGTCCAAATTGGTTTGATGGAGAAACTGAATTTACATTTGGAGATAAATAATAATAGAGTATAGAGTATTGGTCATGAAATTGACATAGCAAACTTGACATCGCTATAATTGTACTATTGGAAGTAATTGGACAAGCAATTTCGGAAAAAATTTTTGAGGTTTATTTCAATCTAAAGGTCGGATAAGCTAAACTACCAATTAGTGGGTGTAGTAGAAAAAAGATTAATTATTGTTTAGCTTTATAATACATAGAGAAGGATAACAAGGAGGCATTCTTAATAATGGTAAAAAAAGGTCATATTGCAGCTTTTTTTCTCATAGTAGCATTACTTTTTGGGCTTGTTGCGACTAGCGTAATGGGCATTGCTAGAGAAATTAAGTTAGGATTAGACCTTCAAGGTGGATTTGAAGTTTTATATGAAGTTCATCCTGCTCATGAAGGTGACGTAATAGATGATGATGTCTTAAAGAGTACCGTGACAGCTCTAAATCAACGGATTAACGTAATTGGTGTTTCAGAACCAAATGTTGCATTAGAGGGTGAGAATCGAATTCGAGTTCAGCTCGCTGGAGTAGAAGATCAGCAAACAGCGCGAGAGTTGTTGTCAACTGAAGCGCAACTATCTTTTCGTGATGTAAATGATAATTTGATGTTAGATGGAGCAGACCTAAAAGAAGGTGGAGCTAGTGTAACTTTTAGTCAAGCTAATCAGCCTTGGGTAGCGGTTACTCTAAAAGATGCAGCTAAATTTGGTGAAGTTACAAGTGACCCAGCTGTTTTAGGTAGCCAACTAGTTATATGGCTTGATTTTCAAGAAGGCGATTCATTTATGGAAGAAATGATAAAGCCAGAACATGAAAGAAAGTTCATCTCTGCTCCAACCGTTAGAAGTGTGTTAAATACGACGAACGTAGTTATTGAGGGTACTTTTACTTTAGAAGAAGCTCAATTTTTAGCAGATGTCCTTAATGCTGGGTCATTACCTGTTCAATTAGAGGAGGTTTACTCTAACTCTGTGGGTGCGGCTCTTGGTGAAAAAGCAATGGAAAGAACGATCTACGCGGGCTTTATCGGTGTTGCGTTAATTTTTCTGTACATGATCTTTTACTATCGTTTTATGGGAGTAATTGCAGTGTTAACCCTTTCATTTTATGTTTACTTAGTATTGCTTATCTTTAATTGGATGAATGCTGTTTTGACATTACCAGGGATTGCAGCGTTAATATTAGGGGTTGGAATGGCGGTTGATGCAAACATTATTACCTATGAAAGAATAAAGGACGAGTTAAGGTCAGGGAAAACAACACTTTCTGCGTTTAAAGCCGGTAGCCGTCGCTCATTATCTACAATATTAGATGCAAATATTACTACGATATTAGCCGCGTCTGTACTATTTTATTTTGGAACGATGGCTGTACAAGGTTTTGCAGTAATGTTAATAGTTAGTATTTTGACTAGCTTTATAACGGCTGTATATGGTTCTCGTCTGCTTCTAGGTTTATGGGTAAACAGTAGAATCTTAAATAATAAACCACGACTTTTTGGTGTAAAGGAGAGTGAAATTAGTGAACTTTAATCAGAATGAAACAAAAATAGATTTTGTAAAGCATCGTAAAAAGTTCTTCATTTTTTCCTCTCTACTTATACTGACAGGGATAATTCTTCTTTCAACTATAGGGTTAAACCTTGGAATTGATTTTGAAAGTGGTACAAAGATAGAGTTACTAGCTAATAAGTCTTTAACAGCTGATCTTGTAACTGAGAAGTTTGCTGATATTGATTTAGTTCCTGATAATATTTTGTTAGCCGGAGACCGAAATGAAATGGCTTATGCTACATTTATAGGTGTCTTATCTCAAGAAGAAATAGTAGCTGTACAAAGGCATTTTAATGAAACCCTTGGTGCAGATCCTAATATTAGTACAGTTACACCAACTATCGGTAGAGAATTGGCTAGAAACGCATTCTTTTCTGTTATTTTTGCTTCAATCGGGATCATCATTTATGTTTCGATTCGTTTTGAGTTGTTATACGGTGTAGCAGCGATTGTTGCATTATTACATGATGCTTTTTTCATTATTACTGTTTTCTCAATTGTGCAAATGGAAGTAAATTTACCTTTCATTGCTGCGGTTTTAACCATTGTTGGGTATTCAATAAACGATACGATTGTTACGTTCGATCGGATTAGGGAAAACTTAAGCTATGAGAAAAAAGTAAAAGGTTTTGATGATTTAGCACGTGTCGTAAATAAGAGTTTAGTACAAACATTAGCACGGTCGATTAACACTGTTTTGACAGTTGTGTTTGCGGCAACAGCCTTACTCTTATTTGGTGGAGAAGCAATACGTACGTTTGCTTTTGCTTTATTAGTAGGTTTAGTTGCTGGAACATATTCTTCGCTATTTATTGCAGCGCAGCTTTGGCTTGTTTGGAAAAGTAAAAGTTTACAAAAAAAGCGCTTTAAAACAGCGGAGAATGAAGCATAATAGTATTAGCATAAACCGTGGTTAAACAACCACGGTTTATTTTTCCTCATTAGCTGTTAATAAATAGGTTTAATAATGAGGTAGAAAGGTTATTAAATTAATAATTAAAAATTAGGTGATTATATGGTTGAGGAAAGAGATGTACGTTTTAAACAAGTTCAGTTTGCAGCTTGGGTGGGTATCATTGGAAATATTGTTTTAGCTATTATTAAAGGAGTTGTAGGTTGGCTTGCGGGAAGTCGTGCACTTGTGGCTGATGCAGTCCATTCAGCCTCTGATGTAGTTGGTTCTGTAGCAGTGTTAATTGGTGTTAGGGCAGCGAAACTCCCACCAGATAAAGATCATCCGTACGGTCATGGCAAAGCAGAATCCATAGCAGCTATCATAGTTGCAGTAATACTCTTTATTGTTGGTGTCGAGATTGCTCTCTCAGCAATTCAATCTTTTAACGAACCCATTCAAGTTCCTGGAATTATTGCAATTTACGCTGTTATCTTTTCAATAATTGTTAAAGAATTGATGTTTCGTTATAAATATCGTTTAGGGAAAAAGTACCGTAGTGAAGCACTAGTGACAGATGCTTGGCATCATCGTTCTGATGTGTTTTCTTCTTTTGCTGCCTTATTAGGTATTGGGGCGTCCATTGTTGGTGGATATATCGGAATACCTTGGCTAGTATATGCTGACCCGTTAGCAGGATTTTTGGTTTCAATTCTTATTGTAAAAATGGCTTGGAGTTTAGGGAAACAGTCTATTCATAATTCAATGGACCATGTACTTCATGAGGAGGATACTGTAGAAATGCGTAAGACTGCAAGTGATGTGGAAGGTGTATTAAGTGTTGATGAGTTTTTAGCAAGAGAACACGGTCATTATGTTATCGTTGATATTAAAATTGCAGTTAACCCTAATATTACAGTTGAAGAAGGCCATACCATTGGCAAAAGAGTAAAGCAAGAATTAGTAAAGTTAGACCATGTCCAAGATGTTCGAGTTCATATAAATCCATATTCCAATGAAGTTGAAAAATGATAAATTCGGTAAATAGCGCAGAATAGTTTGAAACTATAAATGGAGAAGAGGTGCTTATAATGAAAGGGCAATGGGGATTAATTGTTGGTTTTATTGTAGCATTACTAATTGCTATTTTTTCAGTTATTAACATGACTCCTGTTACCGTTAACTATGTGTTAGGTACAGCTCAGTGGCCGCTTGTTATTGTAATTATAAGCTCGGTATTAATGGGGGGGATTTTAGTTGGTGGTGTAGGCTTATATGGTGTCTATAAACTGAAAAATCAGCTAAGAAAAATTCAGGTTGAAAATGAAGCTTTACGAAAAAAAGTCGAGGAAGTTAAGAAACAGAAACCAATAAATAAGAAAGAAATTCCTATTAAGCCAGAAAAAAGTCAATAATCAATTTATATATTCTCAATTGCCACACCCTCTAACCTCTTGTATACTTAATAGGTTAGGGGTGTGGTACGAATATGTTAAAATCAAAAAAAAGATGGAGATTAGAAGGAAAAGACCAGTCCTTGGCACAACAATTCGTGGCTGAGTTAAAGGTTTCACCACTTGTAGCAAATTTATTAATTAATAGAGGAATTACTACTGTAGAAGCGGCTAATAATTTTTTATATATAGAAAAAACACAGTTTCATGACCCTTTTTTAATGAAAGGAATGAGACAAGCAGTTGAACGAATTCAAACTGCTATTCATCAGGGAGAGAAAATTTTAATATTCGGAGATTACGATGCTGATGGAGTTAGTAGTACAGCCGTCATGATACATGCACTGAAACAATTAGGAGCTAACGTTGATTTTTATATTCCTAATCGATTTACAGAAGGATATGGACCAAATGAGCCTGCGTTAAGGAAAGCAAAAGAGGCCGGATTCTCATTAGTTGTAACTGTAGATACAGGTATATCAGCTGTTCATGAAGCGAGTGTAGCAAAAGAAATCGGGTTAGATTTTGTTATTACAGATCACCATGAACCACCACCAGTTCTTCCGGATGCTTATACAATTGTCAATCCAAAACAAGAGGATTGCTTTTATCCATTTAAAGGGCTAGCTGGAGTAGGAGTTGCATTTAAATTAGCTCAAGCTCTACTAGACGATGTACCCGAGCATTTGTTAGATATTGCTGTTATTGGTACAATTGCAGATTTAGTACCGTTAGTAGATGAAAATCGTCTTATTGCCAAAAAGGGTATTAAAGCATTAGAAAAAACAAAACGCCCAGGGTTACGAGCACTAAAAAGGATTACCGGTATCGAGGATATTGAATTAAGTTCTGATCATGTGGGCTTTGGGATTGGTCCGAGAATTAATGCTGCTGGAAGACTAGATTCGGCTATCCCTGCTCTAGAACTACTAATCTGTGAGGAAATGTCTGATGCAGACCGTTTAGCAACTGAAATAGACGGGCTTAATAAAGAAAGACAGAGTATTGTTAATGAAATAACAGAAGAAGCTATTACTATCGTTGAAAATTTATATGCTTCAATTGAAGATAACAAAGTACTGGTTGTGGCAAAAGAAGGTTGGAATGCTGGTGTTATTGGTATTGTAGCATCTAGATTAGTTGAACGATATTATCGCCCTACAATTGTTTTGAGTATTGATAAAGAAAAAGGTTTAGCTAAAGGTTCTGCTAGAAGTATAGAAGGCTTTGACATGTTTAAAAATTTGTCCGAAAGTCGTGATATTTTACCTCATTTTGGTGGACACCCAATGGCTGCCGGCTTAACTATGAATTTAGAAAACTTAGATGAATTGAGAAGTAGGCTAAATTATCAAGCTATAGAAGTTTTAACAGATGAAGACTTTATTCCAATTACAAAGGTTGAGTTGGAAGTTTCTATAAACCAAATATCACTTCCGGTAATTGAAGAGATAGGTTTACTTGCTCCATTTGGTGTAAGTAATCCAACTCCTAAAGTTTTAATTGATAATGTTCATTTATCACAAATGAGGCGTATCGGAAGCGAAGAAAATCATTTGAAAATGTTATTAGATCATGATGGACATACTTTAGATTGTATAGGTTTTCACTTTGGCTATTTGCATGATGAAATATCAATGTCGTCTAAAGTGTCTGTAGTTGGTACGCTGCAAGTAAATGAGTGGAACGGAAATTCCAAACCTCAATTGATGTTAGAGGATGTAGCAGTTAATGAATGGCAACTATTTGATTTAAGGGGAAACAAAAACATTAGAAAATTAGCAGCCCAATTACCAAAGGAAAAAGTTGTTTATATTTACTTTGATGAAATTTCGTTAGCGAGTGTAGATATTGAACAAAGCAACAACCTCGTATACATTCCTTATGGAACTGCTTGTACGGATGTTGATCTATTTGGGCGATATGTGTTCTTTTTAGATCTACCAATTGAAAAAAAGCAAATCGAAGATGTGATTGCAAATAGTAAGAAACCAGAAAGAATATATACAGTATTTCACCACAATGAAAACCATTTTTTCTCAACTTTACCTACAAGAGAGCATTTCAAGTGGTTTTATGCTTTTTTAACAAAACAACAAACATTTGATTTACAAAAACACGGGTTTCAGCTAGCTAAACATAAAGGATGGTCAAAAGATACGATAGATTTTATGGTACAGGTGTTTTTTGATCTAGAATTTGTTACAATAAACAATGGAATTATTTCACTTTCGACAAAAATCGAGAAAAAAGACTTAAATCAGTCAAGAACATACAAAAGAAAACAAGAGCAAGCAAGACTAGAAAATGAGCTTTATTATTCATCCTATAATGAATTAAAGCAATGGTTTGAACAGCTTATATCTTTTCAACCGGTCAGGTAATCTTGCTTCTACTAACCTTAGGAGGAACGTGTAAGATGGATTTTAAAGAGTTTATAACAATTGTCCCCGATTATCCAAAGGAAGGTATTCGATTTAAGGATATTACTACATTAATGGATAACGGAGAAGTTTACAAAAAAGCTATTGATGAAATGGCACAGTTTGCTAAAGACAAAAATATTGACCTTGTTGTAGGACCAGAAGCAAGAGGATTTGTAGTAGGATGCCCAATCGCCTATTCATTAGGAGTTGGTTTTGCTCCAGTTCGTAAAGCAGGTAAACTTCCAAGAGAAGTTATTAAAGTTGAATACGGATTAGAATATGGAAAAGATACTTTAACCATGCATAAAGATGCAATTAAACCTGGCCAACGAGTTTTAATTGCAGATGATTTACTAGCAACAGGAGGTACGATTGAAGCTACTATTAAGATGGTAGAAGAACTTGGGGGTATCGTTGCTGGAATTGCATTTATGATTGAATTAAATTACTTAGATGGTCGTCAAAAACTAGGCAAGTATGAGATTTTCTCATTGACACAGTATTCCTAAGGTTTATGACAAAGAGAGTGCTCCGAGATGGGCGCTCTTTGTTTTAGATGGTGAAAATTAGCGATAATTCAGGTTTTTTTAAATAAATTGTATTATCTACATTAAAAACCTTTACATCAAGACAAAATATAAAGATAATAGAAAGAAATAAATTAATGGCTGTAAGGTGATGGTGATTCCATTGATCGAACAAGTAATAGAAAAAGCAAGTTCATATCTACCTACAAAAGATGTGCAATTTTTAGAAAAAGCATATGAGTTTGCATTAAAAGCACATGGCGAACAGTATCGTAAATCAGGTGAACCGTATATTCTTCATCCTATTCAAGTTGCAGAAATATTAATTGATTTGGAAATGGACCCTGACACAATCGCAGCTGCTTTTTTGCATGATGTAGTTGAGGATACTGATGTGAGCTTAGAACAGTTAAAAAGTGAATTTAATGATCAAGTAGCAATGTTGGTAGACGGAGTCACAAAGTTAGGAAAGATTAGATATAAATCACACGAAGAACAACAAGCTGAAAACCATCGGAAGATGTTTGTGGCAATGGCAAAGGACCTTCGCGTTATTTTAATTAAACTAGCTGATAGACTCCACAACATGAGGACTTTAAAACATTTACCGGCGGAAAAACAACGGAGAATAGCAAATGAAACATTAGAAATTTTTGCTCCATTAGCTCATCGTTTGGGTATTTCAACAATTAAGTGGGAGCTAGAAGATACTGCACTACGTTATCTGAATCCACAGCAATACTATCGTATCGTAAACTTAATGAAGAAAAAACGAGCTGAGCGAGAAGAATATATTGATGATGTAATCGGAAAAATCAGAGAGCGATTAAAAGAAGTCGGTGTAAACGCAGACATTCACGGTCGAGCTAAGCATATTTATAGTATTTATCGAAAGATGGCATTGCAAAATAAGCAATTTAATGAAATATATGATTTATTAGCCGTTAGAATAATTGTTGAAAATATTAAAGATTGTTATGCAGTTTTAGGAGTTATTCATACATGTTGGAAACCGATGCCTGGACGTTTTAAAGATTATATTGCTATGCCTAAAGCAAATATGTATCAATCGTTACACACAACGGTTATTGGTCCTAAAGGCGACCCTATGGAGGTGCAAATTCGGTCAGAAGAAATGCACAAAATAGCTGAATTTGGGGTTGCTGCTCATTGGGCATATAAAGAAGGAAAGACAGTCAATAATGCTCAAACATTAGAAAAGAAAATGTCTTGGTTTAGAGAAATATTAGAATGGCAAAATGACGCTCATGACGCCCAGGAATTTATGGAATCTTTAAAGATTGACTTATTTTCTGATACAGTGTTTGTGTTTACACCAAAAGGTGATGTGATTGAACTTCCGGCAGGATCAGTCCCATTAGATTTTGCATATCGAATTCACACTGAGATTGGTAATCGATGTATAGGTGCTAAAGTTAATGGGAAGATGGTTACATTAGATCATCGTTTAAATACAGGTGATATTGTTGAAGTTTTAACTTCAAAACATTCATACGGTCCAAGTCAAGATTGGATTAAGATTAGTCAAAGTTCTCATGCAAAAAATAAAATTAGACAATGGTTTAAGAAAGAACGAAGAGATGAGAATGTAGCAAAAGGTAGAGATCTTGTTGAAAAAGAAATCAAGAAGCATTCTATCGAGCCTAAAGAAGTTCTTACTACAGATAATATTGAAGTCGTTGCAAATAAGTTTAACTTTCAAGGTGAAGAAGATATGTATGCAGCTGTCGGCTATGGGGGTATTACTGCATCACAAATTGCTACAAGATTAACAGAAAAAATACGAAAGAAACGTGGACAAGAATTAGAAGAGCATGCACTAACCGAAAAGGTTTCTGATATTAAAAAATATACGCCTACGAAAAAAACGAGTATAGGTGTACGGGTAAAAGGAATTGATAACTTATTAATTAGGTTATCTAAGTGCTGTAACCCTGTACCTGGAGATGATATTATCGGTTTTATTACAAAGGGGCGCGGAGTATCTATTCATCGTGCCGATTGTACTAACGTTCAGACAGATGATGCAAAAACACGACTTCTCCCTGTAGAATGGGAAGGTAATAACCAAGAAACGAAAAATTATAATGTTGATATAGAAATCTCGGGATACGATCGTCGTGGATTACTAAATGAGGTCTTACAAGCCGTGACAGAAACACGGACCAATATGAATGCTGTATCAGGAAAATCAGATAAAAATAAAATGGCTACTATTTTAATGACGATTTCTATTCACAATGTTGATCATTTACAAAAAGTAGTTGATCGAATAAAGCGAATTAGAGATATTTATTCGGTTAGAAGAATTATGCACTAAAGGAGTTTAGGTTGTGAGAGTAGTTGTACAAAGAACGAAAGAAGCTAGTGTGACGGTAAATGAAGAAGTGGTTGGTAAGATTGATTATGGTTTCATGCTATTAGTCGGAATAACTCATGAAGATACAGAAGATGATGTTGCTTTTCTAGCAGATAAAATTGTTCATTTAAGAGTGTTTGAAGACAAAGATGAAAAAATGAATTTATCAATACTAGATGTCAAAGGACAAATTTTATCAGTATCGCAATTTACTTTGTATGGTGATTGTCGCAAAGGTAGACGTCCAAATTTTATGAGTGCAGCTAAACCAGATTACGCCAAGCATCTTTATGATCTTTTTAACGAAAAGCTTCGCGAAAAAGGAGTGACAGTTGAAACTGGTATATTCGGTGAGATGATGGATGTTCAACTTTTGAATCATGGACCTGTCACGTTAATTGTAGAAAGTAAGTAGGATACGAAGAGCTAAAACGTATGGGTTTTCAATACGAAAATCACATACGTTTTTTGTGTATCAGAATTTATAAATTTCTAACTTGGAAACTGTCTAGCGCAAGTAGCCTACGAACTCGATCACTTCAGACCTTCTCTTTCGGTCAAAAACCCGACCGCTACGTGCAGGTCTTCCAGTGTTTGTCGCCGATGGCGGGCGCCTTGCGCTTTTTTCTTGTGCTCAATTCTTTTTATCTGCAAAAAAACAAAGAGTTTTTAGCAGTCCTTTATAAAGTTAGGTTTTTTATTTGGAAAAGTGGACAAGATAAAGGGAAAAGAGTTTGAAAGGAAGTCGATTATGAGAGCAGGAAGTAAACAAGAAAGTGTAGGAAATGGGCACCATCAACTTATTGGAGTTGACTTTCACGACTTTATTCAGAAAGAGCAACAATTTACTAATTATGAATTAGCAGAAGAGTATGGAATTTCACTGAGGAATGTTAAAGAACTTAAAAGGAAGTTGTCTAGGAATTAAAAAAATTGTCGTTTATAGTATTGACAACAGTTCGGTTCCTACGTATGATAGAGTACAATGATTGGTAAATAATCTACAACCATTGAGGGAGCAAAGTAATTAAGGTTTTCATGGTAAGAGAGGAAATGTCGTGGCTGTAAACATTTCTCCATGTGCTTAATGAATGAACACTCCTTAGGTTTTTCCTTGAATCTTGGTAGGGGAAAACGTCAACAGGCGTTAACTGTTTAAAGTGGGACCTTTATTAATATATAAAAGTCCAATTAGGGTGGCACCACGGGATTTAACTCTCGTCCCTGGTATGTATATATCAGGGACGAGAGTTTTTTTGTATGTACATAATATTAGTCAAAGTTTTTATAGACATATTTAGATTTAAGGAGGAACATAAATGAATTTCAAAATACCACGAGGAACCCAAGACATATTGCCCGGGAAAGTAGAACTTTGGCAAATTGTCGAAAGTAAAGCTCGAGATATTTGTCGTCGTTATAATTATAGAGAAATTCGCACACCGATTTTTGAACAGACAGAATTATTTATGCGAGGTGTCGGTGACACGACAGATATTGTACAAAAGGAAATGTATACCTTTGAAGATCGTGGTGGAAGGAGCATTACACTTCGTCCGGAGGGGACAGCTTCAACTGTTCGATCTTTTGTAGAAAATAAGCTTTTTGGTGAACCTAGTCAGCCAACAAAGTTATTTTATATTGGACCGATGTTTCGTTATGAGCGACCACAATCAGGAAGAATGCGACAATTTGTTCAATTTGGTGTTGAGGCATTAGGAAGTGCAGACCCAACCATTGATGCTGAAGTTATTGCATTAGCGATGGAATTTTACAGAGAGCTAGGTTTAAAAAATCTTAAATTAGTTATTAACAGCTTAGGTGACGCTGAAAGTAGAAATGCCCATCGACTTGCATTAATTAATCATTTTCAACCAAGAATCCATGAGTTTTGTAGCGATTGTCAGGCAAGATTAGAAAAGAATCCACTTCGTATTTTGGATTGTAAAAAAGATCGTGATCATGAGTTAATGGGGAACGCACCTGCAATATTAGATTATTTAAATGAAGATTCAAAAATATATTTTGCAATTGTGCAAAAAGTCCTAAGTGATATGAAAATAGAATTTGTAATAGACCCTAATTTAGTAAGGGGACTTGATTACTATAACAATACAGCATTTGAAATTATGGTAGATGGAGAAGGCTTCGGGTCAATTACTACGTTATGTGGTGGCGGACGGTATAATGGTCTAGTACAAGAAATTGGTGGACCAGAGACGCCAGGTATTGGATTTGCTTTAAGTATTGAGCGTCTTCTCATGGCCTTAGAAGTTCAGCAAGTATCGTTACCATTAAACAAACACCTTGATTGCTATGTTATTGCAATGGGCGATGAGGCCAAACTTGTTGCTTCTAACATTAGCTTTAAAATTCGACAAGCTGGATTTTCATGTGACCAAGATTTTCTTAATAAGAAAATGAAGGCGCAAATGAAAGCAGCTGACCGCTTTAAAGCAAAGTATGTTGTAATCATTGGTGAAAGTGAAATAGAGAAGAATACAATTGTTATTAAGGAAATGGAAACAGGGGATCAACAAGAAATTCCTGTAGATAAATTAATTAACTTTTTAGGCGAAAAGCTGAAATAATAAGGAGGCAATACTTGTGATTGGAAGAACGCATAATTGTGGAGAGGTATTAGAAAAAACGATTGGTGAGAAAGTTCGTTTAAAAGGATGGGTACAAACTCGTCGTGATTTAGGACAAGTGATTTTTATTGATTTAAGAGATCGTTCAGGTATTGTACAAATTGTATTTCAACCTGAAGTTTCTGCAGAAGCTTTAGCGATTGCAGATAAAGTACGTACAGAATATGTTTTGGATGTGGAAGGTACAGTAATCGCTCGTGAGGAAGCTACAATTAACCCGAAAATGAGTACAGGTACAGTTGAAGTTCTTGTAGAAAAAATTGAAGTTTTAAATAGAGCGAAGACGTTACCATTTCAAATTGAGGATGAGACAAATGTATCTGAAGACATTCGTCTTAAATACCGTTACTTAGATTTACGTCGTCCTGAAATGCAAGAAACATTTAAATTAAGACATAATACTACAAAATTAATTCGTGACTATTTAGATGAGAAGGCATTTTTAGAAATTGAAACACCGATGCTAACAAAAAGTACTCCAGAAGGCGCACGTGACTATTTAGTACCTAGTCGTGTACATCATGGAGAATTCTATGCATTACCACAGTCACCGCAAATTTTTAAACAGTTGTTAATGGTTTCAGGTTTTGAGCGCTATTATCAAATTGTACGCTGTTTCCGTGATGAAGATTTACGTGCAGACCGTCAGCCTGAATTTACACAAGTAGATATTGAGACTTCGTTTATGGATAAAGAAGACTTGATTTCCATGATGGAAGAAATGATGATTAAAGTGATGAAAGAATTTAAAGGAATCGACATATCTTCTCCATTCCAACGTTTAACTTACGAAGACGCAATGAACCGTTATGGGTCAGACAAGCCAGATACTCGTTTTGGTTTGGAACTTGTAGAATTATCGGATATTGTTAAAAATTGTGGTTTAAAAGTATTTACAAATGCTATCGAAAATGGTGGTATTGTAAAAGGGTTAAATGTAAAAGGTGGAGCAACGAAGTTATCCCGTAAGGAAATTGATGATTTAGCAAAATTTGTTGCTATCTACGGTGCAAAAGGTCTCGCTTGGTTAAAAGTTGAAGAAGACGGTTTAAAAGGTCCTATTGCAAAATTTTTCACAGAAGAAGAAATTGAAGCAATGAGTAGGGCATTTAATGCTGAAGTTGGTGACTTACTATTTTTCGGAGCAGATAAAAAGAAAGTTGTTTTTGATAGCTTAGGAGCTCTTCGTTTGAAATTCGGAAAAGACCTAGGACTAATTGACAAGAACAAATTTAATTTCTTATGGGTGACAGAGTTCCCACTGCTATCTTATGATGAAGATGAGAAGCGTTATGTTGCTGAACACCATCCGTTTACAAGGCCTGTAAAAGAGGACGTAGAGTTATTAACAACTGCTCCAGAAAAAGTACGCGCTGAAGCTTATGATTTAGTGTTAAATGGATATGAATTAGGTGGTGGCTCACAACGTATCTTTGAGAGAGAGCTTCAAGAAAATATGTTTAGAGCGCTAGGATTTTCTGAAGAAGAAGCAAGAAATCAATTTGGGTTCCTAATGGATGCGTTTGAATACGGAACACCTCCACATGGTGGTATTGCTCTAGGGTTAGATCGTTTGGTTATGATTTTAGCGGGCCGTACAAATTTACGTGATACAATTGCCTTCCCGAAAACAGCAAGTGCAAGTTGTTTATTAACAAATGCACCTGGTGAAGTTAGTGGTGCACAATTAAAAGAATTAAATTTATCTGTTCTACCTAGAAAAGAAGAGAAAGTAAAAGCTTAACGATAGCCCTATTAATTTTAAAAATAATTTATAAATTTCTAATAGAGCTTGAGACAAAAAATGTTAATAGTGTTTACATTTTTTTGCTCTCATGTTATAGTTTGTTTACTTACGAATTCTAAATAGTTTTACTATTTTAAAAAATGAACAACTAACAATTAAATATACTTATCAAGAGAGGCGGAGGGACTGACCCGATGAAGCCCGGCAACCTGTTATACTTTTGTTTTGCTATTTAAGGCTAAATAAAAACAAAAGGCTATCTAAACAAGGTGCTAATTTCAGCAGAGCAAATGCTCTGGCAGATAAGTGAGGATATAAAAAACCTTTCCTTGTCTGGAAAGGTTTTTTTGTAGTATCAGAATTTATAAATTTCTAACTTAGAAACTGTCTAGCGCAAGCAGCCTACGAGCCCGCTCACTTTAGTTAAGCAACGGACTTCAATTACTGCTTGAGATCCTTCTTCGATTAGCCTCATGCAGCTTTGCTCCTGCGGTTACTCGTCGCACAAAACACTGCTTCGAGGAAGCTTGCTACGAAGCTATACTAGAAGACGCAGAAGTACATAGATTGCGGTCAAAGAGCAGACCGCTACTTGCCGACCTTCCAGTGTTTGTCACCGATAGGCGGGCGCCTTGCGCTTTTCATCGATTTTTATGTGGGTAGTAAGGTATTCGGGATTTAGGCTTAATATAATGAGATTTTTTTGAAGATTACGTGAATTAAGAAACACTTTTTGTTAATTATAGGGTAAGGGAGCTGTTTACATTGATTAAAATTGGTTTTTTAGGGTTTGGGACTGTAAATTCAGGTGTGTATGAGGGTATTACAGAAACTTTGGATTATTTAGAGTCTGTAATTGGTGAGGAGTTATGTATTACTAAAATATTAATTAGAAATAAATGTAGATACGTAGATGTAGCAAACTTTGAACTTATGACAGATAGACCAGAAGATTTTTTTAGCAATGAGTTTGATATTGTTTTTGAGGCTATGGGTGGAGAACAACCAGCGCTAGATTACATTACATTACTTTTAATGAAAAAAATACCTGTAATTACAGCGAATAAAGAGCTAGTCGCTAAACACGGACCTCTACTTGAAAATTTAGCAAGTAAATATAATTCATTTATCGGTTATGAGGCAACTGTTGCAGGAGGAATACCAATTGTCAACACACTCAATAGTCAGTTACAATGGAGCGCGGTAGAAAAGGTATCTGGAATTTTAAATGGAACTACAAATTATATCATTACAAAGCTTGCAAATGGAAAACGGTCGTTTGAAAGTGTCTTAAAGGAAGCACAACAATTAGGATTTGCTGAGGCTGATCCTACTGCTGATATTGAGGGATTTGATGCGTTATACAAACTTCAAATACTCTGTAAACTCTGTTTTGGATCTTGGGTTAGTGAAGAACAGTTTCAAAGAAAAGGAATGTCTCATCTCAAAAGTTGGCATTTTAAAGCTGGAGAGGCTCTTGGTTTAAAATTAAAGTATATAGCAGAAGCTTATTATGATGGTAGGGAAGTTCATGGTACAATCTCACCGTGTTTCATTGACAAAAACCATCCATTATCAGCAATTGAAAATGAAAATAATGGAGTTCATATTAAAGCGGCTTGGTTAGGAGATTTCGTCACTGTTGGTCCTGGAGCAGGTAAAAGACCAACGGCTACTAGTATGATTGAAGACTATCTCCATCAGTTATTAAAAAAGAACAATCAAACTAATAGAAAGAAACGTGTAAAGGCATATCTTCCAGATAGTCAACAATTTGTAATCTTTTATGAGAAAAGCAAAGAAAATGAAATCTATCAAAAGATAATAGACAGTACTTATGACGTGGAAGAAGTTTTACAGATTAATGATACTGAAAAAATAGCTATGATAATAAAAGCACGTGAAAAATGTTTGTCTATATTTGATGAAATTGATCAAGTTGATATTTTCCCTATACAGCGAGGCTCAAATGATAACAATGATCATGGAGATGGACTAACTACAGGTGGTCAAAATAAAATAAAAGCATATAATTGAGTGAATTTATATACTTAGCGTCATAAAATATATAACTAGTGACGCACAATTTAACGTTACTAGTTATAGTTATCTATAGAAGCTAAAATCTAATCCATTTAAGGGTAATTAACTAAAAAAATGTTTGTTTTACGTTAACGTGCATCTCAACTTGAAATCTAAAAAAGATCGTGATATTATAAAGTTAATCCATTAGAGTCCTGAGGTGTTCGTAGGATACTATACGTTTTGAGCCAACACTTTTAATATGGGAGCTTGAAGTTTTAGCTTGGCGTGCAGGCCTTCTTGAAAGGAAGTACAAGAAGTTAAACAGGGCACCCACCTGCGAGAGCAGGTTCAAAACTATGTTTTTACGGCACATTGGGACTCTAACTTTATACTAACTTTTTAAACCTAGGAGAGTTCCTAGGTTTTTTGTATAGCCTTGTTAGTTTTGGTTGATAGTATAAGAAGGGATATAATCGCCCCTAAGATGCAATAAACTTTCAAAACTTGAGAAAATCCAAAGCTTTCTGTGCATAGCTGACCGATTAATTGCTCAAAAGGTAGGATAAGTTAAATGAACAAAAAATGTAGATTGGAGAGTTTCCCTTGCTTATTGAAGTTTCAGCTTCTTGATAAAAATAATTGTTATTATTCAATCCGTGGGGAAAAATTTTCTGTTTAATGAAGATCTAAATTTACATCTAATGAAGTTTTATGATATATTCAAAATCGTGAAATAAGCATATAGGTATTTTGGAAGGAGAATTAACTAATGTTACATCAATTTTCTAGAAATGAACTAGCAATTGGACATGAAGGATTAACTATTTTAAAAAACAGTACGGTTGCTGTTCTTGGTATAGGGGGAGTCGGTTCATTTTCAGCTGAGGCTCTTGCCAGGTCGGGGGTAGGTCGGCTAGTTTTGGTAGATAAGGATGATGTTGATATTACAAATGTAAATCGCCAAGTTCATGCGTTATTATCAACAGTTGGAAAACCTAAAGTGGATTTAATGAAGGCAAGGATTGCAGATATTAACCCTGAATGTGAAGTGATTGCATTAAAGATGTTTTATACTGAAGAAACATATGAAACGTTTTTTGATTATGGGCTTGATTTTGTTGTAGATGCTTCTGATACTATTTCATATAAAATCCATTTAATGAAAGAATGTTTAAAACGCAAAATCCCTATTATCTCTAGTATGGGAGTTGCAAATAAAATGGATCCTACAAGATTAAGAATAGCGGACATTTCCAAGACTAGCTACGACCCAATAGCAAAAGTCATTCGAACAAAACTTAGAAAACAAGGTATACATAAAGGAATAAATGTTGTTTTTTCTGATGAACAACCGATTAAAATTAGAGAAGAAATAAGAAAAGAGATTGTATCCAAGGCACAAGAAGAATCTCCAATTCGAAAAGCTAAAATGCCTCCTTCATCAAATGCATTTGTCCCTTCTGTATCAGGTCTTATAATGGCAGGTCATGTGATTACCTCTTTACTCAAAGATATAAAAATAGAGCGCTAATAATTACTGTTACACCGCCCCTAAATGTCCGATATAGAATAACTTTCATCAGTGAAAGCTGATGATTAGTTACTCTTATGCCTGTGGTATAAGTTAAACTAACAATCAGTGGGGGATGAAGCAAAACTCCCTCTGATTGAAGTTCAGCTTTATATACAATTCAACATTCAAACACCCTCCTAATTAGACCTTTCCAAGATAAATTAATATTTTAATGAATTTCATTCAACTAATTTTGAAATTTTAGTGTCAGTCTTGTAGTTTTTATTCTTAAATAAAAATAAATTTTGTATGAATGTACAAAAAACAATCTTAATATTATACTAGATTTCTTATATATAACTAAAAAATGAAAGTTTGTGAAATTTTTTTGAACGATCTCATTGATTACTTTCAAAATCTTACATACAATGAAAGCGGTTACAACTAATGTTTACTAATCAAAAATAGTAATTTGGGTGATTTTACAAGGATTGGAGGTAACTTAGCACTAATGGTTTGTTGGGGATAAGCATGAATTTTATGGGGGGGTTACATTATGCAATTATTAGCAGCATTTAGTGCAATTATCGCGCCATTTATATTTTTAGTCCTTTTGAGAATGCCTGCAAAGCGTGGGATGCTTTACAGTGCAGTGATCGTAATTTTGTTTGCTTTTACAGTATGGGGATTAAATATCGAAATATTGTCTGCGTCTATTTTGCAAGGTTCACACAGGGCAATAACGATTTTATTTATTCTTTTCGGGGCCATTGTTTTGTTAAATACTTTAAAGAACACTGGAGCTGTTGATAGAATTAATGAAGGTTTCCGGAATATCTCTCCGGATATGAGAGTTCAAGTTGTTATAGTGGCTTTTCTATTTGGAAGTTTAATTGAAGGTGCGGCGGGTTTCGGAACACCTGCGGCGGTTACTGGACCATTGCTAGTGGCTCTTGGATTCACTCCTTTAGCTGCTGCCGCTACAGCACTAATTGCCGATAGTACAGCGGTATCATTTGGGGCTGTTGGAACTCCGATTATTGTGGGGCTAAGCAATATTGAAGGAGCAGGGGTCGAGCTCTTTAAAGAGGTTGGAATTTTAATTACATTAATGGATTTATTGGTAGGTACATTAATACCATTTATTCTAGTTCTTGTTTTAACAATTGCTTTTGAAAAGAAAAAAGGGCTATCAAGTGCATTTTCACTATTACCTTGGACGTTACTAGTAGGTGCATCCTATACTCTTTCAGCTGCTTTATATGCTTGGTTGTTCGGACCAGAATTTGTTTCAATTTTAGCGTCGATTACGGCAATGGCTATTGCGACATTAACAGCAAAGAAGAATATTTTCATTCCAAAAGTTGTATGGCAAGATGCTTTGGCTAAGGATTTTAAAGCGGAAGAGAAGAAATCTGATATGAGTCTTGTATCTGCATGGAGTCCATATTTTATTGTCGTTGTCTTGCTTTTGTTAACAAGAATTGTTACGCCAATTAAGCAATTCACGCAAAATACAATTGACCTGGGTTGGAATAATGTACTTGGAATAGAAGGAATTAATTCAGCGTGGCAAGTGCTATATTCTCCAGGAGCAGTTCTTGTACTCGCTGCAGTGATCTCGGTATTTATACAAAGGAGTACTTTTTCAAGTTTTACGAAAGCTTCTAAGGAATCATTAAATTCTGTTAAGGGGGCAGCACTAGCGTTAATTCCTACTTTGGCACTTGTGCAAGTATTTTCGAATTCTGGAATGAACACGAGTGATCTCGTGTCGATGCCGGAATATATTGCATTATCTATGGCGTCTACGTTTGGTGGCGTATGGCCATTTGTTGCACCTTATCTCGGAATTCTTGGAGCTTTTATCACTGGAAGTGCAACGGTATCAACACTTACTTTTGCTCCGATTCAGTACAGTGTAGCGATAGAGACAGGATTAAACACAAACCTTATTTTGGCGCAGCAAGTGGCAGGAGCAGCTGCAGGGAATATGATTTGTGTACACAACGTTGTTGCAGCTTTAGCGGTTGTTGGGCTTGTTGGTAAAGAAGGGGAAGTTATTCGTAAAACATTGGCCCCTGCCCTTATATATGGGCTATTAGTAGGAATTGCTGCTACAGTTTTATTTTTGACCTTGTAAACACAATTGCTTTACTCTTGGTTATGGAAATAATTTCATGGTAACCCAAATCTATTATCTTATATAATAGATTTGGGTTACTAAATTATTTAGTAGTTCAGTTGAGAGCGCATCCATCTAAGTTTAATCGCGTAAAATTCATATTTGTCATTATTAATGACCTAGGGGGAGAAAAAGTAAATGAAGGTTTCCTTATTTTTAACCTGTTTAGCAGATGTTGTTTATCCAGCATCAGTAGGGAAAAGTACAGTAGAAATTCTTGAACGGTTCGGCTGTGAAGTAGATTTTCCGAAAAAGCAAACGTGCTGTGGTCAGCCCGCTTTTAATAGTGGCTACCACCGTGAAACAAAAGAAGTAGCGAAGCACATGATTAATGTGTTTAGAGATGCCAAGTATGTTGTTTCACCTTCGGGTTCATGTACTTCTATGTTACATGAATATATTCATTTATTTGAAGATGATCCTGAATGGAAACAAAAAGCCGAAGAACTAAAAAGTAAATCCTATGAATTAACTCAATTTCTTGTTAATGTTTTAAAAATTAACGATGTGGGTGCAAAACTTCAAGCAAAGGCCACTTACCATACGTCATGTCACATGACTCGTTTATTAGGAGTAAAGGATGCACCAATGAATTTACTGAGAAACGTTGAAGGTTTAGAGTTTACAGAGCTTCCACATAAAGAGCAATGTTGTGGATTCGGAGGAACATTTTCAGTTAAAATGGTACCTATTTCAGAGCAAATGGTTAATGAAAAAGTACAACATATTGAAGAATCAGATGCAGAAGTTTTAATCGGAGCTGATTTAGGTTGTTTAATGAATATTGGCGGAAGAATTAATCGTCAAGGTAAACAAATAAAAGTCATGCATATTGCAGAAGTATTAAATAGTAAATAAGGTGGTGAAAGAATGGCAATAAAAATTGGGGAAGAAAAATTTTTTAATCGTGTAGAAAATGGAATTAACAATGATTTTATGCGTAAAGCCGTTGCTAGTGCACAAGAACGAATGCAAGGTCGTCGATTAGACTCAATAAATGCGTTAGGAAATTGGGAAGATTGGAGAAACCTTGCTGAGGAAATTCGCCAACATACACTTGAGAATTTAGACTTTTACTTGGAGCAGTTAGCAGAAAATGTGGTAAAGAATGGTGGCAATGTCTTCTTTGCTGAAACTGCCCAAGAAGCAAATGACTACATTAAAGGTGTGGTTTCAAAAAAAAGTGCTAAAAAGATTATAAAGTCAAAGTCAATGGTTACCGAAGAAATAAGTATGAATCAAGCTCTAGAATCTATTGGTTGTGAGGTAATTGAAACAGATCTCGGAGAGTGGATCTTACAATTAGATGACCATGATCCGCCTTCCCATATTGTTGTCCCAGCTCTTCATAAAAATAAAGAGCAAATTCGGGACACATTTATGGAAAAAAAAGGTTATGAGAAAACAAGTGATCCAAAAGAGTTAGCTCTATTTGCACGTGAAGTATTACGAAAAGATTTTTTAGAAGGTGAAGTAGGTATAACAGGTTGTAACTTTGCAGTTGCAGAGTCAGGGTCAATTTCACTCGTAACAAATGAAGGAAATGCAAGACTAGCAACAACAATACCTAAAACACAAATTACAGTAATGGGTATGGAGAGAATTGTACCTACTTGGGAAGAACTAGATATTTTAACTAGTATGCTTGCTAGAAGTGCGGTTGGGCAAAAACTAACGAGTTATGTTACGGGTTTAACTGGACCAAGAGAAGATGGAGAAGTCGATGGCCCGGAAGAATTCCATTTAGTAATAGTAGATAATGGTAGGTCAAAAATATTAGGTACTCAATTTCAAAGTGCCCTACAATGTATTCGTTGTGCTGCTTGTATCAATGTCTGTCCTGTTTATCGTCATGTAGGTGGACATTCTTATGGTTCTATTTATCCAGGGCCAATTGGAGCAGTTTTAAATCCATTATTAAGCGATTATGATGAATATAAAGAATTGCCCTATGCATCAAGTTTATGTGCCGCCTGTACAGAAGTTTGTCCTGTTAAAATCCCACTTCATAATCTATTAATTGAGCATCGGCGTGTAATGGTAGAAGAAGAAGGGAAAGCACCTTTTGCTGAAAAGTTGGCTATGAAAGGATATGCGTTTGCTGCATCTTCACCGAGTGTTTATAGTGTAGGAACGAAAACGGCTCCAACTGTAATGGGTCCGTTTACAAAAAATGGGTTTATCTCTGAAGGTCCTGGTCCGGTTAAGCTTTGGACAGATATTCGCGATCTTCCTGAACTGAGTAAAGGCAAAGATAAGTTCAGAACATGGTTTGAGAATCGTGACAAAGGAGGTAACTAATATGGCAGTTGGAACAGTTCATAATAAAGATAAATTTCTCAATAATATTGCTAAATCCCTAGGTAGGGAGCGTAAAGCAGAAGGTGTTATTCTCCCCGAGTGGAAAAACCGTCCGCAATATGAAGTTTTTAAGGGTCTGTCACAAGATCAATTAGTAGATCAATTAGAGGATCAGTGTCAACGAATTCACACTGTAGCTAAACGTGCTACACTACAAACATTAACAAATGTTCTAAAGGAGGCCATTTCAGAACTCGGTGGGAAATCTATCGTTAATTGGAAAGATCCTCGATTTGAAGAATATAACCTAATAGATACTTTTGCAGAATTTGCTAATGATGAAGGAAAAGAATATCATGTTTGGGATCCTACTCTAGGAGAAGAAAATGTTGAAATTGCAGAACGTGCGAACATTGGGATTACATTCTCTGATATAACGTTAGCTGAATCTGGTTCTGTCGTATTATTTAGTGATAAGGGAAAAGGGCGTTCTGTTAGTCTACTTCCTGCAACCTATATTGCTATTATACCAAAAAGTACAATTGTACCACGAATGACACAAGCTACTAAAAAGATACATGAAATGGCTCAAGAAAGTCGTCTCCCTTCCTGTATTAATTTTATATCGGGTCCAAGTAATAGTGCTGACATTGAATTAAATTTAGTAGTTGGGGTTCATGGACCAATAAAAGCTACGTATATTATTGTAGAAGATAAATAATAAATATTAAATAAAGCATCGGATTTTCCGATGCTTTATTTAATAATCAGGATTTATAAATTTCTATCTTGAAAACTGTCTAGCGCAAGCAGCCTACGAGCTCGGTCACTTCAGTCAAGTTACTGACTTCAATGTCTTCTTGGATTACTTCTTGAATATGCTCCATGCTACTTTGCTCCTGCGATTACTCGTCGCACAAAACACTGCTTCGAGGAAGCCTACTTCAAAGCTATGCTAGAAGACGCAGAAGCACGTAGATTTCGGTCAAAAACCCGACCGGTACGAGCAGGTCTTCCAGTGTTTGTCGCCGATAGGTGGGCGCCTTGCGCTTTTCTTGTAAATGGCATGCACTATCCTATTTACTTTGCAATCTTTTCTAAGTTTCCATTCTTGTCCATACGAAATTTTGGTGCTTGAACGTGTTCATCTTCATCTTGTAACAGTGCCATACGTCTTGCCCTATTCATTATTTGAATTAGTGATTGATAGTCTTCCTCAACAACTCGATGATCTTTTTCGAGTTTTGTAAGCTTTGTTTCTATTTCTTTTTTCTCGGTCATTAACTGTAAGTTTTCTTTCATTAATTTCTCGTTTTCTTTTCTTAATTCTAATGAACTACCTTCCTTAGATGCCATAGACTGAATAAATTGAAGTACATCTTTTAGACTTATACTTTGTTTTTGATCAGTTGTAACTCTCATTTCAGGTAATGGCATCATCGCAGTTTCCATTTCCGGTTGAAGGGTAGTAGGTTTATTTAACAATCTTCTTTTCATTTCTTTTCGTTGTTTTTTTGCTAGTTTTATTGCCTCATTATACTGATTTCTAACAACTGCATTCCATCGAAAACCACAGGCTGCTGAAGTTCTGTTTAGTTCATCGCCTACTTCGTCGAATGCTTTTAACTGAGTTCCACCCTCTCTAATGTGGCGTAATACAGTCTCTGCTAGTAATAAATCATCTTCTGATGACCAGGCATCTTGTCTTATTTTCATTAATCATTCATCTCCTAAAAATATTTGTTTTCTATTTTTCTACGCAATTATTTAAAACTTTTAATGTCAATTATTAGTAATACTTTTTCCAGTATTAAAAAAAAATATACATAGTCAGTTTGATTTTTTCATAGATGTAATATTTAAAAGTTAGAAGTCACTCATCTTTAAGTGGAATGTAGTAATCTAGTTTTTTCATTTTACAAGAATAGTTAACTATCTTGATATTCTTATCTTTCAAACTATTTAGAAGGCAGGTATTATATGTATTACTACAATGCTGAAACTAACTTGATAAATTCATCAGTTTGGGAATGATCTTATTTCACAACACAAGGACAACCAAACATATAGTTTGAGTTTTCTGAATTTGAACTTAAGTGTGATTAAGGCTCTGGGAACTAGATTGTTTAAAGAGTGGGGATAGTTTTGATTTAACTTGTAGTAAACATTAAAATAAAAAATGTAGAATGTAAGTAACTGCTCTAAAGCAATACTATTCATTCTACATTTACATTTAAATTCGTTGCTTAAAGTATTGAAGTCGCTTGTTTACGGTCATTTCATACCCGTTCTCCGAAGGGGTATAAAATTGTTTCCCAACCATATGGTCAGGTAAATATTGTTGTGGTACATAATTCTTTTCGTAGTTATGAGGATATTTATAGCCGACTCCGTGTCCTAATTCCTTTGCTCCTTTATAATGAGCATCTCTTAGATGAACAGGAATTTCACCTGTTTTTTCTTTTTTAACTGCCTCAAGAGCTTGGTCTATTCCTACAATTACAGCATTACTTTTAGGGGCTGTTGCTAAATATAAGGCAGCCTCTGCTAAAGGGATTCTTGCTTCAGGCATCCCGACAAAGTCAACAGCGTATGCTGCTGCTTGAACGATAAGTAGAGCATTAGGATCGGCAAGACCGATGTCTTCAGCTGCATGAACATATAGTCTTCTTGCAATAAATTTTGGATCTTCCCCAGCATATAGCATTTTAGCTAGCCAGTATAAAGTGGCATCAGGATCTGAGCCCCGTATACTTTTAATAAATGCAGAAATAGTATCATAGTGATTATCACCTTTTTTATCATAGCGGACAATCCTTTTTTGGATTGACTGTTCTGCAATTTGTAATGTAATAATAATTGTGCCATTTTCATTAGGTTCAGTTGTTAAAATAGCAAGTTCGAGTGCGTTTAATGCTGAACGTGCGTCGCCATTTGCGATATTTACTATATGATTAAGTGCACCTTCTTTTAATTCAATTGAGTAGTTACCAAAGCCGCGTTCTTTGTCACTAATAGCTGCTTTCACTATTTTTTTTAAGTCATTATCAGAATGTGGTTTTAATTGAAACAGCCTCGAGCGTGAAAGTAATGCTTGATTAATTTCAAACATTGGACTTTCTGTTGTAGCTCCAATGAGGATAACTGTACCATCTTCTACATATGGTAATAAAGCATCTTGTTGACTTTTGTTGAAGCGATGGATTTCATCGATAAACAGTATAGTTTTTTTCTCATACATCAGTAATCTTTCTTTTGCAATTTCGATAACACGACGAATATCAGCAATACCAGCTGTAACTGCATTCAGTTGCTCAAAAGCAGCAGAAGTAGAATTTGCAATAACCTTTGCAAGTGTGGTTTTCCCTGTTCCAGGTGGTCCAAAAAAAATCATAGGCGTCAAACGATCTGCTTTAATTGCCCTTCGTAATAAAGTGCCTTTTCCTAAAATTTCTTCCTGCCCTATAACCTCATCTATCGTTCTTGGGCGCATTCGACTTGCTAATGGCCCTTTAAGATTTTCATTTTTTTTTGCTGAATAATTAAATAAATCCACTGTATTCGTACTCCTCATAGTTTCTTTGAGTCAAAAATACATGATGACTGATCTAATTGCAACGATTATCTTATATATCTTTATTTCGGCTCCCTACAATTTTACGATTCGTGCTATAATTGATGAGGAATTTTAGGTTAGCTTTTACAAAATGGGGAAATATCATTTGATATAGAATACTCTAGCTCTGGTGCAATTGATGAATGAATTCATTTCTTTCGTTACGGCATACCACTGACTACTTTGTGTAGTCCTTTAAGTGTTTTTTGTCTGTGCTCTTGGTGCTTGTGTTTTTCTTACAGTGTCAGAATTTATAAATTTCTAACTTGAAAACTGTCTAGCGCAAGCAGCCTACGAGCTCGGTCACTTCAGTCAAGTTTCTGACTTCACTGACTTCCTGGATTGCTACTTTGCTCCTGCGATTACTCGTCGCACGATAAACAATTGCTCCTGCGATTACTCGTCTGACAGCAATGCTTCGAGGAAGCCTCCTTCGAAGCATTGCTGTCAGACGCAGAAGCACATAGATTGCGGTCAAAGAGCAGACCGCTCCTTGCCGACCTTCCAGTGTTTGTCGCCGATAGGCGGGCGCCCTGCGCTCGTGACCAAGGCGCTTGTGCTTTTCTTATGAGAGGATGAAACTAGTTGAGAAGAGAAAATGGAAGTATGATAAAAAGATGGCTAATTTTCTTAGTCGGGTTGATGGTGATGTCTCTAGGGGTAGTTCTAATGATTGAGGCTAATCTAGGGGTTGCACCATGGGATGTATTGCATATTGGGTTAACTAAAAAGATTGGATTGACAGTTGGTACTTGGTCAATTTTAGTAGGTATTTGTATTATTGTAATTGCAAGTTTAATAATGAAAGAATGGCCCAAGTCAGGAGCATTAATAAATATGTTATTAGTAGGTGTGTTTATCGACACATTTAGATTATTTATTGATACACCTACGACAATTGTGGGACAATATGTTATGCTTTTTACAGGAATTATTGTAATAGGCTATGGAATTGGGCTTTATATTGCACCAAAGTGTGGAGCAGGACCTAGAGATAGTTTAATGATTGCCATTACAGAAAAGAGTGGCTGGAAAGTTCAGTATGTTCGAGCAGTAATGGAAATTGTTGTTTTATCAATTGGTTGGAGTTTAGGAGGGCCTGTTTTTATAGGTACAATCCTATTTAGTTTAACAATTGGTAATATAGTAGGAATTACATTACCTCAATGTCAGCGTTTAGTAGATCGTATTATAGAAAGAGGGGTTAAAATTGAAGATTTCGACAAAAGGACGTTACGGATTAACCATCATGATGGCGTTAGCAAAGAAGTACGGTGAAGGACCAATCTCCTTAAAATCAATTGCAAAAGACCATGATTTATCAGAACATTACTTAGAGCAATTAATTGCACCACTTCGAAATGCCTTACTAGTGAAGAGTGTTAGAGGCGCATACGGTGGCTATATGTTAGCAAAAGAAGCAAATCAAATTACAGCTGGTGATATTATTCGTGTCTTAGAAGGGCCAATTAGTCCTGTAGAAGTTCTAGAAGATGAAGAACCAGCAAAAAGAGATCTATGGATAAAGATTAGAGATGCGGTAAAAGATGTTCTTGATAATACAACCTTAGAAGATCTGGCAAACTTTGAAGATAAGGGTGATCAAGAATACTATATGTTCTATATTTAGTCCATAATAATTTAGAATGTAATGTTTTGTAGAAAATCTAATTAATAATTCCTTAAAGTTTATTAATTAGATGTATCTTCATAGGTACATTCTATATTGATATTTAAGAAGGTGAAAATGAAAATAATGAAATCGATATATGTAGATCACGCAGCGACTTCACCTACACACTTGGCTGTTGTTGACGCGATGATACCGTTTTATTATGAGAATTTTGGAAATCCATCTAGTATTCATCAATTCGGTCGAAAAGCAAGACTTGTAGTAGATGAAGCTAGAGTTGTAATTGCAAAAACGATAAATGCATGTGAAAAAGAAATTATTTTTACTAGTGGTGGTACAGAAGCCGACAATTTAGCGGTAGTTGGCTATGCTATGGCTAATAGAGCGAAAGGAAAACATATTATTACAACTTCTATTGAACACCACGCTCTACTACATACATGTGGGCATTTAGAGAAAAATGGTTTTGACGTTACATATTTAAAGGTGAATGAATACGGCGAAATCATATTAGAGGATTTACGAAATGCAATTCGTGAAGATACAATTCTTGTGTCCATTATGTATGGTAACAACGAGGTTGGAACACTCCAACCAATCAAGCAAATTGGTGATCTTCTAGCTGAGCAAGGTATTGCATTTCACACTGATGCAGTTCAAGCGTATGGAATAGAAGAAATTAATGTGAAAGAAATGAAGATTGATTTTTTAAGTGCTTCTGCTCATAAGATCAATGGTCCAAAAGGTGTAGGGTTTTTATACGCTAACAGTAAACATAAAATACAACCGCATCTGTTTGGAGGAGAACAAGAAAGAAAAAGACGAGCTGGAACGGAAAATGTTGCTGGTATTGTAGGTCTGAGAGAAGCAGCACAAATAGCTATCACTGAAAGACAAGCAAAAAGCAAGCAATATCGTGCTTTTCGTGATAAGATGATTTCCATATTTAATGAACAAGGATTAACTTATGAAATAAATGGAAAAAAGACTTCCTGCCTGCCACATATTTTAAATGTAAGTTTTCAAGGGGTTGGAATAGAGTCATTATTAGTTAATCTTGATATAGCTGGAATTGCTGCATCTAGTGGTTCGGCGTGTACAGCTGGAAGTCTAGAACCATCCCATGTATTAAAGGCCATGTTTCCTAGTGATAAGGAAAGAACTATGTCGTCGATTCGTTTTAGTTTTGGTTTAGGAAATACTATAGAAGAAATTGAGCAAGTTGCCTATGAAACGGTGAAAATTGTTCAACGCATTAAAAAGTAATTGAGAGGTGGTGAGGTAATGCTCAATCATCAGCAAACTAAAGCTCCAAAAGATACTCGTGTTGTTGTAGGGATGTCAGGTGGAGTTGATTCTTCAGTAGCAGCATACCTCTTAAAAGAACAAGGTTATGATGTTATCGGAATATTTATGAAAAACTGGGATGATACGGATGAAAATGGTATATGCACAGCTACAGAAGATTACAACGATGTCATCCGAGTTTGTAACCAAATTGGAATTCCGTATTATGCTGTAAATTTTGAAAAGCAGTATTGGGACAAAGTGTTTACGTATTTTTTAGATGAATATAAAGCAGGTAGAACACCTAATCCAGATGTAATGTGTAATAAAGAAATAAAGTTTAAGGCTTTTTTAGAGCACGCGATGTCTTTAGGTGCGGATTATTTAGCTACTGGTCATTATGCAAGAGTTGAATATCGTAATGGTGAATACAAAATGCTTCGTGGTATAGATGATAACAAAGATCAGACTTACTTTTTGAATGCTTTGGGTCAGGAGCAACTCTCTAAAACGATGTTTCCAATTGGAGAACTGCCAAAAAAAGAGGTCAGAGAAATTGCAAAAAAAGCTGAACTTGCAACAGCGAATAAAAAGGATAGTACTGGAATTTGCTTTATTGGCGAACGTAACTTTAAAGAGTTTTTAAGTCAGTATTTACCTGCCCAACCTGGAGATATGCAAACTCTAGATGGGGAAGTAAAAGGAAGACACGATGGGTTAATGTATTATACGTTAGGTCAAAGGCACGGTCTAGGAATTGGCGGATCTGGAGAGCCATGGTTCGTTGTTGGAAAAAATTTAGAACAAAATGTTCTTTATGTAGCCCAAGGGTTTCACCATGAAAGTCTTTACTCTGAGGGTCTAACGGCTATTAATGTTAATTGGGTTAGTGAAAAACCTGTCAGTAGTAACTTCCAATGTACTGCTAAATTTCGCTACCGTCAGCCGGATAACGGTGTAACTGTTAATGTTAAAGATGAACGCATCTTAGAAGTAATCTTTGATGAACCACAACGAGCGATTACACCAGGGCAAGCTGTTGTTTTTTATAATGGTGATGAATGCCTAGGTGGCGGAACTATTGATAAAGTTATAAAAAAAGTGGACTAACCCCTTTTATTGGTGGAAGTCCACTTTTTCCCATTAAAATAATGTAGTTTTACTTTGTTTTTGTTAGACTTAATCTTAAAGAAATAAAGCGAGGGAATTAACTATATGGAAAATAAACATTTAGAAGCAGCCCGCCTCATTCAAGAAGGAAAAATTGAGGAAGCTGCTACGTTATTAAATGAATTGATTGAAAAAAATCCAAATGATGCATTGGCATACGTTAATTTTGGTCATTTGTTATCGATAATCGGAGATAAAGAACGAGCTATTGTTTTTTATAATAGAGCAATAGAAATCGATTCGAAATTAGCAACTGCCTATTACGGTGCTGGGAATACATTTTTTGATCAAGAGAAATATGAGGAAGCAATTGAGAAATTTAAAGCTGCTATTCGTTATGGTTTAGATGAAGCAGACGTATATTTTATGCTCGGACTATGTTACTACAATTTAAGACTTCTCCCTTATGCTTTAGCTAATTTGCAAACAGCCATTGAAAAAAATCCGAATGACATTGAATCATTATTTCAATATGGTTTAACGCTAGCGCAACTTGAACAAGTTGATGAAGCTATTCGTGTTTTTGAGCAAGTAGTAACAAAAAAAGAGGATCATGCTGATGCTTATTATAATTTAGGTGTAGCTTATGCATATAAAGAAGATGCCCAAAAAGCAATTAATATGTTTGATAAAGCATTAAAAATTCAACCAGATCATTTACTTGCGGGAAATGGAAAGAAGCAGCTAGAAGCATTACTCTCAGAACAATAATCCTTGAGAGAGGTAGTTATTATGAAGAATGAATACGAAAATGATGAACCTTATATTAAAGGTGAATTAATAAATTTAATTTTTAATAATGAGGAAAACTTTTATACGGTTGCTCGTGTTAAGATACATGCTACAAATGTTGAGATCTCTGAAAAAGTAGTTGCTATCGTTGGTACTCTTCCAAAGTTAGACGAAGAACACCTCTACACTTTTTTTGGTAAATTAACCGATCACCCTAAATTTGGTGTGCAGTTTCAAGTGAGCCATTTTGAAAAAGAAATGCCAAAAACAACGGAAGGAATTATTCGGTATTTAAGTAGTGATCGCTTCAAAGGTATTGGGCGTAAAACTGCTGAGGCTATCGTAAATAAATTAGGAGAACAAGCCATTTCCAAGATCATTGAAGATAAAGAAGTTTTAAAGAAAATTGCTTCATTAAACGATGAAAAAATTCAGCTTATACATGATCAAGTAATTGAAAATCAGGGAATTGAACAAATATTAATTGAACTTTATAAGTTTGGGTTTGGAGCACAGCTTGCTATAAAGATTTTTCAAACGTATAAAGATGAGACGTTACAGGTAATTCGATCAAATCCCTATCAATTAATTCAAGATGTTGAAGGAATAGGTTTTGCAAAAGCTGATACGTTAGGGCAAGCAATTGGTTTTACGAAAGATCAACCAGAACGAATTCATGCGGGATGTCTACATATCGTTCAGGAAGTATCTATGCAAGAGGGTCATGTGTTTATTAATAAAGCTAATCTTATTGAAGAAGCTATATCATTACTTAGTGATCAAAGTTTTTCAATAGTTATGAAAGAGGTTGAGAAACAACTACTTTACCTAGAAGAAGAAGGGAAATTAATTGTTGAGGGAGATCACGTTTATTTACCTTCACTATTTTATGCAGAAAAAGGGTTAGTAACTAATATTTCAAAACTCATAAAAAATAAGGATCATATTGAAGAATTTCCTGAAGCTGAATTTTTAAAAGCGATTGGTGAAACAGAGGAAGATTTAAAAATCGAATATGCTTCGTCTCAAAAAGAAGCTATCAAAACAGCATTACAATCTTCAATCATGATACTAACTGGTGGACCAGGTACTGGGAAAACAACTGTTATAAAAGGAATTGTTGAGTCATTCGCTAAATTACATGGTATATCTCTTAATAAAAAAGATTATGGAAAGAATAATCCCTTTCCAATTGTACAAGTGGCTCCTACAGGGAGGGCAGCAAAAAGAATGGCTGAAGCCACAGGGTTACCTGCAGAAACTATTCACCGTCTTTTAGGTTGGAAAGGTGGTCATACAGGTTTTGAAAAGGATGAAGATAATCTTATAGAAGGAAAATTGTTAATCATTGATGAGACTTCAATGGTTGATATTTGGCTTGCAAATCAGCTTTTTAAATCATTACCAAATACTATTCAAGTAATATTAGTTGGTGATGAGGATCAGTTACCCTCTGTAGGCCCAGGACAAGTGTTAAGTGAACTTATTCATTCAAATGTAATACCTACAGTTAATCTTGTCGATATATACCGTCAGTCAAAAGAATCCTCAATTATTCAGTTAGCTCACAGCATGAAGGAAGGGCAACTTCCGATGGATATTTTGGAGGCGAAGCCAGATAGACGTTTTTTTTCTTGTCACCAAGACCAGGTCGTAACAGTTATTGAACAAATTTGCACAAATGCAATTAATAAAGGTTATACCGCTAAAGAAATACAAGTTTTGGCTCCTATGTACAGAGGTAATGCCGGTATAGAGGCACTTAATCTAAAGCTCCAAAACATTTTTAATCCTAAGAAAGAAAAGCAAAGGGAAATGCTCTTTGGTGAAGTTACTTATCGAGTAGGAGATGTTGTACTACAATTGGTAAATAACCCAGATGAAAATGTATTTAATGGAGATAGAGGAGAAATTGTTGCCATTATTTATGCTAAAGAAAATATTGAAAAACAGGATCAAATGGTTATTTCTTTTGATGGAATAGAAGTTATCTATACGAAACAAGATTTAAATCAAATAACATTAGCCTATTGTTGTAGCGTTCATAAATCTCAAGGAAGTGAATTTCCAATTGTAATCATGCCAATTGTCAGAGGTTACCATCGGATGCTTAGACGAAACCTTGTCTATACTGGAATTACAAGAGCAAAAGAATACTTAATCCTTTGTGGCGAAGTAAAAGCCTTCCAAACTGCAATTGATCAACAAAATGAGATGAAACGAAATACATTATTAAAGGAAAGGCTAATTAATCACGTTACTTTGTCGACTTAATATTTTGATTGGTAGTAGTTCACTAGCATGTTTTTTGTATATAAACAAATCATATTAATGTTCGGAAAGGTGGAGGATATTCTTTGCGAACATTTTCTGTTCTTAATGGTTTATCCGTCATTTCTTTAGCAAATGGTGAAGAAATTGGCAAAATTATTGATTTATTGTTCTTTGAAACAAACGTCAAAGGGGTAATGGTTGATAAAAAAGGGTGGTTAAATCGTCATTTATTTGTACCAATTGAAGAAATTCATGCAATAGGTAAAGATGCATTAACAATTAAAGATGTAGAAAGCCTACTCATTTATGATAAAAAGAAATATCCTTTCTATACACTTCATAATGGAGTAAATCATATAGGTGGTAAGCCACTAATGACAACTGAAGGGGAAACAGTAGGCTTGGTCGAAGATGTATATTTTAATGAAAAATTGGGAAACATCGTAGGGTATGAGGTGACGGACGGTTTAATCGCTGATATTAAAGAGGGAAAACAAGTATTAAAAACAAATTCTCCTTTAACAATTGGTGAAGAGGTTCTGATCATCGACTTAAATTGTTAAAAGGAGGCTCTTTCCTTGCGGTGTCCCAATTGTAAAGGTAAAGATATCGGTAAAATTGGTACAAATCAATATTATTGTTGGCATTGTTTCATTGAGTTATCGATCGTTAATGGCCGTTATTCACTCCACCAGGTTGAAGAGGACGGAAGTTTAAGTTCACTTGATGATCTATTTGAAGATGAAGATATGAGTGTAGAAAGTGGTTAAATGTCCTTCGATTATCATAGCTGATAAATAGCCATTATCTGTAAACTTGTATCTTCAAAAAAACGTTCATCTAGTGTTAGAGGTTAAAGAGTTTGACCAAAGTCAAAGAAATAACACTCTAAAATTGGTGGTGAATGAAGTGCGAAGAACTACATTATTGGCATTAGGTATAGGTGCTGCTGCGTTCTCTATGACAGACAGAAAACGCCGTAAAAGAATGGCACGTATTATTGAACCGATTAAAAACATGGAAATGGCACAAATGATGCCGTCAAAACGTACAGTGAAAAAACTTCAAAAGCGCATGATGCGTACATTTTCGTAAGCTAAAGGTCCTTTAGGCAAAAAACTAGACCGTTCAGTTTTGTGAGAGAAAAAGTGAATTCACAAGCTAAATAACGGAGAATTTCGCATTCAAATCCCATAATATCAACATTGTAATAAGCATAAAAACCGCACAGATATAACATCTGTGCGGTTTTATCCTGTTTTCTTTTCCTATTGTAACTCACTGCTAACGGACACAGTGGACCTTATTTTACCGATTTGATCAAATGAAAAGGTTCACTAGCTTCCCATCACATCTTGATCGAAATTTCTTTGCCTTATTACTAGATATTTTGCAAGCAAAAGTACTTGGTATTCCTATTATATTTTAACAGTTTTTGTTAAAGACTAGAGTAGTAAGTATAAATTTTGGGGTGTTTAAGATGGATCTACTACCAATGAAATGGCTATTACGTTCAGTTAGTCTTTTAGTTATTCTCTTATGTCTTTACGTATTTTTATTACTATCTCCGATTTGGGAGCCACTTGTAACCGTAATTATTCGAATTTTTATTCCCTTTATCATAGCTGGAGTAATTACATATTTATTGCATCCAATTGTAGAACAATTAAAAACTATAGGGATAGCCAGACCCATATCAATCTTACTCATTTACATTGTCATTATTGTAATTTTTTCTTATTTATTATTGAAAGGAACCCCATATATTATTGAGGAGATAAAAGACTTATTAGAAAATATTCCTCATTTTGCAAATATATATCGAGAGTTAGTTAGTGATTTTTATAGACAGACTTCAATGATGCCAGAAGGTTTTAGGGCTACTGCAGAAGGCTGGTTGACTAACATTGAAACAATAGCTGCTCAAGGTCTTGTAGGAACAGTGGCAAATTTACGTGGTATAGTAGATTACTTCTTTATGTTAATCATCATTCCATTTATTGTATTTTATTTACTAAAAGACTTTAATTTATTAGAAAAAACAACTTGGTATTTAACACCTAGAAAATGGAGAAATTCTGGGCGAGAGCTTCTAAGAAATATTAATATTTCATTAGGAAATTATATTAGAGGACAATTGTTAGTTTGTTTATCAGTAGGTTTTATCGCAACTATTGGTTTATGGTTAGTTGGAATGCCTTATGCAGTAATTTTAGGGATTTTTATAGGAATAACGAATATAATACCATATTTTGGTCCGATTATTGGTGCGTTACCAGTAGCTATCATTGCTTTTACAGAATCTTTTCAATTAGTTATGCTAGGGTTGTTAGTAAATTTCGGTATTCAACTAATTGAAGGTAATATTCTTTCCCCTTTGATTGTTGGTAAGAGTTTACACATGCATCCAGTATTAATTATCTTTGCCTTAGTAGTAGGTGCTGAAGTTGGTGGAGTAATTGGGTTAATTATAGCTGTGCCAATTTTAGCTATAATAAAAGTATTAATTATGCACATTCGTGAATCGTTGCAAAAAGTCAATGAAGAGTAATTGAAAAGATTTATCGTGTTAAAATTATCGATCTTATTTTGACTGCCAGTAAGTAAATATCATGAAAATTACCGTAGAAAAAATAAAGTGCTAAGGGTTTGTTGACAAAGGGATTTTCCGTATCTATAATGTCATTTATAAGTGTAAATATTGTTAACTTGATGAAGGAAAAAATTTTGTTAAAGACCATCTAACTAATGGAAACATTATGCAGAGAAGGATTTCCATGGCTGAGAGAAATTCTAGATGAAGATTAACAAATAGCTAGTCCTGAAAGCAGGCAAAACCTGCCGGTGTAAAAACCGTTATTATTGTAAGGTGATGAACGTTTTTAACGTTTATAACTAGGGTGGTACCGCGTGAGCTCAGCTCTCGTCCCTTTTAGGGATGGGGGCTTTTTTATATTTTTCTTATGCAAAATTAATATATAAGCTTAAGAAGTACATAATGCAATATGTATATATTTAATTAAGGAGGAAATATTGATGAAACGATTAACTTCTGCTGAAGTAAGACAAATGTTTTTAGATTTTTTCAAAGAAAAGGGACATGCAGTTGAGCCAAGTGCTTCTTTAGTACCTCATGATGATCCGTCTTTACTATGGATTAATAGTGGCGTTGCTACATTAAAAAAATACTTTGACGGTAGAGTAATACCTGAGAACCCACGAATAACAAATGCCCAAAAATCAATTCGTACAAATGATATCGAAAATGTAGGAAAAACGGCTCGTCATCATACGTTTTTTGAAATGTTAGGTAACTTCTCAATTGGTGATTATTTTAAAAGGGAAGCTATCGAGTGGGCTTGGGAATTTTTGACAAGCGAAAAGTGGATCGGTTTTGATCCAGAAAAACTCTCAGTTACAATTCATCCAGAAGATCATGAGGCTTTTGATATTTGGGTAAAGGAAATCGGCTTACCAGAGGAAAGAATTATTCGATTAGAAGGTAACTTTTGGGACATCGGTGAAGGACCTAGTGGGCCTAACACGGAGATTTTTTATGACCGTGGCGAAAAATATGGAGCTGATGAAAATGACCCAGAACTTTACCCGGGTGGAGAAAATGAACGCTATTTAGAGGTTTGGAACTTAGTTTTTTCACAATTTAACCATAATCCTGACGGTACTTATACTCCGCTTCCGAAAAAGAACATTGATACAGGAATGGGACTAGAAAGAATGGTATCAGTCATTCAAGATGTTCCAACAAACTTTGATACTGATTTATTTGTTCCAATTATAAAAGTAACAGAAGAAATTTCAGGAGTTTCTTACGGAGGGGATAAAGAAATTGATGTTTCATTTAAAGTAATTGCAGATCATGTACGTACAGTAAGTTTTGCAATTTCTGATGGAGCATTGCCTTCAAATGAAGGGCGAGGGTATGTACTACGTCGTCTAATTCGTAGAGCGGTTCGATATGCGAAATTAATTAACATTGATCGACCATTTATGTATGAACTTGTTCCAGTTGTTGGAGAAGTTATGGTAGATTTCTACCCAGAAGTAAAAGATAAAACTGAATTTGTACAAAAAGTAATTAAAAATGAAGAAGAACGTTTCCATGAAACATTAAACGAAGGTTTAACTATTTTATCGAAAATCATTGAACAAGCGAAATCATCAAAAGAAGAAACGATTTCAGGTGTCGACGTATTCCGTTTATATGATACGTATGGCTTCCCAGTAGACTTAACAGAGGAGTATGTAGTTGAAGCGGGACTTTCAATTGATCGTGATGGTTTTGAAGTAGAAATGGAAAAGCAAAGAGAAAGAGCTAGGTCAGCTCGTCAATCTGAATCATCAATGCAATCACAGGATCGTGTTTTAGGTGAACTTACAGTTACCAGTAAATTTGTAGGTTATGATAATCTCTCTTGTGATTCAACTATTAATGCAATAATCAAGGAAGCAGAACTTGTAGAAGAAGCTACAAATGGAGAGGTAGTAAAGGTAATCGTTGATCAAACTCCATTTTACGCCGAAAGTGGTGGGCAAGTTTCAGATAAAGGAACAATGAAAGCCGATGGTGTTCATATCGAGGTTGAAGATGTACAAAAAGCTCCTAACGGACAAAATATTCACACAGTTCGAATTGTTGAAGGGGTAATAAAAAGTGGTATGTCAGTAACGTCAACTGTTGAAGAGACAGAACGCAATGGAATTGTAAAAAACCATACTGCAACACATATTCTACATCGAGCACTTAAAGATACTCTCGGAGAGCATGTTAACCAAGCTGGTTCTTTAGTTTCTGAAAATCGATTGCGCTTTGATTTTTCACATTTTGGTCAAGTAACTACCGAAGAAGTAACAAAAATTGAAGCTATTGTTAATGAAAAAATTTGGGATGCAATTAGCGTGAATATTTCTAATAAGAAGATTGATGAAGCAAAGGCAATGGGGGCAATGGCACTTTTCGGCGAAAAGTATGGAGACGTTGTACGAGTTGTACAAGTTGGAGACTATAGTCTTGAGCTATGTGGTGGTTGTCACGTGAAAAATACAGCTGAAATTGGTCTTTTCAAAATTGTATCAGAATCTGGCATAGGTGCCGGAATCCGACGTATTGAAGCTGTAACTGGTAAAGGCGCATATGAACATATGAACAGCCAAGTAGATATAGTGAAAGATGCAGCAAATCTTCTTAAGTCGAATATGAAAGATGTGCCTGAGAAGGTGAAACAATTACAAACCCAAATACGAAAATTGCAGCGCGAAAATGAATCGTTGGCAGCGAAGTTAGGAAATATTGAAGCAGGCGGTTTAGTAGATGATGTACTGAAGGTAAATGAAATTTCCGTTATTGCTAAACAAGTAAATGTAGCAGATATGGATAGTATTCGTGGGTTAGTAGATAATTTGAAAAATAAATTAGGTTCAGGTATTGTTGTGTTAGGTGCTGTCAATAATGAAAAAGTAAACATTGTTGCGGGCGTAACCAACGACTTAGTTAAAAAGGGTTATCATGCTGGTAAAATTGTCAAAGAAGTAGCTACTCGTTGTGGTGGTGGCGGTGGTGGTCGTCCTGATATGGCCCAAGCTGGAGGGAAGAATCCAGCTGAATTACAGTCAGCATTGGAATTTGTTCCAGAATTTCTTAAAACAATTTCCTAAATAATTCATGTTAGTGTACAATACAGTTATATGAAAAAATTTGTCCAAATTTGTTGGAAGATAATGGACATGAATAATCAATGTGCATTGTAGGAAAAGAGGTGTTTGTGATGAGTTCAATGGATAATACGATGAAATTTAACTTCCAAGATGACTCAGTAGATACGAATGTTCAAGAAGTACTACTTACTGTCTATGAAGCGTTGGATGAGAAAGGATATAATCCGATTAATCAAATTGTTGGATATTTATTATCAGGTGATCCAGCATATATTCCAAGGCATAAAGATGCAAGATCACTAATTCGTAAGCTTGAAAGAGATGAATTAATAGAAGAATTAGTAAAATCGTATTTATCACAGCACCAAGAGGAGTAATATGAGAACATTAGGTCTAGATGTAGGAACAAAAACAATAGGAGTTGCAGCAAGTGATGAACTAGGTTGGACAGCCCAAGGGATTGAAACGATTAGAAGAGATCAGGATGATCCAGAAAAAGATTGGGAGAAGCTTAAAGGGTTAATCTCAGAACTGGATATAAACAAAATAGTCGTAGGCTTACCTAAAAATATGAATGGTACAATTGGTCCAAGTGGAGAAGCTTGCAAAGCTTTTTCAGAAGAAGCTAAATTCCGATTTAATTTACCTGTTATTTTATGGGATGAACGTTTAACAACAGTGGCAGCTGAAAGAATGCTTATTGCTGCTGACATGTCTCGTAAAAAAAGAAAAAAAGTTATAGATAAAATGGCAGCAGTCATGATTTTACAAGGGTATTTAGATTCGGTATTAAAATAAGTGTATGTTAGCAATAGTATTGCAGATATTATATCTATGTCATTACACTGATTAGATAAAAAATTAATGAGGTGTTATTTGTGGAAAAAGCAGAAAGAGAAAGAATTATTATTCCTGATGAAAATGGAGACGAGCATTTATTTGAAGTGTTATTCACATTCGACGTGGAAGAAACCGGCAAATCTTATATGGTATTAATTGCAGCCGGAGACGAAGAAAACGATGAAGAAGAGGTTGAGGTTCATGCTTTCCGTTACGAAGAAAAAGGTGACGGAGACGATGATCTATCACTTCATCCAATCGAAACTGATGAAGAATGGGATATGGTTGAGGAGATGCTTAACACATTCTCTGAAGGAGAAGAAGAGTAATAACTAACTTAAAGGACGGAACTCTCTTTACTGAGTCCTGTCCTTTTTTTGTATAATCAGAATTTATAAATTTCTAACTTGGAAACTGTCTAGCGGAAGCAGCCTACGAGCGGTTACTTCATTCAAGTTTCTGAGTTCAATGCCTTCCTGGATTACTTCTTGAAGATGCTCCATGCTACTTTGCTCCTGCGGTTACTCGTCGCACAAAACACTGCTTCGAGGAAGCCTACTTCAAAGCTATGCTAGAAGACGCAGAAGCACGCGGAAGCCAAAGAGCGGCTTCTGTCAAAGGCCGCCCCAGTGAAGCTACTACTTAGATTACTACGAAGTGGTTTTGCAACGAGCATACGGAGTGGCACAGGAGCAGCTGCTCGTGACCAAGGCGCTTGCGCTTTTCTTGTTCAAAGAAAGTGAAAGTATAAAATTTTGAAGCTAGAAAGCTTCCCTCGCCTCGTCGATAAGTCGAGAGCGAAGGTATATCGTCTGTTCGTCGCATAAACATTGCTTTAAGGAGTGTTGTAGGAGAAGTTGCTTATGAGACTAAGCGTTTGGATTTTTCTTAATATGATAGGCTAGTCGAATTTTACATATAGGTTTGAGTGGATTGAATTCCCACAACAATATTCTACATTTTTAATGATATTTTGTAGAAATATAGTATAATAGGGGTATTGTTTGTATGAATATGTAATGAAAAAATAAAAGAAATACCCTCTATTAGTGGGTTTTGAGGGGGAAAAATGGATGGAGAAAGAAGAAAAAAAGAAACAAAAGCTCGAGATAAAAAGAAAAAAATTACAAGAACGTCAAGAAGAAGCGAGCATTGTTCGTAAAATTGTTTTAGCGTGTTTATTATTCATTATAATTGCTTTGGGTATTGCAGGGACATCGGCATATTATTATGTGAAATCAAGTTTAGGACCAATGGATGAAACTGATGAGGAAATGATTGATATTCATATTCCTATTGGCTCCACTAGTACTCGAATTGGAAATATTCTAGAAGAAAATGGACTTATCAATAATTCTAGCTTTTTCCGGTACTATATTCGTTATAGAAATGAAAGTGGATTTCAAGCTGGAGATTACCAATTATCTAAATCTATGACTATGGATGAAATTATCGTTGCTTTAAAAGAAGGAACATTACTTCAAGACTACGCTGTGAGTTTTACTATTCCTGAAGGAAGATGGTTGGAGAATATCTTAAAAACCATCTCTGAAAATACGAATCATGAATTGAAGGATTTAGAGGAAAAAGTAAAAGATGAACAATATCTTAAAGAGTTAATTAATCGCTATACAGTTTTAACTGAAGATATTATAAACGAAGAGATACGTTGGCCACTAGAAGGTTATTTATTTCCAGCAAGGTATGACTTTGTTGAAGAAAATCCTTCGATAGAAACTATAATTGAATCGATGTTAACAAGGACAGAGCAAGTAGTAGGTCGCTATTTTGACGATTTAGAGGATAGTGAATATACAACACACGAAATATTGACTCTGGCTTCAATTATAGAAGGTGAAGCTCAAAAGAGTGAGGACCGTTATAAAATTTCAGGTGTATTATATAATCGACTGAATCAGAATATGCGTTTAGAGGTTGACCCAACTGTTGCATATGCTCATGGTGAGCATTTATCAAGAACGTTATATGCTCATTTGGAAATTAACTCACCGTATAATACGTATCGTATCACAGGAATTCCAGTAGGACCTATTAATAATCCTGGTGAAGCTTCAATTAAAGCTGCTCTACAACCAGCAGAGCACAATGACCTTTTCTTTTATGCGACAAACGAAGGTAATGTGATTTACTCTGAAACATTCCAGCAACATCAAGAAGTACTAAGAGAGTATCGTGACTAGTGTTTGATAGAAAACTTTATAATACAACATGCATTATACGTAGATATTTTGGCTAAGCTTTAATAAAGATATTTGTAATCATTACCTGGAGGGATATCTACTCCGTTTTCTCTTTTTTACAATGTAAGAAAGGCTAATATTTTGAAGCTAGAAAGCTGTCTAGCGCAAGCAGCCTACGAGTTCGGGCACTTCAGTCAAGTTTCGAACTTCAATTACTGCTTGAGATCCTTCGTCGATTAACTTCATGCAGCTTGGCTTCGAGGAAGCTTGCTACGAAGCTATGCTAGAAGACGCTAAAAGCACGTAAACGTAAGAAGCCAAAGAGCGGCTTAAAGGCCTTCCAGTGCCTTTCGCTCGTGACCAAGGCGCTTGCGCTTTTCTTGAGAGAGTGTGATATATTCGCATTCTCTTTCTCTTTATGCTAAAATAAATCGTTCTTTTTAATACCTACCTTTTACTATCATTAATCTATCTACTAGAAGATTTTTATTTTATTGAAACATTTTTTAGTTTATAGCACTATTTCAATAGTATAACTTTTTAATAAAGGAGGCTTTATTATGGTCTCAGATCAAATAAATCATTATATCAGTTCATTAATTAAATCTAGAAACCCGCTATTAGCAGAAATGGAAGAATACGCACGTATCCATGATGTACCGATTATGGATATTATTAGTATGGAAGCAATGTTACAAATACTTTCTTTGGCTGGTACAACAAAAGTTCTTGAAATTGGAACGGCTATTGGATATTCAGCCATGAGAATGGCTGAAAGACTCCCAGATTGTGAAATAGTTTCGGTTGAAAGAGACAAAACTAGATATGAGATAGCCAAGGAATATGTTAGTATGTCGGACTTAGAAAATCGCATAACTCTAATTCATGGAGACGCATTAGAAACGGTTGATCAAATTAGAGCATTACATTCATTTGATTGTTTGTTTATTGATGCTGCTAAAGGACAATATAAACGCTTTTTTGAATTGTATAGTCCCCTTGTTGAAAAAGGTGGACTAATTATTAGTGATAATGTTCTATTTAAAGGGATTGTTGCAAGTGAAGGTAAGGTAGCCAAAGGCCTAAGAACGATGGTAGTCAATTTACGTTCATACAATGAAATGTTAATGTCAAATGAGCAATATGATACAACAATCTATCCAATTGGGGATGGAATTGCCATTAGCAAGAAAAAATAGGTGGTGACTAATAATGAAAAAACCTGAAATACTCGTTACACCAACCAAAACTGATGATATAAACCGGTTACTAAAGGTTGGAGCAACTGCTTTTTTAATTGGTGAGGAAGAATTTGGCTTACGTCTTGCTGGGGACTTTAAACGTGATGATATAAAAAATGCTGTAGAAATAGCGCATAAACATGGAGCAAAGGTGTATGTGGCCATGAATGCTCTTTTTCATAATGATAAATTACCTCTGCTACCTGATTATATTTCTTTTTTAGCAGAAGCAAAAGTTGATGCAATTGTATTTGGAGATCCAGCAGTTTTAATGGCGGCACGTGAAGTAGCGCCTACCATGAAGCTTCACTGGAATACAGAAACAACAGCAACAAATTATTTCTCAGCAAATTATTGGAACCGAAAAGGGGCAAAAAGAGCTGTTATGGCTCGCGAAATAAATATGGACTCAATCGTTGAAACAAAAGATCATGCTGAGGGTGAAATTGAAGTTCAAATTCACGGAATGACATGTATGTTTCAATCGAAACGTACGTTAATTGGGAACTATATGGAGTTCCAAGGTAAAGACTTGAAAGTTGAAGGGCGAAGTAAGGATCGATCATTGTTTTTACATGATCCGGAAAGAGATGCAAAATATCCAATTTTTGAAGACAAAAATGGAACACATATAATGAGTCCTAAAGATATTTGTATAATAGATGAATTAGAAGATATGCTTGATGCTGGTATTGATAGCTTTAAAATTGATGGGATATTAAAGAGCATAGATTACATTGAAAAGGTAACTGAATTATATAGTAAAGCTATTGATCTATATCTTGAAGATCCTGATGCTTATCAAGATCAAAAATTTCATTTTTATCAAGAAATTGAGAAAATCCAACCGGCTAATCGAAGGTTAGACACAGGATTTTTCTTTAAAGAGACTGTTTATTAAAAGGAGGGGTGTAAGATGGAACAAATATCAACAATAACTTCAGAAGGAAAACGTGTTATCGTTAAAAAGCCTGAGTTACTTATTCCAGCCGGAAGCTTAGAAAAGTTAAAAGTAGCTGTTCATTACGGTGCAGACGCAGTTTTTATAGGTGGTCAAGAATTTGGTTTGCGTTCAAATGCGGATAACTTTACGATTGAAGAGATGCAAGAAGGGGTAGAATTCGCTAATAAGTATGGAGCAAAAATTTACGTTACAACAAACATCTTCGCCCATAATGAAAATATGGATGGGTTAGAAGAATATTTACAAGATCTTCAAAAAGTAGGCGTTGCTGGTATAATTGTAGCTGACCCGTTAATTATAGAAACATGTAAAAAGGTAGCTCCTAAAGTAGAGGTCCATTTAAGTACACAACAGTCATTAACAAATTGGCAAGCGATAAAGTTTTGGAAGGAAGAAGGTCTTCATCGTGTTGTACTAGCAAGAGAAGTTGGACTTGAAGAAATGCTAGAAATGAAAAAGCAAGTAGATATTGAAATCGAAGCATTTATCCATGGGGCTATGTGTATTTCTTATTCTGGTAGATGTGTCCTAAGTAATCATATGACAGCACGTGACTCTAATAGAGGAGGATGTTGCCAATCGTGTCGTTGGGATTATCACTTGTATGAACATGCGGATCAAGAGAGTTTCAATGAAAATCCATTGTATACCGAAGAACATTTACCTTTTTCAATGAGTCCGAAAGACTTAAATTTACTTGAAGGAATTCCGAAACTAATAGAAGCAGGAATAGACAGTTTGAAGGTTGAAGGTCGAATGAAATCTATTCATTACGTAGCAACGGTAACATCTGTTTATCGAAAAGTTATTGATGCTTATTGTGCTGATCCTGATAATTTTAAACTAGACCCAAAATGGATAGCAGAATTAGATAAATGTGCAAATCGTGATACAGCCCAATCGTTCTTTGAGAATGACACACCTACGTATAAAGAGCAATTGTTCGGAAGAATTGATGGAAAGAAAACGACATATGATTTTGCTGGGTTGGTTTTAAATTATGACGCAGAAACAAAAATCGTTACATTACAACAGAGGAACTATTTTAAACCTGGTGATAAAGTAGAGTTTTTTGGACCTGAAATTGAAAACTTTGAAATTGAAGTTGGCGAAGTGTGGGATGCTGAAACTAATGAAGATTTAGATGCAGCTAGACATCCACTACAAATTGTTAAATTTAAAGTAGACAAGCCTTTATTTCCGAATAATATGATGCGAAAAGGAGTGCAATAATGACAAAGAAGCCCGTTGTCATTGGTGTAGCAGGTGGAACAGGTTCAGGGAAAACAACGGTAGCTAGAGAGCTATATCAGCGATTTATTGAAAAATCTATATTAATGATTGAACAAGATGCATATTATAAGGACCAAAGTCATAAAACAATGGATGAGAGGATAAAGACAAACTATGACCATCCACTTGCCTTTGATAATGACTTATTAATAGAACATTTAGAGCAATTATTATCTTATCAAACCATTGAAAAACCTATCTATGACTATTCAAACCACACTAGAGATAAAGAAAGTGTTTACGTAAAGCCAAAAGATGTTATTATTTTAGAAGGAATATTAATTTTAGAAGATAAAAGGCTTCGTGATTTGATGGATATTAAGCTTTTTGTAGATACTGATGCAGATATTCGGATCATTCGTAGGCTTGTACGTGACATTGAAGAACGAGGTAGAACAATGGAGGCAGTTATACAGCAATACACTTCTATTGTTCGTCCAATGCATCTACAATTTATTGAGCCTACCAAAAGGTATGCGGATATCATTATTCCAGAAGGTGGCCAAAATCGTGTCGCAATTGATCTAATGGTGACGAAAATCAGAACAATCCTTGAAGAAAAAGAAATTTTGTAATAGCATAGGATAGTGAGGTTTTTATACTTGATTAAATTGCTAATCAATAACATATGGTGGTAATGAAAAGCTTGTGTATTAACCAATATATGGTTAATACTGAGCTTTTCTGTATACATATTAATTGAAGTTTATTATTAAAAATCATTTCTTACAATGGAACATATTTTTATTGATGCTGTATAGCGAAATACTATTGAAAACCTTACCAACAAATAATATCTTAACAAAAGACAAAAAGTAATTGAAAATGTAGACATTTAACTAAGGAGTGACGATCAAGATGAGTGAAGACAAAAAGTTTTATATGACGTTGGATGGAAAGGCAAAATTAGAACAGGAGTTAGAGTATCTAAAAACTGAAAAAAGAAAAGAAGTTGTTGAGCGTATAAAAATCGCCCGTAGTTTTGGGGATTTATCGGAAAATTCCGAGTACGATTCAGCAAAAGAAGAGCAGGCCTTCGTTGAAGGAAGAATCGGAACTTTAGAAAAGATGATTCGTAATGCAGTCATCATTAAAGAGGACGAGACAAACTCGTCTGTTGTTTCATTAGGTAAATCCGTTAAATTTAAGGAGTTACCAGATGGTGATGAAGAAATTTATACGATCGTTGGAAGTGCAGAAAGTGATCCATTTGAGGGCAAAATTTCAAATGACTCACCAATGGCCCAAAGTTTATTGGGCAGAACTGTAGGAGATAAAGTAACTGTACAAACACCTGGTGGAGAAATGAAAGTAGAAATTTTAGAAATTAAATAAAGTAAATCCTTGATGCCGGACTCCTTCTTTTTTTGGGGGGTTAGGCATCTTCTTTTGTATGTAATGATTTAACAATTGATTTCTTCCGCCGCTAAGATACTATATCTAGTTGATCAAACTGATTTGTACTTAAGGGTCATAGACTCTCACTTCTAAGCGTAGCGTAGGTGGGAACGTCCATTCAGGTGGAGTTGAGACTCCATCTGAATTTCCGATGTTCTAGCGAAGCTAGAACGAGTTCTCTTTAACACTGTTCGTACATTAATTTAGATTTATGTTGTTTATTTTTGATATTACGAAATACACTCAGATAAAAGATTGTAGATATAAAGAAACGAATTTCTCGCTTTGAATAAATATATCTGTAGAAGGTTAACAATGAATGTATAGAGGTGTTTATATGACTATACATAAACGGATAATTCAAATACTAGTGATATCAGCGGTTATAATGTTTATTATTATTTTAAGACTTGCATATGTTCAACTCTATGCAACGAATCACTTTTCAAAAAATAATATTGATTTAGTGGAAGAAAGTATTAAACAAAGGACACAAACATTTGTCTTACATTCAGGAAGAGGATACTTTACAGATCGAAATGGCAAGGCACTAAATTCAGATTATTATCCTTGTTTAATTTTATTTCCATTTTTACAAACAAGAGATTGGCCAGTAGAGAAAATTTCGAACATCCTACAAATTGAAAAAGAACAGATCTTGGAAGCATTAAATGCCTCCAAAGAACCGTTTATACTAAAAGTTGATGGAAACCCATTAAAACTGTCAGGAAATGATATGGAAAAAATTAATCAGCTTAGAATTCCAGGAGTATTTGTACACAATGTTCAACAACGTACAGAAAATATTGCTCCACACTTACTTGGTGTACTTGGTGAGAATGTTGAAGAAGTAAAAAGAAGATATGAAACTCAAGTTGCAAATGGAAGTATTTCTGTTCATTCAGAAATCGGTGTTTCAGGAATGCAAAGAGCTTTTGACCCGTTTCTTATTTCTCAAGGAAATAGTAGTTTAGCTTATTTTGTTGATAATTTAAACCAACCATTATTTGGTTTTGATGTAAAATATAACGCGCCTGCTAATCCCTATCATCCTACGGAAGTAATTACAACAATAGATAAAGACATACAAAAATATGTTATAAACGTATTACGAGAAGTTGGTTTGACGAAGGGAGGAGCAGTAATTTTAGATGTAGAATCGAATGATCTACTTTCTCTTGTTAGTTTACCTACTTATAATGTGAATTTTCCTTTTGATGAAGGGGCAGTAAATCATATTGTTACATCCTATACACCAGGTTCAATATTTAAAATTGTCGTAGCTGCAGCAGCTATTGACTTAAATCTAATTAATAAAAATGACTTATTTGACTGTAATAAGGATTTATATGGAGATGGAGATGAACCTCGTCAATTAGGAAAGTTAACCTTTCATGAGAGTTTTGCTCAGAGTTGCAATTTTACCTTTGCCTATCTTGCATATGAGTTATTGAAGAAAGATGATAAAGTATTACAAAAGTATGCTAAGAAGTTAGGATTGTTGGATAAAGTGGGGTGGAATGGCGATATTTTTCGTTTAGAAAGTATAGCTCATTTTCCTGAAGAAGAAAAGGGAATAATTTCAGAGGGTGAGATTGACCTCAAAGATAAGTATGCTATTGCACAAACAGCAATTGGTCAAAAAAATGTACGTATCACTCCTTTAGCAGTTGCCAATATGCTAGCAACTATAGCGAGAGGTGGGGAAAAAAAGCAAGTTCGAGGAGCTTCTAAAATAAAGTACGAAAACGGTACTACGTTTGTAGATTTTCCAATCCATACTATTAATGATCATGAGAATATATCGAGATATACCGCAATGAGACTACAAGAGTTGTTAAGATCAGTAGTAAAAATGGAATTAGGTACAGCTCATCATGTATTACAAAAGAATCCTTATCCTATAGCAGGAAAGACTGGAACAGCACAAAAAGGTATTGAGAAAAAGGATTTAACTCATTGGTTTGCAGGCTATTTTCCCACAGATAATCCTAAATATGTAATGGTAATTATTGATCTGGATCATCGGAACGGGGATATGAAAACTTTAAAGGCTTTTAATAAAATAGTTGAGTATCTACATAAAGTAGATAGTTTATAAATAAGATTGGATAAATTTTAATGAATAAAACTTCATTCTATCTATCGAAAAAGTTTTTCTCTTTGATTATAATGGTAACTAAGTATTTCATAATGCTATATAAAATAGCTTTATTAAAGGTAGTTCGTGATACTTATCTATATGATGAAATCATTAACCATTGAAGAACAAAGATGGAATCGAGAAGGGCTTGGTTTTACACATCCATTTCATCAAAGAGGAGAGGGAACATATATGAGTGATGAAGAAAGCTATAACAGTAGGAGTTATAAGAGGAAACGTAAAAAGGTACAAAAAATATTTAATTTAGCGATCATCGTTGTAGTTTTTATGGTTTTACTAGTAGGTGGACAGGTATTATTTAGTGATAAGTCTTCTGAAACAGTCGTTGAGAATAATAATGAAAGAAGCGAAGTAATAGAAGGTGAAGATAAAGAGGTGATTTCAGAAGAAAATAATATAAAGGAAACGGATGGAGTATTGCCATCTAGTGATGATCGTAATGATGAGGAAATAGATGCTTCAAATATAGTCACATCAGAAATGACACCTTCCCAATCTGGAGAATGGAAGCCTATCGGTACTGTGCAAGAAGAACCATTTAGTGCTGTATACAGTAAAGAACACATTAATTGGAAAGAAATGACGCAGGCTTTCCAATATGCAACTGGTCTTGGTGAAGATATGACAATTTGGCATGTTGGTAACGGCGGTGACCATCAAAGTGCTGTAGGTATTGTTGCAGATGCAACCACTCGAGCAACACCGTATCAAGTACGAATAGAATGGGTAACAAATGGAGGTTGGATGCCAGTAAGTGTACAACAACTAGATGAAAACCCCTATATGTCAAGGTAATCCACCAACAATGCAAGTAGTGATTAATAGCAGCCTTGAAATTTTGTAGCTACTTGCTTTTTACCGAGGTTTTACTATCATTAAAATGATTAACATTTATTTCATGTATGTATTAGAAAGGAAAATTTGATATGAGAATTGGGATTATAGGAGCAATGGATGAAGAAGTTGATCTTCTGAAAGAAAAGCTTGAAAATAAGAAAGAGGAAACAATTGCTGGATGTGTATATTTTACAGGGATGTTAAATGGAGTAGATGTTGTCCTTTTAAAATCAGGAATAGGAAAAGTAAATGCAGCAATAGGAACTACGCTCTTAATAGAGAAATTTTCTCCTAATTATGTAATAAATACAGGGTCAGCTGGTGGTTTTGAAGAAAGCTTAAAGGTTGGTGACATTGTCATTTCAACAGAGGTTCGCTACAATGATGTTGACGCAACTGTTTTTGGATATGAGTTTGGGCAAGTACCAAGAATGCCAGCATATTATGAACCTAATGAGATGTTAATTTCTCTCGCTGAAAAGAGCGCTACAGAAGTCGGGGTTCATTCAGTTAAAGGCTTGATTTTGTCAGGAGATTCATTCATGAGTGATGAAAAACGAGTGATTGAGTTGAAAGAACTCTTTAAAAATTCTTATTGTTCAGAGATGGAAGCAGGTGCTATTGCGCAGGTATGTTACCAATTTGGTTGTCCATTTGTTATTATTCGATCATTAAGTGATATAGCTGGAAGTAATGCGAAAATTTCTTATGATCAATTTTTAGAAACGGCAGCTGTTAATTCAGCTAAGCTTGTTTTATTAATGCTTGAACATATAAAAAATTAATTTTGCTAATAGTCGACGTCCCTGTACGTCGACTAGACTATCTACGTTTATCCATCTCCTTAGTATACAATTTATCATGGGATGAAGTTAACTTCTTTCCATGTATTAAAATAACGTAACGTTACTAATATTTACTTGTAACCTTAAACTCTAGCACATGCTATACTTAAATAGTAATTGAAATGTGTGATATTGTCGTAGAGTTGGGGGTTGTAATGATGGATAACGATAACAATCATATTAAGCTATTAAAAGATAAAGTAACTGATTACAAGAGATTTGCTTTTATTTTGTTAGCATTAACTACTTTTATGTTTGTTGGATTACTGGTTCCTAACGAAGATGCAACTCAAATTCAACATATTTTGCTAATAGGATTAAGTATATGTGCAATTTTATGTGCTGCGTTATTTCATAGAAAAGCAATGAAATTTCAAGAACAGTTATACAGTGATGAACAATAAACTCTACCCAATAAAGGGAGAGTTTTTTTCTTGGATGTTACAACTAAATCATTGTGTTAGTTGTAACATCTAAGAAAAAAATAATATATAACTATCTAAAAATATTTATGGTAAAATATGATAATAACAGCTTAATCATTTGAAAAAAGGGAGGAAGTGCTTTATGAAATTAAAAGTATTAACACCAATTTTTGCTGAGTCAGCTAGTAAGTTAGTAAATGTAGCTAGTAAGTATGAAAGTACAATCCTAATTAAAAAGGATCATTGGGTCGTTGATGCAAAGAGTTTATTAGGCTTGCTAGCCCTTGCTCTGCAACCTGGTCAAATCGTAGAGTTGAGTATGGAAGATGAAGAGGAACTTGTAACAGTACTTACTGATTTGAAACTTTTTGAAAAAGTGGAATAAATAAAAAAAAGGTGTTAAAACTCTTTAATTAGAGTTTTAACACCTTTTTTTTACAGTATCAGAATTTATAAATTTCTAACTTTGAAACTGTCTAGCTCCAGGCGCCATCGGCTCGATCACTTCAGTCAAGCTACTGACTTCAATAACTACTTGAATAACGTCTCTGAATAGCTTCATGCAGCTTTGCTCCTGCGGTTACTCGTCGCACAAAAAACAATTGCTCCTGCGGTTACTCGTCGCACAAAACACTGGTTCGAGGAAGCTTACTTCGAAGCAGTGCTTCAAGACGCAGAAGCACGTAAGAAGCCAGTGAGCGGCTTCTGTCAAATGCCGCCCCAGTGAAGCTACTACTTGGATTACTACGAAGCGGCTTTGCGACGAGCAAACGGAGTGGCACATGAGCAGCTGCTCATGACTAGGCGCTTGCGCTTTTCTTGTGATAAATATTCTTTTGTTAGAAAATCGTAATTTTACTAGGTGTGAACATTTATCAAAAATTTATAAAAATACTTGATATTATATACATGAAAAGAATATAATGACATTGAAAATTATTATCAATGATTGGAGGTAGGAATGACATGGTTTATCTTTTGATCAGTTTAACAATAGTCGTATATTTTCTCATTGTCATCCGTATTTTTCATGGGATTAATGATGAAAAAACCATTTCTATCGTTTCCAAGGTCAAGAATTTTTTTAAAGCAAATAGTATGAATACGTTTAAAACGAATATAAAATAGGTAAGCTGAATAATAGCTTACCTATTTTTTTGTTATTGTAAAAGTTACAACATTAGGATGAACGAGGATGTAAAACAAATTCTTGATAGGTCATTTTTCTTGTGAATAACATAAAATGTTGGTACGATAACTTTAGAATCATTATTTTCTAATGGTTAAATTTTTTTAGAGGTGAAAAAATGAAAATTACAGATGAAGCTAAGTCATTCATTCAAGGAATTCTTGATGAAAACAATGCAAAAGGGATTAAAGTAATTTTTGCAGGAATGGGCTGAGGTGGCCCTAAATTAGGACTGTCTCTGGATGAGGCAGCAGATGAGGACATTATTGAAACAATTAATGGAATTCAAGTTGCATTTGAAAAAAGTGTATTGGAACAAACGAAAGTATTAACCTTAGATTTCCAACAAACACCAGAAGGTTCTGGATTAGTTATGGTTGGAGTTAATGATTGTTGTTAAAAATAAAGCTAACCTCATGTGGGTTAGCTTTTTTTACAGTATCAGAATTTATAAGTTTCTAACTTGGAAACTGTCTAGCGCAAGCAGCCTACGAGCTCGGTCACTTCAGTCAAGTTTCTGACTTCAATGACTTTTGGATTCCTTCTTTGAAGATACTTCATGCTACTTTGCTCCTGCGATTACTCGTCGCACGGAAAACAATTGCTCCTGCGATTACTCGTCGCACGGAAAACAATTGCTCTTGAGCGAACGGAGTGGCACAGGAGCAGCTGCTCGTGACCAAGGCGCCTCGCGCTTTTCTTAGTTGTTATTTAAATAATCAACTACATAATACAAAATTTATCAAAATCACGATCTGATTGTATCAAAAACTAAAACTGGTATCCATGTTTTACAAAGTGGAAGGAAAGAAGAGCTCCATTTTCAACAAGGTGGGCCTTATTATGCTAGGTATGATCAAAGATGGATGATAAATGGGAAATATGATACTTTAGATTTAGATATTAATGACAAATACATCCGATATGGAAATTTCCCTGAGGCGTTTAGAAGGATAGAAGCAGCAATGAATCCCCATGAAGGTACGTTTATTGTAGTAAATGCTAAGACAGTTTTGAATTTATAGCAAGCTACTCCAAATCAATTAGGTGGTGCAGCTCATTGGTCCCTTTACAAACAAGAATCTTTAGTACCGTTACTATTTATAGGGACAAAATAAAACCTAAGTATCATCGGTTGGTTGATATAAAAGAATGGCTATTCAAATTATTGATGAAGAATTAGCTTTTTGATTAATGGAGAAATATATGGTAAATTAATACGAAATTATTAATAATGTTATTCGTAAACCATTGAGATTATGTTTATCCCATATCGAATGGTAGTTTTACTTCTAACCCAACTATCTTCTCTAATTTTCTTAAGTTTTGATGTTGGATAGTAGCCGTACCTTAGGCTAGGATAGAATATTATGAAGCGAACGTTTAGAAATTAGCCAATTATTAGGAGGTTTTATACATGAGTGTACATATCGGTGCAAATGAAAATGAAATAGCTGAATCAATGTTATTACCAGGAGATCCGTTACGAGCTAAATTTATTGCTGAGAAATTCCTTGAGAACCCAAAGTGCTACAATGAAGTACGTGGTATGCTTGGCTACACAGGTACTTATAAAGGAAAACGTGTTTCTGTTCAAGGGACGGGTATGGGCATCCCTTCAATTTCAATTTATGCTCAAGAATTAATGCAAAGCTATGGAGTGAAAAATTTAATTCGGGTAGGAACATGTGGCGCAATTCAAGAAGATGTAAAGGTAAGAGATTTAATTATTGCTATGAGTGCCTCTACTGACTCAGCGGTAAATAAAATTCGTTTTAAAGGAATTGATTTTGCACCTACTGCAAATTTTGATTTATTAAAAACGGCTTATGATATTGCAGTGCAGAGAAACAAACAAGTTAACGTTGGTAGTGTATTTACAAGCGATACTTTTTACAACGAAGACAAAGAAGCTGTCCAAAATTGGGCTAAACATGGGATTTTAGCGCTTGAGATGGAAACAGCTGCCTTATATACACTCGCTGCAAAGTTTGGAGTAAAAGCACTTTCTATTTTGACAGTAAGTGACCATGTATTAACTGGGGAAGAAACGTCTGCAGAAGAACGTCAAAAAACATTTGGTGAAATGGTAGAAATCGCATTAGACACAGCTATTCAATTTTAATACGTTCAAAACGAAGGGTCTTTATGTAGGATACCTTCGTTTTTTTATTTTAAAGCTTAAAAGAAAATTTTTAGTCCGATACTTAATAGGCCAACAGCTGATACATATAGCCATAATTTTAGCTTCCAAATTTTCTTTTCAAGTAATTCTTTTGTAACTAAGTTTTCTTTTCTTATTGTATCTTGAATAAGTACGATAATTTTTTCTTCTTTTGGAAGAGAATCAATGGATCGATTAATCATATTTTCTATTTTTTCAAAAGTAGGAATTTTACCGAATTGCTTTTGGCGATCTTCTAATATGGCAATTTTTGTCTTAATCTCATTAATATCATCATATAGTTCTTTCGGTTCATTTGACAAATTTATCATCCTCTCCAAAAAGTCATATGTCTTCCATACAATATTTTATGCGCTGTAAGTTAATAAGAAACGGATATGTGTCATGAATTTAACGTTCGTTTCATTATTTCTAGTAAAGAATTTTCTTAAGTAAATGATAGAAACATGATTTTATTATGAGAGTGGTTTAGGGATGGAAAGAGGTCAACTGTTGTACAAGTAAATAATTTCTCCCACTCCTAAGGTGCAGATGAAGGAAAACACCCACGGATGGAAGTCCAGCTTTATTAAATAAAAATAGTTCTTTTTTATTAGTACAGACACATACAAGCTCACGACAACATAAATATAGAATAAATGCATTTGGAGGTGAGCTAATGTCTAGTATTATTGCAGCGCTCGGCTATTTCTTCAAAGAATTTATCTTTTTTGTTTCTTTTGTAAAAAACAATGCATTCCCACAGCCATTAAAAGAGGAAGAAGAACAAAAGTATCTAAAGCTTATGGCAGAAGGTGATGAAATAGCAAGAAATCGACTGATTGAGCATAACCTTCGACTCGTAGCACATATAGTTAAAAAATTTGAGAATACACGTGAAGATAACGAGGATTTAATTTCTATCGGTACGATTGGATTAATGAAAGCAATTGATAGCTATTCAACTGGAAAAGGAACAAAATTGGCCACGTATGCTGCACGATGTATTGAAAATGAAATACTAATGCATCTACGTGCTTTGAAGAAAGTAAAAAAAGACGTTTCTCTTCATGATCCAATTGGAACTGATAAGGAAGGCAATGAAATTACTTTAATTGACGTCCTGCAGGCAGATACTGCAGATGTTGTTGATACAATTCAGTTAAAGATGGAAAAAAAGCAAGTATACGACTACATCCATATTTTAGATGACAGGGAGAAGGAAGTCATTATTGGTCGATTTGGTCTTGACATGAAAAAGGAACGAACGCAAAGAGAAATTGCAAAAGATTTAGGCATTTCACGTAGTTATGTGTCACGGATTGAAAAAAGAGCATTAATGAAACTGTTTCATGAGTTTTATAAGCAAAGTCAAAAAGGTCGGAAAAAATAAAAACTTTTAAAAAGAAGGTACTTCAAATTATACATTTTGAGGCACCTTCTTTTTATTGTGTTGAAAAATCAGCGTAATTTTTTCAAAAGTATTTTTGCATTCTAATAAAATGCAACTAGTTTGATAAGGGAAAAGTATAATTTGGCGGTGAGGAATTGAGTCGAAAAAATAAACCGAAAATTGGAATTACAAGTTCTATAGAAAAAAATAATAATAATAACCCGTGCGTTCATGATCCAAACATGGTGCAATTGTTTAAAGACTTTATCAGCAAGTGTAGTTCGATTCAATAATTTAGTACGTTATAAAGGTGTGACTGTATGAATACTAAGACGAAAAAGAGAAAGTACGTTCGGTATGTAAGTTATGGTTCAAATTTAAGTCGAGATAGATTTTTATGTTACATAAAAGGGGGACAACCTAAAGGTTCAGAAAAAATAGAAGTAGGATGTCTCGATAAATCCCTGCCAATAAAAGAAGAAACATATATAATAAATCACCCTTTGTATTTCGCAAAAGAATCAATTCGTTGGCAAGATCAAGGAGTTGCTTTTATTGGGTTAACTAAAGATGAGAAGTACAAAACATATAGTAGAAAATATTTAATAACGCTTGAGCAATTTTTAGATGTAGTTAAACAAGAAAATAATGGTGCTACCTTTTCGATTAAATTAGAGGAAGTAATGCAAAGCGGTTCAAAAACCTTCCGAGAATCGTGGTATGGAACTATTTTATATTTAGGTGGTGACGATGAGGGTATTCCAATATTCACCTTTACTTCTGGTTGGGATTTAGATGTTCCTTTCAATAAACCGTCAAAAGAATAATATTTAAGCATAATTATTGAGGGGTTAAAAAAGAATGTTTTATTAGAGGATATGGAAATTGTTAATTATTTATTTTCAAAACAAGGTGTAGAGGGTAATTATAATAAGGTTGATATTGAAAATCTAATTAAAAGTTCTCTGAAATTCTTGTAAAGTATAAATTCATTCCTTGCTAGAAACAAATGGTTAAAGAAAATAGAAATTCACCAATATATAAAGTATATTATATAATAGACTTTATATAAACGAAATTTCATAGACACAAAGCAGTATAGACAAGCTTTTGGTGAAATTTTAGGGGGGGACTTTCAATGCTTAGTGTACGAATAATTTCTATTTTTCGTGAGTTATTAGCCGCTGAAGAACCGATAACAGGTGATTATTTAGCCAATATTATTCAAGTTACATCACGAACAATTAGAAATGATATGAAAGAATTAGACATGTTATTATCTAAACATGGTTCCTCAATAAAATCGGAACGAGGGAAAGGCTATGTTTTAGAAGTACATGATGATAAGCTTTTTCGGAAAATGCTTCAAGAAATGTTTCAAAATGAACAGATAGAACCTGACTTTGTACCAATTTCTCCAGAAGACCGTGTTCAGTTTCTTATAAAGCAACTGCTTCTAAAAGATGATTTTATGAAACTCGAAGATTTGGCTGATGAACTATTTATTAGTAAATCGACACTGCAGAATGATTTACAAGAAGTAAAGAAAATTCTTAAAAAATATGATTTGATTTTGGAGTCGCGACCGAATTATGGATTTAGGTTAAAAGGGAATGAATTAAAAAGGCGATTTTGTATGTCTGAATATTTATTTGATAGAAGTGAATCGGAAATTGATGCAATTAATTCAAAAATTTCAATTATTCCAAATGAAGATATGTTGTCGATCAAATCCATAATCATTAATCATATTAATATGCACGAAATAGAGTTATCCGATATCGGGATAAATAATTTAATTATTCATATTGCAATAGCTTGTAGACGAATAAGAAATGGCAATCACGTGTCGCTTATTCCAGACGAGTTAAAAGAAATAGTTAATAAAAAAGAATATGAAGTTGCCAAGGAAATAGTAGGTGAAATCGAAAAGAGTTTAAATGTTGTATTCCCTGAAACAGAGACTGCATATATAGCTATTCATTTACTAGGAACTAAAATGGTTGTAGAAGAAAAAATAAGTCAAAAAGAAATTAAGTCATTAATGGATGATGAAATATATAAATTAGTCGAGAAAGTACTAGATGCAGTAGAAGAACAGCTAAGGCTAGGTATTAAAGAGGATAAAGAACTTATAGTAGGGTTATGTATTCATTTAAAACCTGCAATAAACCGTTTTCGTTATGGAATGAACTTACGTAACCCAATGATAAATGCGATAAAATCTTATTATCCAGTAGCCTTTCAAGCAGGTGTGGTTGCAGGAATGGTGTTGAAAAAAGAAATAGGAATTTCCATTCATGAAAATGAGATTGGTTATATTGCTCTTCATTTAGGTGGAGCATTAGAAAGAAAAAAAATGACAATTCGTCCAAAGCGATGTATTGTCGTATGTGCTTCTGGAATTGGAAGTGCAAAGTTATTAAATTATAAACTTCAATCTAGATTTGGTTCAAAAATAGAGATATTAGGTACGACGGAATATTATAAGCTTAAACAAATGTCATTACATTCTCTAGACTTTATTGTTAGTACGATCCCAATTTCAGAACCTTTATCAATTCCTGTTATTGAAGTTAATACGATATTGGGTGGACAAGATCTTGAAAAAGTTGAAGTTATGCTAACTGACGCTGTGGATGATACGTTTGAATATACAAGAGAAGAATTAGTGTTTCTTCAACAAAAGTTTGAAACAAGAGATGAAGTGATTAACTTTTTAGGAGAAAAACTATACCAATTGAACCTTGTAGGTGAGGGTTATTTAGATGCGGTCTACGAGAGAGAAGCGGTCTCACCCACATGCTTTGGAAATCTTGTAGCAATTCCTCATCCTATAACATCCCAAACAAACTCTACATTTTGGGCTGTATGCACATTGCAAAAACCAGTTATGTGGGCAGATAAACCTGTACAATTTGTTTGTTTATTAAATGTTGAGAAGAACAACAAATCTGATTTACAAAAAATGTATAATATATTAGGAAGTGTTGTTGATAGTAAACAATTAGTTCAGCAGTTATTAAAATGTAAAACGTATCAAGAGTTTATAAACATATTTATTCAAAAAAAATAATTGATCCAAAAAGCTTGTTAATGATCTCTTCTATTAACAAGCTTTTTCTTATTTAACCAGAATTTATAAATTTCTAACTTGGACACTGTCTAGCTCCAGGCGCCATCGGCTCGATCACTTCAGTCAAGCTACTGACTTCAATAACTACTTGAATAACGTCTCTGAATAGCTTCATGCAGCAAGGCTTCGAGGAAGCCTACTTCGAAGCCTTGCTGTAAGACGCAGTAGCACGCGAAGCCAAAGAGCGGCTTCTGTCAAAGGCCGCCCCAGTGAAGCTACTACTTGGATTACTACGAATCGGCTTTGCTCCTGCGGTTACTCGTCGCACGGAAAACAATTGCTCGTGTGCCACTCCGCTTGCGCTTTTCTTGTCACTCAAGTTGGAAAGCCGTTTATAAAAATGGGTTAGCTATAATTTTATTATTACTAGCATAAACCGCGATGAAAACGCTTCAAATGATTTCCGTTGATTAACGGAAAAAGGTTATGTTTAAATGAAAGCGCTTTTGAATTAAGATGTACTTAAGCAAGGGAAACACAAAAGGAGTTAAAAAAACAGGAAAGTTACTTAGACAAATTTTAACAAAAATAAACTACTTAATATTTTATCTAGGAGGAATTTAGAATGAATATTTTATTATGTTGTGCAGCGGGAATGTCTACAAGTTTATTAGTTACAAAAATGGAGAAAGTGGCGGCTGAACAAGGGTTAGAGACAAAAATTTGGGCAGTAAGTGCAGATACAGTACCAAACGAAATTGATAAAGCAGATGTATTATTATTAGGACCACAAGTTCGTTACCTATTAAACCAAATGAAAAAATATGAAACTGAGAAAAATATTCCAGTTGATGTTATTAACCCAGTTCATTATGGAACTTGTAATGGGGCAGAAGTTATAAAATCAGTACAACAACTTTTAACAAAATAAATAATAAAAAATCTCCTTGGTATAGGTTGCAGCCTACCAAGGAGAAATAAAAAAACAGAAAAAACGTTAAAGTAATTTTAAAGAAATTACTAGAAATTGTCAAATGACAATCAAATAGGAGTTGAACTAAATGAGTAAAGTAAATACATTTTTAGAAAATAAAGTTATGCCAGTAGCAGGTAAGGTAGCAGGTCAACGTCACTTAAACGCCTTACGTGATGGAATTATATTAACAATGCCACTTATCATTGTCGGATCGCTGTTCCTAATTTTAGCGTTCTTACCAATCCCAGGTTATGCTGACTTTATGGCTGGAGTTTTCGGAGATCAGTGGATGTCAAAATTACTTTATCCTGTTGGAGTAACGTTTGACATTATGGCGTTAATTGCTTGCTTCGGTATCGCTTATCGACTTGCTGAAAGATATGGAATTGATGCTCTTTCCTCAGGGGCGATTGCCATTTCATCGTTCTTATTAGCAACACCATTTCAAATTTCATTTACACCAGAAGGTGCAGCTGAAGCTGTTCAAGTAGGTGGAGGTATTCCGTTAGCACTAATGGGAAGCCAAGGTTTATTCGTAGGGATGCTTATAGCTATATTTTCAACAGAAATTTATCGTTATATTGTATCAAAAGATATCGTTATTAAAATGCCAGATGGTGTACCGCCAGCAGTAGCAAAATCATTCGTCGCGTTAATTCCAGGATTTGTTGTAATTTCATCAATTTGGATATTGAGAATTTTTGTAGAGATGATATCATTCGGAAGTATTCACGCACTTGTAACACAAATCGTAGGTGCACCACTTACTCTAGTAGGTGGAAGTTTAATTGGTAACTTATTCGTCGTATTCTTCGCAATGCTATTATGGAGTGTTGGATTACACGGAATGAACATTGTAAGTGGTGTAATGGCGCCAATTTGGATGGGTGCTATGGATGAAAACCGTATTGCGTTCCAAGCAGGTGAAGAATTACCAAACATCTTTACAACACAATTTATTGAAATGATGAACGTTGGTGGAAGTGGAGCTACCTTTGCCTTAGTAATCATGATGCTTTTATGGGCACGAAGCCAGCAGATCAAGCAATTAGGAAGGTTAGCAGCGGGACCAGGTGCATTTAATATTAACGAGCCGATTATTTTCGGTATGCCGATCGTAATGAACCCGCTATTAATTATTCCATTTATTATAACGCCGTTAGTAACAGTAATAGTAACATATTTTGCAATGTCGTTAGGTATTGTTGCGAAGCCAGCCGGTATCGCCGTTCCATGGACAACACCACCGATTTTACACGGATATTTAATCACAGGTGGAAATATCTCAGGAGCAATTATGCAAGCAGTTAACATTTTAATTGCCTTTGCGATTTGGTTCCCATTCTTCAAGATTTTTGATAAGCAAAAAGTAAGAGAAGAAGGTGGAGTTTCAACACCTGATGAAAAAAAAGTAGGTTAACATAATAGTAAATTAATAGAAATCTAAAATAGTAACATCCAGTGTGGGAAAGTTATCCACACTGGGGATAATAAAAAAATATTAACGACACAAAAAGATATAGATTGGAGAGGAAATATTATGATAAATGAAGAGTTGATTTTTCAATTAATACTACACGCAGGTAATGGGAAAAGTTCGGCTATGGAAGCTTTAGCTGCAGCGAAGCAAGGTGAGTTTGTAGAAGCAAGAGAAAAATTAAAACAAGCAGGGCAAGAGTTAAATGAAGCTCATCATATACAAACATCTCTTATTCAAGGTGAAATAAGAGGAGAAAAAACAGAAATTTCATTGTTAATGATTCATGCACAAGACCACTTAATGAATGCGATCACTGTAAAAGATTTAGCAGCAGAAATTATTGACTTAAATGAGCTTGTGAAATCTAATGGGGGTGTAAGATCTTGAGTAATACAAAAGGATTAAAAATCGCAACAATTGGTGGGGGCTCTAGCTACACACCAGAACTAGTAGAAGGTTTTATTAAACGTTATGATGAACTACCAATTCGTGAGCTTTGGTTAGTAGATATTGAAGCTGGTAAAGAGAAAATGGAGATTGTTGGGAACTTAGCGAAACGTATGATTGAAAAAGCAGGTTTACCAATTGACGTACATTTGACATTAGATCGTCGTGCCGCGTTAAAAGATGCTGACTTCGTTACAACACAATTCCGTGTCGGCTTATTAGAAGCACGGGCAAAAGATGAAAGAATTCCTTTAAAATATGGCGTTCTTGGTCAAGAAACAAATGGTCCTGGTGGATTATTTAAAGGGTTACGTACAATCCCTGTTATTTTAGATATTTGTAAAGATATCGAAGAGTTATGCCCAAATGCATGGTTGATTAATTTTACAAACCCTGCTGGTATGGTAACTGAAGCTGTTCTTCGTTACTCAAATATTAAAAAAGTTGTAGGTTTATGTAACGTACCTATCGGAATTGAAATGGGAATTGCGAAACTGTTAGATGTTGATCATTCTCGCATCCGTATTGATTTCGCTGGATTAAACCATATGGTTTACGGATTAGATGTATATGTTGATGGCGTAAGTGTGAAAGATGAAGTCATTGAAAAGTTAACAGATCCTGCTAACAGCAGTTTCGTTAAAAATATTGAAGGGATTGGTTGGGAGCCAGAATTCATTAAAGCACTTGGCGTACTAACTTGCCCTTACCATATGTACTATTACAAAACGAGACAAATGCTTGAAAAAGACATGAAAAACGCTGATGGCGAAGGAACTCGTGCTGAAGTTGTGCAAAAATTAGAGAAAGAATTATTCGAACTTTACAAAGATCCGAATTTAGCTATTAAACCACCTCAACTTGAAAAGCGTGGTGGAGCTTACTATTCTGATGCAGCTGTACGTTTAATTACGTCAATTTATACGGACAAACGTGACATTCAACCGGTTAACACGATTAACAACGGCGCGATTGCTAGTATTCCTGCAGATTCTGCAGTTGAAGTTAGCTGTGTCATCACAAAAGACGGTCCAAAACCTATTTCCATGGGTGACCTTCCAGTTCCAGTTCGCGGACTTGTTCAACAGATTAAATCATTTGAGCGTATTGGAGCAGAAGCTGCAGTAACTGGAGACTACAACAAAGCCGTTTTAGCAATGACAATTAATCCACTTAGCCCATCTGATACGATTTCAAAACAAATCGTCGATGAAATGATGGAAGCTCACAAAGAGCATTTACCACAATTCTTTAAAAAAATTGAAGCTTAAAAAAATGGTTCTAGTGAAAATTCACTAGAACCATTTTTTTAAGTTGATAAGAAGACCTCACATTGTACCTAGCACAGTTAACTCGAATTGAAAAGATCAGATTCTAGCCAAAAAGGTCTAAGAGCTGAATGCAGTGTATTTGTTTATTTCTAAGGATAAAATTAACTACACCTTTCTCTTCAGTAAGAATGCATAAGGCATAAATTTCAATTCGATAGCATGGCGTCCTACCCAAGGCCATCGTCTATTCAACGCGACTCAAGCTACCGAGCTTAACTTTCTACATGAAATACATCTCTGAATAACTTCCAGCTGCTTTATCCTGGGATTACCCGTCCCAAAAAATGTTTTGAGGAAGTGAACGTCGACCTATGCTAAAAGACCAACAGAATATTGTAAGCGTAATCAACCTTTTCCGTTACCTAAAGGAAAAAAGTTAAGTTTATATGAAAGCGCTTTTACTGTAAGATGTAATTAAGCAACAGGAAACAAAAATGAAAGAAAAAACATGTATGGTTTGAAAATATATTCTACATAATTTTCATTCTCTAAGTTGAAAGTTGCTTGCTAATTATTTTTTATGAAATTATTTATATAACTATTACTTAGGAGGAATTTAGAATGAATATTTTATTATGTTGTGCAGCAGGAATGTCTACGAGTTTACTAGTTACAAAAATGGAAAAAGCAGCGGCTGAACAAGGTTTAGAAACAAAAATTTGGGCAGTAAGCGCAGATACTGTACCAAACGAAATTGATAAAGCAGATATATTATTGTTGGGGCCTCAAGTTCGTTACCTTTTAAACCAAATGAAAAAATATGAAACTGAGAAAAACATTCCAGTTGATGTTATTAACCCAGTTCATTATGGAACTTGTAACGGTGCGGAAGTAATAAAATCAGTACAACAACTTTTAGCAAAATAAATAAAAAAGACTCCTTGGTGTAGGCGGCAACCTTAACCCAAGGAGTTCCAAATCTAAGAACAAGATTTTAGCGTAATTATATCATAATTTTTATTAAATACCAATACAAAATGGTAGGAGTTGAACTAAATGAGTAAAGTAAATACATTTTTAGAAAATAAAGTTATGCCAGTAGCAGGTAAGGTAGCAGGTCAACGTCACTTAAACGCCTTACGTGATGGAATTATATTAACAATGCCACTTATCATTGTCGGATCGCTGTTCCTAATTTTAGCGTTCTTACCAATCCCAGGTTATGCTGACTTTATGGCTGGAGTTTTCGGAGATCAGTGGATGTCAAAATTACTTTATCCTGTTGGAGTAACGTTTGACATTATGGCGTTAATTGCTTGCTTCGGTATCGCTTATCGACTTGCTGAAAGATATGGAATTGATGCTCTTTCCTCAGGGGCGATTGCCATTTCATCGTTCTTATTAGCAACACCATTTCAAATTTTATTTACACCAGAAGGTGCAGCTGAAGCTGTTCAAGTAGGTGGAGGTATTCCGTTAGCACTAATGGGAAGCCAAGGTTTATTCGTAGGGATGCTTATAGCTATATTTTCAACAGAAATTTATCGTTATATTGTATCAAAAGATATCGTTATTAAAATGCCAGATGGTGTACCGCCAGCAGTAGCAAAATCATTCGTCGCGTTAATTCCAGGATTTGTTGTAATTTCATCAATTTGGATATTGAGAATTTTTGTAGAGATGACATCATTCGGAAGTATTCACGCACTTGTAACACAAATCGTAGGTGCACCACTTACTCTAGTAGGTGGAAGTTTAATTGGTAACTTATTCGGCGTATTCTTCGCAATGCTATTATGGAGTGTTGGATTACACGGAATGAACATTGTAAGTGGTGTAATGGCGCCAATTTGGATGGGTGCTATGGATGAAAACCGTATTGCGTTCCAAGCAGGTGAAGAATTACCAAACATCTTTACAACACAATTTATTGAAATGATGAACGTTGGTGGAAGTGGAGCTACCTTTGCCTTAGTAATCATGATGCTTTTATGGGCACGAAGCCAGCAGATCAAGCAATTAGGAAGGTTAGCAGCGGGACCAGGTGCATTTAATATTAACGAGCCGATTATTTTCGGTATGCCGATCGTAATGAACCCGCTATTAATTATTCCATTTATTATAACGCCGTTAGTAACAGTAATAGTAACATATTTTGCAATGTCGTTAGGTATTGTTGCGAAGCCAGCCGGTATCGCCGTTCCATGGACAACACCACCGATTTTACACGGATATTTAATCACAGGTGGAAATATCTCAGGAGCAATTATGCAAGCAGTTAACATTTTAATTGCCTTTGCGATTTGGTTCCCATTCTTCAAGATTTTTGATAAGCAAAAAGTAAGAGAAGAAGGTGGAGTTTCAACACCTGATGAAACGAAAGTAGGTTAAGCTTTCAATTATGGTTCTAGTGAAGTGTACTAGAACCATATTTTTTTACATGTTAGGAATACACTAACTGAGTAAATTAGCTGAAAAATGTTGCTTTTCCACCTAATTATGATTTCGGTTTTATTAAAATCAAAAATCGCGAAACGTCATGTAACACTACTGAAACAAATGACTATTTACGTTATTATATACATTGTTCATGTAGTATATATACAAATTCCGTAAATCTAAGTAAACTGAATGAGAAACCTACATGGAAATAGCGTAATGAAAGGTTTCTAGTTACACTTACCTTAAAAAATGTATTAAATTTGTTTATTTTTTTACAAGCTATTTAAGAGCTACTTTCATTAATTATGATATTTCTCAAAAATAATAATTAGGAGTGTCAATAATGATACATAAAAAGCTAAAACCATTTCCAGAAAATTTTTTATGGGGTGCAGCATCTGCTGCCTATCAAGTTGAAGGTGCTTGGAATGTTGATAGTAAGGGTCCTTCAAACTGGGATCAGTTTGTTCGCATACCTGGAAAAACGTTTAAGGGTACTACTGGAGACGTAGCTGTAGACCATTACCACCGATATAAAGAAGATGTACAATTAATGGCTGAGATGGGTATGAAGACATATCGCTTTTCTGTCGCTTGGGCTCGTATTTTTCCAAATGGAAAAGGCGAAGTGAATGAAAAGGGCTTACAGTTTTACGATAATCTAATTAATGAATTAATAAAATATGAAATTGAGCCAATATTAACAATATACCATTGGGACTTACCTCAAGCGTTGCAAGATGAGTATGGTGGTTGGGAATCACGAAATATCATAGTGGATTTTACAAACTATAGTGTAACGTTGTTCAAAAGGTTTGGAGATCGAGTGAAATATTGGGTTAGCTTAAATGAACAAAATGTTTTTACAATGTTAGGGTACAAAACGGCATTACATCCACCTGGAGTAAAAGATGACAAATTATTTTATCAAGTAAATCATCATGCTAATTTGGCAAATGCAAGTGTGATTAAAGAATTTCGTAAGTATGTTCCAGACGGGAAGATTGGTCCTAGTTTTGCTTATGCACCAGCATATACATTTTCCTCAAAGCCTGAAGATATCCTTGCTATGGAAAATGCGGAAGAATTTAATTCCCATTGGTGGATGGATGTTTATGCTTGGGGGCACTATCCAAAAACTACATGGAATTACCTTGAAGAAAATGGCTTGGCTCCAAGCGTTGAAGAAGGAGACTTTCAATTATTAAAAGAAGGTAAGCCTGATTTCATGGGTGTTAATTATTATCGGACAATGACCTATGAAAAAAATCCATTAGACGGAGTAACAGAAGGTCATTTTAATACATCGGGTAAAAAAGGGACTTCAGAGGATACAGGAATTCCAGGTGTTTTTAAAACTATTAAAAATCCAAATCTTGAAGCTACAAACTGGGACTGGGAGATAGACCCAACAGGTCTAAGAATTGGTTTACGTAGAATTACAAATAGATACCAATTACCAATATTAATTAGCGAAAATGGATTAGGCGAGTACGATAAACTAGAAGAAAACGATTTTGTTAATGATGATTATCGAATTGACTATATAAAAAGTCATCTATTAGCAGTCCAGGAAGCAATTACTGATGGCGTAGAAATGATTGGTTATTGTGTTTGGTCATTTACAGATTTACTAAGCTGGTTGAACGGTTATCAAAAGCGTTACGGTTTTGTATATGTTGATCGTGATGAAGAAGATGAAAAAGAGTTAAGACGTATAAAAAAGAAAAGTTATCATTGGTATAAAGAAGTTATTGAAACAAATGGAGAAAGTTTATAACATTAAGGAGGCAATAAAAAATGGCACAAAAATCATATACTATTACTGATGAAACAGGAATTCATGCAAGGCCAGCTACAATGTTGGTAAATACGGCAACTAAGTTTAATTCTGATGTTTCACTTGAGTATAACGGGAAAAAAGTAAATTTAAAATCAATTATGGGTGTGATGTCTTTAGGAATCGGTAAAGGAGCAGAAGTAACAATTATTACTGAAGGTGATGATGCAAATGAGGCCTTAGAAGCGATTAATAAGATTATTACAAGTGGCCTTGGCGAGTAATCAATTAGGTAAGGAATGATTTAATAAACTATTTATACAAACATTATTTTCCCCTCACTACAGCAATATCTTGTGAGGGGGTTTTATTAAGAGAAAGGAGGGTATTTATGTATATTGTTTATTTAACGATGGCTCTATTAGGAGGGTTATTAATAAGTGTTCATGGTATAGTGAATAGTGTTGGAGCTAAAGTAATAGGTTTACCAGCAGTGATTATATTATATTCTATTATTCAAGCAATTCCCGCTCTTATTTATATTCTTATCAAACAACCTTCCCTTGGATTAACCGCTACCCTTGTACAAGGGTTTAAATGGTATTTAATATCAGGGTTAATTGGGGTAACGATTGTATCAATTGTCACTTTATCGATTTCTAATATTGGTGCACTTACAGCTTTTGTATTAGTTGTTTTAGGGCAAGTAATAGGTGCAGCCATTGCTGATCATTTCGGATTATTTGGTACTGAAGTTAAACCATTAAATGTTATGCGCCTTATCAGTATAGTTGTTATCCTTGCAGGGGTAGGCTTATTAATTCAGTCAGAATCGATGGAAAAGAAAAACACAAGTAAAGATAATAATGGTATTATAGTTGAAGCAGAGAAAGTTTCATAGACTCCTATAATATGAAAAGTGAGGTATTATTTAATGAATCAACAGATCATCTTTTTTGACATAGACGGTACACTACTTGATCACGAAAAGCAATTACCAGCTTCTACAAAGTATGCAGTGAAAGAACTAAAGGAAAAAGGTTATGAGGTAATTATCGCAACAGGTCGTGCACCCTATTTATTTAAAGAATTAAGAGAAGAACTAGATATTAATTCCTATGTTAGTTTAAATGGCCAATATGTTGTTGTAAATAATAAAGTAATATTTAAAAATCCATTAGAAAAAAATGCATTAAAATCGTTCTCGGAATTTGCTTTGAAAAATAATCATCCTGTTGTATATCAATCTCATGAAGGTATGAAAACAACAACTGAACTTCATCCTGGATTAGAAGAATGTGTTCAATCGCTACAATGTTATTATCCAGAAATTGATCCTACGTACTTAGAAGGACGCGATATCTACCAATCATGGATTCTTTGTAATGAAGAAGAAGAAAGTTCTTACAAAGGGAAGTTTGATAAATTTGAGTTTATCCGATGGCATGAAAAGGCAATGGATGTATTACCAATTGGTGGATCTAAGGCTAGAGGAATCCAAGCTGTAATCGATCATTTAGGTGTACATGAAGATGATATTTATGCATTTGGTGATGGGTTAAATGATATTGAAATGCTTAAGTTTGTTAAAAATAGTGTAGCTATGGGAAATGCTCCTGAGGCTGTTAAGAAGGTTGCAAAGCACGTGACGAAACATGTTGATGATGACGGTATTGTCCATGGACTTGAGCTAGTAGGCTTATTAAAATAACAAAAAAGGGTGTAAATTTCTATTTGCATCCTTTTAAACATTTTTTCATTAGTAATTGACAGATTTTTTACTATCCTTTATAATTATCTTGCTTTCAAGATAAAAACGTAAGGTATGATATTAATGAAAATAGATACAAATGATTTATCGCTAAAACTTTTTATTGTTTTATCGCGTGCAACTAGAGCGATTAATGATCTTATTGAAGATGATATTAAAACATATGGACTAAATCCAACTGAATTTGCAGTTTTAGAATTGCTTTATCATAAAGGTGACCAGCAAATTCAACAAATTGGAAAGAAAGTATTACTATCAAGTGGTAGTATTACGTATGTAGTAGATAAATTAGAAAAAAAGAACCTCATATTGAGAAAAGCTTGTCCTAAAGATCGCAGAGTAACCTATGCTGTTATTACAGAAGCTGGAAAAAAACTGATGGACGAAATCTTTCCTCAACACAAGGAAGCGATAAAAAAAATATTTAGCGGACTAGATGAAGAAGAAAAGTTGGGAGTTATAGAGTTACTAAAAAAACTTGGATTCCATGCAAAAGGAATTTAAACAATAATATTATAAAAAATACGAAAGAGAATGGCACTCCATTGCTTGTCAACTCTTTCGTATTTTTTTATTTATAAATTTTATTTTGAACTTGGAATGATGTTTAGCTTAGTACTCATGTGCTAAAGGCATTTTAGTTTTCTAATAATTTTCTTTTATCATTAAAATGGCTTCTTCTTTAGACGAAACTTTTTTATCTAAATAATCACATTCAATTTGTTGTAAAATTTTTGAATAAATTGGCCCTGGATTTATATTTAAAGCTTTAAGATCGTTTCCATTGATAAGTTTTGGAATTGCTTGTCTTTCTATCAAATACCTTGTTATATTTTCTGCAATCTTGTTTGGAAATTGCTTTAATATTGTAAAGCATAATATTGACTCTATTCGGTAATTCTTTAACGTATGATGAAGGGAGCCACTAGTATTATTTTTTGAAAAATGATACTTTCCTTCTAGTAATGCTTTTATTTCTTCTATTGTTTTTTTGTTTTCGTTGTTAAGTGTAAACATGTTTACTTGCTCAAAACCATTATCAAGTTTAGAAAACAATAGAACTAAATAGCAAATCCAAGCTTGGCTTACGTTTGTTGGAGGATTAGTCAATTGTGAAGAAACATTATCAAAAATTAGTTTGAAATTTTTTATTTGCTTAATCATACTATTATCATAGCTGTTAACCGTAATTAAAAAGTTAAGAACTCCTATTTCATCTAGACGTTTAAGTGATTCTACTGGGTGTTTTTCGCTTAGTAGTCTACTTAGTTCATAGGCAAGTCTTGGTTTTGAAGTTAATCTAATTTTATCAACTGAAATTTGCGCTAAATCAAATGTTTGCTCATCCATTTCAAAACCGAAGCGTTGCTCAAAACGCACAGCCCTTAAGATCCTAGTAGGGTCTTCAACAAAACTAAGATTGTATAATGTTCGTATTTTTTTTTGAGATATGTCTTGATAACCATGAAAAAGGTCGATTAAATCCCCAAATTTGTCTTTGTTTAATTGGATAGCCATTGCATTGATTGTAAAGTCTCTACGATATAGATCTTCTCTCAAGCCAGATAAATGAACAGTCGGTAAAGCTGCTGGGAAATCATAATACTCAGTTCTAGCTGATGTAATATCTATTTTTAATCCGGAGTGAAGTCTCCACGTGGCCGTACCAAATTTTTCATGTACCCGAATATCTCCACCGACTTCTTTCGCTAACTTGCTAGCAAAGGCAGGTCCATCTCCTTCAACTACAACATCAACATCCTCATTTCTTCTGCCAAGTATTAAATCTCTAACAATGCCACCTACCAAAAAAACAGGGTAATTCGTCTTGTCAGCTAAATTTGCAATTTTTATTAGTAAATCAATAATATCTCTAGGAAGTAGTGAATTTATTTTTTCTATTAGTGAAACCTTTATCTTAGGAGCGTTGTTTTTGTAATCTCTGTTTTTATTTCCATAAAGAAATTCAATCACATTTGTTCTTGTAACAATTCCAATAAGTTCATTATTCTCAAGCACAGGAAGACGGCCTATATTTTTATTTATCATTATTTTTTGGATTTCTTCGACCACCGTTGAAGAATGTACTGTAATGGGTCTTGTACTCATATAACCTTTTACAGGAGCATGTCCTAAACCATGATGCTTTGCTTTATCAATATCTCTTCTAGAAATAACTCCAACTAACTTATTTTCATCTACTACAGGAAAACCCGTATGGCCGTACCTGATTACCATTTTAGCTGCTTTTTCAATAGTAGTAGCTGAAGAAATAAACTTAACAGGACTAGACATAATATCTTTTGCCATAATAGCTGGTTGAACAGTTTCACGAATACGCTTTCTAATAATGTCTAATACATGATCAATTTTGTAGTTCTTTACCATTGCAGAGGATGCTTTTTGGTGTCCGTTACCACTAAAATGTTTAATGATAGGTAATATATTAACTCGATCACTAGATGAGCGACCAACGATAAAAATACGTTTCCCCATTTCAACTACAAAGATTAATGCATCTGTTCCAGTTATTTCGATTGCTTTATTAGCTAAAATTGAAAGGCCACCAGTATATTCATTTTGTTGATGATAAGCAATGAGAATGGTTACCCCTTCATAGTAATGTTCTTCACTATTTTGAATAAGTGAATGAAATAATTTCTGATCATGTTCATTTAGTGGTGAATTAGTATATTTTGAAATTATATGAAGGTTAGCCCCATGTTCTAAAAGGTAGCTACCTACCTTTAAATCTCTAGATGTAGTAGTTAAATATGAAAACGAACCGGTGTCTGTATACAGACCAAGGGCAAAAATAGTTGCTTCAAAAGCTGAAATAGTAATATTTTTCATTTTTATTTTCTCTAGTAGTAGAGTAATGGTTGCCCCAACTTCCTCTATCGTTGTTTCCTTAGCAAGTACATTGTGTTCGGTCGGTTGATGATGGTCATAGACGATAAAATTAACTTTTTCTCCCTTTATATAGTTATTTAATTCCCCAATTCTCTTTAAAGAGGCAGTATCAACCATGATAACTTCAGATACATTTTCCCAATTAATTTGATTAGGAGAGTAATAATTAATTGAATCACGATATAGGGCCAAGAATCGTTCAACGGACTTACCTTGCTTTGTTGGTAAAACCATCTTAGCTTGAGGGTATAATTTTTTTGCCGCTAGCATGGAAGCAAGGCCATCAAAGTCTAAATTTACGTGTGATATTATAACTTGCAAGAGAAAAGCCTCCTAAATATTCCACTTTTTATAAATTAGTTTATCAAATAATAAATCGTATTGGTACTACATGAATTGAAGAATGGATGTAAACAGAATGGAAAAGTGGCGGTTTAAAGAAGGTAATAGAGTTTGTGACTGTTATCACTGAAATTAAGGTTATTTTCAGTGTACGTTATAAATACTAGTAACAAGCTATTAAAGTATTAAAAAACATAGAAAAGGGGAAATAAAATGAAAGTTGTAAATTATCCAAGTCTTTACGAGACTGCGGTTTCTAAACGTATGTTACATGAATTTGATCACGGTATTGTTATGAACTTACAACTAAAAAAAGGTGAAAAAATTCCTAGGCATTTAGCTCCATGTGAGGCAATTATCATTGTTACTGATGGAGAAGTTTATTTCCGTAGTGGGCAATCAGAAGAAATATTAAAGCCAGGAATATTAGCGACAATGGAAGTTGAAGATGATCATGAATTTGAAGCTGTTGAAAACTCTAGTATTGTTGTTGTAAAGGTAAATGGAAAAAAATAACCTTTAACCGTTAAAACTCCCTTTTGTGGGGAGTTTTATACTTTTTTTACCTTAAATGTGCTAATCATTAATATGGATAATAATAAGATAATAAACATAAACACTGGTCCTGAAATTGTATCTACTAGTAAAAAACTAATGGTAAGTAAACAGCCACCAGCAGTAATAGGCAATCCAATAAAATAACCTTTATGTTCTGAAATGTTAAACCTCGCTAAACGAATCGCGCCACAGGCAATAAATATTATTGTAAATATCGCTCCAGGTGTACCGAAGTCGAATAAAATAGCTGAATATAGCAGTAGTGCAGGTGCTACTCCAAATGAAATTAAATCACATAATGAGTCGAGTTGTTTACCTAAATCAGAAGTGATATTTAGCTTTCTGGCTACGATACCATCGAAACGATCAAAAATAGCAGCTAAGCAGATAAAAAAAAGACTCATATATAAATCGCCTTGAAGTACAAATAATATAGAAAATGCGCCTAAACTTAAATTGATGATTGTAAGTAAGTTTGCAGAATGACTTCTGAATTTTTTTATCGTTTGGTCTAGGTGTTGAAGAATTAACAAATTCATCACTCCTTATTAAAATCTAACAAATATAGATAAAAATGTTAGTTACTTAATATATAATGATATCATAACTATGATAAAATGAGTTTGTTTTTTATATAATTTTTTATCTTTTTTCGACAGAAGACTCCCACCTCAAGGAATGTGAAGGGGCTAGCCCAATGAGTAGGTGGGAGATGAATGTCGGTTGGCCGTAGCCAAAACTTTCCTTATTAAGATACAATAAGAACAAGTATTCCTTTTTGGTGAGATGAAAGAAATGTTAGTTAACAAAGCCTACAAGTTCCGCATCTATCTAAACAAAGAACAAGAAATACTGATTGCTAAAACAATTGGTTGTTCACGTTTTGTATTCAATTATTTTTTAGCAAGATGGAATGATTCTTAACAAAGAAACAGGAAAAAGCTTAACTTACAAGTCTTGTTCTTCTCAATTAACACAACTAAAGAAAGAGTTAGCTTGGTTAAAAGAAGTTGACAGCATTGCTATTTGATTAGCGAAGCATCTTGGTCACAATTTAGAACGCTGCTTGAATACAAAGCGAATTGGTATGGCAAACAAGTAATTGTTGTATCCAAAACATTTGCTTCGAGTCAACTGTGTTCGTGTTGTGGCTATCAAAATAAAGACGTTAAGAATCTTAACCTTCGTGAGTGGAACTGTCCTTCTTGTGGCAGATATCACGATGGAGATAGTAGCGCAGGACAAAACCTTAAAAATGAAGCAATAAGGCTTCTAAACGTAGGAACTACGGGGCTAGCCTAATCAAACTAGTCGGTTACGCTGGTGTTCTTAGGAATACCCTGCTTCAAACACCCTAAGGGCGTTAAGTGGTGAGTAGTTCAAGACCTATAATTGTATCCATAAACAAGTTAAAATGTAAGTCTAGTTGTAATTTATTACTTTTGCTATCTTAATTAGTAAGCATAAAATGAAATTCTTTAAACTACAAAATTTTATTTCTTTTGGAGGCAACAAAGTGAAAAAGGCTATTTATCAATCGTTAATAGAATTATCTAGTAATCGTATGAATTCTTTTTTATTAAAATCTTTTACGGAGTCAAAAATGAGTAAAATAGTGAATAAATCGTTTGTAAAAGTATTTAATATTGATGAAGCTGAAATGGAGAAACCTTTGCATCAATATTCTAGTTTACAGGAACTATTTATTAGAAACTTAAAAGAAGATGCAAGAATCATTGATCCACATCCAAATAGTATGATTAGTCCTGTTGATGGAATTTTAGCTGATGTCGGTCATATTACCGAGCACTGTACATTTCACGTTAAAAATCAAGACTATAGCTTAATGGAGATGCTTGGCAATACCCAAAGAGCTGAGAAATATAAGGAAGGTACTTATATCATTTTATACTTAAGTCCTAGTCATTATCATCGAATACATACACCATATACAGGGACGATCGTAGCTAGATGGGCATTAGGAAATAAGTCATATCCGGTGAATGAATTAGGATTAAGACTAGGGAAAAGACCATTATCAAGAAACTATCGTTTAATGACAGAAGTTAAAATGAAAAATAACAAGCATTATACATTAGTTAAAGTTGGAGCAATGAATGTTAATAGCATTCACCCAACACATACAAAGACTGAAATAAAAAAAGGTGACGAAATGGCTTATTTTACTTTTGGTTCAACGGTTATTTTGCTATTTGAAAAAGACACCATTCAACTTGAGGAGAAAATTAAAGCGCCAATAGATGTAAAAGTTGGTATGAAAATTGGTTCTATAACAATGTAATTTAATGAATTTCATCATTTATTATTCTTACTATTAAAAATCTATATCTAGTTACGGTGGCCGTTCGTATTTACTTATAGATTTTTTATCCGGTTTGTTTTGGTAATTATGAAATTTACTCAATAAATAACGTATAGAACATGTAAACTGCAGCTTTTAAAGCGAAAGACCTATACAAGAAGGGTGTTGAAGCTGTTGAAGCTACTTTCCGGGTTAGCTCAGAGAATTGTTAATGAGGTTACAGATATTTTATCTGGAGAAGTCATTGTTGTTAATGATAATGGTCTTATTATTGCTGGTAGTGACCAAAAACGAGTAGGAAAATTTCATGAAGGTGCACTCGTTGCTGTAAAAAGAAAAGAGACAATAATGATATCAAAAGAAGACGTTTTTCAACTTAAAGGCGTAAAAGCAGGTATAAATTTACCAATTATTTTTCATAACAAAGCAATTGGTGTGATTGGTATTACTGGTGAGCCCAAAGATATTGTTCAATTTGGGGAATTAATACAGCGGATGACAGAATTAATTATTCAAGAGGCACATTCGCATGAAAAGTTAGAATTGAAATATCGTGGTCTAGAAACATATGTTTATGAATGGCTTCATCTCCAATATATGGATGATGATTTTAGAGAACGAGGGGAAATCTTAGGTATTTCTATGGATATGCCTCGCTGTTGTTCATTATTTGAAATTGATCGTAAACAATTTCAAGAAAACCAATTAATTGAGAGAGAAGCAATTGAATTATTTAGAGAGTTATTTCCAAGTGAGACGCAAGATGTACTTGCCCAGTGGGGAAGTGGAAGGTTTGTTCTCCTTAAAGTGATTTCTAACAATAATTTTAAGGAAAGTGTCATATCAATTGTCAAGTCTACTCAAACCATCATGAAAGAGAAATACGGAATAAACCTGAATGTTGGAATTGGGACAAGAGTAAATGAACCAGCCATGTTACAAAGTTCCTATCATCATGCAAAAAAAGCACTTCGTGTAGCTAAAAAAAATGGTTCATTTGTTTGTTATGATGATTTAACACTAGATGTGGCATTGGCGGAAATTACTGATGAAACTAGAAAAGAGTTTGTTGAGAAAGTATTAGCTATCTTACTGAGAGACAAAGAGCTTTTAGAGACTTTAGAGGCTTATTTGGAAACGAATCTTTCCATTAAGGAAACCTCTAAACGGCTTCATATACATATAAATACACTTCATTATCGTTTGAAACGTATTTGTGAGTTGACTGATTTGTCATTGAAAGAAACCCAAAATCTAGTAACGTTTTATATTGCACTTTCTTTTTGGAATGAACTTAGATGAAAATACAAAAAACTGTGAACAAATGCTCATATCTTTGTATGAGTACCCATAGAAAGAAAGCGCTTTAATCAACTATAATGAACCTACGATGATAAAATCTTGCACTAAAAAGTCTAAGTATAGTAAAAATCCGCTTTGAATATGACTATAGGGGGATACATTTATGATTAGTCAAGAAGCAAAAAAGAAGTTTTTAGGGATCGTGGGGGAAAAAAATTATCTTGATTCAAAGCAAAGTTTGGTTGCATATTCATACGATGCAACTCCAAATTATCAAGCACTTCCAGATGCAGTTTTAAAGCCAAGAAATACACAAGAAGTTTCTGAGATTGTCAAAGTATGTAACGAATATAAAATACCAATTGTACCTAGAGGAAATGCAACGAACCTGTGTGCGGGAACCTGTCCCCTTGAAGGTGGTATTGTCCTAATTTTTAACCATATAAATCAAATTTTAGAAATTGATGAGGAAAACTTAACCGTAACAGTTCAACCAGGATTAATTACATTAGATATGATCAATGCTGTAGAAGCAAAAGGCTTGTTCTACCCACCAGATCCAAGTTCAATGAAGATTTCTACAATTGGTGGGAATATCAATGAGTGTTCAGGTGGTTTACGTGGCTTAAAATATGGTGTAACACGTGATTATGTAATTGCCTTAGAAACTGTATTGCCAAATGGAAATATTATTCGTACTGGTGGTAAACTTGCAAAAGATGTTGCTGGCTACGATTTTACTAGATTAATGGTTGGTTCTGAAGGTACCCTAGGGGTAATTACAGAAGCTACGTTTAAACTTATTCCGATGCCGGAAGCAAAAAAGACAATGCTAGCTCTCTATGATAGTCTTGAGTCAGCTGGACGTACAGTATCAAAAATCATTGCTAACAAAATTATCCCTACCACGCTAGAGTTTTTAGACCAACCAACGATACGGGTAGTGGAAGATTTCGCAAAGATAGGCTTACCAACAGATGTAGGTGCAGTACTACTAATTGAGCAAGATGGTCCAATAGAAGTGGTAGAAAAGGATATTAATAGAATCGCTGAAATTTGTGAAGAAGAAAAAGCTTTGTCTGTTCAAGTTGCACAGACTGTAGAAGAAGGAACAGCATTGACAACTGCCAGACGTTCAGCTCTTTCGGCATTAGCAAGATTGAAACCTACAACGATTTTAGAAGATGCAACAGTACCTCGTTCGAAAATTGCGGAAATGGTACGTGAGATTGAAGAAATTGCAAAGAGAAATAATGTTCAAATTTGTACGTTTGGACATGCAGGTGATGGAAATCTTCACCCAACATGTATGACAGATGCTCGTGATAAAGAAGAAATGCATCGTGTGGAAATAGCTTTCGAAGAAATCTTTGAAAAAGCAATTGAATTAGGTGGAACCATTACAGGAGAGCACGGAGTAGGTGTGATGAAATCTCCATATCTCGCTTGGAAGCTTGGAGAAGAAGGCGTAGAAGCAATGAAAACTCTTAAATTGGCATTTGACCCTAATAATATCATGAATCCTGGAAAAATGTTTGCAAAAGAATCACGTAAACGGGTGGTGGTAACTCGATGAGCACAGCAAAAGAAAAAAGACAGCAAGAATTAGCCATCGATATGAAGCAAAGATTGGATTATGATGAGCTAATTAATTGTATGAGATGTGGCTTCTGTTTACCTGCTTGTCCAACCTATCGTGAATCTGGTGGAAATGAAGCGGCTTCACCTCGTGGAAGAATTGCGTTAATGAAAGCTGTAGTTGATGGAATTATGGAACCGGATGAGGATTTTGAGAAACAACTTAGTCAATGTTTAGGTTGCCGTGCCTGTGAACCAGCTTGTCCATCTGGAATGAAGTACGGGTTTCTATTGGAAAATGCCCGTGATATCATTCAAAAGAAGAAAAAGCATAGTATGCCTGTAAGGTTACTACGTAGTATTGTATTTAATGAATTATTTCCAAAACCAAATCGAATGAGAACGGTAAGTACGTTGCTTTGGTTTTATCAGAATAGTGGAATTCAAAAAATTGCTCAAACTACAAATTTAACAAAGATTGCACCAGGTAATTTATCAGTTATGGAGCGTGTACTCCCTAAAATCCCACACCCTAGTAAACTGAAAAGTCGACCAACACAGGTAAAAGCAGAGGGACAAGTGAAGAAGAAGGTAGCTTTCTTTTCTGGATGTTTAATGGACACGATGTTTATGGATACAAATAACTCGACCTTATTTATCTTAAGTAAGTCTAATTGTGAAATAGTTATTCCAAAAAAGCAAAATTGTTGTGGGGCATTACATGCTCATAGTGGTGAAAAAGATGGTGCTAAACAATTAGCTAAAGAGAATATTCTAGCGTTTGAAAATGTGCAAGCAGATTATATTATTTCGAACGCTGGTGGCTGTGGTGCATTATTAGTTGATTATAGTCACTTACTAAAGGATGACCCAGAATGGGCTGATCGTGCCAAAGCATTTTCTGCAAAAGTAAAGGATGTTTCTGAAGTATTATTTGAAGTTGGTATGCCAAAAATGATACTTGATAATCAGATTGTTACTTATCAAGACTCTTGCCATCTTCGTAATGTTATGGGTACGTATAGTGCACCAAGGAAATTAATTCAAGCTATTGAAGGTGTCACATATTCGGAAATGAAAGACGCTGATAGGTGTTGTGGATCTGCTGGTGTGTACAATATTATTGAACAAGAAATGTCGATGCAAATTTTGGATGTGAAAATGCACGAAGTAAAAGCAACGAAGGCAAGAACACTTGTAACAGCCAATCCTGGTTGCTTATTACAAATGAAGTTAGGAATAGAGCGTGCTGGGTTACAAAAAGATGTCCGAGCAATTCATATTGTAGATCTTTTAGCTGAAGCGATTAGAAAAGCAGAAGAAAATTTGAATAATTTAAATAAAGGTAAAAAAAGCTAGATCATTAAGATCTAGCTTTTTTTCCTTTATTTAATGCTTTTTTTAAGTCGTCCTGAACACTTTGATCCGATAACTTTACTCCAACGTTATAAGCTGATCGTGAAATCATGAAACCTGCAACTGGTGCAGTTAAGAAAACAAAGATAATGGTTAACAATATTTTTCCGCTGAAAATGCCTTCAATGAATTGAAAATAGAGATATACAGCTAACATGATACATATAACTCCTAGTGTCGCGCTTTTTGTTGCTGCATGAAGGCGTCCATATACGTCTGGGAACCTTAGTATCCCTATTGCTCCTAGAAGGCTTAAAAAGCCGCCTAGGATGATGAGGATGCTAACGATGATCTCGATCAAAGACCACACCCCCCTCGATAAATTTCGCAAAAGCGATTGAGCCAATAAATGCTAAGATAGCAATAACTAAAATAACGTCTGCATAAGCAAGGGTATTTTGAATAATCATTACAATCCCAATTATTCCTATTAAAGTAATCCCAATTGTATCTAGGGCGACAACGCGGTCAGACATTGTTGGCCCATTAAAAACACGGATAAAACAAACAAAAATAGAGAGCGACATGATAATAAGCGCAATGGTTAAAGATGTTTCTAACACTATTGTGTCACCTCCATAATCGCTTTTTCAAATGTATTATGGATTTGTTTAATCATCTTTTCTTTATCTGGTACATGAATAGAATGAACGAAAATCGTTTTACCGTCATCTGAAAAGTTCATTGATAGAGTACCAGGTGTTAATGAGATTAAGCTTGAAAGCAAGGTTACTTCCCAATCTGTTTTTAATTTTGTTGGTACTGCAACGATACCAGGTTGAATATCTAGTTTTGGACTCAATACGATTTTAACCATCTCAATATTTGCTAAAATTAGCTCCCATAAAAACATAGAAATAAGTTTGAAAATCGCAATAACTCGTCGGAAGTAAAAGTCAAATTGTAAGAAACGTCTTAAGACAAACAGAAGTCCCAATCCAACAACATATCCAATTAAAAATTCTACGGGGGAGAAGTCCTGCCTAAGTAACATCCAGATAATCGCTAAACCAATATTTAATAAAATTTGAAATGCCATGGCAACTACTCCTTAAGTACAGAATTAATATAAATTGATGGTTCTAGTATTTCTTCTGCAACTTGCAACAAGTAACTGAAAACAGGTTCTGCAGCTAACCCCATGATAATAGCTAGTGCAACAAGAGGTAGGATTGATACTACGACCTTACCAATTTTTCGTTCTTTTGCTTCTTCGTCAGTAAGCTTTTGTTCACCCCAGAATGCGTAAATAAAGATTTTCATCATAGAGAATAATGTAAGTATACCTACGAATAAAGCAACAAAAACGATATAGTATTGTTCTTCTTGAATACCAGATAATACGAGAGCAAATTTACTAAAAAATCCACTTAATGGTGGAATTCCAGCCATCGCCATTGCCGAGATAAAGAACGTCCATCCAAGAAAAGGATGTGTTTTTAATAATCCACCCATTTTCTTTAAGTCCGTTGTTCCCGTTACTTTTTGTGTTGCTCCTGCATATAAGAATAATGCGGACTTTACAAAAATATTGTGAGCAATATGATAAATGGCACCAGCGAGTGCTAATGGTGTGAAAATTGCTAAGCCCATCGCCATATAACCAACCTGACTTATGATATGGAAAGATAAAATCCGTTTAAAGTCAAATTGGGATACAGCTCCTAGTACACCAAAGAACATTGTTGCTCCAGCTATAACCATAATAATCGTATGTGTAAAGCTAGACTCGTGATAGAAAATTAACGTAAACGTACGAATAATCGCATAAATTCCAACCTTTGTCAATAAACCACCGAAAAGAGCGGCAATGGCTGCCGGCGGCCCATAATAAGATTTCGGTAGCCAGAAATAAAGTGGGAATAGTGCTCCCTTCATTCCGAATACGAGTAAAAATAAAATCGCAATAACATTTAGGACACCTTGTTGCTCTAATTCTGCTACTTTCACAGAAATATCAGCCATATTTAAAGTGCCAGTAACTGCATAAATATAGGCAACAGCTACAATAAATAAACCGGAAGCAAAGACATTAATAATGACATACTTAATTGATTCACGTAGTTGGTATTTTGTTCCCCCATGAACAATTAGAATATAAGATGAAATCAACATGACTTCAAAAAATACAAATAAGTTAAAGATATCGCCTGTTAGAAATGCCCCATTTACACCTGTTATTAAGAAAAAGTAAAATGGGAAGAAATATCCTTTTTGCCTTTGTTCACTTAATGTTTGGAACCCAAAGAATAAACAAACAATTCCAACGATGCTAGTAAGAAGCACCATCAAGGCGGCCAAGTTATCGGCAACCAAAACAATCCCGAAAGGGGCTCTCCAGTTACCTAATTCCAAAGTATGAATCCCGCCATAATATACAATATGAGTTAAATACAACGATAAACCTAATAGAGTAAACATAGTTATTCCACTAATGACACGTTGTACCTTTAAATTTTTAGCGAAAAATAGTAAGACTACGCCTACGATTAACGGTAAGAGTATTGGTAGAAAGACTATGTTATTCATCAGCACTTCCCCTTAATTGATCTAAATCATCTGTTTTGTGTACTTTGTATGTGCGGTAAGCAATAACAAGTAAAAACGCCGTCACACCAAAGCCGATAACAATTGCTGTTAATACTACCGCTTGTGGCAAAGGGTCAGCATAAGCAACCGCTTCTTCTCCCAATAATGGTGGTGCTCCTTGTTTCAAACCAGCTAAGGTTAAAAACAAGAGGTGAGCACCGTGTCCGAGCATAATTACGCCAATTACTACACGGAGTAAGCTTTTCGATAAGATTAAATACGTACTAACTGTAAAAATTACCCCGATAACAAAAATCATTAATATTTCCATTAGGCATCATCCTCCGCAATCGTTAAGATGGAGAGTAATGTTACACCTACTACAACTAGATAAACCCCTAAATCAAACGGTAATGCAGTCGTTAACTCTGTCTTCCCTAAAATTGGAAGTTCAAAATAATCAAAGAATTGGGTTAAAAACGGATATCCAAATAACATTGAGTTAACTCCAGTACCAATAGCAAATAACATACCAACAGCAATCATTGTCGTATAGTTAAACGGAATTACACGTTTAATTGTTTTTAAGTCAAAGCTAACATACAGAAGCAGTAGTGCTGCTGCTGTCATTAAGCCTCCTATAAACCCCCCACCTGGATTGTTATGTCCAGCGAAGAAAAGAAATACAGAGAAGGAGAGAATGATAAAGGCGACAATCCTAGTAATCGTATGGAGCATTAGTAAGTTTTTTTTCACACATCTTCCCTCCCGGTCATTCTTAATTTAACTAAAACGACAATACCTAATGCAGCAATAGCTAGTACTAGTACTTCTAACATCGTATCAAGTCCACGGAAATCTACTAAGATAACATTGACCACATTTTTTCCGCCAGCTAATTCATATGAATTTTCAATAAAATAGTTCGATATTGGTTGAATAGGATTTGCATAACTCATTGCATGAGCACTAAGTGCAGTAAGTGTTACGACAGCTCCAACTCCTATTGATACTAGTAAGTTAGTCAACTTAAATCGTGGTGTAAACTTTTCCCTTCTAAGCTCAGGCAAATGATAAAAAGCTAAAAGGAATAATACAACCATTACTGTTTCTACTAATAACTGTGTTAATGCTAAGTCTGGTGCGCGGAATACAACAAATAATAGTGCAACTAGAAAACCAATAACACCAGTCGCAATAATAGCTGTAATTCTATGCGAAATAAAAGGCAAGAGTACAGTTGTAGCAAGTAGAACAATTACTAAAATGAAAACATAAGGTGAAACTTCTGCAATATTGACTAAGTCAATTGCAAATATATTATATTTCACCATCGTATAGCCCATTAATCCAACGATAAATACGCCCATAAAGACAAAGTAGTCTCTAAGTAAGCCAGTCATTTGCATATTAGTAACTTTGGTCGATCCAGAAACAATCCAAACGAGCGAGTTATCATATACCCAATTCAAAGGGTCTCTTTCTTTCAGGAAGAATGTTGTCTCTGACCATTTTTTTAAGTTTAAAAATACAAGAGCTCCAAATAACACAACGCCAATGGTCATGAATAATTCAGTATTAAATCCATGCCAATGATAAATATTTACATAGAAGCGCTCTCCTTCTGCCAAGACATTTGGTAGTATTGAAGCCATCGTTGGTTCAATAATTGTATAGGCAAGAAGATTTGGAAATAATCCAAAAATAATTACTAGTGAAGCTAGAATAATTGGTGGTATTAACAAACCGATCGGTGCTTCATGAACTTCTTTTTCTAGCTTTTCTGGTTTAAACTTACCTAAGAATGTACGTACAAACATGAGCATACAATAGGCAAATGTAAATATACTAGCAACCCAAGCGATGATTGGGAAAAGTATTCCGAGTGTTTGCATGTTAAAAATATCCAAAGTTGTTGCATTAATAGCAGCTGTAAAAAACATTTCCTTACTTAAGAATCCGTTAAAAGGCGGAATTCCAGCCATTGAAAGAGTACCGATCAAAGCGACTGTAAAAGTAATTGGCATGATCGTCATTAGTCCGCCAAGTTTTCGGATATCTCTTGTTCCTGTTTCGTGATCGACAATTCCAACGATCATAAACAGACTACCTTTAAACGTTGCATGGTTAATTAAGTGAAATACTGCTGCTAAAGTGGCTGTATAATATAAAGTGCCTACAACAGCAACATCGTAATGGAAAGCAGCAGACCCGAGTCCAATTAATGACATAATCAGACCTAATTGGCTAATTGTTCCAAAGGCTAATATTGCTTTTAAATCTTTTTGTCGTATAGCGGATACAGACCCCCATATCAAAGTGAAGATACCAAATCCTGAAACAATCCAAAACCATTGTGGTGCAGCTCCGAAAACAGGTGTTAGACGAGCGACTAAATAAATCCCTGCTTTAACCATTGTTGCAGAATGTAAATATGCACTAACTGGTGTTGGCGCTTCCATTGCATCTGGTAACCAAATGTGAAATGGAAACTGAGCAGACTTTGTAAAAGCACCCGCTAATACACATAACATAGCCGGAATAAATAATGGGTTTGTAATAATAACGTCTGCTTGAGAAATGATTTCACGGATACTAAAAGTGTTGGTCATTACATAAAGTAATGAAAAACCAGCTAACATCGCAAAACCGCCTGATACAGTAATAAGCATTGATTTTTGAGCGCCATAACGAGAGCGTTCTTTGTGGAACCAATATGCAATTAATAAGGAAGAAGCTAAGCTCGTAAGTTCCCAGAAAACATAAATAACGATTAAGTTGTCGGATAAAACGACACCTAGCATCGCACCCATGAACATTAGTAAGTATACGTAGAAGTTACCTAAAGCTTCTTTTTTCTTGTTGTATAAATAATAGATAGAATACAATACAACAAGTGTTCCGATTCCTGTGATTAATAAAGCGAACAATAGACTTAAACCGTCTAAATATATATCAAAGTGCATTCCTAATGACGGTACCCAAGGTTGTTGTTCGTGTATTGTATCACCTCGTGAAATAATTGGTAGATACTGAATGAAGTAAATAAATAATGTTAATGGTAGGATCATGACGAACCAACCAGTATGTACTTGACGAATATACTTGAATAAAAAAGGAACTAGTATAGCCAAGACAAAAGGTGCTAATACAACGAGATGTAACAATGACAATTTATATACCCCCTATTCTTAAAAGTTAATCATAATCAAGTTTTACAATCCCTCACATAGTCCAATAAAATTATATACCAAAATTTATTCTCTTGCATCTGCCTTACTATTAGCATAACCCCTTATTAAAAAAAGTTATTAAATAAGAAGAAACTAAGGTGAAAATTTCAAAAAAAAATTTTTTTTATTATAAAAAACTTTGTTTTAGAAATTTTCTGAACTTTTTATTTATGTATAAAATTCTCTTATAAACATCATCCTTATATTAATCAGAAAGTAAAAGGGTGAAATAAAATATGTTGAAAAAAGCATTAGTTGCACTAGGGATATTTACTATACTATTTATTAGTGCATGGTGGGTAAATGAGATAAATGAAAAAAGATATTATATAGATGAACAAAACGAACAAATTCAACTACTAATGGTTGATGAGGAAGAGAGATTTGAACGATTTAAGCCAAGAGAATATATTAAAATAAGAAGGTGAGCCAAGGCTCACCTTCTTATTTTATTGACAGTTGATTAACATTAGCGCTTACGAGTCCGTTCATTTCAGTTAAGCAACATTATGAAGTTTTCTTTACTCGATCTAGTAAAGATCTTCTTTCTATTTCTTCTTTTATTAACATGATAAAATCATTGCTAAGTTTCAATTCGATGGCTTTGTAATATGTTTCAATTAGAAGTTCGTTAGATAGGCTTTTCATTTTATTACTGCACTAATGCAGTTTCACCTCCCAAATTAATATTTCGCATTGTCATATATATTGTTTTCGTTTCATATAGTAATAAGTTAATATTTAGTAATTAAATATTAACATGTCCTATAAAATGGAACAACCGTTCGAAATATCCACATTAACAGGTGGATAACATGTTAGTAACCTGTTTATAGTTATGATTGAACCTAGTGTGTATCGTGTGAATTTGTGCATAAAGTTATCCACACTGTAGACCACTGGAAAAAAATGTCGAAAACTTTTTGGTTTGCATTCGTTTTTTATAACTTAAGAATTTTGAATTGGTAAGTTGTTAACTTGTTAACTTTATATAGTTTGTCGTTTTCTGATTAATAAATACGTAATTCACTAAAGTGATAAAATTAAAAAGATTGAAACATCTACTAGATTTGAATTATAATATATATTTTGTAATAGATATTTATTAAAATTGTGTTTAAGACGGTATTTACTATGACTATAGTGGAGAATTGTTGTTTTTTCATATATGGGTTCTATCTTGTAAATACTAAAAAATATAATTGATATACATAAATTAGGAGGAAAATCTGTTGATTGAACGTGAATTAATTTGTTCAGGCTGTGGGGTAAAGATTCAAACAGAAAACAAGGTTGAGTTAGGGTATACACCAAAGTCAGCATTAGAAAAAGAAGTACTTATTTGTCAAAGATGCTTTCGATTAAAACACTATAATGAAGTGCAAGATGTTGCATTAACGGATGATGATTTCTTAAAAATTTTAAATGAGTTAGGTAGACGTGATGCATTAATTGTAAAAATTGTTGATATCTTTGATTTCAATGGTAGTTGGTTACCAGGTCTCCATCGCTTTGTTGGTAATAATAAAGTACTTTTAGTCGGAAACAAAGTTGATTTATTACCAAAAGGTTTAAACCATAACAAATTAATTAATTGGATGAAATATTCATCAAAACAGTTGGGATTGAAGCCAGAGGATGTATTTTTAATTAGTGCACATAAGCGTCAAGGGATTTTGGAACTTGCAGATGCCATTGAGAACTATAGAGGGAAAAAAGATGTTTATGTTGTTGGATGTACAAATGTTGGAAAATCAACCTTTATTAATACCTTAATTAGAGAGTTTGGTGGCGATGAAGAACAGTTTATTACAACTTCCCATTTCCCAGGCACGACACTAGATATGATTGATATACCATTAGATGATGGAAGTTCATTATACGATACCCCTGGGATTATTAATCATCACCAAATGGCACATTTTGTTACAAAAAGTGAATTGAAATTAATTACTCCTAAAAAAGAGATTAAGCCAAAGGTGTTTCAGTTAAATGAAAAACAAACTCTTTTTTTCGGAGGCTTGGCTCGTCTTGATTACCTATCTGGTGGGAGAAATTCACTTATTTGTTATGTGTCTAATGATATAAGTATTCATCGAACAAAGCTTGAAAAAGCTGATGAACTCTATCAAAATCATCTTGGTGAAATGTTACAGCCTCCGGGTAAGGAAGTTGAGAATTTCCCTCCTTTAGTTAGACACGAATTTAAAATCAATGAAGAAAAAAGTGATATTGTTTTTTCGGGTCTTGGTTGGGTAACCGTTGAAAATACTGGACGAGTAGCTGCCTATGCGCCAAGGGGAGTTTCAGTTTCAGTAAGAAAAGGACTAATTTAAATTGTATAGATCCATCTTAAAGAAATGTTTTATTTAAATAAGAATTTATAAATTTCTTTGGAAATTGTCTAGCTCCAGGCGCCTACGAGCTCGGTCACTTCAGTCAAGTTTCTGACTTCAATGACTTCTTGGATTCATTCTTTGAAGATACTTCATGCTACTTTGTTTCGAGGAAGTCTACTTCGAAGCATTGCAGTTAGACGCAGAAGCACGCGGAAGCCAAAGAGCGGCTTCTGTCAAAGGCCTTCCAGTGCCTTTCGCTCGTGACCAAGGCGCTTGCGCTTTTCTTATTATCAAAATACTAATGAAAGTGGTGATAGTATGAATAAACTTTATGGTATTATTGGATATCCTATTGGTCATTCAATGTCACCTCTTATGCATAATGATGCGTTTTTACAACTTGGATTAAACGGATATTATCACGCTTTTAATGTACGAGAGGATCAATTAAAGGAAACGATTGCGGCTTTTCGTTTACTAAATGTTTCTGGTTTTAATGTAACAATTCCTCATAAAGTCAGTATAATGGAATACTTAGATGAAGTTGATGCGGAAGCAAAACAAATCGGGGCAGTAAATACGGTTGTTAATGTTGATGGGCGTCTCATTGGTTATAATACTGATGGTAAGGGATATTTAAAATCGCTTTTAGAAGTTATAGTTAAGCCTTTAGAAGAAAGTACCGTATTAGTAATAGGTGCTGGAGGAGCAGCTAGAGGAGTTGTTTCGGCATTGATGAATTATGGTGTAGCTCAACTTATGATTGCAAATCGAACGGATGAAAAAGCCACTCAAATAAAGAATGATTACGGACAAAAGAATATAGAGGTTATTTCTTTTGAAGAAGCAGAATCTAATATAGGGGTGTTCGATATTCTTATAAACACTACATCCGTTGGGATGAGCCCTAATATTGAGAATATTCCTTTGTCTGTTGAAAAGATTAAACAGAATGTAGTCTTAAGTGATTTGATTTACAATCCATTGAAAACAAGATGGTTACAGTTAGGAGAAGAAAAAGGTGCCATCATCCATAATGGTGTTGGTATGTTTGTAGAGCAGGGAGCTCTCGCATTTCAAAAATGGACAGGTTTAAATCCAGACACAAAAAAAATGAAAGAAATAGTACTGAAACAATTAGGAGGATCTTCATGTTAACAGGAAAACAAAAACGATATTTACGATCTCAAGCTCATCATTTAAATCCTATTTTCCAAGTGGGAAAGGGATGTGTAAATGAAAATATGGTACAACAAATAGAGGATGCACTTGAAGTAAGAGAATTAATAAAAGTTAGTGTTTTACAAAATTGTGAGATGGATAAAGATGAAGTAGCAAAGGAAATCTCTACTGGTGCAAAGGCTGAATTAGTACAGATTATTGGGAATACAATTGTACTTTATAAAGAATCGAAAGAAAATAAATCGATACAACTACCTTAATAAAGGGGGGAGGATCTTTGAAAAGGATAGGAATTATTGGTGGTACTTTTGATCCTCCGCATTTTGGTCATTTATTAATTGCTGAACAAGCGTTGGAAGAATGTGAGTTAGATGAGGTTTGGTTCATGCCTACTAGAATCCCACCACATAAACAAGGTAGTAATTTGTGTACTGATGAAGAACGAATAGAAATGGTCGAAAGAGCAATAGAAAGTAACCCTTCCTTTCGACTTATGTTGGTTGAATTTGAGCGACAAGGACCATCATATACGATTGATACAATAAAGGAACTAAGGAGCAGATATAAAGATCATAGTTTTTATTTTATTATTGGTGGAGACATGATTGAATATTTACCGAAGTGGAAAGATATTGATGAGCTACTTTTAATGATTACTTTTGTGGGGGTAAAACGTCCTGGTCATCCTTGTAAGTCATTATATAGTAACGATGTTATCCTTATAGAGGCGCCGCAGCTAGAAATCTCTTCAACAGAAATAAGGGAGCGGTTATTTAATGGCCGTTCAGTTCGTTATCTGCTTCCAGACTCGGTGATTTGTTATATTAAGGAGCAGGGGATATATGGAAAAGGATAAAGCATTATGTATTGTTAAAGAAAAACTTCCTAATAAACGCTATGTTCATACGTTAGGGGTATTAGAAACTGCGGTTAATTTAGCACAAAAATATGGTGTTGATCAAAAGAAGGTTGAATTAGCAGCTGTTTTTCATGATTATGCAAAATTTCGCCCGATTGATGAAATGAAACAAATCGTAGTTAATGAAAATATGGACGATGCGCTATTGCTCTATGGTGAGGAGTTATTACATGGTCCAGTAGGAGCTTATTTAGTTAAACAGGAATTTGGGATTAAGGATGAGGATATTTTAGATGCCATCCGATATCATACAACTGGTCGGCCAAATATGACATTACTTGAAAAAATCATCTATATTGCTGATTATATTGAACCTAATCGAAGTTTTAAAGGAGTAGAAGAAGTACGAGAATTAGCACAGCAGGATATAGACGCTGCACTTATTACTTCTATTTCAAATACGATAAATTTTTTAATGAAAAAAAAGCAACCTGTATTTCCAGCTACTTTGGCTGCTTATAATTATTTGATATTAAAGGAGGAATAATTTAGTATGATAGAAAATAAAATATTGGAATTGGCAGTTAAAGCTGCAGATGATAAAAAAGCCGAAAATATCGTTATACTTAATATGAAGGGAATATCTTTAATTTCGGATTACTTTTTAATTTGTCACGGAAACTCAGAAAAACAAGTTCAAGCAATTGCTACAGAAATTAAAAAGTCTGCGCAAGAGAATGACATTGAACTAAAGAGGTTGGAAGGTTATGATCAGGCACGTTGGGTATTAATTGACCTTGATGACGTTGTTGTTCACGTTTTCCATAAAGAGGAGAGAGTTTATTATAACTTAGAAAAACTTTGGGGAGATGCACCAACAATCGACTTAGAAGGGGTTCTAAAATAATGGAACTAAAGCCTGGGATTGTTGTTAAATTAAAAGTAGCACGGAAAGCAGATTTTGGTTATTTTTTAACAAATGGTCAAGATAATATGGAAGATATATTGCTACACAATAGACAAGTTACAGATGCTGTAGTAGTGGGAGATATGATAGAAGTTTTTTTATTTCATGATCACCAAGAGCGTCTATCGGCAACTATGGAAAAACCGATTATATCCCTAGGGAAATTTGATTGGCTTGAAGTTGTTTCTGTGAAGGAAAGAGATGGCGTATTTCTTTATAATGGCATAGATCGTGATTTATTTTTATCAATGGATGACCTTGGAAGCGATCGATCTTTATGGCCAAAAGTTGGTGATAAACTTCCCGTTTCTTTAACATATGATAAAAAGGGTCGTTTAATGGGGAGATTGCTAAGAGGAAAACCAGTAGAAGAAACTGCTGCCCCTGCCCCAAAATCGATCTTGAATGGAGAGGTTACAGGAACGATCTATTCTTTTGCTGAAAAAGGTGTTTTTGTGATGACTGAGGAAGGGTTTATAGCCTTTCTTCATTTTAATGAAACTGAAGAAGAGCTTCATCTTGGAAAAATTATTTCAGGACGTGTAACTTTTGTTAGAGATGATGGGAAAATCAATATATCAATGCAGCCTAAAGCCCACGAGCGAAGGTATGATGATGCAGATAAAATATACGAAATTCTCCAAAAACGTGATGGTGGTATGCCATATACAGATAAGTCTGATCCCCTTATAATTAAACAAAAATTTGATATGAGTAAAGGTTCATTTAAAAGGGCTCTTGGAAAACTCCTTAAGGAAGGAAAAATATATCAAGAAGATGGTTGGACGTATAAAAAGGAGTAAAATTGATGAGCTATGAAAAGTTTGCTTATTTATACGATGAATTAATGTCTGATGCCCCTTACGATAAGTGGGTGTCTTTCGTTATGAAAGTTATGGAAGAGTGTAATGTGAAACAAGGAAAGATTTTGGATGTTGGTTGTGGAACCGGTAATATATCAATTCCATTAAGTCAAAAAGGTTATGAGATAACAGCCGTTGACCTTTCAGAAGAGATGCTTATAGTTGCAAAAGAAAAGAGTGAAATGGCTAATACTAGTATAAAGTTTTTTCAACAAGATATGAGGGAATTAGAAGGATTAGGTTCCTTTGATACAATTATTTCATTGTGTGACTCAATTAATTATTTAAATAATGAGAAAGAAGTAGAGAAAACTTTCGAAGGTGTTTATAATCATCTTAATGATCAAGGGATTTTCATATTTGACGTTCATTCGATTTATAAAATAGAATCTGTTTTTAAAGGTAATACTTTCGCGTATAATGGGGAGCAAATTTCTTACATATGGGAATGTTTTGAAAGTGAAGAAAGTTATAGTATTGAACACGATTTATCTTTCTTTGTAGAAAATAAACAAGGGTTATATGAACGTTTCGATGAAATACATAAACAAAGGACTTATCCAGTTTCATTTTACCAAGATGCGCTTGAAAAAATAGGATTTAAGGTTATGATGATATCCGGTGATTTTTCTTTCGAAACTTTAAATGATAATGATCATCGTTGGTTTTTTGTTGCTAAAAAGTAGTCGAAATAAAGCCAACTAAGTATAAAGGTTCTATGAGAACAAAACGACACCTATATTGAAAAGAGGCTTCTCCTGAATGTTTTTGGAGGTAGCCTCTTTTCAAATGTAGGTATTTTTTTTATAATACTATGGAAACGTATATTTTATTAGAAATAGGAATTATTCAAAATCGTTTTTAACTTTCTCTAAATCCTCAAAATATTTTGCATGTGTTTGCTGAAATAACAGATCAAACATATCTCCAACTTCTTCTCTTAGAACTTTTATTCCTTCTCCCGTAACCCCACCTGGTACAGATACGCGCTCTTGTAAAGTCGGTAATGTAAAAATCCTCTTTTCTAGAAGCTTCCCCAATCCAATTACCATCTCACTGGCCAACTGTGTAGCTTCTTCTTCAGTAATCTCGGTTTGTCTCACAGCAGCATCAATAAAGGATTGGACTAAGAAACTAAAAAAAGCGGGTCCACAACTAGCTATATCTGAAGCAACACGAGTAATATTTTCATCAATGGTTACTGGTGTAGAGATATGTTTCATTAAATTATTTATCTTTTCTTTATCAATAGTTGTACAAGTAGTTCCGTAACTTACGAGTGAAGTCCCTGTTAGAGCTCGATTAGTTATACTGGGAATAACACGAGCAACTTTACAAGGAACAATGGATTGTAATTGCTCTATAGAAATCGGACTAGTAATTGATATGACAATTTTATCATCTGTTAATATTGAACGTAAATCCTTTAACAGGGGATGAAATTGCAAAGGCTTTACACATAGAAAGATTAAATTAGCTTTAGCAGCCACTTCATTAGCGGTTTCGACCACTTTTATTTCAGGAAAGTTTTCTTTGAAAAATAAAGCTTTCTTAGGTGTTCGATTCGTTATGATTAGCTGAGATGGAGTAATGGCATTTGCTTCAATAAACGCTTCAATTAAGATGCTTCCCATACTTCCCGTTCCAATAATACCGATTTTCATATGTTCCTCCCCTCCTTCCAACTTCTTACCCTTAAGTGTATGAATGATGGGGGAGGTTTATGACACGGAAGTGATTTGAAAGGATTTAATAATCAAACTGATTTGTACTTAAGGATCATAGCCCCCACCTCTAGGCGTAGCGTAGGTGGGCACTACCATTCAGGTGGAGTTGAGACTCCATCTGAATTTCCGATGTTCTAGCGAAGCTAGACTTTTCTTGAGATAAACTCTTCTACCATTTCTTTTGTTACAAGTTTTCTTAATGGATATCCATGTGATTTACTAAATTTATTTATCTCCTCTGTAACCTTATTTACTTCTACTAAAGAAAAATCTTTTTTATTCTTAGCTATTTTGATTATTTCTTCAATTTTTTCCTCACGTATCTGATCGAGTTTCCGATAATTTTTTTCTGCATTAATAAAATTGTTCATTTGTTTTTTAATTTGAAGGTGTACACTCATGTCTTTCTCTCCTTTAAAAAATAGTCTTAGGGGGTTATTTATTAATGATTAAATTAAGGCGTAATAGTGCATTTCTGCTAATAGTTTTTTCTATAGCCTTGTTTTTTAGTGTAAGCTTTATTAGAAATTTTGACAACAGTAGAGTTAGTGAGGGTAGTTTTGAGAATTTTATTGAGTATCAGGGGTTTGAAATGGAGGTTGAAAAACAAGAAGAAGAGATCAGAACAATTATAGTGGATGTCAAAGGAGCGGTTAATCAACCGAATGTCTATGAGATGTATCCAGGTGACAGGGTTATTAATGTTATTGAAAAAGCAGAAGGCTTCCATAGCGAAGCGAATGTGAATTTGATAAACCTTGCACAACTATTAGTAGATGAAATGGTCATTTATGTTCCGTTTATTGGTGAGGAAGGAGAATTGAGTTTGGTTTCAACATTGGATACTACTAATAGTACGAATGGAAAGATAAATCTTAATTACGCAACGAGTGAAGAACTCCAAGCTATTCCTGGTATTGGCCCTTCTAAAGCGTCAGCAATTATTTCTTATCGAGAAGAATTTGGTAAGTTTAATACTGTTGATGAGTTAATAAATGTTTCAGGTATTGGTCAAAAGTCGTTGGAGAAAATGATCGATTTTATTGAGGTGAAATAAGTACATGATTTGACATATAAATATAATGCGTACTTTATGGAGAGTTGCTACCGTTTAATAAACTCAAACGATATATTTTTTTGAAATTGTTAAATTAATCTGAATTTTATTGACAATTGTTTATTAATAACAGTATAATCACTTAAATGTTTTGTTGGTAAAACTTTGTACAACATAAAACATAGAGACGAAGTTTATTAAATTTTTAGGAGGAAATAAAAAATGAGTGAGAGAAATTGGAGTCTAGAGACGATAGCTGTTCATGGTGGACAAGAACCAGATAGTAATACGATGTCAAGAGCAGTACCTATTTATCAAACAACATCTTATGTATTTAGAGATACTGACCACGCTGCAAACCTTTTCTCCTTATCTGAACCAGGCAATATTTATACAAGAATTATGAATCCTACTCAAGATGTATTTGAAAAAAGAGTCGCTGAACTTGAAGGTGGGATTGCTGCTCTAGCTACATCCAGTGGACAATCTGCCATTACATTAGCAGTATTAAATATTTGCGAGAGTGGTGATGAAATTGTCGCATCAAGTTCATTATATGGAGGTACATATAATTTATTTGCCCATACTTTAAGGAAAATGGGGATTAAAGTCCATTTTGTAGATGGTACGAATCCGGAAAATTATCGAACGGCAATTAATGAAAAAACAAAACTTCTATATGGTGAAATTATTGGGAATCCTAAAGGGGATATATTAGATTTAAGATCAGTATCATCTATTGCTCATGAGAACGGCATTCCTCTAATGGTAGATGCAACGTTTTCTACACCGGCTTTATGTCGACCTATTGAGCACGGAGCAGATATCGTTGTTCATTCAGCCACGAAGTTCATTGGGGGGCATGGGACGTCAATTGGTGGAATTATTGTAGATGGTGGCAATTTTGACTGGGGTAACGGAAAGTTTCCAGGACTTTCAGAGCCGGATCCTAGCTACCATGGAATTGTATATACTGAGGCTGTTGGGAATTTAGCTTATATTATTAAAGCGCGTGTACAGTTGCTCCGTGACATTGGACCTGCTATTGCACCTTTAAACTCATTTTTGTTACTACAAGGGTTAGAAACATTACATTTACGTATGGAACGACATTGTGAGAATGCATTAAAAGTAGCTAACTTTTTAGAGGACAATTCATTAGTAGAGTGGGTAAGCTATCCAGGACTTGAAAGTCACCCTAGCTATCAACTGGGTAAATTATATTTGCCTAATGGTACAGGGGCGATTTTGACATTTGGTATAAAAGGTGGAATTGAAGAGGGGAAAAAATTTATTAATGCATTGAAATTATTCTCCCACGTTGCTAACGTAGGTGATGCAAAATCACTTGTTATTCACCCTGCAAGTACAACTCACCAACAATTAACAAGTGAGGAACAGCTTTCTGCGGGAGTGACACCTGAACTTATTCGATTTTCTATTGGTATTGAAAATGTTAATGATATTATTAACGATATTCAACAGGCGCTAGAAGCTAGTCAGAGGTAATTTGAATAAAGTTTCCCCCACCTCGAAACTTAAGAAAATCGATAAGCTTAGGTGGGGGATTAACTGCCCCTAAAGGTCCGATAAGTTGTACTAACAATCAGTAGGGGATGAAGGAACCACCCCACTGATTGTACTTCAGCTTTATTGTGTTAAAGAAAAAACTTCAAGCAGTGGAAATCAATGTACTCCTACCTGCTTGAAGTTTAGTTTTATAATTGAAATGATAATAAAAAAAAGCCATTGACGTAAGTGTCATAATTTGTCTAAACTTAAGAAAAATGTATAGAATTTAGGAGGCTTTTTAATGGCACGTATATCTTGGGATCAATATTTTATGGCGCAGAGTCATTTATTAGCTTTAAGAAGTACATGTACTCGTTTAATGGTAGGAGCAACAATCGTTCGTGATAAGCGAATTATAGCTGGTGGCTATAATGGATCTATTTCAGGTGGCGTGCATTGTATTGATGACGGTTGCTATGTAGAGAATAACCATTGTATACGAACGATACATGCAGAAATAAATGCGTTATTACAGTGTGCGAAATTTGGTGTTCCAACAGCGGGTGCAGAAATATATGTTACTCATTTTCCATGTTTAAATTGTACAAAAGCAATTATTCAAAGTGGGATAAAAACAGTATATTACGCAAAAGATTATAAAAATCATCCTTATGCCATCGAATTATTTGAAAACGCGGGTGTACATGTAGAAAATGTTGAGTTAGAAGAAATGATCTTAGATACAAAAACTTCTGAAAAAATTGCGTTTACTGCTCAGTTGCTCGCTAAATTAGAACAGGCTGGTGTGAGCCAAAAAGAAATCCAAAAATTAAAAGATGATGCAAATAATCTTTATACACCCACAAATTAATAGTAGGAGGTGTATTGTTGTTTGGTAAGGTTTATATATTAGTTATCTCAGCTATTTCAAGTATACTTATTAGAATTCAGGGCTTTCATAGTGTTTCACTTTTTTTTATGTTAGCCCTCCTTTATTTGCTTCATAAGAACAGGGATAACTATCGGTTTTTACTTTTATGTATTTTAGTATTTACATTTTTTTATTTAAACCCCTTTTATTTTCAACCGTCCCCCTCAATCCCAACTACCAAAATTATAAATGGTAGTATTGCTTCTATACCAAAGTACGATGGTAACAAAGTCTCATTTGAATTTACAGCTTCTAATCATAAAGTTCAAATTAACTACTTTGCAAAAACTAATAAAGAGAAAAGAGAGCTTGAAGAATATTTATTAGTCGGTATGACTTGCTTCTTTGAAGGGGAATATTATCAACCTCAAGAGGCTAGAAATTATTATAGTTTTAATTATAAAGAATATTTAAAACAAAAAAATATACATTTCATATACACTCCTTTCTCACTTTCTGCTGTAAATTGTGTGGAAGGTCGTCTGTCGCCATATCGTTTGCTTCAAAGATATCGCCAGAATGGAATAAATTATATAATGGAACATTTTCCTGATGGAAGTAAAGGACTTATGGTTGCCCTTATCTTTGGTGAAAGGGGAGAAATAGAACATGAACTTTTACGTTCATATCAATCATTAGGAGTTATCCACTTGTTAGCTGTTTCAGGTTTGCATGTTGGGCTAATCAGTGTGAGTCTTTATTTTCTCTTGATTCGGGTTGGTTTTACAAAGGAACGAACAATCGATTTGCTAATGATACTGTTGCCTATATATTTGGTTATTTCTGGTGCTGCTCCTTCAGTAATTAGGGCAACTGCTATGTCTATGATCGTACTACTTTCTATTAAGGGAAATATAAAAATATGTCCTTTAGATGGAATAAGCTTTATTTGTATAGGTTTATTAATAATAAATCCTTATCTTCTTCTTCATCTTGGTTTTCAACTTTCTTTCCTTACCTCATATTCTTTAATTATCTCTGCCAATACTATTTTCCCAATGTATTCTAATCGAATAATTCAACTTTTAGTTGTAACCAGTCTCGCTCAATTAGTTTCATTCCCTATTATTGTATATCATTTTTATGAAATATCACTTTGGAGTATCCCTTTAAACCTTATTTATATTCCATTCATTACCTTTTTCGCCTTACCGTTTTCTTTTATCAGTTTTTTTTCTCACCTGTTGTTCGGTTCTATTAGTGAGTTCATTATTGCGTTTTATCATTATTTAGTAACAAATGCTCACAAAGCCTTAATGTACTTGATGAATGTTCCTTATGCTACGATTACACTTGGCAAGCCTCCACTTTATGTAGTTGTTATCTATTACGTCACTATTGGGTTTAACTTGTGTACTGTTGAAAAAATGAAATCTCTTAATCATCTACTAAAAAGTTGTAGTATTTTTATTATGGTTTTGCTTTTTCATTGGCATCTACCCTATCTTTCAAATGAAGGAGAAATAACAATGATTGACGTTGGGCAAGGGGATAGCATTTACATTGAACTTCCTAGGAGAAAGGCTGTTTATATCATTGATACTGGAGGGAATGTTGAACTCAGATTTAGACCAGAATGGCAACAACGTGAAAAAATATTTGATGTTGGTCAAGATGTACTTGTCCCGTTTTTAAAAGCAAAAGGGGTAAGAAAAATAGATAAATTAATATTGTCTCACGGACATTTTGATCATATTGGTGGAGCAGAAGCTTTAATGGGTGAAGTTCCTGTCCGAAATCTCCTGTATAGTACTCGGCCAGAAACTGAATTCGAAAAAAAATTACTACAAGGTTTCGATGAAATTGGAACAAACATTACGATTGTGAAAAAAGGTGATTATTGGAAAAGGGGAATTTATGAATTTTTTATCTTGTCTGCTAATGGTGTAACTACAAACATCAACGACAGATCAATTGTTTTATTCACACGAATTGGTGGAAAGAATTGGTTGTTTACGGGGGATTTAGAAGCGGAGGGTGAAAGAAGAATGCTAGCTGAATTCCCCGAAATAAATGTAGATATATTGAAAGTTGGACACCATGGTAGTAAAACCTCAACAACAGATGCGTTATTGGAGGTTACTAATCCTAAATATGCTCTTATTTCAGTTGGGCGGAATAATCGGTACGGGCATCCAAACCAGGAAGTAATTAATCGTTTAGAAGAGAGAAATGTGAAGATTTTAAGAACGGATCAACTTGGTGCAATCCGTTACCGTTTCAAGGGTGAGGAAGGTTTCTTTGATACAAGGGTCACAAAATAGTACTAAAAAAACAAAAGATTTTTTCTGACATTGTTGTAAAGAGTTGTCACCAATATACTACACATGCATAGGATATTATAACTAATATAAAGCTTAATAAAATATTGATTATCGTCAATTAGAGGATATCCTAGGCTCCTCAAGTTGGCGTTTATCATAAATGGAGGGATTACCATTTCGGGTAATCTCTCTTTTTCACTTGTGTTTACAATATTTCTATTGTTAAAATTAATCATAAATAACAAGTTTTCGTAAAGTGATTAGTAGGAATGGAAAACAAAACTACAGTCACTTTTAAAAAAGAGAGGTTATAAAATTAATGAGTTTTTTACAAGTACAAAAAAAAATTAAATCAGGAAACTTTTCACCTATTTATTTATTATACGGAACAGAAGTATTTTTAATTGAAGAAATAATCCATAGTATTATTAATAAAGTGTTAACAGAGGATGAATATGACTTTAATTTATCTACATATGAACTAAAGGAAACGCCTATCTCATTGGCTATTGAAGAAGCATTAACTATTCCATTTATGGGTTCTTATCGTGTGGTCATTGTAAAAGATCCTCAATTTTTAACGGGAAAAGATCAAACAAAAGTAGAGCATGATTTAAAAGCTTTTGAATCCTATATTTTAAATCCTGTTCCTGAAACGATTTTTGTGGTAGTCGCCCCTTATGAAAAATTAGATGAACGAAAAAAAATTGTTAAGCTTTTAAAGAAGGAAGCAGAGGTAGTTGCTGCTCTTCCGTTTAATGAGCAAGAAATGGATAAATGGTTGGAGAATAGAGTGAAAAAATATGAAGTAGCTATAAGTGTACCTGCTAAAGAACTATTAACGCAATTATTAGGAAACCGCTTAGTTATGATTGCCAGGGAAATTGAAAAGTTATCTCTATTCGTGGGGAGGGGCGGAACAATTGATGAAACAACCGTTCAACAATTGGTTTCAAAAACTGTCGAACAAGATGTGTTCACTCTTGTAGATCATGTTGTTCACCGTAGGAAGCAAGAAGCACTGCAAGTATTTTATGAATTAATAAAACAAAAAGAAGAACCGATAAAAATATTATCTTTACTAGCAAGACAATTTCGGATTCTTTATCAAGTTAAAGAGCTTTCTAAAAGAGGGTACTCTCAACAAAATATTGCTGGGACACTTAAGTTACACCCTTATGTAGTAAAATTGGCTAACCAACAAGGCAAATTGTTTTCAGAAAAGCAATTATTAAAATTTATTGATGAATTAGCTGAAACGGATTATAAAATCAAAACAGGGAAAATTGAAAAGCAGCTTGCATTAGAGTTATTCATTATTCAAGCTGTTTCTGGAGTTTAAAGGGCTAAGTTCTTAACGTTGTTTAGTGCAATGCTATTACTAAGTTTACCGTCAAAAATCACGAAAATAATTTAGCCTATAATGAACAAAAGGGCTTACTGGTGTCAGACTCCTCTTTGGAAGGAGTTTGGCACCAGTAGCCCTTTTTTCTTTTTATACAATAGGAATGATTATTATGCTGTAATCTCGTTTAATTTCTTCGCTAGGCGAGATTTTTGACGAGATGCCGCATTTTTATGAATTAAACCTTTTGTTGCAGCTTTATCAAGCTTTTTGGTTGCAACCAAGAACGCTTCTTTAGCTCCTTCAACTTCTTTACTTTCTACTTTTGTTTCGAAAGTTTTGATAGCTGTACGAAGTGCAGATTTAACTGAAGCATTTTGCGCACGACGCTTTTCGCTTGTTTTTACGCGTTTGATAGCTGATTTAATATTTGGCATTCCTTTCACCTCCTTGATGCAACCGTGTAATTGCGAATATATAAGTACAACACATTGCATTGTAACAAAACTCTGGAGTAAATGCAATAGGAAATGAAAAGGAGAATAGCAAGATACACTGCTGGGAATAATTTGAATACAAAAACGTATAAAGAAGGTGTTATGATGAGTGGCGATATAAATTTAGAAAAATATAATATTCGAACAGATTTAGCTCTTGAAGCTCATGAATTAGTTCAGGAAATGGAAGCGAAAAAAGAGCAGAACCAAAGACAGACAATTAATGGTGTGATTATAAAAGAAAGAGATGAAGAAGGGGTACATATATCAACTGTTGAAATAACAGAAGAAGGAGCGAAAAGGCTAGGGAAAAAGGCTGGTAGCTACTTAACGTTTGAGATGCAAGGGATAAGAAATAAAGATACAGAATTACAAGAAACCGTTGAACGAGTATTTGCTAAAGAATTTAATTTGTTTTTAAAACATTTAGGTATTAAAGAAGATGCAAGTTGTTTAGTTGTAGGGTTGGGAAATTGGAATGTTACTCCAGATGCATTGGGACCGATTGCTGTTGAAAATTTATTAATTACAAAACATATCTTTGAATTACAACCAGAGCAAATATCCGAGGGCTTTCGACCTGTAAGTGCCATTACTCCAGGGGTGATGGGGATTACAGGCATTGAAACAAGTGACATTATCCATGGTGTCATTGAAAAAACAAAACCAGACTTCGTTATTGCTATTGACGCTTTAGCGGCTCGTTCAATTGAACGAGTAAACGCGACTATCCAAGTTTCAGATTCGGGGATTCATCCTGGTTCTGGAGTAGGAAATAAGCGAAAAGAACTAAGTAAAGAAACGTTAGGAATACCCGTTATAGCTGTAGGAATTCCAACAGTTGTTGATGCAGTATCTATAACAAGTGATACGATTGATTTTGTTTTAAAACATTTCGGAAGAGAAATGCGCGAAGGGAATAAACCCTCTCGTTCTTTAACACCAGCAGGGATGACTTTTGGGGAAAAAAGAGTGCTGACTGATGAGGATATGCCCGAGTTACAGACGCGAAAAAATATTCTTGGTATGATTGGTGGCCTTGAAGAAGAAGAAAAACGTCAGCTAATTAAAGAGGTCCTTTCGCCAATTGGGCATAATTTGATGGTTACTCCTAAGGAAGTAGATGTATTTATTGAAGATATGGCGAATGTTTTAGCTGCAGGATTAAATGCAGCACTTCATGGTGAAGTAGATCAAGACAACGTCGGAATGTATACACATTAAGATCAATTTTAAATGGTGAGAGTTATATTTATTTTTTAACATTATGATATAACTAATGATTGGTTAAAAGAATTAGAAAAGAAAACGTGAAGATCCTTAAATTATTTGTTCTACCCTTTCAATACATGGCATATCAATAATGTAGACAGGCTATGAAAGGGTGAGATAATGTCTTCTAGAAATTTTAGAGGATTTACGTTTAAGGTAAATAGGACAAGTCTGAAGCGAATAACTGTATTAGTCATTGTTGGTATAATGGCATTATTTATTGTAACAGGGATGCTTACTGCGTTTGAACCAGGATATGGATTATCATCTTCAACAGTTCATGCATGGAGCTCCTATGTTTCTAGTGAAGCATTAGTGCATATGATGGGAACTGAAAATCCATATTTTACTCAAGCATTACCGGAAGACAGTCAACCACCAAACTTTTCTAGCTTAGCTTTTGAATTAGCTACTAGCCTAAATCCTGATGACCCCAGGAGTTTATTGGGAAGAGAGTTACCGGGATTTGCCTTGTTCGATGGTAAAATTATTGTAGCAGGTGAACATACGGATTATACGAATATGCCAATTGAATCAGCACCACCAATGGAAGTGATGATGGCAGAACGAGAAGTTTCACAAGAAAATATTGAAAAAATGGACAAGTTAGATGAAGAATCCCCATCAAATGTAACTACAGGTGGAAAAAAAGTTGTCCATATCATCCATTCACATAGTAGAGAGTCATTTTTGCCGGAATTAAAAGACACAAATGTACCAAATCAAGCATTTCACTCAACGGTTAATATTACGTTAGTCGGGGAAAGGTTAGGGCGAGAATTAGAAAAAAGAGGAATCGGTGTTGAGGTTGATAAGAGTGATATAGGAGCAATACTTAGTAATCGTGGATGGGTATATGGTCAATCCTATGACGCATCGAGAGAGATTGTGAAAGAAGCAATTAGTAATAATAATGATTTAGAATTTTTCTTTGATGTGCATCGTGATGCACAACCAAGGGATATTACAACAGTTACTATTAACGGAGTGGAATATGCAAGAACTCTATTTATTGTAGGAGAAAATAATAAGAATTATGAAAAAAATCTGAAGTTAGCAACCGAACTACATGAATTATTAGATAAAAGGTATCCTGGTTTAAGTAGAGGGGTTATTTTAAAACCTGCTTCGGGAGCTAATGGTAGATATAATCAAGATTTATCACCAAATTCCATTTTAGTTGAAGTTGGTGGCGTGGATAATACACTTGAAGAGGGTTATCGATCTGCAGAAGCTTTTGCGAAAGTATTTAGCGAATTTTACTGGGATGCTGAAAAAGTAAATAAATAGGATAAACTAAACCAAATATTTAATATAAGGTGGTGTAAACAGTGACGAAATTTTTGTTGAAATGCTTTTTTATTACGACTGTCCTTTTTGGTGGAGTACTAGTAGGAATTCAAATTGCTAGTAACAATATGGTACAAATGACAGGTGACAGTAAATACTCAACTTCGAATTTTATAAAAAAGAGTGATATTAACGAAACTCCTACTGTTTATACCGACCTAACAACGGAAAAGGTAACTAGCCATGATTTAGAAAGTAAACAAGAAAAATTAGAACAAATACAGACGTTCAATCTTTTTTCTCAAATGGGTGTAATGTTATCAGACATTCTTAATAAGCTTTTTTCAAGCATTTTGTCGCAGCTAACTGCTGCAATAGCGAATGTTTTAAATTAGTAGGACTGCTCAAGTAGCAGTCTTTTTCAGCTTTTTCATGTTTTTGAAGTAGCTTAAATTGAATAATATATATGTCAAAATGTTTATCTAGAAGAAGTATCTAAATCCTCAAAATATTACACAATAATAAATTTGATTGAAACAAAATGCTGCTATTGATATAATTTATCCTAGTGTATATCAGTATGTAATGAAACTGATGAAATAATTTTTAAAACGGTTTTGAAATAAAAGCAAGAACTTCAGTGACTTAAGGCGAGAAACAGAAGCCTTGCGCTTTTCTATTTGGGAGTGATTAACGAATGAATAAAGAAGAACGATTAAAACGAAGAGAGAAAATCCGTAATTTTTCAATTATTGCTCATATAGATCATGGTAAATCTACGTTGGCCGATCGTATCCTTGAAAAAACGAGTGCATTAACACAACGTGAAATGAAAGACCAAATGCTAGACGCAATGGACTTAGAGAGAGAACGGGGTATTACAATTAAATTAAATGCAGTTCAGTTAAGTTACAAAGCGAAAAATGGGGAAGACTATATTTTCCATCTCATTGATACCCCAGGTCACGTTGACTTTACGTATGAAGTTTCGCGAAGTTTAGCAGCTTGTGAAGGTGCGTTACTAATTGTTGATGCGGCTCAAGGAATTGAAGCACAAACTCTTGCTAACGTATACTTAGCTCTTGATAATGACTTAGAAATTTTACCCGTCATTAATAAAATAGATTTACCAAGTGCAGAGCCAGAGAGAGTTAAACAAGAAGTTGAAGATATTATTGGCTTAGATACATCTGATGCAGTACTCGCTTCTGCTAAAAATGGGATTGGTATTGAAGAAATTTTAGAGCAAGTAGTAGAGAAGGTTCCTGCGCCAAGTGGTGATCCTGAAGCACCTTTAAAAGCTTTAATTTTTGATTCGTTGTATGACCCATACCGAGGTGTCATCGTATATATTCGAATTGTTGAAGGAACGGTTAAGACAGGACAAAAAATTCGAATGATGGCGACAGGTGCTGAGTTTGAAGTAATTGAAACAGGTGTGTTTACTCCAAAACCTGTAAAACAAAAAGAACTTACAGTTGGAGATGTTGGATTTTTAACTGCTTCGATTAAAAATGTTAGTGATACCCGTGTGGGGGATACAATTACGAGCGTCACTAATTCTGCGAATGAACCGTTGGCAGGTTATCGAAAAATGAATCCGATGGTGTTTTGTGGTTTGTATCCGTTAGACACGAATGATTATAATGATTTAAGGGATGCTCTTGAGAAACTCGAGTTAAACGATGCATCTTTACAGTATGAACCCGAAACTTCTCAAGCTTTGGGCTTTGGTTTCCGTTGTGGTTTCTTAGGCTTATTACACATGGAAATTATTCAAGAACGTATTGAAAGAGAGTTTAATATCGATATTATCACTACAGCACCAAGTGTTATTTATAAAGTAACGCTTACTAATGAGGAAGAATTAAGGATTGATAATCCTTCAAAAATGCCAGACCCACAAATTATTGAGTTTATTGAAGAGCCGTATGTGAAGGCTTCTGTCATGGTTCCTAATGATTATGTAGGGGCAGTTATGGAAATTTGTCAAAAGAAGCGTGGTAATTATCTAGATATGAAATATTTAGATGCAAACCGTGTGACACTTACGTATGAAATCCCACTGTCAGAAATTGTATATGATTTCTTTGACCAATTAAAATCAAGTACAAAAGGGTATGCTTCTTTTGACTACGAACTAATTGGTTATAAACAATCGAAATTAGTGAAAATGGATATTCTGTTAAATGCTGAAAGAGTAGATGCTTTATCGGTAATTGTTCACCGTGATTCAGCTTATGAGCGAGGGAAAGTAATTGTAGAAAAGCTGAAAGAATTAATTCCACGTCAGCAATTTGAAGTTCCAGTTCAGGCGAGTATTGGGCAAAAAATTATTGCAAGATCGACGATTAAAGCTATTCGTAAGAATGTATTGGCCAAATGTTATGGTGGTGATATATCTCGTAAACGTAAGCTTCTAGATAAACAAAAAGAAGGGAAAAAACGTATGAAGAGTGTTGGAAGTGTTGAAGTTCCACAAGAAGCATTTATGGCTGTTCTTCGTATGGATGAAAATAAGTAATAAATTTTGATTAACCGTAGAAGTTACAGTTCTACGGTTTTTCTTCGCAATGAATTTAAATTGTGAATTTCTTTGAAAATAAATGATCGTATGATCTACTATCCTAAATTCCATAAAAAAGAGGTTGATCCAATGTTTAGTCCGAAAGCGGTGTACGTTCATATTCCTTTTTGTGAACAGATCTGCCATTATTGTGATTTTAACAAAGTCTTTTTAAAGGGGCAGCCAGTTGATGACTATATCGCGGCTTGTGAAACCGAGATGAAAGAAACAGTAAAACAATTTCCTTATAAAGAAATACAATCGATTTATGTAGGTGGAGGGACTCCAACATCTTTATCAGTTATTCAATTAGAAAGGTTATTAAAAGCTATAAACAATGTTTATAAACCATGTGAAGATGTTGAATATACTATTGAAGTTAACCCGAGTAATATGGTAGAAGAAAAGCTAGCGGTGATAAGGGAAGCTGGTATAAATCGATTAAGTATTGGTGTACAGGCCTTCCAAGAAGAATTACTTAGACGTATTGGCAGGAATCATGTTGAAAAAGATATTTATGACACAATAGATAAAGCTAGAACATTAGGATTCGAAAATATTTCTATAGATTTAATGTTTGGATTACCAGGTCAAACTGTTTCGATGTTCAAAGAGACCTTAATAAAGGCTATACAATTAAATATTCCGCATTTTTCTGCGTATTCCTTAAAGGTTGAAGAGAAAACAGTTTTTCATCAATTACAAAGAAAAGGGAAGCTTCATTTACCAGCAGAAGATGAAGAGGTAGAGATGTATGAATTATTAATGAACGTGCTTTTAGAACATGGATATGACCAGTACGAAATCAGTAACTTTAGTAAAAGTAATTATGAGAGTAAGCATAATTTAACGTATTGGAATAACGAAGAATATTATGGTATTGGAGCAGGAGCCCATGGGTATGTAGGGGGAGTTAGACATTCTAATGTTGGACCTATTAAAAAATATATATCGTTAATTGAAGCAATGGGACGTTCTGCCAACGAGCAACATTTCGTAACTACTGAAGAGAAGATTGAAGAAGAAATGTTTTTAGGGTTAAGAAAATTAGAAGGTGTATCTATTGAACGTTTTGTTAATAAGTATGGAAAATCTCCTTTTGATTTTTTTGGAAAAGAGATTAAACAACTTCAAACTCAAGGTTTGGTTGAAATTGTTAATGGACAAGTTAGATTGACTAGAAATGGACTTTTTGTAGCTAACGAGGTTTTTGAGAAATTTTTATTTTAGTGCGGAATTTCATGAACTATATCGAGTTGAATTTGTCTTTTTCAACTCGATATAGTTTGCTGGGGTGTCAAATAAGTCTAATGAAATTCATAGTTTGGAAATAGTAAAATAACAAAATCACTAAAGACCAAACTTTTCTCGGTATATTCTATATTTAAAAGCTAACTTACTCTGAACCGTTGACAAAGAATATAGATTTTTGGTAATTTATTATTAGTATTTAGCACTCGTCAACCAAGAGTGCTAACAGGGGTGATAAATAAATGTTAACAGAACGTCAATTATTAATTCTAAAAGCAATTATTGATGATTATATCCGTTCTGCGGAACCAGTGGGTTCTAGGAGTGTATCTAAAAGAGATGATATTTCATATAGTCCGGCAACCATACGTAATGAAATGGCTGATTTGGAGGAACTTGGTTTTTTGGAGAAGCCGCATAGTTCTGCGGGTAGAATTCCTTCACAAAAAGGTTATCGTTATTACGTAGATCACTTGTTATCACCTCAATTACTTTCAAAGTCAGAAATTAAAGACATTAAAACAATTTTTGCTCAAAAAATTCATGAAGTTGAGCAAGTTATTGAACAGTCAGCTCAAATCTTGTCGAATTTAACAAGTTACACTTCTATCGTGTTAGGGCCTGAAGTCTTTGAAACAACTTTACAGCATTTACAAATAATCCCATTAACTCAAGATACTGGTGTTGCCATTATTGTTACTAATACTGGCCACGTTGAGAAACAAGCAATTTCATTACCGGAAGGAATGAAACTTTCAGATATTGAAATGATGGTGAATATTTTAAATGAAAGACTAAAAGGTGTTTCAATGCTTGAACTTAGAGGAAAGATCTTCTCCGAAGTTGGAATTGTTTTGAAAATGCATATTAGCAACTATAAAGATATGATGAAAATGTTAGAACAGTCATTTAAACAGGAGAAAAACGATCAAATTTTCTTTGGTGGTAAGACGAACATTTTTTCTCAACCTGAATTTCGTGATGTAGAAAAAGTACGTCAACTTCTTGAAATGTTTGAGGAAAAACAACTTATTCATAAAATATTCCGATCAGATAGTTCAGGGATTACTGTGAAAATTGGCCAAGAAAATAACCATGAAGCAATAGATCATTGTAGTATTATCACAGCAACCTATACTGTAGACGGGAAACATTTAGGTACAATAGGGATATTAGGGCCAACGAGAATGGAGTATCGACGTACTATAGGGGTTTTAGATTATATATCTAAAGGAATGACAAATACTTTAACTAGTCTGTATCAAAGAAATAAGTAATGGAAATATTGACAAATAGCAGAAAAATATATATTCTGCCTGTTGGTAGTCATTTTATTCCAAGAAAATAGTATAGTTTTACTTTGTTAGGGAGGTGAAAGAGTTGGATAGAGCAGAACAAGAATTGGAACCACAAACAAAAGAAGATGTAGTAGAAGAAGTTGAAAATGATAATGATACTCAACAAGGCGACGATCTAAAAGATGAAGAAGATGTAAATTTATCCGAAGAAGAATTGAGGATTCAAGACCTTGAAACTCAGGTAAAAGATTTAAATGATCGTTTGCTTCGTGTTCAAGCGGATTATGATAACTTCCGTCGAAGAACAAGACAAGAGAAGGAAGCAGCTGCCAAATATAGATCGCAAAGTTTGCTAGAAGAATTGATTCCTGCCATCGATAACTTTGATCGTGCATTAGGAGTTAACGCTGAAAGTGATGAAGCTAAATCTATACAACAAGGTATGGAAATGGTATATCGTCAATTGACTGAGGCTTTAAAAAATGAGGGATTAGAGGTAATTGAGGCAGTTGGTCAAGACTTTGATCCACATTATCATCAAGCAGTAATGCAAGTTGAAAGTGAAGATTATCAACCTAATGTAGTCGTTGAAGAATTACAAAAGGGTTATAAACTTAAAGATCGTGTTATTCGACCTTCAATGGTAAAAGTTAGTCAATAATGTCTAGATAAAGATACATAAATTTATAGGAGGAAATGTCAATGAGTAAAGTTATTGGTATTGATTTAGGTACAACTAACTCTTGTGTAGCAGTAATGGAGGGGGGAGAGGCAGTAGTTATCCCAAACCCTGAAGGAAATAGAACTACACCTTCAGTAGTTGCCTTTAAAAATGGAGAACGTTTAGTAGGTGAAGTAGCTAAGCGTCAAGCAATTACAAACCCAAACACGATTATGTCGATTAAACGTTATATGGGGACTGATCACAAAGTAGAAGTAGAAGGAAAAAAATATACTCCTCAAGAAATTTCTGCAATCATTCTTCAAAAGTTAAAAGAAGATGCTGAAGCTTATTTAGGAGAAAAAGTAACAAAAGCTGTTATCACAGTTCCAGCTTACTTTAATGACTCTCAACGTCAAGCAACAAAGGACGCTGGTAAAATTGCAGGTTTAGAAGTTGAGCGTATCGTAAACGAACCGACAGCGGCCGCTTTAGCTTATGGTCTTGAAAAACAAGAAGATCAAACGATTTTAGTTTATGACTTAGGTGGTGGAACGTTTGACGTATCTATCCTTGAGCTAGGTGATGGCTTTTTTGAAGTAAAAGCAACATCTGGAGACAATAAGCTTGGTGGAGACGACTTTGACCAAGTAATTATTGACTACTTAGTAGCAGAGTTTAAGAAGGAAAATTCTATTGATCTTTCGCAAGATAAAATGGCTCTACAACGATTAAAAGATGCTGCTGAGAAAGCGAAAAAAGATCTTTCAGGAGTGACTTCGACACAAATTTCTTTACCATTTATTACAGCTGATGCTTCAGGACCTAAACACTTAGAAGTAACATTAACTCGTGCTAAGTTTGATGAAATTTCAAGCCAACTTGTTGAGCGTACAATGGGTCCAACTCGCCAAGCTCTTCAAGATGCAGGTATGACTCCGAATGATATTGATAAAGTTGTACTTGTTGGTGGATCAACACGTATACCAGCTGTACAAGACGCTATCAAAAAGGTAATTGGAAAAGATCCTCATAAAGGGGTAAACCCTGATGAAGTAGTTGCATTAGGTGCAGCAGTTCAAGCAGGTGTTCTAACTGGAGATGTTAAGGATGTTGTATTATTAGACGTTACACCTTTATCTTTAGGGATTGAAACAATGGGTGCTGTATTTACCAAACTAATTGATCGTAATACAACAATTCCAACAAGTAAGTCACAAGTGTTTTCAACTGCTAGTGATAATCAACCGTCAGTAGATATTCATGTTCTTCAAGGTGAGCGTCAAATGGCGGCAGATAATAAAACGCTTGGAAGATTCCAATTATCTGATATTCCACCAGCTCCACGTGGTGTTCCGCAAATCGAAGTAACCTTTGATATTGATGCAAACGGGATTGTTAACGTAAAAGCTAAAGATTTAGGGACAAATAAAGAGCAATCCATTACGATTACTTCTTCTTCAGGATTAAGCGAAGAGGAAATCGATAAAATGGTGAAGGATGCTGAAGCAAATGCTGAAGCTGATAAAAAGCGTCGTGAAGAAGTAGATCTTCGTAATGAGGCAGATCATTTAGTATTTACAACTGAAAAAACGTTAAAAGACCTTGAAGGCAAAGTTGATGAAGGTGAAGTAACAAAAGCTAACGAAGCAAAAGATAAGCTGAAAACTGCTCTTGAAGGAGCAGATATTGAAGCTATTAAAACAGCAAAAGATGAACTTCAAGAAATAGTTCAAGCGTTATCAGTAAAATTATATGAGCAAGCGGCACAAGCAGCTCAAGGTGAGCAAGGTCAACAAGATGCCAAAGCAGACGATAATGTTGTCGATGCTGAGTATGAAGAAGTAAATGATGAGAAGAAATAAGGCACAAGCCTTGAGGAAAAAGTCAAAGTCAGGCTATTAGGCTTTGACTTTTTTTCCACTTTAATAAGAATAATTAGAGTAGACTTAGTTTGTATTGGTGATAGTATTAAAAAGTTTAAGTTAGAATATAGTATTGTGCTATAAAATATAAAAGATACCAATCCCCTAATGCTTCACATTTTTCAGGGATAGTGTTAAGATATTCGTTATGTAATAAATTCGGGAGTGGGTACAAAATGAGTAAACGTGATTTTTATGAAGTGCTAGGTGTCGATAAAAGTGCATCTGCAGATGAAGTAAAAAAGGCTTATCGTAAGCTAGCTCGCAAGTATCATCCAGATGTTAATAAAGCAGCGGATGCAGAGTCGAAATTTAAAGAAGTTAAAGAAGCATATGATACGTTAAGTGATCCACAAAAGAAGGCTCATTATGATCAATTTGGACATACTGATCCTAATCAAGGTTTTGGTGGTGGAGGCGACTTTGGTGGCTTCAGCGATATTTTTGATATGTTTTTTGGTGGTGGAGGCGGAAGAAGGAATCCGAATGCACCAAGACAAGGAGCAGATTTACAATATACGATGACATTGGAGTTTAAGGAAGCTGTTTTTGGGAAAGAAACTGATATTGAGATACCTAAAGAAGAAACGTGTGATACGTGTTTTGGGACTGGAGCCCAACCAGGAACAAAACCTGAAACATGTTCACACTGTAATGGTACTGGTCAATTAAGTGTAGAGCAAAACACACCATTTGGTCGAGTTGTCAATAGACGTGTATGTCACCACTGTGAGGGTACTGGAAAGTATGTAAAAGATAAGTGTAATACTTGTGGTGGTAAAGGAAAGGTGCGTAAACGTAAAAAAATTCATGTCAAAATTCCAGCAGGAATCGATACTGGTCAGCAAATTCGTGTTTCAGGCCAAGGTGAAAGCGGCGTGAACGGTGGACCACCTGGTGACTTATTTGTTGTGATTAACGTAAAACCACATGAGTTTTTTGAGCGTGATGGAGATGATTTATATTGTGAAATGCCAATCACATATGTTCAAGCTACCCTTGGAGATGAAATTGAGGTTCCGACGTTACAAGGAAAAATTAAATTGAAAATTCCAGCGGGCACACAAACAGGAACAAACTTTAGATTAAGAGGAAAAGGTGTTCCAAATGTTAGAGGCTATGGGCAAGGTGATCAGCACATTCAAGTTCGAGTTATTACTCCTAAAAATTTAACCGAAAAACAAAAAGAATTATTAAGGGAATTCGGTGAGTTAAGCGGGAATCAAGCTCCAGATGAGCAAAGTGAAAATTTTTTTTCAAAAGTTAAGCGAGCATTTAAAAGTTTTAATGATTAATTAATTAGGAAGAGATGGAGTTGGTAGAATTGAAATGGTCTGAAATTAGTATTCAAACAACACAAGAGGCTGTTGAGCCTGTCTGTAATATTCTGCATGAGGCAGGTGCAAGTGGGGTAGTAATCGAAGACCCGCAAGATCTTATCACTGATTGGGAAGATCAGTTTGGTGAAATCTACCAACTCTCTCCTGATGATTATCCTAAAGAAGGAGTTATAGTTAAAGCATATCTTCCGGTGAACAGCTTTCTAGGTGAAACCGTTGAAGGAATTAAAGAAGCAATAAACGGATTGTTAGTTTATGATATTGATATTGGTCTAAATAAAGTCTCTATAAGCGAAGTCAATGAAGAAGAGTGGGCAACAGCATGGAAAAAATATTATAAACCCGTAAAAATTTCAAACCATATTACCATTACACCGACATGGGAAGAATATAAACCTGAAAAAGAAGATGAATGTATTATAGAACTTGATCCAGGTATGGCTTTCGGAACAGGTACACATCCTACAACAGTTCTTTGTGTAAGGGCAATCGAAAAGAAAATTACAGAGAAAGACCATGTTATCGATGTTGGTACGGGTACAGGAGTATTAAGTATCGCTGCGGCAAAGCTTGGAGCAGAGAAAGTATTGGCCCTTGATTTAGATGAAGTTGCAGTTAAAAGTGCAATCATAAACGTTAAACTAAATAAAGTTCAAGACGTTGTTTCGGTAAAACAAAATAATTTACTTGAACAAGTTAATGAGAAGGTAGATTTAATTGTAGCAAACATCTTAGCTGAGGTTATTGTACGCTTTGTTCAAGATGCGGCAAAGGTACTTAAACAAGGTGGCACATTTATTACTTCGGGTATTATTAGTGGTAAAAAACAAGAAGTGAAGGATGCTCTTCTTAAACATGGGTTTATCATCGAGGAGACCTTAGAGATGGAAGATTGGGTTGCGTTTATTGCGAAAAATGGTAATTAAAATTCCTTGCTTCTGTCTTGTGGTTGGCGTTGGTAGAAGCTTACATTTTGTTAATGGTACTTCACTATAAAATAAAATTGGAAGGTGTATGAAAGTGCAAAGGTATTTTGTAGCGAATGATCAGTTAAATGAAACGAATTTCTGTATTGTCGGTGAGGATGTCAAGCATATAAGTAAAGTAATGCGAATGATGAGTGGTGATCAGATTATTTGTATTAATGAGGAAGGTCTGGTAGCTCGTTGTGAAATTACATCAATTTCTTCAGCTGAAATTACGGGAAGTGTAATTGAATATTTAGCAGAAAATAAGGAAATGCCGGTAAAAGTTACCATTGCACAAGGCCTTCCAAAAGGTGATAAACTAGATATGATTGTACAAAAAGGTACAGAACTTGGAGCTTCTGAATTTATTCCTTTTCAGGCTTCTAGATCTATAGTTAAATGGGATGAAAGAAAATCAGAAAAGAAAATTGAAAGATTACAAAAAATTGCTAAGGAAGCGGCCGAGCAATCTTACCGTAATATTGTACCGAAAGTAAATAATAATCATTCCTTTCAACAGTTGTTAAAGAAAAGTGAAAGTTACGATATAAAAATTGTCGCATTTGAGGAAAATGCAAAAGCCGGGGAAAAGAGTAATTTAGTTACAACAATTAATAATACAGAGGTAGGTTCCTCTATTATGATTTTGGTTGGACCTGAGGGTGGCTTGTCCAATGAAGAAGTTAAGGAGCTAGAAAAAGTAGGATTTATTCCTTGTAGTTTTGGCCCCAGAATTTTACGTACAGAAACTGCTGCATTATATTCCTTATCAGTAGTTTCCTATCATTTTGAATTATTGAGGTGATGAGTATGCCGACAGTTGCCTTTCATACACTAGGTTGTAAAGTAAACCATTATGAAACAGAAGCGATTTGGCAGTTATTCCAACAAAACGGCTATGAGAAGAAAGAATTTGAAACATTAGCCGATGTTTATGTTATAAATACATGCACAGTTACGAACACAGGGGATAAAAAAAGTAGACAAGTAATCAGACGAGCGATACGACGTAATCCAGACGCGGTTATTTGTGTTACAGGTTGTTATGCTCAGACATCTCCTGCAGAGATTCTAGATATTCCAGGTGTTGATATTGTAGTAGGTACACAAGATCGTACAAAATTACTTGATTACATTGACCAATATAATAAAGAACGAAAACCGATTAATGCCGTTGGAAACATTATGAAAACACGTATTTATGAAGAATTAGATGTACCCAATTTTACAGATCGTACAAGAGCGTCATTGAAAATTCAAGAAGGTTGTAATAATTTCTGTACTTTTTGCATTATCCCTTGGGCAAGGGGACTAATGCGTTCTAGAGATCCTGAGGATGTAATTAAACAAGCAAATCAACTTGTTCAGGCTGGTTACAAAGAAATTGTTCTAACCGGGATCCACACGGGTGGTTACGGAGAGGACATGAAGGGTTATAGCTTGGCTCAGCTATTAAAAGAGTTAGAAAATGTGAATGGGTTAAAAAGGATTAGAATTTCATCTATAGAAGCTAGTCAGATTACCGATGAAATTATTCGGGTTATCAATGATTCTAACAAGATTGTACGTCACCTTCATATTCCTCTTCAATCAGGCTCAGATACTGTTTTAAAACGAATGAGACGTAAGTATACAATGGAATTCTTTAGTGAACGTTTAGACCGATTAAAAGAAGCATTGCCAGGGCTTGCAGTAACTAGTGATGTCATTGTTGGGTTCCCAGGTGAAACTGATGAAGAATTCCAGGAAACATATGATTTTATTGCTAAGCATAAGTTTTCTGAATTACATGTATTTCCATACTCTAAGCGAACAGGTACACCTGCAGCACGTATGGAGGATCAAGTAGATGAAGAAGTAAAGAATGAGCGTGTTCATAAGCTTATCGAGTTATCAAACCAGTTAGCAAAGGAATATGCCGCGGGTTTTGAAGGGGAAGTCCTAGAAGTTATACCAGAAGATCGTGTTGATCAAGAAGAAGGACATTATATTGGATATACAGACAATTATTTAAAAGTGAAATTTGCTGCAAATGAGGATATGATTGGGAAATTAGTTAAAGTAAAAATAAATCAATCAGGTTATCCAGTAAATATAGGAAGTTTTGTACGTATTGTTGAAGATGAAGTGCATGAAAAAGTCTTAAATAGTTAATTATAACACCTAACAAGTGAGTCTTGTTAGGTGTTTTTAGCATAATTAATTAAGTTTATATACTTGTTCAAGGTTCATTACTGAACTAAAAACTTATGGCTTTATTAATGAATAAGATAGTAATTTCAGTCATTCAATGGTAATCTATTTAAGATGTCCGTACATCTAAGAAGATTAAGGGTGAAAGGGGTTTTTTTATGAGTGAGCAGTTAGCAAAAATGATTGATCATACTTTGTTAAAGGCAAATGCTAGTAAGGAAGAGATAATTACACTAGCAAACGAAGCAAAAGATTATAAGTTTGCATCTGTTTGTGTTAACCCGACTTGGGTACAAACGGCTGCAAAAATATTAGAAGGTACAGAAGTTAAGGTCTGTACAGTTATTGGCTTTCCGTTAGGTGCTAATACACCTGAAACCAAAGCTTTCGAAACAAAAAATGCAATTGAAAACGGGGCAACTGAAGTTGATATGGTAATTAACATAGGTGCGCTTAAAGATAAAAACGATGAATTAGTTGAAAATGATATTCAGGCAGTAGTTCAAGCGGCAAAAGGGCAAGCTCTGACGAAAGTTATTATCGAAACATCCTTACTTACTGAGGAAGAAAAAGAACGTGCATGTGATATGGCTGTTCGTGCTGGAGCTGATTTTGTAAAAACCTCAACTGGTTTTTCAACAGGTGGTGCAACAGTTGCTGATATTAGTTTGATGAGGAAAATTGTAGGTCCGGATATTGGTGTTAAGGCATCTGGAGGTGTTAGAGATCGTGAAACGGCTTTAGCGATGGTTGAAGCTGGTGCAACAAGAATTGGAGCAAGTGCTGGAATTTCAATTGTTAAAGGTGAAAAATCTAATTCTACATATTAAAAAAGTGAGCATAGCTCACTTTTTTTTCAAGGAAAGAAAGCGTCAAGCTTCAACGCTTTTCCCGTTTAATATATATTTATAAGTGTTCCACTATTTTTGTTCATTTCCGTGTAAAGCAATAACAAATTTATAAAAGAGCGGTACGAAGGGTAGGACTGCTACTGAAGATATAATATTAAAAATCGTTCCGGCATGTGCTAATTGCAAATTAGGTAGCGCTGTTAAGCTAATAGAAATAGAGCTTAACCAACCAATAAAAGGTAAAAATAGTAAAACACCTATTATGTTTAACCAAATATGAGCAAATGCTACGAGTTTTGCCGAGTTTTTTGATCCGACACTTGCTAAAATAGCTGTAAAGCAAGTCCCGATATTTGCCCCTAACACAATCCCGATGCCTGCTGGCAGGGCCAATATTCGGTCGCTCATAAAGCCCATTGCAATAGCGGTTGTGGCGGTGCTAGATTGAATTAGAGCTGATAGTACGGCTCCGACTCCAACAGCGATAAAGCTATTTTCATTTGTGAGCTGTAAGAAATTATGAGCTGTAGGGATTGAAGCTATTGGATAAGCTAACGTCTCTAAACCTTGCATAGCAACAAAGATACAACCTAGACCGAAAGAAACGCAACCGATACAATAAGCTACATGTTTTTTCATATTCATTAATATAACCCCAATAATTAACATAGGAATAATTCCTGATGTCAAATTAAATGCAATAATTTCCGTAGTGAAACTTGTGCCGATATTTGTGCCTAGGATTATACCGATTGATTGTTTAAATGTTAAATAACTAGCTGCTACTAAACCGACAGTAATAACCATTACTGCAGAACTACTTTGTACGATCGCAGTTACTATAGTTCCTACTAACAGTCCTTTAAATGGTGTGCTAGTCATTTTTATTAAAGTTAATTTTAAACGATCCTGTGATAAATTTACTAATCCGGCTCTCATAACAGTCATACCAAAGAGAAATATTGTAATATAAACAGCAAATAGCGAAAATAACTGTTGCATGATTTTGTCTCACCTCTTTATCATTTGTATGGACATGTGAGTACAAGCATGACAAAAAAAATTTATAAAATTTAATGAATTTCATGATTTATTATTTTCTTCACTAAATGACTATATCTAAATAACGCTAAACCGCTCGAAAATAGATTATATTCATTGTTTTTTTTTTGGTAATTGCGAAATACGCCAATTAGTATTAATAAAAAAAGTTGACCTGAAAAAATGGTTATATTATAATCTTAAAAGACATGTTTTTTATTCAACCATCGTTGAGACGGTTATCTATGAAAGTTAGTAGTTAAATGGTGGGCTTTAATTGTGATTTTTTTGCTAGCCATTAGCAAAAAAATGGGACCTACTAAGTGTAAACATGTTTCATTGGTTGTTTCGGAGGGAGGGAAATATAAGATGGCAGAGACTCGTGTTCGCAAAAATGAATCGATTGACGCTGCTCTTCGTCGCTTCAAAAAGTCAATATCTCGAGAAGGTACTTTGGCAGAAGTGAAAAAGCGTAAGCACTATGAAAAGCCTAGTGTAAAACGTAAGAAAAAGTCAGAGGCAGCAAGAAAGCGTAAGTTCTTTTAAGAGAGGGTGTTTTAGATATGAATCTTCTTGATCGTTTAACTGTTGATATGAAGGAAGCGATGAAGAATAAGGAAAAGCAAAAGCTCTCTGTTATTCGAATGGTTAAATCTGCTTTACAGAATGAAGCGATTAAACTTGGAAAAGAACTTACAGAAGACGAAGCTCTAACTGTTCTGAATCGAGAACTTAAACAACGTAAAGATTCCCTCCATGAGTTTGAAAAGGCTAGTCGTGAAGACTTAGCCGAAAAAGTACGTGAAGAAATCGTTTTTTTAACAGTATACATGCCTAAACAATTATCTGAAGAAGAGGTTGCGGAAATAGTGAAAGAAACTATCAAAGAAGTAGGAGCAGCATCAAAGTCAGATATGGGTAAGGTCATGGGTGCAATTATGCCTAAAGTAAAAGGTAAAACCGATGGCTCAGTCGTTAATCGACTCGTACAACAGTTTCTTTCATAAATAAAACAACGCCTTGTCTTATGCAAGGCGTTTTTTACTCTTTAGGTAAGGTTTTTTTAATTTATCCCATTCTTATTACCGCCCTAAAGGGCCCAGTATAGAATACATTTCATCAAGTGGGGGAAGGAATCGAAAACCATCACTGATTGTTAGTTCAGCTATATTGGCTACTTATGAACTAAACTCCATAATACACATATTACGCGACTCAGATACTAATTCCGTTGATATTATGAAATTAACTTGGGTAAATAAAAAATATGTGAAATCTTTTTTAAAAAGAATGTAACTTTTCCATACTATATACGTATAAGTAATTGAGTATTTTTAAAAGAAAAAGAAAGGGGGATTATGATGAATAGATTTGTTCTCATGAGAAAACTGATATTTTTGTCCTTCATTGTTTTAGCTGGTATCATCTGGGTGTCCAAGCTGCCTGTACATAGTCAATCGAATAGTCAGGTTGTTTATTTTGTACCCATAGAGCAAGCTGTAGAACGTGGTTTAGAAGCGTTTTTAAATAGGGCTCTAGAAACAGCAGAATATGAAGGTGCTGACCATATCGTATTAGAAATTGATACTCCAGGTGGACTTGTGGATGCGGCTACCAATATTGCAAACCTAATTAAAACCACAGAAACACCAATTACGGCTTATGTTAAAGTGCAAGCTTTGTCTGCGGGGGCGTATATTGCTTTAAATGCAGATCAAATTGTAATGGCACCAGGTACTACAATTGGTTCAGCGGCTGTTATTGATAGTGCCGGTAATGCTGCAGAAGAGAAGGCGAATTCGATGTGGCTTGCAACAATCGAGGGTGCTGCTAGAGATCGTGATCCAATCTATGCTAGGGCAATGGCGGATAAAAATGTAGATTTACCTGAGTATCGTGCTGGAGTTGGTTATCTCTTAACATTATATGCTGATGAAGCTCTTGAAGTTGGGTATGCTGAAGCTATAGCTAAAGATCGGACTGAGCTTCTTGAATTTATTGGAATGGAAAATGCGGAAGTTAGGGAAATTGAAGTAAGCTTTGCTGAGAAAGTTGCAAGGTTTGTTACACATCCAGTCATTATTCCAATTTTACTATCAATTGGCAGTCTAGGCTTAGTATTGGAGCTATATTCACCAGGCTTTGGGATACCAGGAATTATGGGCTTATCTGCTTTACTTTTATTTTTCTTTGGGCATTTAGTTGCTGGCTTTGCTGGTTATGAGACATTAATTGTATTTGGTGCAGGGATACTCTTGATAATTATTGAAATATTTTTCCCGGGATTTGGAATTTTTGGAGTCTTAGGAATCGTAGCTATTATAGGAAGTATGGTACTTGCGTCTTATTCGACCGTTAATATTTTATTATCGATCTTAGTTGCAACTGTAGTATCTGTAGTAGCTTCAATCTTAATGTTCAAATTTTTTGGATATCGAGGCCCACTAAAAAGGTTAATTTTAACTGACTCTACTAAGTCTGAATTAGGCTATGTTTCAAGTGTGACTCGCAAGGAGCTTGTTGGGAAAATTGGTATAGTAACAACTAGGTTAAGACCTTCAGGAACTGCTATATTTGAAGAGGAACGACTTGACGTTGTATCTGAAGGTGGGTATATTGAACAAGGGGAGAAAGTAAAGATAATATCTTCAGTAGGTTCTAGAATAGTTGTCCGGCAAATAAAAGAATAAGGCAATAACCACGATTCATTAAAAATAAGGAGGAAATAAACATGGAAGAAATCTTTTTACTTATTATTGTAGGCTTAGTCATTATCGCATTTGCAATCTTATTTACGTTTGTCCCAGTTATGCTATGGATTTCAGCACTAGCAGCGGGGGTACGTGTAGGTATTTTTCAACTAGTTGGAATGAGACTTCGTCGTGTTATTCCGGCTCGTGTAGTTAATCCGTTAATTAAGGCTGTAAAAGCAGGACTGGAATTAAGTACAAACCAGCTAGAAGGTCATTATTTAGCAGGTGGTAACGTTGACCGTGTAGTAAATGCATTGATCGCTGCTCAAAGAGCAAACATTGATTTAAGTTTTGAAAGAGCGGCAGCGATTGATCTTGCTGGACGTGATGTATTAGAGGCAGTTCAGATGAGTGTTAATCCAAAAGTTATTGAAACTCCATTTATTGCTGGTGTTGCTATGGATGGGATTGAAGTAAAAGCAAAAGCTCGTATTACTGTTCGAGCTAATATTGACCGATTAGTCGGTGGTGCGGGTGAAGATACTGTCATCGCTCGTGTAGGTGAAGGGATTGTATCAACAATTGGGTCGGCTGAAAATCACAAAAAAGTCCTAGAGAATCCAGACATGATTTCACAAACAGTATTGTCAAAAGGCTTAGATGCAGGAACAGCTTTTGAAATCTTATCGATAGATATTGCAGATATTGATATCGGGAAAAATATTGGTGCTGAGCTTCAAACTGACCAAGCTGAGGCTGATAAAAAGATTGCACAGGCTAAAGCAGAAGAGCGTCGTGCTATGGCGGTAGCAAAAGAACAAGAGATGAAGGCTAAAGTAGAAGAAATGCGTGCAAAAGTTGTGGAAGCAGAAGCAGAGATTCCTCTTGCCATGTCTGAAGCATTACGTTCAGGTAACATCGGTGTTATGGATTATATGAATATCCAAAATATTTTAGCTGATACAGATATGAGAGATTCCATTGGTAAGGCTACCGATGATGGTAAGAAAGATGGAAATAAACAATAATAACTATCTAATGGTACCATTAGAAAGGAGGCCATAAAAAATGGAGGATCTCCTAAGATATATAACTGCAAATCCTTTTTTACTTTTTCTAATTATTGGTGCGATTTTAAGTTTCTTTCAAAAAGGTAAAGAGCAAGAAAAAAAGAAGCAACCAAATAAAACTAATCGACCAGCTGGTACAGGGCGACAAGAAGTCGATTGGAGAGAAATATTTCGTCAGGAAATAGAACCAAACACAGTACCTCAAAAACAAAGAAAAGAAACTTACACCATCAATGACGTACAAGAACCTAAACATTCTTTAGATGAAGTGAATCAAGGTAATAAAATATTAGAGAAATATGAACAAACAAAGCGTAAGAAAGAAACTGCTAAAAGATATGAACGTAAATTAAAAGACTCTCCTATTTCTCAAGGCGACATTACAGCTCAAAATCAGGTTAAATTAGACTTCTCAAATATTTCTAGAGAAGATGCAATTAAAGGAGTTGTTTGGTCAGAAATTTTAGGAAAGCCAAGGGCAAAAGGTTCATATCGTCCTTCCCTTAATACAATTAGAAAAAAAGGTTAAGCTTATGCTTAGCCTTTTTTGTGTGAAAAATCTCCAATTCATAGTATTTACCACCCATATATTTTTGGATTATTTTCAAGAAAAGCGCAAGCGCCTAGGTCACGAGCAGTTGCTCCTGTGCCACTCCGTTTGCTCAAGAGCAGTTGCTCCTGTGCCACTCCGTTTGCTCAAGAGCAGTTGCTCCTGTGCCACTCCGTTTGCTCAAGAGCAGTTGCTCCTGTGCCACTCCGTTTGCTCAAGAGCAGTTGCTCCTGTGCCACTCCGTTTGCTCAAGAGCAGTTGCTCCTGTGCCACTCCGTTTGCTCAAGAGCAGTTGCTCCTGTGCCACTCCGTTTGCTCAAGAGCAGTTGCTCCTGTGCCACTCCGTTTGCTCAAGAGCAGTTGTTTTCCGTGCGACGAGTAACCGCAGGAGCAAATGTTTTCCGTGCGACGAGTAACCGCAGGAGCAAATGTTTTCCGTGCGACGAGTAACCGCAGGAGCAAATGTTTTCCGTGCGACGAGTAACCGCAGGAGCAAAGCCGCTTCGAAGTAATCCAAGTAGTAGCTTCACTGGGGCGGCCTTTGACAGATGCCGCTCTTTGGCTTCCTACGTGCTTTTGCATCTTCTAGTATTGCTTCGTAGAGCTTCCTCGAAGCAGTGTTTTGTGCGACGAGTAATCGCAGGAGCAAAGCTGCATGAAGCTATTCAGAGACGTTATTCATGTAGTTATTGAAGTCAGTTGCTTGACTGAAGTGACCGAGCTCGTAGGCTGCTTGCGCTAGACAGTTTCCAAGTTAGAAGTTTATAAATTCTGATTATAATTAAAAAAGAGTGATACCTTTCCTCCTTTTCACATAAAAATGATATGAAAGGGGGGTCGTTACATTATGAGGAAGATAAATAAGATGGTCAGAAAATGGATGACAGATAAAATGGAACTTCCTGCAGATGTTACGATGGATCTACCGAGGATTACGATGATTGGACAACTGCATATTTATATCGAAAATCATCGTGGAGTCTTGAAATTCTCTAATCAAGAATTAAGGCTTTTATTAGAACAAGGACAACTACTAGTAAAAGGAAACCATTTTGTGATTAAGACGATTTTACCTGAAGAGCTTTTACTCGAAGGAACAATCGATCAAGTTATTTACATAAATGAGGAGAAGAAAAAAAGTTAGTAAGGAGGATAATATGAAAAACTCATGGACGAACAGATTTTCAGGTTTTATTCGTATAAAAGTAGTTGGAAAGTATACCGAACTCTTTTTAAATAGGTGTATACATCAAAAAATATCTATCTGGCATATACGTAAGGTAGGAGATGAAACGATAATTTGCTATTTATCTTTAGAAGATGCACATCGTATTCGTCCAATTGTAAGAGAAACAAATGTAAAAGTTTATTTTATTGAAAGAAAAGGTATGCCATTTATCATTAGGAAAATGATCTCGCGAGGAGGTTTTGTTGCAGGTCTAGTAAGCTTTGTTGTCATATTATTTATTTTATCAAACATGGTATGGGGGATAAAAATAGAAGGAGCATCACCGCAAGTAGAGCATCAACTAACTCAAGCCGTTACAGAATTAGGAATAAAAAAAGGAAAGTTTCAATTCCTATTACCGAGTGTCGAAGAAATTCAAATGCTAGTTACAGAGGAAATTGAGGAAGCGACGTGGATAGGTGTAACGTTAAGTGGGACGACCTTTCATTTTAATGTAGTAGAAAAATCACTTCCAGAAAAGCAAGAACAAATTTCCCCAAGACATTTAGTTTCAAAGAAAAAAGCCATTATTTATGATATTTTTGTTGAAAAAGGCCAAGGCAAAGTCTCACCTAACGATTTTGTTGAAAAAGGAGAAACGTTAATTAGTGGTTTCATCGGAAAAGAAGGAAATATGGAGATTGCACCAGCAAAAGGGAAAGTACTTGGTGAAATTTGGTACAAGTCTACTGTTTCCGTTCCACTAGAAAGTGAATTTTCAACTCTTACTGGTGAAAAAAAAATCAAACATTCTCTATCGGTAGTAAATTTCCCAATTACTTTTTGGGGGTTTGGTGATCCACAATACTCTCAATACGAAGTAAATGAATATGAAAATACCTTACAGTTTTTAAACTGGCAGCTTCCACTTAGATACCATAAAAAAGTGGTGCTAGAAAAAGAAACGCTAATTCGCGAATACAGTGAAGAAGAAGCAATTGAAGTTGCTACCTTAATGGCAAGAGACGAGTTAATGAAAAAAATAGACGACGATGCAGTAATAAAAGGGGAAAAAGTTTTGCACCAAACCATAGAGAATGGTAAAGTTAAATTAATGATACACTACCAAGTAATAGAAGATATTACCGAAATACAACCAATCATTCAAGGGGATTGAGAATATTGTCAGAAATACTTATTGATCTACAATTAGAAAAAGCAAACGAAGCTCAAAGTTTATTTGGGCCAAATGATTTACACCTAAAAATAATGGAGCAAAAATTAGGAGTATCCATTGTTACAAGGGGAGAAAAAATTTTAGTAACTGGTGAAGATGCGAAAATCTCCATTGTTAATGATGTTATAGATGCTCTCATTACCCTAATTCGTAAAGGAACACATATTTCAGAACGAGACATCATTTATGCAGTACAACTAGCAGAAAAAGGAATGCTTGAAGAGTTACTTGAACTATATCAAGAAAAAATTGCTGTTAATGTAAAGGGAAAGCCGATATTGGTGAAAACTTTAGGACAACGGCATTACATTACAGCATTAAGAAAAAGGGATATTGTTTTTGGAATCGGACCGGCTGGAACTGGAAAAACATATTTAGCAGTAGTGATGGCAGTAACAGCCTTAAAAGATGGTTTTGTAAAACGAATTGTTTTAACCAGACCCGCAGTTGAAGCGGGGGAAAGCTTAGGTTTTTTACCTGGAGATTTGAAGGAAAAAGTGGATCCGTATTTGCGACCATTGTACGACGCACTACACGATGTACTAGGAGTAGAGCAAACGGTTCGTTTGATGGAAAGAGGAACGATAGAAATTGCTCCTTTAGCTTATATGAGAGGTAGAACTCTTGATGATTCTTTTGTGATCTTAGATGAAGCACAAAATACAACATCGGAGCAAATAAAAATGTTTCTTACAAGATTAGGTTTTGGATCCAAGATGGTGATAACTGGTGATTTAACCCAGGTTGATTTACCAAAGGGGAAAAAATCTGGTTTAAAGACAGCGCTTGAAGTGTTAAATGAAGTACAAGGTATTGACTTTATTCATTTACAAGCTACTGATGTAGTTCGACATACACTTGTTCAAAAAGTAATAAATGCATATGAAAAATTAGATAAAGAATAATGTTACAATGAGCATCTACTAAATTAATATTGTATAATAAAATTGAGAATTAACACTCTATTGTTAATTCTCGATTTTCAATTTAGGGATAATCCTTCATAATACTGCTTTTCGTAACTAACATACTTTATTTAATTTTATTGGTACTTTTTAACTATATAGTTTTGTATCGCTTTGTTAAAGTAATTTGGAAAATTAGCTTGATATGAAAAATAAAGAGGTGAGCAACTTGGGGAAAAGGGCACCAATTGACCAACTGAAATGGTGGAAAAAGCTTAAAGATCATCGTTATATACGAGTCATTTTATTTATTGTTTTAGGAATAGTTATGTATTTAACGATGTTGAGTAATATTATTCCTACTACATTAAATGTTAATCTAGGTTCTTATGCTCAGCAGGATATTCGGGCGCCAATAACAATAGAGAATAAGGCAGCAACTGAAGAAAAGAAAAAATTGGCTGCAGAAGCAATAGAGCCCCAATACACAAATAATAAAGCTTTTGCTCAAAAACAAGTTAAGAAAATTAACGATATTTTCGATATAATAAGTCAAATTAATGAAGACCCAGAAGTTGAAAGTATACAATTAGAAGAACAAACACACAGTGAGTTAGATAATCATATGCAAATTGAAAATACAGTAGGGTCTTTAGAAGAAAAATTAGAAAATCTTCGAGCTATTATCTCTAGTCAAACGAGTGATGACTTATCTGATGAAACATTACTTACATTTTTAGAAGCGGATGAGTCAGAACTAGAAATTGTCAGAGAAACAACGACTAACGCCATATACAATGTAATGAGCGAAGAGATTCGAATTAATGATGTACTAGAGGCTAAAGATTTAGTAGAAACAAAAATTGTTATCTCTACAGTAAGCCCTAAGTTATATCAGGCAATGCTAGAAATGGCAAGGTTTGCAATTACAGCTAACTATATTTACGATGACGAGGCAACGGAGTTTGCAAGGAAAAAAGCTATTGAAGCTGTAGAACCAGTAATGATCCGTGAAGGTCAACTTATTGTAGAAGAAGGTGAGGTAATTACCTCAACAATTTATTCACAGTTAGCTATCTTGGGTCTGCTTGACGATCAGGTGAATATATACCCCTTTATCGGATTGGGTATACTCGTATTATTGCTAGTTTTAATGTTAGCTTACTATTTAAGCGATGCAAAAACATCATTACGCAACAATAATAGTCATTTGTTAATGTATGTACTTATTTTTACAGTGACAGTTTTAATTATGAAAATTTCAAGTTATACACATAATTTACATTTTCAAGGGTTTACATTAATCGCTCCGGTAGCAGTTGGTTCTATGCTTATGACGATGTTGATCCATCAACGGGTTGCTCTGTTCACGAGTATGGTTTTTTCTATCATAGCTAGTTTTATATTTAATGCTGAAGCGACAGGTGTCGTAAACTATACATTTGGTATATACGTGTTCTTCAGTTCAGTCGCTGGAGTGTTTTTCTTAAGTAAATCAAACCGAGTTTCGAGAATATTACAGGCTGGTCTATTTGTATCAATCGTTAATATTTTAACCATAATTACACTCCTAATGTTAAGAAATGCTCAATATGGTTGGATGGAGGTTGGTTCAAACATTGGATTTGGCTTTTTGTCAGGCTTTTTAGCTGCTGTCTTAACTTTAGGCTTATTACCATTTTTTGAAGCTGGATTTGGTATTTTATCAACGATGAAATTAATCGAGTTATCCAATCCAAATCACCCTCTCTTACGAAAGATACTTGTTGAGACACCAGGCACTTATCATCATAGTGTTATCGTTGCTAATTTATCTGAAGCTGCTTGTGAGGCTATTGGTGGAAATGGATTGCTTGCCCGTGTAGGTTCTTATTATCATGATTTAGGGAAAACAAAGCGTCCGCATTTTTTTATTGAAAATCAAATGAAAATGGAAAATCCACATGATAAGCTGTCTCCACAATTAAGTAAAACGATTATTATTTCGCACCCGTACGATGGCGCGGAGCTCTTAAAAAATTATAAAATGCCAAAAGAAATTATTGATATTGCTGAGCAGCACCATGGTACTTCTTTGCTTAAGTTTTTTTATCATAAAGCGAATCAAGAATCATCTAAACCGATTCCAGAAAAGGATTTTCGATATCCAGGTCCTAAGGCTCAAACTATTGAAGCCGCAGTTGTAGGGATATCAGACTGCGTTGAGGCAGCTGTTAGATCAATGGCTAAGCCAACACCTGAGAAAATAGAAACATTAGTAAAAAAAATTATTACAGATCGACTTGAAGACGGACAGTTTGACGAATGTGACCTAACATTAAAGCAGTTAAACATTGTTGCTATGTCTATCTGTGAAACGTTAAAGGGGACTTTTCATTCTAGGATAGAGTATCCTGAGGATGTTAAAAAGAAGGGAGACAGTCAAGAGTGATAATAGAAGTTGAAATACAAGATGAAACGAATCAGTTGACTGAAGAGCAGCTTTTACTCGTTAATAACTTATTAAATTATGCTGCTGAGTTAGAAAATGTACAAAAAGGTTCAGAGTTATCCGTAACCTTTGTTGATAACGAAGCGATTAGAGTCATAAATCGTGAATATCGGAATAAAGATACGGCAACTGATGTTATTTCTTTTGCATTAAATGATGATGAATCTGATATAAATTTGCACGAAAACATTCCTAACCTTTTAGGCGATATTATAGTTTCTTATGATAAAACAGTTTCCCAAGCAGAAGAATACGGTCACCCAATTAGTAGGGAGTTAGGCTTCCTTGTTGTTCATGGGTTTCTTCATCTTTTAGGATATGACCATATGAATGAAACAGAGGAAAAAATTATGTTTACAAGGCAAGAGGAAATCTTAGAGGCCTATGGACTACAAAAATAGTTATGACCGTTATTGGAAAAGATTTATATGGAGCTTTATTTATGCTTGGTCTGGTTTAAAAAATGCTTTTCGTCATGAACAAAATATAAGAATTCATTTTACTATTGGCCTAGTAATCATTGTATTATCTTTTCTATTAAATATTCCTTTATTTGAAAAAATAATATTACTTTTGGTCATAGGGGTTATTATTTCTTTAGAAGTGATGAATACTGCTATAGAGAGGGTTGTTGATCTAGTCACAAAGGAATATCACCCTTTGGCCAGGATTGCTAAAGATGTTTCTGCTGGTGCAGTACTTATTTTTAGTATGTTCGCAGTAATTATTGGTATATTAATTTTTTATAAACCAGTAGTCGAGTTAATAAGTGGTTATATATGGTAGAAGTTTGTTTAAGAGATTGTGTTTTATATTTTGCATTCGCTTATATATAATAAATAGGTCAATAATTCTTAATTATGAATGAGAGGGGGCTACTTCTCATGTGGAAAACATTTCAAAAAAATATAATTATTGGTTTTATTACGTTATTGCCTGCAATAGTCACAGTTTATGTGTTACATTTTTTATTTACTATTATTGATCGTTTTTTAGGTCAATTTATTACGAGTTTTTTTAAAGTGTTAAGAATAATTAAGGTTGAAGATGGTACTATTTATTTTTTAGGAGTTTATACACCTTTTTCAGAACGAATACTAGGGATAGGTTTCTTTTTAACTATATTTATTATTTCTGTGATAGGTTCTTTAAGAAGAAGAGGCCTGAAGAAGCAGGTTTTTGAAAGTGTTGATCATTTCTTCCGGAAAATTCCTGTAGCAAACTATATATATTCTTCAGTTGAGCAGATGATAAATGCTTTTACACAGGAACGTTCATCCTTTAAAAAAGTAGTCATGATCGAATATCCACGTAAGGGAGTTTATACACTAGGTTTTTTAACGGGTGCATCTAAAGGTGAAGTTAAAAGAAGGACGAATAGTAGTTGTTTTAATGTTTTTTTACCAACAACTCCCAATCCTACATCAGGTTGGCTCGTATTAGTCCCTGAAAAAGATGTTACAGTATTAGACATGACAGTTGAACAAGGACTAAAGTTTATAATTTCAGGTGGCGTTGTTGTTCCGCCTGATAAAGCTTCTTTGCTTTTGGATAGTCAATTCGAAAAATATACAGAACAATTACATGAAAGCAAGGAAATAATGATAAAGGTTAAATCAAGAAAAGGAGATTAGGTGATGGAAACAAACCGTTTAATAGATGAGGCGAAGTTAGCAAGAGAAAAAGCTTATGTTCCATATTCTAAATTTAAAGTAGGTGCAGCTTTACTTACTAAAGATGGAAAGATTTATCATGGCTGTAATATAGAAAATGCAGCTTATAGTATGTGTAATTGTGCTGAGCGCACAGCGCTTTTTAAAGCCTATTCTGAAGGAGATACCAAGTATAGTGCATTATGTGTTATTGCTGATACAGCGCGTCCTGTGCCACCTTGTGGTGCGTGTAGACAAGTGATAACGGAACTTTGTCCCAAAGATATGAAAATAATCTTAACAAATTTACATGGAGATATTGAGGAAACTACAGTAGAGAATTTATTACCAGGAGCTTTTTCACCGGAGGATTTAAATGGATAATACAAGATATAAATCAGGTTTTGTTTCAATTATTGGACGACCTAATGTCGGAAAATCAACTTTACTAAATAATGTTATTGGGCAAAAAATTGCCATTATGAGTGATAAACCACAGACAACAAGAAATAAAGTACAAGGAGTTTATACAGACAACCATGCTCAAATTGTTTTTATTGATACTCCTGGGATACATAAACCTAAACATAAGTTAGGCGATTTTATGATGAAGGTCGCTTACCAGACACTACGAGAAGTAGATCTTATTTTATTTGTTGTCGATGCCAAAGAAGGTTTTGGCGGAGGTGATCAATTTATTATTGAACAATTACAAAATGTTCGTACACCAGTCTTTTTAGTTATAAATAAAATAGATTTAATACACCCAGATCAGCTATTACAATTTATTGATCAATATAGAAAGAAATATAATTTTACTGAAATAATTCCAATCTCTGCACTTCAAGGAAATAATGTTAATACCCTTAAAGAACAGGTTATTGAACATTTAGACGAAGGACCTCAGTATTACCCTGCTGATCAAGTAACTGATCATCCTGAACGTTTTATTGTATCTGAACTAATACGTGAAAAAGTTTTACATTTGACTAGGGAAGAAATTCCCCATTCTATAGCAGTTGGCATAGAGCAAATGAAACAACGAGAAAATGGAAACACTGTCTATATAGGCGCAACAATTGTTGTCGAACGAAGCTCTCAAAAAGGGATTATTATTGGTAAACAAGGGGCTTTGTTAAGAGAAATAGGGAAAAGGGCTAGAGCAGATATTGAAGCTTTACTTGGTTCAAAAATATTTCTTGAACTATGGGTAAAAGTTCAAAAAGATTGGCGAAATAAGCCAGGATTTTTAAGAGATTTTGGATTTAGAGAAGATGAATATTAATTCGTAAAAGAAATAAAAAAACAACGGGTGATTATGACCGTTGTTTTTTTATGTCAAATTAAGATAAAATGTACTTATTGGAAAAATAGTAGCTTAGAAACAAATATTGCCGAAAGTTCACTAATATTATCTTTCTAAATTAATAATACCTAAAATTATGCAAAAAAATTTTAGTAATTTTTCCTTAACATGTTTTTAGCAAAAAAGGTCATTCTAATTGTATAGTGAGGTCTAGGATAGCTTATTTATACTTTATGTAAGTTAAGAAAAAAACGAAAGCTTTCGTAAAACGAAGCCAAGTTTCTAATAAGGGTCAATGATTAAAAAGTTCCTGTTATTAGTAAAAAATCAAGTTTCTCGAAAAGAAAGGTGGAGTTCTCTTATGTTAGATTTTTCCTGGAAGGTATTTTCGATGACTGGAAGCGTCGATACTTACTTAATTATGAAGGAAATTGAAAGAGATACTAATGAACCAACGGAGGAGTTTACAGAGAAGCTAGATGAAATAGACACTCCTACAAATTGATCTATTTGCGATTCTTTGATGGCGCGGTGATCAAATTATGTTACAAAAAGTAGAGGGAATAGTAATACGTACAACCGATTATGGAGAGGCGAATAAGATACTGACATTATATACTCGTGAGTTAGGAAAAATTGGTGTGATGGCTCGAGGGGCAAAACGCCCTAAGAGTCGTCTTTCTTCTATTTCTCAATTATTTACTCATGGTACCTATGTTTTTCAAAAGACAACAGGACTCGGTGTTTTAAATCAGGGCGAAATTATAAATTCATTTCGCGATTTACGAGCAGATATATTTTTAACTGCTTATGGGGCCTATATTGTTGAACTGTTGGATAAACTAACAGAACAAAATGAAATTAATCCTTATTTATATGAATTGCTTTTTCAAATACTCAAATATATTGATGAGGGATATGATTACGAAATTCTAACGAGGATTTTTGAAATGAAAATGCTTAAAGTAGCTGGAGTTGGAATACACATTGATGGCTGTGCTCATTGTGGTACACAGGAGGGAGAATTTTTCTTTTCAATAAAAGAAGGTGGTTTTATATGTCACCGTTGTCTACACATTGATGAGAAAGCTTTAAAAATTACTACGTCAACTGCAAAGCTGTTACGTTTATTTTATTATTTTGATTTACATCGGTTAGGGTCAATTTCAGTGAAACCAGAAACAAAATTACAATTAAAACAAATATTAGAAACTTATTATGATGAATATTCTGGCTTACATTTAAAAAGTAGACGTTTTTTGAATCAATTAAGTAAAATGCAATTAGATTAGTAAAATTATTACCCTTTTTATTGGATTTATTTCGAAGTAGCGAATTAACCTATAACAAGGGTTTTTTTATAAACAGAATTTATAAATTTCTAACTTGTAAACTGTCTAGCTCCAGGCGCCATCGGCTCGATCACTTCAGTTCGTCAATTGCGATCAAAGAGCAGACCGCTACTTGCCGACCTTCCAGTGCTTGTCGCCGATAGGCGGGCGCCTTGCGCTTTTCTTATAGACTCTGTTACATACACTTCTACATCTTGTGCTTGTGGCCATAATATTTGGATCTTTCCTTATCCTCTATGAAAAACCTCCAATTTAGTATATAATTATCGAAAAAAGCAAATAGCAATTCAAATCAAATGGAAATTTAAATATACCTTTTTTAAGCTATAACTATTCTATAATAAGTTGTTATGGACAAGAAATTATGAACTTATATGAAAATATAGGGGAAATATCGTTTTTCTTTTTTTTACAAGGAAAGAAAGTATAATAATTATAACTTGTAAACTGTCTAGCGCAAGCAGCCTACGAGCTCGGTCACTTCAGTCAAGCTATTGACTTCAATAACTACATGAATAACGTCTCTGAATAGCTTCATGCAGCTTTGCTTTGAGGAAGCTTACTACGAAGCAATACTAGAAGACGAAGAAGCACGTAGGAAGCCATAGAGCGGCATCTGTCAAAGGCCTTCCAGTGCCTATCGCTCGTGACCAACGCGCTTGTGCTTTTCTAATGTATTGAGGCGGTGAGAACAATCGAATTAAATACAAGGCAAGAACGTATTTTACAAATTGTCAAAGATAGTGGTCCTATAACAGGGGAACAGATTGCCGAGAAGTTGTCTTTGACAAGAGCCACATTAAGGCCAGACTTAGCGATATTAACTATGGCGGGTTATTTAGATGCTAGACCTAGAGTAGGATATTTTTATTCTGGTAAAAGTGGAACACAACTTTTTGCTGAAAAAATTAATTTATTAACGGTTCAAAAATACCAATCGATTCCTGTTGTTGTCACTGATTCTTCCTCAGTGTATGATGCGATTTGTATGATGTTTTTAGAGGATGTTGGAACTCTTTTTGTTGTTGACCACTCGTCTAATCTTATTGGTGTATTGTCTAGAAAGGATTTATTACGGGCAAGTATTGGAAAACAAATGCTTGAATCGATCCCAGTTAGCATTATCATGACTAGAATGCCAAATATAGCGTTCTGTTTTAAAGAGGATTTAGTTATAGATGTAGCAAAAAAACTAATCGAAAAACAAATCGATGCACTCCCTGTTGTGAAAACAGTAGACGGGATAAAATATGAAGTTATCGGTAGAATTACGAAAACAAATATTACAAAAGCCTTGGTAGACTTGGCTAATGACGAATTGTTATAAAACTCTATATTACATATATATGTTTAGCCTTAGTGGTTGAAAAGTTATGAAAGTAAACATATAAATATCATTAAATAAATGGAGGTAAGGATGCAAATAATTAAGAAACGCCCAATAGTTTATGTAATCTCAGATTCTGTCGGTGAAACCGCGGAATTAGTAGTAAAAGCAGCAGCTAGTCAATTCAATCATTCAAATATTGATATCAGACGTATTCCTTATGTTGAAGATGAAGAAACAATCGAAGAAGTTGTAACGTTAGCGCAAGAGGTAAATGCAATCATAGCATTTACATTGGTTATCCCTGAGAAAAAACAATATTTACTAGAACTAGCAGAAAAAGCTAAAGTAACCACAGTTGATATTATGGGTCCAATGATTAATAAACTACAAGATTTAACTAAAAAAGAACCACGTTATGAACCAGGGTTAGTACATAAATTAGATGAAGATTATTTTAGAAAAGTTGAAGCTATTGAATTTGCCGTGAAATACGATGATGGAAGAGATCCAAGAGGCATTATGAGAGCCGATGTGGTTTTAGTTGGTGTATCTAGGACATCTAAAACACCATTATCACAATACTTGGCACATAAACGCTTAAAGGTAGCAAATGTTCCCTTAGTTCCGGAAGTAGAGCCACCTTCAGAATTATTTTCTATTTCACCGAAAAAGTGTATAGGTTTAACTATTAGTCCAGAAAAATTAAATGATATCCGTGCTGAACGATTAAAAGCTTTAGGTTTAAAGGCAGAAGCTAATTATGCAAATATGGAACGAATTAGAACAGAATTAGAATATGCAGAAGGAATTATGAATAAAATCGGCTGTCCTGTCATAAATGTTTCTAACAAAGCGGTCGAAGAAACTGCAAATTTAATTTGGAATATGTTTAATGGTAAATAAAGTACAGAGAGTCTATTCCTCTGTACTTTTTACTTTGTAAAATAGGACCATAAGTATTTTATTTTCATAATACAGAGTGAATGCCATTAAGATACAAAAAACTTGAGTAGGTGCGGTCTCAGCTCCATATAAATCATGTGGATTGTTTAATAGGATTATCAAATCCATCTAGTTAAAAAAGCATATGAGACCATTAAAAGTAAAAAAATATGGCTAGAATAGGGAAATTAGCTTATAATGAAATTTTGTGATTAAAAAATGCGAATATTTTTGGGTAGGAACAAATAAATTAAAAAAGTCAAGATTTATTCTGATGTTTTTGGTAATGATAGTAAAAGGAAGTTAGTCTTTTCCCTCTTTCAGAAGTTTATCATCGTTTAGTATGTCAACAACTAAAGCTACAATGAAATTGTGAGTGTATTGGTAGGTTAATTTTGCTTACAAAGATTAAAAAGAAGGAATTCCATAGGAGTTGTAGAATAGTCAATTATGCGAAATGGTGAAAAAGTTGTTTTTGTAGATGCTGATGCTTGCCCTGTGAAAGATGAGATTGAGGCTCTTTGTGAAAAGTTCAAAAGGAAAGTTATTTTTGTAGCTTCCTACGCACATATGATAAATCGACAAAAACTCGATTACAATTATGGTCGATTCTCGTAGGGAAGAGGCCGATCTCTATATTGTAAACCATTGTAGAAAGGGTGATATTGTAGTAACCCAGGATCATGGATTAGCAGCTTTGCTTTTACCTAAAAAAGTCTTGGCTATTTCACCTCGAGGAAAACTCTTCATTGAAGATAAGATGGATGAACTTCTATATGTCAGACACCTTGGGCAAAAGCAAAGAAGAGCAGGGATGAAAACAAAAGGTCCAAATAAATTTACAAATGATGATATTTTAAAATTTTGTCAGGATTTCGAAAAATTTTTGTCAACAGAAGAAGGAATTTAGCAAATTAACTCGAATTAATATACTCTAACCTTTATGCTAAATAGGAAAAGAGAATGGTGAGTAAAAATGGGAAGTAGAATTTCTGAAGAAAAGATCGAAAAAATAAGAAATTCTGTAGACATTGTTGATGTAATAAGTGAATATGTTCAATTAAAGAAACAAGGTAGAAACCTAATAGGGTTATGTCCATTTCATGGAGAGAATACACCAAGTTTCTCCGTTTCTCCTGAAAAACAATTGTACCACTGCTTTGGTTGCGGTGCTGGGGGTAATACCCTTTCTTTTGTTATGGCAATTGAGGGTTATGAATTTTTAGATGCAGTAAAGCATATAGCGAAAAGATCAAATATCCAATTACCAGAACTAGAAAAGAATGAAAAAACAACACTTTCTAATGAAAATAACACGATGATAGCTGGTAATGAATTAGCTGGAAAATTATTTCACCACTTATTAGTTAATAGTGAACAAGGAATTAATGCTTTGCATTATTTGCAACAGAGAGGTTTTACTAATGAAATGATTAATACCTTTTCAATTGGCTATGCTCCAGACTCTTGGGAAACGTTAGTTAATTTTTTTGAAAAGAGAAATGTCCCATTAGATTTAATGGAGAAAGTTGGACTCCTCTCTAAAAGAGATTTTGATGGTAAATTATTTGACCGTTTTAGAAATCGTGTAATGTTCCCGATATGGAATAAAGAAGGTAAAGTAATTGGTTTTGGTGGAAGAGTTCTAGGTAATGAGCAACCTAAGTACTTAAACAGTGCAGACTCAATAATATTTAATAAGAGTACGATTGTTTATGGGTTACACATTGCTAGGCCTGAGATGAGAAAGAAAAATGAAGCTGTGCTCTTTGAAGGTTATGTCGATGTTATAAGTGCATGGCAAGCTGGAGTGAAAAATGGGGTTGCTACCTTAGGAACGGCTCTAACTAATGAACAAGCAAAACTCATTAGGAGAAATGCTGAGACTGTAATCATTTGTTATGATTCTGATAATGCTGGATTAAAAGCGACCTACAGAGCTATAAGTATTCTTGAGGCAAACAATTGTTATGTAAAAGTTGCGAGGCTTCCGGAAGGTTACGATCCCGATGATTACATACAAAAAAAAGGTCCTGAAAAGTTTCGGTCAGAAGTAATAATAGCCAATCAAACAACAATGGCATTCAAGATGGGCTTTCTTAGAAAAGGCAGAAACCTTCAAAATGAAGGAGAAAGAATGAAGTACATAGAGGATGTCCTCTTGGAAATCACAAAACTTTCTAATGCTATTGAGCGAGATCATTATACTAGGCAATTAGCTGAGGAATTTTCCCTATCTCTCGATGCTTTGAAACAAGAATTATACCGTATTTACAAAACAGGTAAACAGAAAAACCCGAGTCAAGAAAATACTAACACTTTAAAAATGAAAGGTAGTTTTACAAAACAAAAAAGACTCTTACCTGCATTTCATAATGCAGAGAGAATTCTTCTTGCATTTATGATGAAAGATATTAACGTTGCAAGTAAGGTACAAGAAAAAATTGGTGGTAATTTTAATATTGATGAATATCATGCAATTGTAGCGCATTTATATGCATATTATGGAGAAGGAAACGAACCTAATTCAAGTTATTTTATTCAAAAATTAAACGATGAGAAGTTGGCCAGAATTGCCACTGAAATTGCGATGATGACAATAAGTGAAGAATTGTCGGAGCAGGAATTAAGTGATTATATAAGGCAAATTAATAACTACCCAAAGGTAATTGAAATTGAAAGTAAAGAAAAAGCACGTAAAGAAGCTGAAAACAGAGGGGACTATCCATTGGCTGCCAAAATAGCTATGGAGATTCTTCAAATGAAAAAGGAATTAAAGCATTAATGCTTTTATTATATATATAAAAATTACATCTGCTCTAATACTAACAACAGTTCAAGTTGTTTGGTTATTTATAGATTTGTAGTTGAATTTTTGGAAGGAGGCGGTCGTATGGCAGAAAAACCAGTTCGCCCAGTGGCAGAAGGAGAAATGTCAATCGATCAAGTAAAGGACCAATTAGTAGAACTCGGAAAAAAACGAGGTGTTCTAGCATATGCCGAAATAACAGAAAAGCTATCTGTATTTGATCAAGATTCGGATCAAATGGACGAGTTCTTTGAATATTTAGGTGATCAAGGTATCGAGGTATTAAATGAATCAGAAGATATACCAAATATTGCAGAAGTTGCAAAAGAAGAAGAAGAGTTTGACTTAAATGATTTAAGTGTTCCACCAGGGATTAAGATTAATGATCCAGTACGTATGTATTTGAAAGAAATCGGCCGTGTACCACTACTCTCTGCTGAGGAAGAGATTCAATTAGCTAAGAAAATTGAAACTGGGGATGAAGAGGCAAAGAGAAGATTAGCCGAGGCAAACTTAAGACTCGTTGTAAGTATTGCAAAACGTTATGTAGGTAGAGGAATGTTGTTTCTTGATTTAATTCAAGAAGGAAATATGGGCTTAATTAAGGCTGTTGAAAAGTTTGACTATGAAAAAGGATATAAATTTAGTACGTATGCTACATGGTGGATCCGTCAGGCAATTACGCGTGCAATTGCTGACCAGGCAAGAACAATAAGAATTCCAGTTCATATGGTTGAGACAATTAATAAATTAATCCGTGTACAACGTCAATTACTTCAGGATTTAGGGCGAGAACCAACACCAGAGGAAGTTTCTGCTGAAATGGATCTAACACCTGAAAAGGTCAGAGAGATATTAAAAATTGCACAAGAACCAGTTTCGCTAGAGACTCCTATAGGTGAAGAGGATGACTCTCATTTAGGTGACTTTATCGAAGACCAAGAAGCGTTAGCTCCATCTGATGCTGCTGCTTATGAATTATTAAAAGAGCAGTTAGAAGATGTTTTAGACACATTAACTGATAGAGAAGAAAATGTACTCCGCCTTCGCTTTGGGCTAGATGATGGGCGTACTCGAACTCTAGAAGAAGTAGGAAAAGTGTTCGGTGTAACCCGTGAGAGAATACGTCAGATCGAAGCTAAAGCCCTACGTAAACTCCGTCATCCGAGTAGAAGCAAACGCCTTAAAGATTTCTTAGAATAATGACATGAGAGGTTTACTTCTTTTCTGAAGTAAACCTTTTTATATCAAAGAAAGAAAGTTTAATTTTTTTAGTTAATCAAAATTTATAAATTTCTAACTTGGAAACTGTCTAGCTCCAGCGCCTGTGCTTCTTCAATGTGAATTACATTTCTTGTCATTTATTTTACTGACTTTTTTCATGTTTTGCAAACGTCCTTAAGATTTTTGTCAGAATTCACATTAGATTGCATCTGAGTACAGAAACAATTAAGATATTTATGAAACTACATAAAATAGGTGAGTGTAAATGAATGAGAGTATTTTATCAAAACGTTTAGAAATGGTAGCAAATAAAATTCCTCAAGGAAGTAGGCTAGCTGATATAGGTTCAGACCATGCTTATTTACCTTGTTTTGCATTTAGAAAAGGGATCATTACATCAGCAATTGCAGGAGAAGTAAATGAAGGTCCATTCCAATCAGCGGTTGAACAAGTACGTAAACTAAATTATCAGGGTGATGTTTCTGTTCGAAAAGGTAATGGATTACAAGTTATAAAAACAGGGGAAGTAGACGTTATTACTATTGCTGGTATGGGGGGACCGTTAATATCTAATATTTTAGAAGCAGGTAAAGAAAAGCTTTCTGAAGTAAATCGACTAATCTTGCAGCCAAATGTAGCTGCCAATAAAGTTAGGCATTGGTTAGTAAAAAATAATTGGGTGCTAATTGGTGAGGAAATTATTGAGGAAGATGGGGTCATTTATGAAATCCTAGTAGCAGATAGACAGGGAGCAAGTCCTTATAGTGAGGAAAATTACCAATTAGAAATTTTACTAGGTCCTTTTTTGATGAAAAATAGAAATAAATCGTTTGTTAAAAAATGGAAAAACGAAGTGAGTGAATGGAAAAAAATCGTTAAGCAATTTGATAGAGCGAAACCTACCTTAGAAGTTCTAAAGAAAAAACAAGAACTATTGGAGAAAATCAATGAAGTAGAGGAGGTATTGAGTTGACAAAGTTAGTAAATGGTCAAGCTATAATACAAGCTTTTGAAAGGTGGTCCCCGAAATCTTTGGCAGTCGATGGAGATAAAATAGGATTGCAAATAGGCACTCTAAACAAACCAATAAAAAAAGTAATGGTTGTATTAGACCTATTAGAGACAGTTGTTGATGAAGCAATTAAAGAAGAAGTTGATTTAATCATAGCTCACCATCCGATAATTTTTCGTCCATTAAAAGCGATACAGACAGATCGACCCTATGGAAGAGTTGTAGAAAAATTAATCAAACACGATATTACTGTATACGTGGCACATACAAATCTAGATGTTACGAAAGGTGGAGTCAATGATTTATTGGCAGAAAAGCTTGGGTTAGTAAATATTGATTTGTTAGCTCCGACAACGGAATTTAAATTAAAGAAACTAGTAGTTTTTGTTCCAAAGGACCATGCGAATCAAGTGAGAGAAGCCTTAGCTCTTGCAGGTGCTGGATATATTGGAGACTATAGTCATTGTACATTTAATTCCGAGGGCGTCGGTACATTTAAACCTGAAGCTGGTACAAATCCATTTATCGGGGAACAAGAGAAATTAGAAAAAGTAGAAGAAATTAAAATTGAAACGATTTTTCCAATAAATATTCAAAATAAGGTTATTTCAAGTTTGATTAGAGCACATCCATACGAGGAAGTAGCTTATGATATTTATCCATTAGATAATAAAGGTGAGTTATTGGGATTAGGAAGAGTAGGATATTTGCCAGAAGAAATGTCGTTAAAAGAATTTGCTATTTTTGTAAAAAAGGCTTTTAATGTGGATGGATTGCGTGTAGTTGGTAATTTAGACGAGAAAGTAAGAAAGGTAGCTGTTTTAGGTGGTGATGGGAATAAATATGTATCCCAAGCCCAGTTTAAAGGTGCTGATGTTTTTGTAACTGGTGACGTTTATTATCATGTAGCGCATGATGCAATGATGGACGGACTAAATTTAGTTGATCCTGGTCACAATATAGAAAAAATTATGAAGGAAGCGGTAAAAAATTATTTAGCTCAATTTATTTTAGAAAATAAATATGACACAAAAGTAATTTCTTCAAGTACTAATACCGACCCATTTACTTTTTTATAAGAAAAAAACGGGCAATTTTGCCCGTTTTACTTGTTTTTCTTTACTTTTGGTAAGATTTTATTTATTGGTATTTTTTTCTCGATTTTCCACGTTAATGGATCATTTTCGTTAAACTTCTCTAAAAAGCTAATAACTTCTTTTGTTATTGGCGTTGGTGTAGATGCCCCACTAGTTACAGCAACTTTTTTTATTCCTTTGAGCCAATCAATATTTAATTCTAGAATATCAGAAATTCGGTATGCTTTTGTTCCGGCAATTTCCTCGGAAACTTGGGCTAATCGATTGGAGTTGTTGCTTTTTGGATCGCCTACCACAATAAGTAGTTCTGCTTCTTTTGCTTGCTCGGCTACTGCTTCTTGTCTTACTTGAGTAGCTAAGCATATTTCATTATGGATTTCTGACTTTGGATATTTTTCTAAAGCGGCTTTCATAATATGGGATACATCCCATTGGCTCATGGTCGTTTGATTTGTAATAGTAATCTTATCACTCTCTATATTTAATTTATTCACATCATTAATATTTTCAACAAGATGTACATGGCTTGGAGCTACACCAATTGCACCTTCTGGTTCAGGGTGCCCCTTTTTACCAATATAAATGACATCGTACCCTTCACTTGTTTTTTCTTTAATTAAATCATGGGTTTTTGTGACGTCAGGACATGTTGCATCGACAGTAGTTAGACCTTTGTCTTTTGCTAACTTACGTACTTCAGGGGAAATCCCATGAGCAGTAAAAATAACAGTTCCTTTGTTAACTTTATTAAGTATTTCAAGACGGTTAGGCCCATCTAATGTTATTATACCATCTTCTGAAAAAGCATCAGTAACATGTTTATTATGAACAATCATACCTAATATATAAATTGGCTTAGGTAGGTCTAAGTTATTTGCTGCTTGCCTAGCTAATACCATTGCATCAACAACACCGTAACAATAGCCACGAGGTGATATTTTGATTACTTCCATTTAAGGTGCCTCCTTCAATGTTCACTATTACTATTATAATTTAATTATTTAATTATAAGCAATTAATTTGCTAAAACAGTTTTAGGTAAATGAATTTGATAAATTTAAATAATCAGCGAGTAAAATTTGATTACGAAATGTATGAATAAATTTTTTGATATAATGAAAAAAACACCCTTATAAAAAGGATGTTTTTTACTTGAAAAGTAAGGGAATTCTAAAGTTAGACGTTTGTACTATTGTCATGCTCCTTGAGAAATTTGAATATTTTTATCAATAAATTCGTAAGCTTCTTCCTCAGTCATGTTGTTTGCAAGTATTAATTCACTTACAATAAATTGCTTAGCTTTATCCAAATTCTTACGGTCTTGAATATGGAGACCATTAGTGCGTTCATATTCTTTTAGGCTTAAATTAGCAATTACATGCGCAGCATCAATAATATTTCCTGACTTTAATAAATTTTCGTTTTCCCTAGAATATTGTTTAGGATTTTCGTTTTTTGTTTGAACGCCGTTTTGAAGTGCATAAATAAGTTCATCTAGTTGATTTTCTTCAATAACATTTCTTAAACCAGAGCTGTTTATTCTATCTTCTGGAAGCATTAAAGTAACATCATTTAAGGGGAAATATAAAACGTAATAAGAAATTTTTTCCCCTAGAACCTCCTTTACTTCGATATCTCGAATTGTACCAGCACCATGATATGGATATACGACGTGATCACCTACATTGAACATAAACATACCTCCAAACGTTTTCTAATACGGTAGAAACAACTATTCTCCAATCAAACAAACTGTAAATTTGGAAATTTCACATAAGAATTTGAGAATAGAATAGTACAAATAAAGCGGAGCATAGTATGTAAAAAACTGTGGCTTTTTACAATGAAGATTTTTGAGGATAAAAACAGTATACCATATTTGTTTGAAAAAGAAAAATTTTACAACAATTACCTGTTTTATGCCTACTCTTATAGTATGTTCAAACAATACTAAAATATGTATGAAAAATAGAGGTTGGCTCAAAAGGTGTAAAATTGTACCTTAAACTTGAGTCATCCTCTATATTAGTGAAGCAAATTAAATGTAGAGTTTTGGTGCTGGCATGCCGTTTGCAAGCCGCTTGGAGGACTTCTTTTTATTGACTTTTGGGTGCTTCTTTTTTTTAGAAATTGGTTTCTTCTTCTTCTTTTCACTTTTCTTTTTAATAGTAAATTCTTTTTTCTTTGCTTTTTTCTTTGCTTTTTTTTCTGTAATTGTATTAACTTCCTTATTTATTTCTACTTCTTCGGTTTCTTTATTTTCTTCGCTTGAACTCCCGCTATTCCTCATCATACTAACTATAGCAGGTAATTGTTTAACTAGAGGGCCGTATTGTTGAACAAGAGGACTTACTTGTTGAAAGATACCTATTGCTTTTTGTGCATTTTGTAACATTCCAGCTATATTTGATAAACCGCCTCCACCAGCCTGAGCTCCACTGAATAATTTCGATAAAAATCCCCCCGACTGTGCAACTCCTTGCTGAATTGGAATATTGCTGAGCTGCCCTACAGCCCCAGTTGAAAGTCCTCTAGAAAATAACGAAGTAGCTGGAGCATAGGGTGGTATTTGTGGTGTTGGCATTGGATACATGGGCTCCATCCTTTCATAAATACAAAATTCTCTACAATTAGGTATATGCATGTGTCTAATCGGATGTGCCACTCGTTGAGTAACAACAAATTGTTATGTCATATATTAGATTGTTGGTTTTTGTTTTTGTGAAAAGAATGGTATAGTATAAAGTCTAGGATACTAATGATAGCTACTATCAAATGAGCGGATAGGGACTATATCTTTTAATTATTTAGGAAATTAAACTCTAGATTGAGGTAGGAGAATGTATATGAGTAACAAATCAAATTTCGAAAGATTTAACTTAAAGCCGTTTATTATTGAAGCTTTAAATGAACAACGTTTCAAAATGCCAACTGAAATTCAAGAACGACTAATACCAGCGATTATTTCAGGGAAAGATGTAATTGGTCAATCGCAAACAGGGTCAGGAAAAACTTTAGCTTTTCTAATACCCTTAGTAGAACGGATTGATGTAACAAAAGAAGAGGTACAAGCAGTCATAACTGCACCAACTAGAGAGTTAGCAGGGCAAATTTTTCAGGAATTAGAAAAGCTTCTACTCTTCTCTAAAGAAGAAATATCTGCAAAGCTCATTGTTGGCGGTACGGACCGTTTACGTACAATTGAAAAGTTAAAAAAGCAACCTCAAATTGTTGTAGGCACACCTGGTAGAATTTCGGATTTAATAGGGGAACAGGCTTTAAAAGTCTATACTTCACCAATGCTAGTAGTTGACGAAGCCGATCAAATGTTAGATATGGGATTTATTGAAGAAGTTGATAAGATTGCTGCACGTATGGCTGAACAGCTTCAAATGCTTGTTTTCTCAGCGACTGTACCAGAGAAACTACAACCATTCTTAAGAAAGTACATGAATAATCCGCGTCATGTACAAGTAAATCCAGAGAAAACTACGGCTGAAAAAATTGAGCATTATTTACTTCCATTGAGACATAGAAACAGAATTAACCTTGTAATGGAGGTGGCAAGGCTATATAATCCTTATTTTGCGATTATTTTTGCAAATACGAAAGAACAAGTAGATGAAATTGCTGATGCCTTATTACAAGAAGGACTAAATGTTGACAGAATTCACGGTGGTCTCAATCCTCGTCAGCGTAAACAGGTGATGAAAGATGTTAATTCAGCGAAAATTCAATATTTAGTAGCATCCGACTTAGCTGCTAGAGGAATAGATATAAAGGGAGTTACTCATATAATTAATTTTGAACTTCCGAGAAATGATCTTGATTGGTACGTTCATCGTGTAGGCCGTTCAGCGCGTGCTGGTGCATCTGGAGTTGCCTTAACTATTTATGATGAAAAAGATGATCAATCTATCGAAAAGCTTATGAATCGCAAAATTAACTTTAAATTTGTCGATATAAAAAATGGTGAATGGATTGAATTAGAAAATAAATTAAACCGTAAAGTACGAAAAACAACAATTCCATCAACTCCTATAGCTACAAGGAAAGCAACTGTCCCTGCCACGGGAGGCAAAGCTAAAGCAAAGCCAAAAGGAGTAAAGCCTGGCTATAAGAAAAAAGCAAGGTGGGAGCAAGAAAAACAGGAGCAACGAAATAGACGTAAAAATAGAAAAAAATAAAAAGGAGATTATGAGAGGATGAAATTAGGTTCACACGTATCAATGAGTGGAAAAAAGATGCTTCTTTCTGCAAGTGAGGAAGCAGTTTCATATGGAGCAAATACATTTATGATCTATACGGGTGCTCCACAAAATACGCGAAGAAAACCAGTTGAAGAGTTGAATATTCCTGCCGGACAAGCACATATGTTGGAACATGGGATTAAAGAAATTATTGTTCATGCACCTTATATTATCAATATTGGCAATTCACAAAAGCAGGAAACATTTGAGTTAGGAGTAAATTTCTTGAAGTCTGAGATTGCTCGCACTTACGAATTAGGAGCAAAGCAAATTGTTCTTCATCCTGGAGCTCATGTCAACGCTGGTGCAGATGTAGGAATAAAGCAAATTATTACTGGATTAAATGAGGTACTAGAAAAAGACCAGGAAGTTCAAATAGCGTTAGAGACAATGGCTGGTAAGGGTTCAGAATGTGGTCGCAGCTTTGAAGAGTTAGCTGAAATCATTAACGGAGTATCATTAAATGAAAAGTTATCTGTCTGCTTAGATACGTGTCACGTGCATGATGCTGGTTATAATATAGTTGAGGATTTTGATGGTGTATTAAATGAATTTGATAAAATAGTTGGATTAGACCGTATAAAGGTTCTGCATATTAATGACAGTAAGAATGTTCGAGGAGCAAGAAAAGATCGCCATGAAAATATTGGTTTTGGTTATATCGGGTTTAATGCTCTTAGCTATATTGTTCACCATCCTCAACTTGAAAATATACCAAAAATATTAGAAACACCATACGTTGGAACAGATAAGAAAAATACTAAACCACCATATAAACATGAAATTGATATGTTAATAAGTAAAAAGTTTGACCCTGAAGTTCAACAAAAAATTATGGCATAAATAAAAAAACCCCCATTCATTATTTGATTACATTATGAATGGGGGTTTTATATTACAAAATTTAGAATATTAAATAAGTTATCCCACTCTTATGGGACAGTAAGACCCACACCTCAAAATTAAGAAAATGGAAAAGTTTAAGTGGGGGATGTAAGAAAGCTCCCATTGATTAAACTGTAGTTCAGCTTTATTATGAGGTAATAATAATATTTTTGACTTTGGAAAGGTGTGTAGCTACCGGTATCGCCTAGCTCCTCTAGATAGCCTGTGGCAAAGGAAGCCTGCACTTGCCATGTCTAGCTCCAAGACACATCTTTGAAAAGACTTCCTTGGAAGTTTTGCGGCGAGTAACTCAGGAGCAGGCGTCTTGCTCTTTTCTTATAAGTATTGATCATATTGCTTTAACATTTCGTTTACTTGTTTTTCAGTTTTGGCGTCTATTTGTTGTTTTACCTTAGCTAATATCCGTTCGCGTTGAGCCTTATTAGTAACATCAATTCTTTCGGATCTTAATATTGCTATTATTTTTGTTGCTTGCGCATTAGAAATCTTAAATTGGTACTGCTTAGCATATTGAATTAACTCTTCTTTTGTTAGGGTATTGAGCTTATGGTTTACCATTTGTAAAATAAAAGGATTCATATTTTGCCTTCCTTTCTAAAATAGTAATTAGTTTAGTTTATGTTTTAAAATATGTAACGTGACTAAAATTTAATGACAAACGTATAAAAGATATAAAACAAAAAAATGTTTGCAATTGTTTCAGGCTGCTAATATAATTTACTGAAAGATAAAAAGTTTCCCTTAGGAAACTTTTTATCTTTCGTGCACAAATTCGGAGCATACGTCATATATTGAATTTGATCATTCAAAATTGTAAATAACTATTAACTTAATAAGTGTAATCAAATAGAAATGTATTCTTAGAATAGAACATTAAATTTTAAAGGTTAATTAGAAAAGGAGGATCTACTGTGAGGGGAAATCAATACGAAATAACTGTTGAAAATCTATCCGTAAATTATGGTGGACATCACGCTATAAAAAATATTAGTTTTTCTTTTCAAAGCGGTCATCTAATAGGAATTGTAGGACCGAATGGTGCCGGTAAATCAACGCTAATAAAAGCAGTTTTAGGTTTAGAGAAGTTTTCAGGTGAGGTAAAAGTTTTTGGTAAAAGTATAAAAGAAATGCGTAAGAAAATTTCTTATGTCCCTCAAAGAAGCTCTATAGACTTTGATTTTCCAGTTATTGTAGAAGACGTTGTATTAATGGGTAGATACACATACATCCCTTGGTACAAAAGAATTGGAAATAAAGATAGAGAAATAGCGATGAATGCACTTGAACAAGTAGGGATGAAAAGTTTTGCAAAACGTCAAATTGGACAATTATCTGGTGGACAACAGCAACGAGTATTTATTGCACGTGCATTAGCTCAACAAGCAGATTTGTTTTTCTTGGATGAACCCTTTGTAGGTATAGATGCAACGAGTGAGGATATCATAGTAGATCTTTTGAGGCAGCTTCAAAAAGAAGGTAAAACTATCTTTGTAGTACACCATGATTTAAGCAAGGTAGAAAAATATTTTGACCAATTGTTACTTCTAAATCAAGAATTAGTCGGAGTTGGAAAAGTGAAGGATATATATAAACCTGAACTATTATCAGAAGCTTACAAAGGCAGTATAACATTATTTGAAAACAAGGATAAGATGATGGTGGTGAGTAATTAATGCAACAAGTAATGAGCTTCATAGATCAAGTTTCGAGATATCAGTATTTGCAAAATGCTTTGATCGCCGCTATATTAGTTGGGATTATTTGTGGTGTGGTTGGTTGTTTTATTATTTTAAGGGGAATGTCACTTATGGGGGATGCGATTTCTCACGCTGTTTTACCTGGAATTGTAATTGCCTATATGTTGGGGATTAATTTCTTTGTTGGAGCAGTTATTACAGGAGTTATTACTGCCTTATCAATAGGGTATATTTCACAAAACAGTCGTATTAAGGATGACTCTGCCATTGGTATAATGTTTACTGCTGCATTTGCACTAGGTGTTGTTCTTAATTCGACATTAAAAGGCACAAGTGTTAATTTATGGCATATATTGTTTGGAAATGTACTCGCTGTATCTAGAACTGACTTATGGATTACATTTGGAATGGGTATTTTTGTTATTTTGATGATTATTTTATTTTATCGGCCACTATTATTAAGTACATTTGATCCAACAATGGCTAAAGCAACTGGATTACCAGTAAAATTTATTCACTACATGTTAATGCTATTATTATCATTAGTAACAGTTGCCTCCCTTCAAACGGTTGGGATTATTTTAGTAGTAGCTATGCTTATAACACCGGGTGCAACTGCTTATTTATTGACAGATCGCCTATCGACTATGTTAGTAATGGCTGCCGTTTTTGGTGGGATTTCTGGTGTTATTGGTTTATATTATTCAGTTTTGTTTGATGTAAGCTCTGGTTCAACGATTGTTTTAGTTGCATCTATTTTATTTGGGTTAGCATTCTTTTTTTCGCCAAAACAAGGGGTACTTTGGAAAATATTTAGATCAAGAATTTAAGTTAGAAAATCGCAAGAGGAGATGCCCTTGCGATTTTCTAACTGTCTACAAAATATTTAGCAGCCATTTGATAAAAGATATTTTGACTTTGAACCTCAAGTTCATTTTTAGATTTTTGTACATAAGTATAGGTACCATCTTTATTTTGTTGTCTAGCCTTTACATTATCCTTTATCATTATTTCTAAAATATTTTTAATTCTGTCTTTAATTTTATTATCAATGATAGGAAAAAGAATTTCTATCCTTCTTTCCATATTTCTTGTCATCCAATCTGCTGAAGATAAGAATAAGGAATGATTCCCACCATGATGAAAGTAAAAAATTCGACTATGTTCTAAAAATCTGTCTACGATACTTATAACTCTAATATTTTCACTTACATCTAATATCCCAGGTCTCAAACAACAAATCCCTCTTATTATCAGTTCAATTGTAACACCAGCCTGACTAGCTTCGTAAAGTTTTGTAATGATAGGTTTATCAGTAAGTGAATTCATTTTGGCAATGATTTTACCGTTTCCATTTTTTTTATGGAACTCAATTTCTTTCTCGATTAACTCTAGAAATGTCTCTCTTATCTCAAATGGAGCAGTTGAAATATAATTCCATTTCGGTTTTTCACTAAAACCACTTAAGTAATTGAAAAAGTTAGTAGCATCAATGCCGATTTTTTCGTTACTTGTTAATAAGCCCATATCTGTATATAGCTTAGCGGTTGAGTCGTTATAGTTACCAGTTCCTAAATGGACAAACCGTTGAATTTGGTCATTTGAATGTCGCACAATTAATGTTATTTTACTGTGTGTTTTTAATGATGTAATCCCATAAATTACATGAACTCCTGATTTCTCTAACTTTTTAGCCCATTGAATATTATTTTCTTCATCAAATCTTGCCTTTAACTCGACGAGTACGGTTACTTGCTTTCCGTTTTCAGCTGCCTTGGCTAATGAGTGAATAATTGGCGAATCTCCACTAACACGGTAGAGTGTTTGCTTAATCGCTAATACATTTGGATCACTTGCTGCTGTTGATATAAAGTCAACAATTGGTTGAAATGACTCGTAAGGATGATGTAAGAAAATATCTTTTTTTAAAATCGCTTCAAATATATCTACCTCATTTGCTAAATCTTCAGGTGGTTGTGGGATAAACGTTTCATTAATTAAATAATCGTGCTCAGAACCAATAACAGAATAGATTTTAAATAGGAACGTTAAATCTAATGGTCCGTGAAAAGTATAAACATCTTTTTGTTTTAATTCTAAAACATCTAATAAAAAAACTAGTACTTTTTCAGCCATTTTCCCTTCTTGCATTTCAAGTCTTACTGCAGCCCCCCACTTTCGCTTTTTCAGTTCCTTTTCTATTTCAGTTAACAGGTCACGAGCTCCTTCCTCGTGAATAGTTAAATCTGCGTTTCTTGTAATTCGAAATGGGGATACTGATAAAACTGTATAGCCATTAAAAAGTTCTTGTATAAAGAAACTAATAACATCTTCTAACATAATAAATTGAGCCTTCCCGTTAGAAGAAGGTAAACTAATAAATCGAGTTAAGACACTTGGAACTTGTACAATTGCTAATTTCTCTTTCTTCATGTCTGGTTTTGATAATAGGACAGCTAAATTTAGACTTTTATTTAGCAGCATCGGAAATGGTCTGTAAGCGTCAATAGCCATTGGTGTTAATACTGGTAGTATATAAGTATTAAATCGATTTCTTAAAAAATCAATTTGCTCTGAGTTACACTCTTCTATGGCAAGAAACTGAAACCCTTCATAGTAGAGCATCGGGAGTAACGTTTCGGTGAATAATTGATCTTGTAGTTTAACAATTCGATGGTTTAAAACACAGATTTTTTCTAATTGCTCTCTAGGTGTTAATCCAGCTTTATTTTCTGGTTTATTAAATCCAGCTTTGACCTGATCTTTAAGCCCTGCTACACGTACCATAAAAAACTCATCGAGATTGGAGCTGAAAATAGCTAAAAATTTAAACCTCTCCAATAAAGGATTCCTTTCATCAATAGCTTCTTGTAATACTCTTTCATTAAATCTAAGCCAACTTAATTCACGGTTATTATAAAAATTAGGATTATTTAAATCGATAAATTTACACAATTGGTGTTTTTTCATTAGAATCACCTTTCAAACCTTTAATCTAAAATAAAGCTTTATTCAAATCAATTTCCTTTATCTTCTAAATGAGTGAAAGTTCAATTAAAAACAATAGATTTACTACGATAAACAATAAACCATAGTCAGTTTATTAGTTATCTGAATTTTTTTGGGGTAAAGGACCTCCACTTCTAAGCGTAGCGTAGATTGGATTTTCCGATGTTTCAGCTTGCTGAAACGAGTTCACTTTTTTAATACTTAGCATCCGTTTTCTTCGGCATTACTACTTGGAAAAATAGTTCAATTTGTTTGTTAACTGTCTTTTCAAGGTGCTTCTTTTGCTTTTGCGCTTGTGTTTTCTCGAAATACGGCTCTGATTTACAAATCAAATCTAAATGAAGGACACCACTACTTTTTTGATCTATTTTTACTTTTGTTATAATTTGTTTTTTTGTTCGATTTAAACTATAAGAGAACTTCAAAATTGCCCCAAGTAATTCAAGTTTTTCAACATCGTCTATCGTAAACCAATCTTTAAAATCTGATAAATATGATACAAGGGTATTTCGTGATTTAAATGATGCAATTAAAGAAATTTTTAACCTTTCAAGATGCGTTAGTCCATCAATTGATAGATTTGTTAATAAATAAAAAGTATGTTGACTACTAGCCTCATGGCTAATATATTCTCCTAGATAAAGTACATGGCAACTTAGCTGTAGAATCTTTAAATCGTCTTCAGTAAAGGAATTTTTATTGTGATTTTTTAAACTGTTAAAAAGGTCAGTTGCCAACTTTGAAATATAATTAACTTGGTCAATATCTATCTCATATTTTTGAGATAACTGATAAAAACTTTCCTCAGCAATGCTTGGAAAATTTTCTATGTTTTTTTGTTGAAATAACTCCTTATAAAATAATCCGTTTCTTAGTCCTTTGTTACTCATTATGAATGTAGAAACTTTTGCTACACTCATCAATGTAAAGATAGCCTCAGCTGCAGGAATAATAATATCGGCACGATCCTTCGATAGTCCATCTAAACCTTGTCTTTCTTTTAAAGATAATTTCTTAAGATTAGTGATAATATCCAGCATATTATCATAGCTCATTTCATAATGATGTAAGCCATTTAGTGGGTAATTTATTTTACGCTGATGAATTAACGCAAGGTTTCTTGCGCTTCCTCCAATGCCAATTAATGGCACCTGTTGTTTTTTTATCCATTCAAGGGATTGGAACTGTTCTGTTAAAAAAGCCTTTAATTTTGTTAGCTCTTCTTTCGTAGGTGGTTCGTTTTTTAAAAAGTTCTGTTTTAATGTAATGGCACCAAAAGGAAAACTAAAATAATTTATTAATTTTCTGTTTTTAAATAATGTTACCTCAGTACTTCCGCCACCAATATCTATCGTAAGTCCATCAATAATATTTGTTGAATTTGTTACAGCTAAATATCCATAAAATGCTTCTTCATAATCTGATAATATATCCATTGAGAAGTCTGTTTCTTCACTTACTTTATTAATGATTTTCGCTTGGTTATTTGCTTGACGAACGGCCGCTGTCGCTACGCATTTTATATTCGTTACATTATATGTACGGGTAATATCCTGAAAATATTTTAACGCCTCTAATAAAACAGAAATTCCTTTGTTAGTAATATTTCCTTCTTTATTAATATGGCTACTTAATCGTGCTACTACTTTTAAATTTTGTATTTCATTATAAAATCCTCTTTTATCTAATTGAAAAATAACAAGTCGTATAGAATTCGATCCTATATCGATAAAGGCAATATTTTGATTTTGCATACCAATGGATCCTCCCTAAAAATTATTAGTTATTTTTTCCATTATACAACACTATAATGAAAAGGGCGCTTCGTTTACAAAAGCACAGTAGTACTGTATACTACGTATTGTTAAATCGGAATGGTTCTTAATAAACAACGTGCGATAGATATTTCTTAGTATCGCTCAGTGGAGGATTTTTTTATATGTCAAAACAAGAAGAAAATTATGTCATTGATATTCATAATTTATATTTTCAATATGGTTCAAAAACGGTATTACAAAATATTGATTTAAAAGTACAAAAAGGATCTTTTCTCGGATTGGTAGGGCCAAATGGTTCAGGCAAATCAACATTAATAAAATGTTTGTTAGGCTTGTTACAACCAACTTCAGGTGAGATTAAGATATTCGGTGAAACTATAACTAACTTTAATAAATGGGATAAAATTGGTTTTGTCTCTCAAAAAGCAAATAGTTTTAATAGCGGCTTTCCTGCAACTGTTTTTGAAGTCGTTTCAATGGGGTTATTTGCGAAAGTTGGACTTTTTCGCTTTTTAACAAAACAGCATAAGGAAAAAGTTAGAAATGCCATTGAACTTGTAGGAATGACTGAATATATGAAGCAAAACATCGGAGAACTTTCTGGCGGACAACAGCAAAGAGTTTTTATTGCCAGAGCTTTAGTGAGTGATCCAGAATTATTAATATTAGATGAACCTACAGTTGGTATAGATGTGCATACGGTTAACAATTTTTATACTATGTTAAGTAAATTAAATGAAAAAGGGATTACCCTTTTATTAGTAACGCATGATATCGGTATTATGACGAATCATGTAACAGCTGTTGCTTGTTTAAATAAACGTTTACATTTCCATGGAAATACTAAGGATTTTGAAGAGGATCATGTACTTTCTGCTTTTCATGGAAAAGATGTACATATACTTGTTCATAATCATGACCGTGGGAGGCAATAAGAATGGAGGTTGTATCAGTTTTTCTCCAATATGAATTTTTAAGAAACGCATTTTTTTCAGGGATAATGGTAGGATTTTTAGCTCCAATTTTAGGTGTGTTTTTAGTCGTGCGCCGCTTATCGTTAATCGCTGATGCTCTGTCCCATATTACATTATCTGGGATAGCGGCAAGTTTACTATTAGGTAAGTACATGGTGTTCTTTGGAGCTCTTAACCCACTTTATTTAGGAATAGTTTTTTCCGTTGGTGGAGCACTATTAATCGAAAAATTAAGGAATGTTTACAAAACGTATCAAGAACTTTCCATACCAATAATTCTTTCGGGTGGAATTGGGTTAGGGGTAGTTTTTATTTCTTTAGCAGATGGATTTAATACTGATTTGTTTAATTATTTATTTGGTAGTGTAATTGCAGTTACACGATCTGACTTATGGACAATTACTGGTATTACTATTATTGTTACTATTCTTTTAATTTTCTTCTATAAAGAACTTTTCTTTTTATCATTCGACGAAGAACAGGCGATAGTTTCAGGCATAAATAAACGACTTGTTCATTTAGTATTTATTATTATGGTTGCCCTCGTAATTGCATCTTCAATGAGAATCGTTGGAATTTTACTAGTTTCATCATTAATGTCTTTACCAGTTGCAGCGAGTATGCGAATTGCTAAAGGATTTAAACAAATGTTCATTTTTTCAATTGTTTTTGGAGAACTAGCTGTTATTATTGGTTTAATTAGTGCGTATCATTTAGATCTTGCACCTGGTGGTACAATTGTTGTAACAGCTGTACTTATCTTACTTATCACAATTATTTTTAAACGAAGATAAATTTTCAGGTAAGTAAAGTTCGAGTAATGAAAATACCAATTTTAGAAATGCTTAATCTGGGGGTATTAATTTATGGATGTAGCAAAAGCTTTACTATTACTAAAAGAAAAAGGGTACAAGTATACAGATAAAAGGGAACAAATGCTTCAGCTATTTTCTAATGAAAAAAGGTATATAGCAGCAAAGGATGTATTAGAGGCAATGCAAAAAGATTATCCTGGTTTAAGTTTCGATACCATATATCGAAATCTTTCTACATTCGTTGAATTAGGAATATTAGAGATGACAGAACTTGACGGTGAGAAAAAGTTTCGTTTTAGTTGCTCAACTGATCAACATCATCATCATATGATTTGTTTAACGTGTGGGAAAACAAGACATGTCCATGTTTGTCCAATGGATCAATTAAAAGTTTCAAGTGAAGATTTTAAAATTGTTGATCATAAATTTGAGGTGTATGGGTATTGCAAAAATTGTAGTTAGTACTTAATACCTCCAAGACTAGATAAGATTTGTAGTTTCAAGGAGCCCCTTTGCATTATTTAGCTAAGGGGCTCCTTTATTTACAAGGTAATAAAGAAAAAAATTCTAACTTAGAAACTGTCTAGCGCAAGCGCCTACGAGCTCGGTCACTTGAGTCAACTACTGACTTCAATAACTACATGAATAACGTCTCTGAATAGCTTCATGCAGCTTTGCTCCTGCGGTTACTCGTCGCACGGAAAACAATTGCTCCTGCGGTTACTCGTCGCACGGAAAACAATTGCTCCTGCGGTTACTCGTCGCACGAAACACTGCTTCTAGGGAGCTTACTACGAAGCAATGCTAGAAGACGCTAAAAGCACGTAGGAAGCCAAAGAGCGGCTTTTAGTCAAAGGCCGCCCCAGTGAAGCTACTACTACCAAGGCGGTTTACGCTTTTCTTGTCCATTTATTTACCCAAAGAGCTGCTTCCTTCCAATCCTTTACACGAATAACTTGTTGAGGAATTGGATCCTGATTATAAGGAGTATCCAGTAAAATTACTGGAATATTACATTCTTCTGAGATATCACAAGCGTTGTCATGTTTATCTTCAAAAAAGATTTCGATATTATGCTTTTTTATTGTCTGTAGTTTATCGTGTTGTCCTAAAAGCTCAATATGATGATAAGGTATATTGTGTTTATTGAACCAGTTTTCAGTAATTTCCAAAAGATGGTTACCGCGAGCACTGATGTACGTAAAATGATGATCGTTTTGCCATCCGCGCAGTGTTTCAGCGAAAAATGAAGCTATTGGTGCGTTTTTATAAATAATTGGTTCATATTCTTTCATCCATTGCCAAAATTGTTCATCAGTGACATTTAGTAATGGGGTTAATTCATATTGAGTAATATCACTTAATGTAATATTTTTATTGAAATGTTTATTAATGTATGGAATGAATGTTTCAGGCGATGTTACAGTTCCATCAATATCTAGTCCGAAGCGAATTTGCTTTTTCAAAAAGATCACCCTTTATAATAGTATTCTTCTTTATGATAACATAAGATCATTCCTAAATATGAAATCATTAACATCAATATTGCATCGTTCATGTGTAATACTAAAAATGCTCCTGAAAAAGAAAGTGAGGGATGACGAATGACAGATATTAATGAAACAAATAAAGATAAGCGTTCTCTTGACTTAGACAATAGGGAAAGAGACGAAAACCCAAACGGTATAATGGCAGCTGATTATCCTAATGGTGACTATAAGGAAGAAACGGCTGCAGAATTTGCACCACAGCGTGGGTTTGTAGGAGAACGCCCATTTGCTGATGATGTAGACGAGGAAACAAGAGCAGACATTGATGGTGAAACTGAGGGTAGGGGTGTAGGAGCATTTGCGATCGTCCTTTCCATCATTTCATTGTTCTTCTTACCTGTGATATTAGGAGCAGCAGGTATAATTGTAGGCTTTATTGCTCGTCGTAATGGAGCTACTGGGCTTGGAAACTGGGCTATAGGTATTGGGGCAGTATCTATCATTTTAACGTTGTTTTTCTCACCATTTTTCTAAGCAAACTTTAAAAAAGCACTATCATTTATAAGAAGAGGCTGGGTAGGTATTCAAACTAATAATAAATGTTTGAATGACCAACCAGCCCTTTTTACTTATTAAATGTTAATATTATTCTTTTCTTTAGCAATTTTATCAATTTCTTTTTTTAGTTCTTCTACCATAATCTCTTCAGGTACTTTTCGAACAATTTCCCCGTATTTAAATAATAGACCTTCTCCTCGCGCTCCAGCAATTCCAATGTCTGCTTCTTTTGCTTCTCCGGGGCCATTTACCGCACAACCTAGTACCGCTACTTTAATTGGTGCTTTAATTTTTGAAATATACTCTTCAATCTCATTGGCAATGCTAATGAGATCTATTTCAATTCTACCACAAGTCGGGCATGAAATAAGGGTAGCTGCATTTGCAGCAAGACCAAATGATTTTAATAATTCCCTGGCTACTTTTACTTCTTCTACTGGGTCCGCACTTAAAGAAATGCGCACGGTATTCCCTATACCTTTATGAAGGAGTACTCCTAGGCCAGCAGCGCTTTTTATCGTACCTGCAAATAAAGTTCCAGATTCAGTAATACCTAAATGGAGGGGGTAATCAAAGGCTTTAGCGGCTTTTTCATATGCTTCAACCGCTAAATTTACATCAGAAGCTTTCATTGAAACAATAATATCGTAAAAATCTAAGTCTTCAAGAATTTTGATGTGGTGAAGAGCACTTTCTACCATGCCGTCAGCTGTTGGGTATCCATATTTATCCAAAATTCTTTTTTCCAATGAACCTGCATTTACACCTATACGAATTGGAATACCTTTTTCTTTAGCGAGTTTTACAACTGCTTCAACTTTTTCCCTTTTACCGATATTTCCTGGATTTATACGAATTTTGTCTGCTCCGCCTTCAATTGCTTTTAAAGCAAGGCGATAATCGAAATGAATGTCTACCACTAAAGGGATATTAATTCTTTTTTTTATTTCACTAATGGCTTCTGCAGCCCTCATATCAGGACAAGCAACACGAACAATCTGACATCCCGCTTCTTCTAGTCTTAAGATTTCTGCAACTGTTGCTTCTACATCATGTGTTTTTGTAGTAGTCATACTTTGAATTACGACTTCGTTATTTCCACCAATTGTAATAGGACCTACTTTAATTGGCTTTGTTTTTGTTCTATGGATAATTTGGGTCATTATTTTTACACGCACCCCTTCTAAATAATCATTTTGAATTTTCGCCAATTGTTGAACATATCTGGACTGCGAAATTCAAAATTACTCTTATTTTATCAATGATGATAAATGTTTGGCAAGAAGGAAGCAATGAAACCATTCCATGTGTATATTTTTTAAAAAATAAGAAAGATCAGATGAGCATATGCAAGGTCAGAAATTAATAATCTTTTGTTGGAAAGATTATTAATTTCTGACTTTATCCCACTCTTACTGCCCCTAAAGGTCCGATAAGTTGAACTAACAATCAGTATGGGATGAAGGAAACCCCCCATTGATTGTAGGTCAGCTTTATTGTTTACCCGCAAAGGTTATTTGGACGATTTACACATAGCGCCAAATAGACAGCTTCGATTAATAGGTGTACTACGATTCATTAGTTAGTATAAATGGGAAAAAGATAAGCTTCACCTATTTTAATATTACTTGCATTTGTATTTGAATTTAATGTTTCAAAATCATTAATAATTTGTTGAATAGTAGCATTCACTGGTCCTATATGTAGTTCCTCAACAATGGATAGTACTGTGTAACCTGGTTCTACAACGATGGATTCTGAAGGTATATTTTCATTTTTTTCTACAGGATTATTAGCTGAATCATTTACGGTTGTAGTGCTTTCTGCGGCAACTATTGTATTAGTGGGTAGAGTACCTATATTTAGGTCATAATAAATACTGTATATAGTTATTAGTAAAAGAATTGGTGCAATTAATTTTTTCATTTGAAGAACCCCCCGTTTTTTTAGATAAATTGTGATAAGTTCTTATGTTACATTCGTATGCTTGTCCATCTTTTATTATGACAAGAGAGGTTTTTTATGCAGAAAAAAGCCACAGTTTACATCATGAGTATTATTGGACTTTTACCTTTAGTAATGGTATTAGGAAACTCCATGCTATTACCGATACTACCTTTAATAGAAGATGAATTAAATATTACGCATATAGAAGTAGGGTTGTTACTATCAATTTTTTCACTTATTGCTGCAATTGTTATCCCAATAGTAGGTTTTCTTTCGGACAGATTCGGGAGAAAAAAATTAGTGTTATTATCACTGTTTTTTGTGATGGTAGGAAATTTTGTAACTATTATTGGTGGGCTAGGAGTCAAAGAGCCATATACTTGGATTTTTATAGGACGGATTATTCAAGGAATTGGGGCGGGAGGGACAGCACCACTTGCAATGGCATTAATTGGTGATCTATTTGAAGGGGAGCAACGAAGTAAAAGTTTAGGTATTATTGAAGTTTTTAATGGAATAGGAAAAGTAGTAAGTCCATTCTTGGGGGCTCTAGCTGCACTCTTTTCATGGTATAGTGCATTTTGTTTTTACTTTTTTGTTTCTTTAATTGCTTTTGTAGGAATATATTTTAGTATTAAATCGATAAATCAAGAAAAGGTGAATGAACCACTATTTCACTACTTGAAAATGTTAATGAATGTCATTAGAAGAGAGGCTAGGACTTTGTTTCCGCTTTCTTTAATAGGTGCAGTAGGTCTTTTTTTATTGTTTGGAATGCTTGTTTTTTTATCATTTGAAATAGAGAGAATTTATGCTATAAATGGTTTATTTAAAGGCTTTGTATTTATGGTGCCACTAGGTCTGTTAACATATGTTTCCTATTGGACAGGTAAGAATATAGCAAGTAATTTACTATATATGAAGAAATTGTTGCTTTTAGGGATAACTTTGCTAACAGGTTCTTTATTAGGTTTAATTTTTTTTCATCAGTTCCACCAATTAATTTTTAGTTTAACAATTGCAGCATCTGGTGTTGGTTTTATTTTACCTTGTGCTAATACGTTAATTACATCAACAGTAGGCGGAAAAGAAAGAGGGTTTATTGTTTCAATTTATGGAATGGTTCGGTTTTTAGGGGTTGCATTTGGACCAATATTCTTTTCGTTGTGGATGCAAGAAGTAGTCAGTATGTTTGTGAAAGCAAGCCTTTTAATGATTATCACAGGAATATGGGTAATCATTGCTTTTAAGTTAACTCGTGTAATAAAAATAATGAAAGTTCAACTAACTATTAGAAAAAAAATTGAATTGCTTTTTTATAAGAAATAGGTCTAAAGTCACTGTCTTTTCAACCCGAAAAAGTGTTCTATTACTATTAGCAATACAATTTTAAATTATAAGCAAGATGCGAGAGGAGTACTTTTAATGAGAAAATTAATCCTGTTTATATTGATAGGGTTGTTTACCATTGTAGCCCCTACACCTATTTTAGGAGATGCAGTAGTGGGTGAAGTTATTGTAACGCTAGGAAAAAATTTAACTGAAGAACAGAAAAAACAGATACTTCAAGAAATGAATGTATCAGACGATACCGAAATAATTTATGTTAGTATTGAAGAAGAAAGAAAATACTTAGGTAATTATATAAGTCAACAAAAGATCGGTAGTCGATCTATCTCATCTGCACGAATCATACTTCTAGATAGTGGTGCAGGGATAAATGTAGCGTCTAATAATATTGATTGGGTTTCAGAAGGTATGTATGCAAATGCATTAGTTACAGCAGGTATAACTGATGCAGATATTTATGTGACAGCACCATTTACTGTATCAGGTACTGGTGCTCTAACTGGTATTATTAAAGCTTATGAAATATCAGCAGAGATAGAAATTCCAGAGGAACAAAAACAAGTTGCGAATGAAGAAATGGTTAAAACAGCTGAGCTTGGTGATCGTCTAGGGATTGAACAAGCTACAGAATTAATGACGAGAATTAAAGAAGAAATTGCTAAAAGTCCTATCACCAATGAACAAGAGTTACGTGATCTTATTCAAAGAATTGCACAAGAGCTAGGTATAACATTGACTGAAGAAGAATTACGAGGGTTGATTTCTTTATTTAATCGTATGAAAGATTTAAATATCGATTGGAATCAAGTACAAAATCAAATATCGAAAATAAGAGATAATTTAGGTGAGTTCTTAAATAGGGAAGATACTCAAACTTTTATCAGAAAAGTTCTAGATGTCTTAATTGAAATAATAAATGTAATTAAAGGTTGGTTTACAAAAGGATAATAAATGGGACCTAACTAAAGTTTTGAGTTAGGTCCCTTATCATTAAGTGATTATGAAGAATCGAAATGGGATTTTGTTAGTTTAGTCAATATCAAGAAATTTTCTTACTCGTATGTAATAAAAACTTTTACACGGAAAATTTCCTTGTATCTATTTGTTTAAAAGATAGTGTTGATTTTAAGGCATCGGTTTTTCTTTTATGTTTTTTTGTAATATTTTTTTTCATCGATAATCACCTCTTTTTTACAAGATAGGAAAGTATAAAATTTTGAAGCTAGAAAACTGGCTAGGGCAAGCAGCCAACGAGCTCGGTCACTTCATTCAAGCAACGGACTTCAATTACTGCTTGAGATCCTTCTTCGATTAGCTTCATGTAGCTTTACTCCTGCGGTTACTCGTCGCACAAAACACTGCTTCGAGGAAGCTTGCTACGAAGCTATGCTAGAAGACGCAGAAGCACGTAAACGTAAGAAGCCAAAGAGCGGCTTCTGTCAAAGGCCTTCCAGTGTTTTTCGCCGTTAGGCGGGTGCTTGCGCTTTTCTTACTATACCCATCTTTCTTTTTACATATAATATTTTGAAACTTAATAAAGGGTTTAAACGTAATATGAGGTAAGAACTGCTATGTTAGGAGTGAAGAGATGGAAATATTAAATTTATCGATTATTGGTTTTTTCGTTGTCTTTTTAGGGACTTTATTTTTATTTGGGGAGCTTCTTGTAAAAGCAAAAGGGATATTTGCTATTATAGGAATTGGAATTATGGCCACATATTTTTCATTTCATATAACTCCCGGTTCGGGCATAGGTTTATGGGTTGCTTTACTTTATATTTTTGGTATATCACTTATTGTTTTTGATGGTAAGTTTGTATCTGATGGAACATTGGCATTTTTAGGTATTTTATTAATGATTATAGGAATTGCATTGCCTACACCTAATATCATTTATGGTTTTCTTGCAGCTATGGCTTTACTGTTAGGTACAGGAGCATCGATATTATTCATAAAGGTATTTCCTTCAAGAAATCTATGGACAAAATTAACATTGAACGACCAATTAACGGGTGAATTAGGGTATAATTCATTAAATCAATCTTATAAAAATTTAGTTGGGAAAAGAGGATTAACGAAAACGGCATTTCGCCCTATCGGAACTATTGAGGTTGAGGGATCATTTTATAGTGCTATTAGCGATAGTCAATGGTTGGCCCCCAACACTGCTATAATAGTCGTTTCTGTTGATGGTACAAGGATAGTAGTGAAAAAAATAGACGGTAAAAGTAAAAACGAGTAGAGGCTGTTAGAAGCTTTCTACTCGTTTTTTTACATAATCAGAATTTATAAATTTCTAACTTGAAAACTGTCTAGCGCAAGCAGCCAACGAGCTCGGTCACTTCAGTCAAGCTACTGACTTCATTAACTACTTGAATAACGTCTCTGAATAGCTTCATGCAGCAATGCTTCGAGGAAGCCTACTTCGAAGCATTGCTGTCAGACGCAGAAGCACACAGATTGCGGTCAAAGAGCAGACCGCTACTTGCCGACCTTCAAGTGTTTGTCGACGATAGGCGGGCGCCTTGCGCTTTTCTTGCATAATGACTAAATCATTATAGTTGTTCAGGTTCATTGTCTTCATGAATTGTTGATAGTTCCTTAAATATCAAATAGATCATAATTAATGCAACTACCCAATATAAAGTGAAAGAAAATGGTATGAAAATGTATAGTGCATCAGTAATAGTAAAAAATATAGTAGGTAAAGTTACTGCATACGCACTTAAAATCCAAACTTTTTTATAGGGTAATATTAAGTTAAGTTTTTTTCTAATTAGTAATGCAATGAAAGAAAGAAAAAATACTCCTATAAATTTCATTGCTGTTAAGAAAAAGTAGAGTATGAGAACAACTACAGCAATTATCAATGGCAATAAATTAATAACTGAACTTGTAATTTCTTCTACTTGTTCTTTTGTGAAATTAAGATTCCCAAATTCACGGTAACGAAACGATTCAGTTATGCCTTCTGTTATAAAAACAGCTTCTGTTTCTAATAATGCTAATACGTGAGTGTGATTTTGTTCAATGTCTCTTATAGTAAGGCTACCAGTTGTATCAAAAATAAATTGTTCACCATCAATAGTAATAAATAATGGTTCTACTAGTTCTGACGTTAGAACACTATTTTTAAGCTCGAAGTCTGGTATATCAGTTTTGAGTGCAACTTGAAAATTATTAACTGTATTTGATATCCCAGTCCCAAGTTGGATTGCTGAAACAGAAACAGAAATAAGCATTAATACAAATACATATAGTATTGTTTTTCCTATTCCTTGATTTCTAAATTTTGCTACAGTTTGTGGGGAATAGATACTTTTAAAAAATTGCTGGAAAATATTCATTCTCCTACTCCTTTATTGTAAATTTTTTTTTAGCTAAAAACGTTGACTGACTATCGTATATATTACAGAAATATTTTCTTTTCAACAAGTTGACTTTTACAAAGGGTATAAAAATTTTCAATTTATGAAAGAAGGAGTGTTTATAGAAAGCAGTTAGATTAATTGTTTTAATATCACATTAAAAAATCTTTACAAAATCTTTACAAAGCATTAATAATTTATAAACAATTAACAAGTATGCTTGTAGAGGATTGTCGAAATAAAGAAAAAGATAAATTAATTGAAGGGGCGAGTTTTTTGGATATTCAACAAATACTATTTTTATTTCTTGGAGGACTAGGAATATTTTTATTCGGAATTAAGTTCATGGGTGATGGTCTTCAAAAAGTAGCAGGAAATAGACTTAGAGATATTCTTGATAAATTTACTTCTAACCCGGTCATGGGTGTAATTGCAGGTCTAGTAGTTACTGTTGCTTTGCAGACAAGTACAGGAACAACAGTTTTAACGATTGGACTTGTAAATGCAGGCTTTATGACATTAAAGCAAGCAATTGGAGTTATCATGGGTGCTAATATCGGTACTACCGTAACGGCCTTTATCATCGGTTTTAAAATACAAGCTTATGCATTACCCATTATAGCCATTGGTACATTTTTTATTTTCTTCATTAAAAATAAAAAAGCTCAAAATTATGGACAAGTTATATTTGGATTTGGTGCTTTATTTTATGGCTTAAGTTTAATGGGAGATGCGATGAAGCCACTTCGTACTGTACAAGCTTTTACGGATCTAACAATAAGTATGAGTGAAAATCCGTTTTTAGGAGTAGTTATTGGTACAGTATTTACGGTTATTGTACAAAGTTCGTCTGCTTCAATTGGTTTATTACAGACATTATATGATCAAGGGGCAATGGATTTATGGGCCGCTCTCCCTGTATTGTTCGGAGATAATATTGGTACGACAATTACAGCGGTATTAGCTTCGTTAGGGGCTTCTATTGCAGCAAGACGAGCAGCTTTAACGCATGTTATTTTTAATTTAATTGGAACGTTTATCATTTTATTGATATTAACACCATATACACATTTTATTGCCTATATTAGTGAAATACTTGACTTAAATAAACCTATGCAAATTGCTTTTGCTCACGGTATATTTAATACTGCCAATGTTTTTGTCCAACTACCATTTGTAGCAGTTTTAGCGACAATTGTAACAAAAATAATTCCTGGTAAAGATACAGCGATTGAGTATAAAGCACAGCATTTGGATCCATTGTTTATCCAACAATCACCAGTAATTGCACTTGGGCAAGCGAAAAAAGAAGTATTACGTATGTCTGAGTTTGCAGAACAAGGATTATTAGAAGCAAATCAATATTTAAAAACGAATCAAAAGAAACATGCTGAGTTAACAGTACAATTCGAAGATGCAATTAATAATCTAGATCGTAAAATAACCGATTACCTTATTTTAATATCTGCTAAATCTCTATCTGCAAAAGATTCAGAGCTTCATTCTGCATTAATGGATACAGTAAGAGATATTGAACGTGTCGGTGACCATATGGAAAACATTGTTGAGTTAATTGATTATAAAATTACAAACAAAGTATTTTTGTCGGAGAAAGCAGTAAATGATTTAGATGAGATGTTTACCTTAACAATCTCAACATTAAAAGAAGCAATTAAGGCATTAGAAGATAGTGATATTGTTGCAGCTCGCTCTGTACTTCTAAAAGAAGAAAAAATAGATAAAATGGAAAGACAATTACGTAAAAATCATATTTTACGTATAAATGAAGGGAAATGTACTGGCTCAGCAGGGATTGTGTTTGTTGATTTAGTTAGTAATTTAGAAAGAATTGGAGATCACGCAGTAAACATTGCGGAAGCAGTAATTGGTGAAGAGGAGTTCTAAAAATCTATTAATGGGCTGATGAAGTTCTTTTGTCAGCCCTTAAATTTTAGGTTACTTTAGTGAACAATTAAGTTAAGATATAATTGATTATAAATTAGTCAATGTAAAAATATAATAAGTTGTATTTTTAAGAAAAAAAATAATGAAATATATTGTTTTTGAAAAAATAATATGATATATTTATTCATGTCGCAATTAGATAAAGGAATTTTAAAAAATGCTTTAAAAAATATTGTTGACAAATAATATGACATTATGATATGATAAATCTTGTCTTTGGTTTTATTCCACAGTAGCTCAGTGGTAGAGCAATCGGCTGTTAACCGATCGGTCGTAGGTTCGAGTCCTACCTGTGGAGCCATATATGGCGGCGTGGCTCAGCTGGCTAGAGCGTACGGTTCATACCCGTGAGGTCGGGGGTTCGACTCCCTCCGCCGCTACCATTCATTTAATCACATGGCGGTTGTGGCGAAGTGGTTAACGCACCGGATTGTGGCTCCGGCATTCGTGGGTTCGATTCCCATCAATCGCCCCATTTAATATTGATATAAATTGGACCCTTAGCTCAGTTGGTTAGAGCTACCGGCTCATAACCGGTTGGTCGTAGGTTCGAGTCCTACAGGGTCCACCATATGAAATTGGAGGAATACCCAAGTTCGGCTGAAGGGATCGGTCTTGAAAACCGACAGGCGGGTTAAACCGCGCGGGGGTTCGAATCCCTCTTCCTCCGCCAGAATACATAATCAACGATTTATTTGTTCATCATAGGATTGAGCAGATAGGTCGTTTTTTTTACTTTCCACTATTATGGGACAGAAGCGTTTCACCGCAAAATTTTAATTTAGAAGTCGAAGGTAAGAAACTCTAAAATAAAAATGTCTTTTAAGAAAGGGAGGGAATGACTTGTACGTAACATTTTCATCAAGTGCTCAAAAATTTTTACGTAAATACTTAAAGCAAGACGATAAATTAATATTATTTTATGATACAGATGGATGTGGATGTGCGGTAAATGGGGTTCCGGTCTTACACGTTTTATCTGGAATTGGTGAAGAAAATTTACAAAAGATAGAAACGAACAGTATTCCTCTTTTTATGTATTCGAAACATACAGTTTTCTTTGATGAATTATTGGAAATAGTTTACCAAGATCTTAAATTAAAGCTAGTGAGCAAAAATCAGATTTTTACTCACCACCTACAAGTTAAACAATAGAAACATCTTGGATGTAAAACCAAACGAAAAGGCCTAGAATAATACAGTAAAGGGCAAAAAACGATAGTTTTGTACGGTTAACCATAGCGATCAACCATTTTATACCTATTAGTGCAAATAGGAAGCTACCTAGGAAAGCAATTGTTGTCTCTAATAGGTATGTTTCAAAATAAACTCGTGACATTTTCGGTACCTCAAAGACTGAAATACCTAAAATAAGTGGTATCGATAGTAGGAATGAATAACGTACTGCTGTCTCCTTATTTAATCCACACCATAATGCCGTTACTAATGTACTACCAGCCCTTGAGATGCCGGGTAAAATTGCAAGTGCTTGCCCAATTCCTACAATTAACCCGTCCTTCCATGTCATTTCCCTTATTGAACGTTTTCCAGGTCTAATACCATGCTCAATTAAAAATAAGAAAAGACCTGTAATAATTAATGAAACACCTATAGTCGCAGTATTAGTAATGTTTTTTCCTAATAGATCTTCAAATAACTTTCCAAGTACAGCGGTCACAAAAGTAGCTATTATAATAAGCCAACCGAAGCGGTAATGCACTCGGTTTTCTTTTTTGTTTAAAAATAAATAAGAAATAAATCCAATCATAACTTCTTTTATTTCTTTCCGAAAATAAATAGTAACTGCTAATAAAGAAGCAAAATGCAATAACACTTCGAACTCTAGTTGATTCCCCTCTACGTTAATTCCTAATAAATGTTGAACGATTACTAAATGTGCTGAGCTAGAAATAGGTAGAAACTCTGATAGTCCTTGAACAATTCCTAAAAGCAATGCTTCAAACCAGTTCATCTTATCCTCCTCATAACCTTAATTTAGCCTGTCTATATATGTATAAATGGAAGATAGAAAAAAATGCTTAAAATATATATTAATGAAAAAACTGATAGATGGGTATTGTATATAAAGGGTAAAAAAGTATTTTTTATCGATAGTAAATAAAAAAGTTTAGAAAGTTTAAGTTGTTTTGTTTGAAACGCTCAATTAATTCTGCTAATGTAGAAATTGGAAAAGGAATTACTAAAACTTTCAAGTTTTAGAAAACTTCATAAATGGATTATTAAGGAGGATATTTAAATGGCAAAATTTACATTACCTGAATTACCTTATTCTTTTGATGCACTAACTCCTCATATTGATGAAGAGACAATGAAAATTCATCATGGAAGACACCATAACACGTATGTAACAAACTTAAACAATGCTCTAGAAGGTCATGCTGAATTAGCTGATAAAAGTTTAGAAGAATTAATAAGCGATTTAGATGCTTTACCAGAGACTATTCGTACTGCAGTAAGAAATAACGGTGGCGGTCACGCTAACCACAGTCTATTTTGGGAGGTAATGTCACCAAATGGTGGTGGTGAACCTACAGGAGAACTTGCTGATGCAATAACGGCTGCATTCGGAAGCTTTGATGCTTTTAAAGAAGAATTTGCTAAAGCTGCAACTACCCGTTTTGGTTCTGGATGGGCATGGTTAATTGTAGACAATGGAAAAGTAGCAGTTACAAGTACGCCAAATCAAGATACGCCTATTATGGAAGGGAAAACACCTATTTTAGGTCTTGATGTTTGGGAGCATGCTTATTATTTAAATTATCAGAACAAACGTCCTGATTATATTTCAGCATTTTGGAATGTTGTAAATTGGGATGAAGTTTCAAAACGTTATAGTGCTGCAAAATAATAATTACTGTGATAGGACTAGTTCAAATTTGAACTAGTCCTATTTAACAGTATCAGAATTTATAAATTTCTAACTTGGAAAATGGCTAGCTCCAGGCGCCATCGGCTCGATCACTTCAGACCTTCTCTTTCGGTCAAAAACCCGACCGCTACGAGCAGGTCTTCCAGTGTTTGTCGCCGATAGGCGGGCGCCTTGCGCTTTTCTTGTAGTATCAGAATTTATAAGTTTCTAACTCGGAAACTGTCTAGCTTCAGCGCCTACGAGCTCGGTCACTTCAGTCCTTTTCGGAAGCCAAAGAGCGGCTTCTGTCAAAGGCCTTCCAGTGCCTTTCGCTCGTGACCAAGGCGCTTGCGCTTTTCTTGTTATGTATACTTTTGTTAGTCTTAAGGGTAGTAAGTCCAATGATTGAAGTTCAACTTTATAGGCGAGATGCGTTAAGATAATTTCTCGCTCTCAAAAACTTCCATTTACCATTTAATAAGTATAAGCGTCAAAATTTTAGACAAACTAGCTATGAAGTGGTAAAGGGGAGTCGGAAATGAAACAGATTTTAAAAAAATTTCTCGGTGAAGTTGAAGTTAATCGTGATTTAACCCTCCTTTTAATCATTGGTGGATTATATGCATTAAGTATTGCTTTATCGAATACATTCGTAAACGTTTACTTGTGGAAGCAATCTGGGGAGTTTACTCATATTGCTCTATACAATTTAGCGTCTGTAGTTATGCAACCATTAACCTTTATATTAGCAGGTAGATGGGCGAAAAAAATTGACAGAGTAATTGTACTACGGTTAGGAGTATCCTTCCTATCCGTTTTCTTTTTCACTGTTTTGTTTTTAGGAGAAAAGGCTAGTAGCTATTTGCTTTTATTAGGTGCGCTATTAGGTATTGGTTTTGGATTTTATTGGTTAGCTTTTAATGTTTTAACATTTGAAATTACTGAGCCTGAAACACGTGATTTTTTTAATGGATTTTTAGGGTTAGTGACATCATTTGCAGGAATGATTGGTCCGATATTGGCAGGATTCCTTATTACAAAAATGGAAAAGTTAATTGGTTATAAAGTAATTTTTGGTATTTCCTTAACACTATTTGTTGGTGCAGTAATTTTGAGCTTTTTACTTAAAAGGCGTCCAGCAACTGGTAAATTTGATTTTATTCGAATTCTTAAGGAACGAAAAAATAGTAAGAATTGGAGGAATGTTTTATATGCTCATTTCTTTCAAGGATTACGTGAAGGTACTTTTGTATTTGTCATAGTTGTATGGGTTTATATTGCAACAAATAGTGAGTTAGCTATCGGCACGTATGGGTTAGTTGCTTCAGCTGTATCTTTTGTAACTTATTATATTGTTGGACGCTTTATAAAACCGCACTTTCGAAAAAAAGCTATTTTAATTGGTGGTGTTGGTTTATTTTTAGCTATCTTCTTAATTGTTAGGGATTTAACATTTACACGTTTGATTATGTATGGTGTAGCAATTTCGTTGTCTTATCCTATTTTGCTTGTTCCCTATATATCAATCACATATGATGTAATTGGTCGAGGTTGGAAAGCGGCAGAAATGAGAGTAGAATATATTGTTGTAAGAGAGTTATTTTTAAATAGTGGACGAATCTTTTCAATATTAATGTTCATGTTAACTGTAACACTATTTGATGAACAAAAAGGAATACCGATATTGCTCTTAATTTTAGGAGCGGGCCACATGGTTATTTACTTATTCATAAGAAAAGTAAACATTGAAAATAGCAATAAAGGGGGAGAAGAATACTCCTTACCAAGAAATAAGAAACAAGGTGAAGGAGAAAACGATGGTGCGCCTATATAAGAAATGATACCTTTTAATGAAATATCGAATGAGTAAACTAGATAAGAATACATCCATCTTAAATTACAATATAAGGCACCTATTACTAGGTGTCTATTTGTGTGTTTTTTAGTATAATAAATAAGTGTGGTTTTAAATAAGGATTGGTAAAGAAAGGAAGTGCATAAATGAGCAAAAGAAAGAAAAAAACTCATATGCCCGTCCGTTTAAATATACTTTTTTTCGTCGTGTTTTTACTATTTTCTGCTCTTATTTTACGTTTAGGGGTTGTACAAATTGTTCAAGGAGAAGAGTATCAACGGAAATTAGAGCGGACGGTTAATGTGATAGCAAAAAATGAAGCTCCAAGAGGAGTGATGTATGATAGGTTTGGTCATACAGTTGTTGAAAATAAACTTGTTTTAATGGTCACATATACGAATGCCAATGTTTCAAATGAAGAGAAATTGCGCGTTGCTGAAAGATTAAATGAATTAATCGATGTCGATACGAATAAAGTTACTGAACGTGACATGAAAGACTATTGGATTATAACGAATCGCGAAGAGGCGAATAACTTAGTAACTCGTGATGAAATGCGTGAATTAGAAAATGACGCCATGGATATATATAGGCTACAACTTGATCGTATTACAGAGGAGCATCTAAATGAATTAACTGAAAAGGATATCGAGATTATTGCAATAAAAAGGGAGTTTGACAGGGGATTTGCCCATACTCCACAACGTGTGACAGAAGTCACATATGAAGAGGCTGCTAGAGTTCTTGAGCACTTATCTGAGATGCCAGGTATCGATATCATAAGAGATTCAGAACGAAACTATGTATATGGTAGTAGTTTTAGACAGTTTTTTGGTGGGGTAGGATCCATTCCAAGAGATTCAATTGATTTTTATTTGTCAAGAGGATATTACCGTAGTGATCAAGTCGGTATAAGCCAACTGGAACAACAATATGAAGATGTATTAAGAGGTGATAAAGAAGTTTTAGAGCACGTCCTTGATGGTTCAGGAAGACTTATTGATCAACCGATTGAAACACCGGGGCAAAGAGGAAAAGATTTAATTCTTACCGTAGATATGGAGTTACAACAACACGTAGAAAAAATAGTTTATGATGAAATCCAACGCTTGAAATCGATGAATGGTTTCTTAGGAGTACCAGCAGCGTATGTGGTCCTAATCGAGCCCTATACCGGTGAAGTCTTAGCGATGTCAGGTTTTAGAGAAAATAGTCAAACCAATAATTTGAGTTCTTATGAAATAGGGAATATTTATAATGCCTTCGAAATGGGTTCAGCTGTAAAGGGAGCAACGGTTTTAACAGGTTTTCAAGAAGGAGTAGCACAACCAGGAACGTTTTTTAATGATCGAACTATAAATATAGGTGGACAGCGTATGAGTTCAGTTTCAGCTATGGGAAGAATAAATGATTTAACCGCCCTTGAACGTTCTTCAAATGTTTATATGGCTGAAATTGCGATGGCATTAGGTGGAACATATAATCACGCACAAGGTCGTTGGTCAGGTAACATTCCAATTGGTTACGAAACCATGCGTTATAACTTTAATCAGTTCGGTTTAGGTGTAAAAACGGGTATTGACCTTCCGTCAGAGGCTACGGGTTTTAATGGTGGTATTCCAAATACGATTGGGAACCTTCTGTATTTTTCAATTGGCCAGTTTGATACGTATACTCCTCTACAGATGGCTCAGTATACGGCAACAATTGCTAATGGTGGATATCGAATATCACCTCGTCTTGTTAGAGAAATTCGAGAACCGAGTACAATAGAAGGTGAACTAGGCAATGTTGTCAAACAATTTGCGCCAAATGTATTAAATCGAATAGATATGAAGGATGATTATATAAAAAGAGTTCAAGAGGGTTTTAGACTTGTTGTTCACGGTTCGCGTGGGACTGCAAGAGCTCTTAGTAATAATTCTTACAAGGTTGCTGGGAAAACAGGGACTTCCCAATTATTTTTTGTCCGTGATGCCAATAACAATGTTATTCGTGATCGGAGTGGAAATGCAATTAGAGGTAATAACCAAATATTTGTTGGATATGCACCTTTTGATAATCCAGAGGTTGCTTTTGCAGTAATTGTTCCTGATTTGAGAATTGATAACTCTGGAAGGATGGGAAGGCCAGCTAATAATATATCAGGCAGTATTTTAGATGTGTATTTTTCATTAAAGTCTGAAAGGAATGGACCAAGGACTTCAAATAACAATCATTCAAATGATATTGATAATGGTGAATAAATTAAACAGCCAGAGAAGACCGTCATGTTTTCTTTGGCTATTTTTTTTGACAAGGAAAATGGCTCTATAATATTTGTTGGGGGGTAAAAAAATTACATTTAGATCAAGATGTTCAAGTGAACTCGTTTCAGCAAGCTGATACATTGGAAAATCCCACCTACGCTACGCTTAGAGGTGGGGGTCTTTCACCCTAAAAAAATTCAGATAAATCATATCAAAAGGTTATCCTTCATTAAGAATATCATTTATTTTCTCAGGCCTAAATCCAGTTATTTGCTCTATTTCTTCATCAGTATAACCATTTTCGTAAAGGGATAAAATTTTATCTCTATCGTAGTAAATGGTTGAAGTCCTTTCATTAGTGAAATAATTATCATCTTGTCCAATTAAGATTTCCTCTTCTAATACTTTTATTTTCTTTTTTAATTGATATATTTCTTGCATTAAGGTAATTGAGAAATTTTCTATTTGCTTTTCAACTTCCTTATTTTTATCTTTTTTAAAAAACGAAATTAAGAATAAAATGATTGATATAGAAAACATTGAAATAATTGTATATTCCATAGTAAAAAACCTCCTTATATTAATAGTATAACTATACATTTATAACATAATAGACAAAAATAACAAGTCTTTAATATCTAGACCATTGCTTGTTTTTATTATTAAAGCTTGTCCAAACGTAGAACTGAAAAGAAGTAAAAAAATAAGAATTATTTACGACTCTTTGCTTTGTAAAAATAAAAAGAATGTCACTTATGGAGGAAACGTATAAACATAATTAAAAGAAACACCAACTCGATTTGTCGATTTATCAAAAAAAATGTTATTTCTACCATTTTTACTTGTTTTTTTTAGCTAATTTAAAAAAATAATAGATGTCTAGTAGTGATGTAATAAAGGACAGACATTTTTCAACAAAATAGACTTCTTGTTGCAAGCCTATATCGACTGTAATATTGTATTATAGATTATTGATTCTATGTGATAATTTCGTCATTAGATGAATATAAATATAGCTTGTATTATCGTTAGTAACTGCTTAGTAAATAGAGGTGAAGAATTTGATTATTGAAATTGAAAAAGTAATAGATGACGAATTATCAATAAAAGATAATAAAGTTAATTTATCTATTGGAAATATTAATAATGGGTGGAATAAATATCAAAAAGAACATATTGGTTGTAAGTTATTTTTTTCAAATGATTATGGGGAAAAAAAAGACTTATTTAAATATGGTCAAAATTCAGAGTTGGAAGATCGTCGTGATGTTGATCAGTGTGTGCTAATGGTTCAGTCCCCATGTGCTTTGTTTTGCTATTGGGATATTTCAAAAAGAAAGAAAAAAATGATTGAGCATCACTTAAATGGTGAATGGAGTAGTTTTGAAAAGAAATTAAGGATTTATGATATAACCGCTATTTTCTTTAATGGCCATAATGCACATCGCTATCAAGATTTTTCCTTTAATGAAGCATCCAATCAATGTTTTTTTGATAACTTACTACCAAATAGAACCTACTGTGTAGATGTAGGAGTAGTTACCAGAGAAAGTAGTTTTTTTTCGTTACTTAGGTCGAATCCTGTTGATACACCTAGATCCTCACAGTTTGAAACTGGTTTATTTACAAAAGCAGTCTCTAATTGGAAAGAAGGAAAAAGAGATAATCCTGAGTGGTTAGAAGGCTTTAGTAGTTATTCATATTATGAAAAAGTAAAGTAAGGAGTTAGTAAAATGGTAAATGGTTATTTTTCTATAGTCCTTCATGCCCACCTCCCCTATGTTAGACACCGGGAAGCTCACCGGCTAGAGGAACGATGGTTATTCGAGGCAATTACTGAAACGTACATTCCTTTACTATGGAATTTAGCAGATCAAAAAAGATTGAACGCTTTAACAATCTCCTTTTCTACTCCTTTAATGGAAATGCTTTCTGATCCACTTATGCAAAGGAGATTTTTACTTAACATAGAGCGAACCGATCAACTTCTTCAAAAAGAAGAAAGTAGAGTAGAGATTAAAGAAGAGGAATTGCAACTTATTAACTTTTATAAAAAAAGAATCTTAAAAATAAAACAAACATTTTTAGAGTGGGATCAAAACCTATTAAAAGGCTTTAAGCATTATGCTTCAGAAGGAAAGATAGTGTGTATATGTAGTTCAGCAACACATGCTTTTTTACCTTATTTACAAACAAAAGAAGGAATTAGAGCTCAAATTTTGCATGGAATACAAACATTTGTTAGACACTTTGACCATAAACCAAGAGGCTTTTGGTTACCAGAATGCGCCTTTACCCCAGGTATTGATCGAATTTTATTTGAAGAAGGTATTCGATATACTTTTGTCGATGAACATGCATTAAAATATGCAGATCCTGCACCATCAAAAGAAACGGGTGCTCCCATCTTTTCTCCACATGGTGTTATGTTGTTTCCAAGAAACTCAATGCTATCGAATCAGGTGTGGAGCTCAGTGGATGGTTACCCAGGTGATAATGATTACCGAGAGTTTTATCGAGATATTGCTTATGATCGTGATTGGGATTATATAAAACCTTTTATGCATGCTGAAGGTTTTCGTTATGATACTGGAGTGAAACTTTATCGCATTACAGGTTCAACTGATACTAAAGAATTTTATAACCGTATAAATGCAATGAAAAAAGCGAAAGAGCATAGTATACATTTTACGAAATCAATCAAAAAGCATTTACATAATCATGAAGGGCAGTCTTTTCCACCTCATATTATTGTAACTCCTTTTGATGCTGAACTACTGGGACATTGGTGGTTTGAAGGCCCTGATTGGCTAAATTATGTCTTAAATCAGAGTTGTTTAAATGAAAATTTAATTACGCCTGAAGAATATTTAGATAGACATTACCAAGATATTGAAACAGCTCATGTATCTTTTAATACTTGGGGAAGAAAAGGTTATGGAGAAGTTTGGTTAAACCAAAAGAATAGTTGGGTATATAGATACTTACATCAAATTGAAAAAGATTTAGTTCATTATGTAACCGAAAACAAGGGGAAGTCCATTGAGTTTGACCGTTGTTTAAAACAAATGGTACGAGAGTGGATGTTAGCAACTAGTAGTGATTGGTCTTTTATTATTGATAGTGATAGTGCTACCGATTATGCTAACAATCGAATAAAAGAACATATAATTAGGTACGAAAATTTAAAAACGTTATTAATAAATGAAAAAGTAAGTCACGAATTGTTAACAAAATTTGAGGCTGAATTCCCATTTATTAAAGAAATTAATTTAAATGTCTTTATTTCAAAACATGATGAATATGTAATCAATAAAAGGCAAAATAAAAAAAATAAAAAAATGACTGTATTAATGTTAGTATGGGAATTTCCACCAATGCTAGTAGGTGGATTATCACGACACGTATATGACATTTCGAAGGTTCTTGTAAATCAAGGGTGCGAAATTCACGTGGTTACTGCAGCAGTCGAAGGCCACCCAGATTACGAAGTTATGGATGAAATTCATGTTCACCGTGTTCAATGTTTACAACCTAAAGCTGAGGATTTCTATCATTGGGTTGGCAGTTTAAATATTGCATTCTATGAGCACGTATTAGAATTGGCAAAAGGAATCCGGTTTGATATCATCCATGCCCATGATTGGTTAGTATGTGTTGCAGCAAAAGGTTTAAAACATCAATTAAATCTACCTCTGATAGCTACTATTCATGCAACCGAATATGGTCGAAATGGTGGCATTTATACTCAACTTCAGAAAGATATTAGCCATAAAGAATGGGAGTTAACCTATGAGGCACAGAAAGTAATTGTTTGTAGTAAATATATGGAAGAAGAAGTCGTGAAAGTATTTAATTTACCTAAAAATAAAATTGAAATAATTCCAAATGGCGTTGATATTAAGATGATTTCAGGTGAGGGGAGTAAATGGAAGCAAAAGTATGGTTCAGAGAATGATATATTTATTTTTTCAGTAGGAAGAATAGTTAAGGAAAAAGGTTTTCAAACAATTATAGATGCCGCCCCAGCTATTATAGCCAAACATCCCAATGTAAAATTTATTATTGCGGGAAAAGGACCGTTATTGGAAGAATATAAAACTAAGGTTATTAATAAAGGGCTACAGAAAGTTATATATTTTATAGGGTTTATAGATGATCGATTAAGAAATGACATTCTTAACGGTTGTGATATATGTATCTTTCCTAGTTATTATGAACCGTTTGGAATAGTAGCGTTAGAAGGGATGGTTGCTGGGAAACCAACAATTGTTTCGGATACAGGGGGACTAAGTGAAATTGTAACACACAGAGAAAATGGTTTAAAAATTTTTCCCAATAATGTTCAAAGCCTCACGACTCAAGTATTAACTTGTATAGAAGACGAAAAGCTTGCTCAGAAAATTGCTCAAAATGGTAAGAAACTTGCTGTGAAAAAGTATAACTGGAATAGTTTAGCCAAAAGTACTGTAGCTATTTACAAAACTAGTTTGAAACAAATTGAGTGAATTGGAGGAATCAATACATGAAAGGTGTGATCATGGCTGGTGGGAAAGGAACACGACTTCGCCCACTAACTTGTAATATTCCAAAACCAATGGTTCCGCTCGTCCATAAACCTGTGATGGAATATTCTATTGAGTTGTTAAAAAAATATGGCATTACTGAAATTGCAGTGACTCTTCAATACTTACCTGATGTTATTAAAGATTATTTTGGTGATGGTCGTCGTCATGGAGTGAAATTACATTATTTCTATGAAACAACTCCTTTAGGAACAGCTGGAAGCATTAAGAATGCTGAGGCTTTTCTGGATGAACGCTTTATTGTAATTAGTGGTGATGGTCTTACCGATTTTAACCTTGTCAAAGGTATTAAGTTTCATGAGGAAAAAGGTGCGTTGACAACAATTTTTATGAAACCAGTAGATTTCCCTCAAGAATTTGGTGTGGTTATGACAAATGAAAATGATGAAATTATCCGATTTCTAGAAAAGCCAAGATGGAATGAAGTTTTTTCCGACACAGTTAATACTGGGATTTATGTATTAGAGCCTGAAATATTACAATACCTAGAAGAGGGTGTTCCTACCGATTTTAGCCATGATCTGTTTCCGTTTTTAATGAAAGAAAAAAAGGCAATTTACGGATATAAAGCAGAAGGTTATTGGTCTGATGTAGGAAATTTAGGTTCATATAGGCAAACGCAATTTGACATGTTGAATAAAAAGGTCAATGTACGCCTACCTGGAAAAGAAATAAAAAAGGGTATTTGGGTTGGTAAAGATGTAATTGTCGAAGAGGGCGTGCATCTAAAGGGTCCACTTTCAATAGGTGATGGAACTGTTATTCGAACCGGTGCTAAAGTAGATTGCAATACAATTATTGGAGGTGATTCCATATTATCGACAAATTGTTCTTTAAAGCACTCGATACTATGGAACGATATATATGTAGGTGATAGTAGTGAATTAAGAGGGACAACAATTTGCAAAGGAACTAAATTAGAGTATTCAGTTTCGCTTTTTGAAGCTTCTGTTGTTGGGGAACATTGTATTTTAGCCTCAAATTCAGTAATAAAACCAGAAGTTAAGGTTTGGCCTAACAAAGGAATAGAAGAAGAAGCTATTGTTCATACATCCTTAATTTGGGGTAAAAAAGTAACAAAGTCTTTGTTTAATGGCCGAGGGATCTCAGGTTTGGCAAATGTGGAAATAACCCCAGATTTCATTGCAAGATTAGCTGCCGCATATGGTGCAATATTACCTCATGGCGGGAAAGTAATCTTAGGCTCAGATAGCTATTCTATCACCAACCTCATTAAATCATCTTTCCAAACAGGAGTCTTATCTGCTGGAATTCATACCGTTGACGTAGGGAATACGATTGGACCTGTTGTTCGGTACCTTGTGGAAAAAGGAGAGGTAATTGGTGGTGTATACTTTCGATTTGAAAACCGTAATAATGAGAAGCAGATTTCGCTAGAATTTTATGATCATAATGGTTATCCTATCAGTGCGATCGTAGAAAGAAAGATTGAGAATGCTTTTTGGCAAGAAGATTACAGAAGAGCATCTTTCGATAGAATCGGTAGCTCTACAGTAATGAAAAACGCAGAGGAAAACTATATTCAAAGGTTGATAAGCTTTGTAAGGGTAAATCAAATAAGGAAAGCAAAAGTAAAAGTGGTAATTGATTATGACCAATGCAAACACTTTTATTTTATTGATAGATTACTTAAAGAGTTGAATTGTGAAATTTACAGAGCTCCGAAAAATAAAACTGTAGTTGAAGTTGCAAAATATGTAAAAAAAGTTAAGGCTGATATTGGGATCTTAATTGGAGAAACGGGTGAATATTTAAAAATAGTTTCTGATGATGGGACGATTTTAGAAGAAGAGACAATATTAGCTCTATATGTCATGCTTCATTTTTATCGAAATAAAGGTGGAATAATGGCTATCCCAATTCACGGTAATAGCGAAATAGAGAGTTTAGCTAACCGCTTAGGGGGCGAAATTATTCGAACAAAAGCTAACCCAAGGTCAATTATGAAACAAGATGGTACAGTATTTAATTTCTTATTTGATGCTCAATATGCTTTTATTCATGTACTAGAAATTATTGTGTTAAAAAGGAAAGTAATATCTGAAATAACAAAGCATTTACCATGTGTTTCTTTATCACGTGAATCTGTTCCTTGTCCCAAAACAGCTAAAGGATTAGTGATGCGAATGTTAATGCAAGAAAATAGTTCTAAAAACATTGAATTGTTAGATGGAATAAAAGTATATCATCCTGAAGGTGGATGGACATTAATTTTACCAGATAATGAAAAACCAATTTTCACGATTTACTCACAAGCAAAAGATATCAAAGACGCTAAACTACTTTCGTCAAATTACGTCAAAAAAATTCAAAATTTTCAAAAGTTTTAGCGGGTGGTGTTAGTAAGACAATGAAGCAGAGGTCTCAATACTATAATGAAGAAATTGAAATAGTAAAATACGGTGTTTGGATTGATGGACATTTTACTTGGTTAGATAGCTGGAGTTGTCAGTATAAAGAAGATAAAATTATATATGAAAACAATAACATGAACCTAATAATTAGTCTTCAAGTAATTTATAGAGAAAAAACCATTTTGCAAGAAATGACGTTTCGTAATTTAAATTGTGATACTCGACAGATAAAAGTTTTTTGTAATCCTTTATTTTCAAAAAAAAATGATAAGAAAATAACCTTTTTTGCACCTATTCTTCAAGCTATGGTTCATAATGTAGATGGGTATTACTTTCTATTAAATGGGCGACTAAAAAGAAGAGGGATTGTTCAATATTGTACAAATTTTGATGAGACTGATTGTCTACAAAACGGAACAATTTTTATGCAACCATTTTCATTAAGAAGCTCAAAAAGTATCTATAGTTTAGAAGGAGAAATGGATGCTAAAGAGGAAATTAAAGTATATTTTTGGCAATGTAGTGGAAGCTCCAAGTATGAAATTATGAAAAAAAATCGATTTATTCAATTAAACTTACCGAATGAAACGGAATTTGGAACGTGAAATCCTTATTCAGGTAAAAATGATAATTTTTTTCATTTTTATTAAGTGAAGTCGAAGTCTATCCTTGCTAGTCCTTTATATTATACTTATGTTTGCCTTCCCTAACGCGATCGAATGATTGTAAATCCCCACTTTACCGTTTAAAGAAATGCTTGATTGTTTAGGGGAATTTTGCTATTATTTAAAAGTATGATTGAAGTAAAGCATGTTTGGAGGGAAGAAGAATGCGTGTAAATATTACATTAGCTTGTACAGAAACTGGTGATCGTAATTACATCACTACTAAAAATAAACGTAATAACCCAGATCGTCTTGAGTTAAAAAAATACAGCCCGAGACTAAAGAAATATACTTTGCATCGCGAAACTAAGTAAGCAGATCTTTCTGCTTACTTTTTTTTACATAATCAGAATTTATAAATTTCTAACTTGGAAACTGTCTAGCTTCAGCGCCTACGATCTCGGTCACTTCAGTCAAGCAACTGACTTCAATAACTACTTGAATAACGTCTCTGAATAGCTTCATGCAGCTTTGCTCCTGCGGTTACTCGTCGCACGAAAACAATTGCTCCTGCGGTTACTCGTCGCACAAAACACTGCTTCGAGGAAGCTTAATACGAAGCAGCTTTGCGACGAGCAAACGGAGTGGCACAGGAGCAGCTGCTCGTGACCAAGGCGCTTGCGCTTTTCTTGAAGTATCAGAATTAATAAATTTCTAACTTGAAAACTGTCTAGCTCCAGGCGCCATCGGCTCGATCACTTCAGACAAGCAACGGACTTCAATTACTGCTTGAGATACTTCGTCGATTAGCCTCATGCAGTTTTGCTTCGAGGAAGCTTGCTACGAAGCTATGCTAGAAGACGCAGAAGCACATAGATTTCGGTCAAAAAACCCGACCGCTACGAGCAGGTCTTCCAGTGTTTGTCGCCGATAGGCGGGCGCCTTGCGCTTTTTCTGTGAAAATAAAAAAGCTAAAGTCGTGTTATTAAGGAAGTAGGTTAGGCTTGAAAGAACTTTTTAAACAAAAAAGGCAATAGGAAATAAAGGGTGCTTACAATGTTTTTTTTAAGACACCCCTAACAGCATATTCGTTCATAGTTACTAGTTATTTAGGTAATCCGGGTTCTGAATAATTCTGCTTATTGAGTAGTAACGTGTATATAATTCTTAGAACTTTATGTGCAATTGCTTGTAAAGCCTTTTTCTTTCCTCTTCTTGCAGAGAGAGTCCAAAAAACTGATGACATAGCTGTTTTCCTTGATCTTGATATTGCCCAGGCTACTTCACAAAGTGCTGTTTTTATATGTGGGTTTCCTTGAATGTTTTTAGAACTTTTTTTTTACCAGCACTTTCATTGTTTCCAGGACTTACTCCTGCCCATGATGCAAGGTGTCTTGAGGAAGGAAATTGAGTCATGTCTGTACCAATTTCGGCAATAATGCTGGCCACAGTATGATCTTTGATACCTGGTATAGTTAGAAGTATCTCTTTATCTTCCTGGTAATTTTGAAGGAGAAGTTCAATTTGTTTTTCTAAGTCTTGAATTGATTTTTCTAAAAACTCTATATGGTGCCAAGAACATNATTGTTTCCAGGACTTACTCCTGCCCATGATGCAAGGTGTCTTGAGGAAGGAAATTGAGTCATGTCTGTACCAATTTCGGCAATAATGCTGGCCACAGTATGATCTTTGATACCTGGTATAGTTAGAAGTATCTCTTTATCTTCCTGGTAATTTTGAAGGAGAAGTTCAATTTGTTTTTCTAAGTCTTGAATTGATTTTTCTAAAAACTCTATATGGTGCCAAGAACATCTAATCATAAAAATTTGATGTTCATTTAATGTACCGAAAAGAGATTCTGAAATAGTATCAGCTTTTTTTCTTAGTGAGTGGTGGATGTTAGCGTTGATGTCGTTTGCATCAAGATAACCCTTATCAACTAGTTGATTTAGTAGTTTGCGTCCTGAGACACCAAAAATGTCTGAAATAACAGAGCCAAGTTTGATATTAGAACATTCAAGCACTTTGGAAATTCTATTTTTTTCGGCAGTTAAATTTCCAATCCATTTTTTTCTTAAACGAGTTAAATCACGTAATTCTCTGAGATCTTGGCTTGGAACAAAGCTCTTTTCAATTAGACCATGCCGAAGAAGTTTAGCAATCCACTCTGCATCAGATACATCGGTTTTACGGCCAGGAACATTTTTAATTCGTTGAGCATTAGCCAATGTAATATCAAAGTATCCTTCTAAGATGTTATATACTGGTTTCCAATAGATACCTGTGCTTTCCATGGCAATGTGAGTGACTTCTTTTTCTTCTAACCATTTTAGAAGATCAAATAAGCTTTTAGTAAGTGTAGAAAATGTTTTAGTTTCTTTTTGGATGGAATCATCATTTGTACCTGTCAAAGTACAGACAACAATTTCTTTTTGATGANGGTTTTACGGCCAGGAACATTTTTAATTCGTTGAGCATTAGCCAATGTAATATCAAAGTATCCTTCTAAGATGTTATATACTGGTTTCCAATAGATACCTGTGCTTTCCATGGCAATGTGAGTGACTTCTTTTTCTTCTAACCATTTTAGAAGATCAAATAAGCTTTTAGTAAGTGTAGAAAATGTTTTAGTTTCTTTTTGGATGGAATCATCATTTGTACCTGTCAAAGTGCAGACAACAATTTCTTTTTGATGAACATCCATTCCGGCACAATGAGTGATAATTGTGTCCATAACTATTACCTCCAAATTAGTGTCTATGAAAAGTGGAATAAGCTTGAACAAACAGTATTTTTCTGTACGTGATCTTCTTCAAAATGAAGAGTCAACAAAGGGGTGTACACAAAGCAAATTCCAAACAGTTTCTTATTCAGGGTCGAACCACCACAAAGGCGCACGTGAATTGTACTTTCCATAGCATTAATCATTATAGGTAAATGGGTAAACGGGAAAACCCCGGAGAAAATTAATTTTCATGTCCGGGGTGTGAGTAATAAATCATGTGTGTTTCTTATGAAGCAAAAAGTTTAAATTGATGAATGGAATAAAGTATAATGAAAGAAAGGTTCAAGGTTAAAAAAAGTTTCTATCTAAATTTTATGTTATAAATAGTTAGTAAATAGCTATTTTTAGGTGAGGTAAAAATGAAAAAAACTTACTTGCGTAAAAAAGTGAAAAAATGTTTACAAGAAATGTCAGATGCAGACTATTTTGAATTGTCTAGTACCATAAAAAAAAGGTTTATCGCTAGTGAAGAGTGGAAATCTTCAAAGACAATTGGTATAACAATTTCTACCCAAAGAGAAGTTGATACAAAATCAATTATAGAAGAAGGTTGGAGACAAAATAAGAGAATCGTTGTCCCAAAGTGTTTTCCAAAAGAAAAAGAGCTGAAGTTTTATGAAATAAACTCTTTCACAGATCTAGAGGAAAGTTTTTATTCTTTAAAAGAACCAATTTTGACTAAAACTACATTTGTTGCTAAAGAAAATATTGATTTACTAGTCGTTCCAGGTGTTGTTTTTGATACAAGAGGTTTTCGAATTGGATACGGTGGTGGTTATTATGATCGCTACTTAATAAATTATAAAAACAAAAAAATTTCATTAGCATTTCATTTTCAAATTGTAAACGAAGTTCCTAATGAACATCATGACATAGCAGTTGATAAGGTAATATGTAATACATAAAAAATAAAGGGTATGGAGGAGACTTCATGGATAACAATTTACGATATTCTAGGCAAATCTTATTTCAACCGATAGGTGAAGAAGGTCAAAAGATATTGGCATCAAAAAAAGTTCTGATTGTAGGAATGGGTGCACTAGGGACAGTGTTAGCCAATCATTTAGTCCGTGCTGGTGTTGGTCATGTTCGTTTTGCTGATCGAGATTATGTTGAAAAAAGTAATTTACAAAGACAAATGTTATTTGATGAGGATGATGTTTTAGAAGCATTACCTAAAGCTGTTGCTGCCGAAAAAAGATTAAAAAAAATTAATTCAGAGGTCATAGTTGAAGGGATTGTAACAGATGTAACATTAAAAAATATTGACGATTTGATGGATAGTGTTGATTTAGTATTGGATGGTACCGACAATTTCCAAACACGTTTTTTAATAAATGATGCATGTTATAAAGTTGGAGTACCTTTTGTGTACGGTGGTGCCGTTAGTTCTAGGGGAATGTCGGCGATTTTTATCCCTGGTGTTACTCCTTGTTTACGTTGTTTTATTGGAAGTGGTAATTCAACCGGACAAACTTGTGATACTATTGGAGTAATTTCTCCTGTCGTTGATATTGTTGCGTCGTTTCAAACAATTGAAGCTTTAAAATACTTAACAGGAAACCATGATGTACAAAGAAAAAGTTTAATAACTTTTGATGTGTGGAAGCATCATATATATGAGATGAATTTCTCTAAGAAAAAAGATACGTGTCCTACATGTAGTCTTAAGGAGTACCCTGCATTGCAGGAAGCAAATGAACAAGCAGTTACTTCATTATGTGGTAGAGAAACGGTACAAATAAATATGGGGCACCGATTAGATTTAGATGAATGGGCAACAAAATTGTCCAAAGTTGCAGAAATTACTAAAACGCCTTTTTTACTTCGTGCTCAATTGACAGAAGGAGAGAGATTAGTGTTATTCCCTGATGGAAGAACATTAGTACAAGGTACTGAAGACATAATTCGAGCAAAAAATTTGTATGCAAGGTATATTGGAGTATAAGGATGAAATGGACAACTAAAAAACAATTCTAAGAAGCGAAATTTCTTCCGAATAATAAGAGTAAGGTATTGCATTAAAAAAGTTTTTGGAAAAAATAGAATGTTTGAAAGGTGGTATTTCTATATGGAGTGTAATAAAACAACAAGAGTGGTTGTTATCGGAACAGGGTTTGTAGGGTCAAGTTATTCTTTTGCTTTATTAAATCAAGGAATAACAGATGAAATGGTTCTACTTGATTTAAATAAAGAAAAAGCAATAGGTGATGCCATGGACTTAAATCATGGTATGCCATTTGGCTCTCCAATGAAAATATGGGCTGGTGAATACTCGGATTGTAAAGAGGCTGATATTGTTGTTATTACAGCAGGTGCAAATCAAGGACCAGGCGAAACCAGATTAGATTTAATTGAGAAGAATGCGAAAATATTTAAAGGTATAGTTGGCGAAGTAATGAAGAGTGGGTTTGATGGGATTTTTCTAGTCGCAACTAACCCAGTTGATATATTATCTTATGCAACTTGGAAATATTCAGGTTTACCGATGGAGAGAGTCATTGGATCGGGTACAATTTTAGATACAGCGCGTTTGCGTTTCTTACTTAGTCAATATTTTGATGTTGATTCAAGAAATGTCCATGCATACATTATGGGTGAACATGGAGATACGGAATTACCTGTTTGGAGCCATGCGAACATTGGTGGAAAGCCGCTAATGAGTTATTTTGAAGAACATAAAGAAGAAGGGCGATCACTTAAGGATCTTGATGAGATATTTATCAATGTTCGTGATGCAGCTTATCATATTATTGAACGTAAAGGTGCAACACATTACGCAATTGCCATGGGATTAGTTCGCTTAACAAGAGCGATTTTACGAAATGAAAATTCTATTTTAACGGTCTCAACATTACTACGAGGTGAATTTGGTTTAGAGGATATCTATATTGGTGTTCCTGCAGTCGTCAATAGTAGTGGAATTAGAGAAGTATTAGAACTTAATTTAAGTAATGAAGAAAAAGAAAAGCTGCATCATTCTGCAAATGTATTACAAAATGCCATGGGACCAATCAAAAATTAACATTTCTTAATATGGAATAGGTTTATAACTTTTTAAAGTTGTGAGCCTATTTTTTCCATTTTAAGATATTAGAATAAAACACTTCTTTTAATCAAAAAATGATAAAAAGGAGTGATTAGACAATGTTTAATAATAATAACAATAATAATTTTTTCATGACGATGCTAATTTCTTTTCTGTCGGCTTTCTTTATCTATCAGTATCGCTATCGAATAATAAATACTATTATTGGAACTAGCTGGATTAGACGTTTGGCAGTTTCAGGCGCGCTACAAATACCTTTCGTTCGAGGTCGTTTTTTATCTCGTTTTATGCCATTTTAGAAATTTGAATTATTTTGAAAGCAGCCAATATAAATTATTATAGAAATTCCAAGGAGAAGGTGGATAGGAAAGATCGTCTGCTTCTCCTTTTTGATTGTTTAACTTGAATTACTTCGGGGCGCAATGCAACGAGTAAGGAGTGGTAGAAGAGAAATTGAGCGTGATTAGAGGGGCTTTTATTACTAATATATGGAGGCGTTCGTCTTTATGCGTTGGAATACGATTTGTTTTGACTTAGATAACACTCTTTATAGTCATGAAAATGCATTTGAAAGAGCCATTTCTTTTTGTTTTCATTCAATTTTTGAAGAAAGAAATATCAACTATTCAAATAGTATTAACGAAATTTTTACTATCTTTAAGGAGAATTGTGATAAGTATTGGAATGATTATGAAAATGGAACATTAACCCATAAGGAATATCGTAGAAAAAGATTTTTGCAAACGATTGATCAAGTTAATTTATCTTTGAATGAGAGTGATGCCGATAAATTTCATGAACTCTATGAACATGTTGTCGACGACTTTAGTGAACCATACCCTTATCTATACCAACTAATGGAAGTGTTAAAAGGAGCCGGTATTAAGATCGGTATTATTACAAATGGAAAATCCGATACTCAATATAATAAAATTATTAAATTAAATCTTGGGCAATGGATACCGGATGATTGTATTTTCATCTCAGCAGAAGTAAAATTATCAAAACCAGATCCAAAAATTTTCAACTTAGCAAAACTACATTTAAAGTCAAAAGCTGGGTGTCTTTTCATAGGAGATTCATGGGACCATGATGTTGTAGGAGCCTTAGAGGCTGGATGGGATGCGATCTTTTTAAATACTAGGAATGAAACTCCTACAAGTTCTCACGTTCCTATGGCAACAGTAGAGTGCTTGAAGAATGTTTTGGAAATTATTGTTACAGAAAACAGATTGAAAGGATGAAAATATGGAAAGTTTAAGTCAAGATATTTATTTTTGGCGACTTATTCATTATCTTGTTTGTCAGGAAGGGATGAGTGTAATTCAAGTTGCTGATAATGAACGTGAATATTGGCTTGAAAAAGAGGATTTTAAGGAAACTACGGTTATTCGAATAGTTCGACAAGATGTAAATTGGAGTAACATGATCGGAAGAGATATTGAAAATTTAGCTATACGGGGAGATGGAATTCGAAAAGAGCTGAAAAGTAAACACCTCAAAATACATAATGTTTATGTTTCAAATTACTTACCAATAGATAGTTTATATAAAAATAACAATTTATTGGAAAAAAGATTCATAATAAAAAACAAGAGTATTAAGATATCAAGTTATATCATTGATGGTGAAAAAGGAAATCAATTTGGAGTAATAAATGTTAGCGAGGCACTAAAAGTTAAATTACCTAGAGTAAATGTAAAACAACACTTTCTTAATTTAGAGGAAATTCAGCATTATCGTCAAGAAGTTTTATCTATTTCAGATCAACGCTTGAAAAAACAAAATGCGCTATTTACATACGGAAAACCTATTTTTACATATATACTTCTTGTAATGATAATAGGGGTATTTGGTGTTATTGAGTATTATGGAAGTAGTGAAAGTCTATTAACTTTAATTGAATTTGGTGCAAAGTATGATCCTTTAATTATTGAAGGAGAATGGTGGCGCTTTTTCACTGCAATTTTCTTACATATTGGTTTTTTTCACTTATTAATGAATTCTCTCGCTTTGTTTTATTTAGGAAGTGCGGTTGAAAGGATTTACGGAACAACTCGATTTATTATGATCTATTGTTTCGCTGGTGTTATAGGATCAATTAGTAGTTTTGCTTTTAATCATCAGATATCAGCCGGTGCTTCAGGAGCAATATTTGGATGCTTTGGTGCACTACTTTATTTTGGAATTATTTATCGTAAACTGTTTATTAGAAAAATAGGTGTCAATATCATAGTTGTATTGTTAATTAATTTAGTGCTTGGTTTTATGCTTCCGGTAATTGATAATAGTGCACATATCGGTGGTTTAATTGGTGGCTTTTTTGCATCTTCGATTTTTCATTTACCAAAACATAAAATTAGGGTAAAGCAAATTTCGGCTTTTATATTCACTACTATTTCTGTAAGTTTACTGCTATTCTATGGATTTTCAACAAACCAGGAAACTGAAACAACCCATTTAATTAATGTTCAGATTGCTCAAGAACTATTGCAACGTGGCGAAATTGAACGCGCCTATTCTTTGTTAAAAAACGCAGTCGATAGTGATATTGACATTGTCGAGGTGAAATTCTTGTTGGCTTATAGTGAAGCAAAAATGGGATTATTAAAGGACGCCGAGAAAAATTTGTTAATTACAGTAGAGCAACGTCCTTTTTTGCATGAAGCCCATTTTAATTTAGCGCTTATTTACTATGAGTTCAAACAATATGTTGATGCTTTTGAAGCAGTGCAAAGTGCACTCGAATTAGAACCAAACAATCAAGACTATCAAAAATTAAGAGATGCGATAAAACAGAAAATAGAGAACGTAAAGGGTTAAATGTGATGTCGAATGACTAAGGTCCCACGACTATCTCTTTATACTCCTAAAATCGTCCTGTATTTTTAATAATATTATATTTTTCACCATCCTTGCTCGTAAAAATTATTAGAATATGAGAATTGGACTTATTAAAAAGGATAAGTGGGACGGAGCTATCAACGGGACTAACTATGGTCCCGTTATGTTTTTCTATTCCTAAAAAGTAATACTTGTAAATAGCACTCCATGTTAATGCCAGCATTTCTTCCGTTTCCTCTATCGTTAATTTTGGTAGTGGTTGTTGATAGTACTTGTATAATTCTGTTAAAGGTACTGAATAATAATTAGAAAGAGGGATATTGAAATATTCAATTAATTCTTGCCAAGTATACTCTAGGTTTTGCTGAATAATAGTATCTAATATACGTTTTCCTTCTATTTCAGAAGGTGTTGTTGGTGTTTTGAAATATTCTATTGGACTTAAAGGCGAATCTAAAATATATAGCTCATCATAACTCATCGATTGTATACTTTTTATTACATCATTTGGATAATGAGTCTGTCCATAATGAAAAGTAACGGCTTCGAAATGCCCACTATCTTCTCCATTAATTTTTTGTTTTTGTTGAAGTATGTGACTGTTTTCCTTTACTACAGTCATGGTTTCTTTTAGCTGACCATCCTCAAATAAAAGTGAAATATCTTGACTTAGATATGTTTTATCGCTAATTTCAGAGGAGGTTTGCCATTCGATAGTATACTCATCTTCATCATCCTGTTCCATTAATTTTAATGTTGTAGAAACCTTTGAAAATTGTTTGTTTTGATCGATTGGAGAATTAACGATTACTTCTTTATTCAAATCATTTGTGGTATTTGTTGAATGAAAAAAAATTGAAGTACTAAATATGATGCCAATGACAATAAAGATGACCACTAAATATTTCAACTTAATCCCTCCTTGGACAGCCTATTTTACTTTATGATATTTAAGAAACAATTATGAAAAAAATATAGATTATTGAATTAAATCGAATCATACTAATTTTGGGGCACATAAAATTAAGTGAATGGAAATGGTTTTTTTAGTGAAAAATGTAATTGAAGTGGAGGGGCAAATTGTGAAAAATGAACAAATTCAACATCCTGCATCTAAAAACATTGAACAAAACAACGCCTATCTAACGAGAGAGTTAGGAATTGATAAGAGTTTTGATCTGATTAAACTAGATTTAGAGTACGGCGGAAAAAGAATGACATTTTTTCTTGTTGATGGCTTTGCTAAAGATGAGTCACTTACTCAAATTCAAAGAGAATTAATGGTATTAGATGAAGAGGCTCTTACCAGTGATATTTTACATACACTAATAAAATCTAAAATTCCTTATGTAGAAATAGAAACAGAAAAGGACTTGAATAAAGTAGTTGACCAAGTACTTGCAGGGCCAGCAGCGCTAGTTGTAGATGGAATTAATGAAGTTATTATTATTGACACACGGACGTATCCAGTCAGAGGTCCTGAGGAGCCTGATACTGAACAAGTTATACGGGGAGCTAAAGATGGCTTTGTTGAAACCCTGGTATTAAATGTTGCGTTAGCTAGAAGGCGAGTGAGAGATCGAACGTTAAGAAATGAATATATGACGGTAGGGAGAAGGTCAAAAACAGATTTGTGTGTTTCCTATATAGAGGATATAGCTGACCCTATTGTTGTTACTGAAGTTAAAAAAGCCTTAGAAAAAATTGATACAGATGGATTGCCGATGGGAGATAAAACGATAGAAGAATACTTATATGGACAACACTATAATCCATATCCGTTCGTTCGGTATACAGAACGTCCTGATGTAGCAGCAGCGCACCTTTTTGAAGGTCATGTCATTATTTTTGTTGATGGTTCGCCAAGTGTGATTATTACACCAACAACATTTTGGCACCATTTACAGCACGCAGAGGAATATCGTCAAAAACCAATCATAGGTATTGCTCTTAGACTTGTTCGCTTTTCAGCCGTATGGTCATCAATCTTTCTTTTACCATTATGGCTGTTATTAGCACAAAACCAAGCGTTACTTCCAGAAGGTATGGAATATATCGGACCAAATGAAACAGGAACGGTGCCATTATTAGCACAATTCATAATTGCTGAAATAGGGATTGAAATGTTAAGGATGGCTGCTATTCATACTCCAGCTGCTTTAGCTACTGCCTTAGGGTTAGTTGCAGCGCTCCTAATCGGAGAAGTTGCAATAAATGTTGGGTTGTTTTCTACGGAAGTTGTCCTTTATTTATCTGTGGCTGCTGTAGGAACTTTTGCAACTCCAAGTTATGAATTGAGTTTAGCAAATCGTTTAATACGTGTGGGGCTTCTAATTGCTACAGGATTGTTTCAGGTTTTCGGTTACTTAATATCAGTAACCTTATTAGTTATACTGCTAACATCGATGAAAGTTTATGCTACTCCTTATTTCTGGCCGTTTATACCATTTTCTGTACGAAGTTTTCGGGATGTTATCTTTAGGTCTCCAATACCTTTAAAAAGACAACGGCCTAAAGCGATTCATCCAATAGATGAAGATAGGTAAAACTTTCTCGAACATGAATCCAAAAAAGGGATGGATTACCTCATCCCTTTTTTGGATTTAATTAATAATATCTTTTTTGAAAATTTCATCTTCAATAAAAAAAGTATAGTTTTTATCGTCGTTTATTGCTGTACTGCTGGCTAAGACAAGCCCGATAGGTGTATCATGTCCATCACTAACAACAGTAAAAGGCACATTTAATTTTGTTGCTTCTTTGATATAGATAGAATAAAGGCTGTAAGATAATTCACCGTTAACGAACATGTGGATATCTTTTTTCGATTGCAGTATTTTTTTTACCTCTGGGTAGATCCCTTTATGCATCACTTGCTTATTTGTCAATGCTAAATAAATGCGTTCACTTATGGTTGATAAAAACAATGCTCTTTCTTCAGGTAGAGTTTCAGGAGTACCATAAACTCCTTGCATTAAGACTTGGTGTAATTTGTTTTTTTCCATAATAAACCTTCTTTCACAAAGTTAAATTACTATAGTTTAAGTTTCTTGTCCTTAATATTGTCTTTGATACATAAACTAATACAAGCAATCAATATGGGGTGAGTTTACGTGATCATATTATCATCTATTTTAACAGTATTTTGTGTAGGCTTGTCAACTGGTGGTTTACTTGTGTCAAGAAGGATAGATCCTCATCAAACATTATTTTTCATTGTTGGGATCGTTTTTTTTCTTAGTTCATTAATCGGTATGTTTATTGGCAGTAAAATTTCTAGTTTAATTAGTCAATCAGCAATCAGTATTATATTTGGAATTTTCTGTTTAGTAATGATTGGCTTTTTAGTTTGGAAATATGACCCAGCTTTCGGATATATTAAACAAGAACCAGTTACATTAAGTACCTTTGTGGTTTTCTTTTTTATACTAGGCATGGAACTTGCAAAACTGGAATTATCTATATTGGTCTCTTTCATTTTCTCACTTGTTTTTGTTTCTGGGACGTTCCTAGGTTTTATGTTTATATACCAAATTTTATATCGACAAAGAAATCCACATTTTTTTATTTTGTTACCACTTATACCTCTTCTTTTCATCGGTCTTTTTAAATTGGTATAATACAGTTAGACGAGTAAATTTCATAATTAACAAAAACGAACTGAGTGAAACTCGTTTCAGCAAGCTGAAACATCGGAAAATCAGGTGGAGAGTCTACTCCACTTGATTGGAAAATCCCACCTACGCTACGCTTAGAGAGGTGGGGGTCTTTTACCCTAATAAAAATTCAGATAAATGTCTAGGCAGTACGAACGGTTCAACGTAACTGCCTAGTGTGTCTTAGTGGCGAAAATAATGAATTAAGAAATTTAAAGATAAAATAGGAGATAAAAAATGAATTCAATCTATGACTTAAGAAAGTTTTTACAAAATTATGGTGTTTTTATTTATACAGGTGATCGAGAAGGAGATCTTGATCTATTTGAAATGGAATTAAAACAATTGTTTGAATGGAACATGATTGATGCTCTGACATTACAAAAAGGATTAATAATAGTAAAGAAGGAATTAACTAACCATAAACAAGCAGACAAGAGTAGTTTGATTAAGTGTGAGTAACAATAAAAAAGGTGATTTTTTATGCGCTTATTAAAAATTGAAAATTTGTGGAAAAAGGCAGGCCATCACTTTCAATTAAGAGATATTTCCATTGAATGTAACGAAAGAGAGTGGATCCTTTTTACAGGGCCAGTTGGAGAGGGCAAGGAGACATTAAAAGATATTCTTGTTGGCTTCGATGAGGACTGGGAAGGATCGATTCAAATAAATGGTCAAGAAATAATAGACACTCTAGATTACAATGCTAATATATCATTCATTCATAAACATTTTTTTGATTTAGAACAGGATACTACAATCTTTAATTTTTTATCATTTCCTTTAAAGTTAAAAGAATTACCGGAAAACAAAATTTCAGAGATAATTCTTGAGACAATCAAATTATTTCCATATAAGGTACAATTAGGCAAGTTAATAAATGATCTCTCGCTTGAAGAAAAAGTCGTCGTTTCATTTATATATGCAATGATCATTCAGCCTAAACTATTGATTATAGATGAGCCATTTTATGAATTACCTAATAGTAAAAGGCAAATTATTTCTTCCGTTATAAGATCGATTTCCAAAACGTGGAAGTGGTCACCTGTTTTTATTTTTAGTAGTTATGTAAAAGAATGGTTACCTATTTGTGATCGAATTATGTTAATTCATAATAAAACAATAGTCCAAAGCGGAACAATAAAAGAAATGTTAGAAAATCCTCAACATATTTTTGTTGCAAAATATATCGCAGAAAACGAGATTACTTATATTAACGGCATAATAAAAGGAACTCAATTCCATACGAAAGGTCTTACCTTCAAAATCCCTTTACAATATCTGCAAAATCATCAATACTATGAAGGACAAGAGCTTCAAATTGGAGTACCAGCAAAAAACTTTCAAATAGTTGATAAAGTCCCTTCAAGTAAAGAGGGGGTATCGTTTCTGGCCCCAGTTCATATTATAAAAAAAATGAGTGGATACTACAAAATTTATTCGAATATTGGGGGGCAGCTTGTAGTTGCAAAAATAAAACATGATATTAAAATTGAGGAAGGTAGTGAAATTCATCTCTATTTCCCTTTTAAATCAATTATTTTCTTTGATGGAAAAACAGAAACAATACTAAAACAAAGAAGTTGATTTCTATAAATAAACAGTAGTTTATGGTGTCGATACTGGTGGCACAATTAATAAATTGTTTCCGTTGCATATCCAATTTATCAAATGCTACTACCCGAATAAGATAGTATTGGGCGGTGAAGTGTCTAAAGCTGAACATGTATTAAATCAATCAGAGTATTTTCACTGTTTGTACACTCCCACTTGTTACCGAAGGGGAAAAAATTACAATTGTCACTTTAGGTAATTGGCGCAGTAGTTACGATGGTGTTTGGTTGATTAAACAAAAACTGAATTCGTTGTAGTTGTTAATACCAGAATTTCTTGTCGGAGTTCTGGTTTTTTACTTGTAAGTAAGTAATGTATAGTGAACTCGTTTCAGCAAGCTGAAACATCGGAAAATCCCACCTACGCTACGCTTAGAGGTGGGGGTCTTTTACCCTGAAAAAATTCAGATAAATCCGTAGAAGATTGGTGTTAAATTATCAATTAGTTATATATTATCACTAGCATTGCATTAATTAAAACTTAATATTTAAAACCTTCAAAATCTTCGTAAATCTTGTTTATTGCAAAGAAAAAGTCCTTTATAATGGATTAGTCAGGTGGTAACCCGTCCAAATCCACTAAAAAAGGACTCTCACTCATGGACAAGATTACACGAAAAACTTCATTTGGACAATGGTTTTCACCAATTAATCTTCAATTATTTGAAGATTAATTGGTGAAAACCATGAAATTAGATTACTNTTATCACTAGCATTGCATTAATTAAAACTTAATATTTAAAACCTTCAAAATCTTCGTAAATCTTGTTTATTGCAAAGAAAAAGTCCTTTATAATGGATTAGTCAGGTGGTAACCCGTCCAAATCCACTAAAAAAGGACTCTCACTCATGGACAAGATTACACGAAAAACTTCATTTGGACAATGGTTTTCACCAATTAATCTTCAATTATTTGAAGATTAATTGGTGAAAACCATGAAATTAGATTACTATACAAAGAAATTAACGACAGAATCATTCTTAAAATTATTGCTTTTTGCACAACTAGAAGAAATTGAAAGTCTCCACGCTTTAGGAGATTCTCTATTCGACGAAGATCTTCAAAAGGAAATAGACCTTGATTCCATAAGTATTTCTCAGCTGTCACGGCGATTAAATGGGCTGAACCCAGATCTATTTCAGCTGCTCTTTCTTGATCTGGTCGCACAAATTCATGCCAAAACACATTACACAAAACTCACTATGCCACTGAAAATCATTGACTCAAGCACATTGCCACTTAATTTAACGAATCATAAGTGGGCACAGTTTCGCAAAACGAAAGCCGGTGTCAAGTTACATTTGCGACTTGTATTCATGGAAAAAGGCATTTCCTATCCAGAAAAAGTCGTGATGACAACGGCAAAAGAGCATGATCGTGGTCAGCTTGAAGTCATGGTTGACGACAAGGAGTGCATGTATGTTTTTGACCGTGGCTATTTAGACTACGAACGCTTTGACCGCATGACAGATGATGGCTACTTTTTTCTTTCTAGGTTACGTAAAAACGCTGTTATACGAGAAGTTTATGATTTTAAACTATGTGAAGATACGGCTGTCTTATCAGACCAGATGGTGATGATTGNAACGACTCAAAACCGTGCTGAAAATTACTTTCGTCTTCTAAAAGTAATGGACTCAAAAGGAAACTTACTTCACTTAATCACCAACCGTTTTGACTTAAGTGCCGAAGAAATATCGGAGATGTATAAGTCACGCTGGGCGATTGAGTTGTTTTTCAAATGGATTAAACAGCACCTGAGCATCAAAAAGTTTTACGGTCAAAGCGAATGGGCCATTCATAATCAAGTGTTCATCGCATTAATCGTTTTTTGTTTACATGTTCTCGTTCAAATTGAGACAAAAAGTAAACGGAAAACCTTACAAATAAGCCGTTACTTGAGGGCTGCTTTGTGGAAACCAGCACACATTTGGCTTCGAAAAATTGAAGGAAAAGTTGTACCGTAATAAGCTAATTGTCGTCGTCACACAAGTCTGATTGTAAATAATTTTCCAAATGTATGGAGCCACTTTTGTTTGGGTATTTACTTTTTTGGCTTTCAACAGCGAAAGTAATTAAACTGAAAATTCTAACAATATTTATGCAACACTAATGATTTTTCACACTTGTATAATCCTGTTTCATAGATGTTTCAACTCCCTCATCACGGTTTGGATCGTGCGCTCATCTACGCCGTGGAAGAAGGAGATTTCAGCGTCTGCCTTTTTGATCATGCAAATGCTGTTTGAAAGTGTTGCCGGCGGCATCGGTGTATCGAGATTTTTACTTTCTGAGTGAAGTGTAACGGGGACAATTGTTAATTTTTTTTGTGGCATAAGAAAAGCACCTCCTTTATTTGATACTTGTATCGTACCAGGAGGCGCTACGTCTTTATATGCGTTGTTTGAAGTAGGGCTTACATTATATTTGTACTTACCATTAATAATAACTGGCTATAAATTGGAGATAAATCGGTGCATTGTCAATAGGGATGTCTTCAGTTGTTAATACAAGGATTCCTTTCTTAACGAAATAGTTAATGGATGGTTGGATGACTCCATTCACATAAAGGTTATAATAAGAAGTTTGAGTAGGATTAAGGATTCCTTTATCTCCATACATCGTTAATTCATCTTTGTTTGTATAAACTTTTTTTTCATCTGAAACTGTGTTGTATTGGTAAGTTTCTGTATGGATAGGATGATGATCTTTACCATTAAGGATAATCGTTTCGAGAATAATTGGTGCTCCTTTAATCGGTGTGTTTTCTGTTGTTAGTTTTAATTTCCCTTTTTCTACTATATAGTTCGTTTTCGGCTGTAGAACCCCATTAATGTATAAGTTTACATAAGAAACGTCTTTTGGATCAGGGATACCTTTATTTCCGTACATAATTAGTTCATCTTCATTTGTATACGTTTTTTTAATGCCATCTGAAACAGTGTTATATTGATAGTTTTCTGCTTTTAATATGTGATCATCATCATCTTTAAAGGTAATAAACACAATAATAATGGGGCTACCTTTTAAAGGGATATCTTCGGTCTCTAATGTAAGTTGCCCTTTTTCAATTTTGTAGTTTGTATTTGGTTGTAATACGCCATTAATAAACAAATTAAAATAAGAAACGTCATTCAGGTCAAGGATGCCTTGGTCACCGTACTCAGTTAGTTCATCAGCATTCGTATAAATTTTTTTTATACCATCAGAGATTGTATTATACTGATATACCTCTGCTTTTATCGGAATTCTATCATAGTAGACAATGATATCACTCGAAAAACAGACCGAATCATAAACTTGATTTACGTTGATACAGTGTGTTTTTGTGCAAGACGTGAGATATTTATTTTCTGAAATAATCAGCGTCGTTTTCGCTTCAACATCAACGATTGTCTCAAGTGAAATAAAATTTTTAATATGATTCATTGTAGTTTCGTTAGCTGTGTAAATAGGAACAGCACAACAGTTAAAGCCTCTGACTGTGAAGCTTAAATTTGTTCCTTTTGGAGCACAAAGATAAAGTCGTTGTAGTGTACTAAATGGGATCGGTTTAGATAAAATCTCCTCGTCAATTGAAATCACAATGTAACCTTTCATTGAGATGATTACTTTATCAAGAGTAATCGTTTCTCCCGATGGTAGCTTGACTTGTTTTTTTTGGCGATTGTTAGGAGTTGAAATTTCAGTATAACAAATAGCGTTAGCGGCATCTGGACTTAAGATAGTCCCGTTCTTATCTGTTAAATAGCAAATGATTTTAGGGGACTCACTTCCAAACATTACGATCACTCCAAAAATATAAATATATAATCCTGATAAATGTGGTGGTCTGATATTTGTAGCTAAATTTTTCAAGAAAATAATTTAAGCGAATTGCACCTCTAACCATACAATGGTTGCTTCTATTGTACTTGAATTACTTGACTTTGCACTTAACGTGAGAACAACAGAGGGAGGATTAATCAGCCACAATTCGTTTACAATCTGATTAAAGGCACCATCCTTACTTAAGAAGGCAGCGTACATTTCGGTACCACCACTTATAGCGGTTGCTGTAAGATTTGTTTGAACGACGCTATTATTTTCATCGACATCAATCCAATCAATTTCAGGAACAGGGTTACCATTTTTTGTTAAAGTAGCCGATCTTTTAAGTGAAAGGGTAACTGGTTTCGTCCCCTCGGCATCTCCACCAAGAAAATCTATTAAGATCGGAATCCGATTCGCTTTACTATGAAAAATAGATTTGCCCCGAATAGAAACGAGCGGGGTTTCGACGTTTGCCGGTATAACTTCTGTTACAGTGATGGAATGGCGCAAACTTAATGCTTTAATCGCTGTTAGTGGATCTCCTTCTAGAAAAGCCATAGCAGAAGCTGTTTTTAGGATGACCTCCGAGTCATTTGTCGTATTCGCAACTTCTGCCATCAGCGGTAAAGCAGGGTTAGACGAAAAAGGAGTCTCGGAATTATTGACAAATGAATGTGTATGAACATAGGTAACAGTACCATTAATCGGGTTTTCAATTCCAAAGACTGCTACCCCAAACTCTAACCATTGATAACAGATATAATAATTATTTCCTTGTGTTGGGTCTATCGCAATATCAGTTCCATTCCAACTTGCTTGCGATACAAATTGATCTACTCCATCTTTACGAATAAAAATGCCAAACTCTGCGCCCTCACAGCCAAAAAACAAACCACTGTTAGTATCCCCCATGCCAATAATCTGCTTGCTGCCAATAGCTCCTAACGAAAAGATGGCATTTAATCTTACGACACCGCTTATCCCTGGAATATAAAAGATTGGTCTATAGGTTTGAATTTTGGCTGAAGCAGTAGTGGTTGCTCCAGTTGATAGTACTGCCATACTATTGCTATGAGAAACGTTAGCACTTCCATTCGTAATCGTTAATATCTGATTACTGTTAATATTATACGTAAATTTCCAACCAGTAACTGCATCCAACTGTGCAGTACGTAAATACTGAAAGCCTGTTAACGGTAAATTATCGATATTTACATTTTGTGCCTGGATCGCTAATTGATATAACTTTGTACTCATGAAAGTAACCCCTTATTTCAATCTGATGTTTTTCGCTTTTATATCCTATTCCTAGAACTATGAAATGGGTACAGGTGCAGTAGTTTTTCTTAAGTTCTATTTTAAAAATAAGAAAATAAAATAGATAAAAAGAATAATAATCCCGTTTGGAGGGATACGATGGACATAAAAGAAAAAAAACTACTTGTTACGGGTGCAGATGGTTTTATTGGTTCACATCTAACCGAGGAATTAGTGAGAAGGGGTTATGATGTTCGGGCATTTGTTTACTATAATTCATTTAATTCATGGGGCTGGCTTGATCATTCTCCAGAACAGGTAAAAAAGGAAATTGAAATTTTTCAAGGAGATATTCGAGATCCATATGGGGTAAAGGCGGCAATGAGAGATTGTGAACTTGTCTTTCATTTAGCTGCCTTAATTGCGATTCCATACTCGTATCATTCTCCAGATACGTATGTAGATACGAATATGAAAGGGACTCTTAATGTATTACAAGCAGCAAGAGATTTAGGCGTACAGAAAGTGGTTCATACTTCAACGAGTGAAGTTTATGGAACAGCGAAATATGTACCAATATTAGAAACTCATCCACTCCAAGCCCAATCTCCATATGCTGCAACTAAAATTGCCGCAGACCAATTAGCATTATCTTTTTATCGTTCTTTTAATACGCCAGTTTCGATTATCCGTCCATTTAATACGTATGGTCCGAGGCAATCAGCAAGAGCGGTAATCCCGACGATTATTACGCAAATCGCTAAAGGGGAACGAAAGCTGAAACTTGGTGCTTTAACACCTACAAGAGACTTTAATTATATAGATGACACCGTTCGTGGTTTTATTGAAGTTGCGCAGTCGAATGCCACCATTGGAGAGGTAGTCAATGTAGGAAGTGATTTTGAAGTTTCTATTGGCGAAACGGTCCAAACGATTGCCGAGGTCATGGGGGTAAAAGTGGAAATTGAAACTGATCACGAGCGTCTTCGTCCTGAAAAAAGTGAGGTTGAGAGGCTATGGGCAGATATTACCAAGGCGAAGCAATTATTTGCCTGGAAACCAAATTTTAGCGGTAAAGCGGGATTTAAACTAGGTTTACAAAAAACAGCGGAGTGGTTTAGTAATCCAGCTAATCTAAGGCTGTATAAGGAAGATAGGTATAATATATGAGCAAGAAATTAAATCCGAAAGATCTTGTCTCTCGTTTAGAAATGGTTTTGCAAAAAAATGATGAGATAGTACCACTACATGAGCCTTTATTTACAGGGAATGAATGGACTTACGTTAAGAACTGCTTAGATACAGGTTGGGTTTCTTCTGTCGGTAAATATGTCGATCTTTTTGAGCAAAAATTAGTTCAGTATACAGGGGTTAACTATGCGATTGCTGTAGTGAATGGAACAGCTGCACTTCACATCTGCTTGAAGCTTATCGGTGTTGAGCAAGGGGATGAGGTACTACTTCCTGCACTTACATTTGTTGCTACTGCAAATGCCGTTCATTATTGTGGAGCGATTCCACACTTCATCGATAGTGAGTACGAAAGTCTTGGCATTCATCCAAGTAAGCTTGCGGACTACCTTGCTGAGATTACGGAGATGAAAAATGGAGTTTGCTATAACAAAAAGACTATGCGACCGATCAAGGCGGTTATCGCAGTTCATACGTTTGGTCATTCAGTTGATTTGGATCCATTATTAGATATTTGTCAGAAATATAGATTAGAATTAATTGAGGACGCTGCAGAGTCGTTAGGCTCCTACTATAAAAAGCAACATACAGGAAATTTTGGAAAGGTATCAGCGCTTAGCTTTAATGGTAATAAAATTATTACGACAGGTGGTGGTGGAGCAATCCTTACCAATGATGTAAACATAGCATTACAAGCGAAACATATCACTACAACAGCGAAATTACCGCATCGTTGGTCGTTTAATCATGATCATGTTGGCTATAACTATCGCTTACCAAATATTAATGCAGCGATAGGCTGTGCTCAATTAGAGCAAATCGAACATTATATACAAAGTAAAAGAGCCTTGGCAAAAAAGTACGAAAAAGCGTTTGCCTCTGTGAAAGGAATATCCTTTTTTAAAGAGCCGAATTATGCACGAAGTAATTATTGGCTCAATTGTTTACTACTTGATAAACATTTTGTTGATAGTCGTGAATCGCTGCTTCAAGCAACACATGATAAAGGAATTTTAACTCGACCAGCCTGGACTTTAATGAATAAGCTACCAATGAATCAAAATTGTCCTCGTATGGATTTATCCGTTGCAGAAAGCTTAGAACAACGAATGATTAATATTCCAAGTAGTGTCAACTTAGGAGGTTACGGTGGCTAAACAAAAAATTTGTGTCGTGACTGGAACACGAGCGGAATATGGCTTACTATCCATGGTGATGAAAGAACTTGAGGCGGATCAAGATATACAATTACAAGTTATTGTAACAGGTATGCATTTAGCTCCTGAATTTGGCTTAACCTACCAAGAAATCGAAACAGATGACTTTACAATTGACAGAAAAGTTGAAATGCTTCTTTCAAGTGATACTCCAATTGGTATTACAAAGTCACTAGGTTTAGCCATTATTAGTTTTGCCGATGTCTTTGAGCAATTAAAGCCTGATCTTATCGTGGTCCTAGGTGACCGTTATGAAATTTTAGCAGCAGCTCAAGCGGCACTTATTGCGAAAATCCCGATTGCGCATATTGCAGGTGGGGATACGACAGAAGGTGCCTTTGATGAAGCGATACGTCACAGTATTACAAAAATGTCACAGCTTCACTTCGTTACGAACAAAGAAGCTTGGCATAGAGTGAGACAACTAGGAGAAAATCCAAATCATATCTATAATGTCGGCAGTCCAGGCATTGATCGTATCATCAACTTACAAATCATGAAGCGCTCGGAATTACAACAGATCTTACAATTTAAATTTCTAGAAAAAAACCTACTCATTACATACCACCCCGTTACACTAGCAAATGAACCCTCTAGCCAACAATTCAAAGAACTTTTAGCAGCATTACACAATTTAGGACCAGACGTCGGATTAATTTTCACAAAGCCTAATGCCGATCCGGAAGGGAGAGAATTGATTCGTTTATTGGATGAGTTTGTTTCACAACATCCGAATTCTCGTTCTTATACTTCATTAGGACAGTTACGGTATTTTAGTACAATCGCCAATGTTGATGCGGTTGTTGGGAATTCTTCAAGTGGTCTATATGAAGTCCCGTCTTTTCATAAGCCTACAGTTAACATAGGAGATAGGCAAAAAGGAAGGCTTCAAGCTACTTCAGTCATTACCTGTGAACCAAACAAAACTGACATTGACCATGCAATTAGAAAAGCTTTCACGATGGATTGCTCTAAGTCAATCAATCCATATGGGGATGGAAACAGTTCTAAGAAAATTGTACAGATTCTTAAATCATTTCGAGATTATAAGCCATTAATAAAAAAACACTTTTTTAGGGTTGGTGGAATTAGTGAGTAACAAAAATAGTGTTTTCATCATTGCAGAAATAGGTGTAAACCATAATGGATCATTAGAAATGGCAAAGGAGTTAATTGATATTTGTGCAGAAGCTGGGGTTAATGCAGTAAAGTTTCAAACGTTTAAGGCTGAAGAAATGGTCGCTTCTCATGCCCCAAAAGCTGATTATCAATTAAAGAGTACGGATGAAAAAGAAAGTCAATTTGAAATGATAAAAAAGTTAGAGTTAGATCATGATATGCATTTCATTCTAAAAAGTTATGCCGTTAAGAAACAGCTTCAATTTTTATCTACCTCTTTTGATATTGAAAGTCTAGGGTTTCTAGTCGAAACTTTAAACCTACCAATTCTAAAGATAGCATCGGGTGAAATTACGAATGCACCTTTATTGTTAAGGGCTGCTATGTCTGGGAAGAAAATAATCTTATCAACAGGTATGTCTACGTTAGGTGAAATCGAAGAAGCTTTAGGAGTGCTAGCTTTTGGTTATAAAGAAGGAAAAGCTAACATAACTGTACCGTCTCACGAAGCTTTTAAAAAAGCTTATTATTCTATAGAAGGGCAAAATCTTCTACAACAACATGTCAGTCTTCTTCATTGTACGACAGAGTATCCTACTCCCTTTGAAGAAGTGAACTTACATGTACTTGAAACGTTACAGCAATGCTTCGGATTAAAGGTTGGCTATTCAGATCATACGCAAGGGATTGCCGTTGCGTTAGGAGCTGCAGCATTAGGTGCTACGATCATTGAAAAGCACATCACGTTAGATCGTTCCTTACCGGGACCTGATCATATGGCGTCCTTAGAGCCTCAAGAGTTAACTGAAATGGTTAAAGGGATTCGCCAAATTGAATTAGCACTAGGTAATCGATATAAAAAACCGATGCCAACAGAAATGAAAAATCAAGACATAGCCAGAAAAAGTATTGTTGCAGCACGCAACATCCAAAAAGGAGAAATTTTTACGGAAGAAAATTTAACTGTAAAAAGACCGGGGAGCGGATTATCACCATTTAAATATTGGGATTTGTTGGGGAAACTAGCAGTAAAGTCCTACTTGAAGGATGAGGTAATGAAATGAAGTTAGCCATTTTTGGGGCATCGGGTTTTGCTAGAGAGGTACGGGATATAGCTTTTATTTTAGGATATAAGGAGATTATCTTTATTGATAAAGCCAATGGTGAAAGTCATAATGTGCTAAAGATAGTTTCTGAGGAGGATGTGTACAAACTTGCAAAAGAAAAGTATAGGTTTACGATCGGTATCGGTAATCCAAAAATTAGAATGGAAATAAGTGAACGTTTTTCTGATCTAGAGTATGTTAATCTTATCCATCCGGCAGCGACTTTTGGATTTGATCAATTAGCAAAAATAAAGAATACCGTTGGAAACATTATTTGTGCTGGAACAAGAGTCACGAATAATGTGAAACTTGGAAACTTTGGTATTTATTATTTGAATTGCACTGTTGCACATGATTGCATAATTGAAGATTATGTCACAATTGCCTCAGGAGCTAATATTTCTGGAAATGTTAAACTTTCTAAGGGTTCTTATATTGGTACAAACGCTTGTATTCTTCAAGGGAATTCAATAACTGAAAAAATGGTTATAGGAAAAAATTCAATCGTTGGTGCTGGTTCTGTAGTCACGAAAAAAGTCCCGGATAATAAGATAGTAAAAGGAATTCCTGCAAAATAAAGAGATGGGAACTCGCTAGGAGGGGACTTGTGCCACATGGATAGCTGGAAAAATGTGTTAGTATCACCGGATACAAAAATAAAAGATACGATTAAAATCATTGACCTACATTCCTTACAAATCGCTTTAGTCATAAATCAAGATCATAGATTATTAGGAACTGTTACAGATGGAGATATACGACGTGGAATTTTACATGGTATCTCTATCGATGCTCCTGTAAAACAAATCATGAACTCAAAGCCGATTACGATTTTTAAAGATAAAAATAAAACGAATGCCTTAAATATAATGCAGAAAAATAAGCTACGTCATCTTCCTATTGTAGATAAACTAGGATGTGTAATTGGGATTGAACGGTTAGAGGATTTACTTCATACTTCCAAAAATGAAAATTGGGTTGTGTTGATGGCAGGTGGCCTAGGAACAAGACTTAGACCATTAACCAATCATTGTCCCAAACCAATGCTTCAAATTGGCGAAAAGCCTGTATTAGATACGATTATTAACCATTTTATTGAACAAGGTTTTTATCAATTTTGTATTTCGATTAATTATAAAGCTGACCAAATCAAAGAATATTTTGGAGATGGCTCTAAATGGGGAGTGAACATTCAATATATCCATGAAGAAGAGAGAATGGGGACGATTGGTTCATTAAGTTTATTTTCGATAGAAACCGAGAAGCCAATAATTGTGATGAATGGAGATATTTTAACAAAAGTAAACTATAATCAGTTACTTAATTTTCATAAAGAACATCAAGTGGAAGCAACAGTTGCAGTCCGTAGTTACGATTTTCAAGTCCCATATGGAGTCGTGAAAGTAAAAAAAGATAGATTAATAGGATTTGATGAAAAACCTGTTCACACAAGCTTTATTAATGCAGGAATTTATGTCCTGAATCCATCAGTATTAACAAAAATACCGAGAAATACTTTTTTTGATATTAATCAATTATTTGAAATGATGCTTACGAATAACGACAGTATTTCAGTGTTTCCAATTCGTGAATATTGGATCGACATCGGTGGGGTGGATGATTTTAACCAAGCGAAATTGGACTTTGATGAGGTATTCAAATGATGAACTGTATTGTCGTAGGGTATGGTTCTATTGGGCAAAGACATGCCAGGATTTTAAGAGAGCTTGGTTGTAGGGTTGCTGTTGTTAGTAAAAGAAAAATTCCATTTCCATTCACGTATTCAACAATAAAGACTGCCCTAATACAAGAAAAACCAGATTATATTATTCTAGCAAATGAGACATTTAAACACTACGCTTCGTTAAAGGAACTAACTAATTTTGGATTTACTGGGATCATTCTAGTAGAGAAGCCGCTATTTGATATGGTAAAGAAAATTCCAAAGCACACCTTTAGTCACGCATATGTCGGCTATAACTTGAGATTTCATCCAATCCTTCAAAAAATTTCTGAAATAGTTTCCAAAGAGAAAATTTTATATAGCCAAATTTATGTTGGGCAATATTTACCTAATTGGAGACCAAATCAGGATTATAGAAAAAGTTACTCAGCTAGAAAAACTCAAGGTGGTGGGGTATTACTTGACCTTAGTCACGAATTAGATTACGCGCGGTGGCTTTTCGGCGATTGGAATAGACTAGTTGCCTTTGGTGGCAAATTTAGTTCACTACAAATAGACAGTGATGATCTTTATAGTTTGATGGTAAAAATGAATAAATGTCCGATGGTTCAAATCCATCTAAATTATCTTGACCGAATTAGTAGAAGAGAAATTTCAGTCATTACAGAAAAATGCACGATAAAAGTAGATTTATTAAACCATACTTTACAAATTAATGATGCTATTGACAAGTATCATATAGACCGAGATGATACGTACATTATGCAGCATAAAGCAATCATGAACGGAGAAAAAACGAATTTATGCACATTAGAAGAAGGTTTAGCAACTCTTGAGATGGTTGGAGCGCTCGAACAGTCAACGAAGTTAAAAAAGTGGGTGAACAAATGAAGCGTTTATGTACGATTTGTGCACGGTCTGGATCAAAAGGAGTTATAAACAAAAACATCCGTGAACTCGCAGGAAAACCGCTTTTAGCTTATAGCATTTTACAGGCAAGAGCTTCTCAATTATTTGATGCGATAGCTGTCAGTAGTGATTGTGATAAATTTTTGCGGCTTGCAAATCACTGGGGAGCGGAATATTTAATAAAAAGACCAGATTTTCTCGCAACAGATGAAGCACCGAAAATACCTGTCATCCAGCATTGTTTAAAGAGTGTAGAAGAAGTATCTAAAATGAACTTTGATGTCATTGTAGACCTAGATGTAACTTCTCCCCTTCGATATATTTCTGACATTAAAGAAGTGATTGATCTTCTTGAAACAAAGCAAGTATCAAATGTAATTACTGGGACACCCGCTCGTCGTTCGCCATATTTTAATTTGGTTGAAATAAATGGTCAGGGTGGGGTTCAATTATCTAAACCGTTATCTAAACCTATCTTTCGCAGGCAGGATGCACCGAAGAGTTATGATATGAACGCTTCAATTTATGCTTGGAAAAAAGAAGTATTAATTCAAAGTCAAACGGTTTTTCATGAAGATACTCTTTTGTATATTATGCCTGCAGAACGTTCTGTTGATATTGATTCAGAATTGGACTTTCAGTTTGTCGAGCTATTAATGAAAAAGCGAGGGGATTACGATGGATCAAACATCCTATAAGAACCTTTTTCATTTAAATGGTAAAACAGCAATCGTCACAGGTGGATTAGGAATACTTGGACAACGCTTTTGTGCTGGTTTAGCTGAGTTTGGTGCAAATGTTGTTGTCGTTGATTTAGATGAAGAAAAAACAAAAGCTTTTGCCAAACAGTTAGCCGATCGTTATCAAACTAAAACTCTCGGCATAGCTTGTGATGTTTCATCTCCATGTGATGTAAAAATGATGGTATCAAAAGTCATCCATGAATTTAATGAAATTCATATTTTGCACAATAATGCTGCACATAAATCAAAAGATTTAAATGCATTTTTTGCACCATTTGAACAATATACTCTTGAAGAGTGGCGTAACATCATGTCAGTCAATTTAGATGGAATGTTTCTTGTAGCTCAAGCTGTTGGCTCACAAATGGTTCAACAAGGGAAAGGTGGAACGATCATTCAAACCGCTTCCATTTATGGAATGCTAGCACCGGACCAGAGAATTTATGATGGATCATATTATTTAGGTAGAGAAATCAATACCCCTGCTGTGTATACAGCTTCGAAGGCAGCGGTAATCGGTTTAACCAAGTATTTAGCCACATATTGGGCAGAAAAAAAGATTCGAGTCAATACACTAACACCCGGTGGAAATGAAAGTGGTCAAAACGACACGTTTAAGAAAAAATACTCGGTAAGAATACCTTTAGGAAGGATGGGGCAGCCAGATGAAATGGTCGCTGCCTTAATTTATTTAGCATCAGATGCTTCAAGCTATGTGACAGGTCAAAATATTGTTGTTGATGGTGGTTTAAGTGCTTGGTAGCGACAGGGGGGATTGCATGAGGATTAAGGAAAATTTTCATGAAGGACATGAGGGGTATACAAGTGAATTAAAGGAACGAGTAATAAAAATCTATCATTATACGACACACATGACAGAAGTGAAGAGATTGCTAAAAGGCATCAAGCAGGAAGCTGAATGTTTACGTCAACTATTTTGGACGGATGAAGAATTAAAAGAAAGAAATGATGTCGAACGTTTTTTTGAAGCAAGAATGCAGGCGACTGTCTATTACACGTTAAAAAATATTGAAGGCTATCAACAATATGGTTGGAAACAATTAATTGAGGAAGGAGAATAAACGAAAAATGGAAGAGCTAATACAAAATAAGAAAAGACAAGAAAGATTTAAGAATGGTTTACTTTCCTCAATTGAACAGTTTCGCTTAGGGAACGATCACCTTGGTTTGGATCATTTTTTAAATTGTATAGCCGATTTGGAAGTTTTAATAGAAATTGATGCCTATGCCAGCAAATCAAAACTAGGGATCGATTTACTCATACCTACAATGGAAAAAATTCATCATTACCTTCAAAATCAGGATGTCGTTGCTCTGACAGATCTATTGGAATTTCAACTATATCCACTAATAAAACAGTCGTTTGAGGTAGGTGATTACTAATGAATGTTGCAAAAGCAATACAAACAAAAGAAATGTTTCAAAAAAACTTACAACTTTTATCCCCATGGTTAAGGGATTCAGTATTACAAGTAGATGAAACTGAACTATGGAGAAGAGTACAGATAACGTATAACGATGAGGGCTACCCGATTTGCCGTTATCGTACAGAGAATCATAGCTTTCAGGTTACAAGTAACAGACCAATCGAAGAAGCAAAAAAATGGTGTAGCTCCATATCTGTTAAAGGAACTGGGGCCATTTTTATGTATGGTTCAGGCTTTGGTTATCCTTTATTTGAACTATTTTCTCAAAAACAGCCGCACACATTAGTGGTACTTTTTGAACAAGATATTTATCTGTTTACGGCGATGCTCTATTATTTCGATTTAGAACCAATTATTAGCACACAAAAAATTTCCATTCTTATTGGTGATATTGAACATTTTGCCAAAGCGTTTGATCATTTATTTTTTAGTATTGTTTTTGCTAATTGTACAGCTCCCACTCTTGCTTTTACACCCATTGCACAACGGAATTTTAAAACACAGTACCAGAAAATTCACCACTATACATTCTCCCAATTAGGATTATTTATTTTTTATATTGGAAATGATCATCTTGATAATTTAATTGGTCTCCATAACCTACTTGCAAATATGAAAGAAATCGTAGAAAACCCTTATTTAAGCAGTTTAAGAAATAAATACCAAGATGTTCCAGCTTTTATTATCGCAAATGGCCCATCGTTGGATAAAAATATTGATCAATTAAAAAAAATTAAAGATAAAGGATTAATCATTAGTACCGAATCAGCAATTATACCACTCATGAAACATAACATTAAACCAGATATTCTAACGATCATTGAACGGACGAAATATACGTATACGTACCATTTTGAAAATATCGACTACCCTGAGGATCTAGCATTATTATGTTTAGGTTTAGTCGATAAACAAGTGTACCCATCATTCCCAGGGCCAAAAGTCCCGATTTTTCGAAATAAAGAAGCTATAAATCAATGGATCAATAAGCACGTAGGCGATGGAAGTGCTCTTGATGCTGGGGCGAATGTTTCTCATCTAGCTTTGGAACTTGCCGTTTATTTAGGCGCGAATCCAATCGTTTTTGTCGGGCAAGATTATGCGTATGGACCAGATGGTGTCACTCATAGTAAAGACGCACTTTATTTAGAAGAAAAGGGAAAGCGGGCAAGAGAAATATTAAGCTCCAAGCCAATTGTGTATGTGGAAAGTAATGAAGGAACGATGATTCCTTCTAATCAATTGTGGGTTGATTTTAAAAATGGCTTAGAACAAAAAATCGCAACACACTCTTATAAAACAATCATTAATGCTACTGAAGGCGGAGCGAAAATTAAAGGGACGAAATGTGAGAAGTTGTCTCAAGTGATTGAAACATATTGTAAGAAGTCGATCCCATATCCTGTTGATGAATTGATTAATAACAATAAAAAAATGCTTTCGGTTACAGATAGAAAGAGAGGATTAGCAAATTTTATAAAAAATGTCGAGGAATACATCGAATCATTTAGAAAACTTAGTCAAGAAGCGGCCAAAGGAAAGCAATCGTGTCGGGAAATGATTCGGTTATCTAAATCACAAGAACAAGAACAATATCGAAGCGTATATGAAGTAGCTTATCAAGAGCACATTAATACATTTCAACGGTTTATTGCTGATGATTTAACACGCTGTTTTTCACAACAAATCATTTTTGTATATTATTATCTCATGAATAGAGTCGGAATGATTGATACTCCTGAAAAAATAACAGAAATATTTCAAGTCCAGCACGATTTTTTTCATCATTTAAATATGGTTTGTCAATCTGTTTCAGTTCACCTAGAAAATGCGATCGAGCCTTTATCAGATATAGTAACGGAATTAGGAAATGAGGAAGGTGGAAGTACGTGAATGTAGTTGAGATCATAGAGCGAAAATTGGATCAATTGTTGATGGAACCTAGTAATTCCGGACTAATAAACGAAATCGGAGTATTACTTTATCGAATGAAAGATTGGAAGAGTGCGGAGTTGTACTTTCAAAAAGCGTATCAATTAAGGCCGAAAAATCATGATATTGTCTATAATTATGCCGCTGTTCTTAATGTTCAATCTAAGTGGAAACAGGCAATCACTATAATTCATCACTATTTAGAACTTGTGCCAAATGATGAGGAAGTGATGGAAAAGCTGGCGGATTGCTATTATTTAATTGGAGATTATCATTTAGCAGAAATTGAGTATGGAAAGCTCGCTAAGTATAGGGGGTGAACGATCATAATATGGCTGGAAAAATAAGCTTAAGTTTATGTGTGATTACGAAGGATGATGAAATGAGTCTTGTTCATTTTTTAGAAAACATGAATACGTTTGTCGATGAAATTATTGTTGTTGATATTGGTTCAAGAGATCGAACGGTTGAGATCGCCCAACAGGCCGGAGCAAAAGTATTTACGATGAATGGGAGCAATAATTATAGTGAAGCAAAAAACCTTTGCCTAGAGCACGCTAACGGAAGGTGGGTTTTATTGTTAGATGCTAATGAATTCATTTCTCCAGAACAACTACCAAAGCTTCATTCACTTTTAGTTAACCCAAACGTTGAAGGCTATTTACTGTATATCGATCAGCGATCAACAAGTTATCGTATTTCTTCACCTGTACAGTCGTTACGTTTATTTCGAAATCGAAAGGACTATCGTTTTCAATATCGAGGGTTTGAACGAATACGCGAAGAACGATTAATAAACCTTCAGGATGCTGGGATACGTATTGTTCAACGAGTAGATCAAACTAAAGTGAAAGAACGTTTGTTTTTACTACAAAAGGATCTTCTTGACTATCCAGACGATCGTTATTTGCAATATATGTATGGCATTGAGAAATTAAATGAACGTCGTTATGAAGAAAGTACGTTATATTTTCAAAAAGCGTTAAAAAATGTTAATGATAGCTGTTTATATACTCCTCATTTATATAAATGTTATAGTTGGTCGCTAATCTCTCAAAACAGAGATTTTGAAGCACTCGAAGTTCTTGAAGAGGGAACCAAGTTCTTCCCTTTTTATACTGATCTTCTTGTTTTGCGAGCAGAGCTTCGAAAGAAAAACCAACAGTATCAAGCAGCTATTGAAGATTTGAAAAAAGGTATAAAAATAATGGAACAACCTAGTTCAATCGTACCAAAGCCAGAGATTCAAGTCTCAGTTATGTTTGAAACATTAGCTCAAACCCATGAGGAAATATTTAATGAGCAGCAAGCGGTTAACTGTTATCTGAAAGCCTATCAGATAAATCGATCTAAGCATAGTTTGTTATATAAAATCGGTGAATTAACAAAAAAACAAGGTTCTACTAAAAAATTAGAACAATTAATGAAAGAAGCCGTTGAACAAAAAAAACTAGAACAGTTAATGATCGTGATGGATCTATTTTTTCAACAGAGAGAGTATCATGTAGTTTTAGAAAATATGGAACAGTTAGAGGAGTTAATAGGTAAAAATGAGCAAACAGAAAGTATTACTTGTATTTGTTATTTAATGTTAGGGAAAGTGAAAGAGGCAGAACAAATCTTATCTTTTATTAAAAAAGACAGTCCTTTTTATCAAGAAATCTTACTCAAACGACTGGAATTATATTGGTCCAATAACTTTTGGCAAGAAGCAAAGTGTTTGTTAGTGGAAGTCAAAGAAAATAAATGGATCGAACCTGCTACAAAAGCTTTATATTATGCTCTTCACTCCCTACTTTCTGGAGAAGAAGTAAGTTATCTTCAATTAAACGATGAGCAATTTGAAGTGGTTACTGCGTTATTTGAAACGTTTATTTGGTTAGGTCAGAAAGATAAAGCTAACCTTTTACTTCCGTTAGTATTACAACAGCAAAAAAAAGATGAACAGTTGATGAAATTAGCGGAGATGAATGCTCAGTATATTGATTTCAATACGCTTAAACTGATTTTTAATTTTATTTCTAATGAACAAAAACAATTGGAGTTTAAACAAAGGATCATTGTGCAGTTATTACGATATGATCGTATTGAAGCTGCTCAAAATTTGAAAAGACTAGGAAAGGAACAATCTTTAGGTGTAATAGAGTATGTATTATGGTCAAAAAGCTACCTCAAAGGACTAGTAGAATGCATTGAGAAAAATAAAAATAGAGATACAAAAATTTTGTATTCATACCAGCTATCACCAAAACCAGATAAAACTTTGCTAGCCTTGTATCAACGTTTAGATTTAGTTCAAAATATTGGGAATGAAAATTCACTAAATAACAGCAACTCTGAACTCACAACAGCACAGATACATGTGGAGATCGGCCAAGATTTTGAAAGAAGGCAGAAAAAACAGGAGTCACTTTACGCTTATTTACGAGCATTACAATGGGATTCATTAAATGAATTCGCACAAGCCAAAATAACGGATTTGTACCGTGAGAACTCTAGTCAAATTTTTGAGTTTTTAGAGGAGAAGGATTCGATTTTGGAAGGTTGTTTGTTTACTAATAAAGAAGTATTTCGTAGATATCTTGAAGGGGAAATTCATTTTAACCAACAACAATTTGAAAAAGCTTTAACATCTTTTTCCCAAATCGAGGAAGAAAGTGAAAACCCAGTTATATTTGCTTATATATTCAGTTGTTTATGGATTAGAGGGCAAAAAGAGGAAGCTGAAAAATATTATGATAAACTAGGTGAAGAAACATTCGAACCTTCACTCGTACTCCGAATTTGTAAAGGGTACGTTATAGCTAAATTACGAGAAGGACAGCAGGAATACCTGTTTAGTAAGATGATAAAAGCTGAAATAGAAAAAATACGTATTAACTAGGGATTTAAATGAACTCACTTATAATAAAAGGATGTGCAGTCATTTTGCACATCCTTTTGTGCGCTTGGCAGCGCGTCGGACTAACGGGTGTAAGTCCCGAACATGCCGTAGTGGCGGAAATGTATAGTTGACAGATAGTGCATGTCTGCGAAGAAATGTGCGGAGGATCTGAAGACAAAACTTGGAACAGGCGACGATAACCATGCTGGCTGGCAAAGTCGGATAACCCTGCAAAAGAAGGGAGTGTCCAATACCACAGTAGACTTTGTTAGTTATGAGGACTGGATTCGAGGGAAAGCC
>NZ_MLQR01000005.1 GCF_001866005.1 Anaerobacillus alkalilacustris
CCGCTGGTGTACCAGTTGTTCCGCCAGGAGCATAGCTGGGTAGCTACGTATGGAAGGGATAAGTGCTGAAAGCATCTAAGCATGAAGCCCCCCTCAAGATGAGATTTCCCTTGGAGTTAATCCAGTAAGACCCCTTAGAGATGATGAGGTTGATAGGTCTCGGGTGGAAGCACGGTGACGTGTGGAGCTGAGAGATACTAATCGGTCGAGGACTTATCCTAAAATAAGAATTGAATTCACACTCAAGAATCTTAAATGTATGTTATCTAGTTTTGAAAGAATGATTTCTTTCAACTAACTATATTATCTAGTGGCGATAGCGAAGAGGTCACACTCGTTCCCATGCCGAACACGATCGTTAAGCTCTTTTGCGCCGATGGTAGTTAGGGGCTTCCCCTTGTGAGAGTAGGACGTTGCTAGGTAAAATAAAGAACACATTCCAATGGAGTGTGTTCTTTTTGTTTTCGGAAATTGAGTATTTGCGTTAAGTGGTGCTGCATCTGCGTCTACAAGCATCGCTTCGCAGTTTATCAAGAAGTTGAAAGTTAAGTGCCAGACACTTAACTTTCTTAACTTTTTTCGCCCCAAAACACAGAAAACCAATCGTATGTTTGGTATAATTATTGTAGCAACTACATAAAGTGGATGGGCGGTTGACCAACTCCTGAAAGAAGGGAGGTGGGAAAGATGACATTGTTCGAAGCAATGAACATAGCACTTCAATCAAATTTAGTTTTGATTGGTGTAATTACATTGTTTTTACTAATTGTCAAAGAAAGAAAAAAGTAACCGTCCAGCCCGACCAAGGTTAACGGTTACTTTTTCCCAATCAATTAATATTGATCACCGCTCTTCTAGCGGATGTAGTTGCACTGACCGGACGTTGGTGGCGTTCGGTCATTTTTTTATTCTAGAATATATCTAGTTAAATTATACAATAAAACGGGTATTTTCTTCAATCAGTTTAAGTTTGATATTTTTTGTATAATCAGAATTTATAAGTTTCTAACTTAGAAACTGTTTAGCGCAAGCAGCCTACGAGCTCGGTCACTTCAGTCAAGCCACTGACTTCAATAACTACATGAATAACGTCTCTGAATGGCTTCATGCAGCTTTGCTTCGAGGAAGCTTATTACGAAGCAATACTAGAAGACGCAGAAGCATGTAAACGTAAGAAGCCAAAGAGCGCCTTTCGCTCGTGACCAAGGCGCCTTGCGCTTTTCTTGTTTAAAATGAATGATTTGTATGAGGTTTATGTTGGTGAATGTTTGAAAAGGGTATTAGTATCATCAGCATACAAACTTGACTTACAGCATAAAGATAAAAGATTGTTGGTCAATATTCATTCCGGGAGAGAAAATATATCCCTGAAGCCAGACTTTGTCGTATCCAGCTGGGAAGACAATGAAGAACGGTATGATCAAAAATAGGAACTCAATCACCGAATGGGAAAGAGATCTAGCCTTATTAAAAAAGCACTACTACAAAAATGATTTTACTTGGCCAAAAACAACGAATTAATCTTTCATAAAAATTCGGGAAGTGACAGTGCATGTTTACTTAAAGTCCAATCTAATACTGAAAAACTGTGGTCACTCAATGAAATGGAAGGTACTGGGGGTGAACCGAATGTTGTTGGCCCTGATAAAAAGACGTGAGAATACATTTTTTGTGATTGACAATATAAGTAAACAAAATCATTTAAGGAGGAGAGCGAACAAATGATCAGAATGTCAGATCTTTCAGAAGAAGAGCTGCTAGAAAAGGAAGATGATTGGTGGGAAAGAGAGGATGAAACGAACCTCGAATGGATTATTGAAGGGGAAAATATATTTAAAAATCTTTCAAGGGTCAATCCAAGAGAAATCCGTTATAGAGAAACGTTGGCTTATTTATTACTTATGCAAGGTGAAGACCTAAAGCTTCGGCAGCATTCTTACAAGAAAGCGACCTCGAGATTTAATCAAGTGGTAAGAATTGACCCCGAAAATGCAAGAGCGTATTACCGTTTAGGGTTTCTGTATTTTTATCAGGAAGAATGGGCGAAATCAGTCGATTCTTTTCAGCAGTCTCTTAATTGTCAGCCTAGACAAACCCGCAATCGACTCGTGAAGGAACAACAGGTCAAAGCCCATTACTACATATTAAAAGCGACACAAATTATCTCAAAAGAGTTCCTTAAAAAAGTCGAACGAATTCCCGTTAAAGACTTGAAGTTATTTGGGGAAATCCAGCACTTATTAAAAGAGATGAAAGCAACCGAGCAACAAGAAGAAAAGCCGTATCAGATGATTGTCAATGGAACGGAATTTAGTGAAATTAGTGAACGTGAATACGAGGAACTTTCTGATCCCGATGAAAATGAAAACTGCTTCATTTTAAATCAGCGAAGTATGAATGATGTGACCTTGTCCTTAAATGGTAAGGATATATCCATTCCAACGAAACAAGTACCTTTACTCGAGTTTTTAATGCGCCACCCTGAAGGAGTTCGTCATGATGACATCATTGAGAGAAGATATCGACAATCGAGAGACCCTCATGCTACGTTAAGACGCAGTATATCTAGGTTAAGAGACCGGTTGGAACGATTGCAGCCGTTGGAAGATTTAATTAAAACAATTGACGGCGGTTATTGCTGGAACTCTTCATATGAATTCCGAATGTTTAAACATAATAGAGATGTAAGTACTGACCTGCTTCTGGATTAATCCAGGGGCTTTTTTTGTTGTGACAGGGGTGTCACAACAGATCCTGTAAACTTTAGGTATCAGATAACGAGGAGATGGTGTTGTTGCTAAAAATGAAAATTGAACCAATCGTGAAAACAATAAATGTTTCGCTGTAGTGAGGACTATTTTATAAACAAAAAACAGAAAGCGATGAGAATCTCATGATGTGACAACCGTGTCACGGCGACTTCAGTATACTCATGGTAAGAAATAAGAAAGGAGAATGATAAGGATGAAAAACAGAAACCACGTATTCGTATACGGAACCTTACGGCAACATGAAGTAAATCACCGATTACTAAAAGAAGCGAAGTGCATAAGTCGGCAATGTTGGACAAATGGAATCTTATATGATACAGGCTACGGGTATCCGGCAATGGTTCCAAGTCCTCGTCAAAAAGTTTATGGTGAACTGTATGAAGTGTCTGCTGAGCAGCTTCATCGACTTGATGAATTAGAAGGATATAAAGGAGTTGGTAAAGGCAATCACTATGACCGGATCACGCAGGTCATTCATTCAGATTTCGCTACAACAGAAGCGTATGTCTATGTATATTCCCGTTCACATCAATGTGATTTCCCCGAAATTAGGTTTGGAGATTGGAAGTGCCATCGGTATTTACAGCAGGATGAATTACTCTACTTTGCCTACGGGTCATGTATGGATGATAAGCGATTTCAGGAAGCAGGCGTAAAACAGCAGTTTGAGGCAATCGTAGGATGTGGAGTTGCTGAGAACTATTCTCTCGCCTATACCCGAAAATCTCATGATGGCGGTAGAGCAGACCTCATCGAATCAATGGATCATGTGGAAGGAAAAGTCTATCAGATTACGAGCGAAACGTTATCGTACTTGTTCCGAAGAGAAGGGGTCACGGCACACATTTATCGCCCTTCTTTTATAGATGTAACGATTAATCATAAAACATATAGGAATGTATTGACGTTTTTAGTTGTTGATAAAGAGGAAGAAGTGGCTCCGCCGCCGCACTATGCAACAGAAATTTTACGAGGCGCTAATGGGTTTGTAAGTGACCGCTACTATCATAAGCTGGCGGATGATTTGAATGTAAAATTTGGATTAAAACATGACTAGGAGGGGTTTGAATGGGTACATTTACTGCACATCTACTTGTTGGTTCTGCACATCCATATGAAGGAGGGATTTATGGAATTACGCACACACTTCAATTATCGGAGAACGGGAGGCCGGCATGGATCTTAAACTCAACAAATGATGCAAAGAAAACCAAGGTCACGTGGATACCGACGCTCGAGCATATGCTAGAGGATGCACTGTTAATGATTGGATTGTACGTGTGGAAAGATGAAGCCTTGTGCAAGATGAAAGAACGATATTTTACGAATCAACAGAAAAACTATATCCAGCTTTACGAAGATATCGATCCCAAGCATTTAGAGGAAATGTACGCCCGTTGTCGTGATATTTCAAGCACATCAAAAATCATGATTTCGGTATTTGAAGGCTCGACGATCCAAACGCAAATACCTGTGATTCGTGCCTACGATCATGATTTTGAAGTCTGTCTATCAGTCTTTCAGAAAGCCTACAACGTTTGGAGTGGGGTTCGCGAGGAACGTGGCGTGTTAAAGCCATCATGAGAAATTGTGGACTTTTTTTTAGAGGTTTAGCATGCTTCTCTCATACTGAGGGATGTGATAAGGAAAAAGGAGATGATACGATGAAAACGTGGAAACAATTATTAATTCGTCATGGGTGGATGTTGTCGGAGGAGGAAAGAAACATATTTGACTGTAAAAATGAAACTGAATTAAACCTGCAATTTTTATGGGAGTGTCTGGAGAAGGCGCACATCCCGTTCACCATCAAAGGTGACAAGTTAATCCTTCTTGAGGATATTGATCGTGAAGAAAGCTGGATCGAAGCTCTTCAATTTCCAAGTCGGGGAAGAGGAGAAGGCTTATGGTTTCGTCCCGGGCAAGATGCGCCAAAGGTTCGTGAACTCGACTTATATATTAGTGGAATTGTACGTCAGTTAAATCGCCTTGGTTTTTATACAATGGGCTCATGTGACGGGCATGGTAGAAGAACGGCTCATGTGATGTTTACGAAAGACTGTGACATCGAAACGCTACAAGAACTATTGCTCGCATTTGGCATGAAGCGTGTTCACATCATCGAGCGTCGCAAACATTACCAATTTCAGTTACGTTGTAGTGAACATGAACTACTTGACCTAGCGGAAAAATGGAGCCAGGTAGAAGAAAGCTGGCTAGGAGAAGGTGTTGAATATATTAAAGAACACTTATTCTATCGTCAACTTGAACAATTACTAATGATACCTGGAGTAAGTGGAAATGAAGGAAGAGTAAGAGAATATGTGATTGATAGACTCTCTCCCTACATGGACCATCTTACCGTCGACAACAACGGAAATGTTTTAGCGGAAAAATCGTATCGAAATGGCCACGGTCCAACGATTTTGTTGAATGCTCACATGGACACGGTGTATGAACTAGAAGAAGGACGAAAAATTATTAAGAATGGAACGGTCTGGTCGAGCAGTAAAGGGATTTTGGGAGCTGATGACCGCGCGGGGGTTGCGGTTGTCCTTCACCTGGTGGAACACCTTTATCATTCGTCTTTTAGCGGAAAAGTGAAGGTTATATTTACAGTGGAAGAGGAATGTGGTTTAGTTGGTGCGAGCAGGGTAGACGATTATTTCCTTTGGGGAACCGATGGAGCGATTGTTGTAGACCGCCGCGGCAATGGTGACATTGTAACGTCTTGTGGAAGCTTCCTTCCGTTTTGCCATAAAGACTTTGGTACATTTTTTGAAAAGGTGGCAGATGAAGAAGGGCTAAGTGGTTGGGCGGCGACAATGGGTGGAAGCAGTGATACGAGGATTTGGGCAGGCCATGGCATTCAAAGCGTAAACGTATCAGCTGGTTATTGGAATGAACATACTAATGAGGAGACGCTTGATGTCGCAGCTTGCTATCAGACAGCCAAACTTTTAAAAGGTATTTTAAAAAGAGGCAACGAATTAAAATGCATCATTCGAAAAATAAATAGGCAACAACCAGCTGTTAGAAACCGTAGAAAAGCTCAATAAGAAATGAGGGGTGCATCAGCACTCCCTTAATAACTTTTTTTCATAGAGGAGTGTTGTAATCATGAATATGAACGGATTTGCTAGAAATTATATGGCAGAAAATAAGACCACCGAGGAATTTTAAACGCATGTTGCTAATGCAATTGAACGGCAATTGAAACATATCCATCACTAAATGCAAAAGAAGCACCATACTTTTATATTTTAGACCAAAAGAGAATTCTTATCGAAACAAGAGATTTTGACGAAATAAAAGATTTTTTAATAGAAAATATTGAAATAAATTATTGCGCTAACGGAGGCGTTACTGGAATAAGCTGTCGTTGCGACGGTTCCTCTTCCAAGCGCAGTATTGAAGCAGATTAGCGAACATTTCGAGTATCTTTATATTAATATTAAGTAAGTGCTACATTAGTGGAAAATTATAAAAAAATAAATTTAATTTCCAAATGCGTGGTCTAACTCCACCGTCTTTAGACGGTATACGCTTTTAGCCTTACACTTCGATGTCCATACTTAAGTTGTGAGGTGAAAAGTATGGACGGCTATAAAAAGAATAGTCATGCAGTTTATGATATCAAATATCATGTAATCTCATTTATGGGCAAGAGGTTATTTTTGTGCCACAGTAGGAAATGTGGATGAAGAAACAATTAGAAATTATATTGCAAACCAGTTTAATGAAGAAAAGAACGACATATTTAGGATTGAAGAATGAGTTTAGTCAAATTTTAGTTTGCTTAAGCATGTTGGACTTTGAGAGGACTTCAGTCTTAAGAAACGACTTTAGTCGTCGACATTTTATGTCCAAATCCACCTGCTTTAGCGGGTGGTCGTTTAAGTTTTACAAGTTGGAGCAACAACCACTAAAATAAGCGCGGGGGTTAAAAATATGGAAAAATTGGGGACGCTATACTTTTTCTGTGGAAAAATGGGCGCAGGAAAATCAACTAAATCAAAACAATTGGCGATAGATAAACATGCGGTACTATTGTCTGAGGATGAATGGCTTTCATCTCTTTATCCCAATCAGATTGCATCATTTGAGGACTATATAAAATACTCAGCACAGCTCAAGCCGTTGGTGAAAAAGCATGTCCAAAACATATTAAGTGTCGGTACAGATGTAGTGATGGATTTTCCAGCTAATACTCAAAAACTGCGAAAGTGGTTTTTGGATATGGCGTCAGAGGTCAATGCAAGCCATCAACTAATTTTCCTTAATCTACATAATGAGCAATGCTTACGTCAAATTGCACAAAGGCGTAACGAACAACCCGAAAGAGCAGCTTTTGACACTGAAGCGGTGTTTAATCATGTTACTAAATTTTTTGAAGCACCAGAAGCATCCGAGGGTTTAAATATTTTGGAGTTTAGCAGAAAAGTATAACAATGAGTTCAATCATTCGTTTGTATAGGGTACCTTCTGTTTTAGGAGGTACTCTTTATGATATAAAATGAAATGTGAGTAAGAAAAGTTTTAATGTGTATATGTTAAAATCGATATAACTTTGTGAAGTGGTACACTTAAACAAACGGTGAGCAATAGTTTAGTATCCTGTCGCTGCTGTTGTTGTGCTAACGAGCAGTTAGTGAAAAGTAGAATAACATAGCCAGATGTGGCTTAAAAGAAGGAGTTTTCTAATGAATAATCAGTTGTCCTATATTTTAGCGTTACTAATTGTATCATTCTTAACTTTTTTCGTTGGTGCTACTTTATTAGGTGGAACAGATACCCCTTATACTGACTTTATTTTGACAGTCATTGCTGTTCAATTAATTATGACAAAGCTAATCTCAATAAATAATAAAGCTGTATAAGTGATTTCAACTAACGACGTGTAATAGTGGAACAAACAGCAACAGTAAAGCTTTTAGTGAAGTAATGATCAGAAATAGTGTAAGATTTACCTTGCTGTTTCTCTTTATTTTCTGTCTATAATTTGTTCTGTCTTATTATCGAATTTTATATCAACAAATACCCCGAATTCATCTAAAATCGGCAAGGATACCCCCACTTCAATCGTGTGAAGGGCATAGCCCAACGATAAGTGCGGGAGGAATTGCCGTCAGATACGGTATGGTACGTTAAAATCGTAAGATTTTGTACCATATTAAGTATCTGAAACTTCCACCTTGTTACTCCTTTCTCTATTTCAGTTATTTAACTTTCACTAAAGTTTTGGTATAATTTAGTTAGTGAAAGGTGGTGAAGATAATGTCTACAATTACTGCAAAAATACAAATCTATGTTTCTAACAATCAAACTGAAAGTCTAAAAATAACAACTAATGCTTATCGTAAGGCTTGTAACTGGTTATCGAAACACATATTCGAAACGAAAAATCTAAATCAAGTAAAACTTAACGATTTGTACTATAAACAACTACGCAATCTATTTGATCTAAAAAGTCAAATGGCTCAATCTGTGATGAAAACTGTAATAGCTCGCTACAAGTCGGCTAAATCGAATGGACATGAATGGTCTTTGATCGAATTTAAACTTCCAGAATATGACCTTGTGTGGAATCGTGATTACTCACTAACCCAAAATCAATTTAGCGTGAATACACTTGATGCTCGTTTAAAGCTAAATTATGAGCGAAAGGCTATGAAGAAATACTTCAATGGCACTTGGAAATTCGGTACTGCT
>NZ_MLQR01000006.1 GCF_001866005.1 Anaerobacillus alkalilacustris
GGTGTACCAGTTGTTCCGCCAGGAGCATAGCTGGGTAGCTACGTATGGAAGGGATAAGTGCTGAAAGCATCTAAGCATGAAGCCCCCCTCAAGATGAGATTTCCCTTGGAGTTAATCCAGTAAGACCCCTTAGAGATGATGAGGTTGATAGGTCTCGGGTGGAAGCACGGTGACGTGTGGAGCTGAGAGATACTAATCGGTCGAGGACTTATCCTAAAATAAGAATTGAATTCACACTCAAGAAACTTACATGTATGTTATCTAGTTTTCAGAGAATGATCTCTGAATTTAATATAATCTAGTGACGATAGCGAAGAGGTCACACTCGTTCCCATGCCGAACACGATCGTTAAGCTCTTTTGCGCCGATGGTAGTTAGGGGCTTCCCCTTGTGAGAGTAGGACGTTGCTAGATTGTACTTATGGGGCCTTAGCTCAGCTGGGAGAGCGCCTGCCTTGCACGCAGGAGGTCAGCGGTTCGATCCCGCTAGGCTCCACCAAAGTTTTTTTTGTGAAATGAAGTAGAGCAAAAATAACTTACCTATTTATTTTTTGGCGGCGTAGCTCAGCTGGCTAGAGCGTACGGTTCATACCCGTGAGGTCGGGGGTTCGATCCCCTCTGCCGCTACCAATTTAATTGTTTTGATATGATACGGAGGAATACCCAAGTCCGGCTGAAGGGATCGGTCTTGAAAACCGACAGGCGGGTTAAACCGCGCGGGGGTTCGAATCCCTCTTCCTCCGCCATATTAAATAAGGACCCGTGGTGTAGCGGTTAACATGCCTGCCTGTCACGCAGGAGATCGCCGGTTCGATCCCGGTCGGGTCCGCCATTAATAACCAAACCAATTATATATTTTGGAGGGGTAGCGAAGTGGCTAAACGCGGCGGACTGTAAATCCGCTCCTTAGGGTTCGGCGGTTCGAATCCGTCCCCCTCCACCATTTAACATATTAGATAAGATATAGTGCCTTTAGGGGCATAGTTTAACGGTAGAACAGAGGTCTCCAAAACCTCCAGTGTGGGTTCGATTCCTACTGCCCCTGCCAAACAAAAGAATATGGCGGTCGTGGCGAAGTGGTTAACGCACCGGATTGTGGCTCCGGCATTCGTGGGTTCGATTCCCATCGATCGCCCCATATTATTATATTAATGGGCTATAGCCAAGTGGTAAGGCAACGGACTTTGACTCCGTCATTCTCTGGTTCGAATCCAGATAGCCCAGCCATTTAGTTCGCGGGAGTAGTTCAGTGGTAGAACACCACCTTGCCAAGGTGGGGGTCGCGAGTTCGAATCTCGTCTTCCGCTCCAGTGATTAATTAACTTAATATTGAGCATATTATATTCTTGGCGGCATAGCCAAGTGGTAAGGCACGGGTCTGCAAAACCTTTATCCCCGGTTCGAATCCGGGTGCCGCCTCCAAGTGCTCAAAAAAGTCTTTATAGGTATGCCGGGGTGGTGGAATTGGCAGACACACAGGACTTAAAATCCTGCGGTAGGTGACTATCGTGCCGGTTCAAGTCCGGCCCTCGGTACCATTATGAAAAGTTTTAATAAAAAAAACAACATGCGCCCTTAGCTCAGCTACGAGCGTAACATCTGTGAAACAACTGCGAGTTGTCTCGACGCAGCCTGCTACAAGGCGGTACTTGTAGAGGAAGAGACAGGATATCTACGGAGCAATACATCGTCCGTAATCTTCTTGGAATAACATCATCGAATAAACAACATGCGCCCTTAGCTCAGCTGGATAGAGTGTTTGACTACGAATCAAAAGGTCGGGAGTTCGAATCTCTCAGGGCGCGCCATAGAAATATCGGGAAGTGGCTCAGCTTGGTAGAGCACCTGGTTTGGGACCAGGGGGTCGCAGGTTCAAATCCTGTCTTCCCGACCATGTAATTCTTTATTAATGCGGGTGTAGTTTAGTGGTAAAACCTCAGCCACGAGCGTATCGTCTGTGAAAAAGCTACGAGTTGTCTCGACGCATGGCCATATATGAATTAACAGGCAGAGGAAGAGACATGATAAGGCCAGAAGGCGTAGCAGGTAATTAGTAAAAAAACAATTTATATGCGGGTGTAGTTTAGTGGTAAAACCTCAGCCTTCCAAGCTGATGTTGTGAGTTCGATTCTCATCACCCGCTCCAAAAGTATGGGCCTATAGCTCAGCTGGTTAGAGCGCACGCCTGATAAGCGTGAGGTCGGTGGTTCGAGTCCACTTAGGCCCACCATACAGATTTATTCCACAGTAGCTCAGTGGTAGAGCAATCGGCTGTTAACCGATCGGTCGTAGGTTCGAGTCCTACCTGTGGAGCCATATTAAGGAGAAGTACTCAAGTGGCTGAAGAGGCGCCCCTGCTAAGGGTGTAGGTCGTGTAAGCGGCGCGAGGGTTCAAATCCCTCCTTCTCCGCCAGTCGCGGTTTTTATACTGGCCCGTTGGTCAAGCGGTTAAGACACCGCCCTTTCACGGCGGTAACACGGGTTCGAATCCCGTACGGGTCACCAATAGTTTTAGGGCAACTTGTTAGTAGAAATTTTCTACTAAAACAAGAAGAAGCATATATGGAGGATTAGCTCAGCTGGGAGAGCACCTGCCTTACAAGCAGGGGGTCGGCGGTTCGATCCCGTCATCCTCCACCAGATTTTTTTGCGTAACAAAGTGGAGAAAAAATAACTTCCCTATATATGACGCCTAGCTCAATCGGTAGAGAAACTGACTTGTAATCAGTAGGTTGGGGGTTTAAGTCCTTTGGTCGGCACTCCTAGTATAAGTATTGCTTTAACAAAATTTTTATTATTTCTTAAGAGCCATTAGCTCAGTCGGTAGAGCATCTGACTTTTAATCAGAGGGTCGAAGGTTCGAATCCTTCATGGCTCACCATTTTTTTTACTTAGCAAAATAACTTTCCATACGCGGGTGTGGCGGAATTGGCAGACGCGCTAGACTTAGGATCTAGTGTCTTTGACGTGGGGGTTCGAGTCCCTTCACCCGCACTTAAAAGCTTCCTTAAATATTAAGGAAGCTTTTTTATAGTATTAGAATTTATAAATTTCTAACTTGGAAACTGTCTAGCTTCAACGCCTACGAGCTCGGTCACTTCATTAAAACTACTGACATCAATTACTACGTGTAATAAATCTCGAATGAATTCATAGGTGCTATGTTCCTCTGTTACTTGTCACACAAGAAGTAAAGCAAGTGAACTTGTTTCAGTAAGCTGAAACATCGGAAAATCCAACCTACGACTTAGAGGTAGGGGTCTTATCACCTAAAAAAAATTCAGATAAACGTAACTTTAATGAGACAAGTATCGAGATATCCACAAGGTTTAATCAGTTTGTGTATAAATAGGAACAAATCCTAGATCATATAATTTTTTATCAACAAAAAATTATATGTATGAACACTCTTTAGCCAGTAAAATCCGTTGAACAAAGTTAATCGTAGTATGAAACTCTAATTATGCACATACTTATTCAGTTTTGTGTAAAACTAGACACAGTTAAAATAAAAGTAAGCTTCGTAATCCACATGTTAGTAAGTTCTTATCCCCGTATGATGATCTATCATTAAGGTTTATGGATCATCATTTTCCCCTTTTAATAATTTTCATCATGATAATAAACGGTTTTATATTATTTTTCAGCTATATAAAAAATAGACTTTATTCCAACTTTTAGAATTTTCAAAAAAGATGAGCAAAGTAGTTGCCTGAAAATGCTTTCAAATGTTTTAATATGTTTTAATATGTTTTATCACTCTAGGGGAAGTGATTAACATTTTTTAGCATTATCATTAAAACAATTAACAATATATGAATGGAGTGTATTACTAATGAAAGCTACTGAAGATTTAAAATATCAATTTTTAATAAATAATGAGTGGAGCAAGAGTACAACAGATAAATGGGTGAACATTTATGCTCCTGAAACAAATGAACTAGTTGGTTCAGTTCCAGCAATGAGTCAAGAAGAAGTGGATAAAGCCGTTCGTTTAGCAAAGGAAGCTCAAGTGAAATGGGCAGACACACCTGTTCACGAGAGAAGTAACTTGTTATATCGTTGGGCGGACAAGCTAGAGGAAAGAAAAAATGAAATTGGAGCAATGATTGCTTTAGAGGTTGGAAAATCTCCATCCTCAGCAGTTGGGGAAGTTGTACGAACAGCTGAAATTATTCGTTATACAGCTGAAGAGGGAGTTCGTATACATGGTGAATTAATGAAGGGAGATTCATTTCCAGGTGGATCAAAAAACAAGCTTGCGCTAATTCAAAAGGAACCACTAGGAGTTGTGTTAGCTATTTCACCATTTAACTATCCAGTTAACCTTGCTGCTGCCAAAGTTGCTCCTGCGATTATTGCTGGTAATACGGTTGTATTTAAGCCAGCAACTCAAGGTGCGATTAGTGGTATCTTAATGATTGAAGCATTAGTTGACGCAGGACTTCCAGAAAGTGTCGTAAATGTTGTGACAGGTAGAGGTGCTGATATCGGTGATTTTGTTGTTACTCACCCTGACATTAGTATGATTTCATTTACTGGTGGAACGAAAACGGGTCAAGATATAGCACAAAAAGCGAAGATGATCCCTCTAGTATTAGAATTGGGAGGGAAGGATCCAGCAATCGTATTAGAAGATGCAGACTTAGAACATGCTGCAGACCAAATCATTGGTGGTGCATTCTCTTATTCTGGTCAACGTTGTACTGCAATTAAAAAAGTTTTCGTAATAGATAAAATTGCTGATGAGTTAGTAAGTAAACTTGAAGCAAAAATTCAAAAGCTTAAAGTAGGTAAAGCGAGTGAAGAAGCAACGGTTGTTCCACTAATTAACGAAAAGGCAGCAGATTTCGTTGAAGGCTTAATAATTGATGCTAAAAGCAAAGGGGCGACAATTGTAACTGGCGGTTCAAGAACAGACAACCTAATTGCACCGACTTTAATTGACCATGTAACTACTGACATGGTGGTAGCGTGGGAAGAACAATTTGGTCCAGTGTTACCAATTATTCGAGTATCTAGTGTCTTTGAAGCGATTGAGTTAGAGAGAAAGTCGGAGTATGGTTTACAAGCAAGTATCTTTACAAAAAATGTTCAAGACGCTTTTGCTTTAGTATCAAAGCTAAATGTAGGAACTGTACAGTTAAATGGTAAACCAGAACGTGGACCTGACCATTTCCCATTCATTGGAGTGAAAAACTCAGGTCTTGGTGTACAAGGTGTTGGTAGAAGTATTGAGTCAATGATGAGAGATAAAGTAATGGTAATTAACCTTTAATTGTTAAAAAAGACAGTCTATCGTAGGAGGGCACTGAAAAAGTCCCTTTCAAACTCAAAAGCACCCTTTCCTTCTATTTTATGAAGGAAAGGGTGCTTTTTTGTCGAATTATTTTATTAACAAATAAGAAGTGGGTGTTAACGATGATTCCAAATCAACAAGCAATGAGTTTAAGCCCTTATATGGCACTATATGATATAATCGTGCCCAAAGATAACATGCTTCGAAAAATTAATGAACTTATTGATTTTTCCTTTGTATATAATGAACTTAA
>NZ_MLQR01000007.1 GCF_001866005.1 Anaerobacillus alkalilacustris
TAACAACAGAGCTTTACGACCCGAAGGCCTTCATCGCTCACGCGGCGTTGCTCCGTCAGACTTTCGTCCATTGCGGAAGATTCCCTACTGCTGCCTCCCGTAGGAGTCTGGGCCGTGTCTCAGTCCCAGTGTGGCCGATCACCCTCTCAGGTCGGCTACGCATCGTCGCCTTGGTAAGCCGTTACCTTACCAACTAGCTAATGCGACGCGGGCCCATCCTGTAGTGTTAGGTAAACCCAACTTTCATTTTAGAACCATGAGGCTCCAAAGATTATCCGGTATTAGCTTCGGTTTCCCGAAGTTATCCCAGTCTACAGGGCAGGTTGCCCACGTGTTACTCACCCGTCCGCCGCTAATTTCAGGGAGCAAGCTCCCATCCATTCGCTCGACTTGCATGTATTAGGCACGCCGCCAGCGTTCGTCCTGAGCCAGGATCAAACTCTCCATAAAAGTGTTTGATAAAGCTCAAAATAAAACATTGACGAGATATTTACTATCTCTTTTAATTCGCTTGGCTGTGTGTTCAGTTTTCAAAGAACTATCTTAAAGTTCGCCCTACACAAAATCATTATTTTAACATAATTCTTTCGTAAGCAACTCATTAAGTTTACCATAACACCTTTTGCTATGTCAATACTTTTTTAAAAAATTTTGGTGGAGCCTAGCGGGATCGAACCGCTGACCTCCTGCGTGCAAGGCAGGCGCTCTCCCAGCTGAGCTAAGGCCCCTAAATGGTCGGGAAGACAGGATTTGAACCTGCGACCCCCTGGTCCCAAACCAGGTGCTCTACCAAGCTGAGCCACTTCCCGTTGAACTAATAATTATTTAAACTACTGTATAATAATATGGCGCGCCCTGAGAGATTCGAACTCCCGACCTTTTGATTCGTAGTCAAACACTCTATCCAGCTGAGCTAAGGGCGCTTAATAGCCATTTATTAATTTTAATCAACATATATAGCATGTTCCTGCACCATTACGTTTATTCATCATAAATCTACAAAAAACAGATACGATATTGTTGATTTGGTACCGAGGGCCGGACTTGAACCGGCACGATAGTCACCTACCGCAGGATTTTAAGTCCTGTGTGTCTGCCAATTCCACCACCCCGGCATAGCAGACTATAATATTGGAGCGGAAGACGAGATTCGAACTCGCGACCCCCACCTTGGCAAGGTGGTGTTCTACCACTGAACTACTCCCGCAAATTTTAGTGGTGCGGGTGAAGGGACTCGAACCCCCACGTCAAAGACACTAGATCCTAAGTCTAGCGCGTCTGCCAATTCCGCCACACCCGCATATAAATTTGTAAAAATGGTGAGCCATGAAGGATTCGAACCTTCGACCCTCTGATTAAAAGTCAGATGCTCTACCAACTGAGCTAATGGCTCTTGATACTGAATTTAGATAAATATAAGGTTAACTTTGCCACATTTCCGCTACATTGCATACTCAATGTAGTTGCAGTGGTGCCGGCCAGAGGACTTGAACCCCCAACCTACTGATTACAAGTCAGTTGCTCTACCAATTGAGCTAGGCCGGCATCTTAATGGTGGAGGATGACGGGATCGAACCGCCGACCCCCTGCTTGTAAGGCAGGTGCTCTCCCAGCTGAGCTAATCCTCCGAAATACCTAGCAACGTCCTACTCTCACAAGGGGAAGCCCCTAACTACCATCGGCGCAAAAGAGCTTAACGATCGTGTTCGGCATGGGAACGAGTGTGACCTCTTCGCTATCGCCACTAGATAATATATTTAGTTGAAAGAAATCATTCTTTCAAAACTAGATAACATACATTTAAGATTCTTGAGTGTGAATTCAATTCTTATTTTTAGGATAAGTCCTCGACCGATTAGTATCTCTCAGCTCCACACG
>NZ_MLQR01000008.1 GCF_001866005.1 Anaerobacillus alkalilacustris
TTACGACCCGAAGGCCTTCATCGCTCACGCGGCGTTGCTCCGTCAGACTTTCGTCCATTGCGGAAGATTCCCTACTGCTGCCTCCCGTAGGAGTCTGGGCCGTGTCTCAGTCCCAGTGTGGCCGATCACCCTCTCAGGTCGGCTACGCATCGTCGCCTTGGTAAGCCGTTACCTTACCAACTAGCTAATGCGACGCGGGCCCATCCTGTAGTGTTAGGTAAACCCAACTTTCACTTTAGAACCATGAGGCTCCAAAGATTATCCGGTATTAGCTTCGGTTTCCCGAAGTTATCCCAGTCTACAGGGCAGGTTGCCCACGTGTTACTCACCCGTCCGCCGCTAATTTCAGGGAGCAAGCTCCCGTCCATTCGCTCGACTTGCATGTATTAGGCACGCCGCCAGCGTTCGTCCTGAGCCAGGATCAAACTCTCCATAAAAGTGTTTGATAAAGCTCAAAATAAAACATTGACGAGATATTTACTATCTCTTTTAATTCGCTTGGCTGTGTGTTCAGTTTTCAAAGAACCATCATTCGTTTTACGCCGTTGTTTTTTTAGCGACAAGAACTAGTGTATTACAACACCCAATTCCACGCAAGTTATTTTTTAAAACTTTTTTATCAAAACAACAAGTCATTCAACTTCGCTTTTTAGCGACAAGGAATATCTTATCACAACAACTCATTCAACGCAATAACTTTTTTCAAAAAGTTTATCAGAAAAAGTTCTGCGTGATGCACGTTTGAAATGACAACTTTTTAAGATTATCATACATCTATTAAAATAGCAAATAAAAAATTACTTTCATTATATTTCAGAACTAAGGCTTACATTGGATCAAGTAATTGCTGAAGATACGTTTATTTCAACAGGCGGTCACTATGCTTTAAATACTAAATTAGGAGATATTCCTAGTATTCTTGCAGCTTGTCGTTGTGATAATCCATTAATTCTTTTTACTTTTCGCAGTATTTTGTTTCTTTCTATTTTAGGTAAACTCTTTACTTGTGTGATTTCAATTGTACCTAGTAACTCTTTTATTAATTGCCTCGCATCATCATCCGTTATCTTTCTTTTAACATCTACCTCTAGACATTGATCTTGATTCACTCTTTCATTAAATGCTTTGAATTTTACTATGGCAGTTGTTAGATCTGCTGAAAACCTATTTAAAATAAAATCACAATCAACAAAGTCCTGTGATGAAGAACTCGAATGATCATAATATCCGCGACAACTACTCCACATCCATTGATCCACACGTTTGGCGATGCCAGCTTTCACAGGATTTTGGTGGATGTATCTAACGACGGTTAATAAATATTGATCCGTTTCGACATTCTCGCTTTTAAATCGATCCTGAAATAGGTGGCCTGTAGTTTTGTACTTCCAATTGTAATAGGCAACAAAGCTTACTGCGATACGTTTCATTGTAACAGAAATAGATTCATTGCCTTCTTTTAATAGTAAATGGATATGGTTATTCATCAGGCACCAAGCATATACCTTCATCTCTGCTCTTTGTTTATACTTTCTAAAAATGTCAAGAAATTTGAGGCAATCTTCTTTGTCGTGAAATATTTCTTGACCATTTGCACCTCTCCACATGATGTGATAAATTCCACTTCTACTTTTTTCTCTTGCGCGACGAGGCACTTGAAACACCTCCTTTTTATGGATTTGTAACGTTTACTGTATCTACAACACATTAAATAATATAAATGGACTATCTGGGAAGGTACGATAGTTAATTAGATTAATGTCATACCCATCGTCACAGAGTACAGGCATTAACAAATGATACGGTAGGCGTAGGAAACTCGGAAACGAAGGTTGATTGTCATTGATTTAGTATTGAAGTTCTTTAAAAATAACTAGTTGGGATTCTTTCTAGAGGTTTTGGAAGAAATTAATGGGGATTATATTAATCATATATAAATTTATTTTGTTTTTCACTATTTTTAAAAAAAATTCATTATTTTAGGTAGAAAGCAAAGGGACGGTTCCTAAGGAAGCAAGAGAACCGTCCCCATGCTTCACCCATGCTTCACCGGCTGGCAGGGTGGCTATTTCTTTTTGTTTATATTGACGACAATAGTTACAATTAGTGTAAGTAGCGCTATTAACACTAAACTAAATTGCGCTAATAAGCTAAATGCTTGATATGTCGTCATATGCCTCACCCCCTTTCGTTCAGGGAGTTCAGCCGCCACCTTGCGTTATGTAGTTACTAAGTAATTATAGCAAACGTATATTCCTTATTCTACCGTTCGATTACACCCTACCAAAGTCAAAGCACCACCCAATTTGAACGTGGGACCTGCCCACCTGTTTCCCTTCTCTACTTCCTTTTTTTCTTCTTTTTAACCTTCTTTTTCTTTTGTTCTAACGAATTCTTTGAAGTAGTCGTTAAGCTAAAGGTTCTCTGTCTTATTGGAATTTCTTTAGCTCTAGTTCCCATATACATTTCGGCTATCGGAAAAAAGGAATCTATTTCATCGGGGAAAATTTCCAAATCTATTTCTGCAAAATTTACTGGGACATCTTTACGTCCTGATGCTTTTATTTCATCTAATGTGGGTAAAAAAGCAACTTCGCCATTTGTATGATCATACATCATAAATAATAATTGAAGCCCGATTGCTAGCATCTCTCTTAATTTAACCGCCGTCATCTTTTTGTACCCTTCAGCACAAAGAAGCATTTGACGGAAATGGTATCCGGCGTTTGGCAAATCACTTATTTGTGCTAACATATCGCCTAATGTAAACTGAGATTCAGCTTGAGCTGGGTCAATCAAAATTGAATGTTCAAAAACACTTACCGCTAACTCAGGACGATTTCCCTTATGATACAAGTTCCCAAGTCGATTCCAAAGATATGAATCTTTTCGATTTTCTATTAATAGATTTAATAAATGTTCCTCTGCATCCGTTGTGTATCTATGCCAACTCCCATCGAATAAGAGGTTTTTACCAATCATACTTTGTTTTGGAATTTTATCCATTATAGGAAGAGCACTTATCATAGATTGCATAAGAAGACTAATTGGTAACTCCCAATTTCCAGCAGTATTACAATGCTTACATCGAAAATATCCTGTCGTTTGAATGTTATCTGATATATTCTCTGTCTTTGTTTTCTTATCAATATTCACAACTACTAGCCCGACATCATATTTTCCTTTTCTGCCACAGCTTTTACAAGTCAACATTTGAAAGTTTTCCTCTATAATTGGGCTGAGTGATTTTTTATTTTTGAGAATACTTTTTACATATTTTCCCGGTAACGCTTTCGTTGTTGGGGGATCTTGCAAATTGATAGTTTGCTGATCTAATAGTAGATGAATCAGTTGGGGATTAATTTGAGAAGTTGCCATCTTCGTCTACCTTTCTATGAGTGTAATGTAATACAACTATACATTATATCAATAATCGGTCGCCTATAAATAACAATATGAATTTAATGCAGGAGAAAGTAGGACTTTTTGGGTAAATTCGAATTAAGTTGTTAAGTTTACATCTGCGGTACGGATTTGGTGGTGAGACGGAGAGTACTAATAAAAAAACAATAATAGGAAGCAAAGGAACCGTCCCCATGCTTCCTCCCAAACTAGATCTTATTTGAGTGAAACGTTGCTTTTTGTAAGAATTGTTCTTTCATTTCTGGATCATTACAATCCTGATAGAGAGTATAGTTATAGTTCATTAAACATTTGTGCCATGCCTGTACTAAAAAATTCATCATTTACATCTCCTCCTTGTTTACATCAAACTTCAAAGGTAATAAGTGTTCGGTATCTGGCTGGCTTATCACATTTGACTTAGCCCCTTTAGTTTTGCGTCCATCATCTTTCGGTGAGGTTGCCTTTTCGTACGTAAGAATGTAATATGATTTTACATCTCCATTATACTCTATTAATACCACAATATAATTAGGTTTTATTGTCTAAATTTGATAGTCTTTGTGGACTAACTTATCGAAAAATATAGTAAAAAGAACATATTAGCTTCTATTTCTTCCGACTTTTTTACCAATCTACAAATTCATTACTAGATATTTAGTAGCCCAACAGTATTTTTTGTCATATAATAAAAATTGGTATTTATTAACTAGTTTGTTAATCAGTAGGAGGTATAGTAATGTCGGTACAACTGAATCAAGAAAAATTGCTTTGTATACTTAAAGAAGTACGTAAACTTGGTGATAATAACCATAGTTTAACTTCTAAAGATTTAGTAAAAGAAATCGAAAAAATGATCGTTATTAAAGATTACGTCAAATCTTTTTCATAGAAAAAAGCAACAACCAGTGTTCATATGAGCACTGGTTGTTTTTTCATCAATATTTCACGAGGAATTCAGACTCTACTATACTATTACCTCTACACCGATCTCTTCTTCTACGATGTTTACAATTTGTTGTACATAGTTATCAGCTAGTTCTTGGGTTTCAGCTTCTACCATCACACGGACTAATGGCTCAGTACCTGAGGGACGAACTAATACTCGGCCATTGCCTGCCATTTGGTTCTCAACACTCGCGATAGCTACTTTAATTCGTTCATTCGTATTCATTAGTGACTTGTCGGTTACACGTACGTTCTTCAATACTTGTGGGAATGTTTGCATTTCTGCTGCAAGCTCAACTAATGACCTTCCTGTTTCTCTGATCACATTTACTAGCTGCAATCCAGCTAACATGCCGTCTCCCGTTGTAATATAATCAAGGAAAATGATATGACCAGATTGTTCACCACCGAGGTTAAAACCTGATTTTATCATTTCTTCCATGACGTAACGATCTCCAACACCAGTTATAGCGCTTTGAAGCCCTTGAGCCTCTAAAGTTTTATAAAAACCTAAATTACTCATAACAGTTGAAACAACGGTGTTGTGCTTCAGGCTGCCTTTTTCTTTTAGGAACTTCGCACAGATATACATAATCTTATCACCATCAACGATATTTCCTTTTTCGTCAACTGCAATTAAACGGTCTCCGTCTCCATCAAAAGAAAGCCCAAGGTCACACCCTTTTTCTAAAACAAATGCAGCTAAAGCTTCAGGATGAGTAGAACCAACTCCAGCATTAATATTACAACCATCTGGTGAATTCCCCATTGTAAATACAGTAGCCCCTAAGTCATTAAACAATTGTGGTGCAAGCGATGATGTTGCACCATGTGCACAGTCAAGAGCAATCTTTAACCCGTTCAAGTCGCCTTCAATTGTCGTTTTTAAGAAATTCAAATAGTTTTGTCCACCTTCAGAGCAGCTTTTTACTTGACCAACGTTAACCCCTGTTGGGCGTGGTAATTCATCAATCTCTTGATCTAGTAAAGTTTCAATCTCATCTTCCTGTGAATCTAGTAATTTAAAGCCATCAGGGCCGAAAAATTTAATTCCATTATCTTCAACTGGATTATGAGAAGCTGAGATCATAACACCTGCTTGAGCTTCTAAACTCTTTGTTAAATAAGCGACACCTGGTGTTGAAATAATGCCAACTTGTTTAACTTCTACACCTATTGATAATAATCCAGAAATAAGGGCCGCTTCTAACATTTGTCCTGAAATACGAGTATCACGACCAACGACTACTTTCGCATTATCTATACCCTTTGTTAAAACATAACCACCATATCGTCCTAATTTAAACGCGAATTCTGGTGTTAATTCACTATTTGCTACACCACGTACACCATCTGTCCCAAAATATTTTCCCATGAATTGATCTCCTTTAATATTACTAATTAACTTTTTATCATAAGCTTCTTTATTTTCTATTCATTAACATTTCTAAAGCATATAACTATTATTATCGCAACATTTGACATAAGTAGCAATCTTTTTTGGGGTCTTCTTTTTGGGGGTCTGACCCCCACCGCGTTAAATCATTAAAGTGCACAGGTTGATATAAAAGAGGAGGCGAACGCTTCCTCTTTTTAAATACACTATTTTCCCAGTAACTAAAAGATTCCATGATCCAATTAGCTAACCATCTTAAGTGACACCAGATTTGCAAAATAAGACAAACCTAAAGAACTAACACGCAATCATGAATGATGCTGTTCGTTCTTTTTATCATTTTAAAGTAGTGGCTTGGGCCTGGGAAAAGCAAGGTGAAAATTACTCATATGATAATGAAGATGGGGAAATTGAAATAGGACCTATTTTTTCTCTTTGTGTAAGTATGTTGGTCATGGACCTGCGCTTTACGGTACCGCTTTTCTCTGTGCTCATCAGCATGCTGATTTGCGACGAGGAGGTACGCTATGGAGCGATACTCGTAGACGCAGAAAAGCTACTGACTTCAATCACAGCTTGATAATACTCCATTGACTAATCTACATGCAGCTTTGCTTCGAGGAAGCCTACTACGAAGCGATGCTTGTAGACGCAGAAGCAGCAGTACAAATATATAAAATAGTTATTAACACACAAAAGAACACACTCCATTGGAATGTGTTCTTTATTTTACCTAGCAACGTCCTACTCTCACAAGGGGAAGCCCCTAACTACCATCGGCGCAAAAGAGCTTAACGATCGTGTTCGGCATGGGAACGAGTGTGACCTCTTCGCTATCGCCACTAGATATTATTTAATTCAGAGATCATTCTCTGAAAACTAGATAACATACATATAAGTTTCTTGAGTGTGAATTCAATTCTTATTTTTAGGATAAGTCCTCGACCG
>NZ_MLQR01000009.1 GCF_001866005.1 Anaerobacillus alkalilacustris
CGACCCGAAGGCCTTCATCGCTCACGCGGCGTTGCTCCGTCAGACTTTCGTCCATTGCGGAAGATTCCCTACTGCTGCCTCCCGTAGGAGTCTGGGCCGTGTCTCAGTCCCAGTGTGGCCGATCACCCTCTCAGGTCGGCTACGCATCGTCGCCTTGGTAAGCCGTTACCTTACCAACTAGCTAATGCGACGCGGGCCCATCCTGTAGTGTTAGGTAAACCCAACTTTCACTTTAGAACCATGAGGTTCTAAAGATTATCCGGTATTAGCTTCGGTTTCCCGAAGTTATCCCAGTCTACAGGGCAGGTTGCCCACGTGTTACTCACCCGTCCGCCGCTAACATTTGAGAGCAAGCTCTCAAATGCCCGCTCGACTTGCATGTATTAGGCACGCCGCCAGCGTTCGTCCTGAGCCAGGATCAAACTCTCCATAAAAGTGTTTGATAAAGCTCAAAATAAAACATTGACGAGATAATGTTATCTCTTTTTTGTCTAGCTTCAGACACCATCAACTCGAGACGCTTCAGTTCATCAAACGAAGTCAAAAAACACGACTTCTTTTTGTTGACATTCCAGCGCTTGTCGTTGATAAGCGGGTGTCTTCCGCCTTTCATATTCGCTTGGCTGTGTGTTCAGTTTTCAAAGAACCATCTTTTTAAATTTACGTCGTTGTTTTTTAGCGACAATAGTTATTGTAACATAACAATTAGTTCTGCGCAAGTTATTTTCGAAACTATTTCCAAACAACCACTTAACCAATCGCCTTTGTTACAGCAACAAGAAGTATAATACCACACTAAACTATTCAGCGCAATAGTTTCCCCAAAAATTAAATCTTAAGAATTACTCTCGCCATTTTTGACGAAACGAAGTAATTCTGCGCAAAAATGAGAATAGCATGACAGATATATTAATTTATCATACTACTATCTAAATGGCAACAAAAAATTTTCAAAACATAAATCTGTACTTCGATCAGTGAGGGTCCTTTCAGTCATTCTCATTACGACTTTTAATAATCAGCCAGTGAACTTTATCTATGAATTAATAAACCGACGAATAGAGGTGTCAAATGATATAAACAAGAACAAAACTGAAGGTGAATCTAGTTCCTCTCAAAACGAGAAAAGAAGCATTATTGAGGAAATTAAACAAACCCTGACTAATTTCGTTTCCAAAAACCATTCTTGTCTTTAACACCTAACACGACACAGATTCCGATACAATTGAGCAAACCTAACACATCTCGAATAAGAGTAACCTTTATGGCATTCGTGGATGCTGTTACTCAGCAAATTTTTGGGCATTGGATTTACACCTAGACGATTATCTCATATGGAGTTTAGATCATTATATTTCTATTAATGAAGGTTCTGGAATAAAAAACGTGAAATTTTCGTCTGTAACAGCCGAAATGCTTGATGTAGCTGCTATGCAACTTATTCTATCTGGCGGTTTCAAAAATATCCCTAACTATTCTACTAACCCTGACGGCGGACCATTTGCAGCCCTGTCGTTTGAAGACCGTTTTGAGGAGATTTATATGTTAGAAAATACTCAAGTTGATATGGGAAGTCTCCCTACACCTTTTAAAAATAATATCGGATTGCACTAGTATTGCATTAATTAAAATTTAATATTTAAAACACGCAAAATCTTCGTAACTCTTATTTATGGCAAAGAAAAAGCCCTTTATAATGGATAAGTCAGGTGATAACCCGTCCAAATCCACTAAAAAAGGACCAATCTCATGGACAAGATTACACGAAAACCTTCATTTGGGCAATGGTTTTCACAAATTAATCTTCAATTATTTGAAGAACAGGTGAAAACATTGAAATTAGAATACTATACGAAAAAATTAACGACAGAATCATTTTTAAAATTATTGCTTTTTGCACAGCTAGAAGAAATTGAAAGTCTCCATGCTTTAGGAGATTGCCTTTTCGATGACCAACTTCAAAAAGAAATAGACCTTGATTCTATTAGTATTTCTCAACTATCTCGGCGAATAAATGGAATAAACCCAGATCTTTTTCAATTACTTTTCCTTGATTTAGTCGCACAAATTCATGCTAAAACACATTACACAAAACTCATTATGCTGTTGAAAATCATTGATTCAAGCACATTGCCACTTAATTTAACGAATCATAGGTGGGCGCAGTTCCGCAAAACCAAAGCTGGTGTTAAGTTACACTTGCGACTTGTGTTTATGGAAAAGGGCCTCTCCTATCCTGAAAAAGCAGTGATGACCGGCAAAAGAACATGATCGTGGCCAGCTTGAAATCATGGTGGACGACAAGGAATGCATGTATGTGTTTGACCGTGGCTATTTAGACTACGAACGCTTTGATCGCATGACAGATGATGGCTAATTTTTTCTTTCAAGGTTGCGAAAAAACGCTGTTATACGAGAAGTTTATGATTTCAAACTACCTGAAGATACGACTGTTTTGTCGGATCAGATGGTGATGATTGGAACGACTCAAAACCGTGCTGAAAATTACTTTCGTCTTCTAAAAGTAATAGATTCAAAAAGAAACGAGCTTCGTTTAATCACCAATCGTTTTGACTTAAGTGCCGAAGAAATTTCGGAGATGTATAAGTCACGATGGGCCATTGAGTTGTTTTTCAAATGATTGGAGCCACCTTTGTTTGGGTATTTACTTTTTTGGCTCTCAACGACGAAAACGATTAAACCGAAAATTCAGACAACATTTATGCAACACTAATGATCGGATTGGTTAATAATATTATTAGCAACCTACATCAAATGGTTATGCTTGGTTACTATTCCGAATGGTTTGCACATGGTTTTACACGATTAGCTTATCCCGAAAACCGTCAAATAGAAAGGCCATTTCTGACCTGGGATCTCGTTAAATATCCTGGTCCATCAAAAGGATATCGTGACCTACGTGGGTTTCTAATAAAAAAAATTAAAAATTAGAGGTGGTTATAATGAATTTTGATGCTGACGTTATCATTATACGGGCCGGCGGCGCTGTTGCCGCTAAGGAATTGGGAGAATTAGGAGTTAAGGTTCTTGTTCTTGAATCAGGACCCTGGTACGGGGTTACATAATTAACAAACATGTTTTATTGAGAAATATCGGACAGTGAACAGGCCTATTTTCGATTGAAAAATCATTGAAATGTCTAGCTTACACAAGAAGTAAATTATTGGGCAGCATTCTTCCCTTCTTTAAAATATATACTAGAACCCACGGAAAAAAGTTAAAAATCTCAGTGAATTCGATCGTTTCACTGAGATTTTACATTTTAAATACCATTGCTGGTGCATCCAGTTCTCTTTCCTCAAATCCTAACTTTTTATAAAAATGTTGTTTTCCCTTAGCGGAAAAAAGTTGGATCGTCTGAATGTCTTCTTCCTTACATTTCTTCAGTAGTTCTTCAATCACTTGTTTACCAAGTCCTTGATTTTGATAATTGGGATGAACCATTACATCACAGATTAACGACTGATAAATCCCATCAGAAATCATTCGTCCGAATGCAATAAGCTGCTCTTGATCATAAATTGAGATATGATACCAACTATTATTCGCCGCTTGAAACAACTGTTCTTTAGTGTATGTTCCCTTCTTACTTTTAATTAGCCCACTTGATTCATGTAGATCAGCAAATTGCTCAAAAGCAGGAAGCTTATCCGTCACATTATAATTCATTTTCATTCACCTTCAATATAATCTCGTTTTATAATAATATTTATACAACAAAACGAATAATAATTCAATAGTTTTATTTATTTTTAGGATCTTTTCTTTAAGAGTGAAAAAGGAAAAAATATCACTTTTTTGCTGTATAGTTTTCATAATGATTGTTCAACTAAAGGGGGCAGTAGAGTTGAACAACGTTAATACGAATTAAATAAAAGTAAGAAGAGATTATTTGAAGGTATTTTGAAATTTCCTTATTACCATGATGGTTATTTTTTTCCTCTTTTTTCTATGCCATATGTAAAAGTCAAGGTGAATATATTCATTTATTCAATAAATTAATGCCATAGCATTATGGGTGTTCTTTCTACCTTTGTTTGCCATCAAAAAATTAACTGGAAAAGAACAACATTATCAACTAGTCACTGTACTACAAGTAAGGAAAATATCCCCCAACCCGCGTAACAGACTTAACCTATGAAAAGTTCACAACATAAAAGACAAGTAAGAAAACTAAATTTTAGATACGAGTACTAGACTCACTAGTCATCTACTTCCTAACTAATTAAATTAATCACTATAGGCAACTCCCTTCCCTCACCCTTGTTTAGGAAAAAAGATAAGATTTTTTTACTAACATACCCTATTTCAAAGCGCATATATATTTATGAATGAATATTTCCGGCAATAAACTTACCACTATTAGCACAGTGTTATTACTACTAATTCTGCGATACTATTGATAATACAAATAAACGGTTATTAGATGAATAAGATAAAGAAATATACTAGTATAATTTATATTAATTAAACAAATTCCATGCAACTTCAAGGATTGACGGAAACTTAAGGTGTTGATAATATTATTATTGGGAACTAGTGTGAAAATATCACAAAATTAACACATATTTCTTCAAAAAATAATGAAAAAGGTTGTGGCATTTATGAAAAGAATCGTAACAATTAGCACTCGTAAACTGAATGAAACTGCATTGTACGGTGGGTGTGGCGCATGTCAAACATCTTGCCAATCTGCATGTAAAACATCTTGTGGTGTTGCTAATCAAAAGTGCGAAAACCCAATAAACAGATAAGAAACAAAAAAATGCACCGCCCAACTACTATACAGCTGGGCGGCAATTTTATGGATAAAAGGAGCTAGTTATCAAGTATGATTCATCAATATAAACTAAACGGATATAACATAGTGCTCGACACCTACAGTGGGGCGGTACATGTAGTAGACGAACTCGCCTATGACGTTATCGCGCTTTATAAAAAAACTCCCATGGAAGAAATCGTAAAAATCATGCTAGAAAAGTACGCCCGCAATTCAGATATTTCAGAGTGCGAAGTTCGCGAAACAATCGCTGCTGTTGATGAGCTAAAAAAAGATGGACAGTTATTTACGGAAGATCAATTTAAGAATCTCTCGATCGATTTAAAAAATCGCAAAACATATGTAAAAGCTCTCTGTCTCAATGTAGCGCATACGTGTAACCTCACTTGCGATTATTGCTTTGCGAGCCAAGGTAAATACAATGGAAATAGAGCTATCATGAGTTATGAGGTTGGTAAAAAAACGATTGATTTCTTATTGGAAAACTCTGGACATCATCGTAATCTCGATATCGACTTCTTCGGTGGAGAACCACTAATGGCCTGGGAAGTCGTTAAGCAGATTGTCGCTTACGCAAGAAGTAAGGAAAAAGAGTACAAAAAGTCATTTCGCTTCACCTTCACTACAAATGGAATGCTCCTTAATGATGAGGTTACCGAATTTCTTAACCAGGAAATGTACAATGTCGTTTTGAGTCTGGATGGAAGAAAAGAAGTTCACAACCGCCTTCGCAAAACAGTTTCTGGAAAAGGTAGCTACGAGCAAATTGTACCGAAATTTAGAGAGTTCATTGAAAAGCGTGGCGACAAAGAATACTATGTTCGCGGAACGTACACTCATAACAATGTTGACTTCACAAATGACATTTTCCACATTGCTGACCTTGGTTTTGACAAACTCTCGATGGAACCGGTGATCTGTGATCCGAGTGAACCATACGCGCTAACTGACGAGGACCTACCAGAAATTTATAATCAGTATGAAATCCTAGCCAAGGAAATGCTAAACCGTCAAGAAAAAGGCAATGGTTTTACTTTCTACCATTATATGCTTGACCTTTCAGAAGGCCCTTGCATTCAAAAACGAATTTCCGGTTGCGGCTCAGGAACGGAATATCTTGCTGTAACTCCATGGGGAGAGCTTTTCCCTTGTCACCAATTTGTTGGTGATGAAGAATTCAGCATGGGCAACATTTGGGATGGAATTACAAAACCAGACATTCAAGACCAGTTTAAAGAAAATAACTGCTATTCAAAGCCACATTGTGAGAGCTGTTGGGCAAAGTTGTATTGTAGTGGTGGCTGCCCTGCCAATTCGCTACACTCAACAGGATCAATTAAAGGAACTGATGACTTCAGCTGTGACATTTTCCGTAAACGTGTTGAATGTTCCATGATGGTTAAGGTAGCCGAAGCTATTAAAGCTATGGAATAAACTTGTAGAATTCTCTTCTTCGTGGACCACTGTTTTTTTCTATTTTAATAGCAAACTACTGAATTACTCTGCTAAGATTAAAGGAGCCTACTACCTTGCTAGATTGCAAGTAGAGGCACCTTTTTTTTCGTAGATTTCTTAATTTTACCGTCTTTACAAAATTTCCTTTCCCGACTTTGTTCTTCATACAACGTGTTAGGGCTAAGTACTTCTGTCTGTAGATCTATTGACTTATCACATCTCCTTAGGCATCAACCTACAACGTTTAAATGCAGTATCAGCACTCTTACAAAAGATAACTTTAAATTATCCCTTCTCTTCCTCAAGCCCCTGTTCCATATTGGTGTTTAAATTTCTACTTTAAGTTAAGTAAGGCTGTATTCCTTCTTTTATGCTTTAGTTACTTCCCGCACTGCTTTTGTATGATAAGAAAATAAAGTTTATATAGAAAAGCAGCTGTCTCTCCCTTTGTTAATCTGTCACTATGTATTATATCGTTACGAAGGAATTGCCAATTCACCTCTAAATAACCCATTTCCGTAGTTAGTGATGTTGCGGTATGTAAGTCTAAACAACTGTCTAAAGAAAATTTATGCCTCAAACCGTTAATAACATTTTGCTGAGTGAGCTTACTTTCTAATTTCTCTAGCGCTGTTAAATAATCTTCAACCGTAATGCTCACTTCAGGATGGAATAAACCATCACTTTCTCCTGGCATAAATCCTAACCGAACCATTTATTCGACCTGATCACGTGCCAAATAATTCAATGTATCAGGGAAGACCTCTTTTAACACACTGTCCAGTTTCATTGTATAAGAACTTATTTCCGGAAGTTTTTCATTAATTTCTTCGATAACCATTCGTGCCATTTGTTTTGCTCCAGCTTCTCGAAAGTGCGTATTGTCATTCAAACCTTCTGGATAATTTGGATGTTCCTCTGGACGTAATTGCATAAAAAGTGGGTTCGTATCCTCCATACCAAGAGAGTTATAAAAGGCTAAACTTTTTAGATTCAATTCTAACAGTGTGAGCTTATTTTCTTTTGCCACTTCTCTCATTGCCTCCGTATAAGAAGGGAAAGAATCAACAAACCTTTCACTTTCACTTTCAATATCAAACGTTCTTCTGTTCATTGAGGTAAGGCATACAGGAATAGCACCACGTTGCTGTGCACCTTTAATATATTTTTTATTTAAATAATCTTTGTATTGATCAATTGTAACGTATCGTTCCGGTTTTTCACGACTCATATCATTATGTGCAAATTGAATAAACATGTAGTCACCAGGGTTTATATCTACTAATAAATCATTTAATCTCCCTTCCTTGTAAGCTAGCTTTGTACTTCTTCCACCCATTGCACGATTCTCAACCACAATCTCTAAAAAAAAAACGATGAATAACTTGTCCCCAGCCAGCCATGGGAGACTGATCTAAGTCATATGTTTTTACTGTAGAATCACTAATTAAAAAGATAGATAGATCTTCACTTGGTGTGCGTTTTGGTAAAAGTGTAATCGTCATTTCATATAATGCTTCATATGCAACAGGAATTTCAAAATCTAAACGGTCTTCTATAGCTGCAAATTTAAAACTTTGCGTGTATCCGTCCTCATCCCGTAACCATTCTTTATCAATTTTTACATCATTCACCAGCAAACAACCCTGACCTGTCATGGAATTTTGGTTTTTAAGCGAATAAGATAATCTTCTCCAGCAATAACATTAGCTACGAAGTATGTGATGCTTGAAATTTCTTTCCGAGAACCTTCCATTAGACCATACCCTTGTTTTGAATAATAAAGTGTGTCTTTGTTTATGACTGTAAAACCGTTCTTTTCTAGTCCAAAACTAAAATGTTGGTTCATACTCTCTCCTATTAATTTCTTATGACGTAAGCAGTCCTCACCCTAAAGAGAATTAAGATTCTGCAATTTTTATTTTATTCGAATAGATTTTTAAGTATTGAGAAATGTAGAACTTCAGTGAGTGAATACCATCGCCAAGACGTGTAAATTTTGTATTATGAAACCACTAAAGTGTAAGGATTTAGTATTCTATTACATCCAATATCAGTTATTTCAGCAAATTACTCATTAAAATCTCTTTTAGTTGATTTACACTTTGTACAATATATGTAGGGTTGAGTTGAGTTAATTCGTCAGATGAACCATACCCATAAGTAACTCCAATAGAGCTGATTCCATTATTATTTGCACCAATAATATCGTGCTTTCTATCACCAATCATAATAAAATCACCGAGTTCATATTCACTATATTCATCTAATATGCATTGAATGATTTCAGTTTTTGATACCCTTGTTCCATCAAGATTACTACCTACGATAAGTTCAAAATACTGATCAATATTAAAATATTCTAGTATTTGTTCAGCAAAAACCGTAGGCTTTGATGTTGCAACAGCTAACGTAAAACCTCGTTCATTTAACAAGTTTAATAGTGTGGGAATGTTTGAATACAGCTTATTCTCATACATTCCTTTTTCTTTAAATCTCTCTCTAAACAAATTTATTGCTTTTTGTATCTCTTGCCCATCAAAATTGTAAAATTCAGAAAATGATACTTGTAATGGTGGGCCAATGAAGCATTCTAATTTATCAACATCAGGCTCAACAATGCCCATCTTATGTAACGCATATTGAACAGATTTCGTTATTCCTATTTTAGGGTCTGAAAGTGTTCCATCTAAATCAAACAATATTACTTTATATTTTTCCATTTTATACTCCTTTTAGTACCAATTAGTTAATCTAATTTTACCATAAGTATATTTCCTTTTACGTATTTCTTTGAACTTAAAAGCCTATCACTTTACTAGATTGTAAATGGGCATCTATCAATCAGTGGAGGGAGATTCTTTCGTCCTCCACTAATGAAAGTTATTCTATATCGTACCTTCAGGGACAGCTAATCCCCTACCTAAACGACATATGTTGGTACTTCTCTTTTTACGGTGGGTAGACGTTTAAGGCCAAAAGCTGTGCCTATTACATAATTAACTTTCAATAGGTTACATTACATATATAATATAAAAAGTGGGTGATACTCCTATGGTGAAAAAAAATGATGAGAAAAAAAATGAAATGATTACATTAGACAGCCAAAACAAAGATCAAACTGTAGAACAAGACAATTTAGATAATTACTACAGAGAATGGGAAGATGACCGTATTTAGTAAATAAAGTTTCCCTTAATTTTTTTATGAATTAAGAAGTAATGCTGTGCTGTTGTATTTTCCTTCGAACATAGCTTACATGAGTTAAACATTACTTTGCTTATTATTAATCATCATTCATTCTTGTTGATAATCAAAACAAATTAGCTAATCAATTTATTGTAAACTTTTGATTATTCTTTTTTTACTAATAAGAAAAGCTCAAGCGCCTTGGTCACGAGCAGCTGCTCCTGTGCCACTCCGTTTGCTCAAGAGCAATTGTTTTCCGTGCGACGAGTAATCGCAGGAGCAAAGCTGCATGAAGCTATTCAGAGACGTTATTCATGAAGTTATTGAAGTCAGAAACTTGACTGAAGTGACCGAGATCGTAGGCTGCTTGCGCTAGACAGTTTCCAAGTTAGAAATTTATAAATTCTGATTATATAAAAAAGAGGTCACGTATCAACAACGATACGTGACCTCTTTTTGCTGTCTAACCAGTATTTATTAGTGTTCTAAGTCGAAAACACATTTATTTAAATAATGGTTGGGTACCATTTGTAACAGTTGATTTGCCCGTTATTAATAAGCATGATAAAAATTGTTCCACAAATTTATTCGAGTCAAGTCTTACGGCTACGTATGGGGGGTGACTCATTTTCGAAGCTTCGAATGGAAGGCCTAACCAAAGAAATTGCCGATCAATCAGCACAAATGGGAATGGTAATTCCTCATTTATATACTCTACCTTATGGTTTAAGGTTAACGGTTGTTCTGAAATAATCTTCACTTTTACTTTAGAATGTGTAGCTGCTATCTGCTCACGCCACTCTTTTGGTAGACCCATTTGACTCGGTAGTGAGATGATAATCGACGTTCTTGCTTGTTTTAGATCCTGAAACACACGGTCTAATTTTAAAGCGTGCATCCATTGTAGATGTGGGTGCTGATTTTTAATCCACGTACCTATTTTTTGATGAGTGATCGTTTGTCCGTGTCGTCCTTGATGATCAACTAATTGCCGTATCGTTTTTCCCGGATAGATTTTGTTTTTTACAAAGCTACGATCTGTGACCTGTATAAACTTCCCCTTTGTTCTTGTAATAGCTACGTTCACGAGGCGTTCACTATCTTTTCCTGTCAAGAGCATACCCGGACGTTCTTGTGGGTTACTATCGACTGTATCAAAAATCATGACATCTCGTTCACTACCCTGAAACCTATGAACGGTTGCAGAAATAATATTAGCTTCTACCCGTTCCTTTTCATACACACTTCCTAAAAGCTGATCCATCAACATCGCTTGAGCTCTGTATGGTGTTACGTACCCAATCGATCTCGCCCCAGCGGTGTAAGCTTCGTGTATTAATTGAAAAGAAAGAAACAGTTGCCATACATTTATTCTTGATTTTGACGATTTCTCTTGAATACAGTGCCGCCCAGTAAAACTTGTGTCCACTAAAATAGATGCCATATTCATAAACGGTGCCCGCGTAACTAAATCATTTCGCTTATTTTTCATGCTGGGGTGATCATACACTTTTGCAAGATAAATGTACTCATTTGTAAAAGCTGAAATTTGAGGATGCATACGGCGCTGCTCTTTTAATAACATTAGATGTGGATGTAATTGGTCATCATTTAAAGCCTCCACTACTCCAGCGCAATGAAAAATATCTTCTTTTAGCCATTTATCAACTAATTCATGCCTAGCAGCAGCAATTGGTGGTAATTGCTTAAAGTCACCAGATATAATGACTCGTTTTCCTAGAGATGCTGCAAACGCAGCTTGTGGAACATATGCCATACTAGCTTCATCCATAATGACAAGGTCGTAATCTTTTTCATAAATCGCTCCGTCTGTTGCCGCCTTTGCTAATGTAGTGCCGATAATTTGTGCTTTTTTTAAAAAACTTAATTCTTTTTGTCTGATTTTCTCTTGCAAGGAAGCTAGTTTTTTTTCCGTTGCAAGAAGCGTCTCACTATCACGCTTACTGAATGAATTAGATAAATCATGTTTTAATAATCGTCTTTCTTCTAACACCAAATCTCTTTCTTTCGCGAGTCTTGGCTCATGTTTTTTAAGTAACATTTCTGTTGTAATCGGTTCTGTCATCGCCTGCTTTGAACCCGTACCATAACGAAGTACATCGCCATCTACAAACTTGGATTTTTTTGTTAAAAAATCAACAATTTCTTTTAGTAGTACATCGACTGCTTGATTACTATTGGATAGTATTAGCACCCGTTTTCCTTGAAAATATTTATTTGAAGCTACTCGAGCAAGCGTGTAAGTTTTACCTGTTCCTGGTGGTCCCCAAACAAATGTTGTTGGGTTATATTTTGATCGATAGAATAGTTCGTGAGAGTTGGTTTTCAATTTGTCGAGTGGGTGTTTCGGCTCCTCGGTTGGTTCCATTAATTGCTTAATTCGACTACGCTTCTTCTTACTTTTTTTACATTCATCAATACGATCGATGAGTTCTTCTAGGAGTTCCCACGGATCATGATAAAGAATTGATTCATCAATTAAATCTTCTAACGATTGTTCAAGTGACAAAAGCAAATTATTTCCCTCAGAAGACAACATCCTCCCCTCTACTCTTCGATTTTTCCACTGTAAACAAATACTTGAACCGACTGGAATAGAAATCGGTACAGACGTTTCGAAATAGTAAGTAAACCCTTTATCACTCAATACTAAATGCCCATTTTTTAACGTATATTTTGTACTTCCGTATTTTTTCAAATGATTAATTTCTATATAAAGTGCTTGTTGCCACTCTTTTAAGTATTCCATTACACTCTTCCTTACATTAAAAATGTTTACTAAAAATAAACACTCGAAATGGTATCGAATGTTTCCCTCAATTAATTAATTATAACGTAAACTGATATCTTTTGCTTTATTTTCCATAATTCACATTATTAGCGGTTACTATACTGCCATTTTTAAACTTTCGCGGACACCATAGCCCTTATATCACGAAAATCATTTCTGAACTCGTTTCAGCAAGCTGAAACATCGGAAAATCCCACCTACGCTTTTACCCTAAAAAAATTCAGAAAACTTGCCATTACAAGTTCAAATCAGCAATTTGATGTCCACAAAAATCAATTTTTACGTCATCTTTCCTAAATAAGGTTTTCTGTGTCCGCACCATTTGTATGCCCTACTATTTGTAAACATGCAGATATTTCATTTCTTTCTAAAATACCTTTTTCCAAGGATGAAATCGATAATATCATATTCGCACACTATTTTTTCAAAGCCTATCTCATCACCACTCCTACTCTCAAACACCTTAAACAGTTCCTTCAACTATTTACCAATATAAACCCTTCAATAATTTCACAAATTAAGAAAAGACTCATTTAAGAGGGGGTTATTATGAATACGGTAAAAGAACAATGGTTTGGAAATGTTAGGGGAGATATTCTGGCTGGGATCGTTGTGGCTCTTGCTTTAATTCCTGAAGCCATCGCATTTTCGATTATTGCAGGCGTGGATCCAATGGTTGGATTGTATGCATCCTTCCTAATTCCTGTTGTTATTGCTTTTGTGGGTGGCAGACCAGGTATGATTTCAGCTGCTACTGGCGCAATGGCACTACTAATGATTGATCTTGTGGCGCGCTTCGGTTTGGAGTATTTATTAGCTGCAACGATTTTAACAGGGGTTTTTCAGATTATTTTCGGTCTCTTAAAACTTGCACGTTTCATGAAATTTATCCCACGTTCAGTGATGGTGGGCTTCGTAAATTCGCTAGCTATTCTCATTTTCATGGCGCAAATTCCCCACCTTTTTGGACAAGGTTGGCTTGTATTAGCTTTAGCTAGTGCAACACTAGCTATCATATATTTATTTCCTTATATCACAAAGGCAATTCCGTCTACTCTAGTAGCCATTGTTGTGATTACAGGATTTACAATGTTTTACGGGTTAAATGTGTTTACTGTAGGTGATATGGGAACATTGACGAGAACATTGCCTATTTTCATTTTGCCACAAGTCCCGTTATCATATGAGACATTAGCGATCATTTTTCCTTATGCACTCGCTTTAACAGTAGTTGGTATTCTTGAGTCTCTGCTAACTGCTTCCATTGTTGATGATATGACGGATACGGATAGTAATAAAAATAGGGAAAGCAGCGGACAAGGAATAGCTAATATTGTTGCAGGTTGTTTTGGTGGGATGGCAGGATGCGCGATGATCGGACAATCGGTTATTAATGTGAAATCAGGTGGTCGAGGAAGATTATCAACCCTAGTCGCTGGAACCGTTCTAATCCTTTTAATTATTTTATTAGGAAACATCGTCGTACGAATTCCAATGGCAGCATTAGCTGGTGTAATGGTTATGGTTTCTATTAGTACGTTTGATTGGAATTCCTTACGAACCTTACTTATTGTTCCCGCTACTGATTCGATTGTGATGGTCGTGACCGTTGTTACTGTAGTAGTTACACATGACCTTTCCAAAGGGGTTTTTGCTGGTATCTTATTAAGCGCTATCTTCTTTGTTTCAAAAATTTCAAAAGTAACGATCGAAAGTAAACTCGAGCCGACTAAGAAAAAACGAACGTACTTTATTAAAGGACAATTATTTTTCGCCTCTGTTACTGAGCCTATTGCAGAATTTGATTTTAAGGAAGACTTAAAAGAAGTCGAACTTAACTTTACTCATGCACATATTTGGGATGACTCAGCAGTTGCTGCAATGGAAAAAATTATTACGAAATTTGAAGAAAACAGAATAAATGTTGAAGTCACAGGACTAAATGAAGCCAGTAAACTATTAGTCAATAAATTAAGACATAAATTAAGCAGCCATTAAAAAAGGAGGTAAATATATGTTTAATAAAATTTTATTAGCTTCGGACGGTTCTGAATATGCCATTCGTGCCACCGAGAAAGCAATAGAAGTAGCAAAATGTAACAGTGAAGCTGTCATACATATTGTCTATGTCGCCGATGACTCAAAAGGTGATGTACTACAAAATTGGAATACCACCGGAGCCCAAAATAAACGAAAAGAAAAAATAAGACCGAGTGTCGAAAAAGTAGAATCTGCAAATATAAAAAATGAAGTGAAATATTTACACGGTGAACCGGGACCAGCTATCGTCAAACATGCAAATGAGAATGATTTTGATCTCGTTGTCGTCGGAAGTCGGGGACGGAATCGATTGCAAGAATTAGTTCTTGGTAGCGTCAGTCATAAAGTAGCAAAAAGAGCCAATTGTGCCGTAATGATTATTAAATAAAGCTGAACTTCAATCAGTGGTGGTCTACTTTCATCCCCCACTGATTGTTAGTTTAACTTATACTACACCATAAACAAAAATAAAGGCTTACTTTAGAGGTACAAAAAACTAAATGTTGGGAAATGCTCTTCATCCAACAACATTTAGTATCATTGTAGTGAAAGAAACAATTATGAAATTCATTAGAGTAAAAATTTTTAAAAAATAATATTAATCTCAATCAGTTTACAAGTTTATTATATTATTTATTTTAATAATATTGACAAATCATGCAATCATCCATTATATTTTATAATTATAAAATTGAATAAGTACGTAAGACTACTGTGGGAGAGAATGTAATAATACGTCACCGAAGGGGCAAATCTTTAAAAGAGATGAATCTCTCAGGTAAAAGGACCGCTGTAGGACAATAACTCTCTGGAGAGTGCTTTATGCCACCCACGGGGACACCTTCTAACAATAGGTAAAACTCTCAGGTAAAAGGACAGAGACTATGAATATCTGTTTATTTTATACTATCAGAAAGTATAAAATTTTATGGATGATAGTATAAGAAAATCTAAGGCTCTCGCCATTAAGACCTGGTGATAAGTCAAGTTTTTCTAATAATGTTTACTTATTGATAGGGGGATTTTTGTGGTTTGGGATGTATTAAATGTAATTGGAACTATTGCCTTTGCAATGAGTGGGACAATCATTGCAATGAAAGTAAAGTATGATATTATTGGCACTTATACTCTAGGCTTAATTACAGCGTTTGGTGGTGGAGCGATTAGAAACCTTCTTATAGGTGTTCCAATCATCGAATTGTGGCAACAAACAACACTTTTTATCATTGCAATTATCACCATTACTATTATTTTTCTGTTACCATATAATTTTGTTGATAGATTAAAAGAATGGAATCTATGGAATCTCTTTGATGCAATCGGACTATCTGCATTTGCAGTTCAAGGAGCAATGCAAGCACACTCATTGGGAATGCCAATCCTAGCAATTATGTTTTCAGCTGCTATTACTGGAGCTGGTGGAGGGATTATCCGAGATGTATTAGCTCAGCAAACCCCAAATGTTTTCCGTAAAGAAGTATACCTCTTATGGGCAATGATTGCTGGTTTTATTATTGGCATGGGATGGGCAGAAAAACCTTACCAATTATACACACTTTTCAGCATTATTTTACTATTACGTATCATATCATACCGGTTTAAATGGTGTTTACCGATTAGAAATTTTAATGAATTACAAGCATAATGTTATGCTTTGCAGAACATTAAGTGAAACTTCAATTAAACTATTAAGTAAGCAATCCATTTACATATGAAATAAAAACAGCTCAATTCACAATAAGTTGGGCTGTTTTTTTATTGTATAGAACTACCCTAATAACTCAGAGTAACCGTTTATTTAAGCACAACTTCTCATATGATTTATTTTATCGGCACCAGTATACAGCCGCTAGCAATAAGTAGTCTTACTGCCCCTTAAGAGTGGGAAAAATATTTCTCCATAATTATATAAACTCTACCACCTTTAATAAATCTATTGTTCGTTTCTAACAATCCAAATTTTTTATAAAAATCGAGTTTATTTTCTCTTGCATTACACCAAGGTTCTTCGCTTCGTTCAATACATAATCCAATAGCTTACTCCCATATCCCTTCCCTTGTTCTTCTTGAAGAGTCGCAAATTTTCGGAATTGAGCTTCTTGATTATTAATAAAAAGTGAGACACCAGAGACTAGTTTTGTTTCTTGGTAAAGTCCAAAATGAATTCCGTAGTGATCGTCCTTTAACTTAATGTAGTCTATCTCTTTATCTGGCCCCATCACTTTATGACGTAATTCCCATGATTAATAAGCTAAAGTATTAAGTATGTTCTATTTTAACACCTTTTTATACTGTATTTAATAAATGTTTTCACAATATTTAGAAATAAATTATATCTAACGTAAAGTTATGATAAGCTCCTATTTAACAATATCTAAATTATTCTTCGATAATATTCAAGAAGGTTTGACTGCAATGTTATCTATTTAAACGAACATTTCTTTTTTCTAATTATCAACAGGTTGTACTAAAAGTGGACTTGCAACATATACATGTTAAGAGGAGGTGTTGTATGAAAAAACCTTGGGATACTGTCAACGATCAATCGATGAAAATGATCATTCGTGAATTAATTAAAGTACATGGAGAGTATCAAACTGCTAAAAAAAATACGATGCGTTGGTTACTAGCGTCTTATGTACCTTTATTAGCACTCGTATATATTTTTTATACTCAAGTCCAGTTTAATCTCCATAATATATTTTCTACTATTATGAGTAATAATACGATACTGATTCTTCTTTTAATTTACATTGCCTTAGCTGCAAAAGTAAAAATTAGTATGGATACAGAAAAAGAAGCAAAAAAAGATTATAAAGATATACGTGGCCAAGTTACTGATAACCTTAATAACATCTGGCGTATGAACTATGATATAGAAACTTGTAATGATATTGTTGAAGCGCTGGATAAGCTATATAAAATTAATATCAGCTACAAAGGATAAAAAAGAGCTGCTCAAAAGTACGATAACGTTTCTTTTGAAGCAGCTTTTATTTTGATTGGAAAGAAATTCTACCAAAATTATTATTTTTTATTGTCGGTATTTTAGCAAACAGTTTTTATCGTATCGTCACCATTATTTCTAGTAAAAATCGTTTGGCAAGTGGCGGATATACGTGATGGAGTTCAGTTATATGATAACGATCTATTTCATCTACCGCCATTTCCGCTGCAAAAATAAGACCCTGCTTCATCTCTTTTACTTCATGATCAAACAATGTGACGATATATCGTTTTTGATGAGAGTCTATTTTTTTAACCTCAATAGAATCAGTGTTACATTTCACAACTTCAAACAATCCATCTAACCGCTTATGTTTTGCTATTAATTTCGGTAAATTTATATTAGAATAATTTTCTTTGTATCGATAAAGTATGACACTGTTTAGAGCTTCTATAGCTTCAATAAAATCAGATTCGTTTTTTTGAATGACTGAAATAACATTTTTGCCTACGTCTGTTTTGTAGCGCTTATTTAACCATTTTGCTAAAGCTTTTAAGGTACTAAATAAATCTTTCAATTGGGTTTTGTTCATGTTTTCAAATAATTGAATATAATCAACCGATAATAAATGTTCCCAAAAAACACTCGTACACTCTTCCCAACTAGTTAAAGGTGTTTGTACAAGTAAATAGCGTAATTCATATAAACTACCTTGATATTTACGTACTGTCGTTTCACTTTTCCCTATTGTTTTTTCTTTAAAAAATTCAAGAAGATCATTTGCATAAAAGCTATTCACTGTACTAGGTGTGAAGCCTAACTGTTCTAAAAATGGGATATCCTCTTCATCCACAAAATTTCGTACTTCTTTTTTTATAGAAGTCGCCCTATTTGTTCCACCGGTCACAAAAAGTGATATTGGTAAGTGTAACTTTTTTCGAACCGTATTGAAATCAGCTGTGACCTCTACTTCACCAAATTGTTCGTATACATTTTTGAACAATTTGTATTCGGATTGTTTTAACCAAAGATCAGCTTGATCTGCTCGACCTGTTTTCATTAAACTATGTAAAGATAGATCATCAAACATAGGAATAGGTTCATCTATATTAAGTATAGCGCTATTCTGTGCATATATAGAAAAATAGGATGGTATTTGTTTATCCATTGCTATAACAGAGTTTTTAAATTCTGCCTGAAACGGAATGTTGATCTTTTTTTGCTCCATTTTCAATAGTTTTACCGGTATATTCGCCTCAACTAACGATTGAAATTCCGTCGCCTTGTCTCGTAATAAACTTGTAAATATAAGCGTTCGCTGTTTTAACAACATCATTCCATAGACGTTACCAATATGAATCGGACGGGTTAATTCACTATCCTCATAAACATGCCATTCGCCAACCCAACTATATTGTTGCTCGTTATGTTCAGTAGGATTAGCTTCGAATTGCTTCGACAAATAAGCCATTACTTCTTGTTCATCACATTCAATTTGATAGTGAACCGAATACTCAATAATTTCTTTTTCTTGGTGATCACCTGTGATAGTTGGTTCTGTTAATAATTCACCAACTAACTCAGGAAAATAATACGTCATTACTTCACTTGCTGAAAGATTTTCCTGTCTACAAAGCTCTTTAATTTTGGTAGCTGCAGAATGTAAGCTTTGTGGATCAACCATTACTCTTACACCATTAAAGTAATATTTATTATCAAACAACTCAAGTAAACCAAGTGTCCCATACCAAGGTAGTGGAGTTGAGATATTTTCATAGGTATTAGCCACAGGATAGCGTTCCTTTGTTAACAGATCCTCAAAAATCACAATGTCATCTTTCCATTCCACTGCTTGGACAAATTTCGGTTGTAATTGTAACCAAGTTTGGACCATTGAAGTATCTGCTAATTTTTCTTCCTTGTTAAACCATTCAATCGTACGAAGCCCATTTTCAAATACATGAAAAAAATACAACCAAAATCGAAAGTATGGATACTTTATTTTCGGGTCAATTTTATAATTAACTCGCTGATTGAAATAAGACTCCAAACGAAGTTGTTCTTGATACGATATTTTTTTATCAACAAAAGCCTCTAGTTTTTGTACTAGCTCGTGTTTTTGTTGCATAAAACGCTCTTCCTTAACTGCACTCATTTGAATAACGTTTTGTTTTTGCATGCAGCATTTTTTATACTTTTTACCACTACCACATGAACATGGTTCATTGCGATTAACACTCATTTGCAACCCTTCCTTAACTTCCTTCTTTTTAATCATTTTAGCATAGAACGTTTTAATTTAGTCGAAATGATCGAATTTACTGGAAACATTATCTTTTTTTACCTATTTGATCGACCTTCTTTAATCATCAAAACGATTCGTACAAATCTATGTCTAGTTACAAGTAGTTCAGTTTAACTAGATACAATATGTTAGTGGCGAGAATGTTAAATGATGAAATGCAAATGGATTTTGAAAGTTTTGTATTAACTAAGCTTTTACTATTTTTATATTTAAGTTTAATCTGGTGTAAAACTTAATAAACCCTTTCGTTTGTTGACACTGGAGCTCGGCAATTAGATATTATATACTTGGAAGAAAAGTATTTTCTACGTATCAGTGCATAATTGAAACATTCAGCAAGGAAAAGATACGATTTTATTAAAGGAGAGGGATTAATAATGAAAATGAAAATGACAGATTTACCTGGAGTAGGAAAAAAATTATCATTTATTAACGCCGAAAATCAGATGATGGCCATGATCATCCACCATTCAGGAAAGCGAGAATTGTACTTTTTTGAAGATGCAGATGACGATGAAGCAGTTTTTACCTTTAACCTTTCATCAGAAGAAACGAAACAAATGGGAGCACAATTCTTAAATACTACGTTAGATACAGTTATGAACGAAAAGTTAGAACGACTTCAACTTCTACGAAAACAAGTCATCGTTGAGTGGGTCGAAATTAAAAGACAACCACAATTTACAGGAAAAACCTATTCCAAATTTGAAAAATTATTACCTGACGGAGTAACCGTCGTTGGACTATTCCACGATGACGATTTTGATGTCAGTCCAAGTGGCGATTTGACGCTTCAAAAGGGAAATACCATTATGGTCGTTGGTAAAAAGGAACCGATTGAACAATTTTTGAAAATTTGTGAAAGTGAGGATCATTAAAAATTATGGAAATTCCTGAATTATTAGGAGCTGGCCTCGTACTCCTACTATTGTTTATTACAGGATTCGTAGGGTCAAAAATGAAGATTCCTGATGTTATTATCTATATTTTATTAGGTATTGTCGTTAGTAGTTTCTTATATGGTTCCCATCTCCTTCACTTTACTGGTGAAGTTGGAATTGTTCTCTTATTTTTTATGTTAGGAATGGAGTTCCCTATTAAGCAGTTGTTAAATGTTGCAAAAAAAGTAATGAAAGCTGGAATTTTAGACGTCGTATTAAGCTTTGGTGTTACAACACTCCTTTGTATTGCAATGGGGTTAGATATCATCCCTTCTTTAATCATCGGTGGTGTTGTCTACGCAACTAGTTCTTCTATCACGGCAAAAATGCTGGAAAACTCGAAACGAATGGCCAACCCAGAATCAGAATTTATGTTAGGGCTTCTTATATTTGAAGATTTAGTTGCACCAATTTTAGTAGCTATTCTCGTTGGACTAACAGCCGGTGCAGCAATAACAGCGACATCCATGTCGATACTATTACTAAAAGTTGTTGGTTTAATTGCTGGAGCCATTTTACTAGGTCATTTTTTATTTAGTAGACTTGGTCCGTTCTTTGATCGTCATATGAATAAGGATATTTTTATCTTATTTGTGATTGGATTAGCGTTAGCATACGGTGGCTTTGCCCTATTCCTAGATTTATCAGAAGTATTAGGGGCTTTTTTAGCTGGTATCATGCTTGCAGAAGTACGTAGAACCCATGAACTAGAAAAATTAGTAATTCAATCGAAAGACTTATTATTACCGCTGTTTTTCTTATATTTCGGTACAACGATTAGTTTTAATGAAGGTATCCCAATGGTTGGCTTACTTATTCTCATTCTTGTTTGGTCAATTGTTGCAAAAATAATTGTTGGATTTTATGGTGGACAGTGGTACGGTTTATCAAAACGGGTATCCCTGAAAGCAGGTCTTTCATTAACACAGCGGGGAGAATTCTCTATTATCATTGCTACTCTAGCCGTTGGTTCGCTTCAAGCATTTAGTAGTGTTTTTATATTACTTTCAGCAATGATTGGTATTATTTTATTCCAAAGCGCTCCGGTGATTTCAAAGAAAATCTACGGTAAAAAAATAGTAAAACAACAAAAAACTGCATAAAGCAGAACTTCAAACAGGAAGTGTTTTCCACCTAAACTTTTCGATTTTCTTACGTTTTGAGGTGGGGGACTATGACCCTTAAGTACAAATCAGTTTGATTAATACGAAATACAACTAAATTGAAATGGGCAGTCCTATAACTAGGTCTGCTCATTTCAATTGCTCCCGTATTAGCGTACTACATTTAGTAACCCAATACTACGAAGAGCTAGAAACTCCTTATTCTTCACATCATGAGTACCTAAAAGTGTTTGAGGACTTAATTTCTTTATGACAACAATGTCATCAGACAATAGTCGATGCCCACGCCCAATTAACGTATGAGCTGTCTCACTTTTCACTACCCCTGAATTCCCACGGACTAAGATTCGATTACCAGAGACATTAACACAAACCAACATTTAGATTTATGTAGCTCCATTTTGACAATTATGAAATTCACTCATTTAAATGAATTTTCACATTAGGTAAGGACTTTTAACCAACCATAACGTTCATCCCCAATGCGAGAAGTGATAAACTTTTTAAAAATTTTCTTTCGCTTGTTAAATCCGCTTTTTTCAATTAGCTTTTAACTAATCTTTCCCGAATTTTCATTTGTATTTTTACTACTTTTATATTAAAGTTTAAGAATATTTCAATAGAACTTATTTTCCGCGGAGGTTTTTCATGTATATGTTAGATTTTCACCATCACACTAATCATTCATTTGACTCTAAAGCAGTGATGGAAGATGTTTGTAAAAATGCGATTACGAAAGGTATAAAAGAAATTTGTTTTACAGAACATTTTTCCCTTAATTCTCAATCTCCTACAAATGGCCATATAAATCTTACTAACTATTTCTCGGATATTAAAAGCTGCCAAGAAAAATTTCAAGATCAGCTACTAATTAGAAAAGGTCTTGAAATCTGTGAGCCTCATTTATTAAAGGATTTGTATTGTAAAACGTTTGAGCCCTTAGAACTAGATTTCATTTTAGGTTCTGTGCACAACATTAATAATCGAACTTTAAGAGAGACACTAGAAAAGAAGCGATTAGCAGGATACAAGGATTATTTTCAAGAGGTTTATGAAATGGTAAGTATAGCTGACATAGATGTCGTTGCCCATCTTGATTTAATGAAACGATACGCTTACGAAGAATTTGGACTATACGACTTTACTGAATATAGAGAAATACTTGAGGCTATATTATCTAAAATAATCGAAAGAAATTTAGGTATTGAAATAAATACATCTGGACTTCGAACTTCCTTAAATGAAAGTCTCCCTTCTATTAATATTGTAAAACTTTATAAGGAACTAGGTGGAGAAATACTAACTGTAGGCTCTGATTCTCACAGCCCTGATTCAGTAGGATCATTTATAAAAGAAGCTATTGAAATGGCAAAAGAATGCGGCTTTACGTATGTCTTTTCATTTGATAAAAGAAAAGCAATTCCACATAAAATTTAGTAAACTTAAAATAAGAGGCTTCATTTTGCGGAGTTAATTTTGTTTGCGGACACAGGAGCCGTTATTTTCATAAAAAAGTCCATTTTGTAAGACACCGAGGACACAGAGTCCGTTATTTGACAAAAGTTAGATAAAATAAAGCTTGAATTAAGTTAATAGCGGAACCATGGTCCTTTTTCACCTTAAACACAAGTTTTTAATCCAAATAACGGAACCACAGTCCGCACACATACCACCCTATAACCTCATGTTTAATCTATTTCCGCTGCTTTTATAAGGGCTTTTGTATAAGGGTGGCGTTCCCGATGATATAGTTCTTCCAAGCCAAACTGATCGACAATGGAGCCATTCTTTAAAACAATCACTTTTTCACATAAGAATGTTACAGCTCTTATGTCGTGTGAGATAAAAAGAATTGTCATATTATTTTTTTTCTGTAGTTCCTTTAGTAAATGCAAAATTTGAACTTGAACTGTAACATCTAAGCTTGCAGTTGGCTCATCACAAACAAGGAGTGATGGTTCAATACTTATTGCTCTAGCAATACTCACTCGTTGTTTTTGTCCACCACTCAACTCACCGGGATAACGGTCGACCAGTTGTTTGTCTAGTCCCACCATCTCTAAAAGCACTTCTGCTATTTCTCTTTCTGAGAATCCTTCTTTCCCTAAATACGAAGGGCTAATTTCCTTAAAATTACTTAGGGGCTCTAATAAGCTTTTCCATATTGGTAGCTTAGGATTTAATGTACTAGTCGTATCTTGAAAAATCATTTGAATACTTTTACGATATTCACGTAATAGTGTTCGATTTTTTGGAGCTATTGGTTTACCATCAAAAGTAATGTTACCTTCTTTATACGGTTCTAAACCTAATAGCACTCTAGCAAGGGTGCTTTTACCACTACCACTTTCCCCTACTATTCCTATGCATTCTCCCTCTGTCGAACGAAACGAAATATTATCTAAAGCCCGAATATTTTTAGAATAGTTTTTTGATAGACGATCTACAATTAATAAACTCATAAATTAAATCACTCTTTCATTCTTATCTAATACATTCTCGCTTGGGAGTGAAAGTAAGCATGAACATAACTTTTTCGTATACGGATGTTTATGATAACAACGAATTTGTTCAGGGTCGCCTTCTTCAACGATTTGACCTTTGTGCATGACATAGATTCGGTCTGCACGCTTATAGGCTTTGGTAAGATCATGAGTAATCATCAGAACCGCACAACCTGTTTCTTTGCGTAATTTTTCAATATAATTTAACACTTTCTCACCACTCATGACGTCTAAGGCTGTAGTTATTTCATCACATATAAGTAAGGACGGCTTTAAAGATAATGCCATTGCAATAGCCACACGTTGAACCTGGCCGCCACTTAATTGAAACGGATAACTTTTATAAATTCGCTCAGCTTCCAAACCCATTTCTTCTAAAACTTGAATGGAGATGTTCTTTGCTTCTTTTTTTCGAATGGCTTGATGTGTACAAATCGTTTCTACCATTTGCTTCCCAACCTTAATAAATGGTGTAAAACTCCCTCGATAATCTTGAAAAATCATCCCAATTTCTTTACCAAGTAACTGACGCTGCTTTTTTGAAGACATCGTTACTATATCTTCTTGATTATAAAAGATTTGACCTTGCACATTCATACTAGACGGAATAAGTCCCATAATTGCCTTAGAAGTAACACTTTTCCCACTCCCGCTTTCGCCAATAAGAGCAACGATCTCACCTTTAAATACTTCTAAGTTAACATTATTTACTATCAACTTCTCTTCTGCTCTACTCTCAATATGCAAGTTTTGTATGGAGATTAAAGGTTCTATCACAAATGGTCACTCCCTTTTCGAATATCAAAGTAACTCTTCAAACCATCCCCTAGTAAATTACAACAGAGTACCGTTAACATAATTGCTAACCCAGGATAAATCATAAGGGTAGGGATCACTTGAAAATATCCTCGTCCATCATTAAGCATTGCTCCCCATTCCGGAATAGGCGGTTGAGCTCCAAGGCCAATATAGGATAATGAAGAAATAAGAAGAATTACTTTTCCTACATCAATCGCCGCCATGACGATAATGTCCGGCATCACTTGTGGCAATAAATGCATACGAATCGTTTTAAAAGTACTAGAATGAGAGACTTTTGACACTAAAATATATTCTTTTTCTTTCTCCGTTAGTACTAATCCGCGAACTACACGTGCATACACAATCCACTTTACTAACACAATAGCAATAACAATATTCGTTAAGCTAGGTCCTAAAATTCCAGCAATGGCAATAGCTAAAATAAAGTCTGGAAACGCGAGAACTCCATCAATCACTCTCATAAAAAAAGCATCTATTTTTCCACCAACATAACCTGAAAAAAGTCCAATTGGTACACCTATACATAATGCCATTAGTATCGTAAACATACCTAAACCTATCGTTAACTTCGCTCCATAGATAAGTCTAGAAAACACATCCCTACCTAATTGGTCCGTTCCGAGCCAATGCATAGCAGAAGACCCTTGTAGCCTGTTTCCCATGTCTATTTGAAACGGGTCATGAGGAACAAGGACCCCACCAAGAAAAGTAATAACTGCTAGAAAAATAGCAATAACAATACCAAAAAACATACTAGGGTTACGAAGAAGGCTTGATTTCTTTTTCGTTACTACAACTTCCATTATGCGGCCTCCTTCCCTTGTTTTATATGAGGATTAATAATTAAGTACATAAGGTCTACAATAAGGTTCGTAACGACAACTAATAGTCCGACAATAAGTATATAACCTTGAATAACTGGATAGTCTCGTTGCATAACAGCATTAACAATAAGGTCCCCCATGCCCAATGTCATCAGGCTAAGGATACAAATATTGGAATGTTACTTTGAGGCCACTGAAAAAGTGAATGTTTTTGAAAAACGAATGATTATAGGGGGGCAAAAATGTCGCCCTAACCCTCAAACGAGCCTTAGAAGCGATTCTAGAGGCTCGTTTTTTGAATATTATTTTTCAGATAAAAAAATTTGGACTTTTTCAGCAGTCCGTGTTACTTTCTGCTTCTTTTTTTGTAATGAGCTACTATCAAAGTCC
>NZ_MLQR01000010.1 GCF_001866005.1 Anaerobacillus alkalilacustris
GTCCCAGTGTGGCCGATCACCCTCTCAGGTCGGCTACGCATCGTCGCCTTGGTAAGCCGTTACCTTACCAACTAGCTAATGCGACGCGGGCCCATCCTGTAGTGTTAGGTAAACCCAACTTTCACTTTAGAACCATGAGGCTCCAAAGATTATCCGGTATTAGCTTCGGTTTCCCGAAGTTATCCCAGTCTACAGGGCAGGTTGCCCACGTGTTACTCACCCGTCCGCCGCTAACTCTCATAAAGCAAGCTTTAATTGAGTTCGCTCGACTTGCATGTATTAGGCACGCCGCCAGCGTTCGTCCTGAGCCAGGATCAAACTCTCCATAAAAGTGTTTGATAAAGCTCAAAATAAAACATTGACGAGATAATGGTATCTCTTTAATTAATTCGCTTGGCTGTGTGTTCAGTTTTCAAAGAACCATCTTTCGTTTGCGCCGTTGATTTTCAGCAACAAGAACTATCATAACATAACATCCAGTTCTGCGCAAGTCGTTTTTTCGAAAAGTTTTATTATCAAAACAACAAGTCATTCAACTTCGCTTTTTAGCGACAAGGAATATCTTATCACAACAACTTATTCAACACAATAACTTTTTTTAAAAGTTTATCAGTGAAGTTCTGCGCAAATGTCGTCTGTATTGACAACTTTATAAGATTATCATACAACTATTAAAATAGCAAGTAAAATAAACCATAGCTTAATATATAAATAAAACCTAATAACTGACAAAAACGTGTCTAGCATTAGGTTTTTCATGCGAAGTAGGATACGTAAGTAAAAAGTTTAATATACTACGGGGTGGTAATTCTGGTGGTGATTATTACAACTTGGAAAAGGATTGATATCTTGGATCATGTTGTAGTTATAATGCTTAATCGCAAATTGGGTATGATATAAATACTCCATAACGTATAAGCTGCCCCCATCTGCATCACATAAGACCCCTGAAGTTCCTGTACCATCCATAAACGAAATTCCTACTGGCTGACCTAACAAGTACCCAATTTTATGTTGCCAAGGCATTTAAATTCCCCCTTTTTTAACATAGGATACGATATGTAACTTATGATCATTAGGTGCTTGTAAAGCCTAAGAAAATGCAAACTTTACAAGCATAACTCACATAAAATAAATGCCTTGGAAAAACGATTCCTAGGCATTTATTTTAGTTGTTGGTCGTTTTTTATTCTCCCCATCGTATCTTTTCTTTTTGTAAATAGGTATGCGTGACTCAAGCTAAAACCCCAACTCTTATCATTATTTTAAAAGATGTTCATTCAAGTCAATTATTGCTCATTTACTCAAGCATAACAAAAAACATCTCAGGATCTAAAACCTAAGATTTATTATCCCTCGTATATTTCCAGTATAAAACGATAGATCCAAGTCGGTCAGCGTGCGATGTTCCTGCTATACTATGAAACGCTACCAACTTATATGGCACAGTTCCGTCTATTTTGATTGGATATAGATGGGGGAAATCAATGACAAACCCTTCTCGTGGTTGGATGAGCTTGCCGTCCTTGTTATAACCTGTTCCTTCATAAACTTCTTTTCTGGTGCTGATATCCAGTGTATAGGATTGATCAAGTTTTTCACTTTTAACAAGTACTCTATAATTATCCATATATATAACTTCAAATCCCATGGTTTTCGAAAGATTCATAAACTGCTCAGGACCAAGTATATAATCTGTATTATTATTGATAAACGATAGGACATAGTAATATGTTAGTCCCCCACTTCCCCCAACAGGGAGATTTACGATAATCTCCCTTGTATTTGAGTTTGTAAAGTTGGCGAGAACCAGCCATGGGGTATAGGCCATACTATAATTAGGATACAAATTGATGGCATACCATTGCATTGTCCTGCCGTCCTGTACTATTACTTTTATATTTTCATAAAATGGTTTCTCTTTCTTTTCACCTATTAGATAAACGATATCCGGAATATTGTCGCCATTTACATCCCCCATTTGTTTATCTAGTACATAAGTATTCTGCGTATTAGAATCATTAGTCCAATTACCTGAATGATATTGATAAAGATTAAAGTATGAATAGGTATAAATATTCAACGTATTCGTACAATTTTTATTTTTAAACTATAGCGTTAACTTAAGTACATTTTTCACAAAGTAACCAAAAGTTGAAATTTAGTGCTGCGCAGTAAGAAAGCCGTTAGTGAACAAAGGACTATTTTAAAAGGGGTAACGGACATCAGGTTCGTTATTTAATTTCGCACCAAATATAGCAGATTTCGTTGAACTCATTTTCTTTACGAACGATGCTTCTTGATCCTCATATGCAATTAAAGTTGGGTGTTGAATAGGATCAGAAATACCTTCGATAATAATTAAAACCCTAATCCTCCCAATAAAAAATTGCGTCCATCACTATATACTGATTAGGTTTTCGATAGATTGTCGGGATTTTCGTTTTAAATGACAGAGATTGATTTAATTTTTCAGCTTCTAATAGTCCATAATCAAACTCTTTTAACGATTGTTTCAATTGTTCTGCAATTCTTTGAAATTTCTCATTAAAAACTAATCGATTTGCACCATCAAGTAAAGTACCATATGCCCCACCCACTACTTCATTTGTTTCAATACGAATTTTTTTATATCTGTCATCTTCGCCCATGATTGCTACAGGTGCTAAGCGACAAATATCAATAATAATTCCATTTGTCTTAATCTCTTGGAATCCGTACTTCTCTTCGACGACTGTAACATCTTCTTGTCGATAACAAAAAAATTCAACAAAGGAAGCGTATCCACTGCCAAAATGATTCCACTCTGATTCACATACGAGATTAGGAATACGGTTAATTCTATAAAGTAACTGTCTGATATGTGCTTCAATTTCTTGCTCATTATTTGTATCATAGGGATACGTATTCCCAACAATTCTTCCTTCAGTTAAGGCTTGTAATTGTTCATTAGAAAACATACATGAAACACCTCTCCATTTTTTTGCACAATGACCTTACATTCAGTCCTTCTATTAGCTGTGATTTGTTACTTATCATATGACTTACTTTATAATATTAGAGGTAAAGCGTTCGTTAGCTTAATATCAGTTTTAGAAAAAGAAATAATTATCTCTCAACACTTTAAGTAAAACAGCACTACCTACTGAAGCAAATATTAATGCAAAACCAAAGTGAGTTTTAATCTTCTTTTTGTTTAATTTAGTTAATTCAAAAACTACAAAAATTATAATAGCAAGGCTGAAAAAAGAAATATTGCTAACTAAATTTGCATACTCATGATAAGGGTATTGTGAATATATAACTGTTTTATCAATAAGAGCGTGAATATTGGTAGCCAAAATAAAAGTGACAAAAAGCAATGGAAATCTTAGTTTCATAACTATCAACTCCGTTTCATTTTATACTGTACTTAAGCTCTTCGTTAGTTCAAGATAGAATAATAATTAAGGGAAGTCTAAAAATAAAACAACAAACCCAAAAATAAGTGCACCTACCAAACCAGAACATAACAACCACCACAATAATAGGCTGATAGGATTTTTTAAATTCATTACTTCTTGCCAAGATACCTTATATGACCGTTCGTTCAATTCATATCGTTTGATTTGAATGAACTGGTACATATTCAGAAGTATAGAAAAAACAAGTAATATAATTACAACCTTTAACACTTCCTCATTCATATTATTTCATCCTCCTTAAAACTCATACGGATAGGTAAGGATTTGAAGTTATCGCTTCCTTTTCCCCCGTTCACACCGTACGTGAAGCTTTCACCTCATACGGCGTTCCAACTAATCCAAACTATTCAATTCTATGTATATACTGAAACGAAGATTAATCCCTAGTTAGATTGCGTCACTTTTGCACAGTTTTCTAAGTTCATTTACCTTTTCTTTTTGCTTTTTGTTCAGTTGTAAAGAAGATAGTAAGTGTTGAATTTTGTAGCTATCTTTAAGATGTATGAGTCGATGAACAGCTTCATGTAGCACTATCAAGTTTGAGTAACTGTCATCTTTTGAAACATAATAAGGGTTTTTATGATGACAGTGCCAATCATTTATCCCTAATTCAACTCCTGAGATAGCACACTTTCCATATTGGGCAATGAACCTACTAATGCGGTTGTCGTTGTACTCAATCGTTCGGCTTGGGATGAAATTTTTCATGACAGAACTTAGTACGGTTTTGTTAATCGCTTTTAAGTTTTTATGAATTTTCGCTCTGCCCTCGGCAGTGTAATTACAAATACTTTGAGAAAAACATAAAGATGTCCTATGCCGTTGGGCATAAATGGGAACAAAAACCATTTCTCTAATTTTGTGTAGCTTAGGGTCATATCCCTTGTAGCGTTTTTGTAGTGTACTAGTCATATCAGAAAATTTCGCTTCTGTTCTGAGGTCTTTTAGACGATTATATAAAGTCTTACCAAGTTGGGAGGTCAACTCGCTTAAATTATTTGTAACTTGTGTAGCTGTTGCATAGTAGTTTTGAATGCCCATAACGACAGTGTTATAGTGCCAGACAGTTTCTATGCTGGGTTTCTTTTGTATTGCTTTGATAGCTTCTTTGATTTTTATAAATGCTTTTGATTTGGCTTTCTTAGTCATGTTTGATTGAGCCACGTAACCCATCCTAGTTTTACCTTTTCTAACAGCTTTAATCGAAAAGCCTAGGAACTCTGACGAGTTCTTTTTAAGATTGATAACTTTGGACTTTTCTTCACTCGTTTCAAGGTGTAATCTTGTTTTTAAGAAGTCCTTGATAGCGCAATTCATTTTAATCGCTTGTGTCCGAGTGCGACATAGGACTTTAAAATCATCTGCATACCTTACAATGAAGCATTCTTTCAGTTTAGACTTCTTCAATGGTGCGTATTTTCCAGGGTACTTATAGGTATACTTAGTTTGAAACGTTTCCCATTGGTCACTAATCCACCAATCCAATTCATTAAGAACTATATTAGATAAGAGCGGAGATAAGATACCCCCTTGGGGTGTTCCTTTAGATGGAATGCCTTCACCTTCAATTTCAGCCTTTAATAGTTTTGAAATAATTGAGATTAACTGTTTATCTCTTATCCCAATCGTCCAAATTTGTTTTAGTAGCTTACTATGGTTCACATTGTCAAAAAATCCTTTAATATCAACATCTATACAATGGTGAAGCCCCGTTTGATTAATTAAAAATTCAAACCTAGCTTTGGCATGGTGTGTGCTCCGATTTGGTCTAAATCCGTAGCTGTGCTTATGGAATTTAGCTTCGCAAATGGGTTCTATTACTTGTAAGATACATTGTTGGAGAATTCTATCCCAAATCGTTGGAATTCCAAGTGGTCTTACTTTACCATTTGCTTTCGGTATAAACACACGTCTGACCTTTTGAGGTTTGTACGAACCTAGCATAGTTTGAACTTTTACAATTACATCCTCAACAGAGAGATGCTTTACATCATTGATGGTTAATCGATTTGAGCCAGCTGTTTTACTCCCAGTATTTCGTTTAATATTTCGATAAGCAAGACGTATATTCTCATTTGAACTAATAAGCTTCATTAAGTTATAGAAATTTTGACCATCGACACTTTGGGCATATAGATTGTCAAACCATTGTTGCATATCATAATACTCATTGTGTCGCAGTTTCTTTCGTTTTAACAAGTCGGTGACTCCCTTGGGAGTTGAACCTCTTTTAGTCTGACAAGAACCTTATTAATCGTAAAGAACTGTCTTACATGGTTGAATGTTTCTTTATTAGTCTAGTGGCTATCCCTTTGCGTGGATTAGACGCTTCATCGGTACTGTGCCACCACTTTCACTGATGTTAAAGCAAGTTATACAGTAACTAATGTCATTACTGCTTTCCGAGCTAACGTTTCATTAAGAGTAAGCTTTCCACGTCATCAGCTTACAACGTTGAATTATATTTATTATAGAATAAACTTAGGTGCTTCCTGTAAGCCTGTTAGTCGTTTATATGCCTATAACATATCATGGACTTTCATATTAGCGAGTTTTACTCATCCACTACTAACCTCACAATTTGGTGATATACACATTTCTATGTATTGCAGGTATAGACCCGTACATTCAGAAGTTCGTCAGCAAAGCCTTTTCTTGTAAGCTCTTATGCATTCTCACCATATTTATTCAACTCAAGCATCATGATTTACACCACCCCCGCGGGTAGGCTTTCGGCAGCCGAACTGTTACGGTAAATTCTTACGCCTTCTTACCGAGCTTATAACACTATCATTCTTACTAATTTTAGTGCTACCCGACTAAGAGAGAGCCCTTCAAGGCGTTACTCAATCATTTGACTCTTCAATATAATCCTTCAATTTCGACGAAATTGTCTACCTTTTACCAGAGTAATGTGACCATTCTCAATTTGGGGTAGAAACGTTTCGCACCACTAAACTGCTGGTTTAGTTTAAGTGAAACGTTTCACAATACCATAGATATTCATAAAAAAACTATAACAAATATTATCGAATTGTTGTTCTTAATCTTCATAAAAAATGGAAATATATTTTTCAAAGCGAATAATTTTTCGAATTTAAATAAACATAGTTTAATCCTAATAGTTTGCTGCACAGTCAACCAAGAGAGACGATCACTTTGAAAGCAATCGTCTCTCTTGGTTGGTTAATTAATTAACAGTATCGTTGTGCAGTAAAAGGTTTTTTAATAGTTAATCTCTTCAACATAAGAAACCAAAATCTAGCTAACGGAAACTATTTCCACAATAGTTATATATACTGGTTATTAATGTCAAATAATTGTTATAATTCGGCACTACTTTAGCATGCAACATCTCACTACTCATATGACTGGCAACCATATTTCTACTTTCGTTCCACAATCAGGTTTGCTTTCAAAATGAATGGATCCGTTGTGTTCTTGAATAATTTTCTTGGATGTCATTATCCCTAGACCTGTTCCTTTTTCTTTCGTGGTATAAAAAGGTGTCCCGAATAATTCATCATTTTTCCTACTTTCACTTTACTTATTCCTCCATTATCAAGCATGCACTCTGCCCAGGTAAAGGAGTTAACAAGAACTGCCTTCACCTAAAAAAAATAAACATTATTTATTTTCAAAAAATATTGACCAATCACACTAAAGGATTGTATAGTTTATAAAACACATAAAAATACTCGGATAAAGGAGAAGGAATATGAGCACAAAGCAGCTATTAGAAGTTGAAACAAATGGAAAGTGGGAGCAAGGGTTAAAGACTTCAATTTCAATAAGGGATTTTCAACCTTTTATTGTAGACGAACCCAAAAATCTAGGTGGTACTGATGAAGGACCTAATCCAGTAGAATTAGTGTTGGGTGCATTATCTAGCTGTACGTCGGTTATGATTGCTTTCATTGCAAAAGAACAAAAGTTTTCTTACCGCCAAGTTGAATTTAAAAATACTGGCACTCTCGATTTACAAGGGCTAATGGGTGTTGAAGGAGTTTCTCCACATTTTCAAACTGTAAGCTTTGAAGTAATTATAAAAACAGATGAAACTGATGAAAGAACTGCTAAATTAAAAGAAGCCGTAGAAAAAAGATGTCCTGTTATGAACTTACTATTAGATGCAGGCGTAAAAGTTGAATCAAATTGGATTAAAAGATAATGTTATTCATCTAATAATAATAATTCCTTTCACTTTAGTGAAGGGTCTCCACTAGGTTAATACTTCATTGAGTAGTGTCCTTTCAAGGGCACTATCTTTATTATCTTGTTGCACAGTAAGAGTCAAAGACGTCACTTTGAAAGCAATCGCCTTTTTATAGTGTTATTCTATTACCAGTTATGACAATAGGTAAGGCTTTGAGATTATCTCCACCTTTTCCCCCGTCCTACACCGTGCGTGCCACTTTCATAGTACACGGCGCTCCATCTTGTTTCCTAACTTATTTCTAATAGATTACAGATTTTCGGTATTGGTTTACCTTTTTCATCTGGTCAGAATCTAATTTTAATTGTTTTAGATACTTTATAATCGTTTCTTTATTTGTAGCGTGTATGAGTTTATGCACATCGTTTTTGATGATTCTTAGGTTTTTGAATTCATCAGTTCCACCAAGCTTTTTTGGCTTGAAATGGTGACAATGAACTTCATGTGCATAAATAAATTCATTAGTAATTTCACATTTCCCCATTTTCATTGAGTACCTTGAAATTCTGTAATCTAAGTACTCCATTGTACCGTTTGGTATGTTTGAAATAAGTAGTTTATGAATTTCATAAGATACTTCAGGCGCTAAATATTTGTGTATTGGTGCTCGCCCATCTTTGCTATAAAACGAACGTTTATTGCTAAAACTTTTTGCTACCTTTGTTCGTATATCAGCCAAGGGATATAAGTAAATCCCACAAATTTTATAGGTTGTGTAGTTACTTTTATAGAATTTTTCATATGATGGAGGTGCATTTATAGGTCTTTCTCTAACTCCTATATTTTTAAAACGATTAAATAAGGTCATTGATAAGTCGTAGGCTATTCTTTGCATATCAAGATTAACATTAGTTACATATTTGAAATAGTTGTGTATACCTAAGATAAAGGAATTGTATAAAAGAACATTCTGAGCAGTCGGTGATTTTTGAATCTTTTTGATTAGCTCTTTTGCTTTTGTTTTAATTTCTAGTTTTTTCTTTTTTCGAATATTGGAGTTACATACCCATTTGTCACTTTTCTTGATTGCGTATAGGGTATATCCAAGAAATTTAGACTTTCCTTTTCTTGTGTTAATTATTTTAGATTTCTCATGAGAGATATCTAGTTTAAGCCTGTCTTTTAGATATTGACGCACGGCATGATACCATTTCTTAGCTGAGTGTGGATCTCTTGCAAAGATTTTAAAATCATCTGCATATCTTACTATATACCCTTCTTTCATTTTAGAAGTGTCTCTTAATGCATTACACTTGCTATGATTATGGGCATACGTAACAAGAATGGTAATTGGGTTGTAAAAAAGTTAGATAATCAAATTAATTAAAGAAAATGTAATATCATGCTTGGTAAACTATCGGCATAGCGTAGCACAAGAAGCCGTCGTAACTGTTGTATCACTAACGGTAGCCTATGTTGAATAAGAAATACGAGAAACAAGACAACCTACTTCATATTTTGGTCACTAACTTAATCCACTTATAACCATCCAACATTTATAACGGAATTTTTAGTAAGTATAAATAAGATATAGGAGTCTACTTTTTGGGCTGATCAAGTGCTTGGTAAGCTACCTGATACTTTCCTCCATCCGCAACTTCTGAATGGTACAAGGCCTTGAGGGCATTGTTTTTTTCAAGATCATGCTCAGCCTTCAGTTCTTTAAAGCGTGTATGCAGTTCTTTATTTTCCTTAATTAGTTGTTGCATTTGCGATTTTATATACTTCAAAATATTTATCTCCTTTCTGAATCTCTGAGTTTAGCCTAATTTTTCAAGAGAAATAGCCTGTTTAAAAAGATCCCTAAATTGCTCCCGGTCTTCTGCTGTAAAAGGCTTTGGTCCCTTTGTTCGCTGTCCGCTTTTTCTAGCCATTGCACTTAAATAACGTGTTTGTAATAATTGGTCAATATTATAATTTGTATATCTAAATCCTTTTTGGTGGAGGACGATAATTCCTTTTGCTAAACCAAGCGACGCAAGACCATAATCTTGGGTCACGATAATATCTCCTTTTTCCACTAACTTCACAATCCGATAATCTGCAGCATCTGCCCCAGAATCAACATAAATGGTATCCACTCCTGATGGCTGTTCTGCATTAGAAAAATGAGAAAAGCTTGTAACAAGGATAACCGGAATTTCAAAATTCCTTGCTTCAGAAATAATAATATCTTTCACCGGACAAGCATCTGCATCCACATAAATTTTCATCTTTCTCCTCCTGTTAAGAAGTTCGACTTACTATTTAACTTAATCTTTTTCAACTATAAAAGGGACTGGTGACTTTTGTTAAAAATAAACAAGAGTTCTTCCTTTTACTGTATTCTTCTATCCTCATATTATACTTTATAGAATTGTGTTGGCAAATGGTCGTTGAATTTAAATGCCCACAAAATAGGTTGCTAAATCATCTGCTTTTAATAAAAATCAATAAATTTTCTAGGATACCTTAGAACTATTACGTTGGAGTTGGAGTTGGAGTTGGAATTGGTTGTTTTTGTAATCTTGCATATCAAACGTACCTGAAGTTCTCCTTCAGCGGCTTTCCGCGTTTTTCTTCACTACGCTTTGAGGTATCTAACTAGCTAATTTCACTATATAGATAAACTCCTTATTTTATAATTTCACCTTGAATCATGAACGAACGAATAATTTATGTATAAAACTCCTCGACATACCCCACGAGGTATATTATTATACAAATATACCTCGTGGGGTATAAAAACAAAAACAGATTACATGGAGGGGATACGATGAAAGAGATGTTACATGAAAGAACTGTAACTATTAATAGAGAAGTAAATCAAGAAACAATTGATGAAACAACATATAATTATGGAACTGTTGTCCCTAAACTATTTGCAATTTTTACTGCTGTGGCTGCGCTTGGATGGGCTGTTAGTATTTTCTTAAGTGGTGTTCATTTCTGGATACTACCTTTCCCTGCAGGCTTCGATGTAACAGGAACACCATGGGCAGTTATGACTAGCGATTGGGCGTATGTGATGGGAATCCCATTGGCTTTATTAGGAGCTTTCTATTATCTCACAGTACTATTACTCGCAGGAATGTGGTATCACTCACGTCACCCTTTAGTGCTCAAAGTTTTAACACCAATTTCAGCAACTGGTGTGATCGCTTCATCTTTCTTTGTTTATCTACAATTGTTTGTCATTGAAGCCATTTGCCCATTTTGTATGGTGTCGGCTGTAGCTTCGACAATTCTCTTTACGCTTGAACTAATTATGTTACGCTTGAGTAAGTTACCACCGCTTCGTGAACTTCTGCGTAATGCTCATACTGCATTTGATAGAAGAGGTCTAAGGTGGATGTTCCTGATGTTTATCGTATCATCACTTGTTGTACTCAGCTTTTGGATAGTGACGATGATCCCTACACCTGGTTTATAGTAAAGTAAAGATCTAAACTTTTCTTCTAAACGTGCCTGTCACTCCCCGAAGAATCTTAAAAAACAAAGCAGCCAAACTAAGGTTTGGCTGCTCTTTAACTTTATTCTTACTGGCTATTAAGGAAGCATCGGAACCGTCCCTTCGCTTCCCGCTGAATTGTCTATCCGAAAATATCATCTAAAAAATCTTCTGCTGTTTCTTTTTTCTTTGCATTTTCAATCACAACATCTACCTCAAAGCCTTCTAAGGCTTCATTAACTCTGGGTTGCTTTTGTTTTTCAAATTCCAAATACTGCTTCAGCTTATTGCGGGGCTCAATCAGAGTAGTAAGCTTATAATGGATATGACCATTTTTTTCATAGAAGTTGATATCATTTAGTTGCTTCTGAACAAACTTTTCTGATATAAGGACGGGCTCATTCTCTTGATAAAATACACCTGCTAAATGTAAGGTGTATTTTGCTGCATAACTATAATTTATACGCCTGTATAGTTCCTTACTGATTTGCTCAATATCTATACCAGGTTCAATGAATAATGGATTAAATCTAATAATACCAGTATTAATTTCAGAAATAAAATAAGTTGTTCGGCCAATCATTTCAATATTCTGATCTTGTAATAGTTTAAGAGCATATTCAATTTCTTTTGGACTTTTTACATTAAAATCAAAATTAATAACGGACAAATAACTTTCTAGATGTTGATAATTTCTTGAGCGTAATAATAGTGCATGACAACGGTTCTGTCCATCTGAATCCTGTGCCTTTTTATACGCATCCAAAGCTTGTTCAAATTTTCCTAACAGCTCTAGTTTTCTAGCTTCTTGTAGCCATTCCCTGTCAGACGTAATGCCATATTCCATTTCTACTAATTCTTGATAATCAAATTGCTCAAAATGATCAATCGCAAAACTATTTGGATGCTCTCCCTCTAAGAAATATATGTCATTAGACGTGCGAGAAGCAGCGACATACATTAGGTGGAAATAAGTTTTATATAGTTGGTATTGAGAGAAATCCATTTTAGATGTATACTGCAAAATATCCTGGCAGTATACATTTTTATATTGTAGTCCCTGTACCTCTGATACAACAAGTACACGTTGAAAACCTTTCATTTGAAAGTGTTTTTTCGCTTCTTGAGTAGCAACAATGATTATACTGTTAGCATCATGATCAAGTTTTTGTAGCAATATTTGTGTGAATTCCTTCTGTACAATTAATTTTGGCTTGGAAGTAGATCGTATCGCTATCTCATCCATGCGATTTGCCGTTGGGTAATAAGTTAACTCTTGCTCTTTAATATAATTTAGTAATTGTACTACTTGATAACCGGAACGGAAGTTTTTATTCAGTATATATTTTTGATATGGAATATCTTTCCTTGATAATGTTTCAAAAAATTGCTCGGGTTGAAAGGCATAATTATCTATAGCTTGGTATGGATCTCCTAATAATAAATGATGTGTAGCAGATCTTGAAACATGCAACAAACTTTCAAATTGTTTAAGTGTCAGCTCTTGTATTTCATCAAAAACTACGCTCTCAATTTCTTGTCCCACTTCCTGCAAGATCATAAATGCCAAATCATTTAGATCAACATATTGATTTTTATCAAGCCATTTCTGGTAAAGGCTAGCAACAAAATAAATATTCCGTTTATCTTGAATAGAAAAACCCGAAGGAAATTGATTATACTGCTCTTGCGTCATCATTTTTTGCAGTGTCTGACCTTTAATAACAGTATTAATTTCTAAGAATAGCTCATCCGGTGTCAACTTACTCTGTAAATTGTTTGTTTTACACCAAAGTACAAAATCCTCTTTTGTGATTGTGGTGAACGATTTTTTTAACAGTTGTTCATAAAATTGGTTTAGTGAAAAAAATCGAATCAACTGGTTGTTAGTAGTTCTTTTTAAAAATTGTGTTTTAATTTCATTCATTAAATATTGAGAATGACTCACGTAAAACGTTGGGATAGCTAGTTCCTGATGTAATAATAATCGACGTATACCGATATTGGTTTTACCACTACCTGCACAGCCTAATATAACTGTCATTTTAGACGGATTGTTTAATGCTTCATATTGCTCACGTGTCAAAATTTGCTCTGAAGCAAAAAGTTCATCATCCTCTAGTAGCAAAGTAACATACTCATCGTCCATGACATCCTGTTGTGCAATAATGCCCAATTTACCAACCAGTTCTTGCAATGCATAACGATTAATATTCTCATCAATCGCCTCTTCCTCATATGCTGTTTCGTCAATAACAAATTCAACAAATTTATCCTTGTTCATACGCTTAGCGGCTTTGATTTGCTTATCATGTGTTTCGAAACTTAAATATCTGATAGATCCATCCTCATGAAACGTAAATAAAATACGATCCCCTGAGTTAACCCGAAATTTATAAATATTCGTGCCTGCTATTTTTCGAATCCAAAAACCTTTAGGAATTTCATGAAAAACATTGGCTTTTGTAATCATATTAGTGAATGTCTCTAATTTTTCCAGAACAATCGCTTGCTTTTCTATTGGAACATGCTTAAAGAAATCCTTAGAGATCCTCATCTTTTTCCTCCGCTAATACTGATTCGACATATTGTCTTGCAGCTGCGGCACACATTGCATCATAATCATCTATTTCTTTTTTTGTTGGTTTTTTATATGCCAATTTCTTAACTGGATCAATGGATTGAAGATAATTCATGATGATATATTTTTCTGTTTCAGGTGCTTGCTCATCTAGTAAAGCATGTCCTAAATGACGCATCACATCACCAATTCCACCATACCCAAGTTCCAATGCTGTTTTATATGACTTAACTGCTTGCTTATATTCACCAAGAATATATAGTACTTTCCCTAGATTATAATATGCCTGAAAATGTTTTGGATTGACCCTAATCGCTTTAATACATTGTTCCTTAGCTTGATCATAGAGCCCTTTCCTTTTATAGAAGATCCCTCGATCTAATAATGTCACATAATCATTTGATTGTTGTAAAGGTTCTAATGGACGAACTAAAACAGTTTCTCCTGCTTTAAATTGTGAAGTGAGTTGCTTAGAATTTGACACTTTATTTAAACAACATTTTTTAAACTTCTTCCCTGATCCACATGGACATGGCTGATTTCTAGACATATCATTTCACCTCGACTAGTTATATTTTTGTTAGGTTACAAATTAAAGATTTGCATATAATTTCCATTAAAGAGAACCCATTAATTATTTATATAGTAAGTTTTCAAGCATGTAAAAATTCACCTTACTTGAATTCAAGAAACATATCCTTATATCCACATACTTGTGATACAGGGTTTTTATTTATGTATTTCCTATTTAATCGAAATAACATCCCACATTAACCATATGTAGGTGTACTAGAAAAAATTACCTTCTATAGTCATTTTATCATTTATATTAATTTATCTCATATAATCTTTGAAAGATTACTAGAGTCTAAAAAATTTTTAACGGCTAGAGGGACAAATTCTCTATCTGCAGGTGATTTTATATAAATGGGAAACTCGACTTTCTTGGACTTTGTGCCCCGAAATGCTGTCTATTATATCGTCTAATAAAAATCTTAATAAATAGTTCCAGGACCTATATGTTGCCATTGGATCACCGATTTGAAAATCAAATACTTAATAACGAATAATTACTGCATCGTCCTAATAGATTGGTAAAAGGAAAACGTCTTTCCAAGTAACCATCTGGGGGCAAGCGATGGAAAATTACATTCACAAACAGTTGGACGCCATTTACAATGATTTTAAAAGTGAAATTGATCAGTTAGACGAGTTGTGCTCATTACATGATTTAAGGTTTAATTATGGGCATCTTCCTAACTATTTCCACTCTTCAATCCAACAACTATATTTATTGCGATACTTCCCTGCCTATGTTTTTGAATATTACCGGATTTTTAAGAAAGTCATTGAATTTAATCATGTTGATACACCATACAAAGTATTGTCTATTGGAGTCGGTTCATTGTTGGATTATTATGGCCTAGAATTGGCAATGAAAGAAGTAGGGTTAAATGTTCAAGAGTATGCATATTACACTGGAGTTGATAAAGTGGATTGGATGTACAAGGATTCTCTAGGTAATCATGACTGTACATTTATTGCAGGGGATATTAACCAAATAACGCCAACAATACTTGAGGAATTTAATATTATTATTTTTCCAAAATCAATTGGTGAATTCCCAGAGACTGCATTCCAAGATTTAATGTCGTTATTAGAGAAGGTGAACTTTTCTGAAAGGAAAATAGTTTTAATTTCTTCCATTAGGGACAGTCAGTTGACTATTGATAAGGATCGGTTTAAAAATATTGTAAACCTGTTTGGTACTAGCCAAGGCCTATCCGATCTAGATCCTCAGACAGATTATTATTATTTTAAAGACCATTCTATCCGTGACTTAAATGACTATTTTACCTATCCTGAGCATATTAGAAGGTTTTTAATCAACCTTCAAGAACAATGCAAATCATATGACCCAACGAGTCATTTGTGTGTGGCTGAATGTGAAAATTATTTAAATAAAAGCCCTATCTTAAGAACTCGCCTTATTAAATATCAGATCAAACGATTAGAAGAAAAAGAAGGTGTTTAAATTGATTATTAGCGCGAGTAGAAGAACAGATATACCAGCGTTTTACAGTAAATGGTTTATGGAACGGATAAGAAAAGGGTATTACGTTAAAGTAAATCCATATAATTCAAAGCAAAAAAAAGTGGTTAGTTTACTACCTAAAGATGTGGATGCGATTGTCTTCTGGACAAAGAACCCGAAACCCTTAATGAAAGAGATACATACGTTAGAGAATATAGGTTATAACTTTTATTTTCAGTTTACCCTTAATGATTTTCCAGGAGCATTTGAGCCAACGTTACCAAGTTTAGACTCTCGCGTTAAAGTTTTTCAAGAGCTTAGTAAACGTATAGGTCCTAAACGAGTGATTTGGAGGTATGATCCGATTATCTACAGCTCCGTAACTCCCCTATCATCCATTGTGAATTCGTTTCAGCAATTAGCTAGTAAGCTTGAAGGATATACAGAAAGAGTTGTTATTAGTTTTGTAGATATGTACGGGAAAACAAAAAATAAATTTGGAAAACTTGAGAAAGAACATGGAATTGAATTTTACGACCTGACTGCAGAACATAACCAGGAGAAGTTATTATCCCTTTGTACCACCTTAAAAGACATTGCTTCCTCATCAAATTTAGAGATTTTTACTTGCGCAGAAAAAATTGACTTAGACAGTGTAGGAATTAAACATGGTGCTTGCATTGATAAAGGTTTACTGGAAGAAATCTTTGGCCTTAATTTGGGCTTAAAAAAAGATACAAATCAACGCTCAGAGTGTTTATGTGTTAGTTCTGAGGAAATGGGAACCTATAATACTTGTAAGTTTAATTGCACCTATTGCTATGCAGTCCAAAGTGAAAAATCCGTGTATAACACAACAAAGAATCATAACTGGAAAAGCCCGCTTTTAATCGGTGAGTTAAATAATGGAGAAAAATTCAGTGAGCAGCTAAAACTATTTTAATTGGCGCGTTTTCAGTATAAATAAATGGAACACAACCTACTCGCAAAAACATGGGGACGGTCCTTATTTGATTCGTGCCTGTCACTCCCCGAAGAATCTTGTTTCACGGGACAGTTTCACAACAAAAGAATTAAAGGTGCATCGGTCGGTGACACCAGGCACCAATCGTAGACGCACATGCAGCACCACTACTTAACGCAAATATTCAAATTCCGCAAACGCAAAAAAACACACTCCATTGGAATGTGTTCTTTATTTTACCTAGCACCGTCCTACTCTCACAAGGGGAAGCCCCTAACTACCATCGGCGCAAAAGAGCTTAACGATCGTGTTCGGCATGGGAACGAGTGTGACCTCTTCGCTATCGCCACTAAATCTACTGACTTCAATTACATCATGAGATGCTTCTTAGAATTTGCTACATGCTGATTTGCGACGAGGAAGCTTACTTCGAAGCATTCACTAGTAGACGCAGGAGCAGATTATCTAAATTCTTGTCAGTTTATATTTTTTTTGAAAGAAATCATTCTTTCAAAACTAGATAACATACATATAAGTTTCTTGAGTGTGAATTCAATTCTTATTTTTAGGATAAGTCCTCGACCGATTAGTATCTCTCAGCTCCACACGTCACCGTGNTTCCACCCGAGACCTATCAACCTCATCATCTCTAAGGGGTCTTACTGGATTAACTCCAAGGGAAATCTCATCTTGAGGGGGGCTTCATGCTTAGATGCTTTCAGCACTTATCCCTTCCATACGTAGCTACCCAGCTATGCTCCTGGCGGAACAACTGGTACACCAGCGGTATGTCCATCCCGGTCCTCTCGTACTAAGGACAGCTCCTCTCAAATTTCCTACGCCCGCGACGGATAGGGACCGAACTGT
>NZ_MLQR01000011.1 GCF_001866005.1 Anaerobacillus alkalilacustris
TTAGGTAAACCCAACTTTCACTTTAGAACCATGAGGCTCCAAAGATTATCCGGTATTAGCTTCGGTTTCCCGAAGTTATCCCAGTCTACAGGGCAGGTTGCCCACGTGTTACTCACCCGTCCGCCGCTAACTCTCATAAAGCAAGCTTTAATTGAGTTCGCTCGACTTGCATGTATTAGGCACGCCGCCAGCGTTCGTCCTGAGCCAGGATCAAACTCTCCATAAAAGTGTTTGATAAAGCTCAAAAATAAAAATTCATTGACGAGATATTTACTATCTCTTTAATTCGCTTGGCTGTGTGTTCAGTTTTCAAAGAACAATCAAATTCACTGTCGTTTCAGCGACAAGATTTATTGTATCACATCAATAATCTTTACGCAACATCTTTTTTTATTTTTTTCTCTTCAAAAAGATGTCTTTAACAACAGAATTTAATAATACCAAAGTGACACCACTCATGTCAACACTTATATAAAAAAATATCTATGATAGTTGGTTATATCCTTTAATAGCAAAAGAAACTATTCTATAGAATACTTTATAAAACTAAAATAAAGTTTAACAAAAACGAGCTTTATAAAATAATCGACATTGGATTACCCAAAAAAACTTTTTCAGGTCTATAATATCTCTATCAGCTTTGCGACGACAAACAGGCTCAAGAGCATCACTAGTAAACGTCGGGAAGTCTGACTTCAATCACAGCTTGATATTACTCCATTGACTAATCTACATGCAGCTTTGCTTCGAGGAAGCCTACTACGAAGCGATGCTTGTAGACGCAGATGCAGCACCACTTAACGCAAATACTCAATTTCCGAAAACAAAAAGAACACACTCCATTGGAATGTGTTCTTTATTTTACCTAGCAACGTCCTACTCTCACAAGGGGAAGCCCCTAACTACCATCGGCGCAAAAGAGCTTAACGATCGTGTTCGGCATGGGAACGAGTGTGACCTCTTCGCTATCGCCACTAGATAATATATTTAGTTGAAAGAAATCATTCTTTCAAAACTAGATAACATACATTTAAGTTTCTTGAGTGTGAATTCAATTCTTATTTTAGGATAAGTCCTCGACCGATTAGTATCTCTCAGCTCCACACGTCACC
>NZ_MLQR01000012.1 GCF_001866005.1 Anaerobacillus alkalilacustris
AGGTAAACCCAACTTTCACTTTAGAACCATGAGGCTCCAAAGATTATCCGGTATTAGCTTCGGTTTCCCGAAGTTATCCCAGTCTACAGGGCAGGTTGCCCACGTGTTACTCACCCGTCCGCCGCTAATTTCAGGGAGCAAGCTCCCATCCATTCGCTCGACTTGCATGTATTAGGCACGCCGCCAGCGTTCGTCCTGAGCCAGGATCAAACTCTCCATAAAAGTGTTTGATAAAGCTCAAAAATAAAACATTGACGAGATATTTACTATCTCTTTTAATTCGCTTGGCTGTGTGTTCAGTTTTCAAAGAACCATCATTTGTTTTATGCCGTTGTTTTTTTCAGCGACAAGAACTAGTGTATCACAACATTTAATTCTGCGCAAGTTGTTTTTTTGAAACTTTTTATCAAAACAACAAGTCATTCAACTTCGCTTTTTAGCGACAAGAAATATCTTACCACAACAAATCATTCAATGCAACAACTTTTTTCAAAAGGTTTATCAGAAAAAGTTCTGCGCGATTTGCAGCTGAAGTGACAGATACATAAGGTTAGCATACATCTATTAAAATAGCAAATGAAAATTACTTTCATTATATATCAGAACGAAAACTTTACATTTTCTAATTCCTTCTTCTACTCAATCCCTTTATCCATGTTTTCCAATTACATTGAAATATCTAAGATTTTATCAATCTATTAACTTACAACCCTCGACAAATTTCAGGTGGTGACAAAGAAAGGAGTAAGTGAAACTAGGTAGTAATCTTAGGTCATTTTTCTCTACTAATTCTGAGCAATATAAAAAACTGGTGGAACGAGGGACCTAGTTCCCATGTTCCATTCAGACCCGAATTCCAGTAAAACAAAATAATAACAATTGAAAAGGAAGGTAAAAGCCGCCCCGAGCCATTCAACGACTCGGGGCGGACGTCCATTTAATATCTTCAAAGTCTAGTCTCTATTAAATATATCTCTTGTATAGACTTTCTCTTCTACGTCTGCTAATTCAGCTTCTACTCTATTGGAAACGATAATATCAGAAGCTCGTTTGAACTCATCTAGATCTTTAATGACATGGAAGTCTTCGAACTGGTCTTCTTTTAAGACTGGTTCGTAAATCACGACTTCAATGCCTTTTTCTTTTAATCTGCTCATGATGCCTTGGATGGCTGAAGCTCTGAAGTTATCGGAATCCGTTTTCATTGTTAGACGGTAAATACCAACAATGTTAGGCTTTTTCTCAATAATTCTAGTTGCGATGTGATCTTTTCTCGTATCGTTTGCCTCAACGATCGCACTAATCATATTATTTGGAACCCCTTCAAAGTTTGCTCTTAACTGCTTTGTATCTTTTGGTAAGCAATAACCACCATAACCAAATGAAGGGTTATTATAATGACCACCAATACGTGGATCTAAAGAAACACCTTCGATAATTTGTTTTGTGTTTAATCCATTTAACTCTGCATACGTATCTAGTTCGTTGAAATACGCTACTCGAAGTGCTAAATATGTGTTTGAAAATAACTTAACGGCTTCAGCTTCTGTTGAGTTCGTAAATAAAACAGGAATATCTTCCTTAATCGCACCTTGAACTAGAAGACTCGCAAACTTCTCAGCTCGTTCTGATTTTTCTCCAACAATCACTCGAGAAGGATGTAAATTATCATATAACGCTTTCCCTTCACGAAGAAACTCTGGTGAAAAAATAATATTATCTGTATTAAATTTTACACTTACTTCTTGTGTATATCCAACTGGGATCGTTGATTTAATGACCATGACTGCATTTGGATTCACAGATAGAACATGTTCAATAACACTTTCAACCGATCTAGTGTTAAAGTAATTTGTTTCAGGATCGTAATCTGTTGGAGTGGCAATTACTACAAACTCTGCCTCACGATATGCTTTTTCATAATCCGTTGTTGCTACTAGATTTAATTCCTTTGTCGTTAAAAACTCTTCAATTTCTTTATCGACAATGGGAGATTGTTTTTGATTTATTAATTCTACTTTTCGTTGATCAATATCAACGGCGATCACTTCGTTATGTTGAGCAAGTAAGACGGCATTCGATAACCCCACATAACCAGTACCTGCGACTGCAATTTTCATTTTTCTATATCCCTCGCTACCTAATCCATCTATTTTAAAATTGCTTCTTTTTCAATTATTTGTTGTAAATAGTTTCGTACATCATCTTTTAAATCATCTCTTTGCAACGCAAAATCAAGAGTTGCTTTGACAAAACCAAACTTATCTCCTACATCATAACGAATACCTTTAAAATCATAGGCTAAAACAGCTTGGGCCTTATTTAATTGATTAATGGCATCTGTTAATTGAATTTCACCACCTGCTCCTGGCGGTAATGATTCTAACACGTCAAAGATCTCTGGACGTAAAACGTAACGACCCATTATCGCAAAGTTGGATGGAGCATTTTCCACTTTCGGTTTTTCAACTAATGAATTAACATTAATAACTCCAGCCTCAATTTCTTGACCTTTAGGAGCAATAATGCCATATTTCGAAACATCCTCATCAGCAACAGATTGTACCCCAACAACCGATGAATGATAACGGTCAAATACGTCAATTAATTGCTTTAAGCATGGCTTTTCAGATTGAACAATATCATCACCTAAAAGAACAGCAAACGGCTCATCGCCAATAAACGATTTCGCACAAGAAATTGCATGACCAAGGCCAAGAGCTTCCTTCTGACGAATATAATGAATATTTGCCATATTAGAAATTGATTCAACCTCTTGAAGAAGATCCATCTTACCCTTCTTTAATAACGTCTCTTCTAACTCATAGGACTTATCAAAGTGATCTTCAATCGCTCGTTTACTACGGCCACTAATAATAATAATATCTTCAATGCCAGAGGCAATCGCTTCTTCAACAATATATTGTATCGTTGGTTTATCAACGATTGGTAACATTTCCTTTGGTTGAGCTTTCGTAGCTGGTAAAAACCTTGTTCCTAAACCAGCAGCTGGAATAATCGCTTTACGGACTCTCATCACAGTTTTCCTCCAAATTATATTATAATACTACTATTTTAGCACAAACATTAGTTTTATGAGATATAGTACCAACAAAATATTCCATCATACGTCAGCACGGCTTCCTCTTCTCTTACGATCTTAGATAAACAATTCGAAGATGGAAAAGACAACGAGAAGACCAATTATAGCGACCATTCATCGCGAGTTCACTATTCTCCGATTACAATCAAAATACCAAGTTAAAACCTTCGTTAAATCCCGTTTATTTTCAAGACCAACAAAGGTTGTCCTGTTAACAACTTTTTGACTTATGGATAATCTAGATAAACAGGATGAACGAACGTTGAAACGAAAAAAAAAGAGAGATCGTGAAAATAAGCTTTGCTACTGTTGTTTTAGCTAGAAGAGATCTGATGGACTACACTCAAGAAGAGCTTTCTCACAAATTTGACATACCTACCCTCAAGAACAATTGTAAGAATAGCTAAAGGATTAGATGTAAACCCGGGTACAAATCATAATCGCAAATAAGTCTGGAGAGCGATGATTACCTTTAAAAACAATCGACAGCTCGAACTACCTGTATTGGCGTTCTCCCACAATGTAAGGATGGGGCATTCTGGTCATAACTAACATTCATCTTTTCACAAATCTTACGTGCTTCACTCGGATCAGCAACTGTAGCACTAGTCTCTTATTTATCATTCTCGTTCCACAAGTTTTAGAATTAGTCATCTCACCTATTTTACTAGGTTTTGATATTTGTGCTAGTGCCATCGGGTTTTTTCCAACTTCAAAAATTTTATACTTACTCACCTTAGAACAAAATAAACTTATGAAGTTCTAAATTCGTAGATCTTTAATTCTTTTAACCAAATCTCTGCTCGTCTACCGTTAAGGTCAACTCCTTTAACAACATAAAAAAGACCTTCCTCATTAAACCTTGGATGCTCAGTTCTTTCTATAATGTACTATTTCTACTACATTTGTATGTTCAAGCACAAAATTCCTTACTTCCCTTTGAGTAACCTCGCCATTTGAATAATCTCTCTTCTCACGATCCAGTTTTTCACTTTGAACGATTCCTGCTTCATCAGAGACTAAATTCACTCCATCTACCTTTTCACTATTAGAGCAACCAACAATAATAGTAATGGCTAATCCTATTATTACAAATATTCTAAAAGAACTCTTCGCACCATTCATTATGTTTACCTCCCTGTATTAATGCAAACAAGGAAAGATATATTCTTCCCTTGTTTAAAAAATTCTATAATGTTAAAAATATTTATTGAGTAGGAAGTTCTAATTGAAGGTAGGCTATTTCTTCTCCATCAACAAAAACCCGACCATCTTTCACTTCAAATTCAAAACTCATTGGAAACCAGCTTCTATACCAAATATATTCAACTTGATATCGACCATTTGGAAGATTAATTAAAAACTCATTACTATCTTCTGTATACGTGGCGTACCAAATATCAGTATCAATATTTCTCAACTCAATCTCTACATCATCTAAGGTGAAATTCTCACTTATCACTTGACCTTTTACGTCTGTACGCGGTGGAAGCTCTAACTGTAATGAGGCTACTTCTGATCCATCAACAAATAGTTTACCACCAATTACTTCAAAGGTGACATCCATTTCAACCCTGCCACGGTGGTTAACTCTTTCTACTCGATAGCTTCCGTCTGGTAGTCTAAATGAAAACTCACCATTTTGGTTAGCATAGATAGAGTACCAATTCTCCCCATCACTTACCGACACTGTTGCATGTGCAGCAGCTGTTCCTTGACCTAACACTTGACCTTGAACTGTCACTGGTAGTAGTTCTACACTAAGTTGTTCCTGGGATTCCCCATTTACTACCACTTCGCCATTTATAACTTCAAATGGAACATTGACACTGATTGTTTCTCCAAAATATAACCATGCTACTCGGTACTGACCATCTGGTAACTGTATAGAAAACTCACCGTTGTCATTCGTCCAAGTATAGTACCAGTCATTATAATCGCCATACTCAGTTATACCGGTAATATCAAGAATTTCTACCTCGACATTTCCAATGCCAACCCCATCATCTAGTACCTTACCATTTACATTTCCTCTTGGATATTCTAAAGTCAGAAAGTCTGTCTCAGCACCGTCAACGAAAAGTAAACCATCTTTCACTTCAAATTCGAAGTTCAATTCCTTCCATCCATAATACCAAACTTCGGATACTGCATAACTCCCGTCTGATAAGAGGATAGCAAATTCCCCATTTTCATCTGTCATTGCATAATGCCAATTTCCATTATCTGGATTTCTAATCTCGATATCCGCACCATCTACTCCAATCCCATTATCTAAAAGTTGACCTTGTACTTCCGTAAGAGTAGGAAGTTCTAATTGAAGGTAGGATGTTTCTTCTCCAGCAACGAGGACCCGTCCATCTTTCACTTCAAACTCAAAACTGAATGGGAACCAGTCTGGGTGACATCTTCTACCTCGTTAATGATTTCAAAATCTCTTGCACCTACATCGTCAAAGTCTCTTTCATATATAAATTGGCGGTTTCCTGCATGATCTTCGACAGTTATAACCTGAAAGGTCCATGTACCATTTTCTTCATGACTATTTACTTCGTAATAACCTTCCCAACTGTCTTCTTCCTTATTGTATTCTAAAAACACACCTTTACTATTTCCATTAGTATAGTGCGAGGGCGCTCTATGATTGATATATACCTTCTTCACCCCTGAGATATCATCGGTTACCTTCGCTTTGATTTTTACTTTATCCCCTACCCCTACCTCTTTTGGCGTTATCTCGAGATTCTCTAAAACTGGCGGGGTAAAGTCTCACCTTTATCATTCTTTGGATCAACGGATGCATTAGCATCTGTTGTATTCGTAGCTTCTTCATCTTTTTGGAACGTAATTGAAAGGGTTTCAGTAAAATACTCTCTATCGAAAACGTCTACATAACTCAGGTTAATTTCATTTAACCCTTGATTTAATGATAAAGATAACTGAAATGTCCCGTTTGTTTCGGTCAATACTTGTTGATCATTTGCCTTAACAATAAATCCTGCAACGGTTCTCCCTTCAATAACAATCTCCTGACTTGTAACAGTACTATTATGTATTAAGTCATCTACAATAAAAGGTGCAATTGGGTATTGATCAGGACCCATAACATTTAAAGTTCCAACATTGTTTAAAGTACCGTTATTTTGAATGACACCATGACTGGGATAGTTTGCATCCCCGGTTATTGTCATCCAACCCATGTTCATGCTGTTAGCATAAATATCATGATTATTCATAAAAACTCTACCAGAATTTTCAAGTTCCCCATAAACGATGAGGTCAGCAAAAATATTTACATCAATTCCTGACTTTATCGTCAATGTAGCATCCTGTCCTATGATAATAGGCTTATCGATACTTTTATCTATATTCCAGATTTCTGATTGATGAATAATATAATAATCATCAACAGTTTTAAACTCTTGAATTGGTAAGGTACTAGACATCGTAATAATAGGAGATACTAGCTGAATAACAAGAAGAAAGGTTAATAGAATAGCAATTGTCTGTTTTTTTCTGTTGTAATAGGAATTCAAAACAGAAGTAAAATCCTTTTTATTGTAAATTTTCTATAATATTACACCAATAACTTCAAAACTACTATAAAAAATGAGTGGGGAGCAGGACCAGCAACTTAATTAATATGTTCCCTCATTAAAAGTTTCATGGCTTTTGTCGTGGTCTAATTCGCTTTCTTGCCACATATTGATAATTAACTTTTCTAACTTATTACGATTTTTATAGTAATCGGGGTATTTCTCGTTAAAATAATGCTCAACTACTGTTTTATAAGAACGTATCGTTCTTCCCATCTTTACTAACCAAATCTACATTCTTTCAACTTTTCTAGTTTTCACTATTTAGCGTGGAAGTATAATTTGTATAAAATATTATATTATACAAAAAAAGTGCTTCCTCGCTAAATAATATTTGTTTATAGATTTTAAGACCTGTCCATACTAGATAAAAAGTCTAATAAAATGGTCAGGAGTGTATAAGAATGCAAGATTTCGATAAAGAATACCGTCTTTTTCAAGAGGCACTAGATATTCAAGATCCTTGGTATATTGAAGATTACAAATTAGTAAAAAGTTCAGATCAATTTCATGTCTTTTTAGACTTCAAACGCGGAGCTAAGTTCCCGTGTCCACATTGTGGA
>NZ_MLQR01000013.1 GCF_001866005.1 Anaerobacillus alkalilacustris
GTTATCCCAGTCTACAGGGCAGGTTGCCCACGTGTTACTCACCCGTCCGCCGCTAATTTCAGGGAGCAAGCTCCCATCCATTCGCTCGACTTGCATGTATTAGGCACGCCGCCAGCGTTCGTCCTGAGCCAGGATCAAACTCTCCATAAAAGTGTTTGATAAAGCTCAAAAATAAAAATTCATTGACGAGATATTTACTATCTCTTTAATTCGCTTGGCTGTGTGTTCAGTTTTCAAAGAACAATTTTTCAAAGTTGCTTTTCAACAACAAGAATTAAATTGTAACATTCTAATTTACTTTAGTCAATAACTTTTTTCACTGAAGTTCATAAAGTTTATTGTCAAATTAGCGACTTGATTAATATACCATTTCAGAACCCTCACGTCAACACTTTTTGTTTATAAATTTAATAACTAACACAAAAAAATAATTGGTTTAATGAACAACGATTTTAACCATATCAATTATATTCAATAAAGCAAGAAATATATATATAAATCAAAACCTACTCAATCCATAATAAAAAGGGTTTGTCACCAGAAAAGCGACAAACCCAAAATAGATATCTTATAAAAATACGAAGTAGGCAATAAAGATAACAAACAATACATACATAATTGGATGAACCTCTTTTGCTTTCCCTTTTGCAACCATAGTAATCGGGTAAAAGATAAAACCTATCGCAATACCATCAGCAATACTAAATGTTAATGGCATAGTCAACGCCGTTAAGAACGCAGGAACTGCAATTTCGAACTTATTCCATTCAATTTGACTTAACGAAGAAGCCATAAGTACACCAACAATAATTAGTGCTGGCGCAGTAATCGCTGGAGTTGTGTCAAAAATAACTAATAGCGGCGAAAAGAATAAAGCCACTAAAAATAACATACCGGTTGTCACAGAAGTAAAACCAGTTCTACCACCAGCAGCAACACCCGATGAAGACTCAATATAAGCAGTTGTCGTAGATGTACCCAATAAAGCACCGATCGAAGTTGCCGAAGAATCAGCCAATAACGCTCTGTCAGCACGAGGTAACTTATTGTCTTTAACAAACCCAGCTTGATTAGCAACTGCATATAAAGTTCCGGCAGTATCAAAGAAATCTACAAATAAGAAAGTTAAAATAACTACTAACAAGCTAACAGTAAATATTTCAGAGAAATCAATTGAAAAAGCAGCCATAAATGTTGGTGATAAACTTGGAACAGAACCAACAATACCAGACGGCATCGGAGCCACACCTGTAATTACCCCTACAATCGCAGTAATAATCATGCCATAAAATATCCCACCTTTAAAACCACGAACCATAAAGATAGACGTTACTACCAATCCAAATATCGCAAGAAGAGGCCCACCAGCAGTAAGATGACCTAAAGTAACAAGTGTCGCTTCGTACCCTACAATAATACCAGCATTTTTTAAACCGATGAAGGCAATAAATAACCCAATACCCGCAGCTGCCGCATACTTCAATTCAGCAGGAATAGCATTAATAATTTTTTCGCGGATTTTCGTAACAGTAATAATTATAAAAATAATACCAGACATAAATACGCCAAATAATGCAGTTTCCCACGGAATACCCATTCCTAGGACAACACCAAAAGTAAAAAATGCATTTAAACCCATACCAGGCGCTAAAGCAATAGGATAGTTAGCAACAATACCCATAATCAGGGTACCAATAGCTGCCGCTAAAGCCGTAGCGGTAAATACCGCACCCGTATCCATACCAGTAGCACTTAAAATAGAAGGGTTAACAAATAAAATATACGCCATTGATAAGAACGTTGTTAAACCTGCAATCATTTCCTGACGATACGAAGTACCGTGCTCCTTAAAACCAAAATAACGATCCATTACAAAAAGTTCCTCCTCAAAAATGTAATTTTAGTTTTTTTGTTATACACTGATGTACAACTTTGAAGCTGCTAACATTTTTAGCGTTAGCCATAACATTCTTTTTATTCAGAAACGAATAAAAAGAAAGCTCTAGGGAGATGTAATATCTACCTAGAGCTTGACAACAAGAAAATCTACATAATGATATAAGATACTAACAAGCACCTACAAAATTATGTACTCTCTTCGTAGTCAAGCTATTTACGGTAGCTCGGTAGAAACGCTCAGGCCATATTCCTAAGTATATACGAAAAAAAATTACGTTTTTTAATAATACTAAGCAAGTTTATCAACAAAATCCGACAAAGTCAACAAGAAAAAACGAACTTTATACAAGGTGATACGTAGCATCATTCGTGTTTGTTTAATAAACAAATTTATGGATTTTTTTAAAATAAATCTTTAAATGTTAAAAACCATATTAACTTAACTATTATATGTCTTAACAAAAACGTAGGCTCGTCACCTAAAAAGATAACAAACCTAACGTCTTTAACACTTAAACTATTCCCACTCAATTGTTGCAGGTGGCTTAGATGTAATATCGTAAACAACACGATTTACATTTTTTACTTCATTTACAATTCTCACAGAAATTTTTTCTAATACTTCATAAGGGATTCTCGCCCAATCAGATGTCATACCATCAATCGACGTAACTGCACGAATTCCAACTGTGTAGTCATATGTTCTTGCATCCCCCATAACACCTACACTACGCATATCAGGAAGTGCAGTGAAGTATTGCCAAATTTCTCGATCGAGTCCCGCTTTTTTGATCTCATCACGAAGAATCGCATCACTTTCACGTACAATTTCTAATTTTTCTTCTGTAATTTCACCTAATACTCTTATTCCTAGTCCTGGACCCGGGAAAGGTTGACGCCATACAACTTCATCAGAAATACCCAATTCAGTACCTACTTTTCTTACTTCATCTTTAAATAAAGTATTTAACGGCTCAATTAATTTAAATTTCATATCTTCTGGTAATCCACCAACATTATGATGCGACTTAATTGTTTGAGCAGTCGCTGTACCACTTTCAACAATATCAGTATATAGAGTTCCTTGAGCTAAGAAGTCCATTCCCTCTAATTTATCAGCTTCTTCTTGAAACACATAGATAAATTCATTCCCAATAATTTTTCTTTTTTGTTCCGGATCAGAAACACCACTTAATTTGCCTAAGAAGCGATCTTTAGCATCGATCTTAATAACATTCATGTTAAAACCTTCAGAGAATGTTTTCATGACACTTTCGGCTTCACCTTTTCTCAGTAAACCATGATCTATAAACATACACGTAAGTTGGTCACCGATCGCTTTGTGGATTAAAACAGCCACAACAGACGAATCTACTCCGCCACTTAAAGCACAAAGTACTTTACGGTCTCCAACCAACTTCTTAATTTTTTCCATTTCAATTTCAATGAAGTTTTCCATTGACCAATTGCCTTCACATTCACATACTTTAAATACAAAGTTTTCTAATAGTTGAATTCCGTATTCAGAGTGTCGTACTTCTGGATGAAACTGCACGCCGTATAAACCTCGAGAAATATCACTCATAGCCGCAATAGGACATGAAGGGTTTGTCGCATCAACAACGAAACCTTCTGGTGGAGTTACAACTAGATCTCCATGGCTCATCCAAACAGACTGTTCCGTTGGTAATTCATGATATAATCTATTTGGATTTTCGACAGTTATCATTGCTTTTCCGTACTCACGATGATTAGCAGCTTCTACTTTTCCACCGAAATGATGCGACATTAATTGCATCCCATAACAAATCCCTAAAATTGGGATACCTAATTCAAAAATTTCTTCATCACATTGAGGCGATCCTTCCGCATAAGCACTGTTAGGTCCACCAGAGAAAATAATTCCTTTTGGATTAATTTCCTTTAGCTCAGCTGCCGTAAGTGTATGTGGGTGTAGTTCACTAAATACACCAAGGTCACGAATTCTTCTTGCTATCAATTGGTTATATTGACCACCAAAATCTAAAACAATGATTTTTTCATTAATATTTTCCATCCTCTTACTCCACCCTTTATTCTTTTTTTCAACATTACGTTGATTTACATTAATACTTTTCTATTTGAAAACTAAACTTGCCGCTTGACCTGTAACGCAAAGCAGAATTATCCGTTTTTCTTATACTTCTACCTAGCTAAAAGTATTTAAAATTCCTAAATATACAAGAAAAATGCAAGCGCCTCTGTCACGAGCAGCTGCTCCTGTGCCACTCCGTTTGCTCGTCGCAAAGCCGCTCTTTGGCTTCCTACGTGCTTTTAGCGTCTTCTAGTATTGCTTCGTAGTAGCTTCCTCGAAGCAAAGCTGCATGAAGCTATTCAGAGACGTTATTCAAGTAGTTATTGAAGTCAGTTGCTTGACTGAAGTGACCGAGATCGTCGGCGCTGAAGCTAGACAGTTTCCAAGTTAGAAATTTATAAATTCTGATACTGTAAAAAAACTAGGATCTACCTTTGGAAGCGAGTATTATACTGTTAAAATTCAGCATACATCTCTTCACAAAATAGGTAACTTAAATAAGGATCTTTTATTATAAAGTATGACACAGGAGTAACTACCTTATTACTAAGGTAGTTACTAAAACTTTATTTTATCCTTATATAAGTTCCTACAAAGGCAGAATCCTAGTTGTTAGAAAAACATCTTTATGCTTTTAGGTAAAGCAAATTTAGTTTTTATTAACATCAAAAGAAAAGTTCCCGCCTTCATAGTCAAGTCATTTACGGTGACTTGGTAGAAACTCTTAGGCCTATTCCTAAGGATATATGAAGGTATATCTACAACGTTCGACATTTAGTACGAAATTATTGTAACAGCCGTATTAAAATCGGTCAAGAACCCATCTTCCTTAATATCGCCTCCCAAGACGAGTGCATTTCTTTCCATAAAGAAGGATCTTTGAAGTTTCCATAAATTATTTTTTCATATTTAAGCGTTAACCTCGTCATTTCAGTACAAGATAATGACTTGTCTATCCTACTTGCATATTCTCGTAACGTTTCATCCGTATAACGATAGTAGCCATTCAATTGCAATAACCATAAAAGACGTTCATAGGCACTCAAATAAGTATTTTCATCCCTTGATTTCAATTTAAACCAAGTAAGAAAAAAGAAAGTTATTAACCTTTTATAGGTTTTATAAAATAAAAATCCTATCAATAACATTATTAAAGGAAACCAAATGAATGGATTTGAAAAAGGAAAAGATTTTGATGAGCTTTCTTCCACTTCGGTAGTTACACTCTCTTCAATAGTCGATATGGACTCAACCTCTTCTTCTAATGGTAAAAATGGATTTTCAGGGTCATTATCCCGTTGTGGCACCTGTACTTGTTCGTAACTTTCTTCAACGCCACTTTGATCAAGTTCTCTATCTAATTGATTTCCTTCAACAAACTCAAAACTAGCGTTAAAGCCCCTTGTTGGCTCAAATGGTACCCAACCTACATTTGGGAAATAGACTTCGACCCACGAATGAGCGTTGGCATTCGTTATTTCATACTTCTTCTTTCCATTTTCAACTAAACCTATTTCTCTACCTTGTGTAAAACCTTTAACCCAACGTGCAGGTATATCAAGAGTACGTAACATAACAACCATCGAGGTAGAAAAATTATTACAATAGCCTCGGCGTGTTTCAAACAAAAACTGATCGACATAGTCTTGGCCTTCGGAAGGTATTGCTACATCTTGCGTCTCATACTTATAATCGTATTCTGAGAAGTACTCCTCAATCGCTTTTACTTTATCATAACGATTATCGTAATTTCTTGTAATTTCACTTGCCAAGATACCTACTCTCTCAGGTAATTCCGGAAGTTGAAGGTATACTTCTTTTATATGATCAGGATCTAAGTTTGTTCTATACTTTAATTGTTCAATAACAAATGATGGATAATTGTATGTTATTAAGTACTCTTGTAAAAGTAATGGATTATGATTGGTTGAGCTCATTGCACTAACTTTGCCACTCACATAATCAATTGAAAATTGAAACGGCTCTTCTAGAAACTCAGCGTTATACTTTAAACCATCAACATGAACCTCTAATAGTTCACCCGGATAAAAAAAGTGAGAGAAATGGCGATCATCAAGCATTGTAATGGTTGTTTCTTGTACATGTTTTGCTGTACCTTGCTCATAAAACTGTACGGAAACTTTTTCATTATATTGCTCACTATAGCGGAACGTTCGATTTAGTTGCTGTTCTACTGATTCCCAACCTTTTCCTGTGTAAATCTCCTTTGATTCCCCTCGCCAATAATGACCTTGGTTTGCTACAGCTGTAAACACAACCGTATCGTCATAAGCGAAACCGCCACCTAACCTCTCATCATTGTCACTATATCCAATTGTTCTATGTCCACCACTCAGGTTTTCCCCAGACATAGCTCCTTGAACCATAGGAAGTGGGTCTGGCCAATGAGGTTCATACTTAGGCAAAAAAAATGCAACTACTGCTACAAATGCGATCATACATGTCATAATACTAATCCAAACTCCATTACTAAGTTTATCCGTCTTTATTCGTTCGGTTTCTTCGAGCCTCATTTTAAAGAGAATTGTCATTAGCAAAAAACTTGATACAACAAGCCTCACAATAGAAGTACTTGCATCATAAATCGTAAATGTATCAAGAATTGTAACATATATAATTGTAATGAAAAGAAAGGAAAAGATTTTCTTAACGTGATAGATCCAAAAATGAATTAAATAACTTGTAATGGCCAGAACCAAGAATAACAAAAAACTTCGAAACTCGTAAGATAGATCGTTCATTTTTCTATTAAATAAGAATTCTATATTTCTCGCAAAATCTTCACCAAACCAAGTTAATGTTGAAAATCCTTCAAGTATAAATGAACCACCAAAAAAAATATAATGTAAACCATACATCATAGCGATAAAAATAATCGGAACAGATATATAACTAGCCACACGTAAATACATAAAAATAAAACAAAAAAAAGTAAACCAAACAAACACATATAAGTTTCCAGTATCTGTGATGATTGGCAGTGGGCGAAGCCACTCCCAAAGTACTAGAAATGCTAACCCGTAGATTAAAATCAAAGAAAACGAGAAAATGTTACGATTTTTGAGCAACAGCTTCCCCTCCTTTTAATTCAACTCGAAAGATATCTCCATTAACTACATAACTGAGCACCCCTAATGTCATAATTTGATGTAACTTTTTATTTTCATCTTCTGTTATTCGCCTAGCCTCTGAGACAAAACAGAAAACGATTTGAACTCTTTTTTTCTTTAAACGGTGAACGTTCTCAACCATAGCCGCTGTTATTCTAGTTGTTATCAAGAGAACAATTAAATCTGTTGCTATTTTTCTAATTTCATTTTCAAAAACTCGATCAAATGTGTTACCTAATTGATAATTGAGTTTAGCTAAATGTTCTAACAAACTTCCTTGCTGAGATTTTGCTAGATTAATCGAGTAACCGTTATCTTTATCTCCTATTGTAAGTAACCCTATTTGATGATTTTTTTTATAACTGTGAACATTAAATGATGTGGCTAACTCTACCGCCTTTTCAAAAATTTGCGCTTTCCTTTTATCTATAATTGAACAATCAAGAGTAATAAGAAATTGCTGCCCAAGATATTGTTCAAATTCCTTTGTCATTAGTTTATTAACCCTAGCTGTGCCTTTCCAGTCAATACTTGTTAATCGATCTCCAGGAATATACTCTCTAGCACCCGCTACTGATGTAATATCTTCTATTAATCTCTGTGAAGTAATGTTAGACCCTGTTTTATTTTCATTGTATATGTTTAAGCTTTCTATTTCTTGAAAATTAGGATAGACTAAAACATCATCCTTTACGTTAAAAACTTTCATCTTCTTAAACATCCCAAAAAAATCACTAGTATGAAGTTTTACCTTCACAAACTGATATTCTCCGCGTTTTAAACCATTTAATGAATATGAAACATCAAAATTCCTTCGAATAAATGGGTAAATAATGAATTTAGAGGTTTTCTGTTCATTTTTATGTAACATGACATCTTCAGCCACAAAATAAAGAATCGGAAAAGGAAATTTCCGATAAAAAGTGATCGTTATCTTTAGATCTTCTCCGACAACTAACCTATCTGTACTTACCTTTCTTTTTACTTCTATATCACCGATAGGCATTAGGCAAAACAATAGCAACGTTACACTGATCAGCGTAGTAGAATAAAAAAGAAACCAACTAACAAATCCCCCTTGGAACATAGCATAAAAAAAGGTTACCGTTCCCAATCCAAGAATGATGAAAATTCTTAGTAACATTTGTAGTTTTTCCATTAGCGTATCGCTTCTTTTTTTACAGGAATTTTTACATATTGGAGAATCTCTTTAACTACTGTTTGAGGAGACAGATTAGCATACTTTGAATCTGAGTTTAAAATGACACGATGACTTAGCACGAATTCAGCTAAATATTTAATATCATCTGGAATGACGTATTCTCTACCTTGAATATAGGCATAGGATTGAGCTGCTTTCATTAGTGCGATAGATCCTCTAGGACTAACACCAAGATAGACAGATTGGTGGCTTCTCGTTTCATTTATAATTGAGATAATATATGATTTTACCAAGTTATCGACATATACGTTTGTAACTTCCTTTTGCATTTGTAGTAAATCTTCTAATGATAAAACTGCTTCTATTTTTTCAATTGGGTGCTGCTTTTCAACCCGAGTTAATACTTCCATCTCTTCCTCAGGAGTCGGATAGCCAATTTTAAATTTAAATAAAAATCGATCTAGCTGGGCTTCCGGAAGAGGATATGTGCCCCCGTATTCTATAGGATTTTGTGTAGCCATAACAAAAAAAGGCTTTTCCAAGAGCCGTGTTTCTCCATCTATAGTTACACTTGCTTCCTCAAGAGCTTCAAGGAGAGCTGCTTGAGTTTTAGGTGAGGTTCTGTTAATTTCATCTGCTAAAACCACGTTCGCCATTATCGGACCAGGTCGAAATTTAAAGTCCATCACCTTTTGATCGTAAATTGAGATACCAGTGACATCAGATGGTAATAAGTCTGGAGTGAACTGAATTCGTTTATAATTTGCTCCTATAGATTTAGCGATAGCTCGTACCATCATCGTTTTTCCTACACCAGGTACATCTTCTAATAAAACATGACCACCACTTAGCAGGGCTACTAAACTTAAAGTTACTTCTTTTTGTTTTCCTACCACAACTTTTTCTACATTATCTATTACTTTATCAATTAACGGATATTTTTCCGATAGAGTCCGGTTCTGATACAAAGTAAATACCTCCTCTAGTCAAATACTATTTACCTTTTCTATTTAATGATAACACTTCATATATAGTTTTTCTTTATTTTTACATTAGCATTATTTTACTATTCTGTTTACACTAGTAATTAAGACGCTTATTATAGGGTTTTGTTACACCTGGGGAGATAGCAAGAAATGATATTCAGGTCAAAGTAATTCCTCTTCTATTATTCTATACAGTGAACTCGTTTCAGCAAGCTGAAACATCGGAAAATCCCACCCCGCTACGCTTAGAGGCGGGGGNCTTTACCCACAAAAAAATTCAGATAAAGAATATGCGTATTCAGCCTATTGGGTTTGGGTATATATCCTTTCCTAAATTTTTTTCCATGTTCATCATTTATTCTTAATTGATACATAAGGAAATCATGTCCCAAATGAAAAAATAACTTCGGACCTATCTGTCGTATCCAAAAGGGCCAGGCTTCATTCAACTAATCTCCCAACTGTCTAATAAAAATAGAACTATAGTTGCAGGTTAGTCTCGTATTATTACATATAATGTAAGCTATAGGTCTCTTTCGATATAGTTAATAACTTGTTAGAATAAATAGTTGATAGACAAGTTACTACAAAGTTGGTGAAAAGAAATGTGGGCAAATATCGAAATTGGTATAGATTTAGGCACTGCAAACTTACTGATCTACAGTAAAGATAAAGGAATTATCTTGAATGAACCCTCTGTGGTTGCAATTAACACTGATACAAATGAAGTATTAGCTGTAGGGGTAGAAGCGAAGAATATGATTGGTAAAACCCCTGCTAATGTTATAGCAGTAAGACCACTTAGAGAAGGAGTTATTGCTGATTTTAGCACAACATCACGTATGTTAAAGGCAATAATGAAAAAAGCTAGTAAAAAATTAGGTCTATCACTTCGCAAGCCAAATGTAGTAGTTAGTACACCTTCAGGTTCAACGTCCGTTGAACGCCGTGCCATTGTTGACGCTGTGCGGAGCTGCGGTACTAAAAATGTTTATTTAATAGAGGAACCTGTAGCTGCAGCTATAGGAGTAGGTCTTCCTGTTGATGAACCTATTGCAAGTGTGATTGTTGATATAGGGGGTGGGACAACAGAAGTAGCTATAATCTCTTTTGGTGGTATTGTTACGAGTAATTCCATAAGAGTTGGCGGCGATAAGTTTGATGACCTAATTATACAACATGTTAGAAAGACATATAATGTATTAATTGGTGAGAGAACTGCAGAACAAATAAAAATAGAACTTGGTTATTCGCCTATCGAACACGAAAAAATTACAATGGAAGTACGCGGAAGAGACCTTGTTAATGGTTTACCGAAAACAATTAGACTTCACTCTAAAGAGATTCAAAAAGCACTCCACGAATCTTTGCTCCAGTTATTAAAAGCCATTCGACTAACACTTGAAAATTGCCCTCCGGAGCTAAGTGGAGATATTGTTGATCAAGGCGTTACATTAACAGGTGGTGGGGCTCTTCTTAACGGGATGGAAGAGTGGCTTTCCCGTGAAATATCGGTACCTGTTCACATCGCATCTAACCCTATTGAAGCTGTGGCAGTTGGCACTGGGCGTTCCCTTAAGTTTATTAATAACCTAGAAAAAGCATCGATATCATAAAAAGTAGCTATGTATCTATCTCTTTCAAGTAATAACACCATTTTTTATTGTTATTGCTTTGGAGAGATAAGCTGCTTATTTTTTTTTGCAAAAAAAAGATACCCTTTCCATTATTTCGAAATATAAGATTTACACCTATTTACCCCCGGTTTATTGCGTTGTTATTAACAATTAGAACTCCTAACTCTTATTAAAGTAAATACTTATGCTCACATTCTGGCTGTTAGGTCTGGGGTGCCTACCCCGGCTAGATGATACGTTAGAGCGGCGTGGGGCAGACCTTAAACGGATTTTAAGACTTTTCAGCCGACCTTGTATTTTATAGAGATCCTTTTTTAATTGTATATTTTCTTTTTTCAGTCTACCAATCTCTTTTAAAGCTTGAGTGAGCTGTTCTTGAATATCCATAAGGCTACTCCAATCATTAAAATCTTTAACTCTAGTTTAGCCAAGAAAACACTTATTCAACAGTATAAATCGAATGAAAATAGACATTACGAGAATACCCTAACTTCAAAATTGATGAAAAACTAATATTTTTACTATGTGTGAAAAAAGTGTGCAATATCCAGATATCGCTAAATTTTTACTGTGACATCTTTAACGCTGTTTTACCGTTTTTTATTTGATTGCGTAGGCAAAGTGTTATTAATTACTGTAGACTGTTTAACCCTTACGTTTATTTACTTATTATATTGAACAGTATTAATGTAATGTGTATTAAACTTTTATTTGTCTACTAATCATTAATTGTTATGATTTACTTTATAATTAATTTAGGAGGTTCCATTTTTATGAAACCACGTATAACAGTCATTACTTTAGGTGTAGATAATTTAGAAAAGTCATTGCATTTTTATCGTGATGGTCTTGGTCTACACACAGAAGGGATTATCGGTGAAGAATTTGAACATGGTGCAGTTGCCTTTTTTGACTTACAAGGTGGCCTAAAACTTGCCATTTGAAATCGTAAAGACATCGCATATGAGACAAAAGTTACTTTAACTGCATCAAGCCCTACCGAATTTACACTAGGACACAATGTTAATAGTAAAGCCGAGGTCGATACAGTGATGGAACAGGCAAAACAGGCAGGTGCAACTATCACTGATCCAGCTCATGACACTTTTTGGGGTGGATACTCTGGTCACTTCCAAGATCCAGATGGTCACTTATGGGAAGTGGTTTGGAATCCACATTGGGACACAATTGAATAACTCATTGTTTTATTGTAAAGCTGGTAGTCGTTGGCTTTTTTATAGCATATTATATGTCATATACGAAGAAGAGACGATCACTTAATAAAAATAATCGTCTCCGTAATTTATCAATAGTATATTTGTACTGCTGCGCAATAAATAGATATATTGTTTTTTCGTCTTGCTTATTCATAATTAGCTCCATAAACGTCAATAGATAAACGCGCCCGTTTATTAAAGAAAAGCACCCGTTCAAAATCAAATTATAACCATTTACCTTCTGCTACAACAAAAGCACTACCACCTATTTGGATGGAGTATTTAGAATTATTTTTAGTAGCTACCGCTTTTAATAATGATTTCCTGTTAATTGAATACCCTTGTTCAACTGAATAACTTATATCATTGCTATCAAAAAAATTATGTTCTAATAAATAACCAGCTAAATTTCCGTTAGCACTCCCCGTAGCTGGGTCTTCTAAATGACCTGAAGTAAACATAAAAACTCTTGCATGTAAGTCGTTAGAAGGGTTTACAGTTTCTTTTGTAAAGACAAGAAGATTTGCATTTTCGATTTCCGATAAAAGGTCGTCATAAAGTTGATGATTTATTTTACATTGGTTTACTGCATCTAAAGTTTTCATATTTACAATAATACTTGGTAGTCCAGTTGAAACTACTTGAACAGGAAGTTCAACATTGATATCCTCAATGTCAATTTGGAGAATTTCCGAAATAGTTTCTACGTCTATTGTAGAGTTAAATATAGGTTGATTTTGTAACATCCAACCCTCTTGACCATTAAACATTACAGGAATTTGTCCTACTTCAAGATTAAGTTTAATTTCATTTGATTCATTACTGTCAATAAAACGTTGAATAATGTATGCAGTACCAAGTGTAGGATGTCCCGCAAATGGTATCTCTGAATCAGGTGTAAAAATCTTTACATTGTAGCCACCATCTTTTTGTAATCCTGACATAATAAATGTAGTTTCTGAAAAGTTTATTTCCTTTGCAATTTTTTGCATTTCTTCTTGTTTAATATCCTCGTCAGGAATACAGACAGCTAATTGATTTCCTTCATATTGTTTTTCCGCAAATACATCAACAATGTAAAATTTCATTTCCTTTCTCCTCCTTTAGACTTTGAGATATTTAATGTTTTCTAGATTAAACTCCGATATTTAATTCGGCTACTGAATATAATACTGCTTTTCCAGCCATCTTTACTCGAGTATCCTCATGTTTACAATAAAGCGTTCCACCTCTACTTGATAATTGTCTAGCCACCATTTCCTTTTTTCCTAGTCTATTTGCCCAAAACGGAATTAAGCTACAGTGCAAGGAACCTGTTACGGGATCTTCATTTACTTTTAGCTTAGGGAAAAAACCTCGGGAAACAAAATCATAATCACTTCCATTGGCCGTAACACAAACACCCAATCCTTCTGACAATGTTTCTAATTTGGCAAAGTCAGGGCTTACGTTTCTTACTTCTTCCTCGGACTCTAGTATGAATACAAGATCTCTGTTTAAGTATGTTTCTTTTGGTACAATTCCCAAAGCGCTGATCATTTAATCAGTAGCAGAAATTTCTTCTGAAGAAACGGAAGGGAAATCCAGTTCATATAAATCATCTTGTTTATTTACGGTTAACTCTCCACTGATTGTACTGAACTTGACACAATCTAATTGCATTTCATAGTAATTTAGAATGATAAATGCTGTTGCTAACGTTGCGTGCCCACAAAGGTTAATCTCTCCTCCAGGTGTAAACCATCTCAGCCCATAATGTGCTCCTTCTTTTACTGAAAATGCTGTTTCCGATAGGTTATTTTCAATGGCTATATTCTGCATAAGTTCATCTGAAATCCATTCATCCATAATACACACTCCCGCTGGATTTCCTTCAAAAACCTTTTCTGCAAAAGCATCGACTACAAAATATTTCATATCATTTCCCTCCAAGTGTTATAATGTGTTTGACGAATTAATGGTATTTTACATCTGTTTATGTATAACACTCAACGATCATGTATAACACTTAAAGGAGGAAAATCATGCATATTGAGATTCAACGTAATGCTGACGTTTCAATAACGAAGCAAATATACCTTTCCATTCTCGATCATATCCGTTCAGATCTCTTAGAAGAAGAGCTACAATTACCTTCTGTACGCGAGCTCTCAAAACAGCTTGGGGTAAGTTTAGTTACTGTAGTAAAGGCCTATCAAAAGCTAGAACAAGATGGATTTATTACTTCAGTTCAAGGGAAAGGAACGTTTATTAGGAAGATAAAAATGGAAGAAACAGAAAGTAAAAAAGGAACCAATTCATATGATTGGCAACTTTCCGTTCAAGATTATTTACCCAGGTCTCAATTTGCTCGTTTTCACCAAGTCCCTGAAAAAATTCATCTTTCGTCTTCTATGATAGATCCTGGACTTCTACCTAATCGATACTTAGAGCAAGAAATTCACAAGATGCTTTCTGAAAACCCAAAAGTTCTCTCACAATATGGAGAGATCCAAGGAGATAAAGCGCTTAGGCAGGCAATGGTTGAGTATTTACAAAGGATGGACCTGCCAACTTCTCCTGATAATATTTTAGTTACAAGTGGTTCACAACAAGGAATTGACCTAATTGCTCGTACTTTTGTTGGACCTGGTGATGTAGTAGTAATGGAAGCTCCCACTTATCCAGGAGCTATTGATGTGTTTCGTGGGAGAGGTGCTACCATTCTTACCATTCCTGTTGATAGCGATGGAATGAGAGTAGATTTACTTCACAATTTGTGTGATAAATATAAACCAAAAATTATTTATACAGTCCCTACGTTTCACAACCCAACTGGTGCTGTAATGCCCACAAAACGCCGCAGACAAATTCTTGAGATTGCTAAAAGTACGCAGTGTTTAGTGATTGAGGATGACCCATGTAGTGAAATATATTTTGAAAGAAAGCCTCCAGCATCAATGAAAAGTCTGGATAAAGACGGTCATGTTATTTACTTGAAAGGCTTAAGCAAAATATTAGCTCCAGGTTGTAGAATTGGAATATTAGCTACTTCTGGTTCTATATTCAAACGTCTATTAGCTGCAAAGGCTAACACCGACTTAGGGAGTCCTTTACTTACACAGAAAGCCATCATTCCATTTATTACTTCAAAAAGAATGATGGATCATCTAAAAAAATTAAGAACAGCTCTAAAGATACGGTGCGATCTTGTTCTGGAGATTCTGTCACAACATGCACCTGAAGAAGTTTCTTGGTTCATACCAAAAGGAGGATTAAACGTATGGCTTACTCTTCCTTCTTGGATTAATACGGATCACCTCTTAATAGAAGCTAAAAAAGAACAAATCACTTTTTTACCTGGGTCAGCTTGTTACCCAACAGAGCAAGAAAATCATCATTTACGATTGAGCTTTTCTTATATGAATGAACAACAATTAACACAAGGTGTGACAACCATTTGTAACCTCCTAAAATCCGCAATTGATTTAAAAATATATCAGGATAGCTCACCACATTTTTGATTAAAGTTCAAATTGATTGTTTCAGAGCTAAAAAAATAAAACCCCATTCTTTATGGGGTTTGGTATTTCTCATTAAATATTACTTGTGTTTATTAGAGGTATTAGTTTAAGTGCATTTTTTCACATAGACATTTAAAAGCGAATATTCTTGTTGCACAGTAAGAAGCCACTACGTAATACAAGGGTTAATCTGACCCTTTGGCAGAAGACTGTTTCTATTGAACATCAATCGAATTTTAATAACATTTTTTTCCAAAACTATGGTTTTATATCTTTTAACACCAGAAGGGTTGCAGTGGTAAACAGTCTGTTATTCTTCGGTACACTTGTTGTCATTTGGTGGTAAATGCAATGTCAAAGGTGGTACATTTCAATGACTGTAATCAAGCCTGTCCATAAAATCCTACTTTGGCTTCTGCAAGTAATGACGTATGCGGTACCTAAGAGAATGGTGTGAACATGTGACACAAGAAAAAAGAGCTTCTCAAAAGTTGGATCAACTTATGAGAAGCTCTTTTTCTTATGTTAGCAATTTGTTAGCAATTTGTTAGCAAAATTTTGTCTCGCTTTGATTCAAGGTTTCATTCAGGACTTAGAGATCTTATAATAAATTTGCATGATAAATGAGTTTCTTTCTTTGCCATTATGTTGGAATGTCTTCCTTTAAACGAAATAAAACAATTTATAAAAATCCTTACTCCCTGACTACCCCTTCGTAGCACCAGATGTTAGTCCTGAAATTAAATATCGTTGCAGGAACAAAAAGACAGTTGCGATAGGTATTGCAATTAGAACCGCCCCAGCAGCAAAACGAGTAAAGTTATTACCAAATTGTTCATTAATAAAATTAAATAAACCTAAGGCTAATGTATAATTTTCTGGACTTCGTAAAATGATACTTGGAAGAATAAAGTCCATAAATGGGGTCATAAAGTTAAACAGAGCAACTACTGCCAAAATGGGTTTTGCTAATGGTAACATAATGGTAAAGAAAATCCTAAAATGCCCAGCTCCATCAATTTTTGCTGATTCATCTAATTCTTTAGGGATGGTGTCAAAATACCCTTTTACCAAGAAAACATTCATTGGAATTGCTCCACCTATATAAATCAAAATTAAACCAGTTAATGAATCTAGCAAGTTGACCATGTTTAAAAGAATGTATATGGCAACCATCGCCATAAGAACTGGAAACATTTGTAATAGCAAGAAGGTGTATATACCATTCTTTCTTCCTATAAATTGATATCTTGAAAAAGCATATGCAATAAGAGAAACCACTACTACAGCGCTAATAGATGTGATTACTGCAACAATTAATGTATTTTTGTACCAAAGTAAATAGTCACTAGCGGGATTAAAAAAGAGCCACTGATAATGAACAAATGAAAAGTTTTCAGGTATCATTGAAGACCCGTATAAGCTTGTCCCTGGATTTAACGATAGACCGATTGTCCACATTAATGGATATAATATTGCTACAAAGACGATCCCAATAAATGCATAAATTCCTGCTACTTGTAAATTGCTTTTTGTTTTTATAGACATTTACATTTCCTCCTTGAAGGAACGTGTGCGTCGGAATTGATAAAATGCAAATGTAGCAATAACCAACCCGATAATGATTGAAATTGCAGCGGCCATATTGTAATTTTGAGTTTCAAAGGTTAAATTATAAACCCATGAAATCAAAATATCCGTACCACCAGCATTCTGTCCTCGCACAGCAGGTCCACCTTGATTAAAGAGATAAATTATATTAAAGTTATTAAAATTCCCCGCATACTGCATGATTAGTAATGGCGCTGTTGCAAACATTATATGAGGAAATGTTATATTTCTAAATTTCTGCCAACTAGAAGCTCCATCCATATCCGCCGCTTCATACCAATCCTTGGAAATGCTTTGTAATATCCCCGTGAAGATAGCAAATACAAAAGGAAAACCTAACCAAACTTGAATACCTATAAGTGCTATTTTCGCCCAGAACGGATCCGTCATCCATGGAATAGCTTGGCCAAAAAGTGGTATTAGAATATCACGATTGATTGCACCAAAGTCATTATTAAACAGTGCAGCGAAAATTAAAATCGTAACAAAACCTGGAACAGCCCATGGTAAAATCAATACAGTTCTTATAATTTTTTTAAACTTGATTCTTGGATCATTAACAAAAATTGCTAATATTAGAGCCAATGCAATTTGTAAGGTAGTAGCTACTAATGTCCAAATAATTGTCCAAGAGAGAACACTCAAAAATGTACTACGCCAAATTGGTACTGTCAGTAATGAAGTAAAGTTATCAAGTCCTACCCAATTCAATAAGTTTCTCGGTGGAGAATTATATAAGTTATAATCCGTAAAAGCTAAAAAGACCATGAATAGTAATGGAAATACAACAACAAATACTAATAAGAATAGTCCAGGACCTACAAGTAAATATGGAAAACTCTTATCCCAACCATCTTTAAAACCTTCTCTTAAACTATTAGGGCGATATCCTTTCTGAAGTTTCACAGCATCTTTATACGCATCCATTAAATTTAATACATAAAAAGTCAATGCAAAACCTGTAATGATAAGAGAAATAATCCCTTGAGCGAGTAAGACACGCGAATCATCTAATCTAGGAACTTCACCAAGAGTGAAAAGGCCCCAATATCCTATATTTAAAAATTGATAAAATGTCATTATAAACGCGAAAAATAACAGAAAAAAGATTGTTCCTTTCAAGAAACGACGGTTATATATCTGCCCTAATCCAGGAATGATTGATAACATAGATGCTACCTTTGGATTATGCTTTTCCTGATTCATATACTTGCACCTGCCTTTGGAAATATAGAGTGAAAGAATGCTTAATGCATTCTTTCACCGTACTATCTAAAAAATTAGTTACTTCCATCTAAAAGTGAGATCTGTTCTTTTATGGTAGCTACAGCTTCTTCTAATACTTCCTTTGGATCTTCACCTTGAGAAATGAACACTAATGCATCACCCATTGGGTTCCACACTTGGGCCATTTCAGGTATATTAGGCATTGGGACAGCATATTGTATTTGTTCTTGAATTCCTTGATATAGCTCATCGTCTACGGTGACATCACTCCGTGCCGGAATGCGCTTAAGTTCATCGAACAGAAACTTTGAGTTTTCAGGATTGGACATAAATAATGCAAAATCAGTTGCCCAATATTTGTTTTCACTATATTCTGAGATAGCCATTCCTTTTACTCCTAAAAACGATTGTAATTGATTGCCGTTAAATGTTGGGAGTGGGGCAATGGCTAAGTTATCACCTAAACCAGAACTAAAATCAGGGATTCCCCAAGGACCTGAAATAATTGCTCCTACTTTACCTTCACGGAATAATCCATTCATAACATCGTAAGTAACACTTTTGGGTATATAATTATTTTCATGCCAAGAACGAATTAAATTTGCTCCCTCTACTACTGCATCAGATGCTAATCCAATATCACTCGTATCAAATCCACCTTCTTCATTTTCTCCAAAAACATACCCACCTGCTGCAGTTAAAAAAGGGAACATTGGATAAAAATCTGATGTAATATTTAAAAATCCATACTCATTTTTCTCAGTATTAGTTAAATTTGCTGCAATATTTGTAATATCTTCTATTGTCTTAGGAGCCTCAGGGACAAGTTCTTTATTATAGAACAACCCAATTGTTTCAACTGATGATGGGATTCCTAATAATTTACCATTGTACGTAAACGCTTCTAGTGCAGACTCTTCATATCCGCTTAATTGTTCTTCTGTTAATGTCAATTCCGCTGCTACACCTTGTAAATATGAATCACCTATGCGGTCATGTGTTTCGTAATATAAATCAGGTCCTTTCCCTGCAGGTGCATCTAGGGATAGGTCCGCATTTCTAGCATCTATCACGTTCACCTTAATACCTGTTTTTTCTGTATATCTATCTCCGATAACTTGAAATGTAGATAAAATATCATCCCATGCCCAAAAAGTCAGTTCTTCTGGCTTGTCTGGAGCTTCTCCATTACTTGCTTCCTGTTTGATCTCCGTTGTGTCACGTTGTGGTCCGCAAGCTGTCAAAATTATTGATAGTACTAACACCACTATAAAACTAGATGATATAAATTTGGTCTTTAACATATTATTTCCTCCTAAGTAGTTTTAAATTAACATGTACACACAAGCTTCATAAGGTCTAAACTTTAATTCTTTTGATAAACCACCTCTTTGTTTTTTATAATTTTTTAGAATAAGTGAATACTCATCGTATTTTAGGTCATCTGGTAGCTCAACCTTAATTACTTTTTCGGTCATATTACAGATAACTAATGCCTTTTTATCGTCTAAAACACGTAAATAAGCGAATATTTCAGGGTGATCAGGTAGTAATAACTGATAAGACCCGTACACAAAAACTTCATTATCTTTTCTTAGTTTTATAAGATTTTTATAGAAATTTAAAATCGAATCCTCATCTTCCAATTGGTCTGCGACATTAATAGAAATATAATTTGGATTCATCTTTAACCATGTATTGCTCGTGGTAGAGAAACCAGAGTTTTCACCCGCATTCCATTGCATAGGTGTCCGGGAATTATCTCGACATTGCGCCCAAATTATTTTCATTAAATCTTCGTGGGATTCACCTTGTTCACGTTTTTCATGATAAAAATTTAGCATTCCTACATCATTGTAATCTTCGATGCTCTTAAACTGGACATTTGTCATTCCAATTTCTTGTCCTTGATAGATAAAAGGAGTACCTTGCATTAAGAAATAAGTTGTTGCAAGCATCTTTGCGCTTTCTTTCCAATAGCGTTCATCATCACCCCAGCATGACACACTTCTAGGCAAATCATGATTTTCTAAAAATAAAGCATTCCATCCCTTTCCCTCTAGTCCAACTTGCCATTTACTTAATGCTTTTTTAAAGCCTAATAAATCTTTTGTATTTTCTTTGCCCTTATCCCATAACGCTACATGGTCAAACTGAAAGATCATATTAAAACAACCATTATCTTCTCCTACCCAAAACTCTGCATCTTTGACAGTTACACCACCAGCTTCACCAACAGTCATTACATCATAGTTTTTGACTGTCTTTTCAGAGAATTCACTTAAAAACTTCTCGATCCCTTTCACATTGGTTGTATATTTTGCAGCAGGGACAACATCTAGCTTTTTGGGATTAGGCAAATCAGGGAATCCAGGCTCTCTTTTTATATGTGAAATAGCATCGATACGGAAACCATCTATACCCTTATCCAGCCACCAATTCACTGTTTCATATAATGTCTGACGCACTTCTGGATTCTCCCAATTTAAATCAGGTTGTCGTTTAGAGAACAAGTGCATAAAGTATTCATTTGTCTGTTCATCATATTCCCAAACCGAACCACTAAAAATTGACTCCCAGTTGTTAGGCGGGTTCCCATCTTCTTTCCCTTTTCGCCAAATATACCAATCACGTTTCGGATTATCTTTAGAAGATCGGGACTCAATAAACCAATCATGTTCATCACTAGTATGATTTATTACTAAATCAATAATTAATTTCATATCGCGATTATGAACTTCTTCTAGCAATTGGTTAAAATCTTCCATTGCACCAAATTCATCCATAATATCTTTATAATCAGATATATCGTAACCGTTATCATCGTTAGGTGACTTATACATTGGGCATATCCATATCACATCTATACCCAAACTTTTAATATAATCAAGTTTTTGAATCATTCCTTGCAGATCACCAATTCCGTCTCCATTACTATCTTTAAAACTTCTTGGATAGACCTGATAAGCTACACTTTCTTTCCACCATTTTTTCTGCATAAATATTACACTCCTGATTTTCAATAGTTGCATTTTTATTTACGTAACCGGTTACGTAAAACTAAAAAAATATAATTTACCTAACACATTAAAACCCTAACTATCTTTATACTATGATCCAGTAAAATCTACGTAACCGGTTACGTGACAATACAAAAAAATAACTGAGTTCCCTACCAATTTTCCCTTTGGTTAATTAAATCCTATTGCCACGTAACCGGTTACGTATTTCCGAAAGAGAGATTATTGCGAGCGTACACTTAGTCTCTCAATAATTTGATGATCAAGGATACAATTACTAACTTCTGTGTCCGAATTAATCAATTTAAACATCAGATTTGCAGCTTTTTCTGCCATTTCATTATGAGATAGCGAAACGGATGTTAGCGGTGGAGACATAAACTTACATAAACTTATATCGTCCATGCCAATAACAGATAATTTTTCAGGAACTTTAATACCTAAGTTATAAGCTGCAGACAAGACACCCATACCAATTTCATCATTCTCCGTAAAAATAGCTGTAAGGTCGGGTACTCGATTTAACAAACGTTTGAGGCCTGTTACTCCATCATCGATAGAAAACTTCCCATACTCAATATAACTTTCATTAAAAGGTATGTTGTAGTCAGAGAGAGCGCTTTTGAATCCCTCTACTCTGGGAATAAGGTTACCGGCAATCCGTTCTTCTTTATTTCCACTAATCATCCCAATATTCTTATGACCTTTTTGTATTAAATACGAAGTCCCTGTGTACGCAGCTTCGTAGTCATTTGCTGTAACATAAGGCACGGGAAATTCTGAATAAGCAGACAATAGAACAACTGGAACTCTCATCTTTACGATATAATCATAATACTCTTTTTTCAGTACTGTACTAGCTAAAATAAGACCATCGATTCGTTTTTCGTGTAATAGTTGCAGATATTTCATAGTTTTGATACCATGCGACTCTGTGTGACATACGATAACACTCGAACCTATCTTGTGCGCAACTGACTCAATTCCATTCAAGAATTCAGTAATTAAAGAACTTGTTAAGTTTGGGACTAATACACCAATGGTATCTGTTCTTTTATTAGTCAATCCTCTTGCTATCCCACTAGGATAGTAATCTAATTCTTGAATAACATTAAGTACTTTTCTTTTTGTCTTTTCTGAATAACCACCTTGGTCGTTCAATACCCTAGAAACTGTTGCTGTTGATACATTTGCTTTTTTAGCTACATCTTTAATTGTATAGGTCATAATTATATCCTTCTTCCTAACTACGTAACCGGTTACGTAAAGATTAACATAGAACGAAAAGACTTTCAATATAAAATTCCAAAAAATTATTTCACCTATCCCCACCATTAAAATGCAAATGTGATCCAGACAAAAAATGTTCCTGTGGTAAGACTTCGATTTAGCTAGTCCTGACCCAAAAAGCGGAAAAAGAAGACAGGTGAATCGATGCTAAAACTCTTTATGTAATGCTTAATTTTTTTGTCCCTATTTTCCTAATTGGTACTTTGTTCATTAAGGAGTTAATTCCAATAATGTCCCCTTTTGTCCCTATTTTATTAAGGAGAATAAATATATTTGGTTCTTGCTCCCTTTCCAACAATCTTAACACCATCTAGTTCCAATTCTTTTATCAAACGTTGTACCTGCTTTTGGTTCATCTCTGTTAATTGCCTTATTTCCTTATTAGTTAAACTTCGATCTGTTTTTAATATAGATAATATGCGAATTTTGACTTCTTCCTTATCCAAAATTTGCTGACGTTCATATTGCAATTCATTAATGCTTCCAAGTGCATGGATCACCGCAGCTGCCCAAATTTCAATTTTTCCTTTCAAAAAGGGGACATCTTTTTTTCTGGCCATTTTATCGACTAGTTTTTTAATGTCATCATCATATTCATTGTACTTGTCATAAATTCCACTCCTATTTCTCTTTTCTAAATATTAACAAAGGAAATCTTCATATCTTCTGTCCCTACACTTTTCACAGCTTCTTGGGAGTACGAATCCTTTTTGTTTATAAAACTTCTGTTCACCGACTGAAAAAGTGAAACGCTCACCACATTTATAGCATTTTAAAAGAAGATCTTGAGGAGCCGCTCCTTCCAATGCTTCATTAACGGATGCCTCTCTTTTTAATACTTGTTGATGATTAATTGTTTCATTTTCTTCCAAGGCTTTGATTACCTCATAAATCCTAGCTTTTACCTTTTTATAATCAACTTTCGACCACGCTGTTAGATACGGTATATACCTTTTGTCTGTTGTCTCTTTCACCTTCTCAAGAAACAAAAGGATCATCTCGCGATTGCGATCTTTTAAGTAACTCATGTCTGGACTACTATTACCTTGTTTTAACCATTGTTTCCATTCCCGTAAAAATTCATCAGCACGCTGGTTAGCCTCAATCTGCCAACCTCGTTCAGTAAAAATAATCATCGGTAATTTCCCATCATATTGAATATCTAGGAAATCATAGTCAATCATCCAATCAATTTTATTCATGACCTCTTCAATTTTTTCTGATTTGAAATACCCGTAGACTGGACACTTATCTAGCCCTAACTGTAATACCTTTTTCTCACGTGAGCCCTTCAAAATTTTCGCAAGAAGCGTTCGTCCCCCTTGCGCAATAATTTCATCGGCTGCTCTTAAAATCGCTCTTTTATCTTCTTCCGACAAGTACATATTGTTTGACTTTTTCAAAACGGCAACTCCTCATCTGAGATATCAATGATTTTTGGGGCTGACTTCCTTTTTTCCCACTCTATTTTTCGCATTTCCGGGAGCTGACTTGTTATTTTTATCGTATACCCAAACTTTTTCTCGTACAAGTCACGAATCCATACCTTAACAGGTACCTTCCATTGTTGTTTGTGTGAAGGAATGTTTTTCAATAGGCTTTTAGGTGTCATACCCAGCTCCTTCGCCATCTGTATATCAGCTTGATTTAGACGACAACGCTTTTTTGCTTCTTCCCAAGTAGCATTCTTTTGTTTTGACATGACATTATGATTCAACTCCTTCAATCAAATTCTTTAAGGAATTATACTATCAAACATGATCTTTGAAAAACTATTGTATCACTATGAGGGAAGACTTCCTTTTATAAAACTCCAAAATATAAAAAGTACACCTTTCTTACTTTTAAAAGAGTGTGCCTTTACTTCGTTATTAATATATTATCAAAATCCACTTCTTTCATTGGTTCTGCTACATAAGCTCCTTTTTCACTGTCAACGGTAAAGCAATTGGGAGAAGCTTATTCTAATTAATAAACTAGTATATCAAAAGTCACCTCCTTTGACAGGGAGACCACTGAAAAACTTACGTTTTTAAAAAGTCTTAGAAATTAACAGAGTAAAAAAGACAGCCCAAATTCATTATTTTGAATTTCGGAGCTGTCTTTTTGTGTTATTCGATAATTTGTATCCCTATTTTTTGTTCATTAGTGTCAATATTCTTTTCACATTCACTGTGAAAATAGCCATTGCCCCTTGCAGTTGCATGCCAATTAGAGACCCGTGGATTCTGCAACATCGTACCCGTGTCTATGTTTTA
>NZ_MLQR01000014.1 GCF_001866005.1 Anaerobacillus alkalilacustris
TGTAGTGTTAGGTAAACCCAACTTTCACTTTAGAACCATGAGGCTCCAAAGATTATCCGGTATTAGCTTCGGTTTCCCGAAGTTATCCCAGTCTACAGGGCAGGTTGCCCACGTGTTACTCACCCGTCCGCCGCTAATTTCAGGGAGCAAGCTCCCATCCATTCGCTCGACTTGCATGTATTAGGCACGCCGCCAGCGTTCGTCCTGAGCCAGGATCAAACTCTCCATAAAAGTGTTTGATAAAGCTCATAATAAAACATTGACGAGATATTTACTATCTCTTTTAATTCGCTTGGCTGTGTGTTCAGTTTTCAAAGAACAATTATTTCGAAGTTGTTTTTTTCAACAAGGACTCAAGTTTATCAAACCGAACGCGTCTTGTCAACAACTTTTTTTCAGTAACCCCGTCGCAAAATTAGCAACTTAGCTAATGTACCATAGAAGTAAAGTAAGTGTCAATACTTTTTTTATGGTGGGCCTAAGTGGACTCGAACCACCGACCTCACGCTTATCAGGCGTGCGCTCTAACCAGCTGAGCTATAGGCCCATATGGAGCGGGTGATGAGAATCGAACTCACAACATCAGCTTGGAAGGCTGAGGTTTTACCACTAAACTACACCCGCATATGAAATCTTATGGTCGGGAAGACAGGATTTGAACCTGCGACCCCCTGGTCCCAAACCAGGTGCTCTACCAAGCTGAGCCACTTCCCGAGATATTAAAACTGATATGGCGCGCCCTGAGAGATTCGAACTCCCGACCTTTTGATTCGTAGTCAAACACTCTATCCAGCTGAGCTAAGGGCGCAAATTTAAACTTGCAGTGTGATTAAATTAAATATAACTAAGTGCGGTCGAGAGGACTCGAACCTCCACGGGAGTACTCCCACTAGCCCCTCAAGCTAGCGCGTCTGCCATTCCGCCACGACCGCATATACAAACAGTAGACCTGAAGTGAAGTTGTCCTAAAAATAAAAATGGTGCGGGTGAAGGGACTCGAACCCCCACGTCAAAGACACTAGATCCTAAGTCTAGCGCGTCTGCCAATTCCGCCACACCCGCATCTTTATTAAAATATGGCGGACCCGACCGGGATCGAACCGGCGATCTCCTGCGTGACAGGCAGGCATGTTAACCGCTACACCACGGGTCCTAAACATTTAGATGGTGGAGGATGACGGGATCGAACCGCCGACCCCCTGCTTGTAAGGCAGGTGCTCTCCCAGCTGAGCTAATCCTCCAGGTAAACAATTATAGATAATCATAGTAATTGGTGACCCGTACGGGATTCGAACCCGTGTTACCGCCGTGAAAGGGCGGTGTCTTAACCGCTTGACCAACGGGCCATAAAAAGTGGCGGAGAAGGAGGGATTTGAACCCTCGCGCCGCTCACACGACCTACACCCTTAGCAGGGGCGCCTCTTCAGCCACTTGAGTACTTCTCCTTAATATGGCTCCACAGGTAGGACTCGAACCTACGACCGATCGGTTAACAGCCGATTGCTCTACCACTGAGCTACTGTGGAATAATCACTTCCGACTTAAACTATTTTAACTTGTTCATGTCAGTTTGTCAACAATATTTTTCATTCCGAAATTTCGTTCATCAATTTAGCGACTTTTTAAATTTAACATAGACGACCAATTAAAGTCAACTTGTTTTATAAGTTTTCTCTTTCTTTATTTTACCTTTACAATTCCCACATACATATTTCTTCGTATCAATCAAACGCTTCCTGTTAAACATCGTTTTACAAGATGTACAAATATAAACATGCACAGTCTTACTTTGTTTTCTAGCTCCTGGAATAGAATTACAGTACATAGAGCCTTCCACTTTTGATAAAAGCTGCTGAAAATCTTTGTCTACATGACGATATCCCCTTTTTTGAATGTGCAAGTGGTAATGACATAATTCATGCTTAATTATATCAATTAACGCCTGTTTTCCAAAATGCTCTAACTGCTTCGGATTTATTTCTATATTGTGATTGCCAAGAAGATACCTTCCACCAGTTGTACGTAATCTTGGGTTAAACGTTGCGCGATGTTTAAAAGAAATCCCAAAATACTTATTAGATATTTCCTCAACTAACAGCTGCAAGTCATGTTCATTCATGAATGTCTTTCCCCTTATTAGTTATTGTTTATTTGAAAATCAATCGTACAAGAACGAATTTAATTACTAAATTAAATTATCCTTAGCAAAAATTAAAAAAATCATCAACAATGACAACCTTCCGTTCATATACTATTCATACTACCACATCATAGAATAATTCTATTATAAAAACTTTCAACTTAACATACTCGCTCTTAATCATTAAAGACTAGTCTTGTTTTTCATACATTAATAAAGGAAGGGGGACTTCCGGTGCCTGACTGGCTACAAAAGCAAATAAAAAATGCTTTCCTCGAAAAAAACACTCAACAAATCCGTTTGTTAAACCAATGCTGGTTTTACTACCATCGGAGGTATGAACCAAACAACACCCACAAAAAACAAACAAAATAGAGAGAAGAGGGGATAATGAAATCCCTTCTTCTTGTATATCATCACTTTCTAGAGGCTATAAACATACTTTCATTCAATTCCGATCGATAAGGTCCTACTCTACTAAATCTGTACTTTATACCTGATTTTCTGGTTTAAGCATAGTTAACGCAATACGTTGTTTCTTAATATCAACAGAATCAACCCAAACTGTAACAACATCACCCACAGAAACAACTTCCATTGGATGTTTGACAAAACGATTAGTTAATTTCGATATATGAACAAGACCATCTTGTTTAACCCCAATATCTATGAAAGCACCAAAATCCACAACGTTTCTAACAGTACCTTGTAATTCCATACCACTTTTTAAATCTTCCATCTGTAAGACATCTTTCTTTAAAAGCGGTGTAGCAACCTCGTCCCTCGGGTCTCTTCTCGGTCTAATAAGCGCATCAATAATATCCTTTAATGTAGGGATCCCGATACCTAGCTCTACCGCAACTTCTTCTAGATTAAGCTGTTTTAGCCGCTCGCTTAATTCTGCAGAACCAATTTGATCAGTTATTGCACCAACTCGGTCAAGAAGCTTCTTCGTCTCTTGATAACTCTCAGGATGAATCCCTGTCTGATCTAGCGGCTCTTTCCCATCAGTAACTCTCAAAAATCCAATACACTGTTCATACGTTTTAGCACCTAACCTAGGAATTTTTTTCAGTTGTGTACGATTAACAAACTTCCCTTCTTCTTCTCGCTTTTTTACAATATTATTAGCCACAGTTTTTGACAAACCAGAAACATACTGCAGTAGCGAACTTGAAGCAGTATTTACATTTACACCTACCTGATTAACAACCGTTTCAACAACAAAAGTCAAGGAATCGTTAAGCTTCGATTGAGTCACATCGTGCTGATATTGACCTACCCCAACAGATTTAGGGTCAATTTTTACTAGCTCCGCTAACGGATCCTGCAATCGTCTAGCAATCGAAATCGCACTTCGCTCTTCTACTTGTAAATCAGGGAACTCCTCTCTTCCTAGCGGTGAAGCTGAGTAAACACTTGCTCCAGCTTCATTAACAATTAAATAGTAAACGTCTTTATTCGTCTCTTTTATTACATCGGCAATAAACTGTTCTGTTTCCCTCGAAGCTGTTCCATTCCCGATAGCAATGACCTCTATAGAATATTTTTTTATTAAATCTTGAACAATTTGTTTCCCTTTTTCAACCTCATTCTTTGGTGGTGTAGGGTATATAACCGATATATGTAATACCTTTCCAGTTTCATCGATAACCGCCAATTTACACCCCGTCCGATAAGCAGGGTCTACCCCTAATGCGACTCGTCCTTTTAATGGTGGTTGTAACAAAAGGTTCCTAAGATTTTCGGAAAATATATGTATCGCTTGATCTTCTGCTTTTTCTGAAAGTTCTTTTCGAATTTCACGGTCAATTGACGGCTCAATTAGCCTTTTATAGCTATCAGCTACTGTCTCCTTGATATACGACGTTACAGGCGAATGCGAATTTTTTATATACTTCTTTTCAATCAACGTAATAATTCGCTCTACCGGAGCAGATAGCGATACCTTTAATATCCCTTCTTTTTCACCTCTATTTAAGGCTAATATACGGTGTGGTACAATTTTTCCGATTTGTTCTTCATATTCGTAATACATTTCGTAAACGTTTTTTTCATCCTTTTCCTGGTCTTTTACAAGAGAGATGATTTTCCCTTCTTTATAAGTCATTTGGCGTAAAAGTTTTCGTACCTCTGCATCATCAGAAATCCACTCAGCAATAATATCTTGCGCTCCTGATATTACATCCTCAATTGTGTGAACTTCCTTTTCCTCTGAAATATAACCCTTAGCGACCTCATGAACATTCCCCTCAGCCGGAAATGAAAACAACCACTGAGCAAAAGGTTCGAGCCCTTTCTCCTTAGCAACAGTTGCACGAGTTCGACGCTTTTGTTTATAAGGGCGATAAAGGTCTTCCACCTCTTGTAATTTTGTGGCTTTCAAAATAGATTGCTTAAGTTCATCTGTCAGTTTATTTTGTTCCTGAATGATGCGGATAACTTCTTCTTTTCTTGTTTCTAAATTATTTATGTATGTCCACCTTTCAACAATAGTTCTAATTTGAACTTCATCTAGGGAACCTGTTAACTCTTTTCGATAACGAGCAATAAAAGGTACTGTATTACCTTCCTCTATTAAACCTATTACGCTTTCAATTGCTTTAGTCGAAAACGATGTCTCTTTCGCGAGTAACTGAAGCATCTTTTGTTTTTTTTCTTCCATTTTACGCCAACTCCCTTCCTTCATATTTATCTATTTTATATAAACGATTAAAGAAAATAAAGAAAACATCTAAACTTTTTTACCAAGAGATACAAAGTAAATAAGAAAAGCGCAAGCGCCTTGGTCACGAGCGAAAGGCACTGGAAGGCCTTTGACAGAAGCCGCTCTTTGGCTTCCTACGTGCTTCTGTGTCTTCTAGTATGCTTCGTAGGAAGCTTCCTCGAAGCAGTGTTTTGTGCGACGAGTAACCGCAGGAGCAATTGTTTTCCGTGCGACGAGTAACCGCAGGAGCAATTGTTTTCCGTGCGACGAGTAACCGCAGGAGCAAAGCTGCATGAAGCTATTCAGAGACGTTATTCATGTAGTTATTGAAGTCAGTAGCTTGACTGAAGTGATCGAGCTCGTAGGCTGCTTGCGCTAGACAGTTTCCAAGTTAGAAATTTATAAATTCTGATACTGCAAAAAAGGATGACTTTTCATGTTAGTCACCCCCTTTAAAGAAGTTCTTTACTATTAGTTTGGCCTTGTCGATGATTAACACTAATAATTGCATTATAAACTTTCCGAAGCATCGGTTGGTAAGGATTCCTGTACTTTCTCCAACGCCCTTCTTTGCAAACGGGATACGTGCATTTGTGATATCCCTAATTTTTTGCCAATTTCCTTCTGACTAAGACCTTCATAATAAACACAATATAATATTTGTTTTTCCATATCATTCAACACCGAAAAGGCCTTCTCTATTAATAGCTGCTGATCGGTCTTTTCATAACCGGTATCAGTTGCTCCAACTAAATCTAACAATGTCACAGTTCCACCTTCTTGATCAGCATCAATCGAACGATCGACAGAGAGAGCATGATAACTCCTTGACATTTCCATCGTCTCTAACACTTCTTCTTCTGTTACATCTAAAAAACTCGCTATTTCATAAACCTTTGGTGAACGTTGCAATTCTGTTGTTAGTTTTTCAACTGCATTCTTTATTTTTGGACCTAATTCTTTTATTCTTCTAGGCACATGTACACTCCAGGTTTTATCTCTAATATATCTTTTTATTTCACCTATAATTGTTGGCACAGCAAACGCTTCAAAACTGCGCCCATAAGATGAGTCAAACCTTCGCAAAGCTGCTAAAAGACCTATCATCCCCACTTGAATAAGGTCATCACCATAATCTTTACCTTTCGAGAACTTTCTTGCTAACATATGCACTAACGATTCATACTTTTTTACTAATATGACTTGTGTTTCTTCTGAATTCGACCGTTGAAAGTCTTTGATCAATTGTTCAATTTGATTGTCGATCTGTAGTTGTTGCTGAAGATCTTCCGACATTTTGTTCCACCTCACCTCTTTGTAGGAACTTAGTCATAACAACAATAACCCCAATATCATTTCTAATCTCAACTTTATCCATTAAGCTTTCAATTAAAAACAAACCCAGACCACCTTCTTTTAAATCAGCAATTGGCTTATCTGTATTAACTGGTCCAAAATCACCCCTTAATTTCTCTAGAGAAAAACTCTGACCTCGGTCTGCTACCATAACTTCCAACCTGTCTGGATATACTCCGCAACCCACAGTCATTTGACCACCTTCATCGTTATAAGCATGAGCAACAACATTTGTACACGCTTCGGCTACCGCTATCTTAATATCTTCGATTTCATCATACGAATACCCTAACCGATTGGCTATTCCAGATATAGTTAATCGGATTACACCGACGTATTCAGGCTTCGCTGGTAATTTCATCTCTATATAATCAGATGTTTGGCTCACTTCGCTTCCTCCCTCATACTTTCATCGATGTTCATTACTTCATCTAACCCTGTAATATGAAATAATCTTCTCACTCGTTCAGTCATCCCAATGAGTTTAATAGAACTATCATGTTTGTGGGAAGATTTTAATGCTCCAATGAAAGTCCCCAGTCCAATGCTATCAATATAATTCACCTGAGATAAATCAATAATTATTTCATTTCCTTCTATTCCTGTTAAATGAAGGAGAGTTTCATTAAGTTTCTTCGCTGTATAAACATCTACTTCTCCATTTAGAATTAGGTATTGCTTTCCCGCTTTTTCTATTTGTATAATTTCCAAATTCAATTTTTGTCCCTCCTCAAAATCACAATCTTTATATACCACTAGAATGAATATTTTAAACGTTTCTTCTAATAATCATTAAAGTAAAATCATCTTTCAAACTATAATTTTGAATTTTTTCTAACTCAGAATAAACGCTATCTACGATTTCTTGAGCAGATAAATGTATATATTTTTTTATTATCCTCGGAATCTCGACCCTTTCTAGAAATCCCTCATCAGTCCGGCACTCTGTGACACCATCAGAAAGAAGGATAATTAAATCATTTTCCATTACTTCTCGTTCATACTCTATAAATTTTGCTTTTTTACTTAAACCGAGCACTAATCCCTTCGTAGTTAAGTCATAAAATTCTCCTGTACTATAGCAATAATAAAAGCCCGGTTCATGCCCTGCACCTGAATACCGAAATACGTGTTCATTTAAGTCATACGAACCAAATACCATCGTTATAAACATATTAGAGCCAATATTCTGCTCAACAACTCTATTTAAATTTTCTAATAGAGCATTAGGTTGCAAGCGTAATTCAGGTAAGCTATCCAAAGCATATTTAATCATAGACATACAAAGGGCAGCCGGTACTCCTTTACCTATAATATCAGCAACAGCCACTCCTAGGTGCTCTTGTTCATCATGGATAAAATGATAATAATCACCACTGACGGCACTCGCGGCAACACTTTTAATGCCAATATCCAGTTTTGGTGTTTTAGGAACAACTTTCGGAAACAACTCTTGTTGCATCTTTGCTGCAACTGCCAATTCAGAATCCAGGTGTTTTTGCCGGTCTCTTAAACTTTGATGTTCTTGATAGGCTAATCCGTAACTAACCATCACTTCAAGTAACAGGTCGTTTGTATCCACTACTTCCTTAGGTAAGTTAGGAAGTAACTCTTTAATAACGGATACATGGAGACTCACCATATCCTCTGGCGAAACATTTCTTTTGGTTATATCGACAGAAAATTTTCGAGCTTCATGAAACGAACATTGACTGCCTGTCTTTAAGTATTTTTCGATAATTGTTTTATAGTCCGCGCGTAGATTCTCACTCTTTTTTTCCATAAGCTTCCCCTTTCAAATGAAGCTTTTTTATTAACACTATAGTCTTCTCCATTCACCACAATTTTGAGCCTAATAATAAATTTAGCTGTTTCTATCATTATTTCATTTCTCGATTTAGGATGCAAAGATTTGCATAGTAATTAACTCCTATTATCATTTATAACTTTTATATCGTCTGAATACTCAGAACATTAAATACAAATAAAAAAAGCTGCTCATTAATAGCAACTTTCCCTATCTGCATAATTTATTTATTAATATAAATAAATAATTAAAAATCAATTAGTCCTAAACTAATTTGTAGCGCTTCATTTACTCGGGACATCATATCATCATCTAGATGAGTAATCTTGTCTGTTAGACGTTGTTTATCGATTGTTCGAACTTGTTCCAATAGAATAACAGAGTCCCGATCAAAGCCATAGCGTTTAGCGTTTATTTCCACATGAGTTGGTAGTTTTGCCTTTTGAATCTGAGCTGTAATTGCTGCGACGATGACTGTTGGGCTAAACCGATTTCCTATATCATTTTGAATGATGAGAACTGGCCTTACTCCCCCCTGCTCTGAACCAACAACTGGTGAGAGGTCAGCAAAATAAACATCGCCACGTTTAACAATCAAAGTTTACACCCCACTTACTAAGTCAAGTGTACGCGTATGCTCCGCTTCCTCTTCGGCAAGAAATGCTTCTGAAGCAATGTTCAAATTAATTTTAGCCATTTCCATGTAACCCTGCTGCATAGTTTCTCGAATTTGACGTTTCTTTTTTTCACGAAGATACGCTTTTGTAGCTTGTGAAATAAATTCACTACGGTTTACATTTTCTCTTTTAATCAACCCATCAACCTCATTTAATAAATGTTGTGGTAAGCTAACCGTGATCCTCTTTGTGTTATCAGACACAAAAACACCTCCAACATACACCTACAACTAAATTTAGTTTATATCCATCAATAATCATAGCATTACAATTCAAGTTTTGCAAAGGTCTTTGTTATTTATCCCTAGATAAATGTTCGTCAAATTCTCGTACCATTCTTGTTATTTCTCGTATTCTTTATAAAACTTCATTATTTATTGTTACTATTTTCCTATCCTTTAAAAAGACTCTTGGAACACGGTAACTAATCATGCATGGGACCTCGTAATTAATCGTCCCAAGACGATCAGCCACTTCATCAACGGAAATTGCATCTCCCATTTGTTCTCCAATTAACGTAACTTGAGTACCGACTGGAACTTCTTTTGGCAATTTTACCATCATTTGATCCATACAAACCCTACCCACTATAGGAGCCCTTTCACCTTCGACGAGAACATAACCATTATTACTATTTTGACGTAGCCACCCATCGGCGTAGCCTACTGGTATTGTCGCAATCCATTCCTTTCCAATTGTTCTATAAGTAGCTCCATAGCTTATTCCTTCATTAGCATTAACTTCTTTTACATGAATTATTTTGCTATGAAACGAAAAAGCCTCTTTTAATAAGAAAGGAATTTCATCTTCAATTTCCTTAGACGGAGTGAGACCATACATAGAAATACCTACTCTCGTCATCGTAAACATTTTTGACGGAAATCTTATCGTTGCGGCGCTGTTGCCACAATGAATGTATTGAACATCTACACCATAATTACGTAACCACTGAAGCATGTCTTCAAAAGAATTGTATTGCATTTGGAAATAATCTAAATCCTTTTCATCAGCTGTTGCAAAATGTGTGTATATTCCTTCTAGAAAATATTGTTTATTTTCATTTATACAATCAATAACAGCTTTTCCTTCATTTTTTGATCTTATACCAATCCTGCCCATCCCAGTGTCAATTTTCAAATGAAAAGTACACGAAAATTCTGAATAAAGATGCGGTTTCGCCTCTTCTAACCAGTCTGCTTGAAAAACAGTTAAGGTTATATTATGTTCTGCCGCTATATTTATGTCACTCGGTCTTACCCATCCAAGTACTAAAATAGGTGCATTTATCCCCTGTTTCCTTAATGCGATCGCTTCATCTAATATAGCTACTCCTAAATAGTGGGCACCAGCTTCTAACGCAGCGCGTGCTACGTGAACTGCTCCATGACCATAGCCGTTAGCTTTAACTGCAGCCATGATTTTAACATCGTTAGGTAGGTTCCTCTTGATGCAAGTTACATTCTCACTTATTGCATCAAGATCGACTTCAACCCACGTATCTCGATAAAAACAGTTCAAATTTCTCAAAACGTGCCCTCCTCTAACAACAACTTTTATATATGATAATAATAAAGCCATAATACAACTTGTCAAGAACTTATAGGAAAATTAATTATTAATTATTTTCAACTATAAACCTCCTTCGTAATCGGAAATATTTTAGGTTTGATAAGAAACTCCCGTGGCGGCGTAAAACGCCGCCATGGGAGTTTCTTATCAAAAATGCAGACCCCTAGTTTTACGCTACAGAGTCTGCATTTCCTTTTTACAGTTTATCTAACTCATATTACGTAGAAAGCCCACCTATAAACCTTGATGCCCCCTAGGTAAGGGAGCTCCTAAAGTCAATAAACTAACTTCAGAAATGAAGATTGTTATACACTTTTATAAAATCATAAATACTTACTGCTATCAGTTTCCTCAAAAATTGAAGTGAACTTTATTATTTTACTTCAGTTCCATAAACTGATCTCGCGATTGAAATCATTTCTTCCGTACTTAAATCCTTTGAAGCTAAGAAGAAATCTACACCGTCATAAGACCAATTAATTGATTTTGTTTGAGCTTCACTTGTAAGTGCCCCAACTGTAAACCCTAAATCTACAGGTTCTCCATCCGTAATATGCATTGGAGTACTTGCTTGCTGGACTCTGCTTTTTTGTTGAATTAACGTAAAATCTTGGTCACCGGTATATGTTAAAATTACTCTTTTCCCATCCTCAATATTTACTTCTTTTGAATCGTTTAACACCGTTCCATCTGGTACATACATCGGGAATGAAACAACTAGTGGCTCGTCACTTTCTTGGGCCATTGCTGGAAGACTTTCTAATTGAGCCCCTGTCATATTACGATCCATATCGAAGTCACCTTCATTAAAGCTAGCATTTAGTTCGAAATCTTCAAACTCTACATTCACCAATACCTTTAACTCGACATCCATAATCTTAGCAGATACAGGTGTTAAATCTTTTTTATTTAAAGTAATTTCTTGTTGTTGTAAATTTTTATTTGTGTAATTTGTTTTAGTTTGGAATACATAGTGCTCGTCATTCGCTGTAAAGATTCGTTCCGGGTCCATTAAAATATCGTTTACAAGGGACTCATATAAGTAGACTTGACTGTTGTTTTCTGGCCAATCACTTTGGAAACGGAAACTTTTATTTAATGCTGGTGTCAAAACAAAAACACCCTCATCATTTCGTAAAATAATTTGACTTTGATCCTTGTTAGCGTTATTTAACGCTACACGATAATAATTTGGATTCTTATGCCAAATTTCAACAACATATTGCTGAGGATCTTTCCCTGTTTCAAGAGTCATCGTAGCCTCAGCTTTGTACCCTGTCATATTTTTTATTTTTTCACCTAATTCTTCGATGATATCTTCTTGTGTTTTTTCACCACAACCAGCTAACATCCCTAGAAGTACGAAACACGAGAAAATAAGTGCTACCATTTTTTTCATTCATTCTCAACCCCTTTGTCTCATTTAGACGACAAGGGAGGGAATTCTATCGGTATTTGTGATAACGGTTTTGAATACTATTCAAAACTTTCGGCATTATATTAATTAAGTCAGATGCCATTACACTTAACGGACTATATTCATGACTAATTAAATAATCCGCCGCCATACCATGAAGAAATATAGAGTTACTAATGGCTGATTGCAAATCTTTTTGTTGCATAAGTAACGCAAGCACCATACCCGTTAATACATCTCCTGATCCACCCTTAGCCAAACTGGGATTTCCACTTGTATTAATGAACTGCTGTCCGCCTGGTGTTGTCACTACTGTATATGGACCTTTTAATACAAGATAAACTCCATATTTAACAGCAAAGTCTCTAGAAACCTGAAAACGATTTTTCTCAACCTTAGCAATAGGCTCATTAATGAGATAAGCAAACTCACCTAAATGAGGTGTTAAAATAGTTGTACCTTTTCGTTTTGCTAAAATCGTTAAAAAGTCCTTCAAGTAAAAAAGACCATCTGCATCAATGACTATCGGTTTATCAAAATCATGTAAAAGAGTTTCTATAAACTCGCCATTATTATTTCGCCCAAGTCCAGGACCTACGGCGATTGCATCAAATCGATTCATTAATTCATCATCAAGATTTAAGCTGTTAATTTCACCGTTTACCGATGGACATAGGTGAAATGTTGACTCAATCAATTGACTTGCAACTGTGTTAATGATTGTGTCAGGGAGCGCCAACGTGACTAATCCAGCTCCTAACCGATGGCATGCTTTAGCAGTCAATATTGGTGCTCCAGTCATAGTTCGAGAACCTGCAATAATAAGCCCCTTTCCATGACTTCCTTTATGTGATGATGGCTTTCTTACCGGCAAAGAACAGGCAACATTTTCTTCAGTCCAAAGAAACCGTTCACTATCAATTTGTTTAATAGCAAGCTTTGGTATGCCTATATCAACTATCGTCAAATCTCCGTAATATTCCCTGGAAGGAAAAGTGTAAGCACCAAGCTTCGGACACTGTAAAGTAATAGTACGAGATGCTTTTATTGCATCAGTAATACAGGAATTCCCATTTGCGGGCAACCCACTAGGAAGATCGACAGAAATAATTTGACATTCTAACTGATTGACTTGTTCAATTATCTCCTTATATGGCTGACGCAAAGGACCAACTAACCCTGTACCTAGCATTGCATCTATTACATGTGTTTTTCCCTTTAAATTTCTAACTAAATCCTCACAAGTAATTGCCTCATAGCTAGTAAACTCATATCCACACTTCTTAAACACTTCCATATGATAGCGTGCCGTGCCTTTCACCTTTTTCACAGGTGGAATTAGCCATACATCAACTTGATAGCCTTTTTCTAATAAAGACCTCGAAATAACAAAACCATCACCACCATTGTTCCCTACACCAATGAGCACAGCAATTTTAGCTGTCTTCTTATTCATTAAATGTAAAATAGAACTTACGAATGCAAGACCTGCATTTTCCATTAGTAATTCGGCTTTTAATCCTATTTCTTCAATGGTATAGCGGTCAATTTGGTGCATTTCTTCACCAGTTACCACATTCAAAATAGTTCCCTCCTATCCGCACTACCACTATATGAGACTGTCCTAAACAATATGCAGACTAGCATGACAAGCTCGATAAAATTTCATATAGAAATGTTGCAAATAATATGTAAAAAAGCTCTTATGACAAGCAAAGCACTTATTGAAATATTTCACAAAAAGGATTTACAACTCAATAATTACATTTGCCACGGCATATTCTTTACTATGCGAAATCGATAAATGAATTTTACCATTTGTTTTTTCGGAAACGATAGTTGGTTTACCGTTTATAGCCGGTAAAATTTCAACATCCTTCCAAGAAAGATTTCTCCCAATACCAGTTCCAATTGCTTTGGAAAAAGCTTCTTTCGCAGCAAAACGCCCTGCTAAAAACTCTATTTTTCTTTTCTCTATAAGCTTTTGAAAATTTTGTTCCTCTTTTTCAGTTAAGATACGTTTTATAAAATTAGGATGTCTATGTAGCGTATCTTCAATTCTTTTTAACTCGACAATATCAATTCCCGTACCAATGATCATAAAAATTTGCTTCCTTCCAATCATTTATTTAATCATAAGCTTAGCTTCTATCGACCTTTCAGGGGCCATTGACCATACCTAAAAATACGTTGATAAGTTATAAAGCGAATTTCTTACTAACCTTAAGAGCAGGATTAAAAAGTTTACTATTTAACCCTATTTCGCTTTTTGTGGCATTTATGAGATATTACCCAACTCGTTTTCCTAACATTTTATCACAGATAAAATCATAGAATAGAAAAAGCTTACTATTCATTTTGTCTCAATTATTACTGTAAACGCATGATTTTATGCTACAATAATGTTAATAAATCTAGGAAAAGGTGATCTACAATGTTTGTGAGAAATGAAAGTTTTCGTTCGTTCCTCAGATCCTACCCAGTTGTATCTGGAATTGTTGCCATCCATCTTATATTATTTTTATGGATGTTTTTATTTCCATCACTAGGTGGAAACCTTATATTTATTCTAGGAGTAGGACACAATTTATCAATTGCTCAAGGTGAATTATGGCGATTAGTAACACCAATTTTTATGCATATCTCACCTGCACATTTCTTATTTAACTCATTCTCATTAGTATTATTTGGCCCTGCACTTGAAAGGTTACTTGGAAAATGGCGTTTTATTTCTATATATATATTAACTGGAATTCTCGCTAACGTTGCAACCTTTTATATTGGCGGTTTAGGATACTCACCTCACCTAGGCGCAAGCGGAGCAATATTTGGACTTTTTGGGATATACCTGTATATGGTCCTTTATAGAAAAGATTTAATCGATCAAAACAATTCTCAGGTGGTAATAACGATACTAGTAATAGGACTGATTATGACGTTTGTCAATGCACGTATTAATGTTTACGCACACATTTTCGGGCTGATTTCAGGGGCTGCTCTTGCACCAATTTTCTTATTCAAACTAAGAAGATACGCACCGCAATATCGACATGTTTTTGATGAAGGCGAAATCAGTTTTAATCCTAACCGTTGGAAAAATAGACGTTTTGGCGCCAGAACAAAGAAAACAGTATTTTGGATCCTCTTTGTTTTACTTGTAATTTTAGGAGTAATTTTTAAATAAATAAAAGCCATGTCCAATTCATCATTTAGGACATGGCTTTTATTTATTTCGTTTAATACTTTTTCAATAAATATCGTAATGGAATAATTGAAACAAAAACAATTAATAATGCAGCCGGTGCAGCTAGGTGATAAATCGCTTCCGATGCTTCAAAATATACTCTAACCGCTAATGTATCAAAACCAGGTGGGCGTAACATTAATGTAGCTGGTAACTCCTTTATTGAGCTAACGAAAACAAGTGCCCCTCCTGCTAAAACTCCCGGCAATATTGAAGGAAGTATTACCTTAAACATAACTTTCCAAGGAGGATGTCCAAGGCTTCGGGCAGCCTCATCAATGCGGGGAGATACTAGACTTAGCGAAGCTTCTCCTGCCTGCATTGCCTGTGGAAGAAATCGGACCACAAAAGCTAATGCAACCATATAAAAAGTATTATATAGCATCGGGATGTGATTATTAAAGATAAACACGAAACCTAGTGCAACTATGACTCCAGGTAGAGCATATCCCGCATAACAAAGCTTATCAATAATTGTCGTAATAAAAGATGGATAACGGGTTTTTAAATAGATAATTGGTAACGCAACAAGCATACATAAGATAGCTGCTAATGCAGAAACTTTAAAGCTATTCCATGCAAAACCAAAAAATCTTCCATCTAAAGCACCCATTCGAACTCCAATATTTGACCAATATCCAAGTACACTTATTGGCAAAAATACAGATACAAAAAATACAGAACTTACAAATACTAAAGCTAACGGCTTCCACTTACCTAATTTTAATATTTCTGGCTCTCGGAAAGTGTTAGAGGTTTGATAATATTTATTTTTTCTTCGTGTCCGTGCTTCAATCCACAATATTAAGATCGTAAGAATAATTAAAACTAAGCTTAGTACTGAAGCAGATTGAGTGTCAAAGCTTGCTCTCTGGAAGTAGATCGCTGCTGTGAATGTAACATATCGTAGCATCGCGATAGCACCGAAGTCAGAAAGGACATAAAGAGAAATAAGAATCGCCCCTGCACCAATGGCAGGTCGTAAAAAAGGCAAATTTACTTTCCAGAAAATCTTAGCTGTACTCATCCCTTGTGAACGAGCAACCTCTTCAAAATTACGATTCATTTTACGAAGTGACGCACTCGTAATCAAGTAAACATATGGATACGTAAACATCGTTAAAACAAAGAATACTCCCCAAAATGAATATATATTAAGTGGGTAATTTCCAAATGTATCTACTAGCCAAGGCGTATCACGCCAAAAATTACGTATCCAACCACTTGGACCAAATACAATGATATACGTAACCGCCCCAACATAAGGCGGAATAACAAGAGGTAAAGCTAGGAGCCATTGCCAAACCTTACGTCCCGGTACATCCGTACGAACGACAATCCAAGCTAGCCCAACTCCAATTATAATGGCACAAATCGTGACAGCAAACGTAAGGGAGAATGTATTCCATAATAATTGCGGAATCCTTTCATCCAAGAGACGCATCCAACGATTAACTCCCGCAAAGAGTGAACGCCACATAACATATATAATCGGAATTGACATTATAATTGCAACAATTACTCCCAGAAGTAATAGAACTGGACCTGGGGGATTACCACGCCAAATCGCAAACCATCTTCTTCTTAAGATATGGAGAAGGGTTGGGGAAGACGTTTCCCCAACCTTAGCATTTTGATCATTATTTAATTTAGATTTTTTATCAATATCATCATTCATAATGCCCTCTCCTATACATTGCAAGTTATCTATAGTTATCTTAATTCTAGATCTAATCCTGATTGTTCAATTAGTTCTTTTGTATCCTCAAAGTAATTCCCTAACTCTTTAACTGGCATTTCTTGAGATTTCAACTCACTAAATTCAACAATATGTGGCTCTACTTCTGGTGGATATACAGCACCATATTCAGAGTTAATTAAAAGCTCTAAAGATTCACCAACAAACGCTACTTGATTTTCAGGTAATAATAACCACTCTAAAAACGCTAAAGCATTAGCTTCGTTTGGTCCACCTTTTACAAGTCCTACACCCGCAGCGTTTGCTACAGCACCCATTTGGCCTTCTTCTTGATCTAAGTAAATAAACCCTACGTTGTTGTCAGTTGGCTCAAGTAATTGCTGGTGGAAATAGTAATTGTTTACTAAACCGAATGAATGTAACCCTTCACCTACTGCACGACGAATGTCGCCGTGACCTTGGTAAATACCTGCTGCATTTTCCTTAATTGTTTCAATCCATTCAGCAGTTTTTTCATCGCCCCACTCGTAACGAAGAGCTGAAACATGACCAATCATACCACCGTTACCACCACGAGTAATTGCAAATTGATCTGCCCACTTGTCATCAAATAAATCTTCTACACTTTTAGGCATTTCTTCTTCTGTAATGATATCTTTATTGTAAATAAATCCACGTGCACGAGCAGAAATAGCAAAGTATGCATTATCGTCAGCACGGAATTCTGCTGGAATTGTATCAATTCCTTCCAGGTCAGCCCCTTCTAATAACCCTTCCATGTGTAGATATCCTAAAGCTCCTAGGTCATTTGAAATATAAATGTCTGCTTGAACATTTCCAGCTTCTTCAACAAGTTGAAGTGGGTCAGCACCATGTAAAGCTACAACCTCTACACCCGTTTCTTCTTGGAACTTGTCAAGTAATGATTGAACAAAATTCTCGTTACGTGCTGAGTATACCACAATTTTCCCATCTAATTCTACTACTTCTTCCTCTTGTTGCTCATCTTGTCCACTCTCTACTTCGTTCTCTTCTGGTTCTGCTGTCTCTTCTTGTCCACCGCATGCTGCTGCAAATAGTAGTCCTAGTGAAAGGATTGCAAAAAGAAACATTTTTAAAGATTTGTTCATTGTTATTGCCCCCTATGTACTTTAAATTTAATTAACGGAATGAAATTCATTCTCAATAACCTTCATAACATGAATTATATTGCCATTGATAATCATTGTCAATACGTTCCGAAGAAAAAAATTAGTGTTCACTAACCTTTCACTTTTTTTGTCAAATGTTTTGCTTATGGTCAGCACCCTAAAAGGTAAGAACGTTCTTTCGTGATTTACTATCTTAGTGTCGAAACATAATGAAGATGCATGGCGTTTTCTTTTTTCCTCAAAACAAGAAAAAGTCTCCCCCATTAAGAGGGAAACTTCATCCTCAGGTTAATTACTCTACTACACAAACCAAGTCTGACTTAATATTAAATGAGACGACTGAACCTATTTCGATCTCTTGATCTATTGGCGCATAAATAACCATTGGGTCTGATAGAGAATTTGATTGAAAATTTATATATAATTCTTGGTATTCGCCACTGTAAGTGACTCTCTCAACTTTCCCACAATAATTCCCTGTTCCTTCGGCTACTATTTGGCAACCTTCTGGTCGAATCGAAAGTTTTACTGTTTCACATATTTCAGTTGTTTGATTCGGTAAGCATACTGTACCAATTGTTGTGGTTACATGTTTCATGTCCTTTTCTAGTTTCCCAGTAAGTAAGTTTGTTTTACCGACAAATTGTGCAACAAAGCAATTCTTAGGGCAGCGATACATCTCTCGCGGGCTAGCTACCTGCTGAATTATGCCATCTTTCATAACAACTACACGATCAGAGACAGCAAAAGCATCTTTCTGGTCATGGGTTACGATAATGGCTGTAGTATTTGCTTTTCTTAAAATATTTGTAACATCAAAACGCATTTTTTCTCTTAATCCAGCGTCTAAATTACTAAAAGGTTCATCCATTAATACTACATGAGGACGTGGAGCTAACGCTCTTGCTAAAGCAACACGCTGCTGCTGACCTCCTGAAAGCTCACTCGGATAACGACTAGCGTAATCTGCCAAGCCTACAAGTTCTAAAACTTCGATAGCACGTAATTTTCTATCTTTTGTTTTCCATTTATTTAAACCAAACATGACATTTTTCTCAATCGTCAAATGAGGAAAAAGAGCGTAATCCTGAAATACCATACCAATTCCACGTTTTTCAGGTGGCAAAGAGCGGTGGTCATCGTACACAACTTGATCTCCAATTGATATTTTCCCCATACTCGGTTGCTCAAAGCCAGCAATCATTCTTAACGTTGTCGTTTTCCCACAACCACTGGGTCCTAATAAAGTAATAATTTCTCCTTGTTCTATCTTTAAATCCAATGCATCAACTGCCGGTTGTAATGCATTAGAAAAAAATTTCGATACTTGTTCGAGATGAATAAAGCTCACGATACTTAACCCCCTTTGACAATATGTATCTGCCTTTATCTCAAATAAATTCTGAATATAAAAGTCTAATGATAATGATTTTCATTTTAATACAATTATATCATAGGCTTTTTTTTAACGTCAATGTTGTTCAAGAGCTTGTCATATGTTTCGTCAACATTTCTACTGTTTTTACAAAGTGAGTGAGATACTTGTTCAGAGGCAAGGTACTCTACTTCAAAATCCATTAATTTTCTTATAAAATATTAATCTTTATCCTGTTTATAAAGACACAATTAACTGTTTTTCATATACATATATCAAGACTTTTTAAAGCGAGGTCTCTTAATGGATAATTTGCAGTTCAACAAAAAAGATTATTCAATGTTTCATATAATAACTTTTTTCTCACTTACGGCAATTTTTATCGTTTCAAATCTTTATATCATGATACCTTTACTTGATAGTGTTTCCATTACTTTTTCAATTTCAACGACACAAGCAAGTCTTTCAATAAGTGCGTTTTCTTTTTTCTATGCTTTTGGGCTAATTTTTTTTGGGTCTTTATCTGAACGTTTTGGGTTAAAAGAAACGATCTCAGTTGGGCTTTTCATTCTTACAATTTTAATGATTGTTAGCTATTACATCAGTAACTTTTCGGCGTTTCTTATTCTTAGGGGATTTCAAGGGTTTTGGGCAGCGACGTTTGCACCTGTCTCTTTCATTTATATATTTAACGTACTTTCTTTAAAGCATCAAGGTATAACAATTGCCGTTATTAATACAGGATTCTTATCAGCTGGCGTTGTTGGACAACTGTTTAGTTCTTCTATACATCTTTTTTGGGGTTGGGAAGGAGTCTTTATTGCATTATCGTTACTTTATTTACTTCTTTTTATCTATTCATTAAAATGTTTACCTCGTCCTACAAAACCCGCTCAATCGAGGTCGGTCCATTCGCTAATTAGAACTTTATTAAAAATACCTTTTAGAAAAGACCTAAGAAAACTCTATTTTATAACATTTACAATCCTTCTAACTTTTGTAGCCTACTACACTTCATTAGAAAATTATTATTCTACTATACTTGGTTTCCTCCCTGAAAATACACTGCTTATTAGGAGTTTTGGATTAACCGGGTTACTACTAACAATACTTTCGAACAAAATTAGTGGTCGAATTGGCTTTGAAAACACAATATTCATGGGGCTAACTTTAATGTTAACAGGTGTATTATGTAGTACATCCTCAATTATTCTTTTTCTCATTTTTGGATCTGTTATTTTTGTTGCCGGAACGTCAATCACCATACCTTCACTCATTTATATCATTAGTATAAAAGGTGCAGAAAATAAGAGCTTAGCAATTTCAATGTATAGCTTTATCTTATTAATTGGAGCTAGCTTCGGTAGTGTAATCACAATCATTACAAACTATTACGCAAAGCTTGCATTTTTATCGTTAATCTTACTCTGTTCTCTACTATCAATATTAATGGAAAAAAGAAGCAAACTCGTTTCAGCAAGCTGAAACATCGGAAAATCCTACCTAACTACGCTTAGAGGTGGGGGTCTTTTACCCTGAAAAAAAATCAGATAAATACCTATAATGACTAGAACCTAAAGGTTAAACTCATGTGTTCAAAGGAAGTGTTAGTATGAATGAAGATCAATTAACAGTTCAAATAATTAAGTATTTGAAAGAAAACAAAAAAAGTGCTTTTGAAAAAGTTCTTGATGAGCTCCAACCTTATGATATTGCTCAACTGTATCGTAACCTTCCTGAAAAAAATCATTTAAAGTTTCTTTTATTTTTAACACCTAAAGAGATTGCGGACCTTATCCAAGAGCTAGAAAGCGACTTACAAATTGAGATTATTCACCGGCTAGGTGTAGAAAAGTCATCAAAAATAATGGATTTGATGGAGAATGATAATCTGGCTGATTTGTTAAGTGAACTATCTGTTGAGAACATTCAAGAGTATTTATCAGTAATGAAAGCTGAAGATTCTACTTACATTCAAAATTTAATGAGTTACTCGGCTGATACCGCTGGCGGACTTATGACCAATCAATTTATGTCAATAAAAGATGACTATACTGTTCAAGATGCTGTTGATAAATTAAAATCATTCGCAGAAATGAATCATACCATTTACTACTTATATGTTATTAATGATGAAAAACAGCTTGTAGGCGTTGTATCATACCGCGATTTGGTATTAGCAGATACAAACGAAAGAATAAGTAAAATTATGTTTAATCGTGTTATTTCTGTACCTGTAGATCTAGATCAAGAAGAAGTTGCCAACCTAATTGAAAGGTACGACTTCATAGCGCTTCCTGTTGTCGATGAAAACCATAAACTTCTTGGTATTGTTACCGTAGACGATGTCATTGACGTTGTGATCCAAGAAGCTAATGAAGATATTGAAAAATTATCAGCATCAGGAAAGGATATTGACTTTTATACAAAAGCAACCACTGCTGCTTTTCGAAGGTTACCATGGTTAATTTTACTATTATTTATCGGTTTAATATCTGGAAGTATTATTAGTGGGTTTGAAGAAACACTCGAGCAAGTAGTAGCATTGGTATTTTTCATGCCAATGATCGCTGGTATGACTGGTAACACCGGAACACAATCATTAGCTGTTGTTGTTCGTGGGCTTATCACTCATAAGCTAGATAAAAAAACGGTCCTAAATCTCATTATTCGCGAGTTTAGAGTCGGAATAATCATTGGAATTATTTGTGGATTACTGATAGCTATTATTGCTTTAGTATGGATGGGTTCAGTCATTGCACTTGTTGTTGGTATCTCATTAATACTAACTTTAATCATTGGAACATTAGCAGGAACTCTCATACCGTTATTATTGTATAAATTGGGGGTCGACCCTGCAGTTGCCTCTGGCCCTTTGATCACAACATTAAATGATATCTTTTCGTTAATTGTCTATTTTAGTTTTGCAACAGCTTTTCTAGCTTATCTCTAAGTAAGTAAGTTAGTATTACGGCATCCTCGAACCATTGCCTTGTTCAACTATTGAATTAATTTTACGATACTACAATCAAAACTATAAACATAATCACCTCATACTTTCGCATACAATACAACATGTCCCGTAAAATGAGGTTGATGATAAATGTTTAATAAAGAGAAGTTGTTCGCTATTTTAGTAGGAAGTTTTATCATAAGTATCGGAATTAATAACTTTTTTGTTTCTTTTCATATTTTAGATGGTGGTATGATCGGTTTAGGCTTAATCTTTCACTACAAATATGATGTTAGTATTGGCATTTCTATTTTACTTTTAAGTATTCCTATCTATATCGCTGCTTGGGTTTGGTACCGCGAGTTTTTCTATAATAGTATTGTCGGTTTTGTTGTCTCTTCATTATTTATTGATATCTTTCATTGGCTTACTTTTAATACAGAAGATGTATCCCCACTCGTCGCGGCTTTAAGCGGCGGTGCGCTTCTCGGCATAGGAGTAGGTATCATGTTTCTATATGATGTAAGTACAGGTGGCCTAGATTTATTTGGACAGATGATAGCAGACATTACTAAAGTTAATGTAGGTATTATGATTTTCGTCATAGACTTACTCGTAGTCGTTGCAGGTGTTACAATTATTACATTTGATGAAATCATCCTATCCACAATTGCTGTTGCAGCTACAGGTGTAACAACGACAGCAATCGTCATGTTTAAGGAATCGATTGGGTAATATCCGACAATATATTTCCCAGGAAAACACAATTCAGCTAAAAATGAAAAAAATCGAGTAAATAATTACTCGATTTTTTTATTAATCAATTTTAAATTTGTTTACCTGGTCTTGTAATTCTTTCGCCATTTCTAATAGTTGTTCGGAAAATGCTGTAATTTCATTTAAGGATGTTGATTGTTGACTAACTGATGCGGCAACTTCATTAACTTGACCTGCTGCTTTCCTTGCAATATTAGCCATTTCCTCAAAGGATGCATTTACTTCCTCTGTACTTGCCGACATTTCTTCAGCTGTTGAAGTAAATAAGTCAACCTGATCTACTACATAACTAGCCGACTCCTTTATTTTTTCAAAGGCTTCACCAGATCGTTGAATTACAGTTACACCCGTATCTACCTCAGTAGTTACTTGATTCATTGCTTCTACCGTCCGCGAAGTTTCTGTCTGGATTTTTTGAACAAGTTCAGATATCCCCTCTAACGAGTCACTTGTTTGTTCCGCTAACTTTCTTACCTCGTCGGCAACTACTGCAAAACCACGTCCTTCTTCGCCAGCCCTAGCTGCTTCAATAGCAGCATTTAAAGCAAGTAAATTCGTTTGAGATGCAATTGCTGAAATGACCTCTATGATTTTACCAATATCATTTGAATAATGATCCAACTTTTGAACTAGTTTCGTCGAATTGTTTACTGATTGGTGAATAGAATTCATTTGGTTAGATACAAGTTCTACCGTATTGATCCCACTCTTTGAATCTTCCACTGTAGTATGTGTTGCATCGGATACTTGTAAAGCAGTCTCTACAATATATTGTACACCTTGGGTTAAATCATCTATTGCCTGTGCACTTTCTTCAGAACTTCTAACAGTTGTTTTAGCCCCTTCACTAACTCCGTTCATCTCACTAATAATTCGCTTGTTATTTGCACTCGCCTCATGGAAGCTATTAAACAATCTTTCTGATGTTTCAAAAAGCATATTTGTGTTTTTATTGATACTATAAATCATACTATTCATTTCGTTCACCATATGTTGAAATGCATGACCTAAGTTACCAATTTCATCTTTACGATCGACGGAAAAATTTACTGTTAAATCGCCAGCCTTCACTTGATTGACTTGCTTCGTTAATAGTCTTAAAGGCGCAACCAAAAATCTAGTCATAAGGGCTAATACTACTACACTTATGAGCGATACCGCTAATGTTATCCACATGGCTCTTTTTCTACTATTCTCTAGATTTTCAGCTACATAAGTAGCATCAAAATCTGCACCCACAATCCCAATCACTTCTCCTGATGTATTTACTATGGGAGAATAGGCATATATCAGTGAACCATATTCTTCACTATTAACCAACTCTCCAGCCATAGCTTGTCCACTTCTATAAACTTCTTCAATTATTGGATAATCTTCTATGTCTTCCTCTATATCACCAATATTTGACGCATCCTCATCACCTATTGGAAACCCATCTACGACATAATAATACTCATCAGCTTCTTTATTTTTAGCCATTGTGTAAAGATATAAAAGACCATTTGTTTCGCGAATTTGATCTAGCCTCTCACGCAAATAATAATAGTAATCAGTTTCACCTTCTATTAATATCTGTTCAAACTTACGAGCATCAATGATTTTAGCTGTACTTTCAGCCATTAATTTCGCTTGATTCCCTACTGATGATTCTACAATATTTTTTGCATTGATAAACATTATTAATCCAACAAAAGAAACCGTTAAAATAAAAAAGATAGAAAAGAACACGATTATTTTTCCTTGAATACTTTTCACTTTTCATCCCACTCCCATTAGGTTTTAAAAGAATTCACCACTCTACTCACCAAAAACATAGCCAAATTTACCCATGCGAAAATCACTAAAACAACAAAATTATACATCAGTTGACCAAAAAATGGTAGAAAAAACAAAGAGAAAGTGCTGACCTTCCCTTTTTATAGCCAAATTTACTTATTCATTCCTCTCAATATACTCAAATAAAAAAGATTGTCCATTTCTGTAAAAGCGCGGATCATAAATCCCTAACTTATCATCCTCATCAACTATTACAACAAACGGAGACCATTCATACAATGTTTTGGCTTCTGGCTTCTGGTCAAATAGATGGTCCAAATCAGCATTCTCGTGACTATAGAGGACGACATCAACAGACTTTTCTGACCATAAAGTTACTTTTGAAATCTCAATATCATGGTTATTCTTTCCAATTAACGTAAAGTTCCACGGGATAAAACTTGCTGATAGGGCTTTTTGTTCATAAAGCTCATTCGTTTGCTGATATATGATATAGCCTTGTCCTGTTTGTAAAGCAACGTGTAACAAAATCGCCATCCAAACATATCGATAAATGAAAAACGACTGAATTTTAGCTTTTTTTGCTATAATAAAGCCAATAATCATGATTGTCCAAATAACAAAGTCAATGATTGGTAACGTACCAAAGCTAATTCTGCCTTTAAAGAAAGGTTCAAAATATCCCGTTCCCCAAGCATTAAATAGGTCGCTAGTGTTATGAATAAGCACGGCTAATCCCCCCATAAGGAAAATACGCCGATCTTTCACTCTCCAAAATAAATAGCATAATAAGGCAAGGATTAACGCCCATACTGGAACCAGAAAAATTGAATGAGTAATACCGCGATGCCACATTTGATATTGACCCTCGGTATCCCAAAGCCTTGATATAACATCGATGTCAGGAATTTGGCTACCGACAACAGTCGTAAAAAGTAACGCACGCTTTTTTTCTTTGGAAAATTTTCGTTTATCTACTGCTCCATATAAAGTTAAACCGAATAATGTGTGTGTAATTGTATCCATCCAGGTTACACCAACTCTTTTTTCTATATTTTTATAATGAATCTAGTCATGAGAAAACCCTCTTTCACCAAGGGTAGCTATTTGTTGGAACTACTAATTTCGTTTCGTATGTAAATAATACCAATTTTACTTTTTCATTTACAACTTTAATGAAAAAAAGCTTTCTCCTATTATCGAAAAAGAGCTTTAATTTTATTTATTCATCGAGGTTAAATAAATTTCACAATGAACAAAAAGGAGTTGCATAAAGCTATATCTAGATACGAACGTTTCAACGCAACTAGATACAGCACCTTACCTTACTCGAAAGAATAACGAATCCTGAAATTCATTATTTAAAACAAACAGAAATTAACGATCAGCATGGTAAAAAAACAGTGGGATTAAAGCCGCCCACTGGTTTTTAGATTAAACTATTGAATAAAGTTAATATAATTCGGAATTGGTACTAACTCCTTAACTTGATAAGGGCCAATTCGATCAATGTTTATACCTTTGAATTGTACATATGAATGACCAAAATCTCTTGCTGCAAACATGATAGCTTCTAACATCATTAAGTTATCGATAGTATCTTCCGTTACTGATCCCTCAGTAAATGTAATTATGGCAGTGTCACCGTCTTCTTCTATATTATTAATGGTAACATCGTCACGAATAGAAGCTCTATACCCCAATTCAATTTCACTTTGTTTCATTTTTTCAATTACCTCTGCCAAACTTATATTTTCTTGAGCTTCTTTATTTCCTCGAACTAAAAACTTATGGTTGGTATTACTATGAAATACATAGTATCCACGATTAGGTTCTTGTAAATTCATTTCATTAAGCGGACCATATGGCCCCCAAGCTACACCAGGTTTGCCATCAGAAGTAAAATGAATTTCAGAATACTTTTGTTGAGAGAAAGTTTCCTTTAGTACTAACCTATACATTTCTGACTCTAGTGATGATAAGCTTTCTAAACTATTTTCAGGGATATCTATGTTTACAATGCCATCATTTTCGATAGTAACAGTGTTGATTGGAATGGGCGGAAAACTTCCTATACCCCATTGCTCACCCCAAAATGTTTCCTTCGCTGCTAAAAATCTCTCCGATAAAGATTTTTCATTAACCATTAATGTGATTGGAACAATCATTTCTCCTGACGGTAAGTGAGTTACTACCGCTATTGTTACAAGTTGATCATTAAATCTGTCTTCGTCATATGGTGTAACGGCACCTACATATCCCTGCTCATCTAATTCATTAGCTAAGTCTATTTCAAAGGTTTTTTCTGTTGTATCTATTCCGGTTTCTTCATCTGTCCTACCGTTCATCTCCATCATTATCTCAGCTTCATCATGGATTTCAGGGAAATCTGTTGTCAATTCTTGCTTATTGAAAAAGGGTGGTATCAAAAGCATCAATAAAAAGACAACAGAAGCAGTAGCAATAGTAGGAATAAACCAGCTCTTCTTTTTTCTTTGTATCATTTCATTTTCATGAATTTTTTCTTGAATTTTTTCAAAAAGAGCTTCTTTTGTTTGTCTATCCTCAATTTTAGGTAATTTTTTCAGTTGGTTTTCTATAGTCTTTTCATCCCATTTAGAGGATCGCTTCATCTTCCCACCTCCCTTATTTGTGATTGATCGTTGACATGCAAAAGTTCTTTTAACACTTTTATCGCTCTATGTTGAGTTGTTTTCACTTTACTTTCTGTCCACCCTAAAACCGTTGCAGTTTCAGTAATAGAAAGGGATTCAATATATCTTAATATAATGACTTGTTGTTGGTCTAACGTGCATTTACCTAACATCATATAAACTTCTTTCAGCTCTTCTTGTCCAACAATAATCTCTTCAGGTAACGGATCTTCATCTCTTATTTGGTAATCCTTTTCTGAAAGAGAAAATAGTCCAAGAAACTTTCTCTTTTTTCGATTTTGGCTTCGAATCCAATCTACTCCTACATGCCTAGCTATAGAATATAACCATGTTTTTTCACTACTGTCTCCTTTAAAAGAAGAGTAGGATTTAAAAACCTTTATATATACTTCTTGTACTAGCTCTTCAGCTATTTGTCTATTGCGGACCATGTAAAATAGAAACTGAAATAATGAATGGTGATAAGTCTCGTACAATCGCTCGAATTCATTATTCACTTCTGCTTTCCCCCCTCACAAACTAGTCGTCTTTTTATTAAAAAGGTTACACCACAACTTTTTTCAACAAAGATTAATAGTATTAAATAAAATATCTAAGTGAAATTCATAAATCTAAATATCATTATAACTGATTCAAATGAAATTTATTGCATAAAAAAATAAGAGCCTACTTTTAACGGGTTCCGTTTGCTATCACAAAACCATAAATGGCAAAAGAAAGTGCAGCCAAAAACGTATAACTAACTGCACAGCATTTGCGGTGCTTTTTTGTATCCTAATATAAAAAAATAGATCAACCTTTATTCGATTGAACATTCCAGATTTTTTTGGTTGTTTTCGTATACTTTGTTGTAGGCACTTTTCCTCTTTTTCCCGCAGGAGTCAAGTGTCTTCCGCTCCATTCCACTAGAGTCCTGGAAATTCAATCACAACTCCCCTTGTGAAAATAGCCTATTTTGAATATCTGATTGAAGTATCGCCGCGTTAGTTAGTGCAATCCTTCATCGGCTTTATGAAGAACACTTAGCATGTGTTTTTGCCTAGTTTGGGCCTTCATTGGCTTTATGAAGGACTCTTAGCTTGCGTTTGGGCCTAGTTTGGGCCTTCATTGGCTTTATGAAGGACCTTAGCTTGCGTTTGGGCCTTCATTGGCTTTATGAAGGACTCTTAGCATACGTTTGGGCCTAGTTTGGGCCTTCATTGGCTTTATGAAGGACTCTTAGCATGTGTTTTTTTTGCCTGGTTTGGGCCTTCATTGGCTTTATACAACTTTTTTATTAGTAAATCCTTTTATATCAACAAAAATTGACCGTCAAATTAGCATAAAATTTGACGGTCAATTATACATTTTTAATGTTTGCGATAGATAACGGAACCCGTCACCCTACTTTGGCTCTTGTTTTGGTACAATTCCAAAAATTTTACCCGTTTCAAATAATGAGATAACTTCGTCTAACCATGTATAATAAGCTTCAGCCTGACTGAGCTTTTTCAAGTCGCTTTTAATCAATTTCTTTACCTTTTCGCTAGTAGTTTGATCATTTAACTCCTCTAGCATTCCCTTCGTTTCTTCAATGGCAGCTGTATTTTCTACCGTCGCATTTCGCCAACGGTTAATAAAAACATTAGAAAACGATTTATACCAATCATCCTCTGTTTTGTACAAATCCTTTCTAATTCCTTTTTCCCATACTCTCTCTACCATATCTGCTTCTAGCAAAGCCCTAATTCCGGTACTCATGCTAGTTTTGCTCATTCCTAAGGCTTCACTCATATCATCTAGTGTCATTGGTTCCTCAGCAAAAAATACAGTTCCATATAACCGCCCTACTGAGTGGGAAATGTCATATAAATAAATATTTTTTGCCACTTCACTAACAAAGTGCTCTCTCGCTTTTTTCAAGTCATTAAAATCTTCTAATTCTTTTGTTTCTTTCCCTTTGTTTTCCATCCTACCTCCTCCGAACACGATTATTTATTACTGCTAGTTTAACAAAGCAAAAAAAAAGTTAACAGTTTACAGTTGAAATAAAAAAAAGAGGATAGGAAAGTATTTTTAAGTATTTCCACAGTTTATTGTGTACAGTTTTTTCTGTACGTACTTTTTGTTTGTTTTTTAAAGAATATACAGTTTGTATAGAAAATAAAAAAAGAATATAGTATACCTTAGTTATCATATGATGCGGACTTAATTTAGAACTTGTAGATAAGTCACTTATCTACAAAGAAACTGAGGTGGACAATGTGGAAAAAATAAAAGTTGAAAACTTAACAAAGGTGTTTGGCAAAAAACCTAAAAAAGCGATTGACTTATTAAAGAATAATTTATCAAAAGATGAAATCTTAAAACAAACGGGGATGACTATAGGGGTCAACCAAGCAAACTTTGAAGTAAAAAATGGTGAGATCTTTGTCATCATGGGATTATCAGGAAGTGGAAAATCAACACTAGTGCGTTTACTTAACAGATTAATCGACCCTACTACTGGCAGTGTATGGATTGATGGTGTTGATTTAGCTGCTATGGATGATAAAGAGTTAAGAGAAGTTCGCAGAAAAAAATTAAGTATGGTTTTTCAAAAATTCGGCTTATTTCCTTTCCGAACTGTCCTTGAAAACGTCGAATACGGTCTTGAGATACAAGGTATAGAGAAAGAGGAACGAAGAAAAAAAGCACAGTCTTCCCTTGAATTAGTTGGCCTTGAAGGCTACGAAGATAAATACCCAAGCGAACTGTCAGGGGGTATGCAACAAAGAGTTGGGTTAGCACGTGCATTAGCAAATGACCCAGACGTACTCCTAATGGATGAAGCTTTCTCGGCATTGGATCCGTTAATTCGAAAAGATATGCAAGACGAATTACTAGATTTACAAGAAAAGATGCAAAAAACAATTATCTTTATTACCCACGACTTAGATGAAGCTCTAAGAATAGGTGATCGAATTACAATCATGAAAGATGGCTCTATTGTTCAAATTGGAACACCTGAGGAAATTTTAACAAACCCGGAAAATGAATATGTTGAAAGGTTTGTAGAGGATGTTGATCGTTCGAAGGTATTTACCGCTAGACATGTAATGAAACGTCCAGAAACAGTTAATGCCGAAAAGGATGGTCCGCGTGTAGCTATGCAGCGTATGAAAGATACTGGCATTTCAAGTATTTACGTTACAAATCGCAAAAAAGAATTACTAGGGATAATTAGTGCCGAAAAGGCGTCTGAAGCTGTAAAAGATAAAAGTTCTAGTTTGCTAGATATTATGGAAAAAAACGTTCCTACCGTACATCCTGATACACCTTTACACGAGTTATTTGATATTGTTTCTACCTCACAAATTCCAGTAGCTGTTATTGAAAACGGCTTATTAAAAGGAATTATCATTCGGGGTGCTGTTCTTGCAGCCTTATCATCAGGTCAGGAGGTGAAATTTGATGAATCTACTACCAAAGCTTCCGCTAGCTGATGGAATTGATGCAATTGTTAATTGGTTAAAAAGTATAGATGGTTTGTTCGATGTCCCAAAAGCTGTTATCGGTTTTTTAGTTGAGTATATCAGTATTGGCTTAAGCGCAATCCCAGAATGGTTATTTATTCTTTTGGTCACAGCACTAGCATGGTTTGCTACAAAGAAAAGAGTAGGCTTACCCATCTTTGTTTTCCTAGGTTTATTTCTTATAGAAAACTTAGGTTATTGGAATGACATGCTATTAACGCTATCACTAGTACTAACATCTGCAGGGGTTTCTGTTCTCTTCGGTGTTCCGATTGGAATTTGGATGGCAAAAAGTAAAACGACAGAAAACATTATTACACCAATTTTAGACTTTATGCAGACGATGCCAGCTTTTGTATACTTAATTCCTGCTGTTGTTTTCTTTGGAATAGGAATGGTTCCTGGTGTCATCGCTTCGGTTATTTTTGCTATGCCACCTACAGTAAGACTTACTAATTTAGGTATACGCCAAGTATCTACGGAGTTGATTGAAGCCTCTGATGCGTTTGGGTCTACTCCATTACAAAAATTAGTGAAAGTTCAATTACCAATGGCAAAGAAAACGATTATGGCCGGTGTCAACCAAAGTATCATGTTAGCTTTATCAATGGTTGTTATTGCTTCCATGATTGGCGCTTCAGGGTTAGGTACAAAAGTCTACTACGCTGTTGGTCGTAACGATGCAGGTGGTGGTTTTGAAGCTGGTATTGCTTTAGTTATCTTAGCCATTATTTTGGACCGTATTACCCAAAGCTTTAACCGCCAAAAAGGGGCTGCATAAGCCGGTTTACATAAACGTTCGAATACCATCATTGAAAACTTTCTTACTTATAGAGTTTGATTAATAAGTTTTTCACTCTTTTTTGAAAAAGAGACTATATAAAAATATATAAATGAGGAGTGGGTCAAGAGATGAAAAAATACTTAACAAAACTAGGTGTCGCAGCAGGATTATCACTTACTTTACTAGCTACAGGTTGTGGAAGTGACACAACTAGCGGTGGAGACGGTTCAGTAGGAGATCAATTAAACTACACAATTACTGGAATTGATGCTGGTGCTGGAATCATGGCAGCAACAGAAGAAGCTATTGAAGCTTATGGATTAGAGGATTACACACTTCAAACTAGTTCCTCTGCAGCTATGACTGCGGCCTTAGCAGCTGCTTATGAAAATGAAGAGCCAATCGTAGTTACTGGTTGGACACCACATTGGAAGTTTGCTAAATATGATCTTAAATATTTAGAAGATCCAAAAGGGATTTTTGGTGAATCAGAAGTTATTCATACAATTGCACGCCTTGGACTTGATGAAGAACATCCATCTGCATTTGAAGTATTAGATAATTTCTACTGGGAACAAGATGATATGGGAGAAATTATGATTGCAGTAAATGAAGGCGCAGATCCTAAAGATGCAGCTAGTGATTGGGTAGCTAATAACCAAGAAAAAGTGTCAGAATGGACAAATGGTGTTGCGCCTGTCGATGGTGACAAACTAACTCTAGCATTTGTTGCATGGGATTCGGAAATTGCTTCTACTCACATGATCGGAAAAGTTTTAGAAGATATCGGTTATAACGTTGAATTATTATCACTTGAAGCTGCTGGTATGTGGACTGCTGTTGCAACTGGAAGTGCAGATGCTATTGTAGCTGCTTGGTTACCAGGTACACACGCTGCTTATTATGAAGACTTTAAAGAAGACTTCATTGATTTAGGAGTTAATCTAGAAGGTGCTGGAATTGGGTTAGTAGTACCTAGTTATATGGATATCGCTTCAATTGAAGATTTAAATAATTAATTCAAAAAAGGGACTGGGAACAGTCCCTTTTTTGAACTTTTTTCCTTTGTGATTAATAAATACATAATTTTTATGATATTCTAGTAACAAACCTAATTACTTATCGACTAATCATATGAAAAGAATAACCTTTAAAGGACGGTGGTAAAAATGAAGAAATGGATATCCATATTCGTAACATTTACATTATTGCTAGTAGTTTCTGCATGTGGACAAGGCGATGGTACCCTAAACGAAGAAGAAACTAACTTAGGTTCAGATGAAGAGCAATACGAAGAGCAAGAAGATGTAGTAGAAGAATCTGAACAGCTCGAAGAAGAAGCAATAGAAGAAAAAGAAAGAACTGATGCCCCTACTCCTGAAGAATCTACTAAAGACAAAACAAATGAAACGGAAAATTTAGATGCTCTTAACTTATACTTTGCTGACGCAGAATTAATGAGTATTTATCGTGTTAAAAGAGATGTAGAATATCCTAAAGATGAAGAAGGTATTCAAAAAGCCTTACAACTTTGGATTGCTGGACCAGTTGAAGAAGGATTACAAGGGCTTGTTCCTGAAAACGTAATAGTTCAGTCTGTAAATATAGACAACGATATTGTTTTTGTATCTTTCTCAGAAGAACTATTAAACGTAAACGTAGGATCTTCTGGAGAGTTATTTATTACCGAGCAAATCGCCATGGTAGTAGAACAGTTTGGGTATAAACAAGTATTTATTTTAATTAATGGTAGTGAGATAGATACACTTTCAGGCCATATAGATTTTAATGAACCATTTACAGCCCGATCTCCGAAAGATTTTGAGCTATATAACAAATAATTTTATGCTTAACTTTAATCAGCAGAAGCTTTGCCCTCGCTAATTGTAGTTTTACTTATTAGCCTTAAGCCCGGCACTTCCCCACTATACTAAGAGTTGAGGTGTCTGATCTAATTTCGCTTAATAGTGAGATGAAGGAATTAGGTGACTTTTACCAAAGTCGCCCTTTTTTATATAAGCAAGAGCAGTAAATTATTCTATACTAATTAAGTGCGTAAATTTCATAATTACCAAAACCGAGTTACACAAATCTATATCGTTACAAATAACCGACCACAACTAGATATAGCATCTTAGTGACGCGAATATTTACTTATGAAATACATTATGTTAGTAAGTGAACTCGTTTCAGCAACCTGAAACATCGGAAAATCCCACCTACGCCACGCTTAGAGGTGGGGGTCTTTTACCCTAGAAAAATTCAAATAAATTCTCTAGAGAAGGTGACGCTTATGTTAAAAAGTACAAACGAAACCGTTCTACATTGTTATCCAGGTTTAATTGCTGTAGTTACAGCCGAGTGGAATGGAACAAAAAATATCATGGCTGCTGGTTGGCATTCCTACATGTCTTACGCTCCGCCCATTTACGGTGTAGCAATAGCGGAAGAACGTTTTACACACCATTTAGTTAAAAACTCAGGAGAGTTCGCTATTCACTTTTTACCAGCTGAATTTGCTCACTATATTGAGGGTTCAGGTAAATTATCTGGGAAAGACGGAGATAAACTAGAAGCTTTAAATATCCCTTATAAAAAAGGGGAGACAGTAAACTCTCCTATTCTAACTGATGCTTATGTCGTTTATGAGTGTAAAGTTAAAGATATCCAAAAGTTTGGAGATCATGACTGGATTGTAGGAGAAATAACAAAATTCCATAAAGATGAAACTTGCTTTGACGGCTTTCTCCCTAACTGGGACAAGCTAGAAATCCCACTCTATATTGGTCAATCACAATACGTGATTGCAAATAAAGAAACGAAGAAGATAACTGTTGAATTGAATAAAAACGATTAATAAAGAGGCTGTTACTCAGCCTCTTTTTGTAATTTCATAAAAAAGCTAGCTTCATTTCCTCTCAATAATATTAGACAGGGATTTTTGAGGAAAGAGGTAAATGGCTATAATACATTAAACACACCTTTGAAAGCGCACGCTTTTCTTACTCAACATCAACTAACAACACTTTATACGTCATAGTTTTTCCCACTATATTTAACCAAACATATATGATTACCTAAGTAACATAATGATATTTTACATTATAATGTTTCATCATACTTGCTACATTTTTTTAATCTAGAAATTTTGTTAGATCACCTTACAACAAATCAATAATTTCGCGAAATACAATTTTAAATCTAGTGTTAATTTGTTACTATATTATATAGTAACAGTTTTTTTATTACTTAAGTGAGTGAATTTCATAATTACCTAAATGGAGCTACATAAGTCTAAATGTTGTTGGAAACGATCTTCATTCAACAACATTTAGTATCAGAGTAGCGAAAATAAACAATTATGAAATTCATTAAAGTATCAAACACAAAACTATGTATCATCTGTAACACTAAGGAGTTATCGTTATGGATCAAATAAATTTATTTCCATTATTTTTATCTTTAAGGGTTGCACTAACCGCAACTCTTTTCACAATTATTATTGGCTTACCTGTAGCCTATTATTTAAGTCGGGCAAAGGGGAAGTTTACTGATTTTATAGATACCGTGATAACTCTCCCAATTGTGCTTCCCCCAACAGTGTTGGGCTATTATTTACTAGTACTTTTAGGGAGGCAAAGTCCACTAGGAATTTTTCTTGAAGAACGTTTGAACATTATGATAGTGTTTACGCCTACTGGGGCTATTATTGCTGCAATGGTCGTTTCCATCCCTTTTTTAATTAAATCGGCGAAGGCAGCATTCGCTAATATTGACCCTAACATCATAAATGCAGCAAGAGTTTTAGGAAGGACAGAATTTAATATTTTCCTTACGATTATTATTCCGCTAGCATGGAGAGGAATTGTAGCAGGAATTACACTAAGTTTTGCACGAGCATTAGGAGATTTTGGGACAACTTTAATGGTCGCAGGAAGCATACCTAATAGAACTATGACAATGCCAATTGCTATTTATGATGCTCTTCTAGCTGGAAATCGCGATTTAGCGAATATACTTGTACTCATCATGACTATTGTTTCTCTTACTGTTCTTTACACGATTAACCGCCTTGAAAAACGAGTTTCGAAAGGGGGAATTCAATGATGTTAGAAGTGAAAATTAATAAGGCTTTCGGTAATTTTAATCTAAATGTCGACTTTCGTGTCGATAAAGGGATTATCGGTATCCTTGGACCTTCAGGTTGTGGCAAAAGCTTGACTCTTCAAGCAATAGCAGGACTACTAAAGCCTGATAAAGGAAAAATTTCCATTGGCGGTAGGGCCCTCTTTGATACTGAAAATAACATCAACGTACCGACACGCAAAAGAAAGGTAGGTTATGTGTTTCAAAACTATGCACTATTTCCTCACCTTACTGTGTTAGAAAATGTTAATTTCGGATTAGAGCACCTTTCCAAACAGGAAAAAAAGGAGAAAGTAGCTGCAATTATTAATACTGTTCAATTACAAGGACTAGAAAATCGCTTTCCAATTCAATTATCAGGAGGCCAGCAGCAACGAGTTGCATTAGCAAGAACGCTTGTCACAGAACCGGAAATACTTCTATTGGATGAACCCTTCTCAGCGCTAGATCAACACGTAAAAAAAAGATTGGAACTAGAGCTACTTGAAATCATTAAACAAAATTTCACAGGCGTTGTACTCTTTGTAACCCACAATATCGAAGAAGCCTACCGTCTTTGTGACTATATATGTTTATATGACAAAGGAACTAATATTCAATTCGGAGAAAAAAGCGAGGTATTACAACGCCCGATAAGTAAAGCGGGCGCCCAAATTGTAGGTTGTGAGAATATCTTTGAGATCGATCAGGTAGGAAAAAGCTCTATAGCCGTAAATGGCCTTAACCTTCAAGTAAATAGTGTTATTCAAACTAAAAAGAATTATGTTGGTATTCATAGTCATGACGCCATTTTCACTTCAAATAAATATGAAGATAATACGTATCAATATAAGCTCAATAGCATTGTAAAAAGTATCGACCGTTCGATAGTTTCTGTCTCTATTAATGAGCTAGATTTTAAAGTAAACGTGCCAAAGTCCCAAGTAAATAAGGTTTTAAACGAAAATTCATATCTGTATTTACCACCGGATAAATTATTTTTAATGAACTAGTTATGGAACAGCTTTATTTAAAAAACTCTCTTCTACCATTTACTAATAATTTTTTTGGTATCAGACTTATATTTGGTTATAATGAGGTTAGAAGTGAATCTGAAAAAGCGGTGATTAGAAATGTTAAACGATACAGGGGAAAGATTGATCCCCAATAATATGAAGCCTTTAAACGGCTTGTTATTAGAACACGTGGCAAGATATTATTTTTCGACCCCTTATGTAACTGGTCGTGTCCTTGATATTGCTTGCGGTTCTGGATACGGTGGACTTATGGTAGCCAAAGAACGGAAACATCAAATTGAAGAAATAATTGGTGTAGATATTGATAAAGATGCTCTCGAATATGCAAAAGGACAATATTATCATCCCCTATTAACCTTCAAACAAGGTGATGTTCTAGATCCTATGCTTCCTGAAAAGCTAGGTACCTTCGATACAATTTTAAGCTTTGAAACAATTGAACATGTCGACGACGACGAACTATTTATGAAGAATATGTACAACCTCCTTAAACCAGGCGGGAAGTTAATTATTTCTACTCCATTTGGAAAAGGTAGAGGAATCCCGTCCGGACAACCCTTCCATGCTCATCAACTAACAAAGGAAGAATTCCAAGGAGTATTTACGAAGTTTTCTAAAGTAGAAATTTATTATCAACGCGGAGTAACCATCGAACCACCTAGAGAAGGTGTGTATTATCCAATCGGGGTTGCGGTATGTGAGAAATAATGGATTTTTACTAAGGGAAATCTACACATTTCATAATGGGTGTATCTTAAGTACACCCATTTTATTTTTTTCTACAAGTTTCATTGTAAAATTAATTAAACGTTTAATTAATTTTTTGTACAACTGAGGGTTTATAATAAAGTATACCTTACATCAAGACACTGAAATTATTAAACTTTAAATTTCTTTACTTCAACTTGCAATTCTTGAGCTAGTCGTCTTAAACTATTAGCAGAAGTTTCGATCTCTACCATTGCTGCTAACTGTTGCTCACTACCTTTCATCACTGACTTGAAGCGATCGGAAGTTTCAACAGTAACCTCAGCCATATCTTCTACTGAAGCATTAACCTCCTCAGTGCTAGCTGACATTTCCTCTGCAACTGCTGTAACTTCTTGAATTTGTATAGAAACATTTTGTATCGACGTTACTATTTTTTCAAATATAGAACTTGTTTCTCCTACCACATTAATTCCTTTGTGAACCTCTATTGTACCACTATCCATTGTATAAACAGCAACTGCTGTGTCTGCCTGAATTTCACGAATAACAGACGAAACTTTTTCTGCAGATTTTCGAGATTCTTCAGCTAGTTTTCTAACTTCATCTGCAACTACTGCAAAACCTTTACCATGTTCTCCTGCTCTAGCCGCTTCAATTGCTGCATTTAATGCTAAAAGATTTGTTTGATCAGATATATCAGTGATCACACCTAAAATACTGCCAATTTCTTTTGAGCGCTCACCTAACCTACCAATGATCAATGTAGCGTCTTTAACCCCTTGACTAATCGAATACATTTGCTCAATAACTTTTCGTAATGAATGCTTGCCATTTTCCGCTTCTTGGGTTGCTTCTAAAGAGCTTTCTGAAACGATAGAAGAGGATTCAGCAATTCTTTGAATACCAACAGTCATTTCTTCCATAGCACGTGCACACTCCTTCGCACTATTTACGGTTAGTTCAGCCCCTTGAGATACTTCCTGAATTGTCGCTACAATCTGATTATTAGCTACTGTTGTTTGTTCAGAGCTAGAAGTGATTTCTTCCGATGCTGCCACAACATGATCTGACGTTTCAACTGTTTTTGAAAGGAGATTTCTTAAACTAGTAGCCATTTGATTAATAGAAGCCGTCAACCGACCAATCTCGTCTTTCGTACGAACTTCTATTTCTTTATTAGAAAGATCACCTTTCGCTACTTGTTCAACCCTTTCTACAACTACTTTAATTGGTGAAATAATTTTTTTCGCTACTACAAGAGCAACAACAAAAGTTAAAATAATACCAATGACGATAACAACAATATTATAAGTAACAGCCGTTCTCCCATGTTCTTCCATATCATTCCTGATTTCAATAATTTTTGTTTGTCCAAGTCCAGATAAGTTTCGATATCCTACAACAATTTCATCTGCTAACGGGTCGATGTAACGTTGAAAACTCTCAAGAGCGGTCTCTCGATCATTTTTTTCGTACACAACAAAAATCTCTTCTGTGATCATACGGTCCCAAGTATGACTCTCTTTCATTAACTCTTTGAGCTGGTAATTGTCATTTAACTTTAATATTTCCTCTTCGAGTACTTTGCTTTCCTCTCTTAGATTCATGTAGCGCTCTTTGTGAGTACTATTATTTAATAAAATATATCTATTGGCTGCATCAAGTCTTTGTTCTGTATTATACGCTAAGTCTTCACTTATCCTTAATATTTGTAAATATTCTTGAAGTGTTTGTTCTACTGTTGTATTAATTTTATATACATTGAATAAGTTATACGCCGACATCATCAATAACAATAGAAGAATCATTGAAAAACCACTAATAATTTTTCCACGTATACTTTTCATTCATTCCCTCCTTGCTCGCCACTACTAGCTTAGTCGGTAAACATAACCTACATACTAAAAATTAATCATATAGTAATAAACTAATACTGATTATCACAATTTCAAAGAAGCTTTGAAAAACTTCATCACCATAATTCATATCCAGCTTCTGTGAGGATTTTGTACCATTGTTCTCTTGTCATCTGTATACCACCTATTGAATTTAATGCTCGCTTAATACGCTCTCTATTTCCAGTACCTAATACAATTACTGGATCTGACGAATGTTTAAGAAGCCATTTATATATCACTTCGTCAATATTCTCTAGGTGATGTTCTTGCCTAATACTTTCTAATACATTCTTCATATTTTCTTCAAAGGCATTTTTAGGATTGAAAATTCTCCCCCCCGCTAATGGCGACCAAAACATCGGGTGAATTCCTTCCTTTAAGCAATGAGTCATTGTTCCATTTTTATAATTTTCGATTCCAAGAGGGTGGAGCATAAATTGATGGGTAACAAATTTTACATCTACATATTTTTGCAGTGTATCAAATTCCAATGGATTATGGTTCGATAAACCAAAGTATTTAACTTTTCCTTCATCCTTCAATTGTTTAAGGGTACCATTTAATTCTTTCGGGTTAACTAGTAAGTCATGCATATGAATAAGTAGCAAATCAATGTATTCACATTGGAGTTTTTCTAAAGAGTTATTTACCTGTTTGAATATGTAATCTCTATCCGTATTAAAATATCTCGTTTTTATATTTGGATTTTCATCATTAGGTACACATATCGAACATTTTGTAATAATCTCTATTTTTTCTCTTAACTCGGGCTTCATTTGGAGTACTTCTCCAAATAATGCTTCATTATGGTGATTGCCTCCATAAATATCAGCATGATCGAATGTGGTAATTCCTTGATCAATACACCATTCAACAAAGTCAGTCCTTTGCTGCAAATTCAATCCCCATTCATGCATTCTCATACATCCAATAACTATTTTTGAGATTGAAAAATTTCCATGCAAATATACTTTCAGAATAAATCCCTCCTAACAATGACCGTCGTCTACATTTACATACTGTAATCCTCTTATTCTAATTAACTAATTGTATGAATCTTCACATTCTTACTATAGATGCTCTGGGTTAAAAGTATATAATTTCCTCATCGAAAAGAGCGACCACTGGTGACATTTCATCTTTAAATATTCGTATCAAGTCTTTATTAACGACTTGTTGAAAAAACTACAATATCTCCTCAAGTGTTGGAATGGCAGAAATCGCGCCTACTTTAGTACAAACTAATGCACCAACTTTATTACTAAAGGAAATAATATTTTTGAGTTGTTCAAAATCATTTATAACCTTTTTAGGTTCTTCTTCTTTGGCTAATTGGTAAAGTGTAGCTCCTACAAACGCATCACCGGCCCCTGTAGAATCAATGGAAGTAACTGCAATACTAGGAATGACTTCATATATTTGTCCATTTGAGATAAAGGTCCCTTTTTTCCCTAATGTTACTGCTACAATTTTTGCTCCAAGTTGGTGAAGTACTTGAACACCTCTTACTAAGTCAGCAGCACCTGAGATTATTTTTAATTCTTCATCACTAACTTTAACAAAGTCAGCAAATGAAACTCCTTGTTTTACTAACTCAACAAAAGTCGTTTCTTTTTCTTTCCAAAGGTCAGACCTAAAATTAGGGTCAAAAGAAATAAATTTTCCTGCTTCTTTTGCTGATCTCATCGTATTTAAATACGTTGTTTGAAATGGGTCTTCTAATAGTGCTGTCGCTGAACCAAAATGTAAAATGCTAGCGTTGTTTATTTTTTCCTCATCTAGGTCACCTTCCGATAAAAAAGCATCCGCACCTCGATGAAAAACAAAATCTCTTTCTCCATTTTTCTTTAATGATACAAATGCTAATGTCGTTGGATTTTTATCATCTAAAACGAGCATCGATGTATCAACCTTTATTTCATCTAGAGTATTTTTTAAAAAATGACCAAATGGATCATTCCCCACTTTTCCACTAAACGTTGCATTTCCACCTAATTTCACAATCGTTGCACACACATTGGCCGGTGCCCCACCTGCCTGCTTTTCAAAGCTTTTACCTTCAACTAAGTCAATGTCCACTTCTTTACAGAAAAAATCAATTAATAATTCTCCAATACAAATGATGGATGAATTCATACTCATTTTATCTCTCAACCTTTCTTTACCTTAATTACAAATAAATAATGCATTTATGCCAATTTTCTAGACTAAATAACCGAAAAGCTCTAACCGTTCGATTAGAGCTTTTCAGATGATGAAATATTACTTATTCCAAATCGAGACTAGATCCGTAATTTTTAATTGAGTCACATTTGTATTTCCTTCAATTGAAAATAAAGTAAGATGTTCTGATACCTTACTCGGGAAGATTAAACTAGTAACAGCAACCTCACCATCATTGGCAAACACTTCAATCGATGAAGTATCGATAAATATTTGAAGTTTAAGCCGATTATTTTTCATCTTCAAAGGAGCTTCTTGAACTGCTGCAAAGGATTCTGAAAAACTATTATCTCCAGAATGCGTTCGATCAACGAATAATAGTTCCTTCTGGGTATCATATCTTACAACCGTCTTTTCTCCTTCAGAATTTTCAATAAAGAGACCAAAAGAAGTTGCGTTTTCTTTCTCAAATTCAACCGTAACTTCTGTTAAATCCCTGACGTTGTATGACATATTAGTTTCGGCAATAACTTGGTCTTTGTACACTTCTGTACCTTTACGAATAGAATTAATTTCCCCTACTGGTTTTTGAACCAAACGAACTCCCTCTTCACTGGAAGTTAACGATAACTCTCTCGGTAACGTCATTGAGCTACGCCACCCTTCTGTTGGCACCTGATTTGCATAACGCCAGTTACTCATCCAACCAATATAAATTCGTCTTCCATCTTGTACATCTGACCAGCTTACACCTGCATAATTATCGCGACCATGATCTAACCAAAGAACCGTTTCGTCTGAATTATCGTTGATAAAAGTAGTTCCATCAAAGTCACCAATAAAATATTGTGTTCTCGATCCTTCTTTCAATTGTGGATTATCGCCAATACTCAAAAGCATTACCCATTTTTGGTTATTTTCATCACCATCTACTGGTAATTTAAACAAATCAGGACATTCCCAAACTCCATCATGTGAACCAGCCTTTTGACCAAATTCACTTGCAAACTTCCAATCTTTTAAGTTAGGCGATGTATAAATTGTCACTGTTTGACAAGTAGCTAATACCATTACCCACTTATTAGTTTCACTATGCCAAAATACTTTCGGGTCGCGGTAATCCGTTATATTTACATCAGAAAGGACAGGGTTCCCCTCATACGTTACCCATGTTCTTCCATTGTCATTGCTGTATGCTAAGCTTTGTCGTTGGCGTGGTCTATCCGAATCTGGATAGTTATCAGCACTCGTGTAAATAGCGACTAACCCTGGCCCCTCATCAAAGAATCCAGATGTATTGTTCCAGTCTACAACCGCACTTCCAGAGAAAATAGCACCGTGTTCATCAGGGTATAACGCGATCGGAAGCTCTTCCCAATGAATTAAATCGCGACTCACCGCATGCCCCCAATGCATAGGTCCCCATGTAGTACCATGTGGATGGTATTGATAAAAGAGGTGATACTCATCATTAAAAAATACCATCCCGTTTGGATCATTCATCCACTTTTCTTCTGGTGAAAAATGAAATTGTAAGCGATGTTTTTCTTTATATTTAACAGACATTCGTTTCTCTCCTTTAAAAGCAAGGTGCCAGACACTACCCATACCTTTGACGAAATTCGACATATTCCGGGTGGTGACAGGCACCTTATTAATTTTTAATTTGTTGCACGATCATATCCGGCTTGTTTAATTTCTAACCATTCTTGTAGACCTAAACGATCTAGTTCCTTCAAGTAATCCACCCACTCTTCTTCCACTTTACCATTTGTGATCCATTCCGCTCTTTTTCTATTAAAATACGGGAATAAATCTGCCTCGATCGTGGCTAGTCGATCAAGTTCTGCTTGATCAAAGAATACTCTAGGATAAATATTATCAGCTTTCATGTGTGGAACCATAACCTCTTTCATTAAACCTAATCTCCAAGCTGCATCGTCTGGCTTTGTTGTCACAGTGCCATAATAGCTATCAAGAATTGCTAGAGCTCCACCAACAGATGTTTTTTCTCTCAATTCTACAGGTGCCGCACCATCTAACGGAAGGTGCCTTAACATCTGAGCGCTTTCATCCCACTCAAAGATATTTTGTAATTCTTGATCACCATACGTACCCCAGTTGTTTTGAACTGATTGATGGGGATCATAAAGTTCATCAATCCATTTTGCAGTTAACTCAAGGTTTTGGTTTGCGCTTGTAATAACGATTCTCGAACGGTCAAAGCCCATTCCATTCGTTCTTGTCACATTTTTATAACCATCCGGACCAAATAATGGTGGCATTAGGTCAAAATCGTCCCCCATACCTGTAATATTTCCTTTATCCCATGTGAAGTACATTCCGTAACGTCCTTCTTGTCCTTTGGCAACATAGGCTGGCCATTCATGTTCAAATGCTTCTATATCAATTAGATTTTCATTATACAACTCATTCATGAAATTGATTGCTTCGATATATCCTTCATCAGCTGCCGTTAATTTCACTTCACCATCATTCGTTACAACCGTACGATCCCAGTTATCACCTAGACCAAAAGAACCAAATAAGAAACCTGGATCTTGTCCACCATCATTAATAATAAATGACATTGGGATTGTTTGTCCGTTCCCTGCCGGATCATGATCGCGGAACGCAATTAATACTTCTTTTAATTCCTCAGTTGTTGTCGGCATTTCTAATCCTAATTCTTCAATCCAGGCCACATTAATCCAAGGGAAGTTATCTACAGAGTGAATACTCTCTCTCCCTTCTCCTAATTCTTCAATCCAAGGAAATGCATAAATATTCCCATCTGGAGCCGTCATCATCCCTCTATACTCTGGCGCTAATTCAAGCACTCTCTGTAAATTAGGCATGTAATTGTCAATTAAATCATTAAGAGGAATAATCGCTTCATCTTTTGCTAAGTTTAATAACTCAAAGTCACTAAAAGCTGCGTTTTTGATTACATCTGGCATTTCACCCGTAGCCATTGCTAAATTTCTTCTTTCACCAAATGTTGCTCCTGTAAAGTTTCTCCATTCAATATGAACACCTGTTTTTTCTTCTAAACGTTGATAAATCAATTTATCATTAGGATCTTCAGGTGCTAACGGTGAACTCGAAGTCATAATTTTTAACGATACTTTTTCTTCTAATGGAAATGAAATTTCCGATAAACCATAATCTTCAGACCACGTTTTTGCTGTGTTTCCACCACCACAACCAACAAGGAGTGATGCACCAACTACTAAAGTTGATAATGTTTTTACAATCTTTTTCATAACAAACCCTCACTTTTCTTTTTTTATTTTAATGACCCCACCATAACTCCTTTTTCAAAATACTTTTGGAAGAATGGGTACATTATTAACAGTGGTAAACTTGCAACAACAATCGAAGAATACTTAATCATTTCAGCAATTCTCTGCATCTCAGCCCTTGCAAGTTGATCAGCAATCATTCCTGGTTGGACTTCGTTTTGAATTAGAATTTCACGTAAAACTAGCTGCAACGGATAAAGAGATCGGTCATCTAGATAAATCATCGCTTGGAAATATGCATTCCATTGTCCAATAAAAGCAAATAGTGCGAGAACAAAGATAATTGGTTTTGCTAGAGGTAAGATAATCTTAATGAATATCTGAAAGTCCGTTGCACCATCAATTCTTGCAGCTTCTTTCAATTCATTTGGTATTCCTTTAAAAAAAGTCCTGGCTAATATAAGATTCCAAACACCTACAGCTCCAGGTAAAATAATCGCCCAAGGTGTATTTAGTAAGCCTAAAGACCTTACAACTAAATAGGTTGGAATCATTCCTCCGTTGAAAAACATCGCAATCAGAAAGAAAATCGTAAAAAACTTTTTCCCGACTAAGTCATCAACCGATAACGAATATCCCGCAAGAACAGTAAAGGTAATCGCCACAAGGGTAAATCCAGTAGCGTACATGATTGAATTAAAGAACCCCCTTACAATAGACCCATCTTGAAATATTCGTACATAACCATCGATCGTCCAATGTGCCGGGTCGAATGAAATTCCTCTCGTAATCAAAATATTTGGTTGTAAAAAAGAACCAAGTAATACATATAAAAGAGGAATAGTGACAATAACTACAATCAAACTCAACAGAATTTTATTTACGAAAAGGATAAGTCGATCTGTTTTTGAGTTATTGATTAAGTGATTTTTTTTCGAGTTTATCATTCTACTTTTCCTCCTTTCTAATAAAGAGATTCACCTTTAAGTTTTTTTACAACTTGATTAGCAGTTGCTAATAAGATCAAGCCGATAACCGTGTTAAATAATCCAACTGCTGCACCAAATGACCAGTCACCCGCTAGTAAGCCTCTTTTGTAAACATACGTATCAATTACTTCTGAAGCAGGTAAGTTCATAGATGTTTGAAGTAAATAAGCTTTTTCGAAACCAACCCCCATGATGCCACCAACTGCAAGAATAAAGAGTACAGCCATCACGGGTTTCAGCACTTGAATGTCAATATGCCAAATTCTTTGTAACAGTGACGCTCCGTCAATTGTGGCTGCATCATGTAGCTGTGGATCACTGTTTGAAAGAGCAGCAACATATACAATCGATGCAAACCCAGCACCTTGCCAGATACCAGACGCTATAAAGATTGTTCTAAAATAGCTTGGTTCAGACATAAACGATATTGGTTGATTAAAAAATACACTTAACAATGAATTTATCGGCCCTGCTGGTGATAGAAATATAAATAACATCCCTCCAATTACAACCGTCGAAATGAAATTTGGTGCATAAATAATTAATTGAATGTTCTTTTTTATACCTGCTCTTCTCACCTGGTTTAACATAAGAGCTAATATCACTGGAACAGGAAAACCAATAAGAAGTCCATAAATACTAAGCTTGATCGTATTCATAAAAATTTGAAAGAAATTAGGCGAAGTTAAAAAGTTTGTAAAGTGGGTAAGCCCAACCCACTCGCTTCCAAAAATCCCCTTCGTTACACTGAAGTTTTGAAAGGCAATCAGTACTCCATACATCGGTATATAATTAAAGATAAAAACCGAGAGCACGGCAGGAGCTAAAAATAAATATAAAACATAATTTTTCCTAATATAGCTTAAACGGCCTTGCTTCTTTTTTGAAAAGTTAGTCATCTGAGCTGAAGCATCAGCTGTCTTGGCCACTGACACGAAGTCTTGAGCCATACATATCCCTCCTTAAGGCAATAATTTTATTTATTTAATCATTGTTGAAATGATCTAACCCTCCAATCAATTACTTTTTTCTTCACACCAAGAATATGAGCGAATAATTTCGAAAGCGATGTAATTACTTAGAAACTAACAAGGTAGCGCTTTCTTATTTTTAATATAACAAAATAGTTTAAGAGACTATTTCAATATTTTTGGGTTATACATTCTAATATTTTCGGGAGTTGCAATCGGTTACATTTTTCTTCTTAATTAAATATACTTATCCATTAATGTGTGGCGAGTAATCAAAGTAAGAAAAATAATCGTACAAATAAAAAAATTCTCTAGTAGATAGCTAGAGAATTTTTTTATTTGTACGATTTAACTAATTGACCAAGCTTTTTCTAGGGAAAGAAAAGGATGCTATTTTCACCATAACTAAACCAATTAAGCTCATACCAAAAATAAAAATTAAAGCTGGGATTTTCAAATACAAAAATAATACAATTGCCAACATAAAAATCAATAAAATTGTATGAAAAGGTTTTGCGACCGCAAGAATTAACGCATGTTTTGGATATTGCATAAATTTTAGATCAAAATGAACAAATATAGGGAAAATATAAAGTAAGGTGAGTAAATATGCAAAAGCGACGACAACCGTAATGCTCGCCAATGCTAAACGAAAAATGCTATTGTCTAATTGTTGTAGTACTTTTAAATCAAGGTATAAAATGAGGCCAAAAATGAATACAAAGTAGCCAACAAGATTTGACATAACGAATTCAGATTTAAATTTATTCCAAAAAAGCTTCAAGATAGGTGCATCCTCATCATCCATTACTAGCTGCCTTAAAACAGCAAATAATGCTGCAGTAGCCGGGAAAAAACCTACGATAAAAAGCCCCAAGAAAGAAAATAAAAACCATAGAAGGTTTAATAGTACTAAATTAAATGCCCAATTGCCTAGGCGAATGTACCATTGAGACCCAAACATGTTTATGCACCTCCATAGTATTAAATTCAAAATTCACTGTCTCATTAATTACTTTAACAAAACGGCTAGAAATATGATTTTAATATTTTTGGTTGGGAACATTTAAAATATTCGGGACTTGAAATCGGTTACGTCACAAAACTTACCCATCAAAAATTTTATACTAATTTAATAACAAAAACGAGATAGCTTGTTTAAAAAGACACAAAACCCACTAATTATAAACTAGTGGGTTACCATTTTTTATGGGACTATGGATGCTGATGACTCTAATAATTCTTCTATGCCTCTATCAATTCTTTCTACCGCTTTCACCGCTGCGGCCTCTACATCCTTGCCGTCCATTCCAACATCTTCAAAAAGTAATTTAATTGAATGACTAACTACTGAATATGCTGGCGTCACCGGTCGGTTTTTTGAGTATTTTTGTCCTTGTTGAACAAAAATATTTTTAGGATACTCATTAAGCTCAGCTATATCATTAGCTACTGAGTATCTCGCAGGAATTTCACCTGTAATTTCTACAAATTTTTTTATTCCCTCATAACTAGTCATAAACTTAATGAATTCCCAAGCTTCATCAGGATAATTAGTCCTTGATGAAATGCCAAGTGCCCATCCACCATTTGGTGCAACTTGATATTTCCCCTTTGGCAATGGGGCAATCCCAAAATCTTCTCCTAGCGTAAAATTTGTATAACCTTCTAATTCTGATAAATGCCAGGAACCTAATATCGTCATAGCAAGTTTACCCGTTTCAAAAGCTCCTGATGGTAACTCAACCGTAGCAACTTGATGTTTATGATAGAGATCTTGATAAAATTGTAATGCTTCCAATGCTTCGTCCGAATTTAAATATCTATCTGCCGTTGTACCATCTGGACTTAGAGCTTCTGCTCCAAACTGCCAAAGGATAGGTAATTTAAAATAAGCTGGCCCTTCTCCTTCGCTAAATCCTTGGGCTGGGTCAATCCCATACACACCCTTTTCTATATTGGTAATTTGCAAAGCAATATCTAACACTTCATCCCATGTCAATGGGTTGTCTGGATCAGCTGATGGAAATGGAATTCCTGCTTCTTTAAATAAATATCTATTATAAAATAATGCAATACTAGGTTCAGTAATAGGCGCTAGAAAGAATTCGCCCTCAAAGGTTAATCCTTTTAAGGTAGGCTGAGATATATCATCAATATTACCTTCCTCTTTCATATATTGATCAATTGATAATAGTGCCCCTGAATTTGCATACAAAGCGAGGGTAGGGCTATCAATTGTCATAATATCAGGATAGTTTCCAGCAGCCAATTCTGTACGTAATCTTAACTCATATTCGTTTGCCCAATTCATCGTTTGCATATTGATTACGATTTTCGGATGAGCAGCTTCAAAATCCGCAACTAGTTCTTCATACGCTTTATTAAATGCTTCATTTCCAGAATTTCGCCAAAATGTTAGCTCAATTTGATCTATAGTATTCTTATCATCTACTATTTCTTCTGAGTCTGTAAAAAACATTTTACCAAAGGCGAAAGCAAACACTGCTAAACAAAATACAAGTGCAAAAATAAGGACAATTAACCATTTCTTCATTTGTATTCCCTTCTTTCAAAGTGTCATTTGACCACTACTTAAACTGCTTCTACTACTCTATAGAGTTCCGATATTCAACAGGTGTTTGCCCAAAATGCTTTTTAAATACTGTACTAAAATACCCTGAATTAGAAAATCCAACTAAGTTCGCAACATCTATAATTTTAAGGTGTTTATCTTTAAGGAACTGTTTTGCTTTTTCCATTCGCAAGTTAACGAGATAATCACTAAAATTTTGTCCTACATGATTTTTAAAGGTTTCAGATAAATAAGCACTATTTATATGAAATAATTCAGATAATAAAGAAAGTGAAATTTCACTACCATAATGCTCGTCCAAATAATGGCGGATACTATCCATTAATACCTTTCCGCTAGAAAAACGGGTCATACGTACTTTTTCAATAATTAGCTGCGCTAACTGTACGAGGTATTTGATAACTTTACTTTGGGAACATAGCTCCCAAATACTCTGTTGGCAATTCCAAATCGTTTTTTGGATGTCATTCGTTTCTATATCATATTTTTTGGCTAATGAACCCAATAGAAATAGGACTCGATTCGCAACAAATGAAAAAGACAAAACTGATTGATTATCCCCCTCGCCCAATACAGTGTTGAGACTTTCCTTAAACATCTTGAAATCGACATTTTCGATTGAATTCGTCAACCTTCTTTCAAAATCTGGAGAAAAGTTAAACCCTTCTTCTCTAGTCACTGCCTGATCAATAACCTGCGAGTGCGAACCTAATTGACTTTGACTCCAAGAAAGTAAGCTTGAAATATAACCCGTTCGAAACTCTATTAGTCCATTAACAATAGATCCAATACCTATGACTGTCTCTAAACTAAAGAATCTTTTCGCATTTTGTTGAACTTTCTTAACTAAGTTAGAAATATCATTTTCTAAATCTAAATCGATAAGTTGTACGAAATGAACCATATTTGCATAACTTGGGTTATAAAAGGAGTAAGTCCCTCGATGTTCTTTTGCAATTTCCCTACAAAACATCTGAAAAGGTTGCCACAGTTCCTTTAACCTATTTGGGTTATTATTGTCTTCTCGAATTTCCACTGTTAAGAACTGAACTTTAACATTTTCATTAGCAAAATTATCTAAATGAAGTTGACGTAGTCTATCTTTAACCAAATTCAACTGTAATAATTCATCCTTTACTAAATGCAACAAATATTGTTCTTGAACTTCCTGTAGGTGGGAATAAACAAACTGACTCATTTTAGCTAATTCACCTTGTTTCCTCCTTTCATCCTCAATTTCTTTACGAATTCTTCTTAATGCATCATTTAATTCATCGGGTGCAACCGGCTTTAACAAATAGTCTCTAACACCTTCCTTCATGGAACTTCGTACATAATCAAAATCAGAATAACCAGATAAAACAATTACTTTTATAGTTGGAAAGTCTTGGTGACATCGCTTTGCAAATTCAACACCATCCATAATTGGCATTCTCATATCTGTAATGACTACATCTACTTTAATATTTTGAAGTAGTTCAAGTACTTCTTGACCATTTGAAGCCTCATCAACAATTTGGAATCCCTCTTCTTTCCAGTCCACTTTCATACGGAGACCTTTACGGACTTGAATTTCGTCATCGGCAAGAATAACCTTCAACATCGTATATCACCTCTCTTAAATTTTATACATAATGAAATCTTTGTACCAATACCCTTTTCCGAATCGATTTGGTACGAAAAGTCATGACCGTAAAAAAGCTTTAACCGCCCAAGCACATTCCTTAATCCAATACTATTTCCTTTACTTTTTAATACTTCAGTGGTTTCTTCCTTTAATAAATCTAAAATAATTTCTTTAGATATTCCTACGCCTTTGTCTTCTACAACAATAAATACCTGATCTCTAATTTTTTCGGTTTTAATCTTAATTTCTGCGTATTTCTTCTCTATAAAACTATATTTAACAGCATTTTCTACAAGTGGTTGTAAAATGAATTTTACAATTGGAAGTGCTTTAGTTTCATGATCTTCTTCAATAGTAATAGAAATCATATCTTCGTGCCTTAACTTTAAAATATCTGTGTAACTCTTAATATAATCTAATTCTTCTCCTAGTTTTACAACGTCATTTTTTGTATTTAAGGAATATCTCATCATTCTACCTAAATAAATACTTACATTCATTACTTCTTTATTTTTTCCTTGAGCAGCTAGTCCACCAATGATTTCTAGAGTATTATTCAAAAAGTGAGGATTGATTTGCAATAGTAAAGCTTTGTACTCAGCATCTTTTCGACGTAGATTTGCTTCATATTGTGTTTCAATTAAATTCCTTAACTTTTCAATGGTATGATCGAATACTTTTATTAAATAACCAACTTCAGTGTTATGAGATTTGATGGTTGGCATAAATTTACTTGCACCCGAAAAGTCTCCACGTTCAATAAATTTCATAGCTTTTGCAAGTTTACCTAATGGACTTGTAATATTTGAAGAAAGCAAATATGATGCAACAATTGTTAGCATAAAAACGATTATACTTATTAGGAGTAAATTCCGTTGCAAATAATAAACTTTCGAAAATAAGTCAGAATCCGTTACCGCAGTCATTAAAATCCAATTACCTACTGGTAACTTTTGAAAAAAAACAAAATAATTCTCTCCAGCTTCATTAATTTCTACTAAACCCTTTTGATAATGTCCACTTGTTATGTAAGACAAACTTTTCTCTAACACCTTTTCAGGAGTCTCAATCGCCCCTGACAAAACGTTTGTTCCGTGTTGATCTATCAAAAAAGCACGTCCGTTTTGGCCAATTTTAATATTACTTAACGCCTTTTCTAGCAAAGTTGACGGGAAATTAACTTTAATCACTCCACTTGGAACTAATGTATTTGTATCAAAGAGAGGTAAGATATAACTATTTATTTCACCCTGATACGGCTGAAAAGGATCTACGTGTGAGTTTACGAACTGCTGTTCATTTTCAACAAAGTCTGTAAACCATTCAATCTCTTGAATAGTTGGATTATTTCCCCAAACGCCTGTACCATCATTCAGAAACACAGAAATAGACATTGCATATGAATTATTCAGCATCATTGAGGATAAGAGCATTCTCAGTTGATTTTTCGTTAATAAAGTCTCCTCTAACGTACGAACGTTGCCTTTTTCTAACTCTAACCAACGCTGAGTAGTTGGATTAACTAATACTTGTTTTCCTAGATCTTGTGCTTGAGTAGTAATTGAATCAACATAAAGTGAATATTGATCCATCATCTCTATCGTTAAATCTTGAGTCTGTTCTTTAATAATGGATGTAAACCAACTTGGAATAATGATAGATAAAATAATGAACGGGACTGTTAGTAATAATGTAAAAATTAAAAATAAACGATTTCGTAATGAAAAAAGCATTTAACACCTCCAGTTAAGAAAAGTGCAAGCGTCGTAGCTCTATACGTATTAAGCCAGGCCGAGTCGAGTGAGATTTAGGAGAGTGGAAAAACGTTAGTCTTTCGTTCTCGACTTATCGTAGACGAGGTAAAGGAGTTTTCATGTCGATAGGGCGCTAGATCTAGACATCATTCCAAGTTTTATACTCTCACCTTCCAAAAAGGAAAACCCTTACAAATTCTTATATTTACCTTTTCTTAAAATTAAATTATACCATTTATCAATACCTAGTATGGTAGCTAAAAACCTAACACAATTTAACAGTGATACCTAAAGTTCCCCAAAAAATTAAACTAAATAACTAGTTCGTTCAAACATAAATCCTCCATGTCTAAGTACCCTATGGGCAATAAATATCTTTTAATTTATTAATCACATTTATAAGGACGTTATTACACCTTTATTTAGTTTCAAATTCTTAATTCTTCTGCATCATTACTTTAATAGAAACCTTCACAACTCTTCTACACTTTAACATAAATCCCCAATTCTGTTTAAGTATTTTTCCACAACCTGGCCCTTTAAAAGTAAAAGAGCACTACCCTTTTTATTTAATGATAGCGCCTTCAGTGTCAATTCTAAAATTTTATCCGTTTGAAAGAGGGTTCCATCCATATCAAAAAATTACAGATAGTGTTATTGATTTCTCTCCTTTTAAATAGCTGTTTTCATTTCAAAGCTTAGCATAATGGCAGGTGCCAATTATTTTCGCCGATCATCAAGCTATTCAACCTTATTATACAAAAATAACCAGAAAAATGTAAAAGATTAGAAAAGGGTATTTGGATATTTTGTAGAAATAAGTAATACAAGTGGAACGGAATAACAAATCTAACAAAAGAGGGTGACTAGTATGTTCAATTGGGTGCCGAATAATGAGCAAGATGTGTGTGAAAGAAGGCTTCGAAAGGTTATGAAACGCTTAAAGGTTGAAAACTTCAATTTCAACTACGATCGCAGCAGCTGTTACATTGATTTTCACTACCAGAATAAAATATACAGGCTGGAACACTCCATTGAAAAGGCAAAGGATAAAGGATTGATCATGTTAAGAAACGGATTAGATTGTCTCTCTGAGCTGATCGACTCCCTTGAAGATCTCTGTCAAATCATTCAAAGAGGAACGTATAATCTTGAGACGTGGATAGCGGGCATGGCGCAGTCAGCTTCTGTAGAAGAAATCCCAAATTATGTAGAAGAACTGCATATCCGATATAAGCCAATAGGAAAACAAAAATCCGCCGAATACGACCGCCATGAAGAAATGACGAATATTGCTCCTGAGTCCTATCTCGAGGATTTTAGCCGAAATCAAATTTTGCAGCGGACTCGAGGTAAATAGAGACTGGTTAGAAGCAGTTCAAAATGGAATGGCCGTCAACAACAATATATATGTGAAAAAAGTCGATCTCCTAAACGGAAACGACTTTTCTCCTTATTATAAAGGAGTGGGCCAACTGCTCACCGTTGAACTCCACTCCTGTTTTTTATATCCTTAAAACTAAAAACTTAATTTTAATTAAACACGCTCTCAATTAAATTATATATAGTTATTCGACCGTAACACTTTTTGCAAGATTTCTTGGTTTATCTACATCACAATCTCTATGAAGTGCTGCGTAGTATGCAATTAATTGCATTGGGATCACGGTTACGAGTGGCGTTAAATACTCGTGTACTTTTGGAACTACAAACTGATCATCTTCCGCATTTAGACCTTCTAAACTAATGATACATGGAGAAGCACCACGAGCAGCTACTTCCTTCACGTTACCACGAATACTTAAGTTAACGTGCTCTTGTGTTGCCAATGCAAAGACTGGTGTACCTTTCTCGATTAATGCAATTGTCCCATGCTTTAATTCTCCACCAGCAAATCCTTCAGCCTGAATATATGATATTTCCTTTAATTTCAAGGCACCCTCTAATACAACATAGTAGTCGGATGCACGACCGATAAAGAAGCAATTACGCGTGACACTTAAATAGTCGCGGGCAATCTTTTCTAAAGCTTCTTTTTGATCACAAAGAGTTTCCATAACCGTTGCCACAATACTCAACTCTTTAATAGGGTCAAAGTCTAATTCGAACCCTTGTGCTTTAGCTGAATCTACAGCAAGTAAAGATAGAACAGCCATTTGCGCTGTATAAGCCTTTGTAGAAGCAACAGCAATTTCAGGTCCACCATACGTATGGAGTGTGTAATCTGCCTCACGTGATAACGTTGAACCTGGTACGTTTGTTATTGTTAACGCAGGGTAACCTAACTTCTTCACAGCTACTAAAACTCCGCGGCTATCTGCAGTTTCACCGCTCTGTGAAATAAAAATAAAGAGTGGGTTTTTAGAAATTAATGGCATATTGTAAAGAAATTCACTAGCGATATGCGTCTCTACTGGTTTTTTTGCAATGCTTTCAATCAACTGCTTACCAACAAGACCAGCATTATAACTAGTACCAGCTGCTATTATATAAATTCGATCAGCTGCATTCATCGCATGACGAATTTCTTCATCTAATTTAACCTGACCATTTTCATCTTGATACTTCGAAATAATGTTACGAATAACAAGAGGTTGTTCGTCTATTTCTTTTAACATATAGTGAGGATACGTACCTTTTTCAATATCGCTTGCATCTAATTCAGCGATATATGATTCTCTTGAAATTGTCTCACCTGCTAAATTTTTAATCGTAACGGAATCACGGGTAACAATAACAATTTCTTGATCCATTAATTCTACAAATTGATTGGTTGTTTTAATCATTGCCATTGCGTCACTAGCAATGACATTAACACCATCCCCTAAACCAACTAGTAATGGGCTTTTATTCTTTCCAACATAAATCTTATCTGGATCTGTTTCATCAATTAATGCAATCGCATACGAACCCTTTAATAACAGAAGAGTTTGTCTAAATGCTTTTTCAACCGTATTTCCTTCATCCATAAAGCGCTCTATAAGCTGAACGACCACTTCAGTATCAGTTTCACTAACGAATGAAACATCTTGCAAATGCTCAGCTTTTATTTCTTCATAATTTTCAATAACCCCATTATGAACAAGTGTAAAACGGTGAGAAGTACTTTGATGTGGATGAGCATTAACACGGCTTGGTGGCCCATGAGTCGCCCATCTTGTATGACCGATACCTGCTGTACCGTACACTTCATTATCAACAATATTTCTCAATGCTGCAATACGACCTTTTTCTTTAAAGAGATGAACACCTTTTTCATTTACAATTGCAATCCCTGCAGAATCATAACCTCTATATTCTAACTTTTCTAATCCACTTAGTAATATTTCCTTTGCATCTTCATTACCAATATATCCAACTATTCCGCACATATTTATAGTCCTCCCTCGGTGGGGCAAGAAAGCATGCGTTATCTTAGCTTTATTACTTAGCATATACTTTTCAAAAAAGCATATGCACAATAATAAAACATAATCAAACTAGGGGCTTTTTGCCCCACTCTTTACATTTTTTAATTGCAGAGCACCAATACTTTAGTTTTTGTTCAAGAAGTCACCTTCTGTTTTTTACCAAAGCTTGCGGTTGTGGTGTGGCAACCGAGAGGCATCCGCCGATGTTTTCGATAAACCTCTTCCTCGTCAACTATTCGTGTTTCCGTCCATTCGAATAGTTCAGGCGCTTTTTAGTATATATGAGCCGATCCACCTTTCTCTTTCAGAATCAAACTAATCATACTAGTTTTTACAGAAAACGTCAATCACTCTTTTGTACCATAATTTACCATAACCTCACAAAGAAATTTGTTTGGCTATACTATAAAAATATGCACAGAGCAATTTAATTGTGTCTGTGCATATAACATATATATTATAGTGAACCTAATTCTTGCTTAACTACATCAACAATTTCTTGAACATATTGATCACAAAGGTCTTGGGTAGGTGCCTCTGCCATTACGCGAACGAGTGGCTCTGTTCCAGAAGGCCTTACAAGGATTCTTCCATTACCATTCATTGCTTGTTCTACGCGACGGATTTCTTCATTAATAACAATATTAGACATTAATTCCTGTTTGTTGGCTACCTTCACATTAACAAGCTTTTGTGGGTACTTTTTAATTTCTGATGCAAGTTCAGAAAGAGATTTTTGAGTTACTTTCATGATATTAACTAACTGTAACGCTGACAACATACCATCGCCAGTCGTATTATAATCTAAGAAAATGATATGACCGGATTGCTCACCGCCTAGGTTATAACCACCTTTTCTCATCTCTTCCATCACATAACGATCACCTACAGCCGTTTGCTTTGCCGCAATACCTATCGCTTCAACAGCCTTATAAAATCCTAAATTACTCATAACTGTCGAAACGACAGTTTGATGCTTTAATCTACCTTTTTCCTTAAAATACTTTGCACAGATATACATGATCTGGTCACCATCTACTATGTTCCCATTTTCGTCTACTGCAATTAAACGGTCTGCATCTCCATCAAACGCTAACCCTATATCTGCCTTTTTATCCAAAACAAACTGCGCTAATGTCTCTGGATGAGTCGATCCTACACCGTCATTAATATTTAAGCCATTAGGATTCGTTCCTAAAGTTGATATATCAGCCTCTAAATCTGCAAAAAGATGCGGCGCAAGAGATGATGCTGCTCCGTGTGCACAATCAAGAGCAATGTGAATACCTGAAAAGTCCTCATCAACAGTCTGCTTTAAAAACTGTAAATATTTCTGCCCACCTTCAAAGTAATCACTCAGTTGCCCGACATTTACTCCAGTTGGTCTTGGTAATTGATCATCTACTTGATCTAATAATTTTTCAATTTCCAGTTCTTGATCGTCTGATAATTTAAAACCATCTGGACCAAAAAACTTAATCCCATTATCTTCAACAGGGTTGTGAGAAGCAGAGATCATAACTCCCGCATGGGCACTTAATGCTTTTGTTAAATAAGCAACACCTGGAGTTGAAATAACGCCAAGACGCATAACCTCTGCTCCTATTGATAACAGGCCTGCTACTAAAGCACCTTCTAGCATGTGCCCCGAAATACGAGTATCTCTACCAATTAATACTTTAGGTTTCTCTGTATTTTTAGTTAAAACAAAACCACCGTACCTTCCAAGCTTAAATGCTAGTTCTGGAGTTAATTCGGTATTTGCTACCCCTCGAACTCCATCTGTACCAAAATATTTTCCCATTTTCTAAATCTCTCCTTAGGTTAACACCCTTAATTTTCTACGTTTCAGTCAATTCATCATTATTTTCATTAAACTCATCAGTTGCATTAGTTTCAATTTCTTCTTCAATACTCAACACTTCGGAAATAATAATTTCTATTTCATCAAACGGTAGATCAAATGAAATATTTTGAGGTCCACTAACTTGAATTGGTACTAAATGTTCACCAACCGCTAGCTCATTCAGATCAATATAGACTTTTACGTCATCTTTTTGAATTCTATCGATTGCCGCCGGTGAACCTTTTACAATTAAACTAATGATTTTATGATTTGGATTTGAGAATTCAGCATCCATTCTCTCCGATAGGCCAATCACTTCTACAGGTATCTCTTCTATTTCTAGTGTTTCTTCTATATCTACTTCAACAATTATTTTCACAGTAGAAGGTGATACCTTCTCAACCCCTGGTGGTACTGGAAGGTCAATTTCCAATACTGTATTTTCAGTAATGGTTGAAAGATTGACTTCCACTCCCTCTAAGTGCGAAATTCCATCTATAACATCTCGCGGTCCAAAGATCGTTACTTCTTTTGGATCGGTAACAATTGAACGGATACTTAAACCTTCTGGCAGTTCACCAATTCGGGTTATTTTAAGTGGAACATCTTTGTTAGGGCTTGTTACAGGTATTTTTACATCTACAACCGAAGGACTAACATCGATCGCCAGTTCATTACCTTGCTGATCATAAACTTTAACCGGAATACCCTTTTCCACCGTTTTATTAACATCTTTTATATCAACAAACCCTTTAACAAATGCTACGTGTTGGATGATACTCTCCGCAGCAGTAATTTCTACATTTACTGGATTAACGATAGGCGTACCAACTGTATAACCTTCTGGTATTTCAGCTTTATTAATTAAATCAATCTCAACAGGTAATGATATTGTTCTTTTTTCCTCAATAGTCACCCTTATCGTATCTGGTACAATATTAACAGTTAATTCACTTGGAAAATTTCGATATTGAACATTTACATGATGTGTACCTGGTTCTAAATTACGTAAATCAACAAATACATCATAGGACGGCCTAGCAATTTGGAAATAAGTCAATACATTTTGTGGTCCTCTTAAATTTACTTGTACATGTTCAACAATTTCTGTGATCGCTAATTCATCTTCATTATAATAAACATTTAAAGGGACTTCCGGAATTGTATACGAACCGTTTGTTACGACTGGTATTCCACCTGGTTGATTATTTGGATTATCAAAGTTCACAACTGCAAACAGTAATAGGGCAATTAAAAAAGAAATCGCCTTAACAAACCATGGGTTGTTGTATAATTTATCCATTCTTCTTCCCTCCCCACTGCCAAAGAGAAGTTGAATTTGTCTTCGTACTTGTAACTAACTCTTGTATTAATAACTCTTTTAATGCTTCTTCATCTAAATTGCGATGTAACTCACCGTTTTTAGTAACCGAAATATTACCCGTTTCTTCTGAGACAGCTAAGGTTATCGCATCAGTAACTTCACTAATACCTAGGGCAGCTCGGTGTCTTGTCCCTAACTCTTTTGATATAAAGGGATCTTCCGACAATGGTAAATAACAGCCTGCTGCCATAATTTGATGGCTCTTGATAATCACAGCTCCATCATGTAACGGTGTATTAGGAATAAAAATATTAATAAGTAATTCAGATGTTAATTTACCTTTCACAGCTATTCCAGTTTCAATATAATCATTCATTCCAGTTTCTCTCTCAATAGAGATTAATGCTCCAATACGACGTTTTCCCATGTAGATTGACGCCTTGACTATTTCTTCTATTGACTTCTCCATTTCCTGATCGTCAATTGAGTTTGATCTCGACAAAAATTTACCTCGACCTAATTGTTCTAAAGCTCTACGCAATTCAGGTTGAAAAATGATAATAATCGCTAGTAAACCATAAATTACAGCTTGAGACATGATCCATCTAAGTGTATGTAATCCTAAACTACCACTTAAAAACCATACAGCTAAAATTACAATAATACCTTTAAATAATTGAACAGCTCTTGTGCCACGGACAATCATAATAAGTTTATATATAACAAATGTAACAAGTAGTATATCTACTGCTATTCTTAATACATCAATAAGTTGAATATCACCTAGTATCATTACTTCCCCTCCATATAACAATTCTTACTTACGAGGTACATAACTTTTTAATTATACCATAACATTATTAGCATAACAGTATGTGACACTTGGTATAACCTGTAAACCTAAATATTTAAATATCTATTACGATTTCTATATAGATAATATAGAAAAGGTGATACATATCATAATGTACCACCTTTTTATTCGTTTACTTTTTTTCCATCAAATATATTTACTGCATCAGAGAGAAAAGATTTTATATTGTACCAAATCCACTCTAAACCTTCATCAATTTCTTCAATATTTCCAGTTACTTTACCAACTGACGCCCTATAATTTTGACCGTTAATAATCGTCACGTTCCCATTCACTTGTCCATCAATTTGTAAGCTGCCATTCCTTACAATAAGATCACCTTCAACAATTTCCCCTTCTGGAATGACCACAACATTTCTATCTTTATCAATTATCAGATTTGCTTGACCTGAAACAGACAACTCATCTCCACTGTCTAACCAAAAAGAGAAAACACTAGTTGACATTAAAATAATAAATACTGAAGCTGCTGCTAGAAATGGGTTTTTTTTCATCCACCGCTTCCAATTGTTTGACCGTTTTGGTTGTGGTAATTGTTTCATTACAAGATCTGTAAAATTTGGTGGGGCCACAATATGAGAAGAGCTCTGTACAAATGCAATTGATTTTTTTAATTTATTAAAATGATTACGACAATGATTACACTCATTCAAATGTTGTTTTAGTTGATTTTTCTCTGTTTCAGTTATTTCTTCATCGAAATACTTATGAATTAAGGAGACTATATCTTTCCTGCATTCCATTTGTAAATCTCTCCTTTTTATACATTACTCAATCTTTTTCTAAGTGCTTCTCTACCCCTATGAATTCTTGTTTTCACAGTAGCAATTGGAAGATCTAAAATCTCACTTATTTCTTTCAAAGATAAGTCCTCAATATACTTCAAGATGATAGCAGAACGATATTTTGGGGGTAAGTTAAGTATTTCTCCTTGTATCCAATCTTGTAACTCATAAGTTATGACTTGATCCTCTGGTAATTCATCTGTTGCAGCTATTTGTGAAGCCAAAGTAAGTCCTTCAGTACCATCAACTTCTTGATCTAAGTAGAAGTCTGGTTTCTTCTTTCTTAACCGATCAATAGATAGGTTTGTAACAATTCGAAATAACCAAGTTGAAAATTTCCTATCCAAATCATAAGTATCAATATTCATATAAGCACGTAAGAAAGCTTCTTGAGCTATGTCTTGTGCCTCGTGAACGTTCCCCACCATTCGATAAGAAATTTGATAAACTTTATCTTTATAAAGTTCGACTAATTCAGCAAAAGCTTCCTGATCACCTTTTTTTACATCATTAATAATTCTTTTTACTAATGTCTCCATTCTCCTCTATACCTCCGCTCTATGCGGTTACTTTATTTACGTATTTCTAATAAATAAGTTTCAAATAATTTTATTTTATCATGAATAAGATGAAATTCTACAATTTTTAAAATATACGTTTTTCTTTTTTCATTCTGGGTATATAATAGTTAAAAGGGAGGGAATTTTATGAAGAAAGATTTAAAAAATAAAAAAATGCTTGAGGAAATTGAAATTGCTAGAAAGAAAATGGTCCAATTAGCTTATGAAAACCCCCTAAATTCTAAAGAGGTCGTTGATGCTAGCACAAAATTGGACAAGCTATTAAATGTTTATAATAACATACATATAAGTAAGAAAACTAAAACCCTAGTCCATAGCTAAAATGCTGATTTGTACTAATAAAGTAAATACACTTAAAATAAAAATAAACCCTATTTGATATAGGGTTTTTCATTATGTATTGGTGGAGCCTAGCGGGATCGAACCGCTGACCTCCTGCGTGCAAGGCAGGCGCTCTCCCAGCTGAGCTAAGGCCCCAAATGGAGCGGGTGATGAGAATCGAACTCACGACATCAGCTTGGAAGGCTGAGGTTTTACCATTAAACTACACCCGCATTTTATTGAATTGTAGCACAATTTAATTATTTACGCAATATACTTTCACCTTGATATGTTTACATTCTTGTTGGAGCGGAAGACGAGATTCGAACTCGCGACCCCCACCTTGGCAAGGTGGTGTTCTACCACTGAACTACTCCCGCAAACAATGGTGAGCCATGAAGGATTCGAACCTTCGACCCTCTGATTAAAAGTCAGATGCTCTACCGACTGAGCTAATGGCTCAAAATATGGCTGGGCTATCTGGATTCGAACCAGAGAATGACGGAGTCAAAGTCCGTTGCCTTACCGCTTGGCTATAGCCCAATAATAAATGGTGGAGGGGGACGGATTCGAACCGCCGAACCCTAAGGAGCGGATTTACAGTCCGCCGCGTTTAGCCACTTCGCTACCCCTCCGAATTAGAATTAATTAAGAGTGCCGGCCAGAGGACTTGAACCCCCAACCTACTGATTACAAGTCAGTTGCTCTACCAATTGAGCTAGGCCGGCATAATAGGTATTTTTTTTGTCAACTTTGTTACACAAAAAAACTGGTGGAGGATGACGGGATCGAACCGCCGACCCCCTGCTTGTAAGGCAGGTGCTCTCCCAGCTGAGCTAATCCTCCGATTAGTAGTTTATCGAACTACAATCTAATAAAATTTGAATTGGTGACCCGTACGGGATTCGAACCCGTGTTACCGCCGTGAAAGGGCGGTGTCTTAACCGCTTGACCAACGGGCCATTAAAGTAAAAATGGAGCTTCCAACCGGATTTGAACCGACGACCCCTTCCTTACCATGGAAGTGCTCTACCTACTGAGCTATGGAAGCATGGCTCCACAGGTAGGACTCGAACCTACGACCGATCGGTTAACAGCCGATTGCTCTACCACTGAGCTACTGTGGAATGTTAATTAAATCCAATATCAGAATAAGTAGAAAAACATTTGCTATAATGAAACTATTATATAATCCATTAAAACATTTTAGTGTTTTAATTAGTTTGGCAACGTCCTACTCTCACAAGGGGAAGCCCCTAACTACCATCGGCGCAAAAGAGCTTAACGATCGTGTTCGGCATGGGAACGAGTGTGACCTCTTCGCTATCGCCACCAAACTCATTAAAACACAAAGACAATAATTATTTTATATCACTACGACTCAAAAGTCAACACTTTTTTTACGCTAGTGAATAATCATTCTCTGAAAACTAGATAACATACATATAAGTTTCTTGAGTGTGAATTCAATTCTTATTTTAGGATAAGTCCTCGACCGATTAGTATCTCTCAGCTCCACACGTCACCGTGCTTCCACCCGAGACCTATCAACCTCATCATCTCTAAGGGGTCTTACTGGATTAACTCCAAGGGAAATCTCATCTTGAGGGGGGCTTCATGCTTAGATGCTTTCAGCACTTATCCCTTCCATACGTAGCTACCCAGCTATGCTCCTGGCGGAACAACTGGTACACC